>JAGBNC010000005.1 GCA_017634595.1 Bacteroidales bacterium
CTATCTCGCTGTAAGTCATATTGTCACGCTTTGCCATGACAAGACAGCGACGGCGCTGCTCGGGCAGGGCCTCCACCGCAGACCACAAACGCGCTTCCCGCTCACTACGGGACACTATTTCATCGAAAGAGAGTTCTTCGGCCAAGCTTTCAGGGACAGAATCAAAAGCGCGATGCGAACGCAGGCGGTCTATGCTCCTGTTGCGGACGGCCGTATATAGCCATGACTTTGGATTCTCCACCTTGTTCTGCCACAGTGAAAGGAAGCACTCCTGGACAACGTCCTCGGCATCATCCGCATCATCAAGAAAGTGCAGGGCATAAAGACACAACGGCCTGAAATGCTGCCGGAACAAAGCCTCCATGTCATAATTATGTCCTTCCACCGTTACAAAGTTAATTATTAATATTATAACGGGCAAGGTCCCATGGTTGAAAAAAGGCCTTGCCCGTCTGTTGGTCAAAAGAGAGTCCTACAGCAGGTGGAAGCTGGCGGTGAGGCCGGCCATCACGATGCTCACCATGCTCATGAGTTTGATGAGGATGTTGAGCGAAGGACCGCTGGTATCCTTGAACGGGTCGCCTACGGTATCGCCCACCACAGTAGCATGATGGCACTCGGAGCTCTTACCGCCGAAGTGACCTTCTTCAACGAATTTCTTGGCATTGTCCCAGGCACCGCCTGAGTTGGACATGAACACTGCAAGTACGAAGCCTGCACCGAGTCCGCCGATAAGCAGACCGAGTACGCCGGCCACGCCGAGCACCAAGCCCACCAGCACAGGAACTATGATGGCAAGCAGTGAAGGCCCGAGCATCTCATGCTGAGCAGCCTTGGTGGAAATCTCCACGCAACGCTTATAGTCGGGAGTGCCTTCTCCGGTAAGGATGCCCTTGATCTCACGGAACTGACGGCGCACCTCAACCACCATCTTGGAGGCTGCACGACCTACCGCGTTCATGGTGAGGCCGCAGAAGAGGAATGCCATCATGGAGCCGATGAATACGCCCGCAAGCACGGTAGGATTCACCAGGGACACGTTGTAGTTGTTCAGAATGTCAAGGATGGATGCATCAGCAGCCTTCACCTGCCCTGCGACACCGGCCACATAGGCGCCGGTACGCTCCAGGGCTATCTTGATCTCTTCAATATAAGAAGCGAGCAGAGCAAGTGCAGTCAGGGCAGCAGAGCCGATGGCGAATCCCTTGCCGGTAGCGGCGGTGGTATTGCCAAGGGCGTCGAGCACGTCGGTGCGCTCGCGAACCTCGGGTTCAAGCTCGCTCATCTGGGCGTTGCCGCCGGCGTTGTCGGCGATAGGGCCGTATGCGTCGGTAGCGAGAGTGATACCAAGGGTGGAAAGCATACCCACAGCAGCGATAGCCACGCCGTAGAGGCCCTTGGAAAGGCTGGCGGCGGTCATCATGTTCTGCACGTCAAAACCGATGGCGAACAAGTATGCAAGCACGATTGCGCACACAATGGCAATCACGGGCACTGCGGTAGATATCATTCCGAGGCCGACACCGTTGATGATGACGGTAGCGGGACCGGTCTTGGATGCCTCAGCAAGCTTCTGCGTCGGCTTGTAAGAATGTGAAGTATAGTACTCGGTGGCCTTGCCAATCACCACGCCGGCCAGCAGACCGGAGACCACGGAGCAGGAGAAATGCCACCAGTCATTGTCGGCTGTGCCGAACACCAGCGCAAGGATGCCGAAAGTAGCCACACCGCTCAGGATAGCGGCCAGGTTGGTACCGAAACTCATGCTCTTGAGGAGCTGGGCCATGCCTGCCCCCTCTTTGGTACGTACGGTGAAAATGCTGAGGACAGAAAGCACCACGCCCACGGCAGCGATAAGCATAGGGGCGATGATTGCCTTGGTCTGCATCTCAGGGCCAAGCGCATAGAATGCAGAGGCGCCCAGAGCCATGGTACTGAGGATGGATCCGCAGTAGCTCTCGTAGAGGTCAGCGCCCATACCGGCCACGTCACCCACGTTGTCGCCCACGTTGTCGGCGATAGTGGCAGGGTTGCGGGGATCGTCCTCGGGGAGGTCGCTCTCCACTTTACCCACAATGTCGGCGCCTACGTCGGCAGCCTTGGTATAGATACCACCGCCTACGCGAGCGAACAGGGCCTGGGTAGAGGCACCCATTCCGAAGGTGAGCATGGTGGTGGTTATGACTACAAGTTTCTGTGCTTCAGATGCTTCAACCACGAATGCATTGAGCAGGATATACCACAGGGCGATATCCAGAAGCCCGAGGCCCACAACGGTGAGGCCCATCACGGCGCCGCTGCGGAAAGCCACCTTCAGGCCGGCGTTGAGGCTGCGGCGTGCAGCGTTTGCAGTACGGCCGGAAGCGAAGGTAGCGGTCTTCATGCCGATGAAGCCGGCAAGTCCGCTGAAGAAGCCTCCGGTGAGGAATGCAAACGGAACCCAGGGGTTCTGCACGTGGAACACATAGGCCAGTATAGCAAAGAACACAGCCATAATGGCAAACACAATGATCACAACCTTGTACTGCTGCTTAAGATAAGCCATGGCGCCCTCGCGCACGTACTGAGCGATCTGCTTCATAGTAGGGGTTCCCTCGTCCTGTTTCTTCATCTGACGATAGAAGATAAAGGCGAACAGAAGCGCTATCAGAGAAGCGCACGGAACCGCATAGAATAGTGGATTCATATCGGGTTAGTGTTTTTATACTGCTAAATTAATCAAAAAAGAGCGGAAAGCAAAGCCCCGGCCATTTTGCTTGGTCGGGGCTTAGTCTTAAATCCAGACTTATTCCGCCTTCTGCTCCTGTGCGGGAGCCTCTGCGGCAGGGGCCTCGGCCTTCTTGGCACGGCTACGACGGGTCGCCTTCTTCTCGGCCTTAGGTGCACTTGCGAGTGCGGCTTCGTTGAAGTCAACGAGTTCGATCAGAGCCATTTCGGCTGCATCTCCCTGACGGAATCCGGTGTGAAGCACGCGGGTGTATCCGCCCGGACGGTCGGCCACCTTGGGAGCCACGGTGCGGAAAAGCTCCGCAACTGCGTTCTTGTCCTTGAGGTAGCTGAACACTACACGGCGGGAGTGTGTGGTGTCTTCCTTGGACTTGGTGATAAGCGGCTCAACATAGCTCTTGAGAGCCTTGGCCTTGGCCACGGTAGTGTTGATGCGCTTGTGCATAATCAAGGAAGAAGCCATATTGGCGAGCATAGCCTTGCGGTGACCGCTCTGACGTCCCAGATGATTGATTGCTTTATTGTGTCTCATCTCTACTGAAGTTCAATTTTTTTCTTGGGTTCGATATTATACTTGGTGACGTCCATTCCGAACTCGAGCTTCATCTTCTCGACCAGAAGCTCAATCTCGTGCAGGCTCTTGCGTCCGAAGTTGCGGAACTTCATAAGCTCAGGACGGGTGTAGGACACGAGATCAGCGAATGTCTCGATCTCAGCCGCCTTGAGGCAGTTGAAGGCACGCACCGAAAGACCTACGTCTGCAAGCTTGGACATAAGCAGATGCCTTGTGCGGAGCGACTCCTCGTCGAGCTCACCGGCGGTGGACTCAACTGCGTTCTCCAGGGACACCTTCTTGTCGTCGGTGAAAAGCCGGAAATGGTAAATCAATATATTGGCAGCTTCCTCGAGCGCGTTCTCAGGGCTGATGGAACCATCGGTTTCCACTTCCAGAGTGAGCTTCTCGTAGTCAGTCTTCTGCTCGACACGCCAGTTGTCCACGCTCCAGTTGACCTTGCGGATAGGAGTATAGATGGCATCCACGGGAATGGTGCCGATAGGCGTGTTCTCGTCACGGCTCTCCTCGGCGGGCACGAAGCCTCGGCCCTTGGTGATGGTGATGCTGATTTCGAGCTTGACTGAAGGCTCAAGAGAACAGATATGCTGATCGAGGTTCAACACCTTGAAAGAAGACAATCCTTTGGAGATATCTTCAGCGGTAAACTCATGCTTGCCGCTGATGGTAATGTTGACAGTCTCGGAATCGACGGACTCGACCATGCGGCGGAATCTCACCTGCTTGAGGTTGAGGATGATGTCCTGCATACCCTCGATAACGCCGGGAATGGTCTGGAACTCCTGGTCAACTCCGACAATCTTGATCTGGGAAATCGCAAAACCCTCGAGCGATGCAAGAAGAATGCGTCGGAGAGCATTGCCGATAGTCTGGCCGTATCCGGGCTCAAGAGGACGGAATTCAAAGCGGCCCACGGTATCGGTGCTTTCGAGCACGATCACCTTGTCGGGTTTCTGGAATGCTAAGATTGCCATATTAATCTTTTGTTGGTGTTAACTGTTACTTGGAATAGAGGTCGACGATGAGCTGCTCGTTGATAGTCTCGGGGATCTCTGCGCGGGTCGGGAGGTTGAGGAACTTGCCGACGAGAGTCTTGTTGTCGAACTCGAGCCATGAGTACTTGGTCACGGAAGCGACGCTTGCCTGGATGACCTCAAGGCTCTTGGAGCGCTCGCGCACTGCCACGGTGTCACCGGGCTTGACCTGTGCGGAAGGAATGCTGCACACGTCGCCGTTGAGGGTGATGTGGTGGTGGGACACGAGCTGACGGGCTGCAGCGCGGCTGGGAGCGATGCCCAGACGGTACACTACATTGTCAAGGCGGGACTCGAGGAGGAGGATAAGGTTCTCACCCTTCTGTCCGGCCATGCGGGTGGCCTTGTTGTAGGTGTTGCGGAACTGACGCTCCAGGACACCGTACATATACTTGACTTTCTGCTTCTCCTTGAGCTGGGTACCGTACTCCTTCTGCTTCTTGCGCTTGGAAGCCAGACCGTGCTGTCCCGGAGGGAAGTTTCTCTTCTCGAAATACTTATCTGAACCGAAAATAGGCTCGCCGAACTTACGGGCGATCTTGGTGCTGGGACCTGTATATCTTGCCATAGTAATTCTGATTTATAAATTAAACTTTACGACGGCCTTTAGGTCTGCATCCGTTGTGAGGCATAGGGGTGACGTCGATGATCTCGGTCACGATGATACCTGCATTGTTGATGGTGCGGACGGCGGACTCACGGCCCGAACCGGGACCTTTGACGTAGCATTTTACCCTGCGGAGGCCTGCATCGTATGCTGTTTTGGCAGCATCCTCGGCAGCCATCTGGGCAGCGTAGGGAGTGTTCTTCTTGGAACCTCTGAAACCGCACTTACCTGCAGAGCCCCAGCTGATCACCTGGCCCTGGGCATTGGTAAGGGAAACGATCACGTTGTTGAAGGTTGATGAAATATGGGCCTCGCCATAAGCTTCAACCTTAACAACTCTTTTGGATGTTGTAGTTTTCTTTGCCATAATTCATCTGATTACTTGGTCGCCTTCTTCTTGTTGGCAACGGTCTTCTTCTTGCCCTTCCTGGTACGGGCGTTGTTCTTGGTGCTCTGTCCGCGGACAGGAAGACCTGCCCTGTGACGGATGCCACGGTAGCAACCGATATCCATGAGACGCTTGATGTCCATCTGGACAGAGGAGCGGAGCTCACCCTCGATCTTGTACTCTTCGTTGATCTCGGTACGGATCTTGGCAATCTGTTCGTCGTTCCAGTCACCCACTTTAATGGTTCTATCGATACCGCACTTGTCAAGAATCTTCCTGGCGGAGCTGCGGCCGATACCGAAGATATAGGTCAGACCTATTTCTCCTTGTTTGTTGTTAGGTAAATCAACACCGGCTATACGTGCCATAATTATACTTTACTTAATTTGTTACTGATTATTATCCCTGACGCATCTTGAACTTGGGGTTCTTCTTGCAGATCACGTACAGACGGCCCTTGCGGCGGACTATCTTGCAATCCTCGCTGCGCTTCTTGATGGATGTTTTGACTTTCATATCGTGAAAAATTTTATTTGTATCTGAAAGATATTCTGCCTTTGGTCAAATCATAAGGTGAAATTTCAACTCTCACTCTGTCGCCCAGAAGGATATGGATAAAGTTCATTCGCATTTTTCCTGAGATATTGCACAGCAGGACATGACCATTCTCAAGCTCGACTTTGAACATCGCGTTCGGAAGGGTCTCGATGACCTTCCCATCTTGTTCTATAGCTACTTGTTTCGACATTAAAAAAACACTTTAAAAATTGATCTTGGGATCTTTCTCGATAAAATCGAAGGTTGACAGCTGCTCAGCCTTGCCTTTCCGGACAACAACCGTAAGCTCGTAGTGGGCAGATTTCTTGTGGTCGGATGTATGAACCGCCCAACCGTTGCGGTCGAGGTACACACTTTTCCCGCCCGCATTGATCATGGGTTCAATACATATAACCATTCCTTCCACAAGGTGCGTACCCTTGCCCCTGCGCCCGTAATTGGGCACGCCGGGCTGCTCGTGCATTTCGCGACCGAGCCCGTGGCCTTCCAGTTCTCTGACGACCGAAAAGCCCAACGCTTCTACGTACGATTGTACCGCGTATCCGATATCGCCGGTTCTGTTGCCCGCCACAGCCGCTTCGATTCCCTTGTAGAGGGAAGCTTTAGTAGCGTCGAGGAGCCGCCGGGTTTCGGCATCCACCTCCCCTACGGGGAAAGTGTATGCCGAATCGCCCTGGTAGCCCTTGTACAACGTGCCGCAGTCGACGGATACCACGTCGCCCTCCTTGAGGACGTAGTCTGACGGGAATCCGTGCACCACAACATCGTTGACAGACATACAAAGCGCTGCGGGGAAGCCCTCATAACCGAGGAAGCTGGGAACTGCTCCGTGGGAACGGATGAAATCGTCGGCGAGCTTGTTCAGCTCCTTGGTAGTGACACCGGGGGCGACATGCTTGCCAACCTCCGCGAGAGTCTTGGAGACGATTATTGCATTCTCCCTCAGGAGTTCAATTTCCTCTTCTGTCTTGGGCTTAACCATCTTACCTTGAATTTTTCTGGAGAATTACATTCCTGAACGTCCGCTCAGACGGCCGGTCTTCATGAGGCCGTCGTAATGACGCATAAGCAAATAACTTTCAACCTGCTGCAGCGTATCCAGGATAACGCCCACGAGAATCAACAGCGAAGTACCGCCGAAGAAGCTGCCGAAGGAGTTGTTCACACCCAGGATGATAGCGATTGCAGGAAGAATGGAAATGATGCCGAGTAAAATGGATCCCGGGAGGGTCACTCTCGACATCACCGTATCCAGATACTCCATCGTTTTCTTACCGGGCTTGACTCCCGGGATGAAACCTCCGTTGCGCTTCATATCCTCAGACATCTGCTGGGGATTGACGGTGACAGCCGTATAGAAATAGGTGAACACCACGACGAGGAGGAAGAAAATGAAGTTATACCAGAATCCGGTATAGTTTCCGAGCGTAGCGGCAAGTCCTCTGGTGGCATCCCAGCGGGAGAAGATCAGAGGGAAGAGCATCAGAGCCTGTGCAAAGATGATAGGCATAACGCCGGCAGCATTGATCTTGAGGGGGATGTACTGACGTACACCGCCGTACTGACGGTTGCCGACTACTCTCTTGGCGTACTGCACAGGAACCCTGCGCACAGCCTGCACAAGCGCGATAGCCGCAATGATAACGAAGAACCAGATCAGGAACTCCACGATAAGCAGGATGGCACCGCCGGTGTTGGCGCTAAGCTTGGCACCAACCTCAGCAACGACTGCGTAAGGCAGACGTGCTACGATACCGATCATGATGATGAGGGAGATACCATTGCCGATACCGCGGTCGGTGATACGCTCACCAAGCCACATGACGAACATGGAACCAGCCATCAGGATGATTGTGGAGACCAGATTGAAGAAGAAATTGCTCCAACCCAGCTGCTGGACTGCTACGAAAGCCTGTCCGGGGATCTGGCTGTGAAGGGCCGCCATATAGGCCGGTCCCTGGATGCAGATGATCACGATGGTAAGCCAGCGTGTCATCTGGTTCATCTTCTTACGGCCGCTTTCGCCCTCCATCTGGAGTTTGCGGAAGTAAGGGACAAACACACCGAGGAGCTGGATGACGATAGATGCCGAGATGTAGGGCATCACACCCAGCGCGAAGATGGAAGCGTTACCGAAAGCGCCGCCGGAGAACATGTTCAGCAAGCCCACGAGGCCTTCTGAAGTGTTCTGCTGGAAGCGTGCCAGCATCGAAGGATCGATGCCGGGAAGGACCACGAAGCACCCCAAACGATACACAAGTATCAGAAGGCAGGTGTACACGATCCTTTTCCGGAGCTCTTCGATCTTGAAGATGTTCTTGATTGTCTCAATAAACTTCTTCATCTCATTTATTCGCTTACGACCGCCTTACCGCCGGCGGCCTCGATTTTGGTAACAGCAGTTTTGGAGAATGCATCCGCAGTAATGGTCAGCGCAGCGCTGATCTCACCGACGGAAAGGACCTTTACCAGGTCATTCTTGCCAGCCAGACCTGCGGCCTTGAAATCCTCAACACCGAGCTCGGCCACGCCCATGCGGGCGGCGAGAGCCTCGATATCCTTAAGATTCACAGCCTTGTACTCAACTCTGGTGGGGTTCTTGAAGCCGAACTTAGGCAAACGCCTCTGGATAGGCATCTGACCGCCTTCAAAGCCGATCTTGTGCTCATATCCTGCGCGAGCCTGTGCGCCCTTGGTACCGCGAGTGGCAGTGCCGCCCTTACCGGAACCCTGACCGCGACCTAATCTTTTGCTTGTTTTGGTTGCACCTGCTGCAGGTGCGAGATTCTCAAGTTTCATAATCACGGTCCTCCTTAGTCAATAACTTCATATTTAACGAGATGGGCAATCTTTGCAAGCTGTCCCATGGTGACGGGATTCTGCTCCACCTCGACTGTCTGATGCATGCGGCGGATTCCAAGGCACCTGAGGTTGTCCTTCTGACGCCTGGTCTCTCCGTTGCTGCTGATAATCTGGGTAATTCTGAGTTTTGCCATAATCGTGTCCTCCTAGCCGTTGAAAACCTTGTTCATAGGGATACCGCGAAGTCCGGCCACGGTGTAGGCGTCCCTCATCTGGGTCAGGGCAGTCACGGTAGCCTTCACAAGGTTGTGAGGGTTGGATGAGCCCTTTGACTTGGCAAGGACGTTCTGGATACCTGCGGACTCAAACACAGCGCGCATAGCACCACCGGCCTTTACACCGGTACCGGGAGCTGCGGGTTTCATGAATACGCGGGAACCGCCGAATTTTGCCTCCTGCTCGTGAGGGATGGTGGTGTTGATGACAGGAATCTTGACAAGATTCTTCTTGGCATCCTCCACACCCTTTGCGATAGCTGCAGTGACCTCATTGGCCTTACCGAGGCCGTAACCGACGACACCGTTCTCGTCGCCAACGACGACGATGGCTGCGAAGCGGAAGTGGCGACCGCCCTTAGTTACCTTGGTAACCCTCTGGATGGCGACCAGTCTGTCCTTAAGCTCAAGGTCAGATGTCTTTACTCTTTTAACGTTTGTATTTGCCATAGTGTGTCTGATTAGAAAATGAGACCGCCTTCACGGGCAGCGTCTGCCAAACTTTTAACCCTGCCGTGGAAAAGATATCCGCCACGGTCAAATGCAATAGTGGTGATTCCCTTGGCGAGAGCGCGTTCGGCGATAGCCTTGCCGACGACGGCTGCAGCCTCGATGCCGGATTTGCCCTTGCACTGTGCTGCGAGCTCCTTGTCGTTGGAAGCGGCGGCCACGAGGGTCTTTCCCTGGAGATCGTCCACGACCTGCACGTAGATCTGCTTGTTGCTGCGGAATACGACCATGCGGGGACGCTCTGCAGTACCGTTGACATGCTTGCGAATGCGGTAGTGGATCCTTCTTCTTCTTTCAATTTTATTGAGTGCCATAATTCAATCCTCCTATTATTTAGCGGATGCGGTCTTGCCGGCCTTGCGACGAAGCTGCTCGCCGACGAACTTGATACCCTTGCCCTTGTACGGCTCCGGCTTGCGGAATGAACGCACCTTGGCGGCTACCTGGCCCACAAGCTGCTTGTCGCAGCTCTTAAGCACCAGACGGGGATTCTCGCCCTTACGGACGTCGGGCAGTTCAGCCTTGACCTCGTCGGGAAGCATGAGATGAATCTCGTGGGAATAACCGAGGGAGAAAATGAGGAGCTGGCCCTGGACGGCTACCCTGTAGCCGACGCCCACCAGTTCCTGCTGGGTGGTGAAACCTTCGGACACACCCACGACCATGTTGTGCACCAGCGCGCGGTACAGACCGTGCATGCTGCGGTGACGGGGCAGATCGGTGGGACGCTCGAATTTGATCTGATTGTCCTCAACGGTAACCTTGATGTCCGGATCAATCTTCTGGCACATCTGTCCGAGAGGTCCTTTAACCTTCAACACGTTGCCGTCGAGCAGCTCTACGCTGACCCCGGACGGAAGGCTTACAGGCAATTTACCAATTCTTGACATTGTAATGTTCTGTTTTGTTGATTAATATACGTAGCAAAGCACTTCACCGCCGATGCCGAGTTCCTTGGCTTCCTTATCGGTGATGATACCCTTGGAGGTGGAGAGGATGGCGATGCCGAGTCCGTTGAGAACGCGGGGCATATCCTCTACGCCGGTGTACTGACGCAGACCGGGACGGCTGATGCGGTCAATCCTCTTGATAGCGGCAGCCTTGGTCTGGGGATGGTACTTAAGGGCTATTTTGATTGTATTGTAAGGGGTACCCTCCACTACCTTGTAGCTGAGGATGTAGCCCTTCTCACAAAGGATCTGGGTCATAGCCACCTTCATCTTGGAAGAAGGGATCTCCACGACCTTGTTGCCGGCCTGATAGGCGTTGCGAATCCTGGTGAGGTAATCTGCAATAGGATCTGTCATATCGTTGAATTTTTAATTTTTACCAACTTGCCTTCTTTACGCCCGGGATAAGACCGTTGGAGGCCATCTCACGGAACTGGATACGGCTCAGGCCGAATGCCCTCATATAGCCCTTGGGACGGCCGGTGAGAGAGCAGCGGTTGTGCAGACGGACGGGGCTGGCGTTCTTGGGGAGTTTGTCCAGTGCGGCCCAGTCTCCTGCTTCCTTGAGTGCCTTTCTCTTCTCTGCGTACTTAGCAACCAGTTTTGCGCGCTTTACTTCGCGGGCTTTCATTGATTCTTTTGCCATAGTATCTTATTTGTTATGTTTCTTGAAAGGCAGACCGAACGCGGCAAGCAGTGCGTGGCACTCTTCATCGGTGCGGGCGGTCGTCACGAAAGTGATCTCGAGACCGTGGATACGGGGGTTCTTGTCGATATCGATCTCGGGGAAAATAATCTGCTCCTTGAGTCCGAGGGTGTAGTTGCCCTGACCGTCCATCTTCTCGGCGATGCCGTTGAAGTCGCGGATACGGGGAAGTGCAACACGGATGAGCTTCTCGAGGAATTCGTACATCTTCACGTCGCGGAGGGTGACCTTCGTACCGATGGACATGCCTTTACGGAGCTTGAAGTTGGAAACGTCTTTCTTGGAGTTGGTGATGAGGGCCTTCTGGCCGGTGATAAGGGTGAGCTCGTCGGCTGCCTCTTCCACTACCTTGCGGTCCTGGGTACCCTGTCCGACACCCTCATTGAGAGTGATCTTCACAAGCTTGGGAACCTGCATCACGGTGCTATAGCCAAACTGCTTGGTGAGTTTGTCTATGATTTCCTCTTTATAAACCTTCTTGAGGGTAGGAACATATCCTGCAGGCAGGGCCTTTACCTCAACTTTTTCTACTTTCTTTGCCATAATTACTTGATCTCCTCCCCGGATTTTTTAGCGATACGGACTTTCTTGTCGCCCTCTACTTTGAAACCCACGCGAGTCGGCTTGCCGCTCTTGGGATCGATGAGGTTAAGATTGGACATGTGGATGGGAGCCTCCTGCTTGATGATGCCTCCCTGGGGCTGCTTGGCGTTGGGCTTTGTGTGCCTGCTGACCAGATTTACGCCCTCTACGATAGCGCGACCCTCTGCGGGATCGACGGAAAGCACCTTACCGGTCTTTCCCTTGTCGTTACCGGCATTTACATACACGGTGTCACCTTTCTTTATTCTGTTCATAGTGATATACTTTTAAATGACCTCCGGTGCCAGTGAAACGATTTTCATAAAATTCTCGCGGAGCTCGCGGGCCACGGGACCGAAAATACGGGTGCCGCGGAGTTCGCCGGCGTTGTTCAGAAGAACGCAGGCATTGTCGTCAAAACGGATATAGGAACCGTCTGCGCGGCGGATTTCCTTCTTGGTGCGAACGACGACGGCCCTGGATACGGTGCCCTTCTTGGCGTCCGATCCGGGAATGGCGCTCTTTACAGTAACGACAATCTTGTCGCCTACAGTCGCATAACGGTGGTTGGTTCCTCCAAGCACACGGATGCAAAGAACTTCCTTTGCACCGCTGTTGTCGGCCACCTGTAAACGTGTTTCCTGCTGTATCATAACTACTTAGCTTTTTCTACGATTTCAACTAATCTCCAGTTCTTGGTCTTGCTCAGGGGACGGGTCTCCATGATGCGGACGGTATCGCCCTCACCGCACTCGTTCTTTTCGTCCTGTGCCACGAACTTGGTGGTCTTCTTGACAAACTTGCCGTAGAGAGGATGCTTTTCTTTGCGCTCGACAGCTACGATGATGGTCTTGTCCATCTTGCTGCTGACCACTGTTCCTACTCTTTCCTTACGAAGATTTCTTTCCATAACTCTCTGATTTAGTTCTGTTTTTCTTTTTCAGCGAGGATAGTGATCATAAGAGCGATATCCTTTCTGGTCTTCCTGAATTTAGAAGTGTCCTCCAATGGAGAAATTGCATGGTTGATCTTCATTGTGTCGAGATTGCTCTTCTCGATAGCGATTCTGTCGCGCAGGTCGGCAACAGACATCTCACGTGCTTCAGCTGCTTTCATTTTCTTTTCTCCATTAAATTATTCTACATAATCCCTGCGAACCACGAACTTGGTGGCGATAGGGAGCTTGTTGGCGCCAAGTCGCATTGCTTCCTTGGCTGTTTCGAGCGATACGCCCTCGGCCTCGAAGATGATACGGCCGGGAGTGATAGGGGCCACAAATGCATAGGGGTCACCCTTACCTTTACCCATACGGGTATCGAGAGGCTTCTTGGTGATCGGCTTCACAGGGAAAACCCTGATCCAGATCTGCCCTTCACGGTTCATTCTACGGGAGATTGCCTGACGGGCTGCCTCGATCTGCTGTGCGGTGAGCCAACAATTTTCAAGGGTCTTGATACCGAAGGAACCGAAAGCAAGCTGATTTCCCCTCTGGGAGTTGCCCTTCATGCGGTTCTTCTGTTCCCTTCTAAATTTTGTTCTCTTAGGTTGTAACATTGTTGTATTACTTTAAAAAATATTTTCCTTAAACCCTAAATCATTGACTCTCAATGCGTTGATACACAAAAGGCCAAAATTTGGGACTGCAAAGATACAAAAAAATCCGCAAACCACAAGAGTTTTACGGATTTTTTTCAACTATTTTCGACGCGGAATTTTTCAGCTAACTTGCGTTTTATTCGGATGTTATGACATGCGGCTGAAAATATTTTCCAACTTTTTCGACACGGCCGTCAACGCGATCCCGCAAGCGAGAATGCAAGCTCCAGACGGGGGCGAAGCGAAGCGTCTTCGCACTCGGGGCCATAGAGCACGGCACTATAGTAACGATCCTTGTCGAGCCTGGTGACGGTAGAGGTCGATGAAGAGGCCGCACTGCTGGCGTACTGGGCCATCATCGCGTACGTATAATAATTGGTATAAGGATCATACCCATAACCGCCATAGCCACCGTAACCATAGCCGCCATAGCCCATGCCATAGCCGCCGTAATACATGCTGTTGTAATAATTCTGGTACCTGAGCATGTTATAGTAGTTGCTCATGGCAGAACTCGAGGAAGAGGCGTTCCTGTTGACTTCGTTAGCAGTAATGATCATCCAGATATCATACTCGCCGGCAAGCAGTTTGTCCCGGCGCAGCACGTCCGTTGCACTTTCGCCCGACTCAGTGGTCTCGTGTATCTTCAACAGCTCTTGCAGATGGTAGGTGATGTCCGGCTCGTAGCGGAGGGTGCTGCGGTTGATGTCGCCCTGGTTCTCTTCCGAAGAGCTGGCGTCCGTAAGCCCGGCAAACACTACCGTAGTGTCATTCTGCCTTATCCGGCAGGTCGGAGACAGTATCTCCGGGTACTTGTACATATCCCGGTAGTCATCCGGGAAACGGAACGGAAGGACAAGCGTCGCTTTGTTGATAACGGCGGCGCGCGGGTCTCCTCCCTGGGCACGTATCAGCTCCTCGGCGGTATGCTTGATGTCAAGGGCCGATATGACCGGCTTCAAGCCTCCGCCACCCTCTATCAGCACTTCGCCGGCCGCCTTGCCCGCCATAGGACGCGTCTGATGCGAGGCCAGATTCAGGCAGTATTCGGGATAGCTGCCGCGGGTGGAATAGGTAAACAGGGAGTCGGTATCTGTGAAATTGGAGAAGCCGTACATGAAGAAGAAAGTGGTATCCTTCTCAGGTATGCCGTCATCGTCATAGTCGCACAGGAGATTCAGAGATGCAAAATTGCCGGTAACATACTCCAAACTGCTGTCATAGCCCACCTGCAGCTCGTACATGTTGATACGTCCGCCGTTCCCCATGGGAGCGTCGGTACTGATGTAGATTCCGGGAATCTTGCGGGTGTATTTCTTTATGTCCTCCAGGTCGTCCTGCGTAATCTCCAGGAAGCGGCGGGCATATTCTTCAGTGAAATCGAACGTAAGCGAGTCCGAGCCGTACACAGTAGGGTTGCCTACAACAATAGACTTCCCGGTATCGACCTTCAGCGAAGAGCCGTTGATGTCATAATCCCTGCCCGGGGCCATGGGCTCGGAGAGCGAGTGCACCCTGACATTCTGAATTATGTTACGCTGGTCGGCAGATGCAACGGAAACGGTATCGAACACGGCGGCGAAGTGGAAACGCTTGATCTTGGCAGCTGAGACATTGCCGAAATCAAGTGAGTCCTCGACCGGGATAAGGGTCATGGCGCTCGACCTGGTGGTAAGGCCGAATTTGCTGTCCCTGATGGCGCCGATAGTGATTCGGGTCTGGGAATAACCGGACAACGAGTCCGTCAGTTTGGTGGAAATGGACCCGGGCGGGAGCGGCGCGTCTTTAAGATGGACACTGTACGTCTGGTCAACCGGAATGAGGTTGCCGCCCAGTTCGGTATTGATTTCCACACAGGCAAGGCAGCAAAGCAAAGCTGCCGCCACGGCAGGAAGTTTAAATTTCATTTCGTCAGATCTTGTCGTAAAAAGCATCGTACGCATCGATGTACGAGCCGTTTTCCATCATAGCCGCATCGTAAGGAAGTACCGGAAGCTTAAGGGTCTTGCAGTACCTCGTGAGAGTGGCGGGAAGGTCCGGAGCACTGAGTATCACACCGTCGGCGTACTGGATGGCGGTTTTAGCAAGATTTATGCCATCCGGCTTATCCAGGAACTTCACATCCTCGGGGGTCAGGCCGCCGAATGCAGCTTTGGCCGAGAAGCCCGGACGGAAGTGGGACTCAGGCAGGTCGTTGTAAAGAGACAAGACTATTTTGCCGGAAGAAAAAATAGGATCGTCTTTATATGCCTTCTTGAGGTAGGCGGGAACGAGATGGGATATCCAGCCCTGGCAATGAATCACATCGGGGGCCCAGCGCAGCTTCTTGACGGTTTCAAGCACTCCCCTCGCAAAGAATATGGCGCGCTCGTCGTTGTCTTCAAAGAAATTGCCGTCCTCGTCACAGAAGGTCTGCTTGCGGCGGAAATAATCTTCGTTGTCGATAAAATACACCTGGATGCGGGCCGAAGAAATAGAAGCTACTTTAATCACCAGCGGATGATCGACGTCCGAAATGATGATATTCATGCCGGACAGACGTATAACCTCGTGGAGCTGGTTCTTGCGCTCGTTGATAAATCCGTAACGCGGCATAAATGAACGGATTTCCTTCTTCCGCTCCTGGATTCCCTGCGGAAGATACCTCGCTACGGTCGATACCGGGGACTCCGGAAGGTACGGGCACATCCCGGAGCTCACAAAAAGGATTCGCTTTACATTATTTGCCACACTACAAAGGTAATAATTTTTTTTTGAAATTTCGATAAATGATTATATTTGAAGTCAATTTGGGAGATTATGTCAAAAGAAGAGAACAAGATTATCCGCCGCAGGCTCCGCAACGCATACACCTCCAGCATTATAAGCATCAGTATGGTGCTCATGCTCATTGGCGTAGCTGCGCTGCTGATAGTCAACGCCCGTACCGTACAGGATTATTTCAAGGAAAATCTTCAACTGTCGGTCCTGCTCAAGCAGGACGCCAGCGACGAAGATGCCGCAGCATACCAAAAGTCCCTCGACACCATGCCCTTCATCAAGGGGTCGCGCATAGTCAGCCGCGAAGAAGGCACGGCGGAGCTTTCCAAGATGCTTGGCGAGGATTTCCTGGCAGTATTCGAGACTTCCCCGGTGCCTATTTCACTCGAAATCAAGCTCCGCGGCGACTACGTATCCCCCGACAGCGTGGCATTCGTACGCAGGGCGCTCAGCGCATCACCGCTGGTAGATGAGGTAGAATACCAGCAGTCACTTGTGGAGACCATGACCTCCAACCTTACCAAAATATCCATGGTGCTGGGCGTATTCATACTGCTGATGCTCTTCATCTCCTTCGTGCTCATCAACAACACAGTACGTCTCAACGTATTCTCCCGCCGCTTCACCATTCACACCATGCAGCTTGTCGGCGCCACAAGGCGTTTCATCCGCAAGCCGTTCATGAAAGGGGCCGTGCTGCAGGGGCTGATTTCGTCTGTGCTGGCACTGGCCGTACTGGCCGGAGTCATGGAGCTTATGCACCGTTCGTTCCCGCAGTTATTCTCGGTGTTCGACGCCAAGTCGCTGCTCCTCGTGGCACTGACGGTGGTGGTATGCGGAATTGTGATTTGTACGCTAAGTACTTATTTTGTAGTTAACAAGTTAGTGTCCCTCGACAAGGACCGTTTGTATTATTGATATGGAAAAGATGGCAATGACCCGCAAAGGGCTCAGGATAATGCTCGCAGGACTGCTCGTAATGGTGGCAGGATACGTGCTGATGATGGGCGGATTCAGCCCCGACCCCAACGTTTTCAATTATGCTATGTTCGACGCACGGCGCCTGGTAGCCGCCCCGCTTGTGATTCTTGCGGGAATAGCGATCATAATTATTGCCATAATGGGCAGGTTCGAGGATAAGAAGAAGGAGAATTAAAGATGGATTGGTTGCAAGCGCTTATACTCGGACTCGTCCAGGGACTGACCGAGTTTCTTCCCGTCAGCAGCAGCGGCCACCTTGCCATAGGAAAGGCACTGCTCGGAGTGGCACCCACCGAAGACCTGGTGTTCGAGGTCACCGTCCATGCAGCTACGGTACTGGCTACGATAGTCGTATTCCGCAAGGAAATATGGAAGCTGCTGTGCGGACTCTTCAAGTTTAAATACAACGACGAGACCGACTACATTGCCAAAATCTGCGTTTCCATGATCCCGGTGTTCCTGGTCGGCGTATTCCTCAAGGATAAGGTGGAGGCCGCCTTCGGCTCCCTGCTTGTAGTAGGTATAGCTCTGATTGTCACCGCAATACTCCTCACGCTCTCCGACTGGATGTCTGCCCGCAAAGCCGCTGTCGCCGAATCGGAATACCGCAACGGCATCTCTTTCTGGCAGGCACTCGTGATAGGCATAGGCCAGGCATTTGCAGTCATCCCGGGCCTGTCTCGCTCCGGCACCACCATCAGCACCGGTCTTATCTGCGGCGTAAATCGCAGGAACATGGCCCAGTTCTCCTTCCTCATGGTACTCGTCCCCATACTTGGAGAAGCCTTCCTGGATATCGTCAGCGGTGAGATGGCAGCCTCGTCCGTAGGCTTCCTGCCCCTGGCTGTCGGTTTCCTGGCGGCGTTCGTATCCGGACTCTTCGCCTGCAAAGTCATGATAGCTCTTGTCCGCAAGGCCCAGCTCAAGTGGTTCGGCCTCTACTGTGCACTCGCCGGCATCGCCGTCCTCATTTTCCTTGCCTGATGGTAGAACGTACGCAAGTCTATTTTGTCTCCGACGTCCACCTTGGGCTCCGCAACGCCGACCCGGCAGAACGCGAGCGCCGTTTTGTGGATTTCCTGTCGGGCATTCCGGGCAACGCACTGTCCGTCTATCTGCTGGGCGATATTTGGGACTTCTGGTATGAATACCGCGACGTAGTACCCCGCGAAGGCGCACGCGTGGTGGCGAAGTTGATTGCCTTGATGGACGCTGGCGTGCAGGTGTTTTTCTTCCCCGGCAACCACGACCTTTGGTGCTTCTCATTCTTCGAGAGCCTGGGGATGATACGTTGCACCCAGCCGCAGCTCGTGCAGATAGGAGGCAAGACTCTGTGCCTCGGGCACGGGGACCTGCTGGGCGGAGGACGTGCCGGCTACAGCTTCATGCAGAGCATATTCAAGAACAAGGCCGTACAAGCCGTGTTCAGCACCCTGCACCCGTGGTTCGCCTTCCGGCTTGGCAACGGATGGTCCGGCAGCAACCGCAAGCGCCGCAAACCATATCATTTTCAGGGAGATAAAGAGCCTCTGTACCGATTCGCCCTCGAGCAATCGGGGCAAGTGCATATCGACTATTTCATTTTCGGGCATTTTCACGATGCAGTAGATATCCAGCTCCCCACGGGAGCCAGGCTCGTCGTGCTCAAAGACTGGCTGGACGGCGGCACTCCGCACGCCCTCCTGAACTCCGCTACCGGGGAACTTACCGTATGCGCCCGCTAGGCGTCAGCGCCGCTTTTTCTTCTTTTTGACTTCGCTCTTGAGGCGGTCGGCCTTGATAACGGTCTTGGTGGGAGCTTCCCAGAATACGGAATAGTAGAACGACTCCCACTTGCCCGAATCCCATATCTGCACCAGTTCCTCTATCTTGGCGTCTTTGCCCTTGGGGTCGTAGCGGGTCTTGAGGTCCTGGGAAAAGAGTTTTGCTACAATCTGCCAGAAATTGGCGGCAAATCCGCTTTCGTACTCTTTGATGATATCAAATGCGCTCATGCCGCATTCCCTGTCCACCAGACGCATGAGCAGCAGCCCCTGCGAAGTGGTCATGTGCTTGACGTCACTTGTAAACAGGCTCAGCAACTCCCTCTCTACCTGATTGATATACTGAGTGCGCTGCGAGCGGCGCGAGGCATCGGCGGCAATGGTGCTGTCCACCTGGGCCATCATCTTGCGGCCCACCAGAGCATAGGGGTATATCTTGTTGAAGTTGTACACCAGACGATATTCCTTGCGCCAGTCGCCGTTGCGCTTGAACCCTCTCCCGCGAGGAAATACCCATATAGGATCGATGGAATCGAAGAATGTGGTGTCTCCGTCATGCGCTTCATAGTACATGGGGAAACCCTTGGGCGCCTGCGCGGCGGCACCAATGCACACAGCACAAACCAAAGCTACAATTGACACCAATTTTTTCACGCCACAAAGATAAACAAAATCCGAGCCACGAAGTAAAACGCATTGATTTTTTGACCTTTAATATTAAATATCGTTAATTATTCGTATCTTTGCAGGCTACTGCTTTTTAGAAACACTGACTAATGACCGATAAAAAAGATCTATCCTTCTGGCAAATGTTCAATCTGAGCTTCGGCTTCTTCGGAGTACAGATAGCATACGCGCTGCAGAGCGCAAATATCAGCCGTATTTTCGCAACGCTTGGCGCCGACCCGCACCAGCTGAGTTTCTTCTGGATACTTCCACCACTGATGGGCATGATAGTCCAGCCCCTGATAGGCAAATGGTCCGACCGCACATGGACGCGCATGGGCCGCCGCAAACCTTATCTGCTGGCCGGTGCCATAGTGGCCGTGCTGGTCATGCTCCTGCTGCCCAACGCCGGGAGCCTCAAGCTCTCCACGGCGTGGGTCTTCCTGGGCCTCAATGCGGCCATGTGGTTCGGCCTGTTCAGCCTCATCTTCCTCGACACATCCATCAACGTGGCCATGCAACCGTTCAAGATGATGGTAGGCGACATGGTGGGCGAGAAGCAGAAGGCCACCGCGTACAGCATACAGAGTTTCCTTTGCAACGCCGGCTCGCTGGCAGGATACCTCTTCCCTATCTTCTTCACCTGGATAGGTATCGCCAACACTGCACCCGAGGGGGTTGTGCCCGACAGCGTCATATACAGTTTCTACGTGGGCGCAGCCATACTGATAGTGTGCGTACTCTATACTTTTCTGAAAGTCAAGGAGATGCCTCCTAAGGAGTATGCCGAATTCCACGGCATCGACACCACTGGAGCAGAGCATACTAAATCCGAAGGCCTGCTGAAGCTTCTGCTCAAAGCGCCCAAGACCTTCTGGACCGTGGGCCTGGTGCAGTTCTTCTGCTGGGCTGCATTCCTGTACATGTGGACTTATACCAACGGCGCGATTGCCCACAACTGCTGGGGCACCACCGACACAGCTTCAGCGGAATACCAGGCCGCCGGCAACTGGGTGGGAGTCCTCTTCGCCGTGCAGGCCGTGGGCTCCATACTCTGGGCCCTGGTTATCCCCCGCTTCAAGAACCTCAAGCTCGCTTACGTCGTGAGCCTGCTCGCCGGAGCGGCCGGATTCGCTTCCGTGATGTTTATCCACAACCAGTACATGCTGTTCTGCAGCTACTTCCTCATAGGATTCGCCTGGGCCGCCATGCTCGCCCTGCCCTTCACTTTCCTTACCAACTCACTGGAAGGCAACCCGTACATGGGGAGCTATCTGGGCCTTTTCAACTGCACCATCTGCCTGCCGCAGATAGTAGCGGCCGCCACCGGAGGTGTCGTCATCAGCCTCGTGGGCGGAAGCCAGGGGGCTATGCTGCTGCTTGCAGGCATCTTCCTGGTGCTGGGCGCCTGCAGCGTGGCGCTTGTCAAGACAAAATAATACCAACCATAAAAACTAACTACACACTTTAAATGAAACAATTTATTACCGCAGTATCTATCCTGATTCTCAGTCTGATAGGTACTTCCGTATCCGCCCAGAACGGATACCGGATCAAGGGAGTCATCGTCGATTCCCAGGGGCCGGTGATAGGTGCCACAGTCATGGAAAAGGGCACCACTACCGGAACCTCTACAGGGCTCGACGGCGACTTCGATTTGACCGTTTCCAGTGCGGATGCTGTGGTCGAAGTCAGCTGCATAGGCTATGCAAGCCAGACATTCACCGCAAGCAGCCTGCCTGCAACAATTACCCTCGCAGAGGACACTGAATTCCTCGACGACGTCGTGGTCATCGGCTACGGTACCGTCAAGAAGACCGATATGACAGGTTCAGTGTCCACAGTGCGCGCCGACCAGGTGAACAAGGGTATCATTTCATCACCTGCTCAGATGCTTGCCGGCAAGGCGGGCGGCGTGGTGGTGACCGCCGGCGACGGTATGCCCGGCAGCGCTTCCACCATCCGTATCCGCGGCGGCTCGTCCCTGACCGCAAGCAACGACCCTCTTATCATCGTTGACGGCCTGCCCGTGGGCACCCACGGAGTAGGAGGCATGGGCGACGCCCTGGCATCCATCAACCCCGATGACATCGAGAGCTTCACAGTGCTCAAGGATGCTTCCGCCACCGCAATCTACGGTTCCCGTGCTTCCAACGGCGTCATCATCATCACCACCCGCACAGGCAAGAAGTCGGACGGCACCATTCCCCACGTCAACGCCGACTTCACCACTTCCTTGAGCCAGAACGCCCGCTACCTGGACGTCCTCACCGGCGACCAGATGCGTTCCCTCATGCTGGGTGATAACGGCTTCATCGCAAGGCGCGTCACTACCGACATCGACAAGGCCAACGCCACCGCCAACATCGGCAATGAGAACACCGACTGGCAGAGGGCCATCTATCAGCTGGGCCAGACCTACGAAGGCAATGTGGGTATTTCCGGCAACATCAACTTCGGCGAGGAGAATTACCTGCCTTACCGCGTGTCCGGAGGATATCTCACCCAGAAGGGTACCCTCAAGACTTCCGCGATGGACCGTGCCACCCTTGGCCTCAACCTCAATCCTTCTTTCCTCAACAAGCACCTCAAGTTCGACCTGAGCGGCAAGGGCATGTACATGAAGAACAGGTTTGCCAACACCGGCGCCATTGGTGCTGCTTCTCAGTTCAACCCAACTGTGCCTATCTACGATGCCAACGGTGTTAACGGCTTCTACACCATCAAGAACTCCGGCGGAGGCACCAATTCCCTGTCCACTATGAACCCCGTGGCTGCTTTGGAAGAGTATTTCAACAACTGCAACGCCCTGCGTTTCATAGGTAACGTACAGGCCGACTACGCCATCCACGGCTTCGAGGACCTGCACCTGCACCTTAACCTCGGTATCGACACCTCCAAGTCGGACGGTCTTGATTATACTCCCGCCGGCTCGGAACAGTCGTTCCACGACCAGTCCCACTACGGGCTCGGCTCATACCACCCTTGGAACGAGGCCCGCACCGACAAGACCCTCGAGCTCTACGCCAACTACAACAAGGAGTTCGGTCAGCACAACGTCGGCGCCATGGCAGGTTATTCCTGGCAGGAATTCAAGAACCACAGCTGGGGCTACAAGAAGTCCTACGACCAGAAGGAAACCATCGAGGATGAAGACAATTACGACTTCCTGTATCGCCTCATTTCCTTCTACGGACGTGTAAATTACGGATTTGCAGGCAAGTACCTCCTCACCGCCACGGTGCGTGCCGACGGTACTTCCCGCTTTGTCAACAACAAATGGGGTATCTTCCCGTCAGTGGCCTTCGCATGGAACGCCAAGAACGAGAACTTCCTCAAGAACATCGAGCCTCTCTCCACTGCTAAAGTCCGCTTGAGCTGGGGACAGACCGGACAGCAGGAAGTTAACGCAGGAGACTATCCTTCCCTCCCTGCTTACGTCTTAAGTCAGAATGCCAGCATGTATTGGTTCGGAGATCGTATGGTTAAGCCCATCACCCCCCAGGGCTACAATGCTGACCTGAAGTGGGAGACGACCACCACCTACAATGCCGGTATCGACCTGGGCTTCTGGCAGGACCGCCTCACCGCACATCTTGATGCCTACTACCGCGTAACCACCGACCTGCTCAACTCTACTCCTATCCCTGCAGGTGCCAACCTTACCAACCAGCTGGTGGCCAACATCGGCACCCTGGTCAACAAGGGAGTCGAGCTCGATCTCGAGTACATCGCCCTGCAGACCAAAGACCTGTTCTGGCAGATCGGATTCAACGCCGCATACAACAAGAATACCGTCACCAAACTGACGGCCAACGACACTCCCGACTACAAGGGTGTGCCCACTGGAGGTTATTCAGGAGGCAACGGCAACACCATCCAGCGTTTCATGGTGGGCCAGCCGGTGAACACATTCTATGTATGGCAGCAGGTTTATGACACCGACGGCAAGCCCATCCCCGGACTCTATGTGGACCGTGACCATGACGGAGACGTGGACGAAGACGACAAGTACTGTTTCCACAAGCCCGCTCCGGACTTCACCCTGGGTCTGAACACCAACTTCACATGGAAGAATCTCACCGTGGCCGCATCGGCACACGCCAACCTGGGCAACTGGGTGTACAACAACAACCTCTCCCAGTTCAGCTACATGAACGACCTGTGGACCAACAACTTCACGGCCAACCGTATGGCATCCGTACAGCAGGTTCCGTTCTACACAGCAGAGTACGAAAGTGACTACTTTGTACAGAATGCTTCCTTCTTCAAGCTTGACAACGTTACCGTAGGCTACACCTTCCCCAAGATCTTCAAGGCAGCCGAGCGTAACGCAAGCCTCAATGTTTTCGCAACCGTACAGAACGTATTCGTGATCTCCGGCTACTCCGGAATCGATCCCGAAGTGTTCAACGGCATCGACAGCAACCTCTGGCCCCGTCCCCGCACCTACGTGCTCGGACTGAAGTTCAACTTCTAATTTCGGAGGAAAGACAATATGAAACAATTCAGAATAATACTTGCGGTATGCGCCGCAGCCCTTCTTTCCGCAACATCCTGCATAAAGGATCTGGAAATCGCTCCCGTGGATGACGATGTTGTCCTCCCCGAGATGATTCTGACAGGCGTAGAGCAGTATGAGCAGGTCCTTGCCAAGTGCTATGTGGGCCTGAGCACCTCCGGTTCTTCAGGAGAAAGCTCCGCTGATATCCAGGGCATCGACAACGGTTTCGGCCAGTATATCCGTGCCTTGTTCTACCTCAACGAATACACCACCGACGCAGCCCTCTGCGTATGGAACGACGGTACGGTGAACGCTCTCCACAACATCAGCTGGACCCAGTCCGACGTGTATGTGCGCGGCATGTTCTCCCGTTGCTATTATCAGATAAGCATGTGCAACGAGCTTATACGCCAGGCCAAGGCTTCACAGTTCAAGGATGATCCCAAGATCCTTCAGTACATTGCTGAAGCAAGGGCTCTCCGTCTTCTGAGCTACCTGCACGCCGTGGATATGTTCGGTTACAAGCACATTCCTTTCGCCACCGAGGAGACCAGTGTCGGTTCCGAAGGTCCCGCACCCAAGGAAGACCTCATAGACTGGATGAACCAGGAGATTGAAGATCTGCTCGCCGGCAATGGTCTGGCTGCAATCCGCAACGCCGAATACGGCCGCGTGGACAAGGGCTTCGTACAGATGATCAAGGCAAAGCTCAACCTCAACGCTCCCGTGTATCTGAGCATCTCCGGCGCTGAGGCCACTGCCTACTACGACAAGGCTGCAGAGGCTTGCAAGGCTATAGTAGCCGCATATCCCACCCTGCATGACAACTACGCCGAGCTCTTCATGGGCGACAACCACAAGCGCAACGATGAGATAATCTTCGGCGTCCAGGAAGTCAACGGCAGCGTGCAGACCTGGGGCAGCACCCAGTTCCTCATCTTCTCCTGCTTCGAGAGCGGCGACGCCGTTGCCGGCGACCGTCTCTGGGTCAGCGACTCCGGCTGGGGCGGCACTCTTGTTACCCCTACCTATCTGGCCAAATTCGACCGCGCCAAAGACAAACGTTTCATGTTCTGGGGTGGCCCCAACAACTATCCCGAGGACCTGAACTCAAATACATCATTCAACTCGGGCTGGACTTCATTTAAGTTCACCAACGAGCCCAGCGACGGCAGCTACACCAGCAAGGGAGCCACCTTCGTGGACACCGACTTCCCTCTGTTCCGTTCCGCCGACGCTTACCTCATGCTTGCAGAATGCCAGCTCCGCGGCGCCACCAACGTCACCGAGACCGAGGCTAAGGCCGCATGGAACGCTGTCCGCGCACGTGCCGGACTTGGCAACGTCACGAACTACAATCTGGACGAAATGCTTGACGAGCGCGCACGCGAGCTCAGCTTCGAATGCCACCGTCGCAGCGACCTCGTCCGTTTCGGCAAATTCACCGGAGGAAGCTATCTCTGGACCTGGAAAGGCGGAGAGTATAACGGTGTGGCTACCGACGAGCACTACAACGTATTCCCCATCCCCGATGCCGAATACAACAGCAACAGCAAACTCGGTCAGAATCCCGGTTATGCTTCAGCCTCCAAATAATAGATGTGCTGCTTTATGAAAAGAATAGTTTCAATAATATCAGCAGGTTTACTGCTCCTGTCACTCGGCGCCTGCCACAGGGAAGAACTGGTCGTTCTCGACCCTTCCAAATCTACCGCGCCAGTGCTTGTACACTACGATTTGACCGACGGTGCACTCTCCGCTGATTTCACCCCCGGCCAGCTTAACGTCAACCACAACGACGGCAAGAATCCTGTCATCTACCATTTCTTCGCCCTCACTTCACTGGATGGCAAAGATGTGAGCAAGAGGATCAACACCACCGTCAAGGACAATACTCTCAGCGCCAGCGCGTCCAACATCACCCGTGCTCTCAAGGAGCTCGGATGCGAGGCTGAAAGCACCCACAACATAGAAATAGTGGTGCGTGCAGCAGGTCTGCAGCAGCCTGAAGACGATGCTACCAATACTTTCGTAGATTCCAAAGACAAGATCGTCATCCCCGAATACACTCTCGTCTCCGGCAGCAGTAGCGGCGGTCCCAAGATCCCTAGCATCGACCTTGGCCAGTACGAATACCTGTCCATCATGGAAGGTGCCGACACATGGGGCATCATAGGTCCCGCCGTGTCCGACTGGAACAACGACGTAGATATGGTGAAGATTTCCGACGATCCCGAGGTATGGTATGGCCACAATATCGCTTTCGCGGCCGATGACTTCAAGTTCCGCGGCAACGACACCTGGGGCGACTACGACCTGGGCGGCGGCGAGTTCAAGCTCGAAACCCCCATCGTCTTGACCAAGGGCGGCAGCAACCTGCGCGCCGAGGCCGCATCGTACGATGTCTATCTCTTCCCTACTTACGGAGTTGCATACATCAATGCTCCTGCACCTGACGCCATGCCCGAAATCGACCTTGGCCAGTACGAATATCTGTCCATCATGGAAGGCGCCGACACATGGGGCATCATAGGTCCCGCCGTGTCCAACTGGGACACCGACGTGGATCTGGAGAAAGTATCCGACGATCCCGAGATCTGGTGCGGCAAGGACATTCCGTTCCAGGCCGACAAGTTCAAGTTCCGTGGCAACGACACCTGGGGCGATTATGACCTGGGCGGCGGTGAATTCCAGCTCGAGACTCCTATCGTCATGACCAAGGGCGGCTCCGACATTACTGCTGAAGCCGGTTCTTACACTGTCTATCTCTATCCTACTTATGGCGTAGCCTACATCCAGAAAGGCGCCGGCGAGGCTCCTCCCGCACCCGAAGAGCCCAAGCTCTGGTCCATCATAGGACACTTGGGCACATCCAACTGGGATGTCGATTACGACATGACCAAGAAGAGCGGCAGCGTGTGGTTCTACGAAGGCCTGGCAGTAGGCGAGGCCGACGAATTCAAGCTGCGCGCCGACCACGAGTGGAACAAGAGCTTCGGCGGTCCTGAAGGAAATGACCTCAGCACTCTCGAAGAAGGCAACGCATACGAGGTTTACAAGCCCGTCATCGGCGAGGCTTTTGCCGCAGGCGACAAGAACATCCGCATAGGCGTGGCAGGCAACTACAATGTCACATTCGACTATGCCGCACAGACCATTCTCGTTGAGAAAGCCAACCCTGACAACCTTTGGTCAGTAATAGGTACCGTAAGCGGTACCAATTGGAACAAAGATTTCTACATGACAGAGTCCGCCGGTACCTGGACCAGCGAAGCTCTGACCTTCGAGGCCGGCGGTGAATTCAAGCTCCGCTTCAACAACTCCTGGGCCGATCCCGACTGCGTCGGTGCAGCGGAAGAAGGGTTCAACCCCACTTCCGACGTGCCTTTCACCGGTGTACATCCCGGCAAGAACATCATCATCAAAGATGCTGGTACCTACCAGATTGTGTTCAAGCCCGAGACTCTTGAAATAACCGTCATATCCTTGTCCAACCGCTACTCGCTCATAGGCGTTATCGACGGTTCCAACTGGGACAAGGACTTCTTCATGGCTCAGGAAGGAGATGTGTGGAGCTACGGCCCCGTGTTCATCAGCGGCGGCTTCAAGATCCGCTACAACCAGAGCTGGGACGATACCAACACCTACGGTGCCGCTGCTGACTTCACCCCTGAAATCGGGGTTGCGTTCCCTGCAGTTCAGCCCGGAAGCAACATCACTGTCCCCGAAGGCAATTATATCGTGAAGTTCGACGCCTCCGCCAAGACCATTACCGTCCAGACAGAGATCCCCGGAAACCTCTGGTCAGTAATTGGTTCGGTAAGCGGTACCAATTGGAACAAAGACTTCTACATGACCGAAAGCAACGGTGTGTGGGTAAGTGAAGAGCTCGAATTCACAGCCGACTCAGAGTTCAAGCTCCGCTTCAACAACTCCTGGGCCGATCCCGACACCTTCGGCGGCGCAGAGGGCGGAATTGCTCTCAAGGCCGGCGAGCCCATAGTTCCCGTACATCCCGGCAACAACCTCAAGGTTGCTGAGCCCGGTAAGTACCGTGTGGTGTACGATTCCGCCAAAGGAATCATCTTCCTGCAGGGCTGGGCCCTCATAGGCAACATTGAGAGCAGCTCATGGGACAAGGACTTCTTCATGACGGTCAAGGACGGTCTGTGGTGGAGCGACGAAGTCACCATCAAGGGTGAATTCAAGATCCGCCGCAACTCTTCCTGGGCCGACGCCGATACCCGCGGCTATGCCGAGAGCGGCTTCAAATTCACTCCTGGCGTGACTTTCAAAGTCACCGGCCCCGGAAACAACATCAATGTACCGGCAGAGGGTGCGTACACCGTAGCCTACAATCCTGAGACAGAAGAAGTTACCGTGTACGGCAAAGGCAGTTCCCAGGACGACGGCGTGATCAAGACCGCCGACCAGCTCCTGGCCTACCTTGCCGATCCTACCAAGGACGCCGAGCTTGGCGCCAACATCGACCTGACCGGCAAGGAGTTCACTCCCGGCCGTCAAAGCGGCACCCTGGACGGCAAGAACTTCACCGTCACCTACACCCTGGATGTGACCGAGAAGATCCCCGCCGATGTAGCCGAAGGCACCGACAAGGCTCTCCTTCCCGAGGCCAACGTGGGCCTGTTCAAGTTCGTGAGCGGC
>JAGBNC010000006.1 GCA_017634595.1 Bacteroidales bacterium
GGGCTCCGGCTCGGGCTCGGGTGTGGGCGCCGGCTCAGGTGCGGGCGCCGGCTTTTCCTTACGCTCGAATGTGGTTGACTTGATGGTCAACTCCTGTTCCTCCTCTTCTTCCTCTTGACGGGACAGCCTGCGGTTGGTCTTCTCAAGTATTTCCTTCACCTTGATATCAACCTGCTGTGCCTGTTCCAAGGCCTCTTTGTCCTTTCCGAACTGCTTGTGGAGGTCGGGCAGACATTCGTCCGACACCTTGGCGTTCGGATTCTCTTCAACCTCGAAGCCCTTCTTCTTGAGGAACTCTACGAGGTCGCTGAGACCGATGTTGAATTGCTTTAAAAGTTTATTTATTCTGATATCTGCCATTAGTCTTCAAATTCTGCTTTAAGTATCCGGAGTACATCTTCCACAGTCTCGTCGTCGAGGTCAGCACGCTTGGCAATGTCCTCGGGATCGATAGCAAGAACGCTCTTGGCCGTGTCGCATCCGATGCTCTTAAGCTTGTCGATGACCCAGCCGTCGATTTCGTTGTCAAATTCGTCAAGAAGCACATCCTCCTCGCCGTCCTCGGCTTCAGCTTTGGAAAGCTCTCTCCAGACCTCGATCTCGCGGCCTATGAGTTTGCCGGCCAGCAACACGTTCACGCCGCCGCGACCGATACCTTTCTTGACCTCATCGGGGAGCATATACACTTTAACCTTGTCTTCAGGGCTCTTGCCCATGTCGATGCTGGACACCATACCGGGAGAAAGGGCCCTCTGGATCATCAGTGAAGGATTGGAGGACCAAGGAATGACATCGATGTTTTCATTCCTGAGCTCGCGGACGATACCAAGAATCCTGCTGCCCTTGACACCAATGCAGGCTCCGATGGGGTCAACACGGTCGTCATAAGACTCGACTGCCACTTTGGCGCGGTCGCCGGGAACGCGGACCACTTTCTTGACGGTGATAAGTCCGTCGGCTATCTCAGGCACTTCCTGTTCGAAGAGGCGCTCCAGGAACTCGTCGCTGGTACGGCTCAAGGTGATGTAGGGAGTGGTATTGTTGCGCATCTCAACGCTCTTGATGATGGCACGCACCGACTCGCTCTTCTTGAAGTGCTCACCGGGGATCTGCTCCGACTTGGGGATGTGGAGTTCATTGCCGTCCTCATCGAGGATGAGCACTTCCTTGCTCCAGGTCTGATAGACCTCGCCAACGAAGATCTCGCCCACTTTCTCGGAGTACTTCTTGTACACATTCGCCTTCTCGATGTCCATGATGCGGCCCTGAAGGTTCTGACGTATGTTCAGGATACCACGGCGGCCGAAGGATGACAGGGGGAACAATTTGGCGTAGGAATCGCCTACCTCGTAGTCATCGTCTCCGCTGGCCTCGCGCACCTGTTCCAGGGTCATCTCGGCATTGGGGTTTTCCACCTCTTCCACGATCTCGAAGTTCTGATAGATCTCGCAGGTTCCCTTGTCGACGTTGACGATCACGTCAAAATTGTCGGAACTGCCGAAAGTTTTGGCGATCTGGGTCAGGAATACGTCCTTGAGCACGCCCATCATGACTGAGCGGTCGATGTTCTTTTCCTCTTTGAAGTCCTTGAAAGCGTCAATGAGGGTAATCACTTTTTCTTTTTCCATTATTCTTGTATCGTTTTCAATATTTCATCTGCCTCTTCGGCGCCGATGCCGAGCGAGCCCACAGTGAGGGCATAATCTTCGACGTTGCGGTCAAATGCAGCCAGTACAGCCCTGTGCACGTACTCACAGTCTTCAAGATCCACAGAGCCGGACTCCTTGTCCAGGGTCACTTCAAACACATTGTCGTCATCGTTAAAGTCAACGGCGACGACCTGGCAGCCGCGCTCTTGCGCAGCCTTCAGCACTACTTTGTCAAATTCTTCTCTAAGCATACGGTTCCGGATAACAAAAATAGAAGCCCTTCGGCCTCTATCTTCAACACAGTTGCAAATATAGCAATTCTATCGGGAAAGACCAAATTTTTCAGAGGCGGATGCTACTTCGCGGGCCATAAAACATGGGAAAAGGCCCGTAAAGCAGCATCCGCCTCTGAAAAATGATTATATTTGCCTCGTGGATAACAAGACATTCAACAAGTACTTCTCCGCGTTCATCCTGATAGGGATGACGATTGTCACAATAACCGCTACAGCTCTCAAATTCGGGCCTGCCGATCCCAGGGCCCGCTGGCTGCTGATCTTAGCAGCATTTGGTTCGCTAATGGGAGTGGCCGCCACAGTAGCATCGGCCAGCGGCAGGATCATCACGTTCCTGTTCGGACTTCTGGATGTCAGTATCTACGGAGCTATGTGCCTGATCAACTGGAAGAACGGCAGTTCCGGCCTTGGCAACGCCGTGTTGCATTTCCTATACTTCGTGCCCATGCAGTTCGTGGGTTTCTTCCAGTGGAAACGGAGGGGGCAGGACATAGAGGGGAGCGTTAAAGCACGTCGGCTCAGTGGCAAGCAGCGGGCGCTGGCGTGTCTGGTTTTCCTTGCCGGCTCTGTGGTCGCTTACTTCATCATCGCCCGCTTTGACAAATCCGCCGCCGACACTTTCATCAAAACAGCCGTAATCCTGGACGTTCTCCCGCTGATGTGCAACATAATTGGCCAGGCCCTGATGAGCACGGCGTATATGGAACAATGGATATTCTGGATAGGAGTAAATGTATTCTCCATCAGCATGTGGGCAGTCACCCTGCACAGTGCTCCCGACTCCTCGTACGCCCTGATTTATATCATCAAGTACTCCTTCTACCTGCTCAACTCCATCAACGGCCTACGCAACTGGCTGAGGCTAAGCCGGTAACGAGCACTAGAAGGCCACGCTCAAATGCGCCCCTATACTCGGCAGAATGCTCGGGCCGAAGAAGATGTTCGTTTTGCCTTTACCCAAACGCAGCGACACTCCCGGCTGCCAGCTGAAATACCAGCCTAAATCACCCGGCTGAGGGACTTTATCGGAGTCCTGGTCACTGTCCGAAGCCAGAACACATGTTCCGCCCAAGCACAAATCGTTGTATAAAGAGAAACGGCTATTCTTACCCAATGGCAAATAATAGCGATGATACAAAACAGACCAAGCAAGTAATTATCAGCAGGCACAGCATCATAATATACAAGCCCGTATCCGGCCCCCAGTCCCAGAACATTTCTTTCCCCAAGCCTCACACCTGCAGTCAAATTGATTGAGCCTGTATATATCTGACCTACTGCCCTAGCGCTAAACTCAAGACGCCCCGAATAGCTATCAACCGACTCCTTCTCCTGAGCCGACAATGCGGGACTAATCAGCAATAGGCAAAAAACAAACACGTAAGAGTATTTCATATCTTCAGTTGTTAGGACACTTGTGTCCAATTAAAAAGGTAAGTAAGTACAAATAGAAGTTGATGAGCTACGTCACATCCGAAGTAGAGCGGGATAATTCGAGCCAACAGCAAGTACTCACTGCCAACTACCTAGTAGTTGAGTCTGGACTTTTGTCTGATGACAAAGTAAGAGATACTGCTCTACGCAAGAGTAAAGCATAATATATTAAAAAAACAAGTAAATAGGTATTTTTTTTGATAATACTTTTCCTTGCCTGCTACTGCAGGTCTTTGTTTCAAAAAGCATGTGGGCGGTCACCCTGCTGGGGCCGCCCGGCGGACAGGAAAAGGGTGAAAAGCTGTCCGAATGGCAGGGCACTATCCCCTGGATGGGGAACAGGATTCACTCAAAACGCTTGGAGACAACCAAGACTTTCGGGGCCCTCGTTGAACAACAGATCCATCACCGACAAACCGTCCACAAAGCCGAAGCGCTCACGAAAGACTTGCCAATAGGGGCGGACCTGAACAGGACAGGGGCGTTTGGGGCTGAGGGCGTTGCGCCAGTCGTCCGGAATGTCTGCCACATAATCAACCGTGGGAAGTATCTGGGGGGCGATGCCTATCTTGCGGCAGAAGAACTCGATAAGGTCCATGTTCATATCCCACAGGAACTCCCGCTTGCGTTCCAGGATGGAGAAGAGCTCGTCACGGTAGTATTCGAAGAATGGAGAACTGTAGTAGGCACTGTCAATGGCATAGCAGTTCTGATGCAGCCATGGAGTGCTCCAATCCACACGGATGCGCGTAATCAGCCGTTCCCCGTCGTGAAGCACAGGCACCCTGAGATCCATGGGGCCGTTGGCAGTAAGGATACGGCACCGGTTACGCCAGGTCTGCTTGCAGTAGCTCTCGCATGCCTCAATATACACTGTCGGACTCTTCGCCAGCAAAGCAAAGAATCCGACAGGAGGAAACCAGGCGGTAGAAACAGTCACTACTCTACCCCACCCTTATCGTGTGCATCTCCGGCACGCACGATACCACGCTTCGAGCTTTCTATGAAGCTCAGGATGGTGTCGCGCTCAACCGAGGGAGGGAAGCCCTCACGGACGCGCGAAAGTGCATCGGAGAAATTATATCCCTGATAATAAAGCACGTCGTAGATATCTTTGATCGTGCGGATAGTATCGGACTCGAATCCCCTGCGCCTAAGGCCCACCAGATTAACACCGGCGTAGCAGATAGGAACGCGGCCGCAGATGGAATACGGCGGGATATCTTTGTTGACGGCAGTGCCGCCACCCACCATGGCATGGGTACCGATCTTGGAGAACTGGTGCACCTTGGTGCCGCCTCCGATTATGGCCCAGTCATCGACGTCTGTCTCGCCGGCAATGCCGACAAAACTCACAAGGATGCAGTGGTTGCCCACGCGGCAGTCATGAGCCACGTGCACGTATGACATTATGAGAGTATCGCTGCCGATACGGGTCACGCCCTTGCCGCTGGCCTTGGTGCCGCGGTTGATGGTGGCGCACTCGCGGATATTCACCCTGTCACCTATCTCTACCCAAGTCACTTCGCCGTCGAACTTCAAGTCCTGCGGGATGGCGCCGACGACCGCTCCGGGGAACACATTGCAGTCACGTCCCATCTTGACATAGGAGAAAATAGTAGCATGAGGGAGTATCTTAGTGCCTTCACCTATTTCTACATTGTCGTCTATATAAGCATAAGGGCCAACTTCCACATTGTCCGCAAGACGTGCTCCGGGGTGAACAGTGGCCAAAGGATGAATAATTGCCATATGATTAGATGTTACTTAGTACTTCTTTTGCTGCCAAGGTATTGAGGGCATGCCCGGGCTTGAAAGCCTCCACGCGGGCCTTAAGGAATCCACCGCAGAGACGCAGGTCACCAAGCAGGTCAAGCAGTTTGTGCCTGGCGCACTCGTCGGCGAAACGGAGACCGGGATCGCACAGGTAACCCTGAGACGGCATATCCTTCACAGTCTTGCCAAGGACACGCGCCATAAGACGTGCCTGCCACCTCCTGACCGGCTTCTCCACAACTACTATCGCATTCCCAAGGTCACCGCCTCTGGCAAGGCCGAGGCAGAGCAAAGGCAGCACCTCATGGAAAAAGCAGAAGGTGCGGCACGGTGCGATGTCGGTGCCATAATCCGAGTCCCCGCTGTAGCGTACGGTCTGCACACCAATGACTTTGGAGTTGAAATCTATGGTAAGTTCGACGGAAGGGACGAGCGACGGCACCAACTTGATCCAGGCACCGCTCTTTTCGTTATGGACTATCAATTCATGAGGAATCTCAATCCATTTGCGCGGTGCTTCCAGCTCCTGAAGACCGTCAGGGGCAATAGCATTGAAATAAGGAGCTGCGCTGCCGTCAAGAATAGGCATCTCGCAGTTGTCGATATCAATAAAGGCATTGTCCACCCCAAGACCGGTCATAGCAGAGAGCAGGTGCTCTACAGTGCCGACCTTGGCGCGGCCCCGGGCAAGTATGGTACTGCGTCTGGTCTTTCCGACGTATGTAGCAAGAGCCGGAATACGCACTCCACCCAGATCGGTACGGATAAATACGAGCCCCGTATCAACGGGAGCGGGGCGCAGAACCACCCGGGAAAATTTTCCAGAGTGCAAGCCTTTACCTTCGAATATATATTCTTTTTTAAGAGTCTGCTGATTCATTATTGCGGCAAAGATAGGGATAATTTCCCGATTTGCCTAATGCAGCATCATTTTGACCAGTTTGAACATCCCATAAGGCATGTATCGGAATTTCAAATCGAGACCGGTCGGCGTGCACAGCACTGAACGCTCATGCGAGAAAGCAAGGAAACTGCGTTCGCTGTGATAGCTTCCCATGCCCGAATTGCCTACGCCTCCGAAAGGAATCTTGCTGTTGGCAATATGCATTATAACATCGTTGATGCAGGCACCGCCGGAAGTCGTCTTGGACAAAATGTCCCAGCCGTCCGACTTCTTGCCGAAATAATAAAACGCCAACGGCTTCTCACGGGAAGTGACAAAACGCACAACCTCAGAGCGGTCCTTGAATGTCAGTATAGGGAAAATAGGACCGAATATTTCTTCTTGCATGACCGGTGCGTCAAGGCTGACCTTGTCCAAAAGGGTCGGTTCGAACCAGCGGGTGGCAGGATCGGAGCGGCCGCCCGCCAAGACCTCTCCGTCTTTCAGATAGCCCTGCAGGCGCTCGAAGGCCCGGTCGCGGACTATATGCACGTAGTGCTTGGCGGATTCTGTACCATCGGGATACAGGGCTTCAAGTTCTGTCTTGAAAGCAGACACGAATTCATCCTTGATATCTTCATGCAGGAAAAGATAATCAGGAGCTATGCAGGTCTGGCCGCTGTTCAGGCACTTGCCCCAGACAATGCGGCGCGCCGCAATCCTCAGATCAGCATCCTTATCCACTATGCAGGGACTCTTACCTCCCAGTTCCAGCACCAGCGGAGTAAGGTATCTGGACTGGGCCTCCATGACCTTGCGTCCGAGCGCCGGGCTGCCTGTGAAGAACACAAGGTCAAAGCGCCGCGAGAACAAATCGGCATTGACATCGCGGTTGCCCTGTACCACAGCCACATACTCCTCGGGGAAAGTATCCTTGATCATCCGTTCCAGGACGGAGGACACTTCAGGCACATAGGGGGAAGGTTTGAGAATGGCTGTACAACCGGCGGAAATAGCACCCACGAGCGGGCTGAGAAGCAGTTGCACCGGATAGTTCCAGGGCGACACAATGAGCGTGCAGCCGAGAGGCTCCCGGATGATGTAACTCGACGACGGCATGCCCGTCATGGGAGTAGGACGCCTGCGTCTGCGTGCCCAGCGCCCGACATGCTTCAGAGCATCGGAAATCTCGCCGTACACCAGACCGATCTCAGTCATATACGCCTCCTCGTAGGATTTGTGAAGGTCGGACCAGAGTGCATCGCAAAGGGGTTTTTCCCACTTCTGAATGCCGGCGCGCAAGGCCCTGAGCTGCTGCTTGCGAAAACCAATATCGCGGGTCGTGCCTCCTGCATAAAAGAGTCGCTGTGCCGATACCAATGCCTCAATTTTGGCTGCGGGTGTGTTGTCAATTGCCATATTACTATTTCTTTCTTCCTGTAAAACTATCCATTACCGTGTAAAGCCCGCACACATCTCCGAATATGGGGTCGAACAATGCTCCCGGGAGAAGGCCCTGCATAAGGCGTATAAAATGCTCCGAGAAAGGAATTCCCTTGTAGCGTTTGTTTTTCTCTATGGCGCGCAGAGTCTTACGGGCCACAACTTCCGGATCGAGTATCTTGAAGAAAGACTTGATGCCGTCAAACATGCCGGTATTGATGAAATAAGGGGCTATGGTCGTAAGGCGCACAGGGCTCTTGGTGCGGTGAAGCTCCAGCCACAGCGACTCCGACCAGCCTATTGCAGCCCACTTGCTCGATGTATAAAGGGCCATTTTGGGCAGGGCGAGCATGCCGGCAGACGAAGTGATGTTGCAGATGTGGCCTCTGCCTGCCGCCTGCATGTCTTTAAGCACACGGAGAGTCACGAACATGGCGCCCTTAGTATTGATATCGAAGGTACGGTCTATATCAGTATCGGTCTGCTCAGAGAACAACTTATTGTTGGTAATGATACCTGCGCAGTTGATTAGTATGTCAACGTGGCCGCAAGCCTCTTTGGTGGCCGCCCAAGCGGCATCAACGGAAGCAGGCGATGAAATATCAGCCTTGAAGCCGTCCACTTTGCCGAGGGCTTTGAATTCGGCCACGACGCTGCCGATAGCAGACTCGTTTATGTCCCAGATAATCAGATGAGCGGCACCCTTCTCCAGGGCCATCCTTCCCATGATTTTGCCTATACCGGAACATCCTCCGGTAATGAGCACAACAGATCCAACAATTTTCATACTGCAAAAATACGACTGCGAGCATGAAAATCAAACTGCATTCACCACAAAAAGCGCTTAGTTCGCCACTTATTCCGCCACTGTTACTCCTCGCCGGCCTGCTTGAACTTAGCGTATGCCTTGAGATACGTCTTGTGGGCAATTCCAGGGTTGCCGTAGAAGGTCAGCCCTGACTTGCGCACGTTCCCGATTATCGCGGTCTTGGCACAGACAAGAGTATTGTCGGCGATAGTAATATGGCCCGTCACGCCCACCTGACCTCCGAGTATGCAGCCTTCTCCAATCTTGGTAGAACCGGCAATACCGCACTGGGCAGCCATGGCCGTATTCTTCCCCACCACAACATTGTGGGCAATCTGGCAAAGATTGTCGATGCGCACACCATCTGCAATGATTGTGGATTCCATGGGCGCCTTGTCGATGGTAGTATTGGAACCGATTTCCACATCGTTGCCGATGATAACGTTGCCCATGTGCTCAATCTTCTCCCAGCTGCCGTCAGGCTGGCGGGAATTGCCGAAGCCGTCGTCACCTATGACACAGCCGGCGTGGAGTATGACCCTGTCGCCTATCACCATGCCCGGGAAGATGTGTACTCCTTGATAGATAATGCAATCCTTGCCTATCACCGTACCTTCGCCTATGGTCACGTTGTCGTAGATCTTGGTCCTGTCGCCTACGCGGCAATGCTTGCCTATCACCACAAAGTTACCCACCCACACCTGCTTGCCGAGCTTGGCGCTCCAAGCCACTTTGCTGAGCAGGCTCCTGTGGCGGCGGTGCTTGCGCTTATGGGCCGTAACCACCTTAAGGAGCTGTGCCACAGCGGAATAAGCATCGGGCACGCGCACCATGGTAGCAGCTACCGGCTGCTTGGGCACAAAATCAGAATTTACCAGCAAGACCGAAGCCTTGCTGGTATATACATATTGTTCGTATTTAGGATTCGCAAAGAAACAGAGTTGCCCCGGCTTCCCGTGTTCTATTTTTGCGAAAGAAGTGACCACGGCTCCCGGGTCGCCCTCGACGGTACCGCCAAGGGCGGCCGCGAGTTCTTTTGCTGTCATCTCCATATTAGAATCTCCAACCCAATGTCAACACAACATCAAACACATTTCGCTCAATGCGCTCAAGCGGAGCGCCTACATTAAGCAGCTTGCCACTGGCATCGGTAGCTGCATAAGCACCGTAATAATAAGGTGAATAGTAAGATACCGGGTATGCTGTCATGCGTGCAGCCACATCGGCGAAGAAAGAACCGTTGGAAGAGTAACCGGCACCCAGCGACACTGCATGAGTAGTGTTGCTGAAATAATGTGAAGTCTGGAGCTTCTGCTTGAAGGAATAGGAATTCCCCAAGAACTGCACGGTCTCGGCGGTAACCCTGTCGCCGTTCTCGTCGAGCCAGTACTTCTCTGGATCAGTAATCATAGAATAACCGGCCCTGAGTGCGAAGAAAGGCAGGGGCTTGACCTCCACACCCACGCGTACCGAATGTGACAAGCCGCAGAAGGTCCTGTTGACAAGGTTGGTCCCGGCCCAGGCATCCTCATAGAAATATCCGCCCTCCTCGTCGCTGTACTTCATGACACTGTAGTCATTGAGCTCATAATCAATGCTGAACAGGCCGACTCCGGGAAGAGTATAGGCGATTCCGGCATCTACCACATAGGGAGAGCGGAGCTGATAGTTCGCCTCTCCTACTGATGAATTTGCACTTCCGTCAAACCTCGAATCGGCATACTTTGAAGAGGCTCCGTACACCCAACGCTCAGATATGCCGTACATTGTAGGGGTCTGGATAGCTGCGCCAATCCGCAGATGCTCGGTAGGCAGGGCTATGAATCCGAACTTGGCATAGAAACCTGTTGCGTTGGTGTTGAGGGTATAAGAATTAGATGAGTTCAAATAATTGGTACTCACCTTATTATTATTCTTGTCAAAGAAAACCACTGGGAACTGTGCGGGCTCCACGGCCGACTCCGAGAACACTTCCTGACGGCGGTACTTGAGTGTAGGGAAACCCAGGTTGAAGCCGAAATAGAAGTTATCCTGCACATTGAATGCAAGGTTGAAGGCTATGTCGGTCTTGCTCCCGAAGGTGTTGTAAACCGCAGTCTGGTCCAGCGCTCCGGGGACATAATGCACAGTCTCCTCGGGATTCAGCCTTTCGTTGGAACCAACGTACATATTGGAACCTACCGGGCCATATTCGCCGAACTGGTTGGCCGCGTATCCCGCATACAAGTCACGGGGCAGGTCGCCCCAGGCAGTGCCGCGAGCACCGGCAGCAAGGCTTCCGAGGAAAGAAGTGGAGGAATTGTCCCCGCGGCCGGTAGAGTAATTCAGGTACGTATTCGTGGTGTTGGCCACGAATCCGGCAGTAATGTTGCTGACCCAGCTGCCAGGATCTGAGTAGAACTTGAGTGTAAGTCCTATATTGGGCAGGTTGAACTTGGTGTGCGGAGTTTTGATAGTACTGCCGAATGCCTGAGATCCGTCGGGTGAATAAGAAGCGCCCGTGGATGAGAAAAGCAATCCGGGAGTAATAGTGAACTGTCCATATGTTCCCACGGCAGAACCAGCCGGGTTGATATTGACTGAGCCAAGGTCCCCGCCAAGGGCGGTCATGGCGTTGCCAAGGCCGATGGAACGTGCGGTGCCGTAGTAGTTGTTACGGCTGAGCATCTCGGCATAGTATGTATCTTGTGCACCGGCGACAACGGAAAAGCATGCCGCCACAAAAACTGTAATGAATATCCGTTTCATAATGCAAAAGTTTTAATAGTCAAGAACTTTACCTACGGCCGCCGCCACCGCCGCCGCTGCCGCCGGAGTAGCCGCCACCGCCGCCACCTCCAGAATAGCCGCCGCCTGAGCTGCCGCCACCCGAATAGCTGCTGCCGCCGGAATAGCTGCTGCCGCTTGAGTAACTGCTGCGCGAAGACGAATTGCTGTAAGATGAAGAACTGCGTGAATTGCCATAGCTGCTGCCGGAACGCCTGTAGCCGGGAGATGATGACGAAGAACGCACGCCGGCAGAAGATGAAGATCTGCTTATGCTCCTTGCACCAGATCCGGTGGACATGCTGCCCGACCTGCGGTGATTATTGCCTCCGGTAAGGTAATTGCCGGGATAGGCATAACCCTGACTGTACGAAGGACGGTAGTGTCCGGAGTATCCATGATGGTAAGGATAACCGTAGTGCCCGTAGCCCCACCAAGGATCCCAGTAAGGGTCCCAGAAAGGATCGCCCCAAGGCCCCCATGCATAATTCCTGTATCCCCAGTAAGAGCTGAAGCCCCAATAAGGGCCGTACCCCCAGTAGGGGCTGTAACCCCAATAAGGACTGTAGCCCCAGTAAGGACTATAGCCCCAATAAGGGCTGTAGTAGTTGTAGTATGGGCTGTTGTAATTATAGCCATACCCATAGTCGTCACGGCCGTTCTGTTTGACTTTCAAACTGTCGGCGGCGATGTTCCGGGCTGCCATATCTCGGAAATCCTCCTCGGAATACAGTTCTACCGGCGGCTGGGGCCGATAATAGATCCCGTCAGGGAAACGCTGCTCCGAGGCATATTGAGCGGCAGTCCCGCAAGATGCCAGCACAAATAATGTGGGCAATAAAATAATCAGGCTCCGTTTCATTATGTTACCTCCTTTAATAAAAGTTTGTATCTTTGCATCGCAACATTCGTGCCGAGGCACGGCTTGAAGTCCATGCTCGTACGGATATTGTTTACGATACAAAATTGGCAAAAAAAACTAAATATGGCAAAAGAGGTTACAAAACGATCGGAAAATTATTCGCAATGGTACAACGACCTGGCACTTAAAGCTGACTTGGCAGAGCAGTCCGCAGTCCGCGGGTGCATGGTCATAAAGCCCTATGGCTACGCTATTTGGGAGAAGATGCAGTCCTTGATGGATGCCCGTTTCAAGAAGACCGGGGTGCAGAACGCCTACTTCCCTCTCTTCATCCCCAAATCGTTCTTCAGCCGCGAGGCGGAACACGTGGCCGGATTTGCCAAGGAGTGCGCAGTGGTAACTCATCACCGCCTGATGAATGCCCCAGACGGCAGCGGCGTGGTGGTCGATCCTTCCGCCAAGCTTGAGGAAGAATTGATTGTACGTCCAACTTCGGAGACCATAATCTGGAATACATACAAGAACTGGATCACTTCATGGAGAGACCTTCCCCTGCTGTGCAACCAGTGGTGCAACGTAGTACGTTGGGAGATGCGTACGAGGCTGTTCCTCCGTACCGCCGAATTCCTGTGGCAGGAAGGGCACACCGCCCACGCTACCGCTGAGGAAGCCCAGGCCAAGGCCGAGGAGATGGTGCATGTGTACGCCGACTTCGCGCGCAACGTCATGGCGCTGCCGGTGATCGTGGGCCACAAGAGCCCCAACGAGCGTTTTGCAGGCGCCATCGATACCCTTACCATTGAAGCCATGATGCAGGACGGCAAGGCTCTGCAGGCCGGAACCTCCCATTTCCTCGGTCAGAACTTCGCCAAGAGTTTCGACGTGCAGTTCACCAACAAAGAGGGCAAGCAAGAATACGTATGGGCTACTTCCTGGGGCGTAAGCACCCGTCTGATGGGTGCTCTCATCATGGCCCACGGCGACGACAACGGCCTTGTGCTGCCCCCTGCACTTGCACCTATCCAGGTGGTCATGGTACCTATTTACCGTACCGACGAGGAACTCTCCGCCGTGATGGCAGAATTCGACAAGATTAAATCCGGTCTCGAAGAACTCGGCGTAAGCGTGAAGATCGACTCCCGCGACACCCTGCGTCCGGGCTTCAAATTTGCAGAATGGGAGCTGAAGGGCGTACCTGTACGTCTTGCCATGGGAGCGCGCGACCTTGCCGCCGGCACTGTGGAAGTGGCCCGCCGCGACACTCTCACCAAGGAGACAATGCAGCTCGAAGGCATCGAGGCCCATATCAAACAACTCCTGGACGACATCCAGCAGAACATTTACAACAAGGCTCTGGCATTCCGAGAGGCCAACGTAGAGAAGTGTGACGACTGGGAGGAGTTCAAGGTTAAGATCCAGCAGGGCAAGTTCCTGCTCTGCCACTGGGACGGGACCACCGAGACCGAACAGGCCATCAAAGACGCTACCAAAGCGACCATCCGCTGCATCCCCGTGGACAGTTTTGTATGCAAAGAAGAAGGCAAGGACATCTTCTCCGGCAAGCCTTCGCACGAAAGAGTAGTATTCGCAATTTCCTATTGATATGAAGAGACTTACCATAATTGCAGGACTGCTTGTCCTGAGCGCCTGGGGCTATGCCCAGGACGATGCACAGAAGGCCGCCGCTGAAGCTGCTGCCGCGCTTGTGGGGACACCCAAGGAAGAGGCTCCCGCCGCTAAGCCAAAGTACTGGAAGAGTTCATCCGTTTTCGATCTCGGACTCAACCAGACCTCGCTCACCAACTGGGCGGCCGGCGGTTTCAATACCGTCACTCTCAGTGCCGGCGTGGACGCCAAGGCTTCATACGCCAAGGAGCTCCTCAGCTGGAACAACCGTCTTCAGCTCCAGTATGGTTTCATCTGGTCGCAGGACAAGGCCAATGTGCTCCAGAAGAGCAACGACCGCATCTACCTGGAGAGCAAGCTGGCATACAAGACCGGCAAGGACAGCAAGTGGAACTATACCGCCAGCTACGACTTCCGCTCCCAGTTCACCAACACTTACAGCAAGTATGTTGAGAAAGAGAGTGGTTCGGGGCAGTGGGAGGCTACGAACCTCAAATCCGGTTTCATTGCACCTGCCTACAACAACATTGCACTCGGTATGGAGTGGAAGCCCAACGAATGGTTTGACGTCAACATCTCCCCTCTCACCGGAAGTCTCACCATCTGCAACATCCCCGAGCTTCGCAAAGGTTATGGTATGCAGCTGATTGACGGCACAGAGAATGAGTACCGCAACATGCTGTTCCAGTTCGGTGCATCAGTCAAGGCCAACGCCAAGTTCGCGCTGAACGACGTGTTCACTTATGAGACCCAGCTGGTACTATTTACCGATTATCTCAACCGCCCCTTCCTGCAGAACAGGGTCAACTGGGACAACAAGATCAGCTGGCAGATTGCCAAGTTCTTCAAGATCGGTTTCAACACCTGGCTGATTTATGATCCTATCGTCGAGATAGACGGAGTGGTGAGCAAGGTGCAGTTCAAGGATTTCCTGGCATTCAACTTCACTTACACCCTCGGCGGCAAGAAATGAAAGTGCTTCTTGCAGTAAGCGGCGGCATAGATTCCATGTATATGCTGCACAGGGCCCCCGAGCTTTTCCCGGGGGCTTCTTTTGCCGTCGCCCACTGCAATTTCAGCCTGCGTGGAGCTGAATCGGATGGAGATGAAGCGTTCGTCAGGAGTGAGTGCGCCAGGCTCGGGATAGAGTGCCTGGTGCGCCGGTTCGACACTGCCGTATATGCGGAAGGCCATGGCGTATCTATAGAGATGGCCGCCCGCGAGCTTCGTTACCGGTGGTTCAAAGAATTGTGCGAGAAAGGCGGCTTTGACGCTCTGGCCACGGCCCACAATGCCAACGACAATGCCGAGACCATGATACTTAACCTGCTGCGCGGCACGGGCACCAAAGGGCTCCGGGGTATTCCTGGCGGCTTCACCGGAGACAGTCTCTCCCGGGAGCCTTCGTCCCACCACCCCTCCGGCGTGGTCCCCCCGCTGCAGCCGCGGGCGGCTATACTCCCGGGAGAGACTGTTCCCGGTGAAGCCATCATGCTGCTGCGGCCCCTGCTCGGAACCGGCAGGGATGATATACGGCGATGGATGAAAGCCCATGGCCACAGCTGGCGCGAAGACAGCACCAATAAAGAAAATGATGCCCGGCGGAACAAAATACGGAATCAGGTATTCCCCGTCTTCAAGGAGATTAATCCGTCATTCATAAAGACTCTCGGCGAAGACATGGCAAGGATACGCCAGACGGACGACATTGCAGAAGATTACTTCCGCCAGGCCTACGGAGCAATTGTTAAACAAAAGGACAACACGCTTGAGATAAGCGTCGTTCCCCTGATAGGTCTCAAGCACTGGCGCTATGTCCTATGGCGCATCCTCGAAGGCTGCAGCTTCAGTTCCGAGACCTTTTCCAAACTCTGCGCCCTGCTGGAGCGTTACAGTTCAGAGCCTCGCGGCACCGTCACCCTCAGCGGAAAGACCTTCCAGTCCCCTACCTACAACCTCAAAGGCCGTAGAAAACTGCTCGTCCTCGCAAAACGAGAGCAATAATACTTATGATACTTCTTTTGCTATTGGAGATGCAACATTTGACTAGTAAAAAGCATCTACCAATTATGAAGTATTTTTAATGTACTATTGTTATGAATCGTTTTGGAATTATAAAGACAAGTATTGTAATACTTTGCTTAAGCTCTGTTTTGTGCTCTTGTGATTACGAGGCCTACCGTTTTGAGAAATTCTCCCGGGAGTCATTGGCTAATTCAGTATGGAGCGCAGGTGAATCAAATTGCGACTGTACAATTGACGGAGAAAGTGTAAAACATGCAAGATTTGAAGTGCTGCAAGGTAATGACGGGGATCATGTCAGACTCTCACTTTCCATCTTAGATACTGACAAGCCGTTTTGTTTCCCCGCTGCAGGAGAGTGGGTACTCTCCGCGCAGGACATAGCACTGAGTGGAGCCATTTATGACGTTTCCTTTGGGCAGAGTACTTCCCTGAATTTTGCGGACCGCAGCGGGTCTGCTGAATCCTATAGCGAAAACGCCAAGGTGTCGGGTAACTTAAAGAACCTCACATTCACCAAGTTCTCTCCTTCGCCCATTATTGTCGGAGACATCAGCTATGAATGGACAAAGGACAGCAAGGCGCACAAAATACTTGTCAGCCTGAAAGACCCAAGGTAGGGCTACACTGGGATATAACAGCTACAACACGCCGTATTTACGGCCATAGTCGAGCATCTGCCCAAGGTAGTCGTCGGTGTAGCGGATCTCGTAATCGGTGATCACGCCACCTTTCTCGACAGGGACTATTTCGGGATTGATGAAGCCTCCATAAGGTTTGAGATCCAGCGCGGCATAACGCTCCTTCACTTCGCGGTGAAGTGCCGGATCGATATTGACGGCATACGTCTCGACCAGCGCCTTGCCAGCGGCATAATCGCCCTCGGACTTGATACGCTGGATCTCTGCCAGGAGCCTTCCGAACAATCCGCGGAGAGCCTCATAATCAGTCACGACGAAGTAAGTCTTGCCGTCACGCACCCGCTTTTCGATGGCACCGCCGCCATTGTCAAAACACCACTCGGCTATCAGCTTACGGTCCTGCATATGGGCCTCAGTATTGGGACGCCCTAGCTCTACGCGGTTGAACTGAACCATCAGGCCATTGCGAATAAAGGCATCGTATTCAGCCTTGTAGGCCTCTGCATCGGGCATAATACCCAGTTCGACAAGCTTAGGGTCGGCAGAATAATAGAGCCCGAACAAATCGGCACGTGCTTCCTCCAGAGTAGACGAAAACTCTCCCATGGCCGTGCTCGACACCCCCTTGAGCAACTGCCCGGAGCCATGTCCCAGACACTCGTGGAGGTCGGTATGAATCTCGGAGGCATAGGAGCCGTATTTTTTGGAACGTGCTATTTCTGCCTCGTCCCATGCAAACTCGTTGAGCACACTGCGCGGCGACTCGTCTGCCGAGAAATCGTAGGCATGGGAAATATTGGCAATGGTCACGCTCTTGGAGCCGTAGTCGCGGCGTATCCAGTCGGCATTGGGCAGGTTGATGCCTATAGGGGTGGAAGGATATGAATCCCCTGCCAGGCATACAGCATTGATAACCTTGGCGCTTATACCCTTCACCTTAGCCTTCTTGAAACGCGGGTCAACGGGAGAATTGTCCTCAAACCACTGGGCATTGGCGCTAAGTATGGCGGAACGCTCCGAAGCCTTGGCATCCTTGATATTAACATGTCCTTCCCATGACCCTTTGCGCCCCAGAGGGTCGTTATAATCCTCGACGAAACCATTCACGAAGTCAACAGTGCCAAGCGTATCCCTCACCCACTCAATATTGAATTCATCCCACTTGCGCAGGTCGCCAGTCTTGTAATACTCTATCAGCAAGCCAAGAGCATTCTTCTGGATGTCATTCTCAGCAACTTTGCGGGCCAGTTCCAGCTCGGCGCATATCTTTTCGATAGCGGGGCCGTAGATTCCACCCACCTTCCATGGCTTCTCTACTATCTGTCCGTCTTCCTTGACCACTTTCGTATTGAGACCGTAAGATACCGGACGGTGATCGGCAGGATCCTCTATTGAAGCATAATACGCCTCTACCTCGTCCCGTGTCACGCCATCGTAGAAATTGACTGAAGATAGCTCTACAATATCTCCCTCGGAAGCAGTACTCCGGCGCTGCGGGCATATATCGGGCTTATATGCATAATCCAGCAAGAAATCAGCCTCAGAAGAACGCCCGACTGCATCCAGAAGCTTAGCAAAATAAGACCGCTCGCAAGCGGGGAAAAACTTGTCCTCGGCATAATGATGATGGATGCCGTTGCTGAAGAAAAGCCTCTTGGCGTATTCGGTAAAAGCTTCGAACTCACTGCATTTGCGGTCGCCGGCATAATTCTCCAGAACATCCTCTACAGCATGCCTGAGCGGCAGGTTATACTGGCAGTTCTGGTCCCACAAAATATCACGTCCCCACTTTGCAGCCTCTGCCAAGTGGTATGCGTACTCTTTCTGCTGAAGGCTGAGTTCGTCCCAGCCGGGCACCTGATAACGGATAACTTTTACATCAGCGAACTGATCTACCGTGTATTTAAAATTGGGGTCTTTCTGGCCGCACCCCGCCACCAACACAGCGGCCGAAACATACATTGTCATTTTCAGAAACTTCATATCAAAGTAAACAGTTTTTTCAAGGTTGTATCATCTCCGGAAGCAAGCAGTTCTACCCCGGGATCAGGGTCAGACAAAGATACTCCGCCTGCTGTCAGCACATCCCGGAGCCTCCGGGCCACAGCAGGGGCAGGATCAATGAAACTCACTCCAGAAGGAGCAATGCGCTGCATAAGAGGCAGCAAGAAAGGATAGTGAGTACAGCCGAGCACTATGGTATCGGCCCCGGCGTCGAGCAGAGGCTCAAGGCTGGCCCTCACCACCGACTCAGCATGTGGCCCGTCCAGTTCGAGGCCCTCCACAAGCTCCACAAAGCCGCGCCCCACCTGCTCCTCTATCTTTATGTTTCCTCCGTACTTTCCTCTGGTATTCAAATATTTGGGAGCACGGAGAGTCCCGGCGGTGGCCAGCACCCCTATTACCCCCGACTTAGTGCCGGTGGCAGCAGGTTTCACGGCAGGCTCCATACCAACGAAAGGAATATCATACTCAGCCCTCAGAGTGGATATTGCCGCGGCGGTTGCTGTATTGCAGGCCACCACCACGGCGCTTGCGCCCTTGGAGAGCAGCATATCGCTTATCGCACGGCTACGGTCGATTATGTACTGCGCCGTCTTCTCTCCGTAAGGGCAATGGGCATTGTCGGAGTAATAAATAAAACGTTCATCAGGGAGAATCTTACGAATCTCCCTGAGAACTGAAAGTCCGCCCGAACCCGAGTCGAATATTCCGATGCGCGCCATCCGTTATGAAATCAACTGGCCGAGTACCTCAAAGCAGGCTGTGCCCTCGGCGCTTATTGTCATACGGTACACTGTATCATCAACTTTGTAATAAGTATTGCCATTGAGTTCGATAACTTCGAAATCTTCGGGCAACCGGTCAACTATTGCGCCTGCGGGAGGGACTATGACAGTGTACTGTCCGTCCGCGCCCTTGGTGTAGAACACTCCGTCGTTGTAGAAGTACTCCATTCCGGCATCGGCGTAGCTCTGTACCAGTCCGAGAGACTGTGCTAGCGAGCTGGAAGCCGCGGCCATCTTGGCATTCATGGCGATGGTCTGGTTCTGCTGTGCAATCAGGGCATTGTTGGCAGCGATAGTGCTGTTCTGTGCCTGGATCGTACGGGCGTTGTCATTGATCGTATTATAGTAATACAAATTGTCAAAGTAGTAAGCAAAACGGCATGCTGTATAGACGGCATCGGCGAGAGGTGTGAAGATGTAGCCGAAAGGAGGACGGCACACCCAGTATCTGCCGGAATAATACCTGTACCAGATATTGTCGTAGTAGTAATAGTCACGTCCCCAGAAGTGGCGGAGCTCATAGTGAGGCGGAGGTGCGGGGAGATAGTGACCGTAGTGGTGATGCCCGACCATGTGGAAGTGAGCCGGAGTGCCTCTAAGGGCCATAGGCTCGTGATGATGCATCATGGGACGGCCGGGCCTGGGATTGACGTGGATACGTCCTGCACCAGGTGCTACACCGGGATGATGCCCGGGTGCGGGCCTGACAGCTCCGCGATGCCGGGGTGCTGAATTACCCTCAGCATATACGCGGCCCGAAGGACGGCCGCCATAGACCGCTGCGCCGGAGCTCACGCGGGCGCCGGAACTTACGCGGGCGCCATGATCACGTATGTCGCCGAAGTGGCTGCTGCCATTATGGCTGCTGCCGGAAGAACGGCTTACCGCGCCACCCGACGGACGGGAATTAAAGGACCCGCCGTTCATGTGGCTGCCCCTCGAAGACAGGCTGCTGCCGCCGGAAGAACGGCTGTAGCTAGAACTGCCGCCGATATGGCTGCCGCCGGAGTGACGGCTAGGGCTTGAGCTGCTGCTGATATGGCTGCCGCCGGAGTGACGGCTTGACGAACCTGAAGAGAAACTCGAAGAACTACGCGATGGCGAAGAGCTACCGCGGCTAGTATATGAAGAGCCGCCGCTATGCGAAGGAGATCCGCTGCGGCGAGACTGGCCACAAACCTGGGCACCGGGAAGGAAAGCGAAGATGGCGGCTGCCGTCATCATTGCTGCAAATCTTGTCAAGTGTTTCATAAGGCAGTGGTTTTAATTGTAAATCCAATATTTCTTCGCTAAGGACCTGAAGGCCGGGATGTCTGCGTTCCAATATGGAAGGATATCGTCAACCTTGAATCGCTTGCTGAATTCCTTACTGACAAAATCCGTTCCACAAACTTTGTTAAACATTCCGACACGTCCTTCCGACAGCTCAAAAGGATTCTTTTTATACAATTCATACACTGCCTGCATCACATAGAACTGTATCAGCGTAAGCGGAGCCGCCTCATAATCGGTAAAATAATACTGCACCCCGTGAATGAGTTTTTTGGCCGAGCTCCCGTAGAACGGAGTGTAGTGGACCGTACGCCACGCCACTCCAGGCACCTGGTAGCTCTCCAGCCTCGCCTTGAGTGCGTCGGCGTCAATCCATTCAGCGGCGAAGGCGTCAAACGGGATGGTATAGCCAATGCCTATATTCAAATAATTGTTGAACTCTCCCACCAGACCGGCACAAGGGTAGCAAATGGCGCTGCGCGGGTAAGGGATATTCGGCGACGGCATTACCCAGGGCAGACCCGTCTGCTCGTAGGTCATGCTGCGCTCCCAGCCCTCCATGGGCACCACTGTAAGCATACATTTGAGCGGCAGCTGGTCTCCCTTCTGACCGCAGTTGAGCCCTTCTTCATTGATCAGCACCGCCAACTCGCCCACGGTGAGCCCGTAGATATACGGGATACGGTACTGACTCACGTAAGAATAGAAGCCCTTACGGACCAGATTGCCTTCCATCTTGAGGCCTCCGAGCGGGTTCGGACGGTCGAGGACCATCACTTGTATGCCGAGCGCAGCACAAGTCCTCATGGCCAGTCCAAGACAACTTATGAAAGTATAAGACCGGGAGCCCACATCCTGTATGTCGTACACCAGGACATCGATTCCCTTCATCATCTCAGGCGTAGCCTGACGCGTAGCTCCATAGAGCGAATACACAGGCAGTCCGGTCGATTCGTCCTTGCCCGATTCCACCTTGCCGCCGGCCCAAATATCACCGCGCACACCGTGCTCGGGCGCATACAAGGCCACAAGATTGACATTCTCACGGAGAATATCGATAGTTGAACGCATCTGAGAGTCAACACCGCTGGGATTGGTCAACAGCCCTACACGCTTTCCCTTCAGCCCCTCGAAGCCGCGGTCGCGAAGCACTTCGATGCCCGGTTTGACACGCGCAAAGCCGCAGACGCTTATTGTAAGCGCCGCCGCACAAAGAAAGTAACGAAGAAGGTTGCGAGACAACATAGCATTACGAGTATAAAGAATCCTATATATCCCAGAGCTTCTTGCAAGTATCCGGCCACAAGCCCCGGGAGCAACATAGATAGCGCCATAAACGCAGTGCAGATGGCGTAGTGAGAGGTTTTGAGCGGGCCCTCGGAGAAGTGCATCATGTAAAGCATGTAAGCCGAGAAGCCGAAGCCGTATCCAAACTGGTCGAGTACGACACAGATGCCGACGACCCAGATGTTGGAAGGCTGGAAGATACTCATGAAAAGATAGACCGAGCACGGAAGGGCAAGCGACAAGGCCATGGGCCACAGGCACTTGCGCAATCCACTACGCGCCACAGCCAGACCGCCCAGGATGCCACCGGCCAGCAATGCTATCACCCCGAAAGTCCCGTACACGATCCCATACATATCGGTATCAAGTCCGAGGCCTCCAATCTCCACCGGATCACGGAAGAAGGGGAACAGCATCTTTACTGAAAAAGCTTCTGGAAGACGGTACAAGAGCATGAAGGCAATTGCAAGCCATACCCCTTTCTTGCGGAAAAATGAGCTGAAGGCAGAACCGAATTCACGGGCTACGTCGGCGGCGCTGCGTACTTCCCCGGCACTGCGGTCATCGGCAGGGCGAGGCAGGATAAACGCATGGTACAGAGCCAAGAGGAGCAATATAGCAGCGGAGACCAGCATGGTGACCGACCAAGCCGCAGGTATGTCGCCCATACGCTTTTCGAGTACGCCCGCCATAACCACCAGCACGCCCTGCCCGAACACCGAAGCTATACGGTAGAAAGTGCTTCTGATGCCCACGAAAGCCGACTGGCGCTTCTCGTCAAGGGCTAGCATGTAGAATCCGTCCGCCGCTATGTCATGGGTGGCTGAAGCGAATGCTGCGATGATGAACAGGATAAGGGTCACGGTGAATGTGGTCATACGCACCGATGCAGCCACCAGCCCTATTGCCGCCAGCATTATAAACTGCATGGTGACTATCCACCAGCGCTTGCTGCGAAATATGTCCACGAAAGGGCTCCACAGGGGTTTTATCACCCAGGGGATGCTAATGAGACTTGTGAGCAAGGCCAGAGTGCCGTTGTCCATACCCATATCCTTGAACATTATCAAGGATATAGTGTTCACGATGAAGTAAGGGATGCCCTCCACAAAATATAACGTAGGCACCCACAGCCAAGGAGTTTTGCTAAGCGATTTCTGCACCTCTGTAGTAATATTCAAGAATCTGTCTATAATCGAAGCCCTTCTCCGCCATGACGGCGGCACCTATCTGGCAAAGCCCTACGCCATGCCCCCAGCCGCGCCCTTTCAGCACGAACTTGCCATCTTCCCGGCTGACCGTGAAGTTGGAGCTCTTAAGATGGGAGGAGCTGAGAGCACGCCTGATAGCGAGTTCCTTTCCAATGACGCGGGAAGCCTTGCTGCCGGTGATTCTCAGGCTCTTGATCCTCCCGGAAGGACCGCGCTCGAGCGCTTCAAGCGACTCGATGCGGCCAAAATCGGTCCCCGTACGTTCCCGCAGGATATCTGACAGTTCTTCAGGGGAATAGCGTTGTTCCCATTCGTAAAAATCACTGGTCTCAAGATCGTAGTCGTTAAGGACTTTGGCCAGCAATGCCTTGTCCGAGCAGTTGCAGTACGGGTCTTCGATGCTCTGGAGATAAGGGTAGTCGCGGTCTTCCCAGCATGTGCTGAAGATCTCCGTACGTCCTCCGCAGCACTTTGAGAAGCGGGTGTCGCATATGCGTCCGCCGTACCGCAGCACTTGCCCCCAGGTCTGGTCTATCGCCTTGCGCACCGTCTCCCCTACCGCCAGCGTAAGTCCCTGGTAGCGCTGGCAATGGTCGTCAGCACATACATCGTAATTGCTATGGGGCACCGCCGATTCCGCCTTGTCCGGCTCGCGCCTGTCCTGCATCCGGGCGAGGGCCCAGCTGCGGGATATGACGGCATGTGCCTTGAGGAATTCCAGCGAGGCACCGGCGCTCATCTCGGATGATATGACGCTCAGCAGATAGTCTTCCAGCCCGAGCCTGTTGATAGCGGTCACATTGTCCCCTTCGGCGATGAATTTGAGCGAGCCCGCAAATTTCTGGTTCTGAGTACGTTGCCAATGGAAATCGATGCCGATTGGCACATTTCGCAGTATGAATGTGGGCTCAGCGAACAAGGTCGAACGCGTGATGGAGTCGAAGTACAGTTCGTCGTACAACGTGCCGTTGTAATTGATGCGTCCATCCTTGACGCTCACCTGCTGCGGGCCGGCACCGTCGGAAATGATTTCGAACTCTATCAACGGGGCAGACAAGATTCCGACTTCGATATCGGGCTGACGGCGCGTAAGGCGGAAATGAATCATCTTCTCATCTTCCTCGCTGATGCTGACTTCGGAGAGCATTTCTTCCAGCTGCTCCGGGGTGGCTTTCTCAAAGTCTTCCAACTTTGGAGCCACGAACACGCCGGCCATTTCGGCTGCGCCAGGGCCAATGGTAAGATGGTCGGGGCCGTCAGTATAATAGTGATGCGAGCGTAACTCACTGCGCATCACCACCATAAGCCTATATTCCTTATCCGCATCCCTATACCAGGCGTAGAGGTTGAAACGAGGTTCAAGTCCCGGGTCCTGCACTGGGCAACAATCCAGGAATTGATAGAACAACTTGGCTAATGATTTGGTAGTCAGCGCCTTTATGCAATAGACCCCACGGGTGAAACGGGGGAAATGATAAAGCTTGGCATCCTTTACCTCGGAGAGGGAATCGCCCGGCTTGTCAAGGAAGCGGTCCACTTCTATCTCAAGGGGCAGAGACTTGCGCGGAATGGCTTGGAAATGAAGGTGATCCGGGGCGGAGGCGCCGCTCTTGGGACCGTTGTAATAAACAGTATAACCCTGATAATTCCAAGCAAAATCGAGCATGTCCGGGAGGTGGTGCCAAATGGCCTGAGGCAGGTGCTGGGCACGGGCTATCACCAGATGCTTCTGGAATATGGGATACGGGTTGACTTGGATATTGTATTTGCGCCCCTTCCTGCCTTCGAATTTCAAATGGAACTGCTCGGGGGGCCTGTTTTCAACGCACAGGAAGCAGGGCCGGGCAGCCAGGGCAGCCTCATCGGTATTTGCAGTGCTGGATGCTATTCTCTCGGGGTTGAACTGTATCTTGGCCTGCAAGCCGCCCACGGTCACGGAGCGGATCTGCATTGATTTCAGCGCGCGGAAATTGGCTGCGGCCAGAGGCCACACCGACAACTGATCTTGAATGAATTTATTCAGTACATCCATCTCACAAAAGTGCTAACAAAGCCTGTTTTATCTTGGGGAACTCGTACTCGAAGTTAGGTGTCAGGATGCCTTTGCCGAAAGCATTTTCCAACTCTGAGATAGGCCACCAACGTCCTTCACACACCTCTTCGCCGTCAGGCTTGAGCTCAAAATTGCCCACAGTACCGAAAGTGTTAACGAGTTCCTTTTCGGTTGGCGACTCGTACAGATAAGTGGCCAGAAGTACCGGGTTGAAATCGTAGAAGCCCAGCTCCTCGCCAGCTTCGCGGAAAAGAGCCTCCCGAAGATACTCGCCGTAGGTGATATGTCCGCCTACGGCAGTGTCCCAATACAGGGGGAGGAGGGTTTTGGTCGCTGAACGGCGCTGTAGATAAATCTGGCCGAAACGATCGATGATATGCAGATGCACTACTGGGTGCAGCAGTTTGGTGCCTGAGTGGCAGGAGTTTCTGGAAGCGCGCCCGATCACGGTACCGGTGGGCTCCACTACAGGGAGCATCTCCCGGGTGCCCTTGTCTTTCGACGCAAGAGGGGCAATACTAACGGGGTAAACTAAGTCCATCTTCAGGGTAATTGATTATGGCAAGTTCTTCCTGGTTGTAAAGCAGGCGGTCGGTGGAACCGGGTGCGAGGCGGGATACCAGCACGAATGCAAGGAGCAATGCGAAGGCCGCGCCCACGGCGCCCAACGCCCAGCCAAGTGCCCTGCGGCGCGGCCTGGCAGGGTGCTGCGGAGCAGCCGGCTGTGCTGCGGCGGGCTGCTGTGCGGCCGGTTGTATTGCCGCCGGCTGAGGTTCGGGGGCCGGTTGCTGTGCTGCGGCGGGTTGAGGTGTGGCAGCAGGATTCTGTGCGGCTGCAGACCGCTGTGCAAGTGCGGCCGGAATGTCCGGCAGAGCAACATAGTCATGAGACTTAAGCGACACCGGCCCCAGCCCACAAGCATCGGGAGAAATATCCAAATCCTCGTCAGCAACAAAGAAAAAATGATTCTCCCTTGTAGCCCTCAAGCGCCCCAGACCCGGGAAATCAACCGATTTCTCACTCCGGAGAGTCTCCCCCAAGTCTTTAAGGAAAGCCACAATAATCGCTTCCGCCTTGTCCCGCTCAAGAGAATTACTGCCGGCATAAAGCCCGGCAAGGAGACCATCATTAGTCTCCTTCCCAGTAAAAGACAAGCGCCTGTAAGGCGGGTTAATCGTATATCCACGGTCCGAAAAAGAAGCAGGCATATCTTCAGCCACAAAGGTACCAAGCCCAGGAAGAGACAGTGTATCATGCTGAAGGATAAGCTCCTTAATCATTCCGGACAAAAAATCCACATCCATAACAAGGCAAATGTAACAATAATCCTCGATACCCACAAATCAAAAAAACGCAAAAAAAATTTGCATTTCCAAAAAAACAAAGTAACTTTGCAATCCCGTTAGCAATAACAGGACAAAACATTCCTCCTTAGCTCAGTTGGTTAGAGCACCTGACTGTTAATCAGGGGGTCCTGGGTTCAAGTCCCCGAGGGGGAGCTCCTCAAAATCAAGCACTTACAGCAACGTAGGTGCTTGATTTGCTTTTGTAGCACTACCTCCGTCCCGCCACCCTTTCTCCCGGTCCTCAAAAGGGGCCGAAAACGAGGACGGATTGACAAAAAGCATCCGGCCTCCTCAAAAGGGGCCGAAAACGAGGACGAATTGGCGAAAAACCGCTGGCCGTCCTCACCAGGGGCCGAAAACGAGGACGGATTGGTGAAAAACCGCAGGCTGTCCTCACCAGAGGCCGGTCGGAAGGCTCCAGCGGGAGAAATCACAGGCTTTTTCCTCCCGAAGCTCCATCGGAGGATACACGTGATAGCGGGCCAACCTGGACTGGAACCGAAAACAGGTCCGAAGCCGTAGGCAAAGCCAGAATCAAACACGGGACCAGAGCCCTTCCGCCCCCGGATAGAAAGCAGCTCGAGTCAAACCGCCTCGCAGATCAAACACTTTCCGTCAAGGAACGGGTGATCCGGTCGCAGGTGTAAGTCTTGGTCTCGCTGCTGCCGGGGAACTTAGCTTTGGCTACGACTCTCCAGCCACTGAGTTCAGAGGCCGGGCGGTCCAGCTTGATGTACCACCAGTTTTCAGAGCTGTCCCAGTGGTATTTCCAGCTCGTCCTAATACCGGCAATATTGTCGTTGGCGAGGTGGCTGTGGGCGCAGTAGTCATAGATACGCTTATTGGCAAAGGTCATCTTGTGAGACTCCCCGCCATGCTCCAGCGTGACTTCCCAGTCCTCATCGCCGTCATAGATATGGGCGAGGAGGAAATTCCCGCCGGCAAAAAGGGACTCCTTTTCCCAGGCATACTGGTGCGACCAGTCAGTAGGCCGGTCATAGACATCGTTGGAATCGTAAAGACGCATATGGTCTTCGGCATCATGCACGCAAATATGCTCCCAGCTGGAAAAATCGTTTCCATTGACATGGTAGATGTAGAACGCGGCAGGAGAGCTGTCAGGACTATATATTGAGTACCAGAAATTGCCCATCGGGACGCCGTGGATGCGTTCCATGACAGGATTGCCATTCTGGGCCTTGACCTTACTATATTTGTATGTCTCGCATATATGAGCATGGCCGGAGAAGATATAGGCGCTGTGAAAAGCGGACATCTGAGCCACCAGCTCATCCCTGTGCGGGATATCGGTAAAGCCCCGGACGTGGCAGTGCTGACATACGACGATCATCTTTGACGCCTTGTTCCCTACGAAAGACAAGTCCTTCTCCAACCATTTCCAGACATCATCCGAGAGGCCGCTCCGACCCTGGCCGGAAAGGGCGCTGCCCGCACTTGTGGGTGCCTTCTGCGAAATGTAATTGTCAAGAACAACGAAATGAACCGCACCAACATTGAAGGAATAGCAGGTAGGCCCGAAAGCCCCGGAGTAATTCAGGGCAGTCCCGAGATCGAAACCATCTGTCCCTGACTGGGAAGCGTCGCCCATACGGGCATTGTGGTCATGATTTCCGATGACGGTGAAGAAAGGAAGGTGGCGCCCATTTCCGCAATCGGCACTTCCGAGAGCACTTTTAGCGTAGCCGTATGTCTCAGGATCCTTGGCGTTGTTGATGATGTCGCCGAGGCTTATGCCGAACGACGGCCCCGCAGGGGCATTGTCCTTGAAATACTGCCCTATCCGTGCCATGGCCCCGCTCTTGAACTGAGCGGCTGTCGCAGCATCCCGTATGTGGATATCCCCCAGGACAGCGAAGGAGAAAGCGGTGGAAGCTCCTCCCAACTTCTTAAGGGTGAAATCATTACGTATATCGGAGGCCGACGGGTCGATTCTCCGGTAGAAGGACGGAAGGTGGGATGTAGCGTCCTGTTCTATCGCATAACCGGCAGGAAGGCTATAATAGACATGTGTCGCACGCTTATCCGCCTTGGTCTGATAGACTCCGTTATCGTCGGTACGGACATAACGGTAGCCGTCCGATACGGGGACATTCCTCACTGGGTGACCCTCGTCGTCGAGAATCACGCCATAGAGATTGTGTCCGTCCATAATCTTAGTCCCGTTGAGCATCCTGTCATCAGTCACCTCTCCAGGGTCCCCCGGCTCTGTCTCAGGATCCAAAACTTTCTTTGAAGCGCATGCTGCAACGATACCGGCCAGCAAGCTAAGAAAAAAGCGTCTGTTCATATACTAGTGTTCATAGTTTCATGCCCAATGATACGATATTTTGCAAAGAAAAGCAAGAATCAGGGTAAAAGAAACCGCCCGACCCAGCCGGATAACAGGCAGAAGGACGGGCGGAAAAAGCCAGCGCGGCTGGAAACCAGTCGCCTAGAAGTTATAATACAAGCCGGTGGAGATGCTGTTGTCGAGGCCGACCTTGAAAACATTGCCGGAGTTGTAGGCCAAAGCTCCCACATGAGCGACCAGGGACAGCCTAGGGTCCAGAGGTATGCTCAGTCCGGGATAAACACCTATTTCCCAAACAGCATCAATATTCTTGGTCTTACTGAACGAGAAAGCACCGTCAGCAAAAATGGAGACCTTTCCGATATTCAGGAAAGTATAACGGGCATAGGGGGCAAAGCCGATGGTGTTGCCTCCAGTAAAAGCAGACAATGTCAGTTCTGCACCAACGGCAAACTTGTCGTTAAGAACATAACCGACTTCAGGACTAACAGAAAAAACACTAGTCTTAGAATTTCCATTGCTGGAAAAGCCAATACTTCCTCCGGCATAGAACTGGGCGTGTGCCGCAGTGGCCATCATAATGGCGAACAATACAATAAATAACTTTTTCATAACTATTATAAAAAATTACAGTTGTCAGGATTGTAACAACGACCTCCAACGTAACCGAGGGAGGATATAGAAGCAAGTTCCTCATCGCTAAGCTTCAGCTCGGCAGCTTTGAGATTATCAGCTATACGCGACGGCGTGACGCTTTTGCAAAGAGGAATCACTCCGCAGGCAAGTACCCATGAGAGTACCACCTGAGCGGGAGAACAAGAGTGAGCGGAAGCAATCCCGGCGATTACAGGGTGTCCGAGAGCCTCGCCTTTGATAAGCGGCGCCCAGGCCTCCACCACTATCCCCCGCTGTGCACAGAATTCAAGGCAGTCACGCTGCATCCAGCCCGGATGGAACTCGATCTGATCTACCATAGGGACTATCTCCGCCGACTCCAGCAGCGCCGTCAGATGCCTCGGCATATAATTGCTCACTCCGATAGCTTTCACGCGTCCTTCACGGTAAAGCCTTTCGAGTGCACGCCAGCTGTCTGCGTTAAGCTTACGCCAATCATCCCAATAGAAGGGCGACGCCGGCCAATGAATAAGGTACAAATCAATATAATCCAGTCCCAGAGCTTCCTGAGAACGGTCAAAAGCACGCAGGGCTGAATCATAACCACGGTCGGCGTTCCAGAGTTTGGTGGTCACAAATATCTCACTACGCGGAATGCCGGACGCTCGCACGGCCCGTCCGACCTCCACCTCATTGCGATAGAACGCAGCAGTATCTACATGCCTCCAGCCACTTTGCAGCGCACAGAGTACCGATGCCTCCGTATCTTCCGGAGCCATCTTGTAGGTGCCGAAACCCATGTCGGGAATGGTTATTCCGTTGGTAAGTCTCATATCTGCTGTTGTTTACGTTTCCAATTAAGAATAGGAAGAAGAAAAGATATCACCGCCGAGCCAAACCAGAACCAGCTGACGTAGGTGAAGTCATGCACCCCGTCAACCATGTGATTGTCAAGCAGAAGGCCGGTGACTACATTCTGAAGTCCGGCGGCGGCATAAGAAGCAATGCCCACTATGCCGAGGGCCGCTCCGGAAGCCTTGCGAGGCACCAGATCTACTGCCATCAGGCCGCCCAGGAAACTGATGAGCACGCCGATAGCAATCCCGAACAGGACCATGGCAAGAATATTGACCCATTTGGCAGGGCCGCCGAAAAGGAAAAGGGCCAGCGCTATGGCCTCAAGCAGACCGGCCACAAAAGCCGGATACTTGCGGTCGCCCTTGAAGAGCACATCCGAGAGCCATCCAGACACCACAGTGCCTATGATTCCGAAAATAGGATTGACGCCGATAATGGCTGCAGCTCCGGCCAAGTCATAGCCCTTAGCTTCCTGCAAGAAGATTGTGCCCCACTCATTGATGGCATAACGGCTCATATACATAAACGCGCTGGAGAGGGCCAGAATCCACACTCCGGGATTCTTAATGACCGCTTTCTGCATCTGCCGGGTCTCATGGCGCTGGGCAGGCTGGGCATCTTTTTCCGGGGTTTTCTCTCCGGACAGCACCTCAATGGGCGGGAGCCCCTTGCTGTCGGGAGTATCGTGGAAAAGCAGCAGGACCAGAAGCACCCCGAGCGCGCCTGCAAGTGCAGCTCCGAAGAAGCCCCATTTCCAGCCGAACTGGGCCACTATGGCCCCGACGAATATGAACGAAAGTCCCTCGCCGATATTATGCGAAGAACTGAAGATGCCATAATAAGTGCCTCTGATTTTGAGAGGAAACCACCTGGACAAGGATACTATGGCAGCCGGCGCTCCCATCGACTGTGCCCATCCGTTGACCGCCCAGAACACGCAGAAACACAGGAACAGCGCACCATTGGCAATGCTTCCTTCGAGTGCCCTGACTCCCAGGACGCCCATAATGAAATTCATAGCGGCAGACAGAATTATACCCGTCGCCATGAAACGCTTGAGATTGGCCCCGTCGGCAAGGAATCCGTTGACCAGTTTGCCCACAGCATAGGTCCAGTACAGGCAAGCCCCTATAATACCCAGCTGAGTGGCATTGAGCAGCCCTGCATCAATAATAGGCTGCTTCATTACCCCCATGGACAGCCGGCATACATAGTAGAGGGCATACCCCAAAGTGGCGGCAATGAAAGTGCGTAACCTCAGGCTCTTGTACCTGCGGTCCACTTTGTCCGGAGCCACCTTATCTACCGAAGGTGGACTTATGCTGTAAAACTTAAGAAAATCCATCCTTGACTAAAGAGTGTGCCGGCCCTGCTTGGTGAGCCAGTTGATAAGAAATTCAGGACGGTCAGTCTGGATCATGGACACGCCCTTGTCGAGATACTGCTGATACACATCGCCCGGATCCTCAGCCATATAGGCGGCATCGTCATCGTTGCCATAACCGCCACACAGCGACGCCCAGATGGTATTGACCCATATCTTCGATCCCTGGTCAAGAATCTTGCGGCAGGCATCGTCGAAGGCGCCGTCATCGTTGGTCTGCCAGCACACCTCGTACGCCAGCGGCACCACCCCCTGCTCAAGGTAAGAATTGAACAGAGCGATACCGGCAGGACGCTGGATGTCCACGATAGGCATATACATCATATTGTGCTCGTAGGCGGCCTCATGTGCAGCAACCACCTCGATAGGCTTCTTACCTTTGATAAGTATCTGGTCTGTCACGCCGAGTTCCTCGGTCAGAGCCAGCACCTGGTCGTAGAACTCATAACCTTGGTCAACATTCACGCAGATACGGTCCTTGCAGCACTCCAGCGCCTCGCGGAGAGTGGGCATGCGAAGTGTGTCGATGGCTATATTGTGAGCCCTCTTGAGGCTCAGCTTCTTGATCTCGGCAAGGGTGAGATCGCTGACCCTCGCGCTCTTGCCCGGCTCGCCCTTGAATACACTGCTGAAGTTGGTGCAGCGGGTCACGGTACCGTCGTGGCTGAGCACCAGCACTGAGTCTTTGGTCATCTTGAGGTCGAGTTCCATGATGTCGGCACCCATGCGGATGATGCTTTCGATGGCAGGGATAGAATTCTCCGGGAAATTGCGCCAGTCCCCGCGGTGGCAGGTCACCACCACATACTTTGAATGCGGATCATGGATCTGGGCGGCGATAGCCTCGGCTCGATTGGCATACTTAGGCGCACTGCCGGTACAAGACACTAAAACGGCAGCGAACAAAGACAGAACAAGAAATGAATAATTCCTCATAATAACTCAAGATTAGATTGCAAAGGTACTGTTTTTTTTGATACATTTGTACATGGCTAAAAATGTACTGTCACGCACGTTTGTCATCGCTGCAGCGATGCTTATCCTGGGATCATGTTCCCCCCGTGTTTTTGAAAAATCACTTTCCGGCAGCCGGGACGGCTATAGACTTACCCAAGTAGTGGCTTTCAGCCGTCACAACATACGCACGCCCCTTACCGGCTCGGGCTCCATAACCGACAGCCTCACCCCGAACAAAGGCCTGTGGTACAATTGGGAAGTCCCCGCAGGAGAGCTGTCGCTCAAGGGAGGGACCGTAGAGACGCTGATGGGACAGTATTTCCGGATATGGCTGGAAGACAGCGGACTCATCCCCCACAACTGGCAGCCGTCCAGGCGCGAAGCCCGCTTCTACTCCAATTCGCTGCAGCGCACGGTAGCTACGGCACGTTATTTTGCCTCCGGCATGGTACCGGTTGCAGATGTAGGCATAGAGTACCACCCGCACAAGCGGGACCGGGTATTCCTGCCACTGCTGAGCACTGATTCAGAGGCATTCAAGCAGGAAGCGGCAAAGGAGCTTAATGAGCGTCTCTCCACTCTGGGCGACAGTCTGGCATGCGGGTTCGCTACGATAGAAAGGGTTCTCGATTTCGACAAGTCACCATGGTTTGCAGCGCACGGCAGGCACTTGCAGACGGAGCCGGTACCGGTCAGGTATGTCAAGGGCAAGGAGCCCCGCATGGGAGGGTCGCTCAAGACGGCCACAAGCGCCAGCGATGCACTCGTACTGCAGTACTATGAAAGCGGAGACCCAATAGCTTCCGCTTTCGGCAAAGACCTCAGCATCAGCGAGTGGGAGAGCATATCAGGCATTAAAGACATGTATGTGGAGCTGCTGTTCTCCCTGCCCGTCGTGGGCCTAAACACAGCGGTAAAGATGCTCGAAGAAGTCCGCAAGGAATTCTCGGCAAATGGCCGGAAATTCAGCTTTCTCTGCGGGCACGACTCCAGCATAATAAGCATCATGACAGCCCTCGGAGCATACACTCAGGGCAGCCTTGACGCTATCGAGAAGCGTGCGCCGCTGGGAGGCAAACTGGTATTTGAGAAATATACAAGGGATGGTGCCGACTATGCCCGTTTGAGGCTCATATATCCCTCCGGGGAGCAATTGCTGGATCCCGGCACTTTGAACTACGCCAACCCGCCCAAGAGCCGCACCGTGATGTTGAAAGGTCTCAAAGCCAATTCAGACGGCTATTACTCCTGGAACGAGGTAGTCGCACGTATCAATGAAGCCATCAAAGCCGGGAAGCAGGCCGGAAGCGGCCAGCTTCCGGCATACCTGCCTTGACTGGTCTGTGGCAACAACAAAACCGGCCCCACACAAGAAGGGGCCGGTTAAAGGAAGAAATGCCTGAAGGAACAGCTTTAGGAAGCCGTCACCTCCACCCTATGGCTGTATTCTGACGGGGTCATTTATAAATTTTTTCTATAGTAGTTATAATCAATAATCCCAGAGAACTTATTCCCGAAAGAATCCTCTATTTTGACCTCGCACAGTGGCATGGGTCTTCTTAAGTAGTCGCTTTTCAACTCTATAGAAAGTCCATCATTATCTATCCTAATACTATCTTCCACCCGTGCCGGATAACAGTCCATGAGCATTACATCGCCATATTGAATATTATCCAATGGAAGCTTAACAAATTCTTCTTTATAACTATAACGAAGCATCAGAACATCATTCATTGATGAGCCTGCAGGGTGGTCTTTATCATAATCCTCCAGCGTTACCACATCTATTTTTGTAATACGCCAATCAATCAGAGACCAATTCTGATACATCATCTTATGATAATATCCTCTTTTAGGAAACCAACCTTTGATCGCTAAAGTGGAATCCAAGTCGCTGTAGAATTCTCGGCTTAAAAAGTCAAAAGAAGGATCATATTCTAGTTCCGGTATTACATGGCTAGTGCATGAAATCGACTTTACCTTATATATTCTGTAACACTCATCGTTACGATACTCTTCCTTGTAGTGCTTACAGGATGAGACCACGGAAGCAATGAGTAGAATGGCAAATAAAACTCTGTTTCTCATAATAAAATCATTAATGTTAGTATTCTTTAAAAATTCACACAAAGATGAGGCAGACAATATTATTCTGCAACTTTTTGTTGGTGAACCTGACATATTTCATGGTGAACACGACATTTTGGGGGTTGAAGCTTTCGCGCCCGGTGTTCCAGGGGTGTAAAGAACCCTGCTCTCACCGGCCCAGACAGAAGCACCGATGCGAGCAGTGTCGGTCTATGGCTACAACAAAACCGGCCCCACACAAGAAGGGGCCGGTTAAAGGAAGAAATGTCTGAAGGAACTGCTTTAGGAAGCCGTCACCTCCACCCGCAGAGCCTCCGAGGCCGGAGATTCAGGAAGGGTAATCACTGTTCGGCCTCCCCCGGTACACACGGCAGCGGCATCCAGCAGCTTACCGTTCACCAGGACCTGACGAGGAGCCTTGTCCACGCCCTCCAGCACAATACTCAGGCGGCGGCTCTCCGGAGCCCCGTTCCAAGTCCCCTGACGGGCGCCGATTACCAAGGTCATGCGGCCGCCCCGAATGCTCTTCTCAATAACGGTAGTGGCAAATTCAGTCCCGTATGCCTGCGAGATGCCGTCATCCTCGTAATGGACTATCTTGCAAGGGGCCTTGCCAGGAACCACCAGCAGGCGCAGGGCGTTAGTAGGCTCCTGCAGATTGAGGATGCCCTCCGGAGCCAAGGGAATGACAGCGCCAGCCTTTACGAACCAAGGGTTCTGCTCCAAGGAGAAGCGGAGCGAATGCACTTTACCTCCTTTGAGGAGCCGTCCGTGCGCGCAGTCGTACCATTCGCCCTTGGGCAGCCACACGCTCCGCGGGGCCGTACCGTCAGCACCCACCGGCTCAGTGACAGCAGTAGCAATGATATTGTCGCCGAAGAAGTATTCTTCGTTCCAGTCATAAGCCTCTGCAAGCTCGGGATAATAGTAGTACAGGGGGCGGCAAATCGACACGCCGGTCTGAGTGGCCTGGTGCGCCGCATCGTAGATGTACGGACTGAGGGCGTAGCGCAGGTCGATAGCTGCCTTAAGGTACTCATAATGATCGGGATACTCCCAGATACGGCAGTCCAGGTTGGCGCTCTGGGTGGAATGTGTCTTGAAGATGGGAGTGAACACGCCGAACTGCATCCAGCGGGTGTAGAGTTCGGGGTTACGTGGCTGTTGCTTTTCCTTGTGCTGCATGTGCCCTCCAATATCATGGCCCCAGTAGCCGTAGCCAACGTTGGAAGCCGTAGCGGTGAAATATGGCAGGAACTTCAGCACTGACCATTCTTCGTAAGTGTCGCCCGAGAATCCCAGCTGATAACGGTGACTGCCCAGACCGCCCCAGCGGTGGTAGATCAAAGGACGAGGGGCATGGAGACCTTGTGAACGGGTCTGGCGTAGCTTGTCGTTCCAGAAGCTATAGTTGCACCAGAATGTATTGGAAAGGTCCTTCACGTAGCGGCTCTCGCGCCACTGCTGCCAATCCAGCCACCAGAAGTCAACTCCCTGGCGTTCAAGCGGATGGATGACAGAATTGAAGTATGCGTCGGCCCAGGCCTGCTGGTCGAGGCGGAAAGGCACAGGGGCTCTCCAGCCAGGGCGTCCTGCAGCTTCCTTGGTACCGGCAAACTTATAGCCTCCCTCGGGATAGATATATCCTTTGGGACCATCGTAATCATCTGTCCGCGACAGATAGTCTTCCACGAAGCGTCCGTAGCAATCCTCGTAGGGCCTGATGCCCGAAGCGGGGTGCAGGTTAAGTGCGGTTTTGAATCCTTTCTTATGGAGTTCGCCCAGAAGCCCCTCGGGGTCGGGTATGAGGTCACGATTCCAGGTATAGCCTGTCCAGCCACGCCTCTGGTCGAATTCGTCACGCCCGGCGCGCTTGTTCAGATCTTTCCAGGTCTCATGCCAGTCCATGTCGATGATGAATACGTCGGCAGGAATACCGCGGCTGCGCATGTCGTCGGCGAGTTGCAGTATCTCCTCGTCGGTATATATCCAATAACGGCTCCACCAATATCCGAACACATATTTCGGAGGCAGGGGGATATTTCCGGCGACCTTTGTAAAGTCATGCAGGGCAGCAAGATAGTCATGTCCGTAAGCGAATATATACCAGTCAAGGCGGTCGCCTTCGGGCCTTTCACACACCCACTCGCCCCAGTCGGAAGAGTCCTCCTGCAGCAAGTGCCGGGCGCTCTCATCCACCAAAGCCCAGCCGTCACGCGAAAGGATGCCGTTTTCAAGCTCCTTCTCCGTGTGGCTCAGACGGTCCCAGCCATCGCATCCGTCAAGGGTACGGGTAGTACCTTTGAGGTTGCCGGAAGGGGCGTCGCCAGGATGCCAGGTAACTTGTTTCCCGTTGAGCAAGAAACGGACGCTCAAGTTGTCGGGGCCGAACTTGCCTCCCTTGTACGTAAGCGTAAGCTTGTTAGTGGTGATAGTAAACACATCGCCCTGCGTCTTTGTCTTGAATGACGGCACAGGGAGTTTGCGGTTGACAATAGCAAGACTTGCCCTATCTTCAAACAGTCCGTTTTCCGACCATTCCATACGTATCATACGGTCGGTAAGAACGGTGAACCGGGCCTTGCCGCAGATAACTGTGGCCTCAGGATCCGCTTTGGGAGTTTGTGCATTTACGGTAAACGCGGCAACGGCGGCCGCCAAAAGAAGCATGAGCTTTTTCATCGGCAATTAGTTTTGACAAAAATAACAAAAAAACGGCTAATTGCTACAGGTAGCGGCCGGTGATGCTGGAAGGATTGGCGGCAATCTCAGCCGGAGCTCCTACAGCCACGATACGGCCACCCTGCACTCCCCCGCCGGGCCCCATGTCCACCACGTAATCGGCACTGCGGATTACGTCCAGATCATGCTCGATAACAATGACCGTAGCGCCGTTGCTTATAAGATGCCGAAACACTCCGAGCAGTGTCTGTACATCAAGAGGATGCAGGCCTATCGTAGGCTCGTCGAACACAAACACGGTATCCTCCTGCCCGCGTCCCATTTCACTCGCGAGCTTAAGCCGCTGAGCCTCACCTCCCGACAGACTCGGGGTAGCCTCGCCCAGAGTAAGGTATCCCAAGCCCAGGTCGTGAAGCACCTGAAGCCTGCTGCGTACAAGCTGCAGGTCAGAGCAAGCCTCCAGAGCCTCGTCAACGCTCATCTCCATCAACTCGGGAAGCGACTTTCCGTCGGCGCGGCGGATATCGAAGGCCTGGCGGGCGTAGCGCGAACCATGGCAGTCAGGGCACGGAATATCTACGTCGGGAAGGAACTGGACGTCCAGGCTGATACTGCCGGTGCCGTCGCACACAGGGCAGCGCAGTTTGCCTGTATTGTATGAAAAGTCCCCTGCCTTCCAGCCACCGGCACGGGCAGCTTCGGTACGGGCATAGACCTTGCGGAGTTCATCGTGAATACCGGCATAAGTAGCTACAGTAGAACGGACGTTGATGCCGATAGGAGTGGCGTCGATTAGCTTAATATGGCGTATGCCTGGAGCATCGACGGACAACACATGCCCGGGGAGCCTCTTCCCTTCCGACCAGGCATCGACACCCGGTACAAGACTCTCCAGCACCATGGTAGTCTTACCTGAGCCGGACACGCCGGTAACGGCAGTCAGCCGGCCCTTGGGGAAACTGACATCAAGCGGCTGCACAGTATGTATCCGCGAAGTGCGCATGCTGATGGCCCCCGCACTGAAAAGTTCGGCGGCACGCCCCTTCAAGCGAGACTTCCCGCTGAGGAACGGCGCGATACGCGATGCTGGGTTGTCCCGCAAGCTGGCGGGTGTGCCCTGGGCAATGACACAGCCGCCCTTGGCGCCAGCCTCCGGGCCAAGTTCGATAATCCAGTCCGAATGCGACAGCACCTGTGTGTCATGATCTACCAGCACAACAGTGTTGCCGTCAGCCACCAGATCGTCCATCACGCCCGTAAGTCCTTCAAGATTGGAAGGATGCAGACCGATGGAAGGTTCATCCAGCACATACAGTACGCCGGTGGTGCGGTTGCGCACGGCCCTGGCCAGCTGCACCCTCTGGCGCTCGCCCGTACTGAGGGTGGAGGCTGCGCGGTCGAGCGAAAGATAGCTCAAGCCAAGGTCCACCAGACGCCGGGCTGTGTCATTGAACGACTCGCAGATGCGTTCGGCCATGGGCCGCATGGGCTCCGGGAGCGATGCCGGCACTCCCGCCACCCACTCAATGAGTTCTGACAGAGTCATCTTGCAGGCGTCGGCAAGGTTGATTCCGCGCAATAGCGGGGCCCTCGCAGCCTCGGACAGCCGTGAGCCGCCGCAGTCGGGACAGACGTCATCGCGCAGGAACTTCTCCACCCGCTTCATGCCACTCTCGTCTTTGACCTTGGACAATGCATTCTGCACCGAATACACCGCACTGTAGTACGTAAAATCCATCTCGGCAAAGCCGTTGGTCTTCTCGTTCTTGTAGATAATATGCCGCTTCTCGGCCGGCCCGTGGTACACTATTTCCTTCTCCTGGGGAGTCAGGTCACGGAACGGCACGTCGGTGCGAACGCCCATATCGCGTGCAATATCCTTCATCAGAGACCACATAAGCGAGCCCCATGGAGCTACAGCCCCTTGGTCGATGGTAAGCGAATCGTCAGGTACAAGGGTTGACTCATCCACAGTACGCACGACGCCTGTGCCGGAGCAGGTGCGGCAGGCCCCCTCGCTATTGAAAGCAAGCTGTTCGGCGCCGGGCGCATACACCCTCTCCCCGCACACGGGGCAAAAAATCGGCTGTTCGGCAGCCACATCCAGAGTGGGCTCAAGATAGTGGCCGTTGGGGCAGCGGTGCGAAGCCAGACGCGAGAACATGAGCCTCAGGCTGTTGAGCAGTTCGGACATAGTGCCGAAAGTGCTGCGTATGCCTGGCACGCCAGGCCTCTGGTGGAGAGCCAGCGCGGCGGGGACATAGCGCACATCGTCAACCATTGCCCTTGACGCCTGAGTCATGCGGCGGCGGGTATAGGTCGAAAGTGATTCCAGATAGCGCCTGGACCCCTCGGCGTACAATACGCCCAAGGCAAGGGAAGACTTTCCGGAGCCGGAGACTCCCGCAATCCCCACTATTTTGCCCAGCGGGATATCTACATCTATGTTCTTAAGGTTGTGGGCCTTGGCCCCGCGTACTTCAATATTGTTCGGCATCAGGTTACATGCGTTTCCTACCTGTCCTCAGCCTGATGACCGGTACGGTCCACCTGATGGTAGAACTGAGTGTATGGCACGTCGGTGCGGCCTGCGCCCTTCTTCATGAGGGCCACGAGGTCGGCAAAGTTGGTCTTGTAGATGTCACGCGGAAGGAGCTTCTTGTCCACACACACGCTTGCCGCAAGGCCTACCACCTCGCCCATCATGGCGCAGGTACGCATCACGCGCACGCTGCCCAGGGCCACGTGGGTCACGCTGATGTCGCGGCCCGCCATGAACATGTTGGGTATGTCGGCGCTGTACAGGCAGCGGTAAGGTATTGCATACGGGTCGATGGGGACAAGCTTACCTATGCTCATCCATTCCTCGCCGGGATATTTGCCTGCGTTGCGGGGATCAGGATAGTGCTGGTCGATGCGCCATGTAGTGGTGCAGGTGCCGTCCTCGTAAGGGATGGGGCGGGTAAGGTCCTGCTCGCGCAAGATAAGGTCGCCCACGATACGGCGGCTCTCCCTCTTGCCGCTCACATGACTGACCCAGGTAAGGTGGGTACACTCCCAGTCTTCCTTCTTGGCCAGACGGTTCTTGCAGTAAGAGAAAGTGCTGTAGGCCACGTACATACCGTAGTCGCGTATCTTCTCAGCGTCAGCTATCTGGTCGTCATTCATGCCCACTTCCCAGTACCAGTTGGCACGGTGCACAGGCTCCACTGTCTCTTCGTCAAGTTTAAGACCCCAGTCGAGGCTGTCGGGGAAGGAGCATGGAGTGTTCCAGTCTTCGCAGTACCATTCGATACTGACGCCCATGGTGTAGCCATCGGCCTTCTCGGGAGCCAGGCTCTCTCCGAACTCGCTTCGGGCCTCGCGTCCCATCATGGTGCGGGCGCCGGCAAGCACGGCAAGGTGGGCGTCACCGGTGCAGTCGGAGAACACGTAGCCGCTCACGCGGATGCGGTTCTGGCGCGTGGCTTCCACAGCCTCTACTGCCGCGATTTTGCCGTCACGCATCTCCACTTTATCTACAGTATAGCCTGCGAACAGTGTGATGTTCGGCTCGGCTGCAATCACATCCCACTTTTTCCAGTCTTGATAGTGGTGGGCGCCGCGGGCGTTGCCGATCCGATCGGGACCGATCTCGTTAAGTATGTATCCCAGAGAAGGATAAGGTGCCATATTAATCTGGCCTCCAAGGCCTACGCGTACTTCGGACGAGTTATTGCCGCCAAGGATGTAGCGGTCCTGCAGAAGTGCCACCTTGCTGCCGTTGCGGGCTGCGGCGATTGCGGCACAGAGGCCGGACATGCCGGCGCCTACTATTACGAAATCGAAACTGCCTTTGTCTTCTACGGGAGAAGGAAGGAGCTCGGCACGGAGTGTCTTGTAGTCCTCCAGGCTGTCGCCGGGAGCCTCAGATGTGGTGGTGAGCAGGATTGCGTCGCAGCGGCCGTCCAGACCGGTCTGGTCGTGAAGAGCAAGCTCATGCTCTCCCGCATTCAGGAAATATGTTCCTCCTTTCTGCCAGTACCATGCGGCACGCTCGGCACGCGTTTCGCCGGAGCAGCCTATTCCGAATTCTGCATCGTCCGGAGCTCCGTCAATCTTGACCTGGAATAAGCCCGGAGTCTTGCCTTCGCTCCAGAACGCCGTCCAGTTCTTGGTACGCACCCACAGGGTATAGTTACCGCCGACGGGGATCTTTATGCGGGTTGTAGCATCTTTCTTAAGAGGCTCACCAATACCGTGGGCAAGCAGATAGCTGGAACCCATCTGAAGTACAAATTGTTGTTCAACTGTCCAGCCGCCAAGGTCTTCAAATGTGGTGGCGAGGACCATAAGGGAATTAGATCTGTCCATTATAGAAAAGCATATTTAATTATCAGCCAAGCCATGACGCCGGACACGGCGAGTTTGAGACCGGTTCCGAGCATAAAGCCCAGGAAAGCCCCGGCGCCGGCCTTGAAGGCGGGCCACATGCCCTTGTTGTTGACCACAAGTTCGCCGAGGAATGCGCCTAGAAGTGAGCCGAGGATGATGCCCACGGGAGGCACCAGCATACCCACTATCAAGCCCACTATAGCACCTGTCGAGGCAGCCTTGTGGCCGCCGGTCATGGTAGTTGTTTTTATAGGGATTACATAATCCAAGATGCTCACGACTACAGTTACTGCGAGCCATATCAGAAGGGTGGCGAGAGTCATAGGCTCAGGCTTGTCCCCCACTTTGTCAGCAAAATAAACCAGCAGCATGCCCAACCAACTGAGAGGCGGTCCGGGGAGCCCCGGCACTACGCTGCCGACTATGCCGACAATCGCGAAGATAATCGCAAAAACTATCAGTGCAATCATACCGCGAAATTAGCAATAATTTCGTACATTTGTAAGATAAGATTGGTACTTTTATTATTGTCGCATGAAAAGAATCTTCTCAATCCTGCTCTTGTGCATAATCCTTATTCCGGCCAACGCCGCAGGGCCACGTCTCCCCAAGGGGACTACCGTATGGGGCCAGGTGCTTAAGGACGGCGCTCCCATGCAAGGAGTCGTGATATCCGACGGTGCCGAAATCACTACTACAAACAAAAAGGGCTTCTACTTCCTCAAATCGGCAAAAAAAGAGGGAAGCGTGTTCGTAAGCATCCCCTCCTGCACGGAAGTGGAGACAACCAACGGCATGCCACGTTTCTGGCAGAGGCTGGAAGCACCTGAGGCTCAAGCCGAGAGGCACGACTTCACGCTGAACTCGGTAGATAACACCAACTACACGCTGATAGCCATATCTGACGTGCACCTCGCCAACCTGTTCGACGACGTACGCCAGTTCAACGAGACCTTTATGCCCCGCTTCAGGGAGGAAGTTGAGAAAGCCCGCGCCAGAGGCCCGGTGTACTGTCTCAACGGCGGCGACAGCTCCTACGACCGATATTGGTACGAATACGGCTACTCCATAGAGTGCTTCCCCAAGACACTTGAAGACTGCAAGTTCCCTGTGCCCATGTTCCATGTGATGGGCAACCACGACAACGACGGGGGCACCTCCCTCGAGGGCGACGTGGACTTCAACGCCGCCGAGCGCTACCGCCGTACCATGGGACCCACCCATTACTCATTCAACCTTGGCAACACCCATTACATAGTACTTGACAACATTGTGTACCTCAACAGCGAAGGGCGCATCGACTCTTACGAGGGCATCACCGGCAAGCGCGACCACGAGCACTACTTCACCGAAGACCAGCTGGAGTGGATGAAGAAGGACCTGGCCACCGTGCAGGACAAGACGGCTCCGCTGGTTGTGGCATTCCATGCTCCGATGATGCGCTACAAGCAGGGCCTGACGGGCAAGCCCATAGAGACAAAGATGCTTCGCAAAGGATACGACTCCGAGCAGATGTTCAGAGACTTCACCGCCATGTTCAGGGAGTTTGCGGACGTGCATTTCATATCGGGGCACAGCCACAAGAACATGTTGTGCTACGGTAGCGACGACACATCCAAGTTCCCCGACATTGCCAACATCACCGAACACAACATCTCCGGAGTATGCGGCTGCTGGTGGCAACCCGCTGCCCACTGCGGACTTACTCTCGGACCCGACGGTGCCCCTGCGGGCTTCGAGGTATTCCCTTTCAGGGGCAAGAATATGGAATGGTACTTCGTGTCGGAGGATGACGGTGCCGGGCAGCAGTTCCGCGTGTTCGACCTCAACTCCGTCCGCGAGTATTACCGCACCGACGGAGCAGTGCAGGCCATGCTCAAGCATTACAAGAACCGTACTCGCTTCGACCAGGTAGAAGACAACCTGCTGCTTATCAACGTGTGGGCCTGGGAAAGTAAATGGAAGATAAGCGTCACAGAGAACGGGCGCGAACTCCCTGTTAAGCACGCCAAATATGAGAATCCGCAGTTCACTATCGACTACCACCTGCCCAAGGCGGCATGGGACGACAATGCCAAGACCCGCTGGCCTAAGAAGTACGACACCCCAGATCCGCACCCGCATTACTTCTTGGTGAAGGCGTCATCACCCTCCAGCACGGTCACAGTCAAGGTGACTGACACATTCGGGAATGAATACACACAAGTGGTAGAGCGACCCAAGCCATTCGGGAAGCTCATGAGATAACAGAATATGAAGAAATTAATTGTAGGTATCACAGCCCTCATGCTATGCAGCACAGCATGGGCCCAGAGCTTCGGCGGGCTGCAGATGAATCCGGAATGCTCGGAGTTTATCGTTAAGCAGGGACGCGGACGCGCCCAGCAGGGGATGGAGATGTACAAACGCTTCATCTTCAGCCTCGAAGACGGCGGGCACGTCAACGTATATGACTTCAAGAAAGCTGACGGAGTGCCGATTGCAGGCTTCGAGCTCGCCTCCTCCGGCAAGGACAACCATGCCAACAACGCCGAGTTCGGCATTGAGAAGAAGCGCGGCGCCTCGTTCCCGCTACTGTATATTTCCAACGGCAAGGTGGGGAGCGACATTGAATGGACCTGCTTCGTAGAGAGCATCAAACGTTGCGGAAAGACATTCAGCAGCGAGCTGGTGCAGACCATCAAGCTTGACATAAGCGGCTTTGCGGCAAAAGGTTACGAGCCTATCTTCGGAGCCCCGAGCTGGCTCATTGACCGCGAGCGCAAGGCCTTGTGGGTATTCTCAGCCCATCAGCGCACAACTCGGGCGGTGACACTCCGTGCCGAGGACAATTTTTACATTGCTTACCAGTTCCGTATTCCCGCTCTGTCGGAGGGTCCGGAGGTGACGCTGACGGTAGAAGACCTTGTAAAGCAGGTGATATTCCCCTATGATGTGTGGTTCACACAGGCTGGATGTATGTACGACGGCAAGATTTTCTACTGCTACGGCGTGGGCAAGATCGACCCCGTGGGAAGGCCTTCACGCATAAGGGTTTACGATACCGACACGGGCTCGATAATGGCACGTTACAGTCTTGACGAGGAGATTCCTTACGAGATGGAGGACCTGGTGATTCGCGACGGATGGATATATGTCAATACCAACACCAGCCCCAAGCGCGGCCAGGGCGATCCCATCATCTATAAGCTCGCAATGCCCAAGCCATAAATACAAAGCCAAAAAAGTTTTGTAGAATCAAAATAAATTTCTACCTTTGCAGTCCCTATTCCGCAACAACGGATAGGTAAGTGTCTGGTGGGTTCGTATAACGGCTAGTACTCAAGATTTTCATTCTTGCAATAGGAGTTCGATTCTCCTACCCACTACAAAATATTAAAAATAAAGACAATGGCAAATACAGCTTCAGCTAAGAAAGCCGATCGCCAAAGCGAAAGGCATCGCCTGCATAACAGATATTATGCACGCACTACACGTAATGCTATCCGCGACATTCGCAACACCACCGACAAGGCCGAGGCAGAAAAGAACGCCCCCAAGGTGTACGCGATGATCGACAAGCTTGCAAAGATCGGAGTCATCCACAAGAACAAGGCTTCCAATCTTAAGAGCGGGATTCAGGTTTACATCAACAAACTTTCATAGTTTCTTAAGACGCGTTCCCGACGCGTCTTATTTTTCGGATCACACGGGATGTAGCGCAGTTGGCTAGCGCACCACGTTCGGGACGTGGGGGTCGTCCGTTCGAGTCGGATCATCCCGACAGATTTCCGGTAACTCGTTGAAAAACTTCGAATTACCGGATTTTTCATACACAAAGCGGGACAGTACCGCGACAACTTTTTCTTCTTTGTATGACACCCTGCGGGAGTTGTGCAAAGAAAAAAAAATGATTTTTACTCCAGCTCCGTTTTTTGATTATTCACCCCCGAAGTTGACCGAAGGGAAAATCTGGTACATCTCTTATTACGTCCGTGACCCGGCATCGGGCAAAATGAAGCGGTTCCGCATCAAGGTCAACCGGATACAGAACAAGTTACAGCGCCGCAAGTTGGCGAAGCAGATTATGTCGGCCCTTGAGAATAGATTGTCCCTCGGATGGAGCCCGTTTCTTGATTCCGTTGCAGCAAAATCGTCCGATCGTCTCTCCGATGCATTGGACGCATTCCTGAAGGCTAAGCGAAAAGAAATGGAGTTGCAGTCATTCAGGAGTTATCAATCATTCCTTCGCATCTTCAGTCAATGGGTTGAAGAGCGGAAAATTCATCTCGTCTGCTCATTCACCAAAGCGCACGCACGGGAATACCTTGATTATATTGACGAAAGGGAGGGGGTATCAGCCCGTACATACAACAACTATCTTTCTTTCCAAAACGCGCTGTGGGAATGGCTCAAAGAGAAAGGGTACGCGGCTGAGAATGTTTTTCGGGACTTCAAGAAAAAGCCAAAGCGGCTCATGCAGAAAAAGCGGAGGTTATTTTCGCCGGAAGAACTGTCGGCGCTGTTCAGCTTTCTCCGCCAAGACAATCCGGAGTACCTCGCGGCGGTCGTGCTTTGCTTATGTTGTTTCATCAGGCCCAAAGAGATAGCCCTGTTGAAGTGCTCAGACTTGAATTTAGACAACCAAGTCGTGCATATTCGCCCAGAGATCGCCAAGAACGACAAAGAGTCATGGAGAACTATTCCCGATGAAGCGCTGCCGATTTTAGGCCGGCTCGAACTATCGCGGCCGGAGTTTTATGTCTTCGGGAAGAATCGCGGCAAGCTTCGTGATTTCAGGCCCGCTGCGAATCCATGCTCTGAAAAGAAATTCGCGGATTACTGGGATACTGTGGTAAGGCCCGCCTGCAAATTCGGTAAGGACCTGCAGTTCTACTCCCTCAAAGATACCGGAATTACGAACGCGCTTGAAGTAGGAGTCCCCATCAACCAGGTACAGCAGCAGGCGGACCATTCAAGCGTAGCCATGACTGCCATTTATGTCGGGCATAAGGCAAAGGCGAGCGATGAGCTGCGCAGGATTCATATAGAAAAATAAAAAACCGGGGCGCTTCGCAGCGGCCCGGGGATTACTAAACCCAATCTTTAGATTGGCTTAGAAGTTCAGTCCTATCGTGACTCCGATGCCGGCATAGGGTTGCCAGCCAGCCGGGGTAAAACCGTATCCGACCTGCGGTCCGATAGTAACCGACCACCATTTGTGCGCCGGTGCCGGCGGCTCCGGATGCTTTATCTCAATGCTCTTGAGAACTGGGCGGAATCCTTGCACTACGGCTTTATAGTATTCGCCTTCGAAAAGCTGCTCTACGATCGGGATGGCCACCAGGGCGGAATCCTTGAAAACCTGGAGACCGGCACTATCTTCGGGGCTGTTTTGCGTTTCAAGTGCAGAATCCTCAGGTAGATTCCCTTTACCGGGTATTTTTATGGGTAAAGGGATTGTCGGCAACCAGACGGTATCGCGTCGGACGGCCACAGGAGGGGTGGAAGTACAGATTGAATCGGCTGCGGCTTGGCCGTGCGGTGGCATAGTGCCCATGCTGGCCGTTTTCCACGCCATGATGAACGCGCACAGGGCTCCCAGCAGGAATCCTGTGAAGACAAGCGCGGCCGTTGAGAAGAAGTCTTTCATACGTTCATACTCTTTATCTCCCCTCTCTGCGAGCCGGTCGAGGAGTAGATTCCGATATGCACCCATTCGTCTTTGCCTGAACGCTCAAGAATGCATTGGTCGAAGCGCGCACCGGAGCTCTTCAGCCAGCGGACCACAAACGCCTTGAATCCGGCCATGTCTTTTGCCTGGAGATCGGCGGCATCCCCTCTGAGATGAGCCGAGTTTGCCACTCCCTTTACAGCCTTGTTCAAGGCCGGGGACCGGTACCCGGACGTGACGGTGATAGGTTTGCCATAAGCGGCGCGGAGCGGGTCAAGAATCTGGCCCGTAAGGGTGGCCAGGTGTTCGACCACCTCGAAAGATGGAGTGTTGTCGATGCCGAGCTCGGATGCCTTGCGGCTTTTCAGGAACTCCGCCAAGGTGAAATACTTAAAAGTTCTGTTCTGGTCCATTGTCCGGTTGGCTTTGTGTGGGCGTTTCAGGTTCATATTGTTGGCTGCCGTCATCTTTGTTGCCCTGATGGCGTTCCGCTATTGTCAGGTAGGTCTTGCGATTATAGTAGTCGAATCCAAGGCACGCGCCGGCAAAGGAAAGGATTTCGCCGAAGGCGCCGAGGACCGAGCCGTGTATTTCGCCTGTAGGGTTGACTATAAATGCAGCCGTAAGCATGGCGCATCCGAATATCACAAGGATGACAGCGAACCAAAACTGTTTTGTGGAAGGGGCGTTCAAGGTTTTCATAGTCGTATTTTTGTCCAAATATAGCACCCTGTTACGGGTTATTCTTAGGACACAATTCGGCTATATACGAGGCAATTCGCTTGAATGTATAAACCATTGGCTTCCACGCGAAGACGAACAGTATAACCAGAAGCAGCCACACTGGCCATGCTTTCGCCCGGATAGAAATGACAAGGCAGCTGATGAGTCCCAGGGCCAGGGCGACGGCAAGGAGTACTCCTCCGATTGCCGCGAGTATCATTCTAAGCTTCGCTGTCATAGCCGGGTTCTTTTTCAGCTTCTTCAGCAGCGAGGACGGCCATAAGCCGGGACTCTACTATTTCAAGGTCGTTGATCAGAGAGTTGGCGAAGTCCCTTTCGGCAGCTTCCTGAGGATACTTGTTGCGGAATACCAGCCCGTCCTTTTCGCATTTAAGGGCGGCGCTGTCGGATTTTCGACGGATGAAATCGAGGTCAGAGATTCGTTTCTGGACCTTGTTAAGTTGTTCTTGTGTTGTCATGACGGTATTTGTTGGTTGATATATCTTCTGAGTTCACGGTTGTGGCGCCGATAATATTCTTTCCGCGTGTAGGCCTTGCGGATTGCGCAGGCCGTATTGTCCGGCTTCAGGCGTATCATGTCATTCCATGGACCGTGCTGGATGCGGGCTGCTATTTCGGCGCGAAGATCTTCACTCTGGCAGTGGCGGAATATTCCAAGGTATGAGTTTACGCAGTCCCGAAAGTGCTCCTTATTCCAGAGCCTCCATCTCTTAGATTTCCCTCTGAATTCATAGTAGCTAAGTTTGCTGGAGAAGTTTCTGATGATGCGCCGGTCCGGGACAAGGATAATCTCGCTGCCTTTGGTCTTAAGGAAGTATCCGAACATCTTTATGCCATAATACGACGGCTGGCAGTAGAACTTGCCTTCGTTCATCTCCATGTTGTGCCTGCTTTCTTCCCGGCGAAGGGTAGGCATGACGATACGTAGGAACTGTTGTAGTCGGTCGTGCCGGATAACCGTACGGATATCATCGGAATAATGGACGAACCGCGTAAATCCATAGTATCTAAGAATGTTCAAGTATAAGGTTGATACGATATTGCCGGCCATCTGTGAAGGCAGGTTCCCGATTGCTACTCCCTGCCACCACGGCAGCTTCTCCATGCGCTTGTAGTCAGGAAGGTCTGCTGCTTCACTGACGGGGCAGATTCGATTGAGGTGTTCAGCCGGGCAAGACAGATAGAGAATATTCCCAAGCCATATCAGGAAATCGGCCATTTGTGGCTCGAAGTTATCCCTGATTATGGGCTCATAGAGTTTCATAAGCATCCTACGATCGAGGTGCAGGAAGAATGACTTCTGGTCAATGGATATGAAGTCGCACGGCACTGTGCCACCTTCGCTTTCCTCTAAGTAGTATTCTATGAATTGATCGACGGCCCGGAGTGCTCCGCGTCCGACTCTGCAGGAATAGCTGTTCGGGTCGAGGTGTTTTTCCACATAGGGCCTTACCGTCTCGCACCAGAGCGTTTGTGGTGTGCGGTCATCGGCATCCGGGGCTATTACTTCGCGCAGCTTCGGATAAAATATCGGGAACCAGGTGTAGTCGGAAGGGATGTAATATCGGCCGTTGAGTCTCAAACACATTTCCCTTAAATGACGTGGCCCTTGCCTGTTGTACTCCACCATGGAGCACTTGCGTCGTTTGCGGGCTATGGTCTTGCGAAACCATCGGTAAATAATGGGAAGCGGTATCAGGGCGCGCATGAACACATCCATCACCTCCGAGGCAGAAGCGCGGAACAGCCGGGCGGCATACGCATTGATGCGGTTGTTGCCGTTGTTCAGGTTGCCATTCGTCCCGTTGAAGATCCAGGCATTGTTGCTGTTCGACTGGAAGGCAAGCATTACAGGCCCGTTTTTACCGTAAATGACGGCAGGGCCCCTTCTTCATCGGATTTCTCTCTGTCAACGCTATTGGTTGACAGACTCTGACCCGCTATTTCTTTGCAGTGGCGCGAGTTTAGAAGTGTATGAACCTGCTCTGATACCTTATCCCATAAATAATCCAGCTGCGCTTTATCCGCATCGCTTATGGCGATTAGAGAATTAGCCACTTCCAGGCAATAAAGTAGCCGATAAAGCGCATTGTCCGCTTCCCGGAAACAATCTCCTTTTTCCTTCCCGGGAAGCGTGCGTACACCCCTTTCAATCCAAGCGCCGGCATCAACGGCCGCTGTCATTATGCGGTCGCCCAAGGTAAACTTATACTTGTTTTTCCTGAGGTTTTCGACCCTGAACGCCACTGCTTCGCCCAAGGCTCTCGCATCAATTTCAACCGGCAGGAGGTCCGCCGGTCTATGTGCCGCACGCTTGTATCTTGAGGCCATAAAAAGAAAAATTAAAATTCGTTGAATTTAGAAGCGCGGAACAGCCGGGCGGCATACGCATAGAAGCGGTTGTAGCCGTTGTTCAGGTTGCCAGGCGTCCCGTAGAAGATCCAGGCACAGCTGCTGCTCGACTGGAAGGCAAGGCGTGTTGTAGTATTGTAGCCTACAGCCGTGCCGCCGGCCGCAACGATGGTCTTGTTGATTGGGTCGAGCTTGCTCTTGAGGATTTGAGTGTAGAGAAGATACGCTTCGGCCGATCCTCCAAGGTGGGCGGTTCCCGGCTCAAAGCCGGTCTCATAGCCATCAAGGTTCTTTCCCTTTGTGAGGGCTGTATGAAGTTCCGGGAAATCGTAAGATACTGCACCAAGGTAGTTCTCATGGGAAAGGCTGCCAAGCTTCAACGTTTCTTCATCGCCGAACCAGAACCTTGAGTCCCCGAGGAATCCCCTTGCGCAAGGGTAATCCGCCTTCAGCAGATTAAATCGTGCCGCAACATAAGCGTTGTAATCACCGTTGAACATCCCGTAAAGCTCCTGATTGTCCGTCTCGTTGAAGCGGGCCTTTTTCACGGTGTCATTCGTGAGGGCCTGGTTGGTCGCATCTGTGCCACTATTAGTGACATATTCTCGATATATTTCCGGCTGTACATATCCTGTTCCGGCAAGAGCGCCGTGCCTAAGAATCTGCGTTGTATGGACATCTCCATAGTACTGCGTCTGATATCCTCGGTGGGTCCGCGTCGCAGTAATACTGCCATTGACTACGGTGATACCCATATTTGCGCTATATCCTCTGATGACACAGCCGATGGAGCTGTCGGACACCTTTGTAGCATTTTTGATGTAGGACGTGTCGACGGCCGCCACCTGTGCGGCAACTACGGAGATATCATCCCCCGCTTGCCAAGACAGGGTAACGGTCTTGACGTATGAGCCGGCCGCTGAATAATACTTAAACGTCACTTCGGCGCTGCCGGCTGCTGACGTGTCGAATCCCTCGAGGAGCCACTCATCTCCGGCCGCATATTCCTCAGCAGGCAGCTGAGCGTTGAGCACCCTTACATGACGGCCGCAAATACTACCGATGTAGGTTTCCTCCCCGTCGAAGTAGCGGTCGGTATCCATGAGGCTCTTCACGAGCGTTCCACGGCGCACCAGGACGCGGCGGTTCTTCAGCCTGTCGAACCATACAGCATCTCCAGGGAGCGGGTTGCGTGTATCAGTAATTACGTTCACTCCGTCGAACTGCCCCCGGGTCCCGATGAGGGACACGGAGGACTGGTCGGCTGGACGGTTTGCGGCGTCAGCAAGGTAAATCTGCTGGTCAGCGTATTTCTTGATGTAGAATGACATGATGAAGTATATTAAGAGTTGGTATCAAGTTTCCAGTCAGCAACGGTGAATCCAACGGCCGTGCGGAATACTTTGTTGACGCTGTCAAAGATGCGCTGCCCTATCTTGGCGGCGATGAAGTCAGGTGCTCCGGCGGCCTGGAGGTTTGCGTTACCCTCGGTGGAGTAGTCATCGAGCTTGTGCCGTATCGTCAGGTCATCGACAATGATATTCTCGAAACCGCTTATTATTTTCTCCTCGATGGCGGATATGCGTGCGTTCAATTCTGCTAGAAGCCCTGCCAGGGCGGAATAGGTGCCGTCAAGGTCGCCGGCGATAAGCGCGCGGAGGCTGTCGGGAATTCCACGGGCATAGCTTATAGTGACGTAAGCTGAACCTGTAACATCATCCAGCGTTATGACGCTGAAATCTTCAACGGCAAGTGTCGTGGCGAGGTTGACCGTGCCGGTGGCCACCGTGGCCAGCTCGAACTTCACGTGGTCGGAAGAAGCTTCTGCGTTCTCGTCGGTATAACTGACTGAAGTGCCGGAGACGGAGAGCCGGGATCCGGAAGAGAAGAATTCGGCTGCTCCGTCCGGAGCCATGGCCGCGATGGTGGCAGTATGGGTGTAAGTCCCCTCTTCGTTCTGGACGGTAGTCCATGCAGGGAGCGCCATATCCACCTTCCTGGTCCATCTTACTTGCGTGGCACTGATACGGGCGAAGCTGTCGGCGACGTTTCCGGCTGCGAGCATGATGCCGGTGCTGTGGATGGCACTCAAGACGGCGGAAAGGCTGAGCGCGGATCCCGCGTCGGAGGGGTCGTCGATTGCGATGTAATCGTCATAACGTCCAGACCATCCGACGTGGGCGCATACGGAGGCGCGGGTGATGCCTGAAACAATCATATATCCAGCCTGCGACGTAGTGAAGAAGCGGTACCCTTCTGCATCGGTATAAGCGCATGCGCTGCCATCGTTAATGCTTGTGGGCACTCCGCTGCTGAGCGGCTTGAAGCGCACACTGGGCTTAAGGTTTTTGCGGGTTGAATCGGTGAACAGCACTCCGTTGGGAGCGAGCGCTGTGCGGAATACTCCAAACGGAAGGGCAGGAACCTTGAAGTACCAGCCCGTTCCTATGGCCACGGCGCGGCGAAGGAGGTTGAATCCGTGCGATACCAGACGTGACGCTGAGAAGTCATGGCGGGCAACTACAGAGACGAGCTGAGCATCAACTCCGGAGTCGATGGATACATTTCCTCCGGTGGTATATACTTCGTCGGTCTGTGTATCCGGCGCATCGGATGCGCGGCCCTTCCAGGAATCCAGGCTGCCGGCAAAGGCGGGAACGAGATTGCCGCTTTCAAGGTCACTCTTCTTTGCTACATCCCCGGACTCGATGCCCGAGTCGATGGGATTGCCGTTCGCGTCAAGTTCGGCAATGTGACCTTCTGTTGGATTGAGGGCCTTGCGGGCAAGCTGGCTGATATCCTGATGTTGCTGCAAGGCGGAGTTTGCTTTCACAAGGGCTGAACGTACAGATTCATCGAGGTCCGTTGCCGGGATTCCGCTGTTCGGTTTCGTGTATTTTGCGGCAATGGCATCGTTGATGCCGCCCACAATTCCGGAGAGGGTCTCCGTGTTAGTGATGTTCGCAAGGAATGCCACGATTTCGTTAAACTTGTCGATGGCCGCGGTTGGGTTGTCACCTTCGCTGATAACGGATTCCAGGGCGGCCACTTTTCTGTTGAGTTCTCCCAGGTCTTTCGGTTGGAGGGCGGTACCGGCGGCAGCCAGTGCATCTTGTGCTGCTTTTGCCAGATCTGAAGACGGGATGCCGGAGGCGGGTTTTGCGTATTTCCCGCTCCATGCCTCTTTCTGCGTGTCGGTAACAAGCCGGTGCGTGGTATCTTCTGAGAGTTCCGAAAGGGCGGTAGGAACGGCGATATTCACTTTTTTGTTAAGGTCGGGTGCGATGTCGGTGCCATTGCGCTGCACCCCCTCGATGACGTTCACCTGGGAGCCTTCAGCGATGCCGGAGAGTTTTTCTTTCTCCACCTGTGTGAAGTCAGCTTCAGAGAGGCCTTTGCCTGCGACTTTATCTACTTTGCCGCCAAGCAGGTTGTCGGTCTGCTCTTTTGTGTAGAATGTCTCGCGCACCCATGCCTGCCGTGCAATGGTGACGGGGATGGCCTGGTCGGGATAGACTGCTATCATTGACAGTAGGTCAACGGTCTTGACAGCGATGGCATCGGACGGGACGTGGCGGTCGCGTACTTCGGCCCTGCTCCTCACAAGTCTGAAAGACTCGGCAGTGTCGATTTCGTACATATTATCCTTGCCGTCATTCTCGATGAGAAGAATGCGGAATACTCCAGGGACGTGCTGGTCTTTACCCTGCCAGGTAAACGTGACTACGTTCGCGTTGATACTGGGAGTGATTTCAAGCCGGCGGGTACCGTTTTGCTCGAACACAACCGTGATGTCCTTCCCTGTCATGTCGTAGGGTTGGGTGGCTCCTCCCGGCAGCTTTTGCTGTATAGTCCAGGAGAAGTCATATGTGTTATGAATAGGCAGATCCATGGGGCTGAATTAGTTTGCGATGATGCAATCGAGGTTGTTCACGTCCTCGAAGGAAAGGTCGGTGTCGGAGATCGCCTTTATGAGGTCGTCGAGAGATACAGGCGTAATGCCTGCGACCAGTGTCTCTTCCTGAAGAATCTCGCCCAGCTTCTTGTTAAGGTCGGATTCAGCTTTCAGGAAGTCTTTGTGGTCGTTTACAGGCAATCCGCTTCGCCGGAGTTCGGCCACGACATCGATTTCATCCCGGAAGTCTTCCTGGAACTTTTTGATAAGGATATCCCTGTCTTCATCGATGGATTTTGCCTCTTTGCGAAGAATTCGGTAGTCCGAAATGAGTGAGAACTTGACTTTGTCGTTCTTGATTTTGTTGATTGGGATTTTGGCCAGCGCATTCACGGCGTTGATAATGTCTTTTTTTTTCATATACCTTTAGTTTTGGGTCGTAAAGAATCGGCTGATAGTCATGTAGCCCGGGTCGGAGGCCACCACCTGCCCGGTCGCAAAATTGAAGTACCGGCTCTTGGTTCCCCATGTCCACCAAAGCTTCACTTCGAGGTCCGCGAGCTCGGACATGTCGAAATCCGAACCGCCGACGAAATCGCCTGCCGGGACGGATGGCAATTCGATAAGGTTGTCTTCGGGGTCCACATAGGCGGTCGCACCGACACTGTCGGACTGCAGCACGACTTCCTCCCTGAACCGGAACGATGCATGTGCCTGCACATACACGTCCTCTCCGGTGGCGTTGGTATATGCCACTTTCGGCGTTATGGCGCCGACATACCCGTCCGGTTGCAGCTGCACCTTGAAGAAATACTCATTGCCTCCTATCGCCCAGCCTGCATTCATCAGCACTGCCCCCATGATGGCGGACACAGTGAAAACCTGGTAGCAGTCCGGGAGGGCGATGAAGTTGTAGTCTTCGCCCGCCTCCACATCAATGACTCCCGAGGCGTCCACTTCTGCCGGATCTATGTCCGTATATATGAACTGGCAGTAATTGGCCCCGTCCCGCAAGTTGATGGGGATGAAGACCTCGTCGCTGTCTGAGAACGGGTCCGGATTATCCAGGATGAAGATGCGGTCGGCGCCGGCATTGCGGACCACGCAGGCGAGGTTCATCTGCCCGGACTCAGCGTCCGGCGCGACGAAGGCCTTCATCCGGGTAATGTCTATCTCTACGTCCGCCGTCGCCCGGATGACGGAGTCCAAGTATCCGTTTACGGGCTCATCAATGACGGTCCCATGGGAGGCCACGCGGAAGGGGGGCTTTGCGTTGCGGTTGTAGCCGTCGAAGTCAAGCAACCTGAACCATTCGTGGCGGCCTTGGACGGGGTGGTTCATACCCCTGGGAGGAAGATAATTCCAGGATGCTCCGCCGTTGGATATGATGGCGGACATCAGCGATGCCAGGGCGGCGGCCCCGCCCCGTTCCGAGATACCCGCTCCTGCTCCGGTGTCGAACCCGTAGTCAACGCCGGCCAGATCCGCGTCTGAAAGGCTGTCGGTTTTGTCCGGGAGACGCACGGGCTTATGCTTTGCCCATTTGTTTATCTTTCCTCCGGCATCGACGACCACGCCGTTTCTTACCACGTCGGAATCACCGCACAGCGTGCCGACGTCGAGCGTTGTGCGCCCCAGGCTCCTTGCCACTTCGAGAACTTCGAGTCCGCTTTCGGGGGCGGCAAATATTATTGCGTAATTCGTTGTGTGTGCCATTTCTACCAGGATGTTGAAAGTGAATAATTGTAAACTGAAGGCGTTGACGAAGAGTTATAAACGCGCAGACGGCGCTTATATGGGCCGTCAAGGTACAGATATGCGTCATACACTATCGTCGTGCCTCCGCCATACGATGTCTTGGTACAGCTGACGGTGACGATGGAGAATACCAGCGTTGTGCTTGTATCCTGATACTTGCCTCCCCCGTTGATGGTGGTGATTTTGCCGGCAACTATTTTCAAAAGGTCGCTTTCTGTGCCGCCGATACTGGCCAGGGTCCCGGAAGAAGCGGATCCTGATGAAGCTACTGATCCAAGTCCGCTCCACGTGGTAACATAGGGAGGGTTCGTAACGTCGAGAGATGCGGCATGCAGCGTGCCGGTGACAATGTTGTCAGCATCAATATTAGAAAAGTACCCGTCAACCACCCTGACGTCTTCATCGCCGATGTAATTAGCGTAGAGTGTATGGAACCGATAGTCCGGGCTGCCAAGGTCATAGCCTGACGGGACGTTGGGGGTGATGCTTCCGCCCACCGCGACGGGAAAATCACTGCTGCCGTTGCTGGTGGCGCCGGACGCGACGGCCCCGGCCGCAATCATGTTCCCGGAGATATAGATGTTGCCGGTGAGTACCCACCTGCTGTTTGCCGAGTCGTATGTGAGGTTAGGATACCCGGTAGCCGTACTGGTAGTGGGCCTTATCTTCATGACGAAGATATCCTTCCACATTTGCTCTGAAGAGCCCAGGTCAACGGTATTATGGGTGTACGGTTGAAGGGTGGTGTCCACCTTGATGGCCGAGTCGTTGATCCTCAGCTTGAGTGATGATCCGGTCGGGTAGAAATCGATATTCTCCCCATATATGCTGGTATGGCTGTTCGTACCCGTGAAGCCATTGCCAATGAGCAGAGTTGTATGCACGTTGCCATCACCCCAGGTGCTTTGGTTGTATGCGATGACATTCTTATTCTGGAGCCTCACTCCTTGTGAGAGGGCTGCCCATCTCCATTGAACGGATCCTGTACCGAGGTCCAGCGCATTGTTGCTACTTGGCAATAATGAACGATAGCTGTAATTATACGAGGTTCCGAATTCAAAGGCCTTGGAAGCATTACCGGTGTAAAGCGACAGAGTGGAAGCATTGTCTTTCGCATATATACTTCCGGTGTAAAGAACAGTCGGCCGAGCATATCTTACGTAGATATTGTCCCAAAGGTGGTCCGCGTCTCCGAGGTTATATGTAATTGAGGCAGAAGGTACGAGGTCGCGCCAGAGGCTGTCATTGGACCCTCTTGACATATACGAGGCACTGAGGCCATTGCTGCTGTACTTCTGCAGGCCTATCTCACTGATGCGCAGAAGGCCGGTGGCCGTGAACCCGGAAAGCTCAATTATGAGTTTCGTGAGCCTGTAGCCATCGGCGACGGACAGGTTGCCTCCGACCCAGAACGGCCCGGAGCAGGTGTCGGAGATAGTCTTGTACGGAGAACTCTCTTCGGTTAACGTCGAATGCGGAGCCCGATAGCATTTGACGGTGATATTGTCTGCCCTCCATGAGTTGGATCCAAAATCGATATACAGATACTCAGAATAGGTGAAGGCCTCATCGGTAGGGAGTTTGATGGTCAGTGTGATCGTTCCGTTTGTCGATGTGGGGTCGATAAAACAGTAGTCGGGCTTGCCGTTGAACATTGCACTGAGGTCCGGCGTTCCGGAATAGTCACCGCTTATCGTACATGATCCTCCGCGCTTTGAAAGAAAAGCGATATCATTGCTGAAGAATGGCAGGATGATGGAACCCTGCTCCGTTCCTACGTTCAGGTACTTGATGACTTCCGTCTCTCCGGAAGCGTTGACGAATACGGGAACTCCGGTATTGCCGCGTGCTGTCTTCTGCAGGGCGTAGTTATATACGGCGCTGCCGGTAACAAGATAGGAGTTGCCGCTGGCTATGGAGCCTGGTGAAGCCCATGAGGGAGCGCCGCTGCCGGAAGAGCGCAGGTACTGGCCGCTGCTACCGGCACTCGCAGGCGCATAGAACGATGCCGTGGACGCGCCTTTGTCAGTGCCGTTCAGCGTGACTCTCGTGCCGCCTGCGTAGGTGGAACATTCTGCAAAGACGCCAGTGCTGCTGACATAGACGGGTTTAGTGGCACTTCCCAAGACATCAACCACGGACTGGAAGGTACTTCCTTTGGTTAAAGTGAGTTTATGGCCGGAGAGGGATGCTGAGGTGATGGCATTCCCTGTGCCGGAGACGGTCAGGGAGTTCACCCCGTCAGTGATGCCGTATCCTGACAGTGTATTTGGCTTGCTGTCCAGGGATGCAAAGGTATGCGTGTGGCCATGGAGGGAAACATCCCTGGGCTGATAATCATCCACGGTAAGGAGCTCATGTCCTTCGTTTGATGAAGTGCCCCAGACCACCGATGAGCCGGCTCCTGATGCGGAGCCGCCGGTACTTATTCCACCCGAGGACACCGAACTGTCGGAGTAGAACGGCAGCCTGGTATGCAGGTAGCGGACGTTGTTCCGGACGATGACCTCCAGGTCGGCGGTGGCGGAGGCGGCGGTGGACGCAGTGAAGGTAAGCGGGCCGGCGACGGCTCCTCCGTTCCAACTGTTGCCCCAGAAGGAGCCTTCGCGCAGAGCCGGGTAAATGCTGTTACCGGCGGAGTCCAGCAGCTGAACGAGGTTATTGGCTCCCATGGCGCCAAGATAAGGGACGGTATTGCGGTCTGTGAGATGGCGGATTTGCGAAGGGATGCGTGCAGTGACGTCAGATTGTCCGTTGAAGGAGCGGTCAGGTGCCCCGTCCATGGAACCTATCTGAAGGGTAAGGGTCCTGTTTGCCGGCGCGGGCATGGAAGCCAGCACAGTCTGGGTAATCATGTCGGAGATGGCGCCGAGGCTGGCTTTGAACCAGGTGTCGGAGACCGGGGACTGAAGTAGCAGCAGACTGTTGCCTGCCAGGTCGCTGTCCGGGTAATCAGACAGTCGGAGCGCTAAAAAAAAAATCTCACCCGACGGTGACGGGACCTCGACAGCCGGCAGCGCTGAATCGCTTCGGGTAATGTTCAGCAGCCGGCCGCCTGCCACGAGCTTGAAAGCAAAGGAGCAGGAATGAAGGTTATTCCGGTCGCTTACCCGCAGGGATGAAGAGTCGATGACGATGGCTTCAGCGCTCCCCTGCATCACCGCCCACTGATGTTCGGCCGCGACGAGCTCAAAGATCCAGGAGGTCTCCGCCATGGAAGCATAGCCGGTGGTCTGTTCCCATCGGCGTTCTGCTCCGCTGGTGATATTTATCCTCTCTTCTCCGTTTTCAGCACTCTCATGCTCGATGTCCGGAGCGAGGCTGCAGGCGCCATGGAATATGTATGTATCAATACCCCCGAGGCTGTTCACGCAAAGATATACATGTTCGTCTCCCTGCGGCTCGTCGCAGATATAGCGCTGGATGTATGACAGGCGTGAACCGCCGGAAGTCTCCACCCAGACGTCAACGATGCCGTACAAGTCTGAGGTGTTCTCCCCGGAAAGTCCGAAGAGATAACTGCACATCATGTTGAAAGTCAGTGCGGCCCCACCGTTTCCGGAAGACACCTGCACGGTCTTTGTGGTCCCGGACTTAAGGTAGAATTTCGCCTTGACCCTTGCCGCCTGAGTGAAGTAGTAGGTTAAGTATTCGGGCGTGTTCCAGGTAGTGCGCTTTGTCTGCGGCTGCCAGGTAAGCCAGTTGGCGGCAAGGAATTGCGAGGCGGAGGTGGAGAGGTTGCGGACTCCGGCATTGAACGCACGGAAAGATGCTATTTGCGCATCGTCGGCCAGTGCCGTAAAGTCAGCAAACATTCCGGTCTGGGAGAAGGCGTTTCCGGCGGGCAAATTAGTCTCCAGATACTTGGAGACGACATCCTTAACCTGTATTTCCACACGGTTATTGCTGTCTGGATAGTACGTTTCCGAAAGTATGACAGTAGCGCCTTTCTTCAGGGCAAACGCCACTTCTGAAGAGCTGCTGAGGATGAAGCTCTTCAGGTTGCCGGAAAGGCTGAGGGCGTCAGGTACCTGGATAACGGAAGCCATAGTGCAAAATTAAGCCATGCAGCACGTGGAGATTAGGACACGGCGACGGATATAAAGTTGGTGTTGATGGTGCGTGTTTCGATGACGTCGAAGCGCATGTCGGCCCCCGGCCCATGAGGATTTGCATTCCACCAGTAGCCGATATTGATGGTGCGCTCGAGGATTGGGGACAGCATACCTGCGTACGTGGGCGCAGGGATGAAGAAGTGTTTTTCTCCGCGGGAATATTCGTCATCATACACCGCCGCTATAGTGTGTTCGGGGTTTTGCTCCTGCACTTCTGCGACGGCCGTGTCTTTCTCGCTGTCCACGTATTTCCACTTGTACGATGCCGCCGGGACGGTGGTGGGTGCGTCTTCCTGCCCGTCCACGTAGTCTTTCAGGACGTAGAAGGCGGCAGAAAGGCACCGCACTTTACGTCCCACTTCGTATCGGAGGGATACAGGTAGCAGCTTCTGACCGTCGAGCAGTTTCAGGGTGTACATACCGTATGACAGTATATCACCAACAGGAAGGTCAAACTGACCCTCGACTTTCACCAGATTGTTACGCAGCATCTTGTTGTAGCCGGCAAAGAACCGCTCGTACATCTCCGGAGCGTTGAGAGTGTATTTGCCGGGTCGCAGGTCCCCGTTGTTATCGTATTTCTGTGTCGTACCATAGAAATAGCGGCCGGAGACTATTGCCGAGAGGGAGCCGCGTCTGTGGTTTGAGCTGCTGCCTGAAACCGCTTCTGACGAGCCTCCGGTCGAGAAGCTTGTCTGGGTCGCCGTCCTGCCGGCATAGTCAACTATGATGATTTCCTGGTCTTCGTCTTTGCCGTTCGTAGAACCTTTCAGTCCGGTATTGCGGTGGGAGCGTTCACCGATGTACGGCATCAGGATACAGGCGTAGTCGCCGGCATATACCATCGGCGGCATGAGGTCTGCGGGCTGCAGCTGCTCTTCTTCCTGGGAATTATGGCGGTCATACCTGAAATAGTTCGTTCCGATGAGCCGCAAGGCTGGATTGCCACTGACGGAATGAAGATCCGCCTCGATCTCGTAATAACGTCCCGTGGGCCTGTCGAGCGTGATGCCCATCTCTGTGGAATCCTCGTTGACCACTCCGTACTTATCCTTCAGCTCTTCGATTGTCTCCGCTGCGGGCGCGGCTCCTTCCAAGGATGTATCCGGGGTTATGACTATGCGGGACGACCTGCTGAACGAATATGCCGGGTGTCCGAGGACCTTACCCGTCAAGTCGAGGTCAAACGAGCCGGAGAGGATGTCTTCCAGAAGCACGATATCGACGGTGGATTCCGCCGGATGGACGACAATCTGGGCGTGGAATTTAGCCCGGAGCCATTCCAGGATATCCTGCACAGTTTTGTTGGGAACGAGGTCCGAGCAGTCGATACGGCCGTTGCAGATGACGTCGGAGCAGTTATGAAGTAGGAGCAGCGTATTGAGTGCAGACTTCGTGCGGAAGCAGTTCGTTCCGATTGAATATCCGCACAAGGTGAACATGTCTTCCAGGAAGGCATAAAGCAGGTAGAACGGTGCAATGCCATATCCCTCGGGGACGGATACGCTTTCATCACCTTCAGTGACGATGCGCGGTGAGTGCTTCAGAGGGAATGTTTCCGGTAACGTTCCGGCGAATGATACCTCCGGTTCGTTGTTTACCTGATATCCTCCGGTCTCGCTGTGGTTAACGGACACAGGTATGAGGCGGAAGCGGGGGTCGGCGATAGCGCCGGCGTACACGTTGAAGAGATACGCATACCAGGCGGCCGGTGTGTTGTAGGTGGTAAGGACCTGCGTAGCGAAGAGTTCCTTGAGGTTCGTTTCCTTGTGGTTCGCGTACAGGTCTGAGTCTTCCAGGGCTATGGCGCATGTGATGCCGTCCAGGGACGCGCTCTCCACTACGAGCGTGCCTTTTTTCTGGAAGGCTCCGGCGGAGAGGATGGCCGGGAAGAGATTTGCAAATCGGGTGTTGCGCGCTATCCTCGTGGGGCGTTCCAATGCAGCCAGGTCGGCGGGCGTTGCCGGGATGGTGGCTGCTACGGAAGCGGCGCCGTCATCGGAGAAGAATGCGCTGTTCTGTTCTATCTCGAAGCTGAATCCCTCCGGGAGATTCAGGTCGCCATTGGGGACACGGAGTTTCATTTGCCTACGATTTTTTTAATTTCAGCGGCCACTTCCTGCTTGGCCGATGCCTGCGAGAATACCAGATATGTCGGGAAAGGGAGCGCCTCTTTCAGTTCCGTGAGCAGTTCATACGTTCGCCGGATCAGTTCCATATCGTGCGAATTATTGGCCCTTTGCGCTGCCTGGTCCGGGCCGGTATAACCGCCGTCGGCGAACCCGCGTTGCCCAGAATGGTAATTGCCTGAAAGGCGCATACTTTCGAGGGTTGCAAAGGTAATCGGGTTAGCGCGGACCATGGCGGCCGGCGCGACCCACTCGTTGGCGTGGACGATGCCTACCGGCTGATAGTCATTGGCTCTTTTCTCCGTGAACCCTCCTTCGCTGTATCCAGTCGGCGTGCGGCTGCCGACGTTGACTGATGACGATGCAGACGACATATCCACCGATGAGTTCATGATGGCGTTGCGCTGCGCCACGATGGTGGCCACCTGGGCGGCAGTGGTGGCGGCAATGAGCGCGGCGGATACTGCGCCGCCGATAGGCCCAAGTTCCGCGAACCCCTGCATGACTGCGAGGGCGCCGGCGGCGATGGCCTTGGCTATCTCGATGCCCATGTTGATGTTGGCGTACCGCTTCTGCAGGTCAAGTTTCTTCTGCTCGTAGCCGGCTTCTATCTCTTCGCGTTTCTCGGCATTGTCCCCGGCCGCCGTCAGTTCGGCCTGCATCTGTGCCTCAAGCCTTGCGGCCTGCGCGTCCTGCAGGGCCTCTGTGAATGATGAGACCTGATCGACGTATTTCTGTGCCGTCTGGATGCCCTTCGTGTAGGGCTCGGTCATCAGTTCCGCCTGCTTTTTGGCATATCGGCGCACTATCTCCAGCCGTTTCTTCTGGAAGGCGTCTTCTGTTATGAGGTTGCTGTCAAGAAGCTCCTGGAGGGTGGTCATCTCATCCTCCATTTCCCTCTCCAGCGCAGCCATAGGGTTGAGCTCTTCGCTTATCTGCTGCGCTTTTTCAAGCAGCTCCGACCATCGCTGGTTGAATTCATCGGAGAGTTCGTCCAGGTACTCGTCTATTTCCTTCTGGATATCAGCGTTTGATTCCTCGATCTGCTTGTCGAGCGAGGCATCAAGGCCGGCGGTGATTTTCGCCAGGTCCTGCTTCTGCTTGACGGAAAGGTCGAGCAGCTGCGCCTGCAGGTCGATGACGGACTGCTTGTGGCGTTCGCCTATGGCGATACGGTCCTTCAGGCTGTTTTCCTGGATGGCCGTGAGCCGGTTCTGGTATTCAGTCTCCGAAATCTCGCCGTCGATGTACTGCTGCTTCGCCTGGTTCTGCAGGGCCTTGAAGTGTTCGTCGGACTTCCTGATGTCATCCTGGTAGGCTTTGTTCCGGGACTGTTGCGCTTCCTGGGCCAGCTGCTTACGCAGGGTGGATGCCTGCCGGTTCGAGCGCTGGGTGGAGCGCTCGTAGTTCACGTCAGCGTCGGTCATCTTCTTGCGCGCCTGCACATAGTCCGTGACCATCTGGTCGTTGCCCAGTTTGTATTTCTTTATGATGTCGGCCCAATACACTACGGAGCCGTCGGCGGCAGCTTTGAAGTCATTCAGCGACTGCACCGCTGCATCATACTGCCGTTTGAATTCCTCGTGCCGTTTGCCTGATGTGGATACCATCTTGCCGCCAAGCCGGTCAACTTCATCCTGCATCGTTTTGTACTGCTCCTGGTATTCCTGGGCCTGGCTGATCAGGGTAAGGTGGGAGTTGTATTCTTTGGTGAAGGATTCAAGCTCAGCATCTGTCAGTCCCGTCCGTTCCTCCAGGCGTTGCCGGTATGCCTGCATCTCTGCCTCCGCCACGTCCCTGCGGTTCTTGGCAATATCCTGCTGGATAGCGTCGTATTCTTCCGCGGCTCTTATTCGCTCCTGTGTGGACTTGGTGGAGTCCATCATGATCTTGCGCTGCTTTTCCGCTTCAAGGCTAAGGTCTGCTTCAGTCAGGATCAGGGAGTTGTTGCGTTCGAAGATTTCGTCAAGCATGGCCGCTACCTCCTTGCCGCTCTTGTATGCGTTGAGCATATTGGCAATGAGCTCTTTCCAGCCGGCTCCGGAAGATATACTGGCCACGAAGGAGCCATAGGCTTCCTTCCATCCGGCTACTTCAAACCTCCATTTATCTCCGACAAGCTGTGTCTGGGCTACCATGTCGGAACCGAATTTCCGGAACAGCGAGATAGCGCCTGCGATAAGCCCTGCCCACCCTATCTTACTGAAGAATCCACCGAGGGTTTTCTGCGAGGCGCGAGCCTGGTCTTCCAGCTCACGCATCCTGCCTCGTACTGCCTTCAGCTGCTCAGCATACGCCTTGAATTCCGGAGTATCCGGCTTCGTGCGGCGCAGCTGCTGCTGAAGCTTACGCAGGGCGCTCTGCAGTTCATTCAGCGTGGAGCCGTTCAGGTTCTTCAGGGTCTTTTCGAAACGTTTAGTCTCTTCATTCAGTGATTTTTCCGAATTCACGAGCGATACCAGTTCCTTCTGAGCGGCGCGGAATTCCTTGGAATCAATGCCCTTTGTTTGGGCTATTTTTAACATTTCAGCGCGAACCTCGGAGGCCTTGCGGCGGATTTCGTCGAGGCGTGCCGTCGCTTCCTGGTTATTGAGAGTTACGACGCTCTCGGTATAGACTCTGTTGCCTGCCATAGTTTACAAGTTGTGGTAAGCGGCGTCGTTCTTCACGATGCCGGCGGTGTCATATATGCTGGATGAAAAGGCGGATACAGCCATGGCTGCGTCGAGTCCATACTTGGCGGCCATCATACGCCCGAGTTTCACCACTTCGCTCATGAATGTCAGGGAATACCATGGTTTCACTTGCCTGGTAGGAGACGGCACGTCGGAAAGGCTTACTCCGCGTCCTACACCCATGTCAGGGAACCGGCCGTAATAGAGGAATGCGAAGGTGATTTTTGCCGGGTCACCGTTGCTGTCGGCCGCGACCTGGGCTTCGAAAGATTTAAGCAGGGCGCCGGTATCTCCGACGTCATACTCCGCCATTCGTTTCTGCCACCGTTCGATGACGATGTCGGCCCAGGCCTGAGCCGTTTCCAGCTTCGTGCGTCTTGCCATAGTTTAGTCAGGAAGTAGCGAGGTGTCTTCTGCAAAGGAAAGGACGAACTCCCATCCGCGAGCGTTCGGCCCTCCATAGCGTTTCATATAAGATATGCGCCTGTGGTCCCATCCTCTGAGATGCGGGTCGCTTTTATCCTGGAGGAGGTGGATCAGGATACGTTTCCCGAGCTGGAAGGCCTCTTCGTAGATACGGGCCTCTTCGTCTTCGTTACCGAGCTGCAGCAATACCCAGATTGACTCCGTATGGGAGTCAACAGGTCCTTCAACCACTTGGATGTTGCCGGAGCTGCGGCCTTCGAGGATGACGGCCGGATATCTGACGCTGTTGAAGGATGAGAGCAGTGCCATGATAGCATCCAGCCCCTGCGCCTCCAGGATCTGGGATTCAGGGTCTGCAAACTCCGGCAGCTTACGGGCGAGCAGGTCAGCGAGATACCTTGTGGTTAGCATCTTCGTAAATACGGTTTAGGGAAAAGAGTACCGAGTGCGCTTCCGTCCGGAGTATGCGGTCGTTCTCCTGTGGGTGGTTGCCGTTCATGCAAGACAGGAGCTCTTCGAGTATGTCGGACTGTGTCTTTCCGGAGATTCCGCCTCCTTCCTGGAACACCAGCGGATACTTCTGCTTGAGCAGGTCTTTGACACCGTTCCACCAGATAACCATGGCGGTCCGCTCCCACTCAAGCAACCTGCGTTTTCGGCCACCGGACAAGGTTTTCGCAGCCTCTTTGAGGTAGCTCCCATTTTTGTCTGACAGATACCTGAGGATGTAGCTGTCCGCAATGAAGAACTGCCTGAAGGAGACTCCGTGAAGATTCGGGTCCACGTTATCCAGCGGGCACGGTGGCAGCCCTATGCTGTCATAGATGAAGGATAACTCGTGACAGGCCGCCGACACGTCTGAAGCTGCAATCAGATGTTCTTTGCCGTCAATCAGGAAGGGCTGCAGGCGGCCGTTCTTGAGCACTTTCGCGTCATACCCGGCAGGGTCCAGCGGCTGGATGCCGGTCAGCGCAAAGAGGCAGAGCATCAGGGCGCGTTCCCTGTCGATGTTGGGAACGCTAAGTATCCTGCACACATCCCGGAACTGATGCGGTGTCATTCTCTCCCACTTGGTCGGAAAGTCCAGGTTGACGGTTGCGGGCTTGACTTTTCTTTGGAAGATCTTCTTCAGTAATTTCATGGTACTATCTTATCATTGAAAATATGGGTGAATCGTCGTGCTGCAGAGACAGGTCGGATGCAGCGTCCGACGCTGCGAACGTCGGGAATTCGCCGATGTTGGCTTTCATGAATGCTGCGGCCTTGATTGCTTCTGCGAGGCCGGTATCGCGGTCACCGAGGGCAATGGCGGCCACTGCCGTTTTCACGGTCTTCAGGACCTTCCTCTCCAAAGGAAAGAGCGTTTCGCTGTCTCGCACTTTTTCGAGCAGTTCGTCGGCATATTCTGGAGATATGTACGCAGCCACGTCAGAAGTAAGCGCCACGTTCAGCGCTCCGCCAAGGCGCCTGAATTCAGCCCAAGAATGCGGCCAGGCCTCCGCCACCTTTATGCTGAAGGGAGCATGTTCCTTGAAGTCGGCGAAAGTCATGAAGAGGCCGTCGGTCAGTGCCGCGAATTCTTCTGTACCTCTCCAGTCTGAATACACATGGGACTTCAGGAGGAAGGAGACGATACGGTCCTTTGCGTCGTCAAGGTCGGCGCGGATTGACTCTGTCAGTGCCTGAATTCGTTCTCTGGATGCCGGAGCGATATCCTGGTTGCTGACAACCCCGAAACCTGCTTCAGTTATTACCAGATCCAGGCGCGGGATGGAGCGAAGGAAAGCCTCCAGGGATATGGCGCGGCGGACAAGACCAAGCAGCTGCTTGTCTTCCTTATTCCCCTCTTCCAGGAGTGCCGTCAGCGACTCCCCAAGGATTTCCGCCTTGAGTGAGTCCTGGGCAACTTCCAGTGCGTCCAGGAAAAATTCAGCCGGCATTTTTACCTGCGCTGCTGGCAGGTAGCGTTTCATGTCTTCGAAACTGTTGACTATCATAGTGTGTCAGGCGTTGGTGTTGGTGGATTCTTCCTTTCCGGACTTGTTCTGGTCGAGGGTGGTGAAGATGTACTCTGGCATGGTTATCATGATGTTCTTATCCCACTCGTTGTACTCTTTGATGACGCGGAGCGGCCTCATACAGCGGTCCACTATGGGTTTCATCATAGCCTGCTTGATCAGGTAGAGTTCGCGGGCGTTGGAACCTCCGAGGGTATTGGAGTTCTTGCCGGGGGTAGCGCCGATGAGGGCAGAATGTACACCCATGGCGTAGCAGATGATGTTGGCGGTGGACTCGGTATCGTCGATATATTCTCCGCCTTTGAGGTCGTTTTTCACGGGCTCGATTTCTATCCACTTCGATTCGCTGGCAGCGCCGGATGCGGAAGGGATGACGGACTTGGTGGCCATGAGAGTCTTATTGGCGTTTTCCTCTCCGGTCAGGAACTTGACGAAGGCTTTCTTCTCGCGCTCGATTATCTGTTTGCAGGCCTTGAGGTCCGTCTCGCTCACTCCCTCCTTGCGGTAGATATCCTTGAAATAGTCCGGGGATATGTAGATGATGTACTTTATTCCCAGCTGGTTCTTGAGGATGGCCTTTTTCAACTGAGGCACCATGCAGGAATGGTCGTACCATCCGGAGGTAAAGATGGAGTGCCATTCAGGCCGGGAGTAGTAGGGTTTGCCGGGCGAAGGCATGTATGCGGGGAATATCAGGTCGCGCCTGTCGGCGGCGTACATCTTCAGTTCCTGGACAGCGTTGAATTCATCCAGGACACGGGTGCAGGTTATGTCATCCTTGGTGGGATTCTTATGCCATTCGGAGCTGTAGTAATGGAAGTTGATGCTCCCCCGGCGATCCATTATGCTCCATCTGGAGAATGCGGCTTCGCGGTGGCGGATGGTGTGGATTTTAGTACCGTTACGCTCGTAGCGCATCAGCGGAAAGGTGTTATAGAAGATCACCATGTCCGTCAGCTGCTGCTGCATGTACATGGGAATGTCGTTGCGCTCGAAGAATTCGTATTCCGGACCGTCGGTCACTTCCTCCCAGTCGGTGATCTTTCCCTTGTCGGATGCGAGCACGCGGATGAGTTTCGGGCCGAGCCCATAACAGACGTCACGGTTGAACCGCACGTTCGCACTTACGATATCGTTGTCTCCGATTTTCTTCAGGAGGTGGTTTGGAAGCAGGTTGTCTTCTCCCCATGGCGCTATCTGGTAGTTACCGATCCGGATGGGGTTGATGTCATAGTCCAGGCGGAAGTCCGTTCCTGAATCCATCATGAGGATAGTCTGCGCTTCTGGGATGAGGGTCACCCCTTCCACTATCTGCACTCCGCCGAGAGCGCCTTCAACAGCTTCGCTCATAACACTACCTCCTCTCCGTTGATTTCCATTACGGTAAGGCGGTTGACCTTGCGGATTTCTCCGGAAGGCAGCACCTTGATATTGAACGTAGAGCCGTTGCCATGGAAGGATGTGACCACTGCCTGCTCCACGGTTATGAGTTCTCCGGACTCTGCCACCCACTTCAGGGATATTTGCTTTTTCAGTTTTGCGAAATCGCAGATTTTGTTTGCGGTTATCATCTTTTTGAGCGTTTTTACTTCACAAAGTTACGCCTGCCGGTTGCTGCGACTTAGGACAAAAAGTCCTTACGGGTTGTTTCTTCAGCAAAAAGCCTCAAACAATGAGAATCAGGCACTTCGGTTTTCAAAAAATCGTTCGGGAATAAAAATTCCGACGCGAGCTCCCCCGCCTTGCCCTGTCCGGTTGCCGGCAACCGGACTGCTCAATCCGCGTAATATGCCGACGCCTGACGCACGAAGCAGCCCGCGAAATCCAGGAAGGAAACGCGGGCTGCGGGATGGCAACCGGTTGCCACGTCAGAAGGCAGAGCCTACGCCGATGCCGGATGCGGAGTATGGATACAGGACGTTGCCAAGGAACAGGGTGTCAAAGGCGTCGGTGCCGTCGGTCCGGAACTCAAGCGGGTCATCCTCTGACTCTGCGAGCTTCTCGCCGGACTTGTTCTTGTGGAATCCGAGCGGAGAGATGTTGACTTCTGCCATGGTGATGGCGGTAAGGAGGGCTTCATTGTTCTCGCGGTTGAACATCGGCATCAGGTGCTTTGCGCCCTTGAATCCGTCATTGATGATGGAGTACTTCTGATTGTGTGGCAGGGGCCGGCCTATGAACTGAGTATCCACGACCCAGCCATGTTTTGCGAACTGCTCGCAAATCACAGACTTGAAGTCATCGTCTGATACGGCATAATTGGAGCCCAGGGCTGTGGAGTCATAGTAGAAGATGACTTGTTTGCAAAGGTGCGCACGGTAGTAGTGGCAGAAGTCGTCCACGAGCTCTCGCAGTTTACGCTCGTACTTCACGTAGAAGGACTTCAGGATTCTGAGCACGGAGCCATTGCGTTGACCGGCCACCAGCCAGTTGATGTTGGCGTTGTAGTCAAAGGCAATGGATATCGGAGCTTTCAGATCAAGGTCGCCGTCCAGAAGGCATCCGTAATCAGTACCAGGCTCGATGTGGTATCCGGCATCCTCGAGCGGGCGGTTGTTATTGTTGATGTAGGTATGGATGGAATCACGGAAATTCGGGTAGAAGCCGTCCTGCAGCCGGTCGATGCGTCTCGACAGTATGGATGTCTGGAACACGAGCGGAGGCAGGTCCCGTTTCATCTGTTTGACGTAGTTCAGGCCCACCACGTCGATGTTTTCGAAGATTGACCACTCGTTGTATGCCACTGCAAGCTTCTGGAGGCGTGCAAGCAGCACGTCGATGCGTTTTATCCTTTCTGCGGCCTGTTTTCCAGGATTGGCGGAGTGAGTCAGCTGCCAGCGCCGGTACAGCAGGCCTTTTATCGCCTCGATGATATCCGGAGTCGCTTTTTCGCGGTAGTTCAGCAGCCACCTGGCGCTTTTGAGCACCGGCATGTCGGATACGAACAGGACTGAGTGATGCCAGGGACAGTTGGAGAAATAGCGCTGCGTGCCGCCGTTCGCGGGGAAAGTTTCATCCTTGAGTTTCTCAAAATCGAGGCCTTTTGCCTCGTCGCCGATGACCCAGTCCAGAGTGAGGGAGTTTGATGACATCTTCACGTCCTGTGAGATGATGACCATCTGCGTGCCGTTGTAGAATGTCACTACGTCATCGAAGTTCTGGACGGGTACCAGCGGTTGCCGGTATCCGAGCTTTGCCGGCGGGCGCTTGCCTATGATGTAATGCAGGCCTTCCTGGAAGCCGGCTTCGCGGAGGCCGGACAGGGCTGCAGGGAGTGTGCGCGTGCGGGCCTGCTTGAAAGAAGAGGCCACGAAAGCGCCGGTGCTGCCTGGCATGTGCTGGGTATTGCGCTTTATGCGGCGTGATACGATGCCGAAAGACTTGCCGAACCGTCGGGCGCAGATATCCACTTCTGTGTTGGCGGCCACGGCAAGTGCTTCCTGTTGCGCGCGGTTCAGGTATGTGGTTTTGGTGCTACTGTTCATCGATATCGTCGTTGTACTGCTTGAGCAGGCGCCTTGCCTTGTTCTCGATATCCGGCACCTTCTGAATGCCTATGACCACGGGATCCACGGAGAATTCTTCATGGGCCGGGACGATTTCATCCCAGTTGTACTCTTCGCCGTCAGCTTCGTCAAGCCGGTTGGCCTTGATGATGGTTTCCGCAATTTTTGTCAGGGCCTTTGCCTGTTTGGAATCGCCGGCAAGGGCGGCAGCCGTCGCCTTGTCAAGTATATGATTGGCGCGTGTCCGCTGGAATTCCTTATCTGAAAGAGGGGCGTTGCCGAATACGGCTTTTACCATGGCGATGTCGCGGTATGCCTGGACTATGCCCACACCGAATTGGGTGGTAATGAAGTCGCGCATCTGAGTATCGGTAATCGTAGGTTTGCCCATCCAGCGGGAATGCACGGCCCGGAGCCGCTCCAGCCGGGCCTGCTCGGTCGCCGGCAGCTTGGCGTCGGGGTTTTCCAGGGCCACTGACAGGGCATCTATGATATCGCGTTCCATCTTCTGCATAATACAAAAGTAGCTACCTCACGGCAGCTACTTGAGACAATTATGTGAATCTATTCAAGAAAAACTGAGTTTCAGATTTCGATACCTTTGGCGCGGATGGCGGCAATGGTCTCATCGGTGATGACGCAGCTGTGTTCCTTGAGTGCCAGCACGCGGGCCTTCACGCCGGCAGCAACCGTTTCGGATACTTTTTCCGACTTCAGGGCCTTTGAGATGTAGGCGCGGCAGCTCTTCTCGTTGAAGGTGTCAGCTGCCTGTTTCTTGGCGTTAAGCTCAAGCCATGCATCGATGCGGGCCCATCCCGCCTGGATGCGTGCCTCTGCCTCAAGGATACGGGCGCGGAAACTGGCGCGGTCTGCATCAGCCGTGGCGGCCTTCATCTTGTCATGCAGGGCGCGGCGGACCTTGTAGTCCTCTGCGATATCATCGTACACCTTCTGCAGGTCCTCCGGAAGGTCGGCGCGGCGGGTGCGTCGCTCATCGAAGGTCTTGAAGGTTCCGCTGGCCGGCTTTGCCGGGGCCGCTTGTCCGGAAACTGCTGCAGCTGCCGGCGCGTAGTGCGCAACGAGCACGGCGGCGCGGGGATTCGGCTTGTCGAATCCGTCCCGGTCGAGCTTGTGGAGTTCATACAAGAGCATTTCCATATCGGTCTTCCGGCCGATATAGGAAATCAGCGACTCATTGGGTGAGTACTTGCAAAAAAGGCTAAACCCGGAGATGAAGTCCGGGTCAGCCTTAGTAAGGAAGTCGTGAATATCCTGGTTCATGGCTTAGTTGCTTGCGGGTGTCAGGACGCCGGTGGCGGCATCGAGGGAGCCTTCGTCGGACACGATGGCGCCGGTGTAAACGGGGATGGGCGTCACATCCGGGCAATCCACGGTGTACTCGCAGCCCTTTGCGCTTCCTGCGGAGGTGCCGGAGCCGGGGCCACCCAGGGAGGTAGTGCTGCGATAGTCCTTGGAGCCGATGAGATGCCAGCGGCCCGCGGACTTCACCAGATAGACATAATCGTCATTGACGGAAGCCTTTCCGAATCCGAGGGCTTCAGGGGTGAGGTCGGGGAAAGACAGGAGGGCGTGGTTGATGAACATCTTGCAGTCCGTTTCGCCGGTTGTCTCAAAGGTTACGGAGCCTTTGCCCTGAGTAGAGTACATCTTCTGCCACTTTTTGCCAGTGGCAAGGACGAAATCGCCCTTCAGCTCCGCAAGGTCGGCTTCGCCGATCTGGTCGTCCTTGTCGGGATCATCCTCGATGGTGGGCCAGGACTTGATGTAGCGCTTGCGGATGCGATATGCGACCTCGCCAATCCCCGAGGGATTGACGCGGCCGATATTGAAGTCAAGGTTGGCGTGTTTCATACGCTGTCAGTTTTTAGGAGAGGGTGGCGTTTGCCTTGGCAACGAGGAGGTACTCTTTCTCGATCATCTGGAACTGTACGCCCCAGAAGAAGCACATGAAGAACTGGACGACCTTGGGGTTGTCGGGGACACGGACCAGGACCCTCTCTTCGTTGGATTTCTGGTCGCAGCCTACGAGCATGTTGCCCTTGGTGGTCAAGTAGATGTAAGGTGCGTTCTTCATGCCGGAGAGGGCGACGAGTTCGCAGGGGGCATCTTCGGTGCCGTGCAGGCGGCTCTTGTTGTAAGTAGTGTTGTACACAACAGCGCCGAAATGGGCCAGGCACCAGTCCTCGTACAGTTTCTTGACGCTCTTGGGGATGAACATTTTGAGGTCCTCGGCTTCCTGGAGCTCTTCGGACGCGGCATCGTAGATGCTCTTCAGCACGTCACCGACATTGGCTGCGGTGATGGTGGGGTGCTCGAAGTAATTGCCCTTGGCGGTCGCAATGTTGCCGGAGGATATTTCCGATGCGGCAATGGTGTTGAAGCCGTCGAAGAGGGCGGCGGTGGTGGTGCCTTCGGCGTTCCTCTGGCCGGTGAAGATGGCGATGCCAAGTTTCTTGGAGACCGACTTTGCCATCTGGAGCACCAGGGCCTTGACAATCTCCAGCTCGGTGCGCTTGGTCTTGTCGGAGTACGGCTCTCCGTACACTGTCGTGTAGAGCTTGTAGGGGTCAAACTCTTCAAGGACGTCACCCAAGAAGGTCTCCAGCGTGCGGGCAACGATCTTGGAGGTGTCGGTTGCGCCCTTTTCGGTCCTGTAGGGGCGCACCTCGGCATCTGAGCCGACGGCTCCGACGGTTTCCTTGCCGTTGATGCCGGTGCGGAGGGTCATGTGCTTGAGGGCCTTATCCAGGAGGGCGGCCACAGGCATTGCCAAGGCTTCCTTGCGGAACTTGGCGGAGGAATTGACAAGAAGTGTTGAAAGTTCCATAGTTCAATGATTTTGATGAATTAGCGGTTAAGGAAGTTCTGGCAGGCCTCGAGTGCTTCGTCGAAGTTTTCGGCTGCTTTGACCTGGCCGTCGTTTTCCGGGGTTCCGGAAGGGGCCGGCTGCTCGGGGGCGGGATTTTCCGCCTTCTCTATGGCGGCTTTAAGAGAGTTCTGGAGCTCGGTGATACGGGCGTCACGGGCGGCGATGGTCTCGTTTGCCTTCTTGAGGTCGGCAGTGAGCTGTTCGTTGGAGGCGCGCAGTGATGCGGCCTCGGCAAGGGCGGCTTCTACGGCCTGGAGCTGTACGGCCTGGAGGGTCGAAGAACCGTCGTTCTGGTCAAAGACCTGCTCTGCGAGAGCGGGAATGGCCACAAGGTTGGGATAGCTGTTGTTGTTCTGTTTTTCCATAGTGGAAGGGTTTTGGTCAATGTGTTGGTCTGCAAGGTCTGCAACGGCGGTAGCGGCGTCTGCCATGGTGCCTATGGAATCGATGAGGGAGCCGACCACGTCTTCTGCGAAGTAAGTGCGCCCGGTCAGCTGGTCATCTTTGACGTTGGGACGGTTGGCGCGGACGTCGGAGGTAAACTGCTCATTCAGCGGATTCAGAGTCTGTTCGCGTATTACCTGGAAGTTGCCTTCGAGGGCTGCTTCATAATCGGCGTTTTTCTCCGTGGCGGCGTCTGCATAGATACGGGCGCTTACGTATCCGTCGCTGTCTTTATGGAATTTCGGATACCCGGAGAGCTGCACCAGGGTGCCGATGCAACCCACCCTGTCTTTCGGCTGGTGTGCGATAATACGGTCGCAGTATGAGAGCGCGTAAATGCAGGCGGACGCAGCGGTGCCGTCAATGAATCCCACGACGGGCTTGCTGCAGGAGCGTATGGCGTCTGCCAGTTCGGGCACTGAATCCGAGGAACCGCCGCCGGAATCGGCGACAATGATGTGCCCCAGCACCTCCGGATCCGCATCGGCTTTCCTGAGTTCTTCTCCGATGGTGCGGGTGCCAGGATCGCCGCATGAATCGTATTTCAGCATCGTACCGAGGAGGTAGGTGACATATATCGACTTCGATTCGTATGGGTTGGCTTTCCCCTTGGGGGCCGGGATAAGGTCAGCGCAGCTTATCTTGCGGGCGGCCGGGCCTTTATCTATTTCTGTGATGTATCCGTTTATGACGCCCTGAAGGACGGGGGCCATTGCGGCGGCCTGCTCCGGAGTTATCATCCAGGGGCCGCGAAGGTTCATAGCAAGATTAGACAGTTTCATTCCAGGGTGCGTTTGGGCTGATGCAAAGGTAATCAGCGCCGGCGCGTGTTATTGTGACAGCATTACGGGGCCCTGGAGGCTCTGATGGGATATCAGGAACGTGAATCCGTCGGAAGATACTCCCGAAATACCATCTTCGAAGGTAAAGGTCGGCAGATATTGGCGTGAACCGATGACGTAAGACTCTCCGTTAATCAGGGTGATAACGAAGATGCACTTTTTACCTGTCATCTTCCTGAGGACGGGGCGCCAGGAGTCTTTGTCCGCCCTGAGCGCGGCAGTAAGGGAGAAGTCGCAGCTGCGTCCGTTCTCGTCGTAGGACCATTTTTCGGAAACATGCGCGGAATCCTGCGTGAAAGGGAGGTTCTGCAGTGAGCCTGTCAGGAAATCAGACAGTCGGATAGAGCATCCGGCCGGAAGTTGGCTGAAGTCTGCAAAGGAAGAAGCTGCTGCATACTGTATGCTGCGGACGCCTGGTTTCATTGGACTTTGTTTGGGCTAAAAAAAGATGGGTATGGAGTTATTGGCCGGGTTTTTCTTGCGGTACCGGTACCAGGCCTTGGACAGGTTGCTGATGATGGTGTCGTTTATTGGCAGGTTGAAATCGCAGAGGAACGATCCGATGGCGTGGCGGATCGGCTCTGAGTCATCGTCGGAGAAGCGGGCGATCATGTAGGCGTTGAATACGCCATACAGCTGGTTTTTCAGGTAGCGGCAAATAGAAGCTTGCCCCTTTCCCGAAATGGCAAAGCGGTATTCCTCATTGACGTGGATTATGCTTTGTTCGGGGATGTTCCAGGAGGGTCGTCCGTCGGCGTCGAGCAGCTGGATGGAGATGAATCCGGTCCGGTCCTTCAGCGGGGTCCAGGGCTGCTGGGGCTTTTGAAGGTTGGCTACAACAAGTCCCCAAAGATTGGACCGGCGGTCAAGCCTCACGATTTCTGAACCGTTGACGCTGACTATCCAGTCTTTGAAGAAGCCGCCGACCTGTAGGTCTGCAAGTGGTGAGAACTTACCCATATCCGGACAAAGGTACGGATGCGCAGGCTCTCCATTCGGGACATTTCAGCGCAAAGATACAAAAAAGCCCCGGATTTCTCCGGGGCCGGGTGGCCAGTCTCCACTGCTGGCCGGTGCAATCGTGCAATACATTATTGCGTTGTGGAGATGTCAAAGTTCATTCGAGGCAACCCGGATCCGGGAGGCCAAATCGTCGAGTGCTTTCTTCAGCCGGCTACGTTCGTCATCATTGAAAGAACCTGCGCCGCCATTTCCGTCTACGCCCCGCATTTTATTGTAGAACCAAGAAACGGAATGTTCAGGAAAATACTCTTTTGCGAAATCTCCCCATGTAATCAGGTCGTAGATGTCATCAATGATTGGGATGATGGAAGATTGGTTGTAGTGTTGTTTTGCGTCCATAAAAGTAAGGTAATTGAAAGGTTCCGCCCCGGAGGGCGGTTCCTTCAAGAGTTTAGAAGTTTATCAAAACATTCTTTCGCATAGCGCTTCAGCATTTTCGAGGGATTGTGTTTGCTGTTCTGCACATTCCTGATTGCTTCAATCAGTTCCCTCTCTTCAGGTGTCAATTTCAAATCGTTCATAATGTATTGCTGTTTGATTGCAATACAAATATACTATAATTTTTTATAGTATGCAAATTTTTTTTGCGTTTTGGCGAACTTTTTTTTGATTTTTTTTCTGACGCAGAAAATTGTGGCAAAAAGTTGACGCCCTGACGCGGATTTGTAACTATTTATATATTAAGTAATTATCCGCGTCAGACTTTTTGACGGCCGGTTGACCGGGATTTTTCCGAAAACCCGTGTAACTTATTGATTGATAGTGGCGTCAGAGTTTTCTCAAGCAAAAACGGCCCTGGAGGGCTTCCGGTCGCTCGGTCAACTCCTTGCCGAAAAAGTTGACGCCGATAACTCTTTCATACTCACTTTCTTACAAACCTGCGTCAATGCGTCAGAGAAAAAAGCAAGAAAAATTGTCAAATAAAAATATGGGCCGGTTCGAGGCATAAAAAAGGGGCTACGGTAGCCCGTAGCCCTGGCGTCCGTGACGCCTGTGATTCTTGACGCCCTGAACAACGAGTTGTCTGGTCAGCCTGTCGCAACATACACCTCGAAGCCTGCGTTTATCCTCTCGACCAGCAGCTGGTATATAGACGAGCGTACATAATCTGTGTAGTACTTCCCTTCATCCGGGCCGATAAGCACCCGGTACAGGACCGGCCGGCCCATGTAGAGGTCGGTGGTCCTGGCCGGGCGCATCTTCTCCGGCACGCTGTCATAGCACCAGGTCGGAAGTGAACGCCCGCGGTACCAGACATTGAGATCGAGAAGCCTTGAGGCCATCAGCCGAAAATCGGTTTGGGTTCTGCGGGAGCAGCTGCTTCCGGTGCGTCGCCTTCCTGTTCCCAGGGCTCGGGCTTCATGCCGTCAAGCGTGCCCGTCTGCTGCCCCGCACCCCCCGAAGGTTCGTCAAGCTCCGCGAGTATGACGCTGACCGGCAGGTCGGGATTCTTGGTGGTGTCGATGAAGAAGTAGTAGCGGTCCTTGCCGGCGATCTTGCGCCGGATATCGCACCTCTCCTGCTCGGTCTTGCTCTTTAGCAGGCACTTGGGGTTGAATATCCAGTCCTTGTACAGGCAGAACTGCTGCAGGCGCTTCTTGAACGTCTGGATCTTCATCATTTCAGCAATGGGCTTCGGCAGGTCTTTCTTGTACTCCTCGAAGACCGTGGACGTCTCGAGAACCTGGTTCAGTTTGTCTTCCGTGAAGTAGCTTTCGGCCCAGTAGAGGAATTCCTGCGTCATGGCCTTCTTGAGGTTGCGCATCTCGATGGCCCGCATAGCCGGCTGTATCCTTACGCGGAATTTCTTCCACACCTGGACGCACTGGAGCATGAAATTGTAGAAGTGGTTCATATCTTCAGGCGAATAATCGTCGATGAGGGTGCGATGGAAGTCCATATCAGGGGTGTACGCCTTCATCCCCTGCTCCGGATCCTCGGAGTGATAGTAGTTGCTGAAGGCGGCAAACCAGATACGGCGCCGCAGCGACCCGTCGAAATCTGTGATGGCGTGGTTGCTCGACAGGGCAAGCTTCGGAGAATCCTTGAACGACAGGGTCACTTTGTCGGCATACTTGGCGTTTACCTCCATCTTGCCGGTGATCCAGTTCATAAATATGTGCATATCCACACGGTGGTTGATATCGTCAATGTACACAGTGTCGGTGTATCCCCTTTTCACTCCCTGGAGGATGAAGTCCATCTTGTCTGTCTTGATATGGCGGCCGTCGATGTAGTTTTGGCGACGAAGCCGCTCGACGCTTCCAAGGAGAATGCTCTTGCCGGTACCGCCGCGGTGTTCTCCGACCTCTCCCTGCTCTGTCTCCATGGCATAGGCTGCATAGGGCTTGGCGGCATCCTTGTGCTTGCTGAGCATATAGCCCAGCAGCGCTACCTTGGAGATGAAATTCAGGTCGTGCTCCGCTCGCTGGTCCTCAGAGAGGATGTAGCCGGCGTTCTCCTCCTGCCAATAGACCCGGCCGGTGTTATACACGAACTGCAGCCAGTCGAAGTCCGGACGCAGGATCTCAAGCTCGTACTGCCTGATGTCCTTTACCGCGTCAACTTTCTTCTTCTGCTCTATATACTCGGGGGTCCGGGGGGTGCAGCGCCGGAGGATGGACAAGGCCCCCTCGTATTCCGGCGAACGGCGGACCGAGAAGAATGACGCCTCTACCTTGAAGTCATGATCGATAATCTTGTCAGAATGCACCATATACGGGCAGCTGCCGGGCTTCAGATGCTCGATACCTTCGGCGGTCACCTTGAATACACCATTCCTGAAGAAGAAATAGTCCGCATCGGCGGTATAGGCGTCGAAATTCGGATGGATCTTCTTGAGGTTGGAGAAGGAGTCCGGAGATACCTGCTTGCTCCGGAAAATGGAGTTTGCGAGGGCTTGGCGATAGTATTGCGGGTGCTGCACCAGGAACTCCTGCAGCTGCGCCATGCAGCGCGCCTTGATATCTTCCGGAGGTATCATCTCGACAACATTATCGTGGATATGGCAGTATCCCCTGGGGTGGCCGGGGTCATCGATGGTGAAGAATCCCATAGCCTGCAGGAAAGCGTACATCTGGGAGTTGTTGATGTCGTAACCTGTAAGGGTGCCGGTCTTGTCACGCTTCTCCTGCCAGAACTTCAGGGAGCCGGCCATCTTGACCATGTTGGCGAAGATGTCGTCAACGCTTCCCAGTTCCGGGCGCCGGTAATGGACGAAGAAGTCCTTGGCGTCCTTGCAGGGCTTTCCGCGGCGCGTCCGGAAGGCGGCCAGGTCTGCCGGCAGCTGGATCACGGCGATATCGAGGTAAGAGAGGGCGTTTTTCTGGGCCTGCTTCACGCCGGTATCATCCGCGTCGAAAAGCAGGAATATGTGCTTGGCCAGCTTGCTCAGGATTCCATACTGCTCCGGAGTGATGTCGGCAGTCTCGCTGTTGGGCCAGCAGACGTGGTAGTCCGGACTGGAGCACCGGACGTTCAGCGCGTCGGAGGGCCCGCTGCAGATGATGAGCTTGTCCCAGGTCATGTCGACCTGCTCCTCCCCTTCTCCGTCCTCGGAAGGGACGCTGCGCTGCGGGCTCCAGTCCTTGTTGACGATGCCGCGGTACCTGGTCATAAATTCGCGTTCACCGCTGAAAGGAATAAAGCGCCGTTTGGGTGCCGGCAGGCCCTGGGCCTTGGCATCGGCGGCTGCCTTTTCGTCTGCTTCCTGGACGGTAGTGTTATCCTTCCAGTAGAAGCGGATATCCCCAAGGGGGCAATAGATTTTGCCGTAATCGCCGTAATCGTAGTAGTAAACAGGATATTCAGGCGTTGCCGTGATCTTCCAGGAGTCGCCCTTGGCTGCGCGTTTAGTGATGTACGACGTGACGGGTTTCAGGGAGAACTGCTCGCACAGCTCCTGGGTTATGCCTCGGCCGAGAAGGTCGAGCTCTTCCTTGGCGAACTTGCCGCCCTCGCGCAGCTGCACGGTCATCGAGTCCTGGCCGGGCATCCGCTCCATTTCCGGCTTTGGGGCTGAGGCGTCACTGACTTCCTTCCCCTGCAGCAGGTCCGGAGCGAACCGGGCCGCTATCCATTCCAAGGCCTTCGGGTAATCCTTGGATGCCTGCCAGCCGAATTCCTTGCGCACGAGCTCTATGGCGGTATAGGCCTTGGTGTCGCTGCCTCCTTTGTCCTGGAGGAACCACACTCCGCCCTTCTGGAACACGGTACAGGAAGGCTTGCGGTCGTCACCCTCGCGGATGCGGAAGTTGCGCCGTCCGCTGAATCCGGCGGCACTCTGCGGATAGAGGTGAAGGATTACGGCCTTTCCGCCTTCTGTCGCAGCGTATATGTCTTCTTTTGTGAGTTTTTTATCCATAATCATTCCCCGCCTGATTAAGCCTCCGGTGGGGGGGGCATCATTCAGCCAGCATTGTTTCCTGGATGGCCTGCAATATCAGTTGGTAGCGCTCGATGCGGTATATATCCTCGCTGGACTTGTTGATATACCGGCCGAGCATCTTTGCGTAGCTGTCAATGGCCTTCTCTATGTCGGGAAGCCATTCCGGGGGCAAGTCCAGGGATATCATATCTCTTTCACTGTTGAGAAGAAGTCTTCATAGAATTCCACGAGCGTATGGTCGAACGGGATTTCCACCACGGCGCTCTCGATGCGGGGATTGGTGTTGATGTTCGCCGACGTGAGGATGACAAAGTCGAAGCGATACCCGCGGCCGGCCATGACCTTGGCGTGGTTGCGTCCGGCACGGACGGTCACTCCTTCCAGGCCATTGAGTGCTTCACGCATAGATGCGACGGTCACGCCATGGCGTCCGGAGTTCCCCCGGTATATCTCGCCGAGCCATACGTCGAGCCGGCCGATGCACCAGGTGCTGAGCGTAAGCCTCTCTACTTTCTGGCTTCTGAGAATCAGACGGAGGAAAGACAGCGCGTCAACATCGCCCCGCGTCATGAAGTTGTAAGCCGTGCCTGGTTCGAACACGAATCCCGGCGCCTGGAGCGAGTCGAGCAACTCTATCTCCGAATAGGCGCGCCTGTATGAGTACCTGGTTTTCAAGACCTTCGAGACGGCTGCGCCTTCGAGTTCATCGTCTTCGTCTTCATCATGCCGCCCTTCCGGCATTGGCTTTACCGGCGGCATAATAGAATTGCGCTCCTCGAGTTCCTGGAGGGAGACTTTCTCAATATCTATTTCAGATAGGTCGAGCATATCAGAATCCGTTTTCGTATTTACGCTGTTCTACGGCCCATTCTTCAAGCAGCTTGATGGCGTCCAGGTCTCCGGCTTCCGCCGCACGGCGTATGCGGTTGCGGTAATTTGTCTCCACCTGGAGCTTGCCGGCATGGTACCTGGCGAAGGCCTGCGTTCCTTCTACGGTAAGCAGCCTGCGCGCCTCGTCTTCCGGCACTTCAAGTGCAAGTGCGATTTCATGAATGCTGAAGCGAAGGCCGGCCAGTTTGTAAATGTTCTCGAGGTCTTCCCGGGTTGGTGTCCATGTAACGTTCCCGGAGGCGTCGGTTATCAGCCTTGTCTCCACCTCTTGGGAGCGCGAGGGGACGAGGTAGGGACCGGGGTCGGAGGCGACCTCGTCGGCATAGCGGTCAGGAAAGTACTTCCGGTAGAACTGCCGTATGGCATCTTCTCCGATATGGTGCGCACGGTCTTCATTGGCATCGCGTTTCACCGCTTCCGGGAAACTGACGTACAACTGCTCCGTCTCGTAAGGCAGGTCCAGCTTGTCGGCCAGGGCCTGCAGGTGCTGCACCCTGGCGGGATCCAGGTTTGTGCCATCGACGTAAACAGTGAAATCGCGGCGCAGGGCCTCGTTGATGGCGAAGTCTTCCAGGGCGGCCACAAGGGACTCGCGCTCGGTCACCCAGTAGTCACCAAGGGAATGACGGATGTCGTCCCGGGAGACGATCACCCGCCTGGCCGGCTTCTGCTCCACCTGGCCGCGTGCCCATGTGGACTTGCCCGCACATGGCGGACCTTGGATGATGACAAGGACGGCCATGGCTAAGAGTTCGGGAATAATTCTTCGAGAGGTATGGACCTTTCAAAGATACGACGGACGTGCCTCTGGATATTCGTCTGTTCCGGCAGCTTGGGCTTGCGGCTGCCGGAGCCGTAAGCCTCTGCTGTCGATATCGTGAAGCCGTCACTGACAATAGCTGCATACATCAGCCCCTGCTTCTGCTTCGGGGCGGTAGACATAAGTTCTGTAAATGTCATTATTCTATATGTTTATCAATTTCCAATTCTTTTATCAATGTTTCTTCTCCATATTTATCAAGGATCTCTTTGTACGCCAGCTTTTCGGCCTGCTCTCTGCGCATCTTGCCAAGGACAACATGAACGGCAGTAAGGCATAGCCACAAAGCGTGTATTTGTTCACCTTTTTGCGTCATTCCTCAGGTTCGGGAAACATCGGAATCTCGAAGATGTCATACACCTCCTTTATCGGGAGAAGGGTGATAGTAATGCACCCAACTTGGATGGTTGGGTAAGGGGTGCCGCTTCGATAGCCTTCTCCGTCCGGAAAGGAGCAGCTTACCCTGACTTTGCTTGCGCGTGGGTTCGTCTTGTAGAAGTCGCCAAGTTTGGCGCTAATCCAATTCCCCAAGCCGTCGGCCCAGCGCCTCGAAACGGCGATATGGATGAATGGTTTTAGAAACGGAAGGATATGCTTATCAGCAGCCTTCAGCTCCGAGATGTTGTATTGCAGAGTGTTTATGTAGTATTTCATGTTCTGCTTTCAAAAGGGGCCTGGTCGAGATGCAGCCGTCCAGGCCCCTGAAAAGTTAAAATCAAAATATTAATTTTCAGAAGCGCGGAACAGCCGGGCGGCATACGCATTGACGCGGTAGCCGTAGTTCAGGCTGCCAATCGTCCCGTTGAAGAGCCAGGCATAGTTGCTGGTCGACTGGTCTGAGTCTCGTTCGGATGTCCAGTAGTATTTCCGCATAATAGGGTCGCCGCCAAGGCTCGTAAGAAGTTGGTTCAGTCCTGCAGCGTGGATGGCATCATAAATATCAATCCACTGCTTGCGTGTGCCGGTATCACATCCTTTCGCCAGGGCGGCATCCTTGGCTTTCTGGAATGGCAGTTCGTCCGGCACTTCGTACTTATACAGGAAGAAGGATTGGCCTTCTGCATTTGATATGCGGATCCAGTCCGCGGCCGTCGGATCGGCGCAAGGCTCAATATCAAACCACTCTTCAGGTGTCACTAATCGAAGGGTTTCCGGGTCCTCGACATGGAGTGTAATCTTGTTGGGTTGCTCGCTTTGTTTCATTTTCTATGTACTTCTAAGGATTAAACAATATTGATAGGGTTCTTTGATGCAGGCCTTGCCGTTATAGTGCCGGCATATAAGGCAGAGGTTCGGAGCGTGCTGGAATGCCCGTAGGGGGGGGGGGTAAATTTGAAGACCATATTGTGACTTGTCCTGACATAGGTTTACAGTCTGTGAGTCGGTAATGTAAACTTAATTTAGGACTAAAAATGGAGACACAACCAAGACGTTACAATGATGCTGAGAAGCTTCAGATCATTGAAGAGTACATGAGTTCAGGGGAGTCAATGGAGACATTCCAGGTAAAATATGGGATGGGACATTGCACTTTATCAAGATGGATGACTAACTTTGGACTTTCAAACACAAGCCAAAGGCAGTACATCGAGATGAAAAAGAAGTTAACCGAGTCCCCGGAAAAGACACTAAGAGAGCGGACTCTCGAAGCCAGATTGGCACAGCTTGAGAAGGAGTTAAAAGCTGAAAAACTTAAGACAGAGGCTGCCAATGCCATGATTGATGTAGCTGAAGAAGAGCTGGGCATTGACATACGAAAAAAAGCTGGTGCCAAGCAGTAAGTAAGCTTCGCATGTTGCACCCGAAGATGTCAGTAGATGCAATATGCGCACTGTTTGGCAAGACGAGACAAGCTTACTATCAGAGGCTTAACTACAAGTATGAAGAGTATGCGGAAGAGAGCATAATCTTAGACTTGATAGCTGAACTCAGAAAGGATATGGGCAGGATGGGCGGCCGTAAATTGTGGCATGAAATCAATGATGCGCACCCTGGACTGATAAGCAGAGACAAGTTGTTTGACATACTCGACAAGTATCACTTGAAGGTTCATCGCAGGAAGAGAGGTGTTCGGACAACTTGGAGCGCAAACTGGTTCCACCGGTTCCCGAACTTGATAAAAGAAATGGCGCTGACGGCAGCTAATCAAGTGTGGGTAAGCGATATAACCTATATTGAGACAGAGGTGGGCTTTGTATATCTACATCTGGTTACAGATGCATACTCGAAGAAGATCATGGGTTGGTGTCTGAGTCCTAGTCTTCATGCAGAAGCGACAATACAGGCATTGCAGATGGCGATACGTAATGCTGGATGCAACCTGAAAGGGCTGATACACCACTCAGACAGAGGATGCCAATACTGTTGTGAGAAGTATGTAAAGCTATTACAGGATAACGGAATCGAGATCAGTATGACTCAGGATGGAGACCCAAGAGATAACGCCATAGCAGAAAGAGTGAATGGCATCTTAAAGTCTGAATGGCTTTATGATGAGCACTTTAGAGGTTATGAAGATGCTTTAAAGCGTGTTGCACAAGTTATAAACTTATACAACAACAAGCGGCCCCACTTGAGTTTGAACTACAAAACGCCGGCTCAAGCGTACCTTGAAACAGGAGAGCAGGTTCGAGTATGGAAGAACTATTACAAGGCGAATAAGCCTGAAGAGGTGGCCCATGTAATAGCGGAGTTGACAAGCGGATGCAGGACATCCGCAACGTATTGAGATAATGAACTTAAAAATAGACTTAGAACTGTAAAGAAAAATCAGGACGGGTCATTGATTGGGTTTAGCGGTGTTTCAAAAAAAAGGCAGGGCGCTTATCTTAGTGTTACTACGGTTTTGTCTCTCCGTCACGCCCTGCCGGCGATGTGCCGTCTTTCCGGCTGTCAGCCAAGTACCATGAGCGTGGACTTATGCGGGCTCCTACGGCCGTTGTCGGGTTTCTGGCGAACCTGGAGGTTGTTTTTCAGCTTGCTGGGCGAAAGTGTTGCGGACGCTCTGTATATACTCGTTGAACCTGAGCTGGAGGGACTTGGATTCGGTATGCACGCCTATGAGAGCTGCGGCTATCTTCAGCGCGCCTTCAAGGACGTGTTCGTCGCGGGTGGCCTTGTAGCAGACGGCCGCCATGATTTCGTCGGTCTTGGTGGGGTCGTAGAGCAGTTCGTACTTCTCCGTGATAATGAGTAACTCGCGTTCTTCCATGGCTAAGGTTCAGTTTGAGGGCGGCGATGATAAAAAGGGCGGGAGGCCGCTGCCCGCCCGGAAATGTTCGAGAATGGGGAGTTTGCTGTTAAACCCGCGGCCTTTCTTCTCGTCAGCCGGATGAATGCCGCAATCCTGGAGCGCTGCCTTGCCGTCAGTGACGAGGCGTAAACCATCATCAGGAATGCGAGCGTGAAGAGATGCCACCAGGCGAAGGCGGCGAGCCCAAGCAAAGCTTGGATCCCATTGACAGCCAGAGTGGCCGCCAGGGCGCAGGCCAGCCCCAGAGCCAGGGGCTGCTGCAAGTTGTTGACTTTGTTTTCCATTCTCGAACATTTTTAATATATTTGGCTTTTTGTAGTGCGTTTGTAGTTTAATTGTAGTTTGTTTTCGACTACAAATATAAGCTATTAGTTTGAATTATCCAAACTATCGCTTCGATTTTTAACTACAAATTTGAATATGGTTATGGAAACTACTGTAAAACAAAGACTTATGGAATACCTGCGATTTAAGCAGGTGAATATGAGCGAATTTGGTCGCTTGGTAGGGGTTTCGAATGCCTATGTAACATCTATCAAACGTAGCATTTCGCCTGATAAACTTCAAGCCATTGCCTCGAATTTCCCCGATCTTGATATTCAGTGGTTGGTTACTGGGGAGGGGCAAATGATTAAGGCTGGCCAACAAGTAGGTGACTCCAACTCCGGGGTAATTATCAATGGAAATAATCGGATAAGCAATTCTCCTATTGACAACCGCCAATACTATTCCGACTCTCCGGATGTCCTGAAGGCCCAGATCGAGCTGCTCGATGAGAGGATAAAGGAGAAGGATGCGCAGATAAAGGAGAAGGATGCGCAGATAAAGCAATTACTGGATATCCTGGCCAAGCACTAAAGCGGCCTCATAATGGCCTGAAATAATCGTTTCGAGATTTTGCATCCCGACGATGCCGGGACGAGAACGGGACAAGTTTTTTTGAAAAACGATATAAAATGAGCGAAATTACGGCTATAAGCGAATTGATAGACAATGCGTTACAAGCGCAAGAATCGCGGGACAAAATCGGATCATCCCGACAGAAAGAGCTCCAGAGGTTTCTGGAGCTCTTTCTGTCGGAATACCGACTAATATCCCCCTGGGGACCTTGCCCGCAGACTTGTTTTCACAGATTTTCCGTATATTAGCACTATGAAACTACGGAGTATTTTTTTGAGCACGGCCATGCTGCTCATTGCCGCGGCCGCCTTCGCGCAGGACATCAAACCTGTTAAAGACAAGGCCAGCAAGCTGTTCGGTTATCAAGACAAGAGCAAGAACTGGGTCATCGAGCCCTCGTTCAATGCCGCAAAACGCTTTATCGGTGGCTTTGCCATTGTCGAGAAAGACGGCCGCAAGGGAGTCATCGACCAGAGCGGTGCTTGGATACTGAAGCCAGAGTATGACGATATAGACAAATTCGACAAAGCCGGCCTCTGCGAAGTCATGCGCAAGAGCGGCAAGACCAAACTCCGCGGCATTGCCAACACCTCCGGCGAACTTGTGATCCCGGTAGAGTGCCCTGCTGTCAGCGTCAACCGTTCAGAAGCCCTGATCATGGCGGAGCGCTACGTAGAAGTCCCCCGCATCGGGCCCAAGCCGATGTGGGGCGTGTACGACTTCGAAGGCAATGAGATTTTCGCTCCGTCATTCTCATCCTCGCCCTCGTTCCGCAACGGCCGCGGCATTGCCAAATCGGCCACCGACGGCCTCATGGGCGTGATAAGCAGCGACGGCCAGGTCCTTCTCCCCCTTGACAATCTTTCAGTCACCTACTCTGGCGGAGGCTTCAACGTGCTCACTTCGGAGTTCGTAGCCTGCTACTACGACTCCCGCATGTTCAAGAATTCCGAATTTGCTTATCCAGGATATGTGGCCCCGTACAACCCAGCCGGAGACGCTATACGTCTTGCGGCTTGGGGCAACGGTGTGATAGGCAAGCGCCTGCATCGCAACAACCTGAAGGCCATCAGCATAGGCAAGGACAGCCGCGGACGCAGCGCCGTCTGCAACGACCTCAGGCTCGACTGGGGCTACGGGCGCTTCGTGAGGCTGGAGCCAGCACTTGACGAAGAAGAGCATCCGGGAGCCATGCTGAACCCCGAAAACGGAAGCTACTACACTGTGAAGGCCGTTTTGTACGAGTCCGACGGACGCTTCGTAGAGGAAGTCTCGCGCTGGGGATGGCTTGAGGCAGAATGTACCGACGGAGTCATCTACAATGCAGAAGGAGCGGAGACATGGATAGCCATGAGAGACATCAACTGCCTCGCCGTTCCGTCATTCTCCATCTCTCTTAACTCCTACAGGCAGATAGACCACAGCGATGTACTCGGCGGCCTGGGCCTGCGCAACTACGATATCAGCCGCATGCTCGACCCGTCAAGCGCAGTGCGCCGAAGCAATGAAATAAGGGAAGCGGAAAACGTAGGCATCACATCATATCTCCCCCGCCCTGCTCCCGAACTGCGCTCGGTGAGGGTTATCGACAACGCAATGCGCCAGCCCATCTTCAGGCACCGCTTCGAGATGGGAGAGGTGGTTAACTGCAAAGTCAGGCCAAATGACAGCGGCGCCGACCTTGAGCTCTCCAGGAGCCTCGTACTCCCCTTTGAAGACTCTTTCAGCGACACCGGATTCTCGATGAAGGGTGAAGAAGAGATATTCTGGGGGCCCAACAATGCCCGCACCGTAATGCTCAGCCTGGAGCCTGCAGAGGGCGGGAAGAACGCTCCCGGTACCAAGGACGACGTGAGCGGGAGCGAACGCAACTTCGTGATTGTCATCGCCCTGTACGAGGAAGACGGTTCGTATCTGCGTACGCTTGGAGTAGCCCCTTATGTGGACTACGCCTCAGACGAAGCCCTGGTGTTCGAGAAACTCGGGATAGCCCTGCTGGACCGTCCCGGGAAGCCGGTTATAAAAAACGTAAAGACTATTCCCTCTACCCTGTCAGCCCTAAGGGATATTCAAATGGGCTTCCGGCACAGGTCGCAGAGAAGAGTCGCCTGAGTACAGTCACGCACTTCCACCTCAACGAAATCGCCGGCTTTGTGCTCAGAGTCGGGCCATACGCACATCTTGCCTGTGCCCGTGCGGCCGCATAATTCGGAGGGATTGCGCTTGGACGGGCCTTCCACCAACACCTCAAAGCGCTTGCCCACATCCCGCCTGTTGCTTTCCAGCGAGAGACGGTTCTGCAGAGCTATGATTTCCTCCAGCCTGCGGTTCTTGACATCCTGAGGCACATCGTCGGGGTATTTGCGAGCAGCGAGGGTGCCGGGGCGTTCGGAGTAATAGAACATGTACGCCGCATCAAAACCAACCTCCTCAAAGAGGCTCAGCGTGTCACGATGGTCCTCTTCAGTCTCGGAGCAGAAACCTGCAATGACATCGGTAGATATGGCGCAGTCCGGCATGTAGCGGCGTATGGCGGCCACCCTGTCGAGGTACCAGGCCCTGGTATAGCGGCGACGCATCTTCTCAAGGATGCGGTCCGAGCCCGACTGCACAGGAAGATGTATCTGATGGCAAATATTGCTGTGCGAGGCCATCACCTGCAGCACCTCGTCGGATATGTCCTGCGGATTGGATGTGGAGAAGCGCACGCGCATCCCGGGGCAGGCTTCGGCCACCATCTTAAGCAGGGAGGCGAAGTTGCAGTCTTCGTATTTGTAAGAATCCACATTCTGGCCCAGCAAAGTCACTTCCTTGTAGCCTCCTGCAGCACAGTCGCAGGCCTCACGCACTATGGAGTGGAAGTCACGGCTCCGTTCGGCGCCACGAGTGTAGGGCACCACGCAATAGGAGCACACGTTGTTGCAGCCCCTCATAATGGATATGAAGGCGGACACTCCGTTACGGTCAAGACGGACAGGCTGGATATCGCCGTAAGTCTCCTCACGTGACAATTCAACATTGATCTGAGGCATCCCGGGGCCGGCGTTCTGCAGCAGTACGGGAAGCGAGCGGTAGGCGTCGGGACCAGCCACTATATCCACTTTCCCAGTGTCGATCAGCTGCTCCTTGAGGCGCTCCGCCATGCAGCCAAGTATGCCTACCAGCACCTCGGGACGCTTGCGCTTCTGCTGATTGAATACCTCGATGCGTCCCAGTATGCGCTGCTCGGCATTGTCGCGGACGGAGCATGTGTTGGCCATTATCACATCGGCCTCCGACATGTCTTCGGTGCGTCCGTAGCCATGCTTGCCAAGCAGCGAGAATATGACCTCCGTATCTGCCACGTTCATCTGGCAGCCGTAGGTCTCAATATAAACTTTCTTGTTCATCAGTTGTTCTTTCAAGCCCTCCAGTAATGCGCTTCGGAGCCCTTTTCCCATGTTTTATAGGCTCCGAAGCACACTGCCGGAGGGCTCAACAATTATTTAACACGAATCTTCCGTCCGAGGCTGAGGACCGTAGTGGGCTTGAGGCCGCTATTGAGAGCACAAATCTTGGATACTGTAGTCCCATACTTGCGGGCGATACCGGAGAGGGTGTCGCCGGAACGGATAGTGTGGTACTTCATGGCTGCTCGCTCCTTGGCGATACGCTCCTCCTCTGCCTTGATCTGCTCTTCGGTCATATAAAGCTCCTCCTCGTCGTCAATCGACTCGGGAACATAGCGGCTGTAAGGAGAGAGATAGCTGCGCTTGAGCACGAACACATTCTTGCGCAACACCCCATGCTCGAAGTCCACAATCCATTCAGGATCAAAAGCATGACCGCAGTAGCGGGTCTCGAAGTGCAGGTGCGGGCCGCTGCTGCGTCCGGTCGATCCGCCAAGACCTATCAAGTCTCCAGCATGAACCCACTGTCCGGGGATAACGTCCATACGCGAAAGGTGCCCGTAGAGAGTCTCCAAGCCGTTTTCATGCCTTACCACTATGCAAAGACCGTAGCCCTTGTGGCGCTCGGCAAGGCGTACCCGCCCATCGAAGGCACAGTACACCGGAGTACCTGTGGGATAGGGCACGTCGCAGCCGGTATGCCTGCGGCCGTGACGCATTCCGAACTTGGAAAAGACCTTGCCCTGATGGGGACATACGAAGCGGCTTACCGAATCGACAAGGCAAATGGTGACCCTGTATGGGATGCTGTCCAGAGGGGTCCCTACGTATGGATTGACCACATGCTCGCGCCAATTCTGAGTAAACAGGTCATCGTCGGCAAGCATGGACACATTCTTTATAAGATACCAGGTATTGTCGTCTTTGAGGACTATCTGCACACGGCCGTCACCCACGTCGAGAGTATCCACGGGGGCGCCATTACCCTTGGCAAAAAAGGTGATGTCCGGCACAATATCGGCCGGCTGGTGAAGCGTGTCGGGAGGCGCAGTGGCCAGAGTATCGGTCTGGGCCGCCGCGAGACTGCAGATTATCAGGCTTAGGATCAGTACACAAAAACGTCTCATCAGGCTCTCACTCCTCCAAACTGCTTCTCAATGATTTCCTGTACTTTGGCTATCTTCTCATGCAGGACCTCATCCTTGCTGGCCTCGCAAATGAAACGAAGGTAGGGCTCGGTATTGGAAGGACGGATATTGAACCACCAATCGGGGAATTCGGCCCTGTAACCGTCAAAGTCCATGAAGGCTTCGGCTTTCTCCTGTCCGAGGAAATAGTCGCGCACTGCATCCATGGCGCCTTTCTTATCATCGACTCGGAAATTGATCTCTCCTGAATTCTTGTAACGGGTAATCTTGTCTATCTCGCCGCTCAGGGTACGTCCCTGCTTCTTGAGGGCGGCCACTATGCGAAGCACGATGATGGAAGCCAGCATGCCGCTGTCGGAATAGAAGAAATCTTTGAAATAATAGTGGCCGGCGAGCTCTCCGCCCCACAGGCCGTCGATTTCGCGGAGCTTCGGAGCGGCGAATGCGCGCCCTACTCTCCAGGTATGCATTTCAGCGCCATAGTCGGCGAGGAACTCCCCTACTGCCTTCGAGCTGCGGATTTCCTGCAGCACGCGGGGATTCTTGGCACCGCGCTCGTCGCAGAAGTAATAAGCCATGAGGGCTATCACCAGGTCGGGAGCCACGAAGCGGGCCTTCTCGTCCACGAACATCACACGGTCGGCATCGCCGTCGTAGATAACACCTACGTCGGCACCAGTCTTGCGGACAAGCTCCTTAAGAGGCTCTACATTCTTGGGAATCAGAGGATTGGGCTCGTGGTTAGGGAAACGTCCGTCAAGGGTGTCAAAGATATAAGACGGCTGGTCGCCGTAAACCTGCTTGACGTACATGCTGGACATACCGTTGGAGCAGTCCATAGCAATCTTGAGAGAGCTGAAGTCCCCTTTGAACTTGAGCAGGAAATTGATATAATCCTGCTTGATGTCACGCTCGTGCACACGGCCGGGCACGTCGGCCACAGGTGTGGGACGTCCCTCATCAATCCACTGCTTTATCTGGCCCAGGCCGGTGTCATAGCCGACGGGCAGGGCATTCTCCCTGGACACTTTCATACCGTTGTACTCGGCAGGGTTGTGAGAAGCGGTGATCTGGACAGAAGCCTTGAAGCCATAATTGGCGGTACCGAAATAAACCATAGGGGTACTGCTCAGGCCCACGTCGTACACATCTGCACCGGCATCCGTGATGCCCTTGATCAGATAGTCGTGTATTTCCTGCGAAGATGTCCTGCAGTCTCTTCCTACCAATACTTCTTTGGCGCCCAGAAGGCCGGGGAGAAAATATCCTACTTTGTAGGCAGTCTCCTTGTCGAAATCTACATTATAGATTCCGCGTATGTCATAAGCGTGAAATGCTCCCATAATTATAAATCTTTACGTATTCAACAAATGTAAGAAAAAAATTCCACAGTTGTATAATCGGGCCGCCTCAACGAGCACCAGGCACCCTGGACTTGAAGCAGCGTATGGTATTCTTCATCAGCATGGCTATGGTCATGGGGCCGACGCCTCCGGGGACCGGCGTTATCCATGATGCCTTTTCTGAACACGAAGCAAAGTCCACATCGCCGCAAAGCTTCCCGTCCTCCGTACGGTTGATGCCAACGTCAATCACTATCGCCCCGGGGCGCACCATTTCGCCCTTGATAAGGCCGGGCTTGCCGACGGCAGCCACCAGAATATCGGCCTGGCGGGTAACAGCACCCAGATCAGCGGTGCGGGAATGGGCGATAACTACAGTGGCGTTGCGGTCGAGAAGCAGTTTGGCGACAGGCTTGCCGACTATATTGCTGCGGCCTACTACCACTGCAGTCTTTCCGCAGATATCCACTCCGGTGCTGTCGATAAGGCGCATCACGCCGGCGGGGGTACAGGGCACTATGCACTCCTTCCCAAGCCACAAGAGCGACACGTTGGAAGGATGGAAACCATCCACGTCCTTTTCCGGGGCCACGGCATAGATCACCTTTTCTTCATCAATATGCTTAGGGAGAGGCAGCTGGACCAGGATGGCGTCAACGGAAGGGTCGGAGTTCAGCTCTGCAATCTTGCCCAGAAGGGTCTCTTCTGAAACGGAAGACGGGAGCTCAATGAGCCGCGACTCCATGCCGGTATAAGCAGCAGCTTTCACCTTGTTGCGTACATACACCTGGCTCGCAGGATTCTCCCCCACTATAATTACGCAAAGGCAGGGCTTGCGGCCATATTTTGCCTCAAGTTCAACAACTTCGGAACGTACCTCGTCCTTGACGACGGCACTCAGGGCCTTTCCATCCAGTATCTTAGCCATATTACTTATCGAGCGCACAATGCGCTATGTCATTTCTGAAGTACAAATTGTCACACTTAACCTTGCCCAGCTCGCGGTACACCCTCTCGCGGGCGTCGGCCACGTCGCTTCCGCTTCCGACCACCATCAGCACACGGCCGCCGTTGGTCACCAAAGAACCATCGCGGAAGGCAGTCCCCATGTGGTAAATCCTGCCCTGAACGGCATCCAGGCCGGAGATGACAGCACCCTTCTGGTACTTGCCGGGATAGCCCTTCGATGCCAGGACCACTCCGAGGGTGACAGCATCTTTCCACACCGGCGCCGGGGCCGGACGACCGCTGGCCACAGCGTCAAAGATATCAAAAATATCGCTCTCCAACAAAGGCAGAACGACTTCTGTCTCGGGGTCGCCGAAGCGGGCATTGAATTCAATCACCTTTATGCCGTCGGCAGTCTTCATAAGGCCCCCATAGAGCACTCCGCTGAGCGGACAACCCTCCGAGACCATGGCCCTGGCCGCTTTACACATGATTTCTGTAAAGGCGAATTGCCTGTCGTCCGCAGTGATGAAAGGCAGGCCGGTATAGGCACCCATTCCGCCGGTATTGGGCCCCTTGTCACCGTCGAAGGCACGCTTGTGGTCCTGAGAGAGAGGCATGGGATACACATTGGATCCTTCCACGAAGCAGAGGAAGGAGAATTCCGGGCCGGAGAGATAGTCTTCAATGACCACCCTGCCCTTGCCGAACGTAGCATCCAGCAGCATGTCGGAGAGAGCGGCACGCGCTTCTTCCAAGTCCTGCGCAATCACCACTCCCTTGCCGGCTGCCAGACCGTCGTATTTGATAACGGCCGGGAAAGGCCTCCCGGAGACATATTCCAAGGCTGCGTCGAAGGCATCGAAGCTCTTGTATCCGGCCGTAGGAATCCCGTATTTAATCATTAGTTCCTTGGCAAACTCCTTGGAGCTTTCGATGCGCGTAGCCGCCTTGGTATGTCCGAATATCCTCAGTCCGGCAGCACGGAAAGCGTCCACAACGCCCTCGGCCAGTGATGCTTCCGGCCCTACTACGGTAAGGTCAATCCGTTTGTCGAGTGCGAAGGCCTTGAGGCCCTCTACGTCGGTATCTTTCAGAGGGACGTTTTCAGCCTGGAGGCCGATGCCGGCGTTGCCGGGAGCGCAATATATCTTATCTACCTGTGCACTGCGGCTCAGAGCATCCACTATTGCATGCTCACGTCCTCCGGAGCCTATGACCAATACTTTCATAACATCAGTGTTTAAAGTGGCGTACGCCTGTGAAGAGCATCACTATTCCCAATTCATCAGCTTTGGCAATGGCTTCGGCATCGCGTATGCTTCCGCCGGGCTGGACTATGGCCGCCACTCCGTACTCAGCCGCCAGCGCGACCGTATCGTCGAACGGCAGGAAGCCGTCCGAAGCAAGAATGAGTCCGTCGGCAAAGCCGGCAGCACGGGCCTCTTCCAGAGCTATGTGGGCAGAGCCTACCCGGTTGGTCTGACCGGCCCCTATGCCTATGGTATGGCCGTCACGCACTACAGCTATTGCATTGGATTTGACATGCTTGACTATCTTCCAGCCGAATTCGAGATCTTTCATGATAGCGGCAGAAGGCTTAGCCTTGGTCACGCACATATCTTCGGTAATGCGCTCCACTTGCGTATCCAGCTGCTGCACCAGAAGGCCTCCGGTAACTCCCACATATTGAGGCACGGCTGCGTCTGAATGAGTCATATCCACCTCCAGCACGCGCAGGTTCTTCTTTGACGATAGAATCTCAAGAGCCTCAGGCGTGTAGGAAGGCGCTATCACTATCTCCAGGAAAATGGGCTTCATCCCAAGTGCCACCTCAGCGGTAAGCTCCCTGTTCACACCCACTATGCCTCCGTAGATGCTCACCTTGTCGGCCTCGTACGCAGCCTGCCATGCCTCTTCGATCGTGGCGCCCACTGCAGCTCCGCAGGGGTTCATGTGCTTAAGCGCAAGGCAGAAAGGCTCGCTGAAATCGCGGAGCACGTTAAGGGCCGCATTGGCGTCTTGTATATTATTGTACGACAGTTCCTTGCCCTGTATCTGCCGGGCAAACGCGAGGGAGAAGGGCACAGGTTTCATGTCCGAATAGAAGGTCGCCTGTTGATGAGGGTTCTCGCCATAGCGCAGATCCTGCTTGAAGTCGAATTCGAGGAAGAGCTTTTCGGGAAGGCCGGCCCGAGAGCGCATGTAGGACGCAATGCAGCTGTCGTATTCTGCCGTATGGGTGTAGGCCTTAGCAGAAAGCTTGAGGCGCGTCTGCTGTGAGGTCCGGCCGTGTGTATGCAGCTCGGAGAGCACTAAATCGTAGTCTGAAGGATCGCATACTATGGTGACGTCTTTCCAGTTCTTGGCTGCCGAGCGCACCATGGAAGGACCGCCGATATCGATATTCTCAATCGCCTCTTCCAACGTCACCCCTTCCTTGGCTATAGTCTGGCGGAAGGGATACAGATTCACGCACACAAGGTCGATGGTATCTATACCGTTCTCGGCAAGAGTCTCCATGTGGGCGGGAAGGTCACGGCGGGCAAGGATACCTCCGTGCACTTTGGGGTGCAGGGTCTTGACGCGCCCGTCGAGTATCTCGGGGAAGCCCGTAACTTCGCTGATACCTATGGTCTTCACGCCCTCGCTCTCGAGGAGCTTCTGAGTACCGCCTGTGGCTACTATCTCCCAGCCCAGATCAACAAGGCCCTGCACGAAGGCAAGCAGGCCTGTTTTATCGCTTACGCTTACTAATGCTCTCATTGAATAAGTTTTGAAATTGTTTCTACGTATAATTGATGTTCTATTTTCTGCCCTATCCGGTGCACTTCCTCGGGATCGTAGCCGTCGTATTCAAATGCCCTCTGGGCTATGATCCTTCCGCCGTCCAGGTCGGAATTGACCCAATGGATGCTGATACCGTACACTTTGACCCCGTACGCTACAGCCTGCTCCACCGCATGAGCTCCTTTGAAGGCGGGAAGAAGCGACGGGTGGATGTTGATGATACGTCCTTCATACGCTTTAAGCAGCACGTCCCCGACTATTCTCATATAGCCGGCAAGGCACACAAGATCTACTCCCGCCTCATCCAGCAGACGCACGATTTCGGTCTCGAAGACCTCTTTGGAAGGATAGTCCTTAGGAGAAAAGACAAAGGACGGGATGCCCCTGCAAGCAGCCTTAGCGACTACCGCAGCACCCGGCTTGTCACACACCATCAGCACCACGGAAGCATCCAGCCTTCCGTCTGCGCAGGCATCGGCAATGGCCTCGAAATTACTGCCCGTCCCGCTTGCGAACACCGCTAGTTTCTTCATGCGCCGCGCTATTTAATGACAACTCCGGGTCGGTCGGTGACACGTCCGATGACTGACGCCCTTTCGCCGCTGGCCTCAAGGATGGAAATGGCTTTCGCCGCCTCGGCTTCATCCATCACCGCAACCATTCCTATTCCCATATTGAAGATATTGAACATCTCCCGATGAGGCACATGGCCCCACTTTTCCAGCATACGGAAGACGGGAAGAATCTCCCAGCTACCCTCCTGAATCTCAATCCCCTGCCCTTCATGCAGGACACGCGGAATGTTTTCATCGAACCCGCCGCCGGTAATATGGCAGATGCCGTGCACGTCGCATGAGCGGATGACCTGCAGCATCTGCTTCACATAGATCTTGGTGGGAGTAAGGAGCACCTCTCCGAGCAGCTTCCTTCCGAATTCAGGGACGGGGTCGGTATAGGACAGGCCGGCGTCGGCCACAATCTTCCGGACAAGGCTGAAGCCGTTAGAATGTACACCGCTGGAAGCCACGCCCACGAGGACGTCGCCCGCCTTAACCTTCGAGCCATCTATAAGCTTGGATTTTTCAACCACTCCCGTAGTATAACCGGCAATATCATATTCCCCTTCTGCATACATTCCGGGCATCTCAGCAGTCTCTCCGCCCACAAGGGCGCATCCGGCCTGCCGGCACCCTTCAGCGACTCCGGCCACTATGGCTTCGACTTTTGACGGCACATTGTGGCCGAGGGCGACATAATCCAGGAAGATCAGCGGCTCCGCCCCCTGGGCAAGTACATCGTTAACGCACATCGCAACGGCATCGATCCCTATGGTGTCGTGCTTGTCCATGGCAAAGGCGATCTTCAGTTTGGTGCCTACGCCGTCGGTGCCGCTTACAAGCACGGGCTCCCTGACGTTCAGGGCCGAAAGGTCGAACATCCCGCCGAAGGAACCTATGTTTCCCATAGAGCCGGAACGCGCCGTAGATGCTACATGCTGCTTTATTCTCCTGACTACCTCATAACCGGCTTCGAGGTTCACGCCGGCGTTTTCGTAAGACTGAGCCATGCTATTCTTTGATAATATTATCGTCGTACAACAATGTAGGATATTCTCCTGTAAAACATGCCTGACAAGGATCGGCGCAGCCGAAACACGAGTCGCGGGTGGATTCAGGGCTGAGATAACCGAGGGAGTCGGCCTCTATAGCCTTGCAGGCCTCTTCAAGGGTCCGGTGCGAACAGAGCAATTCCTCGGGGGTAGATGTATCCACTCCATAATGGCAGGTAAAGCGCATCATGGGACTTGCAATGCGCACATGCACTTCTGCTGCTCCTGCCTCGCGGAGAAGCTTTACTATCTTAAGGCAAGTGGTTCCACGCACAATGGAATCGTCCACAAGTGCTATGCGCTTACCGTTCACTATGCTGCGCACCGGCGAGAGCTTCATCTTGACGCCAAGCTCGCGCATGCTCTGGACAGGCTGGATGAAGGTCCTCCCTACATATTTATGCTTGACCAGGCCCATCTCAAAGGGGATCCCGCTCTCTTCTGCATAGCCGATTGCGGCACTCAGGCCGGACTCGGGCACGCCTATTACTATATCCGCCTGGGCGGGGCACTCCCTGAAGAGGCGGCGGCCCGCTTCTTTGCGGTAGGCATGGACGTTGCAGCCGTCGATGTCGCTGTCGGGCCTGGCAAAATAGATGTAATCCATGGCGCACATACGATGGCGGGAGAAACGGGAGTACAGCGTGCTGCGGATCCCGTTCTCATCGAAAGAGACTATCTCTCCCGGCTTTACGTCACGTATGAATTCAGCCCCCATGATGCCGAATGCGCAAGACTCGCTGCTCACCACGAAGCCATCTCCCAGACGCCCGATGCAGAGGGGCTTGATGCCGTATTTGTCGCGGCATGCATACACGCGGCTCCGGGTCATGATGACGAAGGAAAAGCCCCCCTCCATCATATTAAGAGCCTTCACAATCCGCTCTATCCTGTCCTCCTTGTTGTTCTTTTTGATAAGATGTGCAAGCAGTTCACTGTCCCTGTCTGTCTGAAAGATAGTGCCATGTTTCTCTAGATAATCAGCAATCTGCCTGGAATTCACCAAATTGCCTTCGCCCGCAACGACGAAGTTCCCGCTCTTGTGACGGAAATAAAGAGGCTCCACGTTTTCCGGTCCGCCATTGGAAGCATTTGCATACTTTACGCTGCCTACGCCCATAGAGCCCTTCAGGCCCTCTATCTCACCATTGGTGAAAATCTCGCTCAGCAGTCCCTGGCCGCGATACCGGTACGACTTGCCGTACTCGTCGAAGGTGGCTATTCCGCCGCCCTCCTGTCCGCGGTGCTGCAGATTGTGGAGGCCATAATAAATGTAGGTCGAAGCGTCTTTAACGCCATAAACTGCAAGTACACCCATATCTTTAGTTTGCCATTATGTTCTCAAGTCTTTCCAAAACGGTACGATATGATGCCACGACATCGCTGAGATCCAGGCGGAAACGGTCCTTGTCAAGCCGTTCGCCCGTAGCTTCATCCCAGAGGCGGCAAGTGTCGGGACTGATTTCGTCGGAGAGAATGAGTTCGCCGTTGTCAGAGGTGCGGCCGAACTCCAGCTTCATGTCCACCAGCTCAATGCCGGCCTTATGGAAGAGGGCTTCCAGAAGAGAACCGGCCTTGCGGGCAACGGCCACCATGATATCCAGCTCCTCGTATGAAGCGAGCCCCAGCGCCACTGCATGGTGCTTGTTGATGACAGGATTGTCAAGGGCGTCATCGTTATACTGCAGGTCAACGATGGTGTTGCCGGGGCAGAAGCCGTCTTCGACTCCGAGGCGCACCGCAAGGGTCCCCGCTATCCTTTTACGCCAGAATACCTCAATGGGGATTACTTCTATCTTGCGGCAAAGCTGCTCGCGCTCACCTGTCTGTTCGATGAAATGGGTACGCACTCCGTTATGGTTGAGATATCCCAGGAGCATGGCGGAAATGCGGTTGGTGAGCAAGCCTTTCCCGTCAAAACGAGCACGCTTGATGCTATTGTAGGCGAGGGTCACGTCCTTGAAGTGGAAGATGACCTTATGAGGATCTTCGGTCGCAAAGACCTGCTTCTCGTTTCCGTCGAATACCAATTCTTTCTTTATCATATCTTTCTGAAATAATTCACGGCGTTTTCAAAAATGGGCTGACTGCAATTCCCGGAGATATTCTTGAACAGATTGCTCTCGTAGCGCTCGCTGTGCCCCATCTTGCCAAGTATATGTCCGTCGGGGCTCAGGATGCCTTCTATGTCATAGTATGAGCCATTGGGATTGTCCACATAACGGAAGGCCACTTGCCCGTTTGCAAACAGCTCCCTGGCGAGGGCTTCATTAACTACGAACTTGCCTTCTCCATGGCTGAATGCGACAGAGTGCCTTTCTCCCGGCTTGAATGAAGAAAGCCAGGGGGAATCCACCGATACCACTTCGGTGGTAGCAATGAGCGAGACATGGCGGTTGATGTCGTTACGGGAGAGCGTAGGCGACTCTGCCGTAACGCAGCCTGGCTTCCCATAAGGAAGAAGCCCGCTCTTTACCAGGGCCTGGAAACCGTTGCAGATGCCAAGTATAAGACCTCCGCGGGAAAGCAGCCCAGTAATAGCCTCACTCACCTTGGCATTGGCGATGACGTCGGCTATGAATTTTCCGCTGCCGTCCGGCTCATCACCGGAGGAAAAGCCTCCGCAGAAAGCAAGGATATGGCTGCGGGAAATCCTCTCCGCGAGGCCGTCGATCGACAGCAGCACATCTTTAGGCGTAAGGTTCCTGAAAATGAAGGGCTGCACCTCGGCCCCGGCTGCCCGGAATGCCTTGGCGGTGTCGAAATCACAGTTGGTGCCCGGGAAAACCGGCATGCACACTACCGGATGCTCTACCGCATCGCCGGGATAGGGCAAGACTGGCCGTTTAGGGCTATCATCGCCCATAGCAGATTGCCTTCGGACGTCGGGGACGCGGGGCGGATACAGCTTGAAATAACGGGCCTCGTAAGCCTCCTCCAGCATGTCAAGCTCCATCTCGCATCCGTTAATACAGATTCCGCCGGCAATCACTTCGCCAAGCCGCTCAGCTGAAGGAAAATCCAGATCTTCAGTGCTCTCGACAAGCACCGAGCCATAGCCCAGCGAGAAGAGGCCGTCTTCCGGGCACTCCACCTTCACTCCGAGAGCGTTACCCAGACTCATTTTCACCAGTCCCTCGGCCACGCCGCCATACGAAAGCGACCATGCGCTCACGATTATGCCGGACTGGATCTGCGAATGAAGATAATCCCAGTTGCGTTTGAGGGCTTCCGTATCGGGCATGTGATTGCTCAGAGGCGTATGACGAATAAGCCAGATACTGTGTCCGGCCTTCTTGAATTCGGGGGATATGACCCCACGCGCATCTACTGTGGTGATGCCGAAAGCCACCAGGGTGGGAGGCACATGGATATGCTCAAATGTGCCGCTCATCGAGTCTTTTCCACCAATGGAAGGCAAGCCGAGGGCGGCCTGCATCTTGAGCGCTCCGAGAAGGGAGGCTAGAGGTTTGCCCCAGCTGTGGGGATCAGATGTCATCCTTTCGAAGTATTCCTGGTAGGAAAAGCGCATCCCGGACCAGTCAGCGCCGGAACAAGCCACCTTGGTGCATGCTTCAACCACCGAATAGGCAGCAGCATGATAAGGGCTCCATACGGCAAGGTCGGGATTGTAGCCCCAGGCCATCACGCTGGCAGTATCGGTATATCCGCTTACCGGCAGCTTCTGTACAGAGACCTGAGTCTCGGTGGCTTGTCTGCGTCCGCCGTATGGCATAAGCACGGTGGAGCGGCCTATGGTGGAATCGAACATCTCGACCATGCCCTTCTGCGATGCCACGTTGGCGGATCCCATCAGATCGGCCATTTTCTCGGGAAGTGTCGCTCCGTCGTACTTGCGCACGAAAGGATTGCGGTCTTCGACTGCCGATATCGTGGCACGGGCATAATGTTTGGCCCCGGCACTGTCGATAAACTCCCTTGAAAGGTCGCAGACCAGGCTCTCGCCATTGAACATCCGCATCCTGCCCGTACCCGTCACATCGGCCACATGGGTTACTTCTACATTATCAGCGGCGCACAGCGCACAGAAATCGTCCACATCCTCTGCTTCCACCACCACAGCCATCCTCTCCTGCGACTCACTTATGGCAAGTTCGGTGGCATTCAGGCCTGCATATTTCACCGGAACCCTGTCCAGGTGGATATCCAGCCCGGCGGCAAGTTCGCCAATGGCGACGCTCACTCCGCCCGCACCGAAATCGTTGCTCTTTTTGATGAGACGGGTGACTTCCGGACGGCGGAAAAGCCTCTGGAGTTGACGTTCTTCGGGAGCATTCCCCTTCTGCACCTCACTCCCGCAGGTCTCGAGTGAAGCCTCCGTGTGTTCTTTGGAAGAGCCCGTAGCTCCACCTATGCCGTCACGCCCAGTACGTCCTCCGAGCAAGAGGACCGCATCACCGGGCGCAGGACTCTCGCGCCGCACGTCTGATGCCTTCACGGCCCCGACGACAGCACCTATCTCCATCCTCTTCGCTGTATAACCTTCTGAATATATTTCCCGTACGTGGGTGGTGGCGAGCCCTATCTGGTTGCCATAACTGGAATAACCTCCGGCCGCCTTGCGGCTTATAAGCCTCTGGGGCAGTTTGCCGGGGATGGTATTCGCCACGGCGGTCCTGATATCCCCCGCACCGGTAACACGCATTGCCTGATATACATACGCCCTGCCGGACAGAGGGTCGCGGATGGCGCCCCCGAGGCAGGTCGCCGCGCCGCCGAATGGCTCAATCTCGGTGGGGTGGTTGTGGGTTTCGTTCTTGAACTGCAGCAGCCACTTCTGCATCTGTCCGTCCACATCTACGTCCACGAAGATGCTGCATGCGTTGTTTTCCTCGCTTTGCTCAAGGTCATTGAGTTTGCCTTGCTTGCGAAGCCACCTTGCGCCAATTGTGGCAAGTTCCATGAGGCACACGGGCTTGTCGCTGCGTCCCAGCTCCTCGCGCATCTTCCTGAACAGTCCGAGGGAATCTTCCAGCTCATCTTTAATGAAGGACTCATCGATTCTTATCTCCTCGAGTTCGGATGTGAAGGTGGTGTGGCGGCAGTGGTCGCTCCAGTAGGTATCCAGAATGCGGAGCTCCGTCTCGGTGGGGACGCGCCCTTCCGCCTTGAAATACTTCACCACCTCCCGGAGGTCGTCCACATTCATGGCAAGGCCGTGGGAACGGCAGAAAGCGGCATATTCCTCTTCCGGCATGGCAGTAAAGCCCGAAAGGTCTTCCAGTGGCTTCACGTCAGCCTGCTCTGCAATTACCAGTTTGCCGAGGTCCTTGCGCCTGCATTCCACTGGATTGATGAAATAGTGGGCCACCTTTTCTACAATAGCATCGGGTGTATCGTCATCGAAAAGCAGGAGCTTCGAGCTTTTGATAGTGATATCTGCTGAAGGATCAATCAGATGCACGCAGTCCACGGCGGAGGAGGCGCGCTGGTCGAACTGTCCGGGGATGTATTCAACTGCCAGATACTTTTTCCCCGTAAGGTCGAGCGTATCGCTCACATTGTCCGTCACCACTTCCCCGAACACGCGATAGCGGCATGACTGCAGAAGAGCTTCGCTGAAGCCGAAAAGGTCATACACGTTCAACAGCCTCAATTCCCTGAGCTGCAGTGAAAGGTTTTCGTTAAGTTCGGCACGGAGACAATCGGCCTCCACGCGGAAACTTTCTTTTTTTTCTACGAATAGACGTCTGGCGTTCATTTCAAAAAAAGCGTATGCCCACCGTTGCAGGTGGGCATTCTGTCAGATTATTGTGTTAAGGACCTTGTCACTCTGAGCCTTGCGGAATTCCTGCAGTCTTGTCGAGAGCCCGTCGTCGCCCAGGGCAAGTATAGACACCGCATAGAGCGCAGCGTTCCTGGCCCCGTCTATGGCCATGGTGGCCACGGGAATCCCGGAGGGCATCTGCACTATAGACAGCAGAGAATCCAATCCGTTGAGAGCCTTGGACTTGACAGGCACCCCGATTACGGGCAGAGTGGTGAGAGCCGCTATAACTCCGGGCAGATGGGCGGCCCCGCCCGCACCGGCGATAATAATATCTATGCCGTTTTCGCGTGCGGCCCTGACATAGTCTGCCAGGGGCCCCGGATTGCGGTGGGCGCTCAGCACCCGCTTCTCATAGGGGATGCCGAACTCTTCGAGCGTGGAGCAGGCCGGAGACATAACGTCCCAGTCGCTTGCGCTTCCCATTATGACAGCTACTTTGCTCATGCAAAGAAAAGTTTTGAGAGTGTCATGGGATCGATGTACTTGCCGTCCTTATACACGCGCATATTGCCGGATGCAATCTCGTCAATAAGCATCACCTGCCCGTCGGCATCGTAACCGAATTCGAACTTGATATCGTACAGCACAAGTCCCTTGGCCTTGAGATCATCAGCCACGACCTGCGTGATGCGCTGAGTCATCTCCTTGATAGCGTCGTACTGCTCCGCACTCATGATGCCGAGCACGATAAGGCCGTCCTTGGTGACGAGAGGATCGCCTTTAGCATCGTTCTTGAAGGTCATCTCCACATAGGCGGGAAGGTCGGTCCCGGGCTCGATATACTCTCCATAGCGGCGGATGAAACTACCCACGGCTTTGTGACGGCAGATAACTTCGAGGCCATGTCCGAACACTTTAGCCGGAAGGACTTCCATAGTAGTGTCATCAAGATTGGCACTCACATAGTGGGTGCGAATCCCTGCAGCGTTGAGTTTTTCAAAGAAATGGATTGACATCCTGAGGTTAACGTCACCTACACCCTCGATGGTAAGGCCTACGGAATTCTCACCAGGATCGAACACTCCGTCCTTTCCTGTGCAGTCGTCTTTGAATTTAAGAAGATAATGCCCGTTGTCAAGAGCAAAAACATCTTTTGTCTTGCCAGAATAAACACGTTCCATTATTATATAAGGTTATGAAGGTCCCACCAACAACAAATGACAAATTTACACCTTTTTTCGGATTTTTGAAAGGTATTTGACGCTTCTTATCAACAGGTGCCTGTTGATAATTTCACGCAAAAAGATTTGACAAATTCACCGATTTAGGATAACTTTGAAAGTAATTCAAGTCAACAATGGAAAACAGACATCAAAGAACAGTTGGGACCGTATCCCGCGGTATCCGCTGCCCCATCATCCGAGAGGGTGACAATCTTGCAGAAATTGCAAGCAAATGTGTACTTGAAGCTGCTCAGGAGGAAGGTTTCAGCCTCCGGGACCGGGATGTAATATGTGTGACGGAATCCGTCGTCGCCCGCGCTATGGGCAACTACGCAAGCACCCGGGACATTGCCGAGGATGTACGTGCCAAGACAGGCGGAGGCACCGTCGGCGTAATCTTCCCAATACTCAGCCGCAACCGTTTCGCAGTGTGCCTGCGTGGTATAGCTATGGGATGCAAGAAGATAGTCCTCATGCTGTCCTACCCCTCCGACGAGGTCGGCAACTCCCACGTAAGCCTTGACAAGCTTGATGCAGCAGGAGTGAATCCTTATTCAGACGTTCTGTCCCTGGCGCGCTACCGCGAGCTCTTCGGGGTTACCCGCCATGAATTTACCGGGGTCGATTATGTTGATTACTACTCCGGGCTCATCAAGGAAAGTGGCGCCGACGTGGAAATAATCTTCGCCAACCGCCCGGCCACAATCCTGAAATACACCGACACGGTCATAACTTGTGATATCCACACCCGCTCCCGCACCAAGAAGGTCCTCCGCGAAGCCGGAGCCCGCGTGGTACTGGGGCTGGACGATATTTTGAACGCTCCGGTCAACGGCAGCGGCTACAACGAGGCCTATGGGCTGCTCGGCTCGAACAAGGCCACAGAAGACACCGTAAAACTCTTCCCCCGTGACTGCAAGGGGCTGGTCCTGGACATCCAGGCGCGCATACTTGCTGCTACCGGCAAGCACGTAGAGGTAATGGTATATGGCGACGGGGCCTTCAAAGACCCGCAGGGCAAGATATGGGAGCTTGCCGATCCGGTGGTCTCCCCCGCATACACCGACGGGCTTCGCGGCACACCCAATGAGATCAAGATCAAATACCTGGCCGACAATCAGTTCGCCAACCTCAGCGGAGCCGAGTTGCGGGATGCCATTTCCGCAAGCATCAAAGCCAAGGACGCAGACCTGAAAGGCAAAATGGCATCCGAAGGCACGACTCCCCGGCAACTTACCGATCTGATCGGGTCGCTTTGCGACTTAACAAGCGGTTCCGGCGACAAAGGCACGCCCGTCGTACTGATACAAGGATACTTCGACAATTATTCAGTAGAATAACTTCCGCCACAGTATTTCCCATCAGTACAACAACTCCATCAGTTCTTTCTTCCTCGCGTTAGGAATTTGTATCTGGAGATCAGCGTAAGGATCTCTGAGGACCAGATTGCATATGCGCCTGGCGGGAATAGCGTCAAAAGCCTTTATGGCATCCAACGCTACCACAAACTGACGGGTGGCCCGAGCAAACTTAGCCGGGTCCAGTTCGGCGAACAGTTGGGTCAAAGACTCTCCTACATAGCCGTGCATGTCATCTTTCAAGAAGATCATGGCACCCCCAGTCTCCGCTGATAAGTAACTAACATCTTCTACTGGTGCAACCAATGTGCGCACGCCTTGTTCCAGCATTATGCGTTTGCGGTAAGCAACGCTGTGGGAGATTATCTCTACCGACATTTCCTTCACTCCCTGCGAGCCGAGACGTGCAGCCTTGGCCTCGCATCGCCTAATGGCGTCATCCAGTTCTTAATCGGTGACGGGTTTCAAAAGATAATCGGTACAATTGTAGTCGAAGGCCCTCAGTGCATATTGATCGAATCCTGTGACGAATACCACCATTGCGTCTGTATCAACCTTATCGAATAAGCGGGATAGTTGGTACCGGTATAATCGGCGCTTCTGTTGAAAAGAAAAGAAGGTTCAATCCCTAAAATGTAGCTTTCATGCAATAAAATGCGGGGTTCGCAGAATTATATTTGCTTAATACGGCTCTAAATGTCACCTTTGCACACATTTATTATCAATCATCCATAAACAAAACAAAGAATGAAAACAATCAACACACTTTTTTTCGCAGCATGCATTTCAACGGTCTTAATTTCTTGTGAGAAACTTAACCAAGAAGTCGCGGTTTCAAATATGGTAGAACCGGAACAGACTTTTGCAATAATGAATGAAATGTCCATGGCCATAACAAAATCTGGAGAGCAAACACCATTTGAACTTGCTAATAAGATTCAGAAAGATGGTGATGTATATGAAACCATTTACCCTTCGAGTTTGTTTTCTCCTACTGGCAAAGCAAGCAACTCAGGGGTAAACTGTATCGTCGAGGAATTGATAAATAATACTGAACAGTATCCTTACACAAAAAGGTTTTTGTACAAAACCGCTACGAAGTCAACTGATGGTTTATATTCTTTACCAATAGAGATATATATGCCTTATTCTCATAGTTTTAACGTCGAAGAAGAAGATTATATAACGGTTGCTTGCCAGCGTCCTGAAACGGACGAGTGGACCGACGGCTATGTCTATTCTAGAACGGGAGAAAAAAAGTACGTACCACTTATAGACGAAAACTACATAAAGAACAACATGACACTTCTTATATTGCCGGCAGATACGACCGCATACTCTACTCCAATGTCCGAAGACGAAATTAATAGTCATTTAGATAAAGAGTCCATATTGCTAACAAAGTCGGGACTTCCTGATGGTTTGATTACTAGTAACATTACCAATAGTGCAAATATTGACGAGAATGATGTTTTATTATCAACGGTTGCGGCAATAAGGGTCAAAGATTCAAGTTGGTGCGGCGCAATTTCCAATAAGCTAAAACTCGCCATATATAGGGCGTCTGGCGATCTTGAATTCAATTCTGACGGTTCTTTAAAGCCTAGCGCGTCATGTCACAAACCATTCTTAATCGCCATAGGAAAAGACCAAATAAGAAATAAAGTTTGGATTGATGGAAATTATCTTTTTGATGACGACTGGGACCTTCACGAGTACGATCAGAAAATATTCTTCATTTCAGAGCACAATATAGTTCTTAAATGTGGCACGGGTACTGCAAAAGTCACTATTGGATATAAAGACGGTAAACCATCAATCGAGGCAGGAGCTACAGCTAGTGTTGAGGCCTCTTTTACCGGCGGAATTCTTCGTCAACATAATCAGTTTACAAGGAAATCAATGCTCTCTAACATAAACAATGATATCGGCTCTGGACTACATGATGGGCACACTATTTTTAGTTATGGAAATGTAGATATGGTATTTCATTACTATTATACGAATATATTATGAAACTATCACTATCATCCATACGTTTATTACCTTTTCTGCTCTGCATCTGCCCGGTATCTCTTTACGCTCAGAGAGGGTGGTCAAGTGATATAATCATTGCGTGTGAAATGTCTCCATTTGAGAAGCACTACGGGTCGTGGGCAAATATACAGAATACTCAGGGGTATTCATTTGGAGACGGAACATTTGTCGGCTTAGTTGTCGGAATAAAAATCAATGAATATGATTGGGAGTCGTTATATTCCGGGATAAGATGGGAATATCAGTTCAACACCTGCTATACCAGCCGTCCGTATCTTGGCGGACTGATAGGGCTTAGTTATCACAGTTCTTGTAATGATAATCAGAACTTGAGTATACTTGCCAGTCCCGAAATAGGGGTACGCGTAGGACGGCTCAGATTATTTGTAAACTATCTTTACAATAATTATTTGAATTCTGTCAGTTACACGGAGAGCCACGAAGTACTATTTAACTCTCCTCGCAGATCCGCCATTTCTTTCGGAATAGGTTTTAGATTCGGCAAAAAGTGATTCCACATCCTCACAATCCCTTGGTCTTCTGAAGCAGCCAGGCGGGATAGTTGGTCGTGATGCAGCGCAGGTAGGCGTACTCATCCAGATAAAGCTGGACGGTGGCGTCGGTATAGACGGCGCTGCTGCTGCCTGACTGTTTGTCAAGGTGGAACACGCTCAACTGAAGGCCTGCATTCTTAAACTCTTGTATGGTACGGTTGCCGGTGCCCTTGTCGGGGGCGTCCGAGGCTCCCAGTTTGAAATGGTCACGTGTACAGAGGTTGGCCCAGTCGGTATATCCGCGGCTCTTGAAAGTGGCGGCGGATATGCCGCCGTTCATCCACCCGCAGGGGATGCCTGAAGCTTTGACGGCGTCGGCGATCTTCTTCATCACCCCGTCGTAACCGGTGCAGATAAACTCGCAGAAGTTCTGAGCGCCTTTCTCCTGGATGATCTCAATGGCCCTCAGAGCCGCCTTGGCAGGATGGTCGTAGTCGAGTGTAGGGGTGTCTATCATCTTGATATCCAGCAGCAGCTTGGTCTTGCTGCCGGGCTCCATGACGATATCGATATATTCTGCCAGAGTGGGGATACGTTCATAGTTGCTCAACCTCGCCGCCGCCTGAATCTCGGCCGCCGTGTGCTCAAATGGATTCATCCCGTTGATCTGGTCATTGCCGTCGGCATGAGCCACTATCACATTGTTGTCGGAGGTCCAGTATATATCGCACTCGGAAGCATAGCACCCAAGGCTCATGGCGTATCGAAGCGCCGCCCTGGAGTTGTCGGGATATCCACATTCGGTAGCGCCGCCACGGTGGGCCACAACTTTATTGCCCGGGTCGAGCGGTTTGGGAAGGCTGCCGTCCTCGTCGGGCGTATGTGGCTTGACTATCAGAGTTATACTTCCGCTGTTCATGGGGCAGGCCCATTGATCCTTGTCCGAAGCGGCTCCGTGGGTGCTCCCGTTGACGGTAAGGGCGTCGCACACGGTGGCTGTAAAGCTGGCCGAATTGGCCCCGGCCACGGCTCCGGCCTGAATACCGGAAACATCACCGAAATTGCAATTGGCTGAATAGGAAGAGACCTTTGAAGATCCGGCGTCCATACCGAATATTCCGCCTGCAAATCCGTACTCCTGCTTGTTCTGAACGGATACCGCAGCTTTGTTGATGTTGCCGACTATGGAAAAGTCGGAGTATGGCATGCCCACTATGCCGCCGGCCGCTACTCGCCCCGGAGTGTCACGTCCGGTGGTATTTACACTCATGCTGACGCTACCTTCGTTGGTGCATCCGGATATCTCGCGGGTGTTGGTAGTACCCTCTGCGAACCCGGCAATGCCGCCGGCCGACTCCCAGTTGCCTATGGAGCGGGAAGAGTTGTCAAGCGTAACGGTGCCCGTATTGACACAGCCCTTTGCGGAGCTGGAGTTGAGCGTACCCACGACTCCGCCGATACGGTTGACCTGAGGCTTGTCGGAACTGACAGGGCCCGAGTTGGTGCAGGAAGTGAGCACGCAGCTGTGGTAAGTATGCCCGCACACACCGCCGATGGCAATATAACCGGTTGTGGCGGAAGCATTTGAGAAGTTCACCGTCCCGCTGTTGGAACAATCGCTAAGCAAGTAATAATCGGCATAGCCGCACACGCCGCCAGGACGGATGACGGCACCGTCGCCGCAGGCCGACACGCGGCCTTCGTTGGTGCATGACTGTACATGTCCGTAGGCGGAGCTGCTTCCGAGGGCATAGCCTATGATGCCTCCGACCGCAGTATCTACGTTGATGGATGCCGCCTGCTGGCTCACGCTGCCGGCGTTGGTACACTCACTCACAGTCGAGCCCCTGCCGTCGTAACCCACTACGCCGCCGATGGCGGATACGTAGGGGTTGGAACAAAGCACGCTGCCGTAGTTGGCGCAGTCGCTGATGGTGTTGCGCACATCGAAGAAACCCAGCACGCCGCCCATCAGACTGCTCTGGGGGGTGGTGTCGGACGATGTTTTCTGCCCGGTCACGGGAGACAGATTGCGTACGGTGCCGTAGTTGGTGCAGCCTTTTAACGTGCCGGTACTGTTCCAGTTGCCTACGACTCCGCCGATACGGGTCTTGGACGTGGCATCAGCAGCTACCTCTACCGTGGCGAAATTCACGACTCCGCTCACGCTGCCGGATCCGCTGACCTTGGCTATGGCACCGGCGTAGTACCAGGTATAGTTGTTCGCTGATTTACTGTGGCTTATGACGCTCGATCCGTCGTAGCTTGCGCCGTCCTGGCTGCCTATCGTCACATCCTTCACGCTGGCGCTCCCCGTTAGCTCGCGCAGGAAGCCGGCGTAGTTATTGGATACTACGTTGATATTGTAGAGCTTATGGCCTCTGCCGTCGAAGCTCCCGGCAAAGTCGCGAGGCGTCCATGGGGCCATCTCCATGTCGATGTCGGCGCCGAGTTGCACCTTATCTTCAGCATCAGCCGGGGTACGGAGAGTATTCCAGGCGAAGAGTTGATCTTTGGTATAGATGACCTGCTGCCAAGTGCCCGCGCCGCTTATGTCGCCGGCACTCTTGCAAGCATTGCGCTGCAGCGTCTGCTCCTTGGTCGATGTGCGGGTGCAGGACTTGGCGTCGCTGCGGACCAGGCTTATTGAGAAGCTGCCGGCAGGAGTCGTCCCGGGGAGCACTGCCGCATAATAATCGCCGGGAGCGAAAGTACCGTCCTGCGGGAGCAGTTTGACCATGTCCTCGCTGGACGAACGGCCGCTCAGCACTCCCGTGGGAGCCACTGAAGCTGAACCCGCTATGGCACGTCCCAGGATAATGACTGCGGTAATATCTTCTGAGACTATGGAGACTTTTACAAGGGAGACCACGTTGCGGAAACCAAGCTTCCCGCCTTCGGCCTTGGCTACCGATATAAGTGCCTCGGGCGATGCCTGACGGCCGTCGGGGATACGCTGGACCGACGGGAGCGATACCGTCAACGAGCCATCCGAACAAGACTGGGCAGCATCGGCCGGATTGACCGCATACAGCTCGGTTGCGCCCTGGGCGACTTCGCCCTTGAACGTGGCGCTGGTGCCGTGGTTGCCGCCTTCAGTGATGCTGAAGAGGTTTTTGGACTTGCCGTCGAAGACCGCAATACAGTCTGAGTCTTCCCACGTGAGAGCGGGGAAATCAAGGATAGTCCTGGTGCCGGAAGGCAGCTCGCTCTGAGCAGTCAGTATCAGCTCCGTAGCGTCAGTTGTGTCCCCTGGCTTTACAGTATCTTGGGACAGTTCCGACTGGCATGAAGCAAGCGACAGAATGCCTATGGTCAAAAGTAAGCGGTTGAGTCTCATAATATATAATACAAACGAGTGCTGGAAAACGCCCAACGGCACTAAAAAACTTCGGCCCGGAAGAGTGATCCCTCGGGCCGAAGCATTATCACGGAAACCAACAATTATTCGCTGTCGCTATGGGCAACGTATGTAGGAGTGATGGTGCCGGTGTTGGACGGACAGAGCCATGCCGCCTCATCGGCAGCGTCGGCCTTGGTCACACCGTTCACGGTCACTGCGTCACAGATAGTTGCGGTGATGCCCGCAGCGTTGATGCCGGCCACGGCTCCTGCAGCAGCGCCTTTGACGGAGCCGAAGGAAGAACCGCTGGCGGTGGAAGCTTTGCCGAAGTTGCCGAACAGTCCGCCAGCAAATGCTTTGGTAGAACCTTCAGTGCCATTCTCAACTGAGCCATAGTTCTTGTTGTCGGCAAAAGAAGATACATTGCCTGCCTCCAATTCTTGACCAAACAAACCACCAACATAGCAAGCGCCATTGGCTGCACTGTTCTTGGCATAAACTTTACCGTAATTGATGTTGCCACTCACCTTGAAGGCGGAATAGGGCATGCCGATTATACCGCCGACTGCAACACGAGCATTGGTTGTAAGAGCCTTAGCGTCAATTTCGCCCCGGTTGATATTACCGGTAAAGTCCAGTGCCGTATCATCAGTTCCTTCAGCAAATCCGGCGATGCCGCCTACGCTCTGCCAGTTTTTTGTTTCGGTCACACTGTTCAAGGATACTTTGCCAGTGTTGGTGCAATTGGTAACGGGACTGTTATTGGCAGTTCCCACTATGCCGCCAAGCCTGTTGACCTGCGTCCTGTTGGATGACACGTCACCGCTGTTGACACACTTATCAAAAACTTTCGTAGAATACATGTGTCCTACGATTCCTCCAACGGCTGTGTAGGATCCACCGGTAGCAGAATTGTCGTAAGTCACTGAGGCTTCATTTGTACAATTGGTTATACTACTGCACTGTTTTACATATCCTACAATACCTCCAAGACGCGGATTAGCCGATCCGCCTCCGGCATTGGCCCAAACCGCTGCTCCTGAATGGTTGAAGCACCCACTTACTGAACCTGCAGGAAGGTTGAGCCGTCCAATTATTCCGCCTATCGAATACTCGGTATCAGCATAAGTGGATCTGTAATTCAAATCCCTTGTAATAGTTCCATAATTATGGCAGTTTTTAATTGAGACTTCATTAGACGACACAATAGATGGGATTATACCCGCTACATTAATAATGTTCCTGTTCTTTGCCAAGATAGCACCGTGATTACTACAGTCTTCGATGGATGAACCGGCGGCAAGGTTTGAGTTCAGATATGCCACTATGCCGCTGACAAATGCCTCAGCAGGGTCCGAACCATTCTTAGCCGCAGCATTTGTATTCGCTATAGCTCCATAGTTTACGCAATTCCGGATTATTACTATTCCAGCACTGTTGATGAAGCCTCCGATACCACCAATTGTTGCTATCTGCTCATTTACTCCCGTGATTGGAGCATAGTTCTTACAGCCGTCAATAGTCAACGTCTCAGTATTGCCAGCCGGAGAATTACCAAGAATACCACCGATGAATGCGCGTGCAGTCGCAGCTTCGGGATTAAAATCAATTATGCCGTTCTCCTGGTTCGTACAATCTTTGATGGTACAACCTTTATAGGCACGGCCCACAATGCCGCCCACCTTAAGTTCTCCATCAAGCGTACATGTAATGCTGCCTGAATTCTCACAATTTGAGACAGTGGAGCGAGTAGCATCGCCTAGGATGCCGCCGATACATGTACCTCTTTTACCGGTGCCGGAGAGAGTAATGTCTCCCTTATTGATACAGCGGGTAAAGCTTCCGCCCTTCTCGTCGGTGGAGAGAAGGCCTCCGATGTATGATGTCGAAGCGTTGTTGACCGTAACATTGCCTTCATTAGAAGAATCTTCAACCGTCACAATGGCATCAGCCCATCCTATCAGTCCTCCTACAGCTCCAGCAGCCACAGGCGCCCCAGCATTGTTGGTGACGGCACCAAAGTTATGGCAGTTCTTGATACTTGAGTTCCCAGCCACAATAGCCACCAGGCCTCCGATGCGGGTCTTGCTCTTTGACTCAGAGGCTACGGTCACAGGCACATAAGAAGTAACATTTTCCAGCGTCGCCCCCTCGTTCAGACGAGTCACCACGCCTGCGTAACGCCATCCTGACTCAGAAGTGTCATCAGCATTGTTCTGCTCAATGACGCTGGCGCCATCATAAGTCTTGCCGTCGGAAGAGCCGAAAGTGACGTCCTTGATGGTACCGTTCAACGTATTGACAAAGCAAGCGTTGGCGCTGCGTTTAACATTGAGATTGTAGAGCTTGTGCCCCTGTCCGTCGAAGGTGCCGGTGAAGTCCTTAGGCACCCAGGGCTCGTTCTCCATGTCGATATCGGCGCCGATGATGACGTTCTCCTCCGTTCCGGCAACGCGGTTGGCGTTCCAGTCGAAGAGTTCAGGCATTGTGCGGATCACAGTGTTCATAGGCAATTTATCCAGCGATCCGGCGTCAACTCCCTTCTTGCGCTCGAAAGTGATAGCCGATTCGGCGACGCGTTCTGCTGAAGATATGCCTTTGACAAGGGAGATAGCAAAGCTGCCGGCGGGAGTGGTGCCGGGAAGCACAGGCACGTAATAAGTACCGGCCGGGAAGATGCCGTCGGCGTGAGTAAGCGTGATGGCGTCAACTGCAGATCCGGCCGACTTAAGCGTACCGTCAGCGCCAACCGCAGCAGAGCCGGCGATTGCCTTTCCGGAGATTGTAATCTCGCGAATATTGGTTGCAGCAAAGCTGAATTTCAACAAACCGCACACCTGCTTGAAGGCCATTGCATCGCCCTTGGCCGCTGAAGCCACGGCAACGAGGGCCTTAGGGTCGGCGAGGGCGCCGGAAGGGATGGTCTGCTCGGCAGGAACTGCTACTGTAAGATCGGAGCCGTCGAGGGATACTCCAGCAGAGGAGGGATAAACGGCGAAGAGAGTGGAAGCCCCGTCGGAGACTTCGCCTTCGAATACAGCCGTTGCACCGGTATTGGTGCCTTCTTTAATGGAGAATACATTCTTGGCACTGTCGTCAAATACTGCTATCTGGTCGGCATCTTCCCACTTGACATTCTGCGCCTCTTCAAAACCAAGAGCAACCTTTGTGAGTTCTTCACCTGTGGCAGTGAAAGAAATGTAGGACTTCTGCCCCGCCGGGACAGGCTGCTGCTCCGCTATTTCCTTGGAGCAGGAAAGGACCGTCAATGCCAGGACGGCGAATGTGAATAACTTTTTCATAATTCTGCCGTCTTTACCATTGAAACTCTGAAAAATTGTCATCGAATCCTTCAAGCGAAGAATCCGTCTCCGCCGGACTTGCGGCCAGAGCATAGATGCAGCCGAGCTCAAGCTCCGCAGCATCGGGGAAGATGTAAGGTTTGCGCATAAAGTATTATTTGATTTATGTGTTTCGTATCAATACTATTAATACAATCATGGCAAGAAAAACACCCAAGGCTGCGGAGCAAACAAAAATCGGGAGAGAAAACATGAGTTCCTCTCCCGAATCTTGAATAGCCTTACGGATAAGGCTGATGAATGTCTAGAAATTAGCTCTTAAGCCAAATACATATACTGCCAGATCACCGACAGAAGCTCCTCTCCAGAACCATGAGAACTGAATATCAGTATCATAAGGCAAACTTGGCATCTGTCCTGGCACGCCAAGTTCTATGGTATAAAGATTATTATCGCCTACGGTGAATGCTGAGGGCTGAGGTGAGATAGTCGGCGGCAAAGAAACTTCACCAATGGTATAATCAATCGACAGACTCAAATGAGCCTCAACTGGCGAGAGTGCATAGAACGAAATGGATTTTGCGCCGGCCGGGACGGTGACTATACCTGCCGAATAATCGTGCAGGGCATATACAGTAACGCCCGATATTCCATTAACTGTGAAGCTTGTCTCTTCAAAGCGCCCGTTCCAATTACCGTCTCTCATCACCAGCGAGCTGCTATAATCCTCCTGCACTTCTTCGATACTGTCAATCAGAGAGTGATACCTATACGGGATACTGGCCGTTCCGGAGCCTGTCCTTCCAAGATGGTAAGCTTCGACATTCACCCACTTCCCTATATTAGCATTCAGCAACGAATCCATGCTGGCTGTAGGATGATAGACCTGGATATACGAACTCTCGGAGCCGAAACACTCAAGAGTGTAAAATTGCATCTTTGAGTCGTAGCGTACTTTACCCGGCAACTTTATATGCTTTGCCATTCCATATTCCTTGAGTTCCTTTACTTCCTCTGCCTCTGGAATCTGATCGGGAGCGTTGCCATTAACCGTCACATTAACATTGCTGCCGCCGATACAAGGTGCCGCTATTGAGGAGACCGAGGTACGGATACCGGAAACCTTCACCCTGTCTCCCTTCTTTGGCATCATAGATGCACGCGCGGAAGAAGACAATCCGGACAGATCAACGTATATCAGGTTACTATTATCCGACACCACAAAACCGTCTGAAGAAAGGCCGCATACAGTCACATTACTAGTCTTGACACTGGCCCCTTCCTGCATAACGAGTATTTCCTGAATGTGTTGGGACACATCTTCCTCACTCTTTTCCACTGACGTAAACAGGAAAGTACCAACACCGGGAGTTTTGTACATGTAGAACCCCCTGGCAGTCACGATACGAGAAGTACTGCCGTACAATATACTATTCTCATAACCGCTGTAGTCGGACAAGCGGAAGTTGTCGGACAAATACATTGTGGCGGAATTGGCGGGAACCACACCTGTGGCCTCCATGTATTGAACGCCGATAATCATTCGCTTAGGAAGTTCGGATCCGGAAGTAAACGAGCCCGTCATGTACTTATACTCAAAAGTATTGCCGGAAGAATACCCCTCGTAGAATCCTCGATACCGCAGGCAACGGGGCGAGAAAGATCCGTTGTCATCATATGTCTCATGCTCGACAGAACAGTACAGGTAAGCGAACTTGTCTCCGGGCTTGGCCTGCACCAGTTCGGGTTCATCAAGATAGAACATGGGCACGTAGCCGCCTTTTACCGGGTCGGCCAAAACAATTACTGATGTATATCCGGTATTCCTGGCATTGCCAGCCACGACTGCATCCTTAACCATCATAGGATGATCGTTCGTTCTGGAATACCCGGACGGAGTGTCATAAAGGAACAAATCCCTCACACTGACAGGGATAATGTTGAAGTATTCCTGATCGCCGGACTTTGAGATGCCGTTGAAGAAACCGTAAAGTTCTACGAAATGACCGTCCATTTTGTCAATGCCGCCGTCCTCGACATCCATATTCGCGTCGTCAGGATACTGAATGCTCACCTTACGCGAAGAAGTGCTGGAGCTAGTGCTCGTGACACTGACGATTGATACATTATAATAGTTTCCGCTCTTATTCAGACGGCCGGCAACGCGGCAGAAAGCAGCATGACCAAGTGAGATAATGGCGTCAATAGCACCCGAGTTGATTTCGGGCTCACCTGTACTAGGATCCATAGGCCATGGAGCAGGATTGCCGGAAGAGATGACCTTAATAGCGGAAATATTCTCTATTTCCGGTACTCCATTGTAAGTAGTACGGTCGCCCACGAGAGTCACGATATCTCCCACCTTAACGCCATGCTCGGAGCCTTTGTATGCATAAATATGACGTTTCCAAGTATTGTCCTGCATGTCGGCAAGCACAAATCCCCTCTTGTTCACGGCAAGCACAAGGCTCTCCGTGAGCTGGAAGGGCACCTTCTCCTTGAAATACAGATCCATGACCTGCGATACAGAATACTCGGGCAGCTTAGGAGTCTCATGGCTGACATGATAAGCATAGACCACTTCAGGGGTACCATTGTAAACCCCTCTGTATCCGATCAGAGTCAGCAAGTCACCCACCTTGATGCCGAGTGACTCAAAGGACCTGTCATTTGCAGCGCCGTAACCCAGAGCCTTGGAGGTAAGTCCATACACAAACACGGAACCGGTATCATCTGTGAGCGTCAAGTTGCCATATTTGGCATTGCGTATATCACTCACAGTACCGGTAAGCTTGTAGCGGAGGTACGACGAAGGGTTCTTCTTGAGGAACTGATCGACAGTAACAGACCTGACGCGGAAGAGAGATGGACGGCCGCCGATTCCGATGGGCTTGCCGCCGCTCAGATCTACCACCCTGCCGGGTTTACGCACAGAACCTACGACGAGATTCTTGATATGGAGACGATTGGCTCCCCTGATCAGTATCTTAATCTTTGTTGATAATGCTTTGGTTGCAACCTTCTCGGGTGCTACGGCAAACTCAGACACAGCGGTACTCCACTTGCCTGCCGGAGCACCGTCCTTGAATTCAACGGGCACGCGGCTCCATTTGTCTAAAAGATCATAATCGTCATCTTCACCAGGATCGGGAGCGCCATTGTCTTCACCGACATAGATTTCCAAGTCGCTGTCAGTAAACTCGTTGGCCCCGCCCGCAGGATCGGGGGCCTTAAGGAAGCTGCCGGAGAAACGCACTCCGAACAGCTCGCCGGCCTTGGTAGCCTCCTGATCCAGTTCAATGCCGCGGACAATGAGGTGAGAATCATTTTCTACAAGTCCGAGTGCATTGCCAGAAGAAGGAGGATCAAGCTGCGCGGCGTTCTCGATAGCAATGCCAGCAAACTCGAAGTGGAGATCGCTGTCACTGCTGATGAACTCTGAAGCATTTTCTTCGGTCAGGCGTGGCCAGTTGCCGTCACCGTCTTTGGCGGGGACCTTCTTGTCGAATGAAGGTTCAGCATATGATTTGTCCACAAAAGGATCCACATAGGCCGACTGGCTCACAGCTACTGTCTTTTTGGCCGTACCCGCCGTAAAAGTGATGGTTGCGGTACGTGCTTCTCCATCATTGGAAGAAACAGTCACGGTCACATCAGTTGTCCCGGCATCACCGGAAGAAGGAGAAACGGCTGCCCAGGAAGCACTGCTCTCCGCTGCCCATTTTGCATCGGAGACCTTGAGGGAGACAGTTTCAACGCCGCCAGCGGCAGTGAAACTCAAACTGGAAGGAGAAACATCCAATGATGCTTCTTTTTGTTCCGGTTCAGGCTTGGCGCATGCAGCCAGAAGAGCTGCAGTGGCCAGGAACGCAATCAGTCCTTTTATGGTTTTCATAGGCAAAAAATGATTCCTTACTTTATCTTGGAATTGTACCTGGTAGCAACTTTGCCGTGAGCAATATTGACAAGCTTCTTGCTTATCATCTTGCGACGTATCGGGGCCACCAAGTCCGTGAACAGCACTCCGTCGAGATGGGACATCTCGTGCTGGATCATGCGGCACGCGAACTTGTCGAAGTCTTCCACGTGCTCCTGAAAATCCTCCCCCCAGTAGCGCAGACGTATGCTGCAAGGGCGTTTGACATTGCAATACACGCCCGGCACACTGAGGCAGCCCTCCTCGAACTCGCATTGCTCGGGGCTCTCAGACAGAAGTTCAGGATTAATGATTGTGCGGCGGAAATCTTTGAGATAGGGATAAACGTCCTTCATGTCGTCGCCATCTACTATGAGTACCCTCAGGCTTACGCCAATCTGAGGCGCGGCAAGCCCAACGCCCTCGGAACGCTTGAGAGTATCTTTTAGATCAACAATCAGTTGAGTCAATTCTTCCTTTTTGTTCAAATCTGCTTCGGCAGCTTTCTCACGAAGTACTTCGGAGCCGTAGAGATAAATAGGCTGAATCATTTTTTCTTGTCTAAATAAGCTTGGAGTATAATCGCCGCGCTGATTTTATCTACAGAATTCTTGTCCCTCCGGTCGCTTTTCTTCATGCCGCCGTCTATCATAGCCCTGTGGGCCAGGACAGATGTAAACCGCTCGTCTTCGAGAGCTACCGGCACTTCGGGAAAGGCCTTCTGAAGCTTCTTCAGGAATGCATCAACATCCTTCGCAGCTTCGGCATGGGACCCGTCCAGATTGAGCGGATAGCCGACCACGAACTTTGATATACTCTCGCTGAGGGAATAATTTTGAAGATAATCTATTATCTTTGCAGCAGGGACAGTCTCCACCGGAGACGCAAAGATGCCTAGAGGGTCGCTTTGAGCAAGCCCCACACGCGCTCTGCCATAGTCAATTCCGACGATTCTGTCCATTATTTGCAAAAATAGCAATTATTATGGGGAAAAAAAATCTAAATAGAGTTTATCGCCTGAGTATTAGCGAGGATGACTCCCACCGCCTCATACGCTCTTTCCGCTTCAGCCGGCTGGGATTTGCCCTCACCTGCCTCACGGCATTCATAGTGGTGCTCGGCAGTCTTTATGCCCTCATCGCATTCACCCCGCTGCGCACCACCATCCCCGGCTACCCCGACGCCCATTTCCGCCGCCAGGCGGTTGACAATGCTATAACAATCGATTCGCTCGAAAGCGCAATCACCCGCTGGAAGCTCTATTCCGAGAACCTTTCCAGGGTTCTTTCGGGCGATACTACCCTGAACATAGACAGTTTGCTTGTGGAGAATGAATAAACGCAGGATTGCTATTCTGGGATCCACCGGATCGATTGGCACCCAGACTCTGGACGTGGTTAGACAGCACCGCGACCTCTTCCAGGTGGAGATGATTTCCGCCAACAACAATGTAGAAATGCTTGCCGCACAGGCACGCGAGTTTGACGTAAGCGACGTAGTGGTATGCAACGAGTCCCGCTACGAAAAGCTCTGCGGCCTCCTTGAAGATTCCGATGCCAAAGTGTGGACCGGCATAGACAGCCTGTGCTCGCTGGTGCGCTCTGACAGCGTTGACATAGTAGTTGGAGCGATGGTGGGCTTCAGCGGCCTGAAGCCCACGCTTGCGGCCCTCGAAGCGGGCAAGATCGTCGCCCTTGCCAACAAGGAAACGCTGGTTGCCGCAGGTGCGCTGGTAACACGCACCATGAGGGAGCACGGAGCCGTGATCCTGCCTGTGGACTCGGAGCATTCAGCCATTTTCCAGTGCCTGCTGGGCGCGCAGGGCAATGCAGTGGAGAAGATACATCTCACCGCATCCGGAGGCCCGTTCCGCACATGGGACCGCACCCGCATTGCCGGGGCTGCCGCCGCCGACGCGCTCAAGCACCCCAACTGGGACATGGGCGCAAAGGTTACCATCGATTCCGCCACCATGATGAACAAGGGGTTCGAACTCATTGAGGCACGGTGGCTCTTCGATGTGAAGCCTGAAAACATCAATGTGGTCGTACACCCGGAGTCCATCATACACTCCATGGTGGAGTTTGAAGACGGAGCGGTAATAGCCCAGCTGGGCTGTCCCGACATGCGCGAGCCCATCGGGTTCGCACTCGCCTTCCCCGCCCGCATCACGGTGGGAAACAAAAAACTCAATTTCGCCGAGCTTGGGAGCCTGCATTTCGAAGCTCCCGACCTGGGCCGTTTCCCCAACCTGCGGCTCGCCTACGAGGCAATCGAACGCGGCGGCAACGCCCCCTGCGCCCTGAATGCCGCCAATGAAGTAGCCGTGGCGGCATACCTGAAAGGTCAGATAGGCTTCTACGATATCTCCCGTATCAACGAGAACTGCCTTCGCGGCCTGAATTTTGCAGCGGACCCGTCCGTCGAAGATATTTTCGAGACGAACGCGGAAGTTGCACGAATTGCAGATGGTTGCATTAATTAAGACTCTTCAGGTTATACTGGCCCTCTCGTTGCTTATCATCATTCACGAGTTTGGGCATTATTTGTGGGCACGGATATTCGGGATCCGAGTAGAGAAGTTTTACTTGTTCTTTGACGCCGGCGGCAAGGCCCTTGCCCGCTGGCACTGGGGCGAGACCGAATTCGGGATAGGCTGGATACCTTTCGGGGGCTACTGCAAGATTGCCGGAATGGTGGACGAGTCAATGGACCTTGACCAGCTCAAGAGGGAGCCGCAGCACTGGGAATTCCGCAGCAAACCGGCGTGGCAGCGCCTGTTGGTGATGGCGGGAGGAGTGCTCAACAACTTCATCTTTGCAGTTCTGGTGTACTGCCTCATAGCCGGCATCTGGGGAGAGGCGTTCATCAGCAACGAAAACGCGCAGATTGCACCTAACGAACTGGCACAGGAGATGGGATTCCGCCTGGGAGACCATATCATCAGTTTCGATGACTACGAGCCGCAGAACTTCGGCATGCTTCAGGCGGACCTTGCGCGCCGCAACGTGAGCAAGGCCAGGATACTGAGAGACGGCGACACTCTGGACCTGTACATCGACCAGGCGTTTATCGGAGACGTGCTGAACACCGCCGGGATGTTTGACCTGGCCGTACCGTTCATAGTGGATTCGATGCGCTACGATTCCGGCAACGCAGCCTGCGGGCTGATTTCGGGCGACAAGGTCATAGCCTTCGAAGGTCAGAAGGTATCGTTCATACAGGATGCCCGCACAGTGCTCTCCGGACATGCCGGCAGCACAGTCCAGGCTCTTGCGGTACGCGGAGCAGACACGCTGGCATTTCCGGTGAAGGTAGATACCTTGGGGCAGATAGGAGTTTACCTGCAGCTCCCCCAGATCGAAAGAAGGCATTACAATGCCCTGGAGGCCATACCGGCAGGATTCCGCCTCACTGGCGAGACCATGAGCGGCTATGTGCGTGACCTCGGACTGCTGGCCCGGCCATCCACCGGAGCTTACAAATCGGTGGGCAGCTTTATTGCCATAGGACAGGTATTCCCGTCCACATGGGACTGGTACCGCTTCCTGAACATAATAGCCCTGCTCTCGATAATGCTGGGCATAATGAACCTGCTGCCCATTCCGGCACTCGACGGAGGACACATCGTGTTCACTCTGTTCGAGATGGTCACCGGCCGCAAGCCAAGCGAGCGTTTCCTGGTGATTATGCAGATGATAGGTATGGTGCTGCTGCTGGCCCTGATGGTGCTGGCGTTCGGGAATGACATTGCAAGATTAATACACTGACAATATGAAACGGATTTTGCTTATTATGGCGGCCGCTCTGGCCCTTGTATCCTGCAAGAACACAAAAGCCCTCCTGCCAAACGTGAGCGGCAAGGCCGGAGAGATTATCGTCGTGATCGACAAGAACGACTGGGAAGGCAACCTTGGCACCAAAGTACGCGACCTGCTGGCCTGCGACTGCCCTTTCCTTGCCCAGCGCGAGCCTCTTTATTCGCTGGTGAATGTCCCGCCGGGAGGCTTCGGCGACCTGTTCAAAGTACACCGCAACATAGTGTATTTCAATCTCAACCCTCAAGTTGACAGCTCTGCGGTGCGCTATCGCAACGATGTGTGGGCTTCGCCCCAATGCATGGTGCAGATCAACGCCCCTACATCCGACAAGGCCGCTGAACTGCTTGAGCAGAACGGCCAGAAGATTGTAGGCTTCATAGAGCAAGCGGAGAGAGACCGCGTGATACGCAACTCCATACGCTACGAAGAGCGCGAAATCGCACCCAAAGTAGCCGAGGTATTCGGAGGCTCTCCCCACTTCCCTACCGGATACAAGATCAAGAAGCTCACCCAGAATTTCGGATGGATTGCAGACGAGAAGCAGTACACGCTCCAGGGGATTCTTATCTACAAGTACCCGGTGAGCAGCAATGACCTGACCCTCAACAAGATAATTTCCAAGCGCAACGAGGTGCTCAAAGAGAACGTGCCCGGTATGTTTGAGAACACTTGGATGACCACCGGCACATTCATGCCGCCAAGCCTGGAATTCATCCATTTCCGTGGACGCGATTTCGCCCAGGTCAGAGGCCTGTGGGAAGTTGAGAATGACTACATGGGCGGACCGTTCGTATCGCACTCCTTCTATTCCCCCGACGGCAGCGAAATAATTGTTGCTGAAGCATTTGTATATGCTCCAAGGTATGACAAACGGCAGTATCTGCGCCAGGTCGAGTCGATTCTGTTCTCCTGGGAGTGGGCTAAATAATCAGAAAGAGCATCCAAGAGTTATCAGCGCCACGTTGCGGCTTCTCCCATCAAGATAGCGGGGGGCCTGCAGCAGGGCGCTGAAACTGTCTGACAGCCTGACGTACGGCACGAAGCGGGGAGACACGAGCCTGGTGTAGGTAAATGACAATCCGCAACCGGCGGCCGAAGCCGTATCGTATTCGAACTGACGGTTAAGATAATTGTCGAAGCTGAGGAGGCCCGACGCGCTTGCAGGAGCATAGGAGCCGTCTTCTTTCGCTGTCCCGAATCCGGTGCGGAAAACTCCGTCGATACCTACAGTAAATACCGAGCGGCCGCTGAAGAAGCTCTTTTGTGCAAACGCTTCTGCAGACAGCACTTCCGTGTCGGAGTTCCTGTAGAATGGATAAAGGACCGTGCTACTGAAAACCGCGCGTCCTTTCAAGGTGGCACCGGTGCTGAAGCGCGGCAGATAAGAATCGGCGCCATTGTACCACACATATGATAGAGCCGCCTCCGCCATATGCCTGTCAAGGATATGATTCTGCCCGGAATACTCGACCCTCGTACTCTGCCCCGCCGGGGTGACATAGCGGAAAATATTCTCATTATTGCCAAGGAGTGAGTAGTCAAGGTCCAGCGAGATCTTGTGCATCCCGTCGCCGGCTTTCTTCAACATGCGGCCACGGTACGCTGCATTTATACCGGAGAACTCGAAGAATGTAGCAGTCGAGGAGGACTTGCCGCCCCAGTAGCCGTTGCGATACAGTACTTCAAGCTCGTGACTGAACTGCTCCCCTGCGGCTTGCAGGCCAAGGCCGAAGAAGTCGTTTTTCATGGGCCTGTATGTTGAGACCGGGATGTAGTTCAGATCTCCCGTCAATTCCGACATGGTCCCATAGAAACTGCCTTTGTCGGCATAGATGAAATACTGCTTCTCTGTGGTGCCGTAAATACCGCCGCGCAGCTGTTCGACCGTGCCGCGATAGAGAAGCGAAAGCCCGAGCATCAACCGGTCCGACGGCCTGAAGCACACGCCCGCTTTCAGGTCAAGATCCATCCAGATATTGCTGAAACGCGGATCTTTGACCTTGTTCTGGTCGGCCGATGTGTAATCAATGCTTATTCCGGCAGACCACTTAGGGCTGAAACTGTATGACATGGCACCCAGGAGGGCATAAGTCTCTTTGTTCTTTTGCCCTAGCGTGAGCTCCGTGCTTTCCAGAAAAGCCACCGGATTGTAATAGGGATTCATCAGCACCGGGCCACCCATCTGCTGCCCTGAGAAGTAAGACCATGACAACTTTCCATGGATGCTTATCTTGTCGGAGAGATTCATAAAAGACTCAGTAAGAGCCTCCGCCCTATAGCTGTCCGGCGACTGGTCCAACGCAATCAGCTTGCCGTTGTCTTTACGGAACGAGACTTCCGCCATGGATATATGGCCGCGGAAAGCGGATAATGCTGCAGGGTTGGACACGGAAAGCACAGGTTCGGTAGCGACCCTGTACCGGAAGTCGCGGCACGTCCCGGCCTCCTGCCCCGACGCGAGAAGGCAGGAAGCAAAGGAACAAAGCGACGCTATTAGTATGCGGAGTCTCATCAGAGCCTGTTATTTTTTCAATGATGCAGTCTTGCGCTGGTGGAAGTCTTTACCCGAATCATTGGTCTGACTGTAGATGATATGAGCACCGGCGGCTATTGAAGCCTCTGCATCTATGCCGGAAGGATCGGTGGACCCGCCAACATCGACGGTACCCAAGGAATAATCGTACACAAGTTTGCCTTGGTTTTCAGGGAGTGCTTCAGTGGCTTCCTTGTCAACATTCCTGTAGATTGAGTAGCCTTTGCCCAATGTAGTCACTATATGCCCGGTATTGACATCCGGGGTGAAACGTTGGTGGCTGTTGGCCAAGTTGGCAGCAGCGAAAACTTCAAGCGCTCCGATCACCTTTGCCCTGGGGAGCTTTACAGCCCAGCCTATGGCATTTGTACCGCCGGTGAAGTCAAAGCCTTCAGTATTGGTACAAAGAGTTTCAAGGGCCGATTTATCGATCCGCGCCATGAAGAGAGCCGGGGAAGAATCGGAAAGAGTCCACGCAGTGCCCTGATTGATAGCATACCCATGCATATAGTGGCTTACCGGTATGACATCGGAGACTGCGTATTTCTTGTGCGTATATGCAGGCACGGTGGTATTTGCCATCCAATAATAGGAAGGATTGGCCAGATTGACTGAGGCTTTGACGGTAGCCGTATGGTCGATTGCAGCAAATACGGCAACGACTATCTGAGAATACGCCGGGATCTTAACTTCCGAAGGGAAATACCACATTGAGCCTCCCGCAGGGAGCCAGTCCTCTCCTGCATATATGAGTCCATTTGACGTGTAGTATTTATTGTTGCCGGAATGAGCATTGTAAGGATTGATACTTCCGAACACAATGTCGGATGCATCAGCCTCAAGCTCCGAGTTGTTGTAAATGATAATGTACTTATCATTGCGGGTATAGTCAGAGTTGTCGTCCAGCGGGCACCCTCCGGTGTACAGCTCTTTTATGATAAGCTGCTGGGACACAACCTTCTGGAGCTCGAGCTTATAGGGAGCCGAAGGCTGCTCCGTGACCATGATGGAGGGATTGGAGCCGTTGTACAGCACGAATGTGCCGCCTTCAGCCGCTTTATATGTTGCAGAAGCAGTATAGCTGCCCGGACTTACGCGGAACGATACGATACCCGATGCGTCAGTCAGGCCGTCATAAGAGACCGTACCGGCATCGTTGGACAAAGTCACCGGCACAGCTGCCAGAGCAAGAGGGGAATTGTCAGAGTACAGTTGGAGGCTTATATCTACAACCGACGGCTGGGCGGGTTTGCACCCGGCAAGCGCAGAAAGCACTATCAAGATAACGGAAAACAGAGTGATGCGTTTCATGTTGTTTAAAACTTAAATCTTACAGTAAGACCATAATAGAAGGATGGGATATAGCGCGGGGTAAGAGCGCTGTAAGTTTTGGTCTTGGTACTCCAGACCAATCCCATATTGTTAAAGAAGTTATTGGCATAGAACGATATAGATGCCATATCCCCAATTTCCTTGGTCACGCTGAAATTGGCGCTGAAATAAGGCGATATATAGTCCTTGCTGAACCAATATAGATAGTTGGAAGTGACCACAAGTTTGGACAGGTCGGTGTAAAGATCCTGATCGTTTGCCTTGGCCCATTTGAGCTTCTCCAGGAAGGGCTTGGGAGAAGGATCGTCCCAAGAGACATAGTAGTCGGGGAACAGCACTGCATAAGACTCGCCGTCATAGATGGAAGCATTCTCGTCATAGCTCAGATAATCAGCCCGGTCCGCGAGCACAAAGGAACGCTTGCCGTCCGGCCTCTCGCTCAAGCTGCGGGAATAATTAAGCAGGCTGGACTCCAATTTAAAGGAAATAATCATCCTGACTTTGGGAATCCTGGTTATGACGGTGATATTGTTGTTGACAGCGCGGCTTTCGCGTCCATTCGAGGCAGAGTTTCCACCCACGTAATAGCCTACGTACCTGAAAGGCAGACCATCCTTCCCGGCTGTGGAAACGGGGCAATACGCTTCGATGTCGGTATCAAGTCCTCGGTAAGAGTAATAATTGCCGTCGATGCGGATTGAAGTGTGCAGAGGACGTATTTCCTTGAATTCCAGCACCCATTCCAGGCCGTAGCGCGTTATGGGGCTCTCTTCGTTCGCTTCTATTGTCGTGCTGAAAAACTGCTTGCGCGTGGAATATGCGGCATCGATTGGCTGCAGTTTGCCAGTTTTATCGTTAACGGTCACCACGCCCGTTGAAGGATTGAGGGTATAGTACCTGTCGGAAGACGGAATAGGCAGGCCCTGGACATCGGCCGCAGTGGTGTAATTGTAGCTGAATCGCTCATAATCCGATTCCAGCAAGTAGGAGCCGACGGTCTTGTTGTAGAAGGCAACAAGCGAAATCTTGTTTCCCGCCAAGTCGGCATCAATGCCAAGTTCAGCCTGGTGGTTCTGCTGCCAGCGGAGGCCGCTGTTGTACTGAATCGTCTTGGGCTTCACGTAGTAGGCTTTGTACACCTCGTTGCTTTCGGATGCCGTAGATGTGAAAACATTGATATCCAGATATGAAGGGACAGGGTACAGGATGGCGAAAGATGGCTGCTTCACAGCAATTCCCCAGCTCCCGCGGAAAGACAGGGCCCTTAGAAACTGGTCCGCCCTGGACGAGCCTTCAAAGAGTGAATACTTGGCGTTGAAACGGGGCGAGAGGCTCGAAGTCAGGCCGTAAGCAGAGCCTTTGATGTAGGTATTGTCACTGCGAAGGCCGGCAATCAGGTTGAGACGTCCCCCTCCGAGCGGCAGCATCAGGTTGTCCTCTATGTAGGCGGCGAAATTGTTCATGGAGGGGTTGTCGCAATAACGGTATTCGCGAAACGTGGGGGCTGTAGCCAGATCTTCCGAGAAAGCCCCGATGCCGTAGTTGCGGTCCATGTTCCAGTCGCCTCCTATCTTCAACTTATTATGGGCGCTGCCAATTTTCTTGGCCCAGTTGGCCTTGAGGGTTACTTTGGATGAAAGAGGACGGTCATCGACAGCCATGACGCTGTACCACGATCCAGCAGGAATCATGACGGCGCCGTTAGGACCTGCGGCGGAGAAAGGCTCCGACATCAGATAGCCGTTCTCGGTTGAATGCAGGGAAACCTGTGTTACGCTCTCCTGGTAGTTCTTGTTCTCACGTGAGAGCTTGTCGGAATAGACCAGAGACGCATTTAGCTCAATATTGGTCAGCCAGCTCAGGCTCAACAGCCAGCTGGCGTTGAGGTTAGCCCGGACGCTATTGTCGCGTTGCCTGAGGAATGTGTCGGTGAATCTGTCAGGATCGGCATAATTGTCGTACCCGCCCATATTGCCACTTACGCCAAGCGAATAGCGCAGCGGCCTTGCAGCGAAGATGCCCGCGGAGAGCATGTTGCTGTAAGTCAGCGAGGCCTGGCGCCTCTGGTAAGAGGTGAAGGGTGACATTGGTTCCGAAATGGACCGGGTGTATTCCAAGCTTGTGTTGAGGACGCCCCTCGGCTTTCCTTTGCCGGTCACCCCGAAGCCGAAGCCCTTGCTCAGCGACAGCTGCTTGGTCTTGGGACTGGTGGACATAGTAATCGACCATGGCGTCTTGCCCTTCTTGGTGTTTATTTTTACCACTCCGGCGCCCATATCTCCGTATTCGACCGAAGGCACACCCGTGATCACCTCGACGGACTCCACATTGGCAGAGGCTATGTTGTTGGTAGATACACCCTTGATATCGGAGTAAGATGCATTATTGGAGAGCCTCACTCCATCTACTTCAACCGCGGTGCCGAACGACGAGTGGCCTTCCTCTAATGAGCCTCCCGCCCTCAAGTCAAAGCGCTTTTCGGAAGTCAGCACGTTGGATTGGGTGGCTCCACCGGGAAGCAGGCTGGAGATATCCGACACATTCATCATCTGCACGTGCTCGAGAGCTGTCTTGTCTATAGTGCGGGCGGTGGTGGCGGAGTTGCTGTTCTCCTTTGCCGTGACTACCGCCTCTTCCAGGGCCAGGTTGTCAAGTGCAAGTTTGACCTTGATATTGTCGATGCTCTTGTTGACCATAATCTCCCGGGTATCAGTGACATATCCAAGGCATGAAGTGCTGAGTACCACCTTGCCGGGAGATACATTGGAGATAGTAAAACGCCCCTTTATATCCGCCACGGCCCACTGCTCTGTGGCCGCGATCACCACGGTCGCAAATTCGACCGGCTCGCCGCTGTTCTTGTCGGTCACGGTTCCGCTCAACGTAAACGACTGGGCGTGGAGCGCTGCGGGCAGCATCACGACAAGCAGAAGAATTAAACGTTTGAGTCCGGACATAACGAGGTAATTTTCCGAAATATAGACATTAATTTTTAAATAGCCCCTCCCGGCTCCCGAAAATCACCATCAATAATGACTCTTCAACGTAAGCTTTCGGGACGCCATGCCGGCCGGAACGGCTCCCAAAGGCCATGCCTTTCCACGTAGGTCCCGACATTTCCGCCGCCCCCGCCTTCCAGCGAAGACGAAAAACTGCCACCTTTTTAGTCTTCGCCACAACAGCTCGCCTCAGCACTGAACTTCCGCCTTCCAGCGGTTCTCTCTCATCCTGGTGGAGCTCCACCTCCACCTGACAGGCCTACAAGATTGTTCTCCAGTGTTTGGGCCCGAAAAGGCCGAAACCGGGCCAGATTTATGGTTTTTCCGTGGTTTTCGGCCTGAGAATGCCCTTTTCGGGCCGGGATACCGGGATGAGGGAGAACCAGGCCCAAACAAGAAAACAGCAGGCTTATCCGGCCTGCTGCTTTGCTTTTGGGGTGCGATGTGGGGCTCGAACCCACGACACCCAGAACCACAATCTGGTGCTCTACCAACTGAACTAATCGCACCGTGTTAGAGATTGCAAAGATACGAATTGATTTTTATTATTGCAAATCTAATTTGTCAATATACAGTATGCCGTCGAGGTGATCGCATTCGTGCTGGAATATGACGGCGGTGAAGCCCTGGACCCTTTCGGTGGTGTCTTGCATGGAAAGCGGAGAGGTGTAGCTGATGTCTATATCACGGGAACGGAGCACCTGTCCCCTGCGTCCGGGAACGCTGAGACACCCTTCAGGACCCGGTTCGAACTCGCCACGCATGGCGGTAATCCTGATATTAGGATACACTTCGAAAGGTTCACCATCCTTGTCGAAACGCTGCACGGCAACTACGCGCCTCAACACGCCCACCTGCGGCCCGGCAATGCCCACTCCATCCTGTTCAGGGCTGGTAACGGTGGCAAGCATGCGCTCGGCCAAAAGGGCGAATTCGGGAGCTTTCAGCGCCTTGACATCAATATCGGAACAGAGGCTTCTAAGCACCAAAGAATCGGAAGGGTCATCGACTGTCAGCACACGCATGACGGGCCCGGCCGACACGTCATTTATCAATTTCTGCTCGGCAGAAGTCCACCCTCCGGGCGCACATGATACAAGAGCCATAAGCGAAAAGAGCAGAAACTTTTTCATAACAGTCTCCTCAAACCTTTTACGATACGTCCCAGTCCATCTTCAAGCAGAGCCGGCGGACACGCAAGGTTGATGCGGACAAAGCCTTCTGTGCCATACATGGACCCGCAGTTAATGCGCACCTTTTCCTCTTCAACGAGGCTCTTTTCAATCTCGGAAGAAGGAAGGCCAACAGCCCGGCAGTCAAGCCAGGCCAGGTAAGTGCCTTGAAGCTCATACAGTGGAAATTCGGGCAAATGCTCCGACACCAGTTCCTGCAGGTGCCGGTAGTTTGCCGCAATGCGGGCATTGAGGGCCTTCAGCCACTCATATCCTTCGTCAGTATATGCAGCCTGAAGGGCCACCACCCCGAAAGGATTGACGTCACATATCTCATTGACGTTCACAGCCTTGTCAACCTTGGTACGAAGCTCCTGAGAAGCGATTATTATATTGGATATCTGAAGCCCGGCGATATTGAAAGCCTTGCTCGGAGAGTTGAGAGTGACGCATGCAGCCTCGAACTCCGGACAAACCGAAGCGAAGGGGACGAATTCCACTCCCGGCATTGTAAACTCGCAATGAATCTCGTCACTCACCGGCACTACCCCATGCTCAAGACAGATACGTCCGACCCTCTCAAGTTCGTCCCTCCGCCAGACACGGCCGGCCGGGTTGTGAGGCGAGCAAATAAGCATAAGCTTGGTGCGCGGATCGGCCGCCGCACGCTCCAGAGAATCAAAATCGATCTCATAGTGCGGAACACCGTCCTGCATGACACTGAGCAGCGGCACATCCTGCACATTGCAGCGATAATTGCGTATCGAGGAGAAGAAGCAATTGTACACCGGGCTCATTATCAGCACGTTGTCCCCTGGCTCAGTGAACGCGCTCACACACGCCGAAATGGCGGGAACAATACCGGGGCAATAGATGATCCACGAAGGATCGGGACGCCAGCCATGCCTTAGAGCAAACCAGTCGCACACCGATTTATAATAGCTGTCCGGGACCGCAGTATAGCCGAAGACTCCGTGGGCGGCACGTTTTCGCACTGCTTCCTGCACGCATGGAGCCGTCTCAAAGTCCATATCGGCCACCCACATGGGCAGCACGCCCTCGGGCAGGGTATCCCATTTGACGCAGTTTGTACCGCGCCGAGGCACTATCTTCTCGAAATCCATATTATTATGCTGAAACTACAATGTTGCAGTCGCCGGGAGCCTTGATGTTCTCGTCAAGGATAATCTCCCCAATCGAAGATGCCTTGATGCAGCCGGTGCGGGGGTTCTTGACCGACGTCACCCCGCCGCGGATATCGGCATTGACCGACGAATACTCGAAAGCAAGGTCGGCATCAGGATTAAAGGTACAGTTTTCAAGTACAAGATCCTCAGCATAGCAAAGGGGCTGGGTGCCGCCAATACGGCAGTTCACCAACCTGAGGCCCTTCGAATACCAACCAAGGTACTCCCCTATTATGACCGAATCATACACAGTCACATTCTCAGTCTCCCAGAACGCATCTTTAGTATGCAGCACAGAATCATGAATCTCTACATTCTTGCAGTACTGGAATGAGTAGTTGCCCTGGAGCTTAAGTCCCTTGATGCGGATGTTGGAAGAATGCATGAAAAGGTAGTCGCCTTTGTCGATTTCCACGTCATCAAGTTCAACGCCACGGCAGCTCCAAAGAGTCTCGGCAGCATTAGGGATGCGCACGCGGCGCAAAACAAGGTCGGACATTTCCCGGAACATCTTGGGGGCCTCGACAAGCGTGTCTTCCATAACAAGACCGCGGCTGTACCAGAGAGCGGCACGGGCGCCTTCAGTGAACACACAATCGCTGACAGTGAAACCGTCACAGCACCAGAAAGGATATTTCCCCTCAAAACGACAGCCTGCGGCTTCTATATCGGCAGTTTCTTTAAGCGCCGACTCTCCGGCGTGTATCGTAACGTTCTCCAGGCGCAAGCCCCGGCGGCAGTACAGCGGCCTCTCGCCGCTGAATTCTTTATTCTTTATCAGTTCCATCCGTAGTTGGTTTCTTTTTCTCCTTGTAGAGGAATCGTTTGATCTTGAGCGTAGCCGTCTTGTCGAAAGGTTTCTTCTCAACCTGAACCTCCTTGATGCGGCTGTTGCGGTTGACATGGGTATTCACAAACTCCAGTATCTCCTGCTTACGGCGTTCAATATCTTCGATGAAACGGTCCTGATTCTCATAGTTCCAGTCAAGCACGTTGTCGTCGAAATGCACAAGGGCCACAAGATGGCCGTCGCGCTCAACGACCAGCGACTCGTTGATTCCGTTGATATTGTTGATTACATTCTCTATTTCTTCGGGGTATATATTCTCCCCGGAAGGTCCAAGTATGACGCTTCCCAGACGTCCCTTGATGGAGTAACGCCCCTTCTTGTCCACGCTGGCAAGGTCTCCTGTGCGCAGCCAGCCGTCGGCTGAAAGCACCTGCTGCGTACGCTCGAAGTCCTTGTAGTAACCCATCATCACGTTGTCGCCCTTCACCACGATTTCGCCTTCGCCGGTGGTGGGGTTGAGATTGTCGAGACGAATCTGCACGCCGGTGGTGGCAATGCCAGTAGTACCAAGGTGCGTCTGCTTTGGGTTGGCGTTGCATATCAACGGAGCCGTCTCGGTAAGGCCGTAGCCGATGGCGTAAGGGAATTTGGCCTTGGCAAGGAAAGCTTCCACCTCCTGGTCAAGTTTGGCGCCGCCGATGCCGAAGAAATGGAGTCGTCCGCCGAAGGTCTTCTTGAGGCGCATGCCGACCAACAGACAGAGCAGGCTGTGGCTTGTCTTGTCCAGCCAAGTGAGGAAGCGGCTCTTTCGTATAGTGGGTATTATGCTCGACTTGTAGATCTTCTCGATCACCAGAGGGACCGACAGCATCATGGTAGGACGCAGTTTCTTAAATGCCGGCATCAGCACAGACGGGGTGGGAGCCTTGCTCAGATAGTAAATCTTAGCTCCTACCGAGAAAGGATAAAGCATGCCGACACTCATTTCGTAGGTGTGGGCAAGAGGCAGTATCGACAGGAACACGTCGCGCCTGTGGGCAGGAGCCGCTTTCCAGGAAGCATAAATGTTGGCACAGAAATTCTTGTGCGTAAGCATCACTCCTTTAGCCGCGCCAGTGGTGCCAGAAGTGTAGATGATGCAGGCCAGGTCGTCGGCAATGGGGTTGGACGGATGTCCGTCGCATGTGTAGGCCGTGCCATCCACCCTGAGTATGCTCAGGTCGTCGGTGGCAATGACAATGTGCATTTTGGCCAGAAGTTCCTCAGGGACCTTGGGATACAGTCTGCGAGAGACATAGAGCGCTTTGGCTTCCGAATGAACCAGAATGTTGGTGATCTCGTTCTCGGTCAGCTCGGTGAGCATAGGCACGGCTATACGCCCAAATGCGGTAATGGCAAAGAAAGCCACCGGCCAGTTGGGCATATTCTGCGAGAGGATAGCTACCTTGTCTCCGGCGCTGATGCCGAAATTGGACAGCATCCTGGACTGGCGCCGGCAGCTGTCGCTGAAGGAAGCAAAGGTATATGAACAATCGCCATCGACGGAGCAGAAGGCTGTACGCTTGGCGTATTTTACTGCTGTATAGTTAAAAACGTCCGCAAGGGACTGAAAATTGTGTCGCATTAGTGAGTGATATACTTTTCGGGATGCTTTCCTGTGAGGTGCATCTGCTCATAAATCTCCTGAATCTTTTTCATGTCGGCGCGCGCATCATCGGTCAGCGGGAACACTTGCCCGCGGCCGACCCTTTTCGTGCCCCAGTCAAAAAAGCCCATGCATACGGGCACATTGGCCTCGCGTGCAATAAGATGGAAACCGGTTTTCCAGGTCCTGACCGGCTTGCGTGTGCCTTCGGGCGCAATAGCCAGATGGAAACGACCGGGCCGCTCCATCTCCTCTATCACGCTACGCAGCATATTGGTAGGGCTGCTGCGGTCAACAGGAATGCCGCCCATGGCGCGGAGTATCCAGCCCAGGGGCGGAAAGAACAACTCTTTCTTGATCATGCACTTGGCATGCTCTCCGAAAGACCTGTAATACAAATAAGAAACAAAAAAGTCCCAGATACTGGTATGAGGCACTCCGAGCAATATGCATTTATCGTCCGGAAGTGGCTCATCAACAGTGGTCCAGCCCATGACTTTGCGCAGCAAGAAGCCGCAGAACTTTCCCCAAACGTCCATATTCGGTTTTGTCTTAATACAGACTGCAAATATAATAAATTATATGCAAAGAAGGAATTTAGGAATCAGTGAACTGGACTTAAACACAGGACGCATTCTGTCGTGCCTGCCCCTTTCAGGACGGAGTGAAGGAGAAGGCACCTGTACACGAGCCCATATCCCCAAGGAACGCAGGTTCTTGAGAAACGCTCTTTCAAAATCATCCTCGGCTATTTTTCTTGAAAAGTCTAGATTAAGAGTATCTCCGTAAGTCACGCAGGCACAAGAGCCGGAGCGCTTGCGAGTCCTGCCGAGGATGAAGTGAATGTCTTTAACGTGCTCTTTCATTCCCTCGGGCAATTCAATATTGCCCATATTCGAAAAAGTATAAGTCGCATATTTATCACCTTTTAAGTGATTGATAATATTGATAATAGGCTTCTTGATAAACAGCGGCACACAGCGTATAGCCATATTGTCCTCCAGCGCCACGTTGGCGGCAATCCGCTTGGTTAGATGCGAGCGCTGAGTATAAAGCCGCTTCTGGTATTTGACCTCTTGTATCGCATCTTTCAGCTTGTAATCTCCATTGGTAACGTCAAGGCCGATATACACGTACGAAGAAAAATTCCTAAGTGTCTTGCTCTCGAAAATGGGGCGCAGGTTAACCGGGAGCTCCATACGCAGATGCGAACTCTTGCGGACTGAATTGTCAGAGCTGCGTACCTCCTGCAATGAATAGAGCATAAGGGCGGACACAAGCTCGGTAATTGTACAGTCGAAAGTCTTGGCTACAGACGCAATGTCCTGAAGCTTAATAGACACCCCCAGGGAGTTAAGAATATCATGACGTTCCACGGTGCCTTTGATATGATAGGCTTTCTCCTCGCTGTCAAGGGCCCCCTTGGTACCGGAAAACTGATCAAAGCCATCCTCCATCTCCTCTTCAGCAGGCTCCTCCGAAGGATCAAAAACCCATTTGCCATACTGAATATCCACCCCTGCGGAGAGCTTAAGATACTCGGCGGCGACGCTGAGAAGAAAAGTCATAGCTCCGGTCCCGTCGGTAAGGGCATGGAAGACATCCAGATCGATCCTGGCACCCGTACAAGATAACTTGAACATATACCCGCCGTTTTTGCGGAGATTGAATGCATTAAGAGATGTTGAGCTGCTCAGCTGGGGGTCGTTTTCAAGCCGCTGCAGGAACCACCAGAAGAAACCTTTCTTGATGGTATAACGAAAGCTCGGGAAACGCGGCATTGTATTCAGCAAGGCAGTATCTAGAATCTCTGAATCGATTTTGGAATCAAGAGTTACAGACATACGGTACACAGCCGCATATTTATGCGTCTTGCATGAGGGATATATAATGGCGGAATTCTCCAGCCTTGTCCATTCAGGTAAAGTCATAGCATCAGTTATTTCTGTTTGGCAGTGCAAAACTACAAGGCCCTCACTGAAAGATGAAAGATATGCCACGAGAAAAGAGTTTTTGTGATAAAAAGAGGCAAATTGTGACAAAAAACCGGGAAAATTGTGACGAATAAAGAAATTGATTATATTTGTCACAACAAAAAACGTGACAAAATGAGCTACTATCCCAAGTCTCTCGTACGCTTTTTTCCGCAGTACGTATTCGCCCTTGCCATCCCGGTGTTTTTTCTCATAAGCGTCCTTCTCTATGAACCCAAAGCCCTGTGCGAACTCATGCGAGCCGGCGAAGGTGTTTCCGCAATGAACAATGTGTACAGTTTCAACACAGTCATAACCTTCACGATCCTACTGGTGGTGATGTCACTGAGCAGGGTTCTCCTGTGGCTGCTCAGGAAGCATCTTGCCATGGATATGTACAGGTACTGCATCTGGTGCCTTGGGGAAATTGTCGTATGCGGAGCATTCGTATCATTATACCTTGTGCTGATGGCCCGGGGAGATGAAGGCTGGTTCAACTGGCTGGGGAAATCTATCATAGCCATAGGATCAGTATCACTTGTCCCGTATCTGGTCCTCACCCTGCTAATCTGCGCCAGAGACAACCAGAAAGCCGTGAGTGCCGGCGACGAAACCAGGCTGAAGTTCTACGACAACCGCCACCAGTTGAAGTTCATCACGGAGACCTCGTCAGTGCTGTACATAGAATCGAACGAGAACTACATTATCATACACTATCTGGAAAACGGAATAGAGAAACGCTTCCAGATCCGCAATTCGATGAAAAGCATTGAGCCCCTCTGTGAAAAGGCCGGCTTCGCCAGGGCTCACCGCTGCTACATTATCAACCCTGCGCATGTAAAAATGATACGCAAGGGGGCCAACGGTTTCAACTTTGCCGACCTCGGGACAGGCGACGAAGGCATCCCCATTTCAAAAAAATATTACGACAGTATTGCATCAATACTGTAGGCGTGAGCATGAAATCAAAAAGTTGTAGTATATTTGCAAACTGCATTTTACTAATAACTATATTCTGAAAGAATGAAAAAATTATTACTCTCGGCAATATTGCTCGCAACAGCGACGCTTGCCCTCAGCGCACAAGAAAAAGAAAAGGAGATGAAGACTGGGTGGAGTTTCGGTGTGCTGCCTACTGCCACCTACTCCGTGGACAACGGTTTCCAGGCCGGCGCTTTCGGCGATGTGTATTATTATGGTGACGGCTCTACCTACCCTGATCCGCTGCATAAGATCAGCTGGGAAGCTTCCTATTTTACCCACAGCCACCGTATGCGCATGTACCTCGCCTACGACTCGAAGTACCTTATCCCCAACATGCGCGTAAATGCTTCCGTGACTTATGTCAACGACCCTCTGTACAGCTTCTGGGGATTCAACGGTCCCGCTTCGGTTCAGGACTACGACCTCTGGTTCAACAGGAATACCGGCGCCGGCAACCATCTCAATTACTATGGTATGAGCCGCGACATGCTCCGCATCCTTGCTAATGTCCAGGGACAGATCGTCCCCCACCTCAACTGGGCAGCCGGCGTGAACTTCTGGCGCTGGACTCTGGGCGACATGAAGGACAACGGTGTAAAGGATGGAGACTCCAAGCAATACTACAGGAATGACATTACCCTCTTCAACAAGTATATCGATATGGGCGCCATCACTCCTGATGAGAAGAACGGCGGCCTTGCACTTGAAATGAATGCAGGTCTCGTGTACGACACCCGCGACATGGAAGCCGCACCTAACAGGGGTATCTGGGCTGAGGCATATCTGAATGGAAACGTTCTCCAGCACCCTTACCTGAAGGCTTGTGCATACTTCCGTCACTACATCAGCATTCCTATTCATATCCCCGCAGGAGAGCCCGTGTTTGCCTACCGTCTGGCTTGGCAGCAGACCATCGCCGGCGAGACCCCGTTCTACATGATCCAGAACGTTCCCCTGCTCGTTCAGCGCAACATGATCTCTGAAGGATTCGGTTCATCCAACACTATCCGCGGCCTCCGCGAGAACCGCATTCTCTCCGAGGGCTTTGCCTGGGTCAACACCGAGCTCCGTGTCAAACTGGTCAACTTCAAGCTCCTCAACCAGTATTTCTATATCGCAGTGAATCCTTTCTTCGACGCTGGTGTCATCACCAAGGGCTACCGCAGTGACAAGCTTCAGGGCATCATCACGGACGAGAACCTCGTCAAGTTTGATTATTCCGCCTACAAGACATACCTGCAGGATCCCAAGAAAGCTAAGGATCTCGAGCGCTTCAATTCGGTACATAACGCCGACTACCAGGGTGTCATCTACGACTCCAGCAGGCTTGGCAACATTGTTTACAGCGGCGGTATCGGCCTTAAGATAGCCATGAACCAGAACTTCATCGTATCAGCCGAATACGCACACTGCTTCTATTCTCCCACAGTTGCCGACCCTTGGATCGGTATCGGTATCAACTACCAATTCTAAACTGATAGACAAAAAATAGGTGGCCGGTAAAACTATCGGCCACCTATTTTTTTGCTTTATAATGGCTTAAAGGGTCTTTGCCTTGGCGAGGAAATCCCTCACGCGCTGAGTGTATTCTTGAGGATGCTTGGCATAAGAATTGGCATGCACAGCCCCCGGAGCGACCCACAGTTCCTTATAACCGTGAACCTTAGCCTCATAGTTCTTGTACACATGACTCACGGGCACAAAGTCGTCGGCATCGCCGTGGATAAAGAGCATCGGTCTTTCGCACTTAGCCAGCTGCTTGAGCGATGAAGCCTCCCAGAAGCCCCAGCCATACCTCTTCTTGGTCACAAGACTTGCACTCTGGAGCACATCCGGCGGGATGAAAGAGAAACTCTGCTTACGGTTATTGTTGAACTGCATAACGACTGAAGAATAGCCGCAGTCCTCAACAAAAGCGCGCACATACTCGGGAAGGTCATCGCCGCTTGTCATCATGACGGTAGCACCTCCCATCGATACTCCATGTAGCACCATAAACTTGTCGTGCCAAATACCGTGAGCCACTTCAATCCATTTCTCCACATCGAAACGGTCATGCCATCCCATCTGGGCATGGTTGCCCTCGGAATACCCGTGATACTGGAGGTCGGGGAATAACACATTGTAGTTAAACTCGTCCCTGTACATACGGACCAGGTAGAGGAACACAAAGTGATTGTCGCTATAACCATGGACAACAATTGCTGTACCCTCTGCATTGGCAGGATCGGCCGCCGGCACGTAGCAGGCGTGAACCTTGAAGTCATTGAAGCCCACAATGGTAGTATCCTTCAGCAGACCTACGGTCTTGAGAGAATCATACCATGCAGTACTTCCGGGGCACAGGGAGTCAGCCTTGTGACGAGTGCGCTCTATGTCGGCGACACCATGAGGCTCGTAGCAAAGCGCATAATTTGCCATATATTTGCCTGCCAGACAGCTGCTTACAGCAATTGCCGCGGCAATGATGGCGACTAAATTAAAGAATCTCTTCATTGTCTGAGTGTTATCAATTATTTACTATAAGTGTAATAATATACAGGTTGGATTTCAAAGATAGAGGCTCCGGCCTTGGAACCCGCGTAGAATGCCACATAGTAACGGCCAGCAGCATAGAACATTGACTCCGACTCCAGGCTGACCGGAACCGTGAGAGTGGTAACATGCTTGCCTTCCCAGTCATACACCACCAGCACATTGTCCCTCGAACCGCTCATAGGGAAATAGACATAGCTGTCATCACTTCCCATTCCCTGCGCGGTATATCCGGTCGAATCCGTGCGCCCTGCCGACAACTTGACTTTGTAATCGCCGTCGGTCACATAAAAAGTGGATCCTCCCTGGCTGATTGCGTAGGAGAGCCGTGAATAATTATAAGTGATAGCGCCGCTTCCGACAGGAATGGTTATATTGGGAAGCACCGCCATAGTATCGGCGTCAATAGGCGTAAGAATCTTGCCCTGGCTCTGCCCGTGGGCCACGATTACCTGGTTCTTGACGGCATCATAGGTCATATCGTTACAGTGCCCGCCGTTAAAATCAGGCGACTGGCCCACCAAGGCCTTGGTCTTCATATCGTATTTATACACAATAGCTTTAGTGTCAGCGCTGTTGCGCATCACGATATAAAAATGCTTACCGTCCGACGCTGCGCCCTGGGCTACATACAGCCCCCCTATAGGAGAGTGTGTTAGCACTTGATGAGCCACAATATTGAAATCGCACTTCTGACTTATAAGGCGCGCAATCATCTGGGGATCATCGCTAGTCTGCTTGAGAGACAGATCCTTGGGAACTATCAGATCCTGACCGTCAAGGCAGTCGGAACTGAGCTTGCTGACAAGCGCCTTGATGCCGAAAGCAATCCAGGTGGCGTCCGAGCCTGCAACCACCAGTTTGGTACCAACTACCCTTATACTATACCCGAAGGTGCCGGACAGGTCGTCGCTTACACTGTAACTCTCTTGCCTGCCGCACTTGCCCACAATAATCTCATACTCGGAGGTTCCTGCATTGTCCCGCACGACAGGAATGCTAACCCCGGTATTGCTGGAAATAAAATTAGCAAGGCCTGCAGCGTTAGGCTTGTCCGAAGAATAAACGATCGAGAACTGTGTCTTCCCATCCTTGGCCAATATGAGAGAGTTTTCGGTCTGAGCCGGATTGACAGGCTGTATGTCTTCCTGACATGACCATACGCCTGCAGCAACTGCAAGCATGGCGCCAAAAACTATTAACTTACGCATTTCAGTTTTTCATTTAAACCTGTAAATATAGTAATATTTTTACAGATTCTTAATGTAGCTGCGCCGGCGCATATAGGGTTCCATCTCGTAGTACTTGCCGAACATGGTTATGGCCTTGAAGTTGTTCTCCAGCTGCGGATTGGTAATCATCTTGGTTATCCCATACTTCATGGCTATAAGCTGCATATCTTTCAATATCATCACATTGGCTCCGTTGCCCTGATTCTCCGGGGCCGCACCGACCATCATGGCCTCCACAAGATTGTTGTGTCTGAGCGCACGAAGTATATAGAACCAGCCGAACGGGAACAGCCGCCCACGGGCTTTCTGGATTGCCTTGGCAATTGAGGGCACGGTGATAGCAAACCCCACCACTTTTTCGTCCTTGTCAAGAATCATGCAGATAAAGTCCTTGTTGACAAGAGGAAAAAACTGATTGATATAGAGATTGATCTGAGCGTCATTCAGCTGCGAAAACTCGTAGATGTTGGCAAAAGCAGCATTGAGCACGTGGAAGAGCTCCACCGCCTTGGACTTAAGCTCCTTACGGTTCTTGGGACGGAAAATATGGAGGCCATACCTCTGCTCCACCACATCGGCCAGCCGGAAAAACTCCGGCGGGTCGGGCGGGAGCGTCACGAGGCGCTGGATCCAATCTGCGTCCTTACTGAACCCGCACTTTTCGAGGTACTCACCATAGTAGGGATAATTGTAGATGCAGGTGAAAGGAGATAGGTTTTCAAAGCCTTCCACCAACAGTCCCTCCTTATCCATATCGGTAAAGCCCAGAGGTCCCTTGATGGTGGTCATCCCCTTGGAGCGGCCCCAGGCAGATACGGCGTCGATCAAGGCCTTGCATACTTCAAGACTGTCTATAAAATCAATCCAGCCGAAGCGTACAGTCCTGGCATCCCACTGTTTGTTTGCCTTGTTGTTGATAATCGCGGCCACACGGCCCACGATATTGCCCTCTTCGTCCCTGGCAAGAAAGTATTCTGATTCACAGAACTCCCGGGCAGGGTTCTTGGGTCCCAGAGTGTTGAATTCATCGCCCACAAGGGCCGGGACCCAGTTGGGGTTGCCCTTATATAGCTTCTCAGGGAAAAGTATAAACTGCCGGAGCTGCCGGCGCGTTCTCACTGTCTCAATCTTAATCTTCATAATAATACCTTTATCTGCTTCCGCCGCCGAAACCGCCGCCCGAGAATCCGCCGCCTCCTCCGAACGAAGAATGTCCGCCGAAGCCGCCGGCCGAGCCGCTGGAAGAACTGGCCTCATGGCTGCGTTTTGCCGCAGAAGCCCTATTGTATGCATGTGCAGACACAGTATTCCAGTTATGGATTACCGTACGCATGGATGCAGTATCAAGTCCGTATTTTTCGCTGAATTCATTGAATTCCTTAGGATACATCTTGGAGAAACCTTCCGCCACCTTATCTGCTATTCCGAACAACTGGGCAAACTCCAGATACTGGCCCCACAAGGCCACCTCCGGCACTTCCCTTTCGCGTGCAAGCGTGAAATCATTAAGGAAGCTCTTGAATTTCAGAAGCTTCGCGGCCTCGCTCACCTTATCCCCTTTAAATCCGTTGTATGCCGACCTGCCTTCGGCCACCACAGCATCCGGCCAGCCAGCCATAGACTTGAAGTGCTTCTCGGCCCAGCTGTCAAACTCCCCTTTCTCGAGAATCTTGTTCTCGCCGGCAGCCGCGAAGGCCTTAAGATACAGCGATTTCTCACTGCTGTCGGAAAAATCGGGCTCCTGCTCAGGGAATAGCAGGTCAAAATGCCCGTCCTCTGCCCTGACCGGCGTTACCACACTGCCACGTATCCACCTCAGGAAGTATGAGCCTATCGCCCTCTCCGGATGCCCGTTCTTGTATGTGAGCCTCGTGCCTTCCTTCAGCAGGAAGGCTGCCACAGGGATGCTGCCTCCGAAAGGCGCTTCCCTTTCCCAGCCCTTGACGCTCTTGGAGCCGAAGAATTTTGGCGACCATTGCCGGCCTATAGCTTTTAGTATCAGGTCTTTAACCCACAATATGCCCATCAAGAGCACAAAGCCGAAGGCAATGATGAATATAAAAGACTCGAAGAAGATGTCAATAAGGTCGTCAAAGGAAAACTTTTTAGCGTAGCTGCTGCCCCTGAAAGCCTTCTTCTGCATGGTCTCGAACTTCATGTCCCGCACATTGTGAGCATTGAACATTCCTTTCTCGAAACGCAGCATGGCTATTAACTTGCCGTTGGAAGGCATTGGGCGATCGGTCTCAAAGAAGATACTTCCATCTTCTTTCAACATCGACTCACCCTCGCAGCCGAAGAACCAGAAACGGGTAGAATCGGTATCGAACGTGGAACCGCTAAGGCTGTGGAAACAAATCGAAGCATGCTTGGGAGGAGCCACCATCCCGGGATTGATGAACATGAAGTTGAATGCATCATAGTCATCCAGAGACTGCACCAGCCCGAGAACCACATAGCTGGCTGTCCACTTGTGATCGCCATACGAGCCAACGCCCCAGCATAATTCAACCCCGTTCGAGCCTTTGTCCACTATTCCGCAACGTCCGGATTTCTGCACGATACTGCGCTCCACGTCCCATTCGTACCCGTCGCTTTCGAACTCATGCCCACTTTCACTTACTTTTAGGCCGCGGATCATGCTTCCGTTGAGATTGCCAATAGGAATATACCACTCCGTCCCGCTCACCACCGTCACGTCCCATTGCTGCTTGACAAGCGCATCGCCCTGAGCGTCGATATATACGTCGATGTCCAGGGACCGTATCTCCTGGGCAGAGAGGGTCTGCGCAAGCAGCAGGGCTAAGAAAACGAATAGGAATTTACGCATACCTTGTGTCATTCCGAGAAGGACATTATGGCATCGACCGCTTCTTCCTGACTGTCAGTGATGGTGAGCAGCAGGTCCTTGTAGCGGCCATTGGCCATAAGTGCCTCAAGAAGAGTATAAACCGGAACCTCTCGCCCGAAGAAATCCTTCCCGAGGAATACCATCGGGCTCGACAGGCCTACTGTCTTATAGTGATTCTGAGCAGCATCCTGGAAGATTTCCTGCAGTGTCCCGGCAGACCCGGGAGTGTATATGATGCCACCCTTGGCAATAGTCAGAAGTATGTCCTCACGCATACTGTTCTGGAAATATTTTGCGATGTCGGTTGCAAAAGGCGTAGCCGGCTCATGACCATAAAACCATGTGGGGATGCCCAGACTGCGGTATCTGCACTGCGGGAACTTTGCCCTGACCTCGAAAGCTGTACGCAGCCAACCCGGGTCGCGGAAGGTCGGAGCGGGCTCCAGCATGCGCATGGCCTCGTCGAATTCTTCAATCGTCCGCCCTGCCATCCAGGCCCCCAGATGCGTCGCCTCCATGGCACCGGGGCCGCCGCCAGAAGCCATCAGCTTGCCTTTTTCTGTCAGCAACTTGCTTATCAGGGCCACTTTACGATACTCGGCATCGGTACGCTTGATCACATGACCTCCCATGATTGCCACCACCTGGCGCTGTCCGTAGCGGCTCAGGAAATCTCCCATTGCGTCCTCAATGGCCCTGTCATGCAGCGTACGCCCGAGGGTCTCACGTATCTCATTGCACTGCTTGCCCTTCTCCACATAGTCGTTGTACACCCTGGTATCGAAACAAGTGGAGAAACTCTCCTCGTGGGCGGGATCGTATCCGTCGTACAGCTCGGCGGCAGTATAGAGCTTGCCGCGGAAAGTGCTGTAGGCCAAGCCAAGGCGCGGGAACACCAGACAAGTGCAGCCGATCTGTCCTTCCATGCCGGCCGGAATGTCACAGCCGAAGAAGAAACAATCGCTGAAACGATGTCCTGCAGCTATATACTGAGGAACCTGATTAAAGTCAATGTACTGAAAAACGTAATGGGCTATGATACCCGATTCATCAGGGCCCGGAAGGGAAGAAATGCTTTCGACCTCTTTGTAAGAATGCGATGGCATAGGTAAAAAATGTATCTCAGGTTTTTGCAAATATATGCAAAAAAATCGTATATTGCCGAAAAGACTAATACCATGTCACGTAAAAAATCACTTCTCCATCGCCTGAGCGATATCTCTAAAATTCATCACCGCGCAGCCTTCACGGATGTAGAGAAGCATACGGCTCCCCAGAAGAGCGACTTTTTGCGTCTCGCATCCGAACGTTACTCCTGCCGCGCATTTACCGAGGCTCCCGTGTCCGACAAGCATCTGTCCTCAATTCTCGAGGCGGCAAGGCTCGCCCCTACGGCGCAGGACCGTCAGCCTGTCCACATTTGGGTTTTCAAATCCGCTGAAGCCCTGGAGCGCATCAAGCAAGTCACCCGATACAGCTATGACGCACCGCTTGTCATCCTCGTAGGCTGCTACCCGGCCAAGGCCTGGGTGCGCGCTGCCGACGGGAAAAACGGCGCCGAGGTTGATGCAGCAATAGTTGGCACCCATATCATGATGGAGACTGCGGCTCTGGGCCTCGGATCCACATGGGTAGGGTCGTTCGACCCGGCCAAGCTCGCAGAGCTGTTCCCGGAGACTGCCGGCTGCGTCCCCGTAGCCCTGTTCCCCATAGGGCACCCCAAAGCCAAGCCTTCGGAGAATCACTCCAAACGCAAGAGCATAGAAGAGCTGGTCAGCGAGATCTAATCTGAAGCATGATCGGCCGCGAAAGCGGCCATCCTTTCTTCGAGCAATTCAAACTGGCCACCGCTTATGCGGCTTGAGCATACGCGCACACCGTTGCGTGAACTCCCCATTTTGTCAAGACTGACGGCACTTACTCCGTAAGCAAGCAGCTCCTCGACCAGCGTGGCGCTGTCCATACCTGGATAGCTAAGAGTGAAGAAGAATCCGTCAGCGATATCCCCGTAAGCATCGGTCTGGTAGCTGATGGAGAAGCCGTGACGGAGGAATATTTCCTTCATACGCGAGGCCCTGGCGCCATATTCTGCTATGTCGGCCACAAAATCCAGCTTCCCCTCGCAGCTGCTGTCCATCATGGCGGCAAGCCCCCACTGGGTACTGGCAGTACTGCCCGAAGTAATCATATCCAGGATACCTCCGGTCAGGGTGAGTCCGAAAATGCCCGAACCGCCATAGCGCTCTGCCAAGGCGGGGAAAGACTCATGATACAAGCCGGGCCCCACGCACATTACACCTATCCTCTGCCCTGCATACGAGAAGATTTTCGAAGCTGAAAGGAGCAGAATATAATGGTCGGTATAGCGCGACACGCTGGGTGGGTAAGGTTCCGTGTACGGGACTCCGAAGCCACGGCCCCGAAGGTCCATGCAGAAATACGCAAGGTCCTCTATGATAATAGTATGCGTCTCCCCTGCCACTCGTGCTATCATGCCAAGTTCAGAATCGGACAGGCACATCCAGGACGGGTTGTTGGGATTGGAATACATGACGGCGGCATAATCTCCCGAAGTAAGTTCGCGGCGAAGCCCTTCCTCGAATCCGTCACGCCGGAGATCCGCTACCTCAACCCCCTTCCATGGGAGGTCAAGAATAGCCATCTGCTGCTTATTGGCAGAGAAACTCGGTTCCAGCACCAATACTTTACGTCGCCCGGGGACGCACTGGCTGGCCGCAGCAAGAGCACCGAAGGCGCCGAGCATGGAACCAGTAGTAGGAATATGATACAATGGGGCAAGGTCAAGGCCGAGAAAAGCCTTCACAAAGCGTGACGAGGCCTCTTTCAGCACGGGAAGTCCATCAGTCGGAGGATATTTTGAGCCCACGCCGGCATCAAGCGCAGCCTTCTCCGCTTCTACCCCGATGCGGTTGGGAGCAAAGCCTGGAGAGCCTAGTTCCATGTGTATCACAGGGATGCCTGTTTCGGCCTCCAGATCGGAAGACAATTTGGCGCAGTCCATGATTGTAGCAGAACCCGGACTACTGATATTGTCTCGACGGCACATTTCCGCCACTATTTTCTCACTGAAAACTCTCATGACTGCGTGCAAAGGAACAAATAGCCTCACAACCTCTCAGGATGTCCTGGAAGGCCTGCTCAAAGTCGCCTGTGTACCAGGGATCAGCCACATCACGGTCGATGCCCGCATAGGACAGCAACAGGTGAATCTTAGCTTCAGGATCTGAAGGGATGATACGTCGGATGAGCCTCGTATTGGACGCATCCATACAGATAATCCGGTCGAAGCGGTCATAATCAGCCTTGGTGATCTGACGTGCACATTTAGCAGGGTCGAAGCTGACTCCGTGCTGGTTAAGGCAACGCTTCGACGGCGGATAAATAGGATTGCCTATCTCTTCGGTCGAGACGGCCGCAGATTCTATATAATACTGGTCTTCAATGCCATAAGCCTTAACAAGAGCCTTAAGGATAAACTCCGCCATTGGGCTTCGGCATATATTTCCATGACAGACGAAAAGTATTCTCATAAGCAAAACTATCAGACGGTTTATTTCTCCCGCTCAGCGGCTTGGATCAGGGCGACGTTGAGATGCTCCAGCAGGGATAGCTTGACGGAGGCATTGCTCCAGTGTCAGCTCTTCGTCCCCGAGAGCATACGTCATATAAACGACCGTACCCATCCGGACTTCCCGGACGGTATAGACGACGGATCCATCATAGAATCGGTCTCCCACCTGTATGCCCTGCGCATAGGTGAAGGTAAATGAGCTCAGCGTGAAAGCGAGCAGTGAGATGATTATCCTTTTCATTTAGAATGAGATACCCAAACTTAGATAGGGCAGCAGCCAACGTGCATTCACCTTCCCGTTATCAAATGTGCATGAAGGTTTGAGGCCTGCACCGAATGTGAAACCTTTCTCTCTTTGGAAACGGTATCCTATGTCTCCGAAGAAATTGTACCCCCAGGCAGTCACATTTTCCCGCGTCGGTTTGATATCGGCAGACTCATCACTAACTCCAATGATAATACTGTCGCCGGAATACTTATAAACCCCATTTGTCATGCCGAGGCCAAGGACCAGATGGCTGCTTTTACGCCCGAGCAGATAGTTGATTTCAAGTGGAATACTTATCCCATTTACAGTATAGTTGTTAAGCGTCCCCATCCCGTAGGCATAAGCGAGTCCTACATTAACTCCGAATCCATGGTTCCCTTTGAATCGTGAATCAAAGGATACACCGGCTAAACCGGATGGGCCAAGCAAATCAAGAGTAACAGATTTTGTCTGAGCTTGAGCAAAGACTGCCGATGTTAAAATCAAAACACTTAATATAACTTTCTTCATAGTACTAAATAATTATTATTCGCAAACTGCGCGGACTGACAATTTATTGGCACGGCCAAGTGTCGAGGTGTCAATAAATCCACTTCTGAAACGAGCATAATATGCTCGTTCGCTGCCAGAAGGCGTTGAAGACCAATAGAGGCCTACCGCCCCCACCTCTGTCTGAGATCCGCTGTCCGTTATCCAACCGGCAAAAGGGAAGAAAAGTTCTGCGGGGAAACCTTTCCGGCTGCTTATGATATAGCCATTTTTCGTATCGTCCTTCGTCCAAGTGCTATTGCTGGTAGAGCGAAGGGTCTCCCATTCGTCCTTCGTCGGCAAGCGCCACTGGGGGCCGAACATCCCCTTGACGGCCTCTTCGGCCTCTCCCCAGTTATTGTAAAAATTCCCCCTGGCAGCCTTCCTGGCCTCATCCGTATCTTCAATAGGCAGGCTCGATGTCGCTCCGATATTGCGGCTGCACCAGTAGATGCGCCTGCCATTCACATCACAGCCTATATCGATGGGCCGATATTCGTAGAGGCTTGCCCAATGTGACGAGGGAAGCTTGATCGCACGGCCGTGCGTAGCATCAGTATAGAGAGTCTTACCGGCGAAGTCCTGTATATAGTAGTTCCCGGCATACCACTCGCCGTCCAGCCTTGTAAAGTGATAGTCGATACTCTTTCCCCGAGCATCTTCGGCCAGGATGCCGCTGAAAAGCCAGCCCCTGCTATCTGACCCGGTCTTGTCGGCCTTGTCGTAGATGTAGCCCGGGAGCGGTGCTCCGTGTGCTAATGTTTTGGTGTGGATCACGCCCTCACCCTCGACTTTTTCTATGTACTGCGGAGTCAGATGCGGCTCGCGAAGTTCAACTTCGTCAGTGGACATGACAAATTGATTGTCCAGGAAGAACTGTACGTAACCCTCGGGGACCTGCATATTGAAAGTTCCGGAGATGGAGCCGTCCTTGACTTGGTAGGGTTGCTGGTCGGTGAGGTAATAGGAACACGCAATGTTAACGAACTTGAAATCCGGTTTATTATAGGAGTAGTCTACCTTTTCGATGGAGGCATCGCTGTCGAAAGGCAGGTATATGGCCCGCATCGTCCCTTCTTCTCCTTCCTGGAGTTCGAGTGCGAATTTGAACGAGTAGTCCCACTGCGTACCATCCCACTTCATTTCCAGACATCCGGAATCATATGAGCGGCTGTCTCCGCTGATGATTACGAAAATGACATCACCTGGTTCCCAGCCGGTTTTCACCGCCTTGGAGACAAGTCCGTCAGGGTGGATGGCGTCAAGATTGAAAACCACGTCGGCAGGCTTTTCCTGCTCCAAGGCAATCTCCTTTCCGCAAGACACAAGTGCCGCAGATGCAGTGATGAGATACAAAATAAACTTTCTCATTCCTTTCCCTCCTTTACCACGCTTCTTCGTCGCCGAAGCCGTTGAATACCGGTTCACTAAGACAAACTACGTCCCCTGACTCCACCTGAAAGACGCAGACGACCGGGACTTTATATTTTTCCTTCTGATTATTGCTCATTCCCCAATGGTTTAAGAATTGCAAATTTACATTTTTTTCCGATCTAAAACAGCAGCCGGGACTTGAAAATCGTCGCAGATTGGTCATCTGGTGGGCGGGCTTGCGTCAATAAGAGGCGTTATTGCATCAGGCCCGCCCAGTTATTGACCAACCTGCAGCACTCCGGAAGGGCCCAATGTTCGCAGCTGGCCTGGAAGGGGCGTTTCCAGGCCCGATTGACAGTTTTTTTCCTTCTTTGGGCCCGCGAAAGCCTATTTCCGGCCAGATACAAGACTTACGACCGGCTCTGACAGTAACCCGGCACTTTCGGAGGGCGAAATCCGACTGAGGGGATGGCCGCATCAGCAGTCAGGAGGCCTGGAGCAGCTTCTCGAAGCGTAGCGACAGAGGGGATAGCCGCACAGCGGCGGAAGGGGAACCTTCCCCTTCTCCCCTGGGGGTGCAGGGGGATGGTAGGGCAGGCTGCGCAGCAGCCGGGCCTCCGCTACAAAAAAGGCCAGCCGTAATTGCTGGCCGGTTTATTAGCGGAGGCAGGACTCGAACCTGCGACCTCCGGGTTATGAGCCCGACGAGCTACCAACTGCTCTACCCCGCGATGTGGAGTGCAAAGGTAGAAAGTTATTTTTAATTATCCAAATTTATTTCTCAACTATGCAAAAAGGCGGTCATGCCCTGGATGTCATCCTTGGCGAAACTGCGTTGCTCACCGCTGGAGAGATTCTTGATCTGAACCTGGCCGGAGGCGGCTTCGTTCTCTCCGCAGATCGAAAGAAAACGAATCGATTTCCTGTCGCAGTAATCAAACTGTTTCTTGAGTTTGCTGGAGTCGGAATAGACTTCTACGGAGACACCAGCATCACGCAGGGCGGATGCCACCGGCAGCACGTAAGCGGCCTCACGCGACCCCATGTTGGCAAAGAGCAAATCGGCACTGCAGGCAAGCGAGGACGGGAATTTGCCAAGCCCTTCGAGCACATCGTAGATGCGGTCGGCGCCGAACGACACGCCCACTCCTGACATATCGGGAAGCCCGAAAATGCCTGTCAGATTGTCGTAACGCCCGCCACCGCAGATAGACCCGATCTGCCAGTCAAGCGCCTTGACTTCGAAGATTGCACCAGTATAATAATTAAGCCCGCGGGCAAGTGAAAGGTCCATCTGGCAAGGCATCTTGACTCCGGCAGCACGGATAAGCCCGAACAGCTCTTCAAGTTCATCCAGTCCCTTGAGACCCTCGGGAGACTCTGACATGAGCTGACGCATGGCCGACAGCTTATCCTCAAAACTTCCCTCCAGAAGCAGCACGGGACGCAGCGCTGCAACGGCCTGAGGAGTGAGCCCCTTCTCAATCATCTCTGCCTCAACAGCCTCCAGCCCAATCTTGTCGAGCTTGTCTATGGCAACGGTAATATCCACTACCTTGTCGGGGAAACCGCACATGGCAGCGAGTCCGCTCAGCACCTTGCGGTTATTGATTTTCATGCACACACGCACATCAAGCAGCGAAAATACCTTCTCTACTATCTGCACCAGCTCCAGCTCACAGAGTTGCGAGCGAGAGCCAATGGCATCCACGTCACACTGATAGAACTCACGGTAGCGGCCTTTCTGGGGGCGGTCCGCACGCCAAACGGGCTGAATCTGGAAGCGCTTGAATGGGAAAGAAATCTCATTCTGATGCTGTACCACGAAGCGGGCGAAAGGCACGGTCAGATCGTAGCGCAGGCCTTTCTCGCACACCTGGGGGGCAAGCGGGCTGTCGAAATCGACGCCTGCGAAAGCATCGCCCGAATTGAGTATTCGGTAGAGGAGCTTGTCCCCTTCTTCACCATACTTACCAAGTAGCGTGCTGAGGTTCTCCATAGCCGGAGTCTCTATCTGGGCATAGCCGTATGACTTGAAAACAGAACGTATTGTATCGAAAATATAGTTGCGTCCGGCCATCTGCTGCTGGCCGAAATCGCGTGTCCCTTTAGGGATGGAAGGTTTTTGTGACATAATTGCGCAAATTTACTTACTTTTGCAAAATAAATAAGTGTAAGATGAAGAATTTTCTCAAAATGGTCCTTGCCGTCATATGCGGCATCCTCCTTCTGAACGCTCTGGTGATTGCAGTTTTCGCAGGCCTCGCCTCCTCAGGGTCCCCTGCCGTACCTGCCGAAGGAGTACTGAAAATCGACATGTCCAAGCTCGTCCTCGCTGAGCAAAGCCGCGAGACCGATCCCATGACTATGGTCCAGAGCCGCGGACAGTCCCCCGCCACTATAGGCATCTGGGAAGCTTGCCGCGCCCTCGACGCTGCCGCCCAGGACCCGGGCATTAAGTACATTTACCTCAAGACTGACGGTTCAATGAGCAGCACTGCAATGCTTTACGAGTTCCGCAAGGCTCTCCAGAACTTCCGCAAGAACTCGGGAAAAGCAGTTGTATCTTACATCGAGTCACCATCTACCGGTTCCTACTATCTGGCTTCCGTAGCAGACAAGATATACATGACCCCTCACCCTGGCGCCAACATTTCCTTCAACGGAATCAGCAGCCAGATGTTCTTCCTTGGCGACCTGCTCAAGAAGTTTGGAGTAAACGTACAGCTCATACGCCACGGCAAATACAAATCGGCAGGTGAGATGTTTACCCGCAACAGCGCAAGCGCCGAGAACCGCGAGCAGTACCAGGTGATGGTAGATTCAATGTGGGGTTCAATATCCTCTGAAATCGCTGAGAGCCGCGGCATCAGCGCAGAGCAGCTCTGCGAGTATATCGACGGGCTCAAGCTCTGCCTGCCCCAGGACTTCGTAGATTGCTCATTAGTGGACCAACTGCTTGACCGCAAGGGGCTTGAAGACCAGCTCGCCGTACTGGCAGTGGCCGACAAATTCAAGGACGTGACCATGATAAGCTTTGCCGATTACACCACTGCTAAAGTGCTGCCCGGCAAGGCAAGCCAGAAGATAGCAGTGATATATGCCGACGGAGAGATTGTGGACGGCAGTATCGAGAACAATGTTGCCGGCGACCGCTTCGCATCCATCATTTCAAAGGTCAGGGAAGAGAAAAACGTCAAGGCTGTAGTTCTGAGGGTCAACTCCCCCGGCGGCAGCGTGCTGGCATCGGAAAAGATCAAGGCCGAACTGGACCGCCTGCAGCAGGAAAAGCCACTGGTGGCATCGTACGGCGACTACGCGGCATCCGGCGGCTACTGGATTTCCAACCACTGCGAGAAGATATTCTCCGACCCTGTGACACTCACCGGTTCAATTGGCGTGTTCGGCATGGTTCCCGACTTCAGTAAGACTGCATCCGAGGTGCTCAAAGTGGGCGTGGAGACCATCTCCTCAAGCAAACACGGCGCAATGTACTCGCTCACCAAGCCTTTCGACCAGGAAGAGTATGCCTACATGCTCCGTTCGATCGAAGACATCTACGACCGCTTCACCACTCTCGTTTCCGAAGGACGCGAACTGTCCAAGGAAAGGGTAGATGAGATTGGCCAGGGCCGCGTGTGGACAGGCGCCAATGCGCTGGAACTCGGTCTGGTAGATGAGATAGGCACTCTCGACGATGCCGTACGCTACGCAGCCACGCTGGCCGGCGACCCGGAGCTTTCCAATTGGAACGTAAAGGGTTATCCCGCACCTCCTACCATGATGGAGAGCATGCTGGGATCGATAGGAGGCAATAAGGAAGACTACAGCGTCAAACTTGCACGCGAGTTCAAGGCCCCCAAGATTGTGGCCCGACTGCCTTACGAGATCAAGTTCTTATAGCAGCAGAATTACTGCAAAAAGATACAAGAGAAAGCCCTGCAGCTTAAGACGCCGCGGGGTATTTTCTTTTGCCACGGCAGAAGCTCCGTCCTGCTCGCACAAGGAGGCCAATTTTGCTTGATCCGGAAGGGAGCGCAAATGCCACTTGGCGATTACCATCCCGTCGGACAGCAGAGTGGCTCCGCCGTTGGAACGATTGACTGTCATAAGGGAGCGACGGTCGGCAGTGTATGCTCCGGCAGCGCCAGGAAAACCTCCGGCAGCGATAAACATAGTCTGCAGACCCCTCAAATCTGCCAGCGAATCGGCATACGAGAGCAACTTTTCTTGATCCTTATCAGAAAGCTCATCAGGATCATAGGCGGTCAGCAACAGTTTGTGGCCGTCGGCCAGCAGCTCGTCGAAGTAATCACCGTTCGCGTCACAGATAGAAAGCAGGGGCGAGTCCGGCGAGGGCGAATCCTGGGCCTGCATGAGCGTAGCCCCTGGTTTGAAGGGGGTAAAGTCCATAGCCGGGATATTCAGCAGTGAATAGACCATGAATGCAATAATAGATATCACAGCAATGGAGAAAGAGACCGTCTTGACTTTGAACGGAGTCCATACACGCCGTAGCGGGAGGAAGGCCAGCGCCCATAGCACGCACAGCACCACATTCTTGATAAAAGACTGGAAATGAGTCAGATGCAGAGCCTCTCCAAAGCAGCCGCAATCCATCTTGGGATTGTCTATCCAGAGCACCAGCGTAAGAATGGTGAACGCCCCCAGCAACACTCCCGACACTAAAGCGGTCAGGCGCGGGCGCACGCCGGTTATCAGGGCGGCGCCAGTGATTGCCTCCAGCAGCGCCATGGCCAGAGCGACCACTTTTGAGCTAGGCGCCAGAAAGCCCAGATGCAGATAATTGTAATACTCGCCCACCACAAGCGAAGCCCCCAGCGGGTCCATCAACTTGAGCAGTCCGGCAACCAGCAGCACGATGCCGCAAAGTACCGCACATATTCTTCTAACGCTCTTCATATACGGCACGGAGTTTAGCGAAAATATCTTCGGGAGGGAGCATCTTTCCGTCAGGGCCAGCACAATCCACTACTACTAGTGACTTGTCCAGCGAGGCCTGCCGCAGATACATGGCACGAACCCGTTTCTGGAACTCTATGTCGGCCTCGTGAATATCGCTGGCGCCGTGAAGATACCCGCGGTCGCTGCCGTTGCGCTGATGCGAAAGGCTCTGTTCCACAAAGCCGATAGGCACGTCAAGAAAAATATTCAAGTCAGGCCGCGGCAGGCCGAAGTGGCCGAATTCCGTGTTGAGTATCCACTCCCTAAGGGCCTCGGCGCCGGCGGAATCGGGCATCTTGGCGCATTGATATGCGATATTGGAATACACATAGCGGTCCAGCAGCACGGTGCCACCCTCATCAAGCACTTCCTTGATGAGTGGTGCGGCATCCCTGCGGTCTTCAGCAAACAGCAGGGCCACCAGCTGCGGGTGGACTTTGTCGATGGGACCGTAGGCGCCCCTTAGGAAATTGGCGATAAGTCCCCCGTAAACAGGGGCGTCATAGCGCGGGAAATGTATATATTCCAAACGCCCGCAGACCTCAGAGAGGTATTCTTTCATCAGCCTGACCTGAGTGGATTTTCCCGCTCCGTCAAGGCCTTCTATTACTATCAGCATTATTATTCCTCCAAATACACATCGTCCCCGGGCTCGGCAAAGCCGAACTCCTCGCGGGCGAATTTTTCCAAAGAATCACGGGACGTGGACAACATGTGGATGCGCTCGTCGAGCTTCTGGTTATCCTCTTTGAGCGCCTCTATACGCCTTTCCTGGCTACGGAGAGTAAATCCTGCCTGCACCCATCTGATCACGCTGTCCTTTTTGACGAACAGAAACAGCACGAAAACGGCAGTAATAACTATCGCAAAACGAAGGAAAGAACGCTGCCCGGCGCGGTTGCCGTCTTTCGATTTGTCCCAAATGTCCTTAAATTTTCCCATAATCACAAAAATAGTTAAATTTGCGGATTATTAAGACATTTTTTTATGAAACCTACTCTTTTAGTACTCGCAGCCGGAATGGGCAGCAGATATGGCGGACTCAAGCAAATGGACGGACTCGGCCCGTCCGGAGAGACAATAATTGATTATTCCATCTACGATGCAGTCCACGCAGGGTTCGGCAAGGTCGTTTATATTGTAAGGGAGTATTTTCTCGGACAGTTCAAAGAGACGGTAGAGAAGAAATACAGCCACATACTGTGCAATGACGGCACTCCCCTGCAGTTTGAATTCGTAACCCAGGAGTTGAACAAGATTCCCGCACAGTTCACCCTCAACCCGGAGCGCCAGAAGCCCTGGGGCACAGCACACGCAGTGCTGATGGCCCGCGACATTATCAAAGAGCCCTTCGTGGTAATCAACGGTGACGACTTCTACGGCCGCGACTCTTTCCGAATCGCAGGAGACTGGTGCCGCTCACATGAGGGTGGCGAGGGCACTTACGCCATAGTAGGATTCGAAATCGACAATACACTCAGCGAATCCGGCGGCGTGTCCAGGGGCATCTGCCATTACGACGAGCAGGGACATCTGACCACCGTAGTAGAGCATCATAACGTACAGATCGAGGCCGACGGAGTGCTGAGAGGCGACAATTCCGTCAGCGGAGAGCACGTAGAGCTGCGCCCCAAGGACCTCTGTTCCATGAACATGTGGTGCTTCACCCCCGACTATTTCCAGAAGAGCGCCGAGGTCTTCGTCGACTTCCTGAAAGAGAACAACATGGAGCTCAAGAAAGAGTTCTACATCCCGTTCGCAGTGGATTACATGATACATGCGGGGACCGCCGCCTGCGACGTGCTGGCCACTCCTTCACGCTGGTTCGGTGTAACATTTAAGGAAGACAGGCCTGCCGTGGTTGCCAAATTCGCAGAACTGGTAGCCGCAGGCATTTATCCTTCACCCCTTTATTGATATATGAGAACAAGACGCGGCAACTACAAGTTCCTGGACAAGTTTTCCTGGTACCTGCCGGGAGTAGGCGGAATGTTCGCCCTGCTGGCCTGGCTGCTGGTCGGTGCCCTGCTGGGAGGCATCGCCACGCTCATACTTACCGCCGTCGCCGGACAGAGTGCAGGCGCCGAATACGGCACCATCTTGAGCTACCCCATTATGTTCATCCCGCCCATGATCTACGCTTCGCTCAAGAGCAACTCACTGTCCATGGATAACAGCGGATGCAAGCTGGACAACAATCACTTCGCTCCGGTGGGAGCACTGATGTGCGTGCTGCTGGCCATAGTCGGGACGCTGGCCCTTGGTTTCTGGGCCGACGGCATCACCTCCCTGCTGCCCCCTATGCCTCCGGTACTTGAAGAGGCGCTCAAGGGGCTTACAAGCGGCAACTTCTTCATCAACTTCCTGGCGGTCAGCATATTTGCCCCAGTGTGCGAAGAGTGGCTATGCCGTGGTATGGTACTCCGCGGGCTGCTTGTCCGCGCCCGTATCAAACCTGTATGGGCCATCGTCATCTCCGCTGCATTTTTCGCCCTTATCCATTTGAATCCCTGGCAAGCCATCCCCGCTTTCCTAATGGGATGCCTGTTCGGATATGTTTATTGGCGTACCGGCTCGCTTAAGCTTACCATGCTTATGCACTTCACCAATAACACCTTTGCCCTCATACTCGGTCATATCGACAGCATGAAGGACATGGAGAGCTGGAGCGACGTGCTGGGCGGACCAATTTATTATATACTAGTAGCGGCGACATTGATACTGACCGCACTGGTGATATTAGGATTCAGCAAGGTGAAGCTCGGCGCCAAAGAGGGCAACCTTGACACAATCCCCTCAGTTTTCGACTCTTATGAAGCTTAGAACGATAGCAGCATCGGCGGTTCTGCTCTTGTGCCTTGCCGCCTGCGACCGTAATGCAAACCGATTTACTGTATCCGGCAAAGTAACTGATACTCTGGCTACTATGCCCGGCAGTATGGTGTACCTGATCGATGCCGCAGGGCCCGTGGATTCCACCGCCGTCGTCAAAGGAGCGTTTTCCTTCAAGGGCGACATCGACCTTACAAAGCAGCTCGTGGTCATGTTGCGTTTTCCCGAGAGGGACAAGTATGATGACCGCTTCCTGGTGTCTTTCGTGCCCGATGCCGAACGCATCAACATAGATCTGGACTATCCGGCCACAGTCAGCGGCAGCCCCCTGACCGATGCCATTACCAATTACCGAGAGTCGGTGATGAACCTTTTCTATGAGCACGAGTCTGATATAGGCTCCCTGACCATGAACGGGCAGACAGACAGGGCGGATTCCATCTACCGCGAGCAGATGAAAAAGATAGACGACCTGAGCCGGGAGACCTATCTTGCCAACACCGGCAACGTGCTCGGCAAGCAGGCTATCTCACAGTTGTTCAACGACCTTGACGTATCACAGCTGGAGGAATTGCTGGCCCAGGGCTCAGACTTCATACGCAATGACCCGGAGCTCAACTCCCTGCTGCAGACCAAGAAGAATGCCCAGGCTACCGGCATAGGTTCGAAGTTTATTGAAATCAGCGGACTTAGGGCCGACGGCAGCCCTGTCACCCTTTCCGAGTTCGTAGGCAAAGGCAATTACGTACTTGCCGACTTCTGGGCGTCATGGTGCGGCCCCTGCATGCAGGCCATTCCAACGCTGCGTCAGCTGCGCGACACCTATGCTCCCAAGGGGCTTAAAGTGGTCGGCATTAACGTGTGGGAGCAGAAAGCAGAAGAGGGTCCGGCCTGCGCCAAGGAGCAGAACATGGACTGGGACCTGATCTTCACCTCCGGCAATGAAGCTGCCGAAGCATACGGAATAGAAGGTATTCCCACGCTCATCCTTTTCGCTCCCGACGGCACCATAGCCCAAAGGCTGCTCGGCGGCGAAGGTATTGAAGAAGTACTTGAAAAGTGTTTTGAATAGAAGATGAAAGTATTCTCCCGGATATGTTTCCCTGCAGCAGTGGTCGCATCGGCCATTGCAGGTGTGCTGTCGCTTGGAGGCGGCCCGGTGGAATACCGTTATATCCCTGATCCACTGGCGCTTCAAGACACGGTGATCTACACCAAAGATGCGTACAAGATAGGGCGGGTGGGTAATTTCGAAAGCATTAAGCTGGCGGACAGCCTGCTGCAATCCGACTTTCCCGACAGCACCGAAGTGCTGCTTGACACGCTCCCGAAGCTGACTGCGCGCGATACCATCAAAGCACCTGATTCACTTAAGCTTACCGATCCTTTCCGCTACAAGTATTATGTAGCTCTCCTTGACTCTCTTACCCACGTGATTGTCAGGGATTCGCTCAAGCACTCTTTTGACTCACTGAAGGCCCAGGCCGACACGATTGCCAACTCCGGGCTGCTTGACTATGCCAATACCATACGCGCCCAAGCCCTGAGCGATTCCCTGGACTGGCGCATGCTCGATTCCATATATGTAGCCGACTCTACCTCCCGGGCAAAAGCTGCCTTCCTGGCATGGTACAATTCGCTGAGCCGCAAGGAGCGCAGGAAATACGATATCGAGCAGTCCATCCCCATCAAACTGGCACGCATGGATTCGCTTCGCACGCTCAAGGAGGAGAAGCAGGCCGTGAAGGATTCCATCACCGAATACACGCCGCGAATCCTCTCTACTTTTGCGGTGCCTGACTCAATGCAGTACAAACGCATCATAGAATGGACTGCCGACCAGGACTTCCACAGGCTCGACGTGAGGGAGCCCGACACCAGCTATAATTATCATTTCAACGATTATCCGTTCCTCCGCAAGGATGTGAACGCCACTTGGCTTGGCGTGCCCGGATCTCCTCTTCAGTACTATAATTTCCTCAACCGTGACAGCGAAGAAGGGGTCTCGTTCTATACTGCCCAGGAGTCCTGGTCCTACTCGCCCCGCACGCTGCCGCACTACAATACCAAGACTCCGCACACGGAGCTGGCCTACTTCGGCACTCTGCTGGCCGGCGACGCCAAGGAATCGGACAACCTGCACATTCTCACTACGCAGAACATACTGCCGGAACTCAATTTCACCATCAGCTACGACCGCTTCGGCGGCGGTGGTATGCTGGAAGCCGAGAAGGTCACCAACAAGACTTTCTCGCCCCGCCTCAACTATCTGGGCAAGAAGTACATGGCCCACTTCGGATACATCTACAACATGGTGGACAGGCAGGAGAACGGCGGTATAGTGGATAATTTCTGGATCAGAGATACTACTGTAGAAGCCCGCGAGATCAAGGTCGCCATAAGCGGTTCCGCATCGAAGATCACCAAGAACACATGGTTCCTCGACCAACAATACCGCATTCCCTTCGATTTCATTGAGAAGTTGAAGGCCAACCGTGACACCACCGCAATGCGTGACACCACCATGGATGCCACACCCGACACCCTGAGGCGCGATATCACCACTGCTTTCATAGGGCACAGCACCGAGTGGTCCACATACACCCGCAAGTACACCGACAACATAAGTTCTGCAACTGGCAGGGATTTCTACCACAACGTATTCAATTACGGCTCGTCCAGCGCAGACTCGCTGCGCACCATGAAACTGGACAACAAACTGTTCCTGCGACTCCAGCCATGGGGCAGCGAGAGCCTGGTGTCCAAACTTGACGTGGGTATAGGCGACCGCCTCATGCACTACTTCGACAGCACTTCTCTGCGACCTACCAAGCATGTAGAGAATTCGGTGTATGCTTATGCCGGAGCAGAGGGACAGTGGCGCAACTATCTTAACTGGGACGCCAAGGCCAACTTCACCGTGCTCGGCTACAATGTGGGCGACACCAAGATCGAGGCTAACGCAGGCTTCAATTTCTATCCATTCCGCCGCGCCCGCAAGAGTCCGGTGTCAGTGGGCGCCCATTTCGAGACCAAGCTGCAGACCCCTGATTACTATCAGAGAGTCCTGCAGTCCAACCACTTCAGCTGGAACAATGACTTCGGCAAAGTATCGACCACACAGATCAGGGGCCGCATTTCGGTCCCCCGCTGGAGGCTTAGCGCCGATGCCGGCTACTCCCTGCTGGTCAACAACATATTTTACGACACCTTGGGGATAGTGCGGCAGAACACTACTCCGATGAGCGTCATCTCAGCATCGCTCCGCAAGGAATTCGTACTCGGGCCTGTCCATCTGGACAACCGCGTACTCTTCCAGTATTCCTCGCAGCCCGACATAGTTCCGGTCCCTACCGTCGCACTCAACCTCAGATGGTACGCACAATTTGTGGTGCAGCGTGACGAGACCCGCACCCGCAACGTTATGGAGATGCAGGTAGGCATCAACGCCTTCTACAACTCACAGTGGTATTCGCCTGCCTGGAATCCGGCCATCGGCGTGTTCCACAACCAGAACGTCAATCTCTACGAAAACGGTCCTTACTTCGACATCTTCATGAATGTGCAGTGGAAGCGATGCTGCATATTCATCAAGTACCAGAACTTCGGCCGCGGCTGGCCCATGCGCCGCAAGGACTATTTCACTGCAGATCATTACATTGCCACTCTCGACGGCACCGATGGTCTGAAACTCGGTATCTTCTGGCCTTTCTACTTCTCAACCGAAAAGCATGAGTCGCACGGGGCTCATTAGGACGGGCGTCCTTCTGGCCGCTTTAGTCTGCCTGTTGTCATGCATCAGGCATGAAGGCCACGGCTCCGGCGTTCCCCTCAAGTGCTCGATAAGCCTCGAAGGGCAGGAACCTGGAGGCACATCCCTGCTGTGCGGCTATAACCATCAGCTGCTCAAGCGTTTTGCAGCAAGCGGCAAGAGGGATGCCGCTATAGCTCTGGCCAGAGACTCATCCGCAGTTCTTGACTCTTTACGCAGAGGCGCCTTGGATGTGGTAGCGCTTCCGTACATCGATACTTTGGCCGGCGACAGCCTGCTGGTCACCATCGCCACCGACAGTTGCGGTCTGTGGGTATTCAATTCCGCCTCTGTGCAGCAAGCATCGCGTGCCACAGCATGGTTCAAGGAGTACCGCAACTCCCCCGACTACGCCATTGTCCGTCAGCCATACTTCGACCTCTACAACCCCATGAAGCGCGTGAGCGCCGATTTCATCTCCCCCTATGACTCGCTCATAAGGGTCTATGCCGACACTCTGGGCTGGGACTGGAAGTTGCTGGCAGCCCTCATCTACCAAGAGTCAAAGTTCCGCATCGAAGCCCGTTCCCAGGCGGGTGCATCGGGGCTCATGCAACTGCTTCCCGACACGGCCCGTCACTTCGGCTGCACCGATATGCTTGACCCTGAGCAGAACATCAATGCAGGGACACGGATGCTGCTGGCCCTCCGCGAACGCTACAAAGGGATAGCTGCAAATGAAGAGGAGCTCACCAAGTTCACCCTGGCGGCATACAACGCCGGCAGCGGACGCCTGCGCGACTGTATCAACCATGCCCGGCACCTCGGACTGAACGTATCGCACTGGGAAAATGTCGCAGCCGCCATACCAGAGATGCAGCACGACTCCATAGCCTCGCTGGATCATATCAAATACGGGCGCTTCGAAGGACGCGAGACAGTGGGGTTCGTACGCCAGATATACACTTACAGCAAGCGTTACCACCATATTTGCCCGTAACATGAGAGCCGCAGCGTTCATAGCACGCAAGTTGCGTTTCTCCGGCCGCCTGGCAATGGTGGCTACGGCGCTGTCTTTCTTTGTTATAGTGCTCTCGCTGGCCGTATCAGCTGGCTTCCGGCATGAAATCCGCAAGGGCATTTCCGACATTTCCGGCGACATCAGCCTGACAGGCAGCTCCGAGCCGATAGAAATACGTCCTTCCTACTACGCCAAGATGGAGAAGATCAACGGGATAGAGTCCATCACTCCCGCAATTTGGAAACCCGGAATCGTCAAGGGCGACGGAGACATCTGCGGAGTAATGGTAAAGGGCGTGCCCATGCCTGACAGCTGCTCCCTTCAGGCCAGCATACCGCTTACCTTGTCAAGGCGCATGGGGCTGTCCAAAGGGGACAAATTCACCACTTATTTCATAGAAGACAAAATCAAAGCGCGCCGCTTCACCGTGAGCAGCACTTACGAGGGCATCATGGACGGAGACGGGACCATGATTGTAGTTGTCCCGTTGTCTGACATGCAGAGGCTCTGCGGATGGGAAAGCGGGCAGGCCGGGGCGCTGGAAGTCAAGTTGTCCCCGTCTATGGCCGGAGCGGCACAGGTGGTCTCCGACCAGTTGTATCTTACTTCCGTCAGCAATCACCTTGAAGACGAAGACATACTCCACGGCGAGACCGTGCGCAGGCGCTATCCTCAGCTTTTCGACTGGCTCGACCTGATAGATTTCAACGTTCTGGCAATCATACTGTTGATGACGATCGTAGCCGGGTTCAACATGATTTCCGGGCTGCTCATCCTGCTGTTCCGTAACATTTCCACCATAGGCACGCTGAAGAGCGTGGGAATGAGCAACAAGTCCATTGCATCGGTGTTTATGCGGATTGCTTCACGTATCGTATTCGCAGGTATGCTGATTGGCAATGGAGCGGCCCTGCTGTTCTGTATGATACAGGGCACTACGCATTTGATTAAGCTTAACCCGGTCAATTATTTTGTGTCATTCGTGCCGGTACATGTCAACATACCGCTCATCCTGGCCGTGGATGCAGCCGCTTTCGGTATCATCTTGCTCTTGATGCTCATACCGTCGCTTTTCATTTCAAAAGTGGATCCTGCCCAGACAGTAAAAGTAAAATAAAGCTTGGCAGGGTTGATTAATACGGATCAGACTGCTGCATTTTTCCACCGTCGGCCCCTTCGGGGCCTCGTCCCTCCCATCTTCGATGGGCCCCTCCCGTTCATAGGCCACGGGCGGCCACGTTACAAAATGCAGCAGTCTGATCCGTATTAATCAACTGTCAGTGCTTCTCCGGGGGATCAACTTTGGCGTACTGGCGGGCATCGGAGACGATAGTGGAGATATACATCAAGCCCAGGATGAAAATGATGCCGAGGGCCAGGAAGTCGAAGGTGTGAAGCACAAGCGGCCGGCCCAGAAGACAAACGTTGCAAGAAATGGCCTGCAGCGCCGGGATGCAAATCATCAAAGTATTGACTATCACCATCAGGAGACGGAACTCAGTCGGTCCCATCTTGGCATAGGTCAACTTGAACTCACCCTTAAGATGGGCATTAATACTCACATTGATGGTAAGGAAGAGGTAGATGATGTATGCAAACAAGGTAAAATCAAGCCTCACAAGCTGCGACAGACCGGCACCCACGAACATCAGGCTCTCATTGATACAGTCCACCGTGTGATCCAGATAATAGCCGTAGAGCGGCCTCTGGCTGCCCCTTACGCGCGCCAAGGTACCGTCCAGCGAATCGCCGTACCAGTTGATCAGAAGGCCGAGCGAACTCAGCCACAACCAGCGTATGTCAAGGTCGGAAAGCATGAAGCCAAGGCCGGTGACAGCGGCTCCGAAAGTGCCGATAAAGGTCAGAATATCAGACGTCATCCAACGTGGCTGACGCTCGGCAAGCCAAATCAAAAGCTTCCTCTCGGCAGCATTCAGCACCGAGGTTTGTATACGTTGCGCTTGTTTTGTCTCCATCAGGTTCAGAATTGGAATGAAAAAAGTTTTGCAAATTGCTCGGCCAGCTTCTGGAAGAAAGGGCGTTTCTTCCATGTTTCCGGCTCAATATAAGTGGATACGGACTCATCGTCCAGGAACACTTGCTTCATACGGGAAGCAAATTCCGTGCTATAAATAAACGCATTAATCTCAAGATCAAGGACATAGCTCCGCACATCGATATTTGTCGATCCCACCGTGACAATCTTGTCGTCGCAGACTATGGTCTTGGAGTGCATATAGCCTTTGTCGTACGTAGCAATACGCACCCCGGCATCGAGAGCTTCCTGTATGTATGCCTTGGTGGCCAGGGGCGTGAGCACTCCCCTGTCGCCCCTCGGAGGAATTATCAGACGCACATCAACTCCACGGCGGGCAGCTGCGCAGATGGATGCCATAACTTCCTTTGTAGGAATAAGGTACGGTGATTCCAGCCAGGCGTATTCGCGGGCCGAATCGAGGATCTCACACACCCTGTGCATTATCACGGGGCCCTCGCCCAAAGGCCCAGAGCACACAATGTCCACGTCGATGCCTCCCTTGGATACGGGCTCGGCGTAATACTTTGGCGAAGCCAGCTCCAAAGCTGCGCCCGGGGCATTTTCGTGAGTCCAGTCCAAAGCAAACGCCAGCTCACAATCGGCCACGGCGGGCCCCTCAATACGTATCTGGGTATCCCGCCAGCACCCCCAGTCAAGCCCGGCACCATAGCGCTCGGCTATATTCATGCCGCCTATATACGCCACGCGGCCGTCAACCACCACTATTTTTCGGTGATTGCGATAGTTATCTGATTTGATCAGAGGAATATGCAGAGGGCTGAAACCTCTGACCTGTATCCCGTCAGCCTGCATATCGCGGTAGAAGCCGCGGCGTCCCATGTTTACGGCATCATCCACCATCAGGCGGACCTCAACCCCTGCCGCGACTTTGCGCGCAAGCAAGCCGGCAAGACTCCGGCCCACAGGGTCATCTTCAAACTTGAAAAAGAGAATATGCACGTAACTCTCCGCCTGCTCAACATCTTTCTCAATGGCCTGGAGCATAGAGGAGAAGCCTGTAAACACTTCTATTTCATTCCCTTCACGTCCGTGTTCAGGGACTGCGGAGCGGAGTTCGGTCTCTGCTTTTTTATCCACGAGCGGGGTGACGGAGGGCTTGCCTGCCAGCCACACAATATAGGCTGTCAGAACAGCTAAGACACAAATTGTGATTACCCAGCCCTGCATAAACTACTTTTTAATATTCTGAAGAGCCTCAAGACGCGCCCGGCAGGCAGCCTTTTCAGTTTCCGAATCGCTGGCTTCGATTAGGTACGGGAGGTATTTTTTCTCCAATTTAACATTCTTGTCTTTACGCGAGAGTATCACGCAATTGTTGGCAGCATTGTAATCGTGCGGATCTTTTTTAAGCACCTTGTTGTACCATTTAAGAGCCTTGCCTGAATTGCGCTTATACACCAGCCAGTAGGAGCCGAGATTATTCATGAATGAGAGCTCCGACGGATAGTTCTTCAGCATAGCCTCGGACACGGTCTTGAATGCTTCGTACGAGCCGGGCGTGGCATATTTGAAGAAGTTGAAGCAATACTCCTGAATAGTAGAGATGAAAGTGCTTTCATCCACAGCCATGCCGTAGTACGTCCATGAAGGATGCGCAGAAGAATTGTAGGATATAAGCTTGAGCAGTTCGCTCGTCGCCAGGTCGGGACTGTCCTTTTCGTAAAGCATCAGAGCGGTTATTTTATCTACTCTGTAGGCCAATTCCGCCGGAGCCAGGGCTATAGCCTTGTCTACAGCTTTTTGGGACAGGGCGAAAAGGGAGTCCACGAAGTTGTTCTCCTCAAAGTAGTTAACATCCCTCCCGAGGCTGTCTTTGAGCACGAGCACCGGTGCAGCGCCCAGAAATTTCTGTTGGTTCTTAGGCACCACGTTAGTAGTCAGCGACTTGGCCAACCAGAACTTGCTACGCCCTTCGTGCATGGCAGGGTCGTCGGGCCATTCTGCCTCCCAGCGGTCAAGTATGGTCTCCACGCCCACTCCGGCTGCGCCTACATTGCGCACCTGACGTTCGTAACGGGCCGCATGCTCGGATGCAGGAGTCTGTGCAAATAAAGCAGCCCCGGAGAGCAGGGCAAGCATTATCATCAATCTTTTCATACGTCTTTAAGAATTCTTCTGCCGGCAGGGTGAAGATTGTTGCATCTCTTGCCCAAGTTCTTCACGAAGCCAAGCGGATGTCCCTTATACGTCACTACATTATATCCCAAGGGAGCATCAGGGAGCACAATAGTATCGCGGTGCAGGAAATGAAGGGCCGTCGGCAGATCAAGTTCCGCACAAGGATAATCAGATTTATTAAAAAATATGCTGAGGGCGCTGTCAGCATGAGGGACAAGGTCTTTGCCCTTGCGCTCGGGAGCCGGAGCACCCGCCCACAGGGGCTTGATTGCCGACAGGTCGCAGCGCCTCGGAGCCTCAGCAGCGGACGTCTTGACCAATGCGCCGGCCCACTGGCCTTCTCCAGGCACTTCTCCAGCCCTGAACAAGTTGCCGCAGTCGGTAACTTTCACGCCGTAAGCACCGAAGCCAGCCTCCGGCTCCAGCAGCGTCCCGCCCAGCGTGTCGGCGGCCCAGCGGAGATTGCCGTCATTCTCGGCATCTTCGTAAGTACAGGTAGAATAGATAAGTACGCCGCCCTCGCGAAGAGACGGCCACACGTCGGAGAGAATTCGCTTCTGGCGCGCCGCACAAAGGTCCACCAGCTCAGGGCTCCATTCTTCAACGGCCCTGGGATCCTTACGGAACATGCCTTCGCCGCTGCATGGCACATCGGCAACAATGATATCGAAAAAGCCCGGAAGGGAGCTCCCGATCACCGACGGGTCGGCGGAAATCACGCGTACTGCAGGATCGCCCCAGAGAGCAACGTTCTGCGCCAGCACCGAGGCCCTGGACTTGATGACCTCATTGGAGACCAGGGTGAAATCATCCCCGCAGGCCTCCCTCAGTGAAGCAGCAAGGTCGGTGGTTTTGCCTCCGGGAGCGGCACACAAATCCAGCACCCTTATACCCGCGGGGCAGCCCAGACGCCGCAGCTCACGCCGGAAAAGATGTCCGGGAAACATGGCCGAAGAATCCTGGACATAGTAACAGCCCGCATGGAAAAGCGGGTCTGAAGTGAATGCAGGACGGCTGTCGAGTATTCTGCCGTAGGGACTCCACGGCACACTCCTTCCTCCAGGGCCGTCAAGCCCCTTGAACGGATTCAGACGTATAGATACCGACGCTGTCTGTTCAATCATATCTCGCCGGGGAAATCGGGTTTCTTGCCTTGGGAAAGAGCCACCAGTCCGTCCACGGCCTTGTCCAGGCCGTCTTTAATCTTTCCGCCCAGGAGGGCTTTCATCATAAGATTCAGGTCGGCATCAGCTTCCAGGCTGAAATCAGTCCCGCCGGGAGCCGGCTCGAAGTGGGCGGTAAGCGAAAAATGGAAAGGGGCTCCTTCATCTTCAAGCCTGATAAGGGTGTAAGGCCTGCGTTCTGCCACTTTGACAGAGATAGTAAAGCCCTTGACCGTGGCGCTCAGATGATCATAATCTACCGTTACTGAATCCTTGTATTGTTCCGGAATGGCCTGCGCAATAGTGCGCAAGTCGGTAAAACTCATATATAGCTGCTCATTGGGGATGTATACTAGCCCATGCTTGCTCTCATAGTGTGATGCCATATCGTGATTTTTAACTATTTTTGCATTCGCAAATATACAAAAATCATGCACAAAATCTATTTCGAGAAACGCTGCATTATTATCTGCGATCCCTCTGACCAGTCGCTCGCCGACCCCAACTCCATTGAGTTCCACAGCGGGGAGCGGCTTGACATCCCCACTCTGGTGACCATGTTCAAGGCATCGGAATCTCTCAGCCGCATCTACATTCCCACGGAGAACACCGGACGAATGTACCGCAGGCTCTGCGCAGAATTCAGGGAGGTCAATGCCGCCGGAGGCCTGGTATCCAACCGCCGCGGCGACTTCCTGCTGATCAACAGGAGCGGGATGTGGGACCTGCCGAAAGGCCACCAGGAGAGAGGCGAAGACATCAAAGTCACAGCTCTGCGGGAGGTGCAGGAAGAGACTGGGGTGGACGATCTCGAAGTGCGTGATCTGATATGCATTACCGATCATTGCTACGTACGCGACGGGATATGGCATCTGAAACATACCTGGTGGTACGACATGCTCTATACGGACCCTGTAAACCTCACTCCTCAGCGCGAAGAGGACATAAGCAAGGCGGCCTGGGTGGCCAAATCGAGCCTTCCCCCCTATCTGAAGAATACTTACCCTTCTATACTTGAAGTATTCCGCGAAGCAAAAGTGTGAAACTTTTTCATTTCTTTGTCCGTATATATAAAGTATCTTTAGTACGGAACGAAATGAAACTTTCCCAATTCAACTTCGACCTCCCGCAGGAAAGAATAGCCAAGGAGCCTACCCGCTGGAGAGACGAATGTAAGCTTATGGTCCTTCACAAGGACAGCGGAGAAATCGAGCACAGGATATTTAAGGACATCCTGGACTACTTTAACAAAGGAGACCGCTTTGTATTCAACGACACCAAAGTTTTCCCTGCCAAACTGTACGGCAAGAAAGAGAAGACCGGCGCCGACATTATGGTGTTCCTGCTCCGCGAGCTCAACAAAGAGCAGCGTCTCTGGGACGTCATTGTCGAGCCCGCCCGTAAGATACGTATAGGCAACAAGCTGTACTTCGGCGAAGACGAAAGCATGGTGGCGGAAGTCATTGACAATACCACCTCCAGGGGCAGGACCCTCAGGTTCCTGTTCGACGGTCCGTACGAAGAGTTCAAAGAGTCGCTTTTCGCCCTCGGATGCACTCCCGTGCCCGAATGGGTAAAAGAAGAGACCGACGCTTCAGACGCCGAGAATTTCCAGACCATTTTCGCTTCCAAGGAAGGAGCCGTTTCCGCTCCTGCCGCCGGCCTGCATTTCTCGAGGGAGCTCATGAACCGCATGATCCTGCATGACGTGGAGAAGACATTCATCACCGTACACATGGGCATCGGGCACTTCCGCAGCGTGGATGTGGAAGATCTGTCCAAGCACCGGGTGGACAGCGAACACATGATCATCAGCCAGCAGGCTTCGGACCAGATCAATGGCACCAAGCGCGCCGGGGGCAAGATCTGCGCCGTGGGCGTAACCGTGCTGCGTGCACTGGAGACTTACGTCACTACCAACCACGAGATCCGTCCCAACGACACTTGGACCAACAAGTTCATCTTCCCTCCCTACGACTTCAGCATCGCCGACGCTTTCATCTCCAACTTCCATCTTCCGTGCTCTACAATGCTCATGATGGAAGCAGCTTTCGGAGGCTTCGACAAAGTCATGGAAGCATACCGGGTCGCTCTTGAGCAGGATTACCGCTTCGGCCCCTACGGTGACGCTCTGCTGATTATATAAGCGCCTGAGAAGCGACCGCTGCATCCACCTTGGGCCCATAGAACATGGGAAAAGGGCCCCAGATGGATGCAGCGGTCCGCTTTACTGCCGGCCTACATTTTACAATTATTTCATATCTTTGTCCGTAACTAATGAAAAACTGTTATGGACAACTATGAAATTCTTTGCGGGATTACCCTCAACAGGGTATTCGGTTACGAGCCATCCATCGCCCGCCGGCTGATAAGCCGCTTCGGCTCCCCAGGAGCCGTATTCTCCCAATCTCCATCCAATCTGGACGAAGCCTTCGGCCCCTACAGCAAGTACAGGGCCCTGATATGCCCCCAGGAGCTCGAAGTATCCAAACGCGAATGGAAAGAGCTGGAGCCATCCGGCTGCCGATTCGTATGCTATGGCTCCAAAGGATACCCCGGCCTGCTTGCCGACTGCGAAGATGCCCCCGCAGGGCTTTACATCCGCAGCCTCAGCCCTCCGGAAGATCTATGGAAAGACATTGACTCCGTCTCCATCGTGGGCACTCGGGACATCTCGCCGTACGGGAAAGAGTTCACCGAAAAGATAGTTCGCTCGCTCTCCGGAGCAGCCCGGCGCCCCACTGTGGTAAGCGGCTTCGCCATTGGAGTAGATATTACAGCACACCTCGCGGCTCTGGCATTCGGGCTTCCGACCATAGCGGTGCTCCCAGTAGGGATTGACAGCATCTACCCTTGGCGACACCGCAACGTGGCGCAGACAATTGTCAACACCCCGGGCTGCGCCCTGGTGACCGACTTCCCGCCCGGCACCGCGCCCCAGCCTTTCAACTTCCTGAGACGCAACCGCATAATTGCAGGCCTCTCCCGGGCCACCATCCTGGCGGAGTCCAAAGCCAAGGGCGGCGGCACGATGACCGCCCGTCTCGCTGCCGGATACGGCAGGGAGGTTTTCTGTCTGCCCGGACGCATCGACGACCTACGGTCGGAAGGGTGCAACCGCCTGATCAAAGAGAAGATAGCCGAGCCCATCACCAGCCTGGAGGCGCTCCCTGAGCAGCTCGGTCTCGGCCCGGCGGCCGGAAGCCCCAGGCCCGGGCTGAAGGAGCAGATAGAGCGCTGCTACGGCGGCACTGCCCCTGAAAGCGTCGCGGAGCTCGCCAGCATTGCACTGCTTATCCAGGAGCAGCGCGGCATAACGCCCGAAGAGATATGCCGCACCCTGCAGATGGAATACGGGAAAGTATCGGCAGCAGTGTGCCTTCTAGAAAGCGATGGATTCATCTGCACTGATTTGCTGCGCCGATGCTGCATTGACAATAAAAAAGTTTAAATTTGCATAATGGAATTTATTGACACGCACAGCCACATAAGCGACGAGGCCTTTGAGGGAGAAGAGGAGCAGGTGATCCGACGCGCCCTCGACGCAGGCGTAAGCATCATGCTCCAGGCCGACACCGGCATGACGGAAAGAGAAGCCACCTACAAGCTCTGCGAGCAGCATCCCGGAGTGCTTTTCCCCATGCTGGGGCTGTACCCGGGCAATGTGGAAGATAACTGGAAAGACGAGGTGCAGGCCTTGTCGGCATGGCGCGCAAGGGGCCCTGTGGCCATAGGAGAAATAGGGCTGGAGTACCACTACAGGCCTGAGACGGCGAACCTTCAGAAAGAAGCGTTCAAGGCCCAGCTCGAAATAGCGCGCGACTGGGACCTTCCTGTCAATATCCACTTGCGAGACGCTACTGAAGACTTTTTCGAGGTTATGGATCAATGCCGCGGGATGCAGCTCAGGGGCAATCTGCACGCGTTCAGCGCAAGCGCAGAGGTGTTCGAAAGAATGCGGCGTTACGGCGAATGGTACGTAGGCATAGGCGGCGTGCTGACTTTCAAAAAAGCCCACATCGCCACTGACATCCTCCGTATTCCGATGGAACGCATACTGCTGGAAACCGACGCCCCCTACCTTGCACCCACGCCCCTGAGGGGCACTCGCAACGAAAGCGCCAACATCCCGCTGATAGCTGCCAAGCTAGCCGAAATCAAAGGCATAAGCATTGAAGAAGTAGCCTCGGTGACGAGCGCCAACGCCAGAAAACTGTTTGCATTATGAGCGATACCAAATCGTCAGTGCTTCTCATATACACCGGAGGCACAATAGGAATGAAAGAGGATCCTGTGGACCAGACCCTGCGTCCTTTCGATTTCGGGAGCCTGATGGAAGAAGTGCCGGAGCTGCACAAATTTGCCCTGCGCATCGATTCCTACACCTTCGATCCGCTGATTGATTCGTCGGACATAGAACCCTCTATGTGGCAGCAGCTGGCGGTGCTGATTCGCGACAACTACGACGCCTACGACGGGTTCGTAGTGCTTCACGGGACAGATACCATGGCCTATAGCGCTTCCGCTATAAGTTTCATGCTTGAGAACTTGGGCAAGCCAGTGATATTCACCGGCAGCCAGCTGCCCATAGGGCGTCCGCGCACCGACGGCAAGGAGAACCTTATCTCGTCGGTAGAGATTGCCGGAGCCAAAAGGCCCGACGGCAGCCCGCTAGTGCCGGAAGTCTGCATATACTTTAACTCATTGCTGCTCAGGGGGAACCGCAGCACCAAGGTAGATGCGGCCGGATTCGACGCTTTCCGTTCCCCCAACCTGCCGCCGCTCGCAGAGGCAGGCATAGACATACGATACAACAATGATATCATACGCAGGCCCTCCGGAGGCAAATTCAAAGTCCATCTGGATCTTGACACGCGCGTATCAATACTAAAGGTACATCCGGGCATCACCCGTCAGGTGGTAGAAGACATTCTTCTGGGCTCCCTGACAAGGGCTGTGATTATAGAGACCTTCGGCTGCGGCAACGCACCGTCCAGGGACTGGTTCCTTGATATAGTTAAAGAGTCTGTCTCCAGGGGCAAGGTGCTGTTGAACGTCACCCAGTGCCTGCGGGGAAGCGTCAACATGGGGCTGTATGCCACAGGACGCGCCCTGAAAGACGCAGGAGTCGTGGGCGGAGGAGATATAACCACCGAAAGTGCATTGGGCAAACTTTTCTTTCTGATGGGCAACAGCAATGATAATGAGACGGTTAAGGCCGGGCTCGAGACAGACCTGTGCGGCGAAATGTCAAAATAAGTATTGACTTATGGATTTTTTTTGCTAAATTGCACCGATTTCGTAGGAAATTAATTTTAACTAATACATCATCTAAAATTTATGAAAAAGTTTTTCATGCTTTTGGCAGTTGCCGGCCTTATGGCTTTCACTGCAAACACCGCATCCGCACAGGACGGACAGGCCGCCCCTGCAGCTGAGGAAGTTGCAGCCGCTCCCGCAGAGATGAGCGCCGCAAACCTTCTCAACGGTACCGGCGAGGAAATTCCCCTTCACCAGGCTCTCAAGACCAAGTTCATCGAGGGTGGTGCAGGATTTATGTCCCTGATCATCATCTGCTTGATCATCGGTCTCGCCCTTGCTATCGAGCGTATCCTTTACCTCACCTTCTCCAAGTCCAACACCAAGAAGCTCCTCGAGAAAGTCGAGAAGGCTCTTGAGGAAGGCGGCGTAGAGGCTGCAAAGGATGTTTGCCGTGAAACCCGCGGTCCTGTAGCTTCCATCTTCTATCAGGGTCTGCTCCGCTACGACCAGGGTGTTGATGTGGTAGAGAAGACAGTCGTTTCCTATGGTTCCGTTCAGATGAGCGAAATGGAGAATGGCCTCAGCTGGATTTCCCTGTTCATCGCCATTGCACCGTCACTCGGATTCCTCGGTACCGTTATCGGTATGATCAACGCTTTCGATGCTATCCAGGCTGCTGGTGACATTTCCCCTAACGTTGTTGCAGGCGGTATGAAGGTGGCCCTTATCACCACCGTCGGCGGTTTGATTGTCGCTATGATTCTGCAGGTGTTCTACAACTATATCCTCGCCAAGATCGACGGCCTCACCATCGACATGGAGGATTCTTCCATCTGCCTCATCGACCTCCTTACCAAGTACAACGAGAAGAAGAAATAAACCATGAAACTTAACAAGATTATCAAATGGGGTATGCTAGCGCTGATTCTCGTCAGTGTCGGCCTGCTGATTTGGGGCTTCTCCGTGGGCTTCGAATCCAATGGCGGCAAAGCTGTCGAGGTTCTGCTCTATTGGACCTACATCATGCTTGGCCTGGCCATTTTCAGCTGGGTTATCATAGGCTTGATCGTGGGCGCCAAGAACAACCCGAAGAGCCTTGTCAAGATTGGCATCGCCATTCTGGGTGTAGCAGCGCTTTGCTTCATTGCCTATTTGCTTGCAAAGGGCAACCCCGCACTGGCCTACAACGGCCCTGAGGTGAGCGCAGGAACGCTCAAGCTTACCGATACAATACTTAACCTTACGTACATCGTGGGCGCTGCAGCCATCCTGGCTATCATCGTCGGCGAGATCCGTATGGCCATAGCAAGCAAGAAATAATTATGGGCAGCAAGAAGAAAGTACCAGCAATGAACACCAGCTCGACCGCGGATATCGCGTTCCTGCTGTTGTGCTACTTCCTGATGACCACGACTATGGGAAGCCAGACCGGTCTGAGCCGTCGTCTGCCCCCTATGCCGGACAAGGATCAGAAAGTTGAGGACCAGAAGGTCAATCGCCGTAACATTATTCAGGTGAAGATCAATTCGGCCGATAGAATTCTTGCCGGTAGCGAGCCCATAGACGTCAGCCAACTCAAAGACAAGATCAAGGAATTTCTGACCAACCCTGCAAACGATCCCAATCTCCCCGAGAAGGAGGTTCAGAACATCGAGGGTTTTGGAGATTATCCCGTATCAAAGGGTATCATCTCCCTCCAGAATGACCGCGGTACAAGTTACCAGGCGTACATCGCCGTGCAGAACGAACTCGTAAAGGCAGTGAATGAACTCCGTGACGATTTCTCAAGGAGAAACTACAACAAGGTGTTCTCACAGCTCACAGAGGACGAGCAGGGCATAGTCAAGAAGGCAATACCTCAGTTCATTTCCGAGGCAGAGCCTAAGGATGTAGGCCGCAGAAGATAATACAGGAGGAACAAGTTATGTCAAAATTTGGTGGAAGCAACAATAAGAAAGAGGTGCCGGCAATGACCAGCAGCTCCCTTTCCGATATCGTTTTCATGCTCCTGTTCTTCTTCATGGTGACCACGCAGATGCGTGAGACCGAGAACAAAGTTATAGTGAAGATCCCTGAGGCATCCGAAGTTGTAAAGCTTGAGCGCAAGGACCTTAACTCCTATATCAATATCGGTACTCCGATCAAGTCTCTGCAGGCTATCTACGGAACTGAAGCCCGTATCCAGCTGAATGACTCGTTCAAGACCACCGACGACATCCGTGACTTCATCGCCGCGGAGCGCGAGTCCAAGAGCGAGGCAGACCGTCAGTTTATGACCACCAGCATCAGGGCGGACCAGGACGTAAGAATGGGTATCATTACTGATGTTAAGCAGGAGCTGCGACGCTGCTCCGCGCTGAAGATCATGTACTCGGCAAGAAAGGGCGGCAAATAAAAAGCCGTTCCAAGCATACAAGGAGCCCCCTTCCGAGAGGGCTCCTTTTTTAAAGGAATATAACAAATGGATATAATCAGGACAAAAGTCAAGGACCTGCTGAAGATGGAGGCAGGCGTGGAGGTTCTTGCCAAAGGTTGGGTAAGGACCAAAAGAGGTAACAAGGAAATAGCGTTTATCGCCCTCAACGATGGTTCTACCATCAAGAACATACAGATCGTGGTTGACAAGAACGAGACCACGGAGCCCCTGCTCGCCCGCATCAGCACGGGCGCATGCATCGGCGTAAGGGGTTCGCTGGTAGAATCGGTGGGCAGCGGTCAGGCCGTTGAGATCAGGGCCTCGCAGATAGAGATTTACGGAGAGTGCGATCCGATGCGCTTCCCACTGCAGAAGAAAGACACCTCTTTCGAGTATCTTCGCACGGTCGCGCACATGCGTCCCCGCACCAACACCTTCGGAGCGATCCTCAGGCTTCGCAGCCAGATGGCTTTTGCCATACATGATTACTTCCATGCCAAAGGCTTCGTGTACCTGCACACTCCCCTTATCACGGCTTCCGACGCTGAAGGCGCAGGGAACATGTTCCAAGTGACGACACTCGACCTCAACGCCCCTATGCCCCGCAACAAGAAGGGTGAGATTGACTATGGCAAGGACTTCTTCGGACGCAGGACTTCGCTCACCGTGAGTGGCCAGCTTGAGGGGGAACTCGGAGCCACAGCGCTCGGCGAGATCTACACCTTCGGTCCTACATTCCGCGCTGAGAATTCCAACACCCCGCGTCACCTTGCGGAGTTCTGGATGATTGAGCCGGAGATGGCGTTCTACGACATCAACGAGAATATGGACCTGGCTGAAGACTTTATTAAGCACCTTGTCAGCTATGCGTTGGAGCACTGCATGGAAGATATTCAGTTCCTCAACGACCGTTACGATCCCGAGCTTGTGGAGCGTTTGCGCAGCGTTATAGGTACTGAGTTCGTGCGTCTGGAGTACACAGAAGGCATCAGGATTCTTGAGGAGGCTGTCAAGAACGGCGTACAGTTTGAGTATCCTGTGTTCTGGGGGGCTGATCTTCAGAGCGAGCATGAACGCTATCTGGTGGAGAAGCACTTCGGCAAGCCGGTTATTCTTACTGGATATCCCAAGGATATCAAGGCTTTCTACATGAAGCAGAATCCCGACGGCAAGACCGTCCGCGCCATGGACGTGCTGTTCCCGAAGATTGGCGAGATCATCGGCGGCAGCGAGCGTGAAGCGGATCTCGGCAAACTTGAAGCCCGCATTGATGAGCTCGGGATGAGCAGGCGGAACTTAGAGTGGTACATTGACACGAGGCGTTTCGGAAGCTGCCCTCACAGCGGCTTCGGGCTCGGCTTCGAGAGATTGCTGCTCTTCATCACCGGCATGCAGAACATTCGCGATGTAATCCCGTTCCCAAGGACACCCAAAAATGCTGAATTCTGATGAAAACCGTCATTCTGCAGTCCCTTAGCCCCGAAAAACGTCGCTTCGCGACCCCTCCCATCTCCGATGGGCCCCTCCCTCTCATGGAGCCGAGGGTGGCTACAGTTTTTCGGGGCTAAGGGACTGCAGAATGCAGATCTTTAATCAACCTTTTTGATAACATAAAACATGTTAGTAATTGGCATAGCCGGCGGATCAGGCTCCGGCAAGACAACGGTGGTAAGAGCAATCACCGAGAAGATTGAAGGCAAGAAAGTAGTGGTAATCCCCCAGGATTCCTACTACAAAGACTCCAGCGACCTTACCGACGAAGAGAAGAGGGTCCACAACTTCGACCACCCAGACTCCATCGAGTGGGACCTGCTGTGCAGCCAACTCAAAGACCTCAAGAGCGGCAAGAGCGTCCAGCAGCCCGTGTACTCCTTCATCTCTTGCACCCGCTCCAAAACGGAAACCAAGCTCGTTGAGCCTGCCGACATCATAATCATCGAAGGAATCCTCATCTTCACATGCAAGAAGCTCCGTGACCAGATGGATATCAAGATCTTCGTGGACGCCGACGATGACGACCGTCTTATGCGCGTTATCGAAAGGGACATTTGCGAGCGCGGCAAAGACGTACACTGGGTGATTGAGCGCTACAGCCGGACAGTTAAGCCCATGTACCTCCAGTTTATCGAGCCCAGCAAGCGCTACGCCGATATCATTATCCCTCAGGGCGGCCATAACAAGGTGGCGATAGACATTATCACTGCCACTGTAGAAAAGTCTCTTGACAAGATCAAGTAAGTTTAAATAATGAAAAAGGAGGACAAAGCAGGACTATATACCACCGTAATCATTCATCTTGCGGTGCTGATAGTCCTGCTTGCCACTTCTCTGGGATTCTCCATACAGAGAGAGAATTCGTTTATACTTGACTTTAGCAAACTTGAAGAACTCGAGAAGTTGCAGGCAGAAGTGGAACGCCTGCAGAAAGAAGCCGAACTTCAGCAAGCTATCAGCGAGAAGCTGGAGCAGGAGTTGGGGGCTCCGAGCGGAGGTTACCGCAACGTGGCCGTTGACCGCGCTTCGCTTAAGGACGACAGGGGCACCGACGCCGACCAGCTCTACAAAGATGCTGAGCGCCTTGCCCGTGAGCTTAAAAGCGGCTTTGATGCTCCCGACGATGGTTTCACTGCCGAAGTACCGTCCAAAGACCAAGGCAAAAAACAGGAGCAAAGATCCTACAGCGGCCCCTCAGTTGTGTCCTATTATCTTGAGGGACGTAAGGCCAGCAAGCTTTCCATTCCCGCATACCGTTGCATGGGGGCAGGCGAAGTTACCGTGCTTATTACCGTAGATAACAGCGGTAAGGTAGTAGCCGCCAAAATAGACGAAAGCAGCTCTTCCAAGGATGGTTGCCTCCGCTCCTTCGCCATCAGGGCCGCCCGCCTCAGCCGCTTCTCCGCCTCATCCTCCGCCCCCGCCGGACAGCAAGGCAATATAGTCTACCAGTTCATCGCGCAGTAGCGCCATGAACTGGTAGCCCTCATCCCCCTGCACCCCCAGGGGACTGAAGGGGGCACCCCTTCAGACTGACCCCGGTCGCTCAGCTCCCTGCGCAGTAGCACGATGAATTGGTGGACATCATCCCCCTATCTTGGGCAAGGTGCCGGCCGTGAAAAGGGACCTTGCCCGCTAGTAGGAGGCAATTGCTTTCAGACAGGAGGCATGGGCCCAATTTTGCCGGACGGCAGGAGCTACAAGGCGGCCATGGCGGCCTTGTACACCTCGTCAGTCTGGAGGTAGAGATGGTAGAAGGCGTTGTCGCCAAGCTTTGAATAACGTCCCACCAAAGCACGAACCTGAGTCATCATGTAGGTCCTTTCCACCTCCCATTCGCCGGGATTTGGACTGAGGGAGTCGTGCTTCAGGGCAAAGTTCAGGAACTGCCTTTCAAGCGAAGAGCGATCCAGGAAACTCAGGAGTTCGTCATAAGTATCAATAGACTGAAGCTCAGCCTTGTGAGAATCAAAGAAAGCGGAGGCAAAACGCATAGGGGTCGCCTTCTTGTTGCAGTTGATATAGAACGAGTCAACCTTGGTGGTATCAATAGGCACAAAGATATCTGGTACGATGCCGCCGTTGGCCACATTCATGCTGTCTGCCGCAACCATCTCACCGTTCTCGTAACGCTTGTAAATATCGTAGGCGTAGTCTTCCGTGTAAGGCTTCTGTATACAGCGTCCGGAGGGAGTATAGTACCTGGCCACCGTCAGGCGGAGACCTGACCCGTCGGTGAAATAAACCGGCTCCTGCACAAGGCCTTTGCCGTAGGTACGCCGGCCCACAAGCGTCGCCCTGGAATTGTCCTGCATAGCTCCGGCGAATATCTCACTGGAAGATGCGGTACCGTCAGATACCAGCAAGGTCAGACCTATATCACGCAGACGCCCGTTGCCATCGGCCCTGTATTCCTGATGCTCACGGTGCAGACCATCCATATATACAATCATCTGCCCCTTGTCAAGGAACATATTGCAGAGCATCATGGCCTGGTCGAGGAATCCCCCGCTGTTGCCGCGCAGATCCACAATCAAGTGCTTCATACCCTGGTCCTTAAGCCTGGCCGTGGCCTCAGCAAACTCCTGGGCGGTAGTGCGCGAGAACTTGCTCAGCCGGAGGAAACCGGTAGTGTCGCTCACCATGAAAGCAGCATCGACAGAATGTGTCGGCACCTTGCCGCGGGTGATTTCAAAGGGAATAGTCTCGTCGCCGCGCTTCACCGTTACCTTGACTTTGGTACCGGTAGGACCTTTCATGCGGCGCACCATACTGTCCTGGGGAAAATCTACGCCGGCTATATTTGTGGTATCTACCCTGAGCAGACGGTCGCCAGGCATCATCCCGAGCTTTTCCGCCGGGCCGCCGGGTATCACTTCTATCACGACCGCCGTATCGTTGGGGACATTAAACTGTATCCCAATCCCAGAGAAATTGCCGGAAAGCTCTTCTTCCGACTCTTCGAGACGCTGGGGAGGGATGTACACCGAATGAGGGTCAAGTGTGGCCAGCACGGCATCGATGGCAGCATCCGTGGCCTTTTTGCGATCGACAGAATCAACGTAATTCTCGTCAATGGTCTGGAGAATCAGATTGAGCTTGCGCCAATCGTCATACTTAGTCTGCAGACGGCGCTGATTGCCTGCAATCTGATGCATGAACAGCGCCGCCGTAAGCCCGATGATGACTCCTAACAGTAGTGTAATGGCCGAACTTTTCTTCATTCTAATCAAGTTTTTCCACTTCCACTCCGGCCCGCACAAGCAGGTCGACTCCATCCGTCAAACGGTATTCATCTTTATAAACGACTCTCTTGATTCCGCTCTGGATTATCAATTTAGCACACTCAATGCAGGGAGACGCCGTCACGTAGAGGGTCGCTCCCTCGCTGCTGTTGCCGGACTTCGCCACCTTCGATATGGCATTAGCCTCTGCGTGAAGCACATAGGGCTTGGTGACGCCATTTTCCTCGCAGATGTTCTCAAATCCTGAAGGTGTGCCGTTGTAACCGTCGGAGATGATCATGTTGTCCTTGACAAGGAGGGCACCCACCTGACGGCGCTTGCAGTAGGAATTCTTGGCCCAAATCTCGGCCATTTCTATATATCGCTGGTCGAACTTCTTCATCGCTGGTACAAATAACGTTTGATACTGCGCTTGGGAGTACGCTCGAAATCTTCAGGAAGGAATTCTATCTTGCGTATCTGGGCGTAACCCGGCAACTGCTTGTTGATTTCAGGCAGGAATTCGGTAATACGAGCCTTGACCTCATCTGCTTCCAGGCCATCGTTCTGACCCTGGCGGAAGTCAGGATAAATAAGAGCAGTGAGTCCTCCGTTGTCTTCAATCACCAGTGACTCAACTACATAATTGGCATTGTTGATCACGGCCTCAAGCTCCTCAGGATAGATATTCTGCCCGGAAGGGCCGAGAATCATGCACTTGGAACGACCGCGCAAATACAGATAACCGTCACTGTCTATCACGCCCATGTCGCCTGTCTTGAACCAGTGGTCGTTGGTGAAAGCAGCCTTGGTGGCCTGGCGGTTGTTGTAGTAGCCGAGGAACACATTGTCACCTTTGATCTGCACCTCGCCGGGGATACGCATAGGATCGGGTGAATCGATACGTATGGAGCAACCGGGGATAGCGTAGCCGCAGGAGCCCTTCTTGGTACGGTCCCAGTGGGCATATGTTATGATAGGGGCGCACTCCGTCATGCCGTAGCCAACAGTGAAGGGGAATTTTACCCGGCGCAGGAACTGCTCCACCTCGGGATTGAACGCGGCGCCGCCGAGGATGACTTCCTCAAAGTTGCCGCCGAAGGCCTGTATGAGGCCCTCCCGAATCTTTCCGAGGACGATCTGATCCACAAAAGGAATCCGCAGCCAAACTTTGTGTTTGTCGGCCACCGGCTTGATCTGCGACTTATACACCTTCTCAATGATGAGCGGCACGGCGATAATCACGTCGGGATGTATCTCGGAAAAGGCCTTCATGATAATCTTGGGGCTCGGGACCCGGGTCAGGAAATGGACATGTGCCCCGATAGTCATCTCGAAGAGGAACTCGAACATCATGCCATACATGTGAGCGGAAGGCAGCATAGCCACCATATTGGCCTCGCATGTCATCTGAGGTTCGGCATATTCCTTAGCGAAACGGATATTAGTCCACAGGGCCCTGAAAGGGATCATAACGCCCTTGGAGAAGCCCGAAGTACCTGACGTGTAGTTGATGAGCGCAAGTTCATCCGCAGAGTCCTCGTAATAATCCAGGCAATCTTTGCCGAATCCGTTGGGATAGAGTTCCCGGAACGTAGCGGCAAGCTGCTCACGCGCCTGCACAAAAGACTGGTCCCTGGCATAGAGATAGCTCAAATTGGACATCTGCACCACAACCTGGACATTGGGCATTTCGCTTTCAGAAAGGCCCTCCCAAATAGTGTCATCCACAAAGAATACCCTGGCCTCCGAGTGGTTAACTAGATAATGGATATTCTCGGCTTTGAACTCGTGAAGCAGGGGCACCGGTACGGCTCCGTAAGTAGTGGCTGCCAGGAAACAGACGCCCCAATTGGCCTGATTTCGTGAGCACAATGCCACTTTATCTCCCTTCTGAAGCCCGCATGCGCGGAAACAGATATGCAACAAAGCTATGCGCTTTGCGACATCGCAGTACTTCAAGGTTACCCCTTGATAATTAGACAACGCAGCGCGGTCCCAATGCTCCTTGAAACTCTTTTCAATGAGCTTATTTACCGATTGGAATCCCATATCTTTATATTATCTTTTGTCCAACTAATATGTCCGTCAGGTCTCCAGGCCACAGCTTTAGCAGCGGCCGGCCAATCCGACGGCTTTTTCTTTGATACACGGAAACTGTCGAGCAACGCCCGGTCTCCGCCACTGACCAGCCAGGCCCCGCAACGGAGGCACAAGCTATCGGAAGAATCGAAAGGGGCACCGTAAAGGGCCCTTACAAAACCAGTGTACGGGTTCTTCTGTACACCATCAGAGTTCTGTGATTTAGACACACGCACCATGTTCAAGGTGCCGCCCTGCATCATTACGCAGGCCAGTTCCTTAACACCTTGCTCCTTCTCCCAGTTCAATGGTTTCTTGCCGGAAGCCTTGGCAAGTGTACCCATGCGCTTCTGGTAAGACTCCAGGGCAATCCGGGCATCGAGCCAGTTTTCATAAGCCTTGCGCCACTGCTCGATAGAACTGACAGGAAGGTCAATTATAGCGTCCGCTCCCTCAGGGAAGCATGCTGAAAGCTTGGAGGTTCCTTCCTCCAAGGCGCCCATGAAATTGCAGAAATAACGGGCATCATCGGGAACTACCGGGTGCAAGTGCCCGTTGCAGAGCACCGTCCACTCGGCGGCGTCACGTATGAATCCTGCCACGGCCTTGGTGTTCAACTGACCGAAACTAAGGTCAAGCAGCCGGGAAGCGCCGCGGTTGCGCAGGACCACAGCATCGGCTCCGGAGAGCACATCCACCACCTGCTGGAAATCGGGAGCGTCAAGTATCGACGATTCGGCTGCAACGTGCCTTCCGGCAACGGTGATGACGGTAGATGAAGGGCTGAGCAACAGCGCATTATGCGTGTCCAGTTCAAACAAAGCATGCCAGACCTTCATAGAGTCCGCCATAGCCATGATATTACGAACGACATCAAGCGTATCTGCCCCGCTACGGCCAGCTTCGATGATGAGCAGCTCCGATACGGAGCCAACATCGCACAACGCGATCGCTGCATGAGAGCGGGAAAGACGGCCGAAATCCAAATTGCGAAGCACTGAAGCAGAATCGACCATACGTTCCATCCCGCGGTCAAGACGGCTGAACACGCCCACACAAAGGGCATCGGAAGGGACTGCTTTAAGCAGCTCCGGAGAGTCTTGAACGGCACTCGGAGCATTCTCGGCGCATGATTGCCATCCCAGAGAAGCAACAACAATCAACAGGATCAGTACACACTTACGCATATTACGCAAAGATAGTAATATTTTGCGATATTGTTCACTTGTACAAAAGGCTTCCTGGCCTGAGACCCTCAGACTTTGCAGTAAGTGTCACCGCGCCCTCGCCGGTGCGCTTCAATATTACTGAAGCCAATCCGCCAAACGCCCTGACCGATGAGCTGCGGAACGGCTCATGGCTGGTGGGATCACCGGCATCGCAAGCCAATATCTCTGCCGGGCCTTTCACGCTGAAGCGTATGAGCTGGGAGGCACCGGGCACCAGCACGCCACTGGCATCGGTCACCTCGGCACGCACAAATACAAGGCTTTGGCCTTTATAATCAACGGAAAGCCGTATGTTGGAGGCATCGCCGGCCGTTGAGACATATTCTTCCGCCCACACTTCGCCAGCCTCCATGGCGGCCTTGTCTTTATAAGTAATCACGTGAAGGATGCCGGGCTCATATTGTACATCATCCCAGCGGAGCCTGTATTCTCCTGCCTTCATCTCACGTACGCCCTGGGACTTACCATTGAGCAGGAGCTTCCCAAGCCCTGCATTGGTATAAACGTGTACGGGAGTCATCTCCCCTTCCCTGCCCGGCCAGGTCCAATGTGGAAGAATATGCGCCACCGGATGTTCCGGACGCCAACGGCTCTGATAAAGCCAGAAGCGGTCTTTAGGGAAGCCGGCCAGATCCATGATGCCGAAGTAGGAACTGCGTGAGGGCAGCGGTTCCATAAGCACCTTCTGGCCCCAGGCGGCAAATTGAGCTATTGCAGCCTGCTTCTCCTCTTCAGTATGGAAATTAGTCAATACGGACGGGTCCAGATTATAGGGTGTAGGTTCTCCCAAATAGTCATATCCGGTCCATACAAATTCTCCGGCGCACTCGGGAACCTGATCTTCATAGAACCACTCGTAGTCGGGCTTGGAGGCCCATGCCGGAGCGTAGAGGTCGTAGGAACTGACCTGATACGGGGCGCCGTCGAGCCACCCCTTGTCCTTCTGGTCAACGACCGGGAAAAGGTAATAGCCGCGGGTGGAAATACAGGACGCTGTCTCCGACCCATAGAAAGGCTGCCCGGGATGGGTGTTGCGGAAGGAAGCATAAGCGTGGGGCTTGTAATTGAAGCCGTACACATCGATGGTCGAAGCCCAGGTCTGGGAAGCAGCCCAGAGATTGTCGCAGCCGGCTGTAGTGGGACGTGTGGGATCCTCACGGTGACATATATCAGTAAGCCATTGTGCCACAGGCCATTTATCCGGCAGGCCCTGCTCCCCTACTTCATTGCCGATACTCCAAAGTATCACGCTGGGATGGTTGCGGTCGCGGCGTATCATGGCAGTCAGGTCCTTCTCGGCCCAAGCATCAAAAAGCTTGGCATAGCCGTTCTCTTTCTTGGGTACCGTCCATGTATCAGTAAGTTCATCTACCACAAGGAAGCCCATGCAGTCGCAAAGGTCAAGCAGCTCGGAGGCAGGAGGATTGTGGCTCATCCTTATGGCGTTGCAGCCCATTTCCTTCAGTTTCAGAAGGCGCCTGGTCCATGCATCCTCATACCATGCGGCACCGAGGGCGCCGGCATCATGATGAAGGCACACTCCCTTGAGGAAGGTCTTGGCGCCGTTAAGGTAGAAGCCGTCGGCACGGAATTCGGCAGAACGCACGCCGAAGGGCTGAACGCAGGTCTCGGAGTAAAGATTTGAGCCGGAGGCGTCCTTGACCGTAAGCTCAACTTCGTACATGGAAGGTGATTCCGGGCTCCAGAGTTCCGGGCGTGACAGGGAAAGGTCACACGAGACAATGGCACCATCGCGCATGTCCTGAGTCGATTGCCATGCATCAAGCACATGTTCGCTACCCCGCCTCCGGAGAGCGGCGCGCACAGAACACTGCGCACCATCGGGAAGATAGCCTTGAGAAAGGCGCAGAGTAGTCTGCACATTCACTCGGGCCTTATTAGCAGTCACCTCCGGGGTTGTGACCCGGACGCCCTGCCGCGCAATTCCGGCTTTTGGGGCCCGTATCAGGCGGACGTTGCGGTACAACCCTCCTCCGGGATACCAGCGAGACGACTCCTCCGGGTTGTCTAGCGTGATGCACAGGTCGTTGCGCCCGGCCTTCAAGAACTGGGTAAGATCCACTGTATAAGAGGCATAGCCATAGGGCCATTCGCCAGCCAGGTTACCATTGACAAACACTTTAGAATAGGACATCGCTCCACCGATCTCCAGGAACATCACTCCACGCAGATCGGCCTCGCTCACTTCCAAGCGCTTGGAGTATGACGCCTTCCCCCACCAGCGCAACTTGCCGGTCTCGCCCGGATACTCCTGCACAAAGGCGCCTTCTACTCCCCAGTCGTGAGGCAGATCAAGCTGACGGGAAGGCCCGCCGTCAAGAGAAAACTGCCAGTCCTTGTTGAAATCAATAATACTGTCACTAATCTGGCGGGAGCACGAGCAAAAAGCGGCCAGGACGAGCAAGATGGGGAGCAATTTTCTCATAGGTACTACTTATTCTTGATAACCAGTTGAGCGGTAATAGGATAGTGGTCTGATATCAATGCCACGCCGGCATAAGGATCGCGGACCGTATGGTACGACAAGATGCCGTCGAAACCGGAATACCAGATATAATCGATAATACGCTTGCCCTCCGGAGTCCAGGCATTGTAGGTGTTGTACTGGTCGGTAACGGGAGAAGTCACCCGAGCATCTCTCATCGTGCTTCTGAGTACCTCCACGCATTCGTCGGTCGGAGGCACATTGAAATCACCTGTAAGAATCACAGGAAGCTTGTCAGTATTCAGTTCGGCTATCTTGCTTACGACAAGTTTGAGGCCTTCCTTGCGGGCAGTCGCACCTTTGTGGTCAAGATGAGTATTGACGTAAAGGAAGTCTTTGCCTGATTCTTTATGCTTAAAGCGGCACCAGGTAGCGGTACGGCGGCAGGCAGCATCCCAGCCCTTGCTCACTTTGTCGGGAGTATCCGACAGCCAGAAAGTGCCCCAATCAAGCACAGACACCTGAGCATCGTCCCAGAAAATGGCCATTATCTCGCCGGAGGCACTAGGGATAGCCTTGCCGTTATCTCGCCCAAGGCCATAATAACTATAGCCTTCTACATTATCCAGAATATACTTGATCTGCTCTGTCACGGCCTCCTGAAGGCCGAATACAGTGGGCCGCTGGGCTTTTATCATGGCCGGAGTGCCCACTTTGCGTACAGGCCAATCGTTATCAGGATTTGCTTCTTTACTTGGCACCCTGATATTGTAGGACATTACTTTGATCTTCCAATACTGGGGTTTGGCCGGCTGCTCCTCCTTCTCTCCGCCCTTATCATCAACAGGAACATCAACAGGCTTGCTGCAGGCACAAAGCATCAATGCCGCCACAGTAAATGCAAAAAACAATCTCTTCATAGAAAATATCTTTTCTACAAAGATAATAAAAACTATACAGAAGCGGACTCCCCTGAAAACTCAGGAAAGTCCGCTTGGGTAGCCCCACGAGGAATCGAACCTCGATCTAAAGTTTAGGAAACTTCCGTTCTATCCGTTGAACTATGAGGCCGTCACTGCCGGACCAGCCGGCGGATAAGTTACTCAGCGCTCTTGACAACGATCTGGCGGCCTCTGTAGTAACCACACTCAGGGCAAACGCGGTGATACATCACCGTGGCTCCACAGTTGGGGCAAGTTGCCAGGGTAGGTACAGGAGCGAAATCGTGGGTACGCCTCTTGTCTCTTCTCTGCTTGGAGAGTTTGTGTTTCGGATGTGCCATTGTTCTATAATTTAAATATTATTATTTGCTTAAAAACTTTATAGTCTCAGGGTTACATTCACCCTCAGGATGAACACGCTGCAGGGGAAGCGCCGTGCATACGTAGTCATAAACATCCTGACTAAGGTCCAGATCGGAGCCTTCCGGAGTATAAACTTCAGAAAAGCCCGTATCGACTTCGAGTTCCAGATCGTCCAGGCATCTGTCACAGGGCACCGTAACAGTGCCGCTTATGCTGCATTCAACATCTACAGTAGCTCCGTGGTTGATTAAGGCAACAGCCACTTTCACATCCGCAGAAAGAATGTCCGGATTGCCGAACTGTTCAAAGAACTTACCGTCTGCCTTCCAGTCGAACAGCGTCCTTCCGGAGGCCAGACCATTCAGTTTAACTATAAAGGGTTGCAAAGGTAATAAAAATTTTAAGTTTTAACAATCTTCGGCATCACTATTTCTCTTGCGGGCAAGCGGATCGAGCAAAATTTTGCGAATCCTCATGTGATGAGGGGTCACTTCCACGAATTCATCGTCCTGGATATATTCCAGCGCCTCCTCAAGCGAGAACTTGATGGCCGGAGGCAGGATGATCTTCTCGTCGGAACCGGCTGCACGTACGTTAGTGAGCTTCTTGGTCTTGCAAATATTGATGTTCAAGTCGCGCTCGCGCGTATGCTCTCCTACTACCTGACCGCAGTATATCTCCTCGCCCGGTTCCACGAAGAAGCGTCCGCGGTCGAGCAACTTATTGATAGAGTATGCAATAGCTTCGCCAGTCTCAAGTGACACCAGCGAGCCGTTGCTGCGGCGCTCGATCTCTCCCTTGAACGGCTGATACTCCTTGAAACGATGGGCTATCACGGCCTCACCCTGGGTTGCCGTAAGCAGGTTGGACCTAAGTCCCATCAAGCCGCGGGTAGGGATTTCAAATTCGAGCAAAGTACGATCACCGCGAGGTTCCATCCTCACAAGCGCACCCTTGCGGCGGGTGGAAATCTCAATGGCGGCACCCACAAAAGCTTCGGGCACTTCAATGCTAAGGTCCTCAATGGGTTCGCAACGCTGGCCCCCGATAGTTTTGTCAAGCACCTTGGGCTGGCCGACCTGCAGCTCGAAGCCTTCGCGGCGCATGGTCTCTATGAGGACCGAAAGATGCAGAACTCCACGTCCGTACACGATGAAAGAATCGGCGGACAAGCCAGGCTTGACACGCAGCGCAAGATTCTTCTCAAGCTCTTTCTCAAGGCGCTCCTTGATATGGCGCGAGGTAACGTACTTGCCGTCTTTGCCGAAGAAAGGAGAATTGTTGATGGAGAAAAGCATGCTCATGGTAGGCTCGTCGATGGCGATGGGCGGAAGAGCCTCAGGGTTCTCAGCATCGGCTATGGTATCGCCGATTTCGAAGCCGTCAATGCCGACGACGGCACAAATGTCGCCGCAATGCACCACATCTACGTTGGACTTGCCAAGACCTTCAAACACCATAAGTTGCTTGATCTTCTGCTTCTGCACAATGTCGTAGCGCTTGCAGAGGCTGATAGCCTCTCCCGAATGAAGTTCGCCCCTGGTCACACGGCCTACAGCGATACGTCCCACGTAAGGGGAATATTCCAGAGAGGAAATAAGCATCTGGGGAGTTCCCTCCACTACCGGCGGCGCAGGAATGACTTCAAGGATAGTATCAAGCAATGGAGTGATATTATCAGTAGGCTTGCGCCAGTCCAGCGACATCCAGCCCTGCTTGGCCGAACCATACACAGTGGTGAAATCCAACTGTTCTTCCGTAGCGTTCAAGTTAAACATCAAGTCGAAAACCTCCTCCTGCACTTCGTCGGGACGGCAGTTAGGCTTGTCCACCTTGTTGATGACAACTATAGGCTTCTTGCCCATAGAGATCGCCTTCTGGAGAACGAACCTGGTCTGGGGCATGCAGCCTTCAAAAGCATCAACGAGCAGAAGCACGCCATCTGCCATATTGAGGACACGCTCCACTTCGCCGCCGAAGTCGCTATGGCCCGGAGTATCGATAATATTGATTTTGACGCCCTTATAAATAACGGACACGTTCTTGGCCAGAATGGTTATGCCGCGCTCGCGCTCGAGGTCATTGTTGTCGAGGATGAGCTGGCCCAGATTCTCGGGCTGGCGCACGAGATTGGCCTGATAAATCATACGGTCCACCAGAGTGGTCTTGCCGTGGTCAACGTGGGCAATTATTGCGATATTTCTAATCTCTTGCATCTTTTCTCAAAAAAAGGTTGGTCTTGCAGACCGCAGACCAACCTCTTCTATAGACTGGATATTTAGTCAATTATTTTGCGAGCAGAACAGTAGCACGGTTCTTCTCAGGGATCCTGGAGATACGCTCGGTGTCACCGTACCAGTAGATCTCGATGCGTGAAGGATCGATTCCTGCAGCCTCAAGAGCTTCACGGACGATATTGGAACGGTTCTCGGAGAGTACCCAGTTGCCGTCGGTAGTACCGGTCTCCTTGTCAGCGAATGAGCAGAGAACAGCCTTGGCCTCAGGATCCTTCTTGAGCTTCTTGATGAGGTTGTTGATCTTGTAGCGTTCCTGGTTGCGGATGTCGTACTTGCCGATCACATAGTAAACCACGTTGGAAGACTTCTTGGCAGCCTCGATAGCATCGGCGAGAGCCTGTGCGCGAGCGGCCTCGTAAGCGGCCTTCTCGGCGGCAGCCTTCTCGGCAGCGGCCTTTGCAGCAGCCTCGTCAGCAGCTTTCTTGTTCTGGCGTGCCTTTGCGACAGCGTCATTCAGAGCATCGGTACCCTTCTTGATAGCGTCGATGTCCTTGGCAGCGATAGCATCCTGGAGAGCCTTGATGGCGTCGTTGATAGCGGCAACATCCTCAGGGAGGAAGTCGTTCTCGGCAAGAGCCTTCTTGGCATTCTCGATAGCCTTCTTGGCAGCCTCGATAGCGTCGGCGAGCTCCTTGTCAGCGCGAGCCTGTGCAGCAGCGGCCTGTGCGGCAGCGGCGGCAGCGGCGGCAGCAGCAGCCTCAGCGGCTTTCTTCTTGCCAGCAGCGGCACCGAAGTTGAATTTCAGACCTGCAAGGAGGTTGATCTGCTGGTCGGTCTCGATTGAATACTCGCCAGTCTTGGAGTTGAACTTGTCGGAGTGGAAGTTCTCGATAGCCTCAATCTCAAGAGCGAGGAGGTCGGACAGACGGATATCAAGTCCCAGACCGGCACGTGCAACAGTGTTGAACTTGATAGGATCCCAATACTTGGCGAAATAAGCAGTGTTCTCTGCACCGTTCTTGAGGTAACCTACGCCACCGACACCAAGGAACAGATAAGGATTGAGGACTCTTTCCTTGTAACCGAAAATGTTGCAGATGTCGATAGTGGCATCGAGAGCAAGCTGAGCGAAATTGAAGTTATAGCCGGACTCGGATATGACATTCCAACCTTTACCCTGCCAGCCGGAGATATCAGCACGAAGACCGAACACAGGGCTGATCTGATAACCGAGATCGAGAGCAGCTGCCGGAGAGATGAGCTTTGTAAAGGCAGCCTCACCGCTGGTGTAAGCGGCACCACCCTTAATACCAAGCTGGAATCCGGGGTAGAAAATGTCCTGGGCAAATGCGCTTGTGGAGATCACGAGCACAGATGCAATTGCTAAAAATACTCTTTTCATACTTATAAATTAGATAAAATTATTCTTCCCAAAGGAAATATCGCACAATTATAGTCATTTTTTGGCAATATTCCAATAATAGCTACTAATTCTGCTTGACGCAGCGTACCGAACAACCATTCACGCGGAAATGGTATCCTGCTGGCTGATAATTATTTGAGTTATAGTGGTACTGCAGATTCGCATTTGTACCATCTACAGTACAAGACCAATACATTCCATATTGACCATATCCTTCAAGGGCACCGCTGTTACGGCCATTGCGGAAAGCAGCGTCGGGATACCATACAACTCCGTTATAGCCGGCCGGCATGTACAGGCTCTGCAGACTCAAACCGCACAGATTAGTATTGTTCCAAAGATTGGACACGTCCAGGGTTCTGGTGTCAGGCTCATTACCCGGGTCAGGATTGCCCCAGATAGCAGTAGCCCAGAGACCGCCGGGCTCCTTGCCGCCGTCAGGGACTCTCCAGCCAAGAGGGCAGGGATCATATTTAGTCTTCGTATGTGCCCACAAGGTGTTGTCCTTCTCAGAATTCCAGTTATATGGTGACGATGTGGTGGAATAGAACACCATAGGGTTCTTGACGGCCTCGGCGACAGTGACGCTCAGGCCCCTGTAGCCCCATTCGGAAGATGTAGCCGAGGCGGCAGGCTGATCTGAACCCTTAATTGCCTTGGGTCCAAGGAAAGGATCCTTGCGGCCCCACTGATACAGCAAGCCGAGTGCCCTGACATCACCGGGAGTTGCACTGGTCGCGCCGAGGTTACGGTCCATCACAGTGCCGGCATTATTCTTATAATCATGAGAGCTTGCTACCGGATTGAACCCCTCGCAGGCCCAGATGTGCCAGCTCCAGAGTATGGTGCCGGAAGCATCGGAAACAGCGATCACGGCATTGCCGTCCTTCATGGGCGAAGGGATAGAGAAGGTCACAAATCCACCGTCCAGGGAGACAGAACCGCCGGCTATGACAGGATCATAAGCATCGAAGGTATCGGTGCCATAAGACTCCCACAGTATTTTCGCACTGGCGGGAGTGCCGACAGACTCATTGCTGTTACCCTTGACGGATGCATCGAACTTGTAAGTTCCAGGACGTGACACAATATAGCAGTTGGCCGTACCTTCCAGGCTAAGATTCTCGGTAGTGTCCTCGATAACAGTGATTGTGCGTTGGTCAGAAAGATCCGGATTCTCTGCCGAACATACGGTAATGGTACATGTACCGACTTTTTTAGCGGTAACGGTACCGTATTCATTGACCTCTGCTACCTCAGTATCACTGGAGTGCCAGAGCAGGGCCTGATTAGTAGCTTCGTCCGGAGACACAGCAGCAATGAGCTTAACCGTCTTGTAGCAAGCTACTTCTATTTCTGCCTCTGCCGGAATCAAAATATTGACCGCGCTCACCGGGGTGGGCTTGATCACGTATTCAGCCTGGCAGCGGACATAGTGTCCGTGCGACCTGGGACCGGAATTGTACACGTGGGCAGCCTTGTTCTGGGAAACGCCCACTCTCACGCCGTTGTTGCCGTTGACGGCATTCATCCAGCCGAAGCCATACCAAGTAGAATAAGTAATCACATTACCATCACGATACCCGCTTGCAGGATACCAGATCGAACTAGCATCGCCGAAGACTCCACCAAAGTCCATACCTGGATGATTGAAAGAACTGTCGAAATCATAGGAGAACGAATTGGAGTTCGGTCTGTTGGAAGCCACTCTCCACACATTTCCGTCAGGCACCCTCCAACCCGGCGGGCAAGGATCGTACTTGGTCTTGTCGGAGCCCCAGAGTGTATCGTCGCGAGTCCCCAGGAACCAGTTGCGGTTGGTGGTATTATTGGTATTGTAGATAAAGATATACGGATACCTTATCGAATAATCGATAGAACCGTTCTCTTCAGAAATAGGCATGGACACCGGGGTAAACTGGCCCTCGGCTGCTGTACCGTCGGAAGTGAAAGGATCTTTACGCCCCCACTGATAGAAGAAGCCGAAGTCGCCCCATTCAGTCTGGTTGTCTCCATTGCCCTTCTGGACAGCGGCACCGAGGTTACGGTCCATCATCCTGCCGGCTCCGTTGTAATACTCCTGCGTAGCGGCAAGGCGGCTGTATCCAGGCCATACCCAGATATGCCAGCTCCACAAAATGTTGCCGGACTCATCCCTTACGGCCACTATCGCACTTCCGGAGTTCAAAGCTGTGAAGTACACATAACCATCCTGCAAAGCATCCTCCGGCAGGCTGATGACCTCAACTTTGGGAGCATAGCGTGTTCCCCTTGTGTACCAAAGCAATACGGCATCGTGAGGGGCAGCAGGAGCGCCATTGAAAGTAAGTGCATCAGTGCTGTTACCTTGTACGGTAGCCTTGAACTTATAGTCGCCAAGCGAAGGTACGATGTAACAGTTGGCCGTCTCCTCCGCACTCAGGTCGGTAGGTTCATCGCCTAGATGGCCCTCAATGTCAAGAGTCCCGAGGTCGGTGATAGTGTTACGGGGAATTACAAGGTTACCCGTGTACTTTGCCACGCCAATTCTCACGCCCTCAGAGCTAAAGCACTTGAGACTGAAACCCTGCGAGAGCGTACAAGGAAGCACGGAAATATAGAACTCACCAGCACCCGGCTCAGCAAAGTTGATACGCACTGAGGTGTTATACATCTGTCCGGCACTCACGGAGATAGTGCCGTCATCTTGATAATTGACATAAGCATCGCCGCAGCCTCCGATATGGGAGTCATCATTGGACGAGAACACGGCATAAGCCACATCGGTCCTGTCAAGCGAGAACTTGATAAGGCTGGTGACGTTCTTGAAGCTCAACTTCGAAGAGGTTAATGTGTCTGAATGGGCCACGGAGACATGTGCGGAAGGGAAAGTACCGTCCTGCTCCTCAGGAGCCACGCCTCTCAGAAGCATATACCCCTGACCGCCTTCCACGTATTTAGCACCATAGACAGCATTGAGCCAGTTGTCGTTAGGCCCGGTAGTGACGTCGAAGACAGCACTAGGCCCGGCCTCTGCAACCACAATGGCCGTGTCCACGCCTGAAGTGTAGCAATGGATTGTGTCATCCTTGCTCCAAGTGACTTTGCCACTTGAAAGAGCGGTCTTGGTCAAACCGTTCTCAAAAGAGGCCGTAAAGGTCCTCCGCACAGATGCCCCGCCAGGGGCGTCGATCCCGAATTCTTTTGCACAACCGCTGAGCACGATGGCCAGGGCCGCGGGAACTGCAAATCTCAACAATTTTCTCATATTTAACATAGTTTAAGGGGTTGGCCAATCGAATGGATTTTCTCCATATTCTTCATTATCTCCGCTGTAACAGATAATACTGTCCTGGAGGAGCTCGCTCACTTCAATTACAGGAGCTGCGTAAGACAAAGGTTTAAACATATTTTCCATATTATTATTCCACAAAGCCTTTAACTTCGAACTCCGTGTAAGGCTTAAGCGGAGAATTGGTTACAAGCGAAAGGACAAATGTATTGCCGCCCGGCACAAGAGCGGAAGCGTCAATAGAAACATTCAGCCAAGCCTTCTGACGAGGCTGAACTACTGCGGGGTAATCTATCTTTACCCCGGAGGCAGACGACGAAACGCCACGGATAAACAACTCCTGGTCGGACTCATTAACGATACCGACCCGAGCCGAAGCAGGGGTCCCGGCCTTGATAATTCCGAAATGATTAACTTCGGAAGTAAAGGAATAATAAGCTCCATTGTTGATTTCATCGCTGCTAAGCGAGCTGAAATCATCCAATACAAGAGCCTTGAAGTCAACAGGTTCTGCCTTATTACCGTTGACCACAGGAGTCACAACGAAAGTCCTTTTACCCCAGAAAGTAGAATCCGGAGTAAAACTGAAAACTATCTCTTTACGTGACTTGGAATATATAAGAAACTCAGGTTCAATGGTTGACACGCCGGCAGGAAAGCCCTCAAAAGACAGACTCGCCGCCTTATCGGAAAAATTGGCAACAACCAACGAGTGCAGGCGTGACTTGCCGGGGTGCACTTCACCGAAGTCCAATGATTCCTCGTCAAAGCCAAGCACAGAATGACGGTACGGGAACTGCTCCGACAGAGATGCCGTATCGTCAACAAAAGAACCGGAGATCCTCAGAATCACAGGCTTCTTTTCACCGGTAAAGAAAACTGAGATAAGTTTTTCAAAGCTTGAAGAATAGCGTTCTCTGATATAAGTCACACTGACGACACCCGAGGCTCCAGGCGCAATCTCGCCTTGAGTCCATCGGGCCGTAGTACAACTGCAATTTGGCACGGCATACCTCACACTAACGGATTTAGATGAGGTGTTAGTAAAAGTAAAATCACAGCTAAGTTCATTTATAGAACGAGACTGAGCACCAAAATCCTTGACCATCGAGTCGAACTTGACAGCCGGGCCCCCGGACAAAGCGAGGGTAAGAAGTATGCCGAGCAACAATTTCAATTAAACTGCTTGGAGTTAAGTTTAATCGGATAAGGGGCGGGAGCCTGGGGATGAGTCTGCTTGTCTGCAGACTGATCCTTGCTGGACTGGTAACCATCCTTGAGCGAAAGATACCAGCTGTCACCAACCTTGATAGGATTGAAAACAAGTTTCATACCAGCAGCCTTGGTGAGGGGACCGTCGAAAGAATAACGATACACAACATCATTGATGCCCTGAGTAGAGAAACTATAGCGAATAAGCTGATAATCCTGAACAGGGAAATTGGTAAAACGGTTCCGGAGTTCATTGAGAGATTCGTCCCCAAGCATATAAAGGACGTCATTCTCTACCATGGTAAGACGAAGGATAGCATCGTCAATCTGACCAGCCTTAAGCGACTCCATGAAAGAGCCGGTGGCTGAAAGAACAGAGAGAGTATCATTCTCTGTAAGAGATGCTATGAATTCGCGCTCTGCATCCTGATAAGTCATCACCTTGGGTGAATTATTACAAGAAGCAACAAAGAGAGCAATAAAAGCCAAAAAGAAAAGTCTGAACTTCATTTTATTAAGGTAAAAATGGCGCGCCTCACTGAGACGCGCCATATTTAAAGTCAATCTTAAAGATTATTCACCAACTTTCGGAGTGTAGGTCTTGTGGACCAGTACATCAACGTAGTCGTTGTAGTCACCCCAAGCATACTGGATGGTGTAAGGGATCCTCAGATGGAAGTCGTCCACAACACCCATGTTGTTGAAGTAAGTGAACATGTAATCAGCAAGGTTAGCAATGTTGGTAAGATCAACCGCTGCAGGAGTAACAGGAGTCATAGGAGCATCCTTCTTGCAGACCCAGCACTTAGCCTCGGTATTGACCTCCTTGAGGAGCTTGAAGCTACCGTTCTGATCGGTCTCAACCTTGTCAACATCAATGATGAGCTTGCTGAAGCCATAGTAACCATACCAGTCGATGTCGGCTGAAGGAGTGGTGGTCTCATCGAGTCCCTCAGGATAGTAACCCTTCTTGTACTCGTTGGTAGCCTCATCGTACCAGAAGATCTTGAAGCCCTGCCAATCGGTTGCGCTGAAGATCTTGCCAATCTCGAGACGGTCACCGGTAGGAACACCATCAACCAGTTCGCCAGCAGCACCCTTGTCGAATTCGACAGGACGGAGGAACCTGACGTGGATGAGTTCACTGCCAAGATCGAGCTTGCAGTTGGTTTGTTCGTCATCAACATAAGCACTCAGAACAACGTCGCACCAGAGGATCTTGTTGATCTCAGTAGCATTGTAAGGCCAGAGGTTGAGGAGCATCTTAGGAGTATCCTCGCAGAGATAAACAACCTCACCATTGGTAGGATCGATAGTAGCTACATTCTTGCCGTCCCAGGTAAGAGTCTTGTTGTCATCCTTGACACCCCACTTCTTACCGTTGATGGTAGGCTGTGCGGCTGCATCGGCGAACTTGTACTCGTACTTGACATCGACACCAGCAACAGTCTTAGGAGTTACCTCAGGCATGTTCTTGAAGGTACCATCAGCCTGCTTGACTGCGAGCCATGCATCATCGATCTTCTTGGAGTAATCCTTGACATCGTCAACAGGGTCAGAAGTGAGCCACTTGTTAGGGATGCGGACATTGTGACGTACGGTCTGAGACTTGTCGCCATACTTGGCATCGAGCTCATCGAACCAGTATTTAGGGTTGTGAGTACCGAACTTAACGTTACCGACAGTACCGATACCGATCTTGAAGCCAATGTACACAATGCTGGCGCCGCTCTTGAACTGAGCATAGAGAGTGACATCCTTACCCTTACCGATCTTGTCGGCCTGAGCCTTGGTGACAGTCACCTTGAAGATATCATTGATAGCACCCATTGTGGTGGTCTCAGGGATGTAAACTACATCACCCTTGGTGTTGTCCTCTACGAACTTGCCGGCAGCATTCTTAACGAAGGTCTTGTCAGCGGTCCAGGTGAAGTCGTCGCGGAACTGCTTGTAGTCAGTCTTGAGTTCCTTCTCGAGGATGGTGTAGGACATGTCAGCCCATGCGGTCTGCTTCTCAGTAGTGGTGCAGATATAAGGAGTGGTACCGAAGTCCTTAAGGATGAAGTCCTTATAAACAGGCTCCTTAACTTCCTTCTTGATGATGATCTTGAAGTAGCCGGCGAGAACGATCTGGTTCTTGTTGTTGGTGTCAACGAGGGTCACGAGCACGATAGGCTTACGACCTACAGCGGAGATACCATGAAGTTCGTCGGTGGTCTCAGTGATCTTGACGGGCTTGCCGTTCACATCAGCATAAGCAGGGAAATAAGTGCTGCCCTCGATGATACCGAATGCTTCCTCAGGGGTAGTGTTGCCACCGAGCTTGCAAGGAACGAATTCATACTTGAGAGCAAGACCAGGATAACGCTTCTGGAGAGCTTCCATGGTGTATTCAACCTCGTCGGTTCCCATTGTGTGGGGCTTTGCACCCTCCTTGAACATGTGGACACCGATGAAACTGAGATCGAGGCCGTCGTAATCATTGTACTGAACCTCAACGCTAGCCTTTGCCTTAGCAGCATCCTCAGCGGTCTTGTAGAGCTCGTCAGTGGTCAGAGTGCAATCAACACCTGCGTAGCTGTTGGTGAAGGAGAGAGCAGCAAAGCCTTCCTTGAAAGGAACGACTACTGCGAGGTCGGAATTGACATACTCATTGTCATTTGCCTCATCGAATGCGAAGAGAGAAAGCACGGAAACCTGTCCTTCAGGATTGAGGTTCTTTGCACCTTCAACAGTAAATGTTACATAGGAAAGATTGTTATCAGCGTTGGCTCTTTCAACGTTGCGAACCATAGCGCTCCAATTATCGGAAGCACGGGTAACGACCTTCTTGTCGAAGCACTCGAAGCCCCAGATGCTGGCCTTATTGATATCCCATGAAGCAGGATTGATCCAGTACTCAGCAACCTCGTTAGGATCAAGCTCATACTTGACAGTACCAACTTCTGCTTTGTTCTTGTCGGAGATAGCGAAAGCTGCACCCTCATCATCAGTACCATCGGCCTTTCCGGCAGGGGTCTTGAGATAAAGGGAATCAGCATAGCGGTAAGGAATACCCTCGATACCCTCGAAGTAGAACTCAGGATTCACAACGATGCTTGCAAGAACAGCATTCAGATCGATGGTCTTGTTGATGAAGTTGCCCTCACCGTCCTGAACGTTTGCAAAAGTAAGGGTGTTGTCAGCTGAATTCCAGATAGCGGTAAGAACATTCTTAGGGAGGAGAGGCTTGATGGTCTTGCCAGTCTTCTCACCTGCGTTGGTGTACTCTACCCACTGGTCGTTCTCGACGTCAGGCATCCAGTAGTTACCGGTGTCGCCTTTGTCGCCCTTGTCACCTTTGTCGCCTTTGTCGCCCTGGTCACCCTTGTCACCTTTCTCGCCCTGGTCGCCCTTGGCTTTGAACTCGGTGATGGTGCCATTCTTGTACCAGTAACCGTCGGCTCCGATGGACCAGACATCAGCGTCCTTACCAGGATCGCCCTTGTCGCCCTTGTCGCCTTTGTCACCCTTGTCGCCCTTGTCGCCCTTAGCGCCAGTAGCTCCAGTGTCACCCTTGTCACCCTTGTCGCCTTTAGCACCGTTCTTCACGGTGTAAGACTTACCGTTGTTCAGAGTAACAACGATTCCCTCAGATGTGTTCTGCACATCAGAAATGAGGGCGCCGGCCTTAATGTCCTGCTCAAGCTGACCGACCTTGTTTTCAAGCTCGGCGTACTTGGATTCCAGGTTCTTAATGTCGGAGGTGAAATCTTTGGTACATCCAGTCAAAAGTGCTGCACCAGCAACGGCGCACACAATTGCGAATCTAAAGATTTTTTTCATACATTAAATGTTTAAAAAGTTAATTATAAAAATTTATTTTGTTCTAGGGTTTAGTAACCTTGCCTGTACATTTCAAGCACCATATAGGGGTAATACCCTCTGGTCCAGGAAACATATTAACGCGCAAATTTATATAGAATATTTTTCTTGTGCAACTTTTTTCGGTTTATTTTTTCCCTTTATCGCCAATAAAGCGCATCAGAACGGCACTTATCAGATACAAAGCAGCTAGAGTCCAGGCAATTCCGCCATAGCCGAGAGGCTTCTCCAGCAAGCGCACCAGCAACGGTCCCACGAAGGCCGATGCTCCCGCCCCCAGATTCAAAACAGAGACCGCAGCGCCTTTGTCCGACTCCACCAGAGAGGGCACAAGGGCCGACAGAGGAACGAATCCGGCCAGACAAATACACCACAGTGAGCCGCAGAGCAAAATGAACCAGTACTGGTTGATGATCTGAGGAGAATAGTAGAACAAAAGCACGCTTACCGCACAGCCAATGCAGCCGAACCAGGTAACCGTCCTGTTCCAGCCAATCTTGTCGCCCACTATGCCGAATACCAGATTGAATATTATATTAAATAGGAATATAATAGCCCAGATAGAGGCCCACTGCGTCTGACTGAGGCCATATTCGTGCATGTAGAGCGGCAGGAACACGATGAATGCGAACTGAGAGGTGGTGTTGATAATCCGCACTATCCCGCCCATAAGCACCTTGGGCTCCCGGCCAAGGATGGAGAGTCCCTTGAAGAGAGCCTTGATGCGACTGCCGCCTTCAGTGCTGTCGGGCGAGGCAAACTTGTTGCCGGAAGGAGCCCGGTTGACCCACAGTGCAAACAGCGCACCAATCACAGCGAATACAATGGCGGACCAGAGAGTAGCCTGGACACCCAGATGAGTGTAAGCAAAAATCCCCCAGTAGGCACCCAGCACGTTAAGGCCTCCGGTAAACACGAACCAGAACCACCCTTGCGCAGAACTCAGGGTATCCTGCTCCACCCTGTAAGTAATCCACACCATGAAGGTGTATGCAAACAGAGGATATCCCAGTCCCTTGACTGCATACGTAGCCAGAAGCACGGGGAAGTTCATCTGCGCTATGCCGACCCCGGCAAATCCGGCTACACCCAGCGCATAAAGAATGAAACCGGCCAGCATAGTACGCTTGACACCGAAGGTCTCGGCAATAACGCCGGACAGCCATGACGAAACAGCAACCGTAACCCCGTACACAGCAAACAGATCGGCAGAATTAAAACCCCTGTCGGTAATATACTTGCTGAGCCAGGTCTGTTCAACACCGTCGCCCATCATGAAGATGAGCACGCCGACAAAGCCCCAGAGCAGCTGCCGGGGCAGTCCGGCCCGTTTAAAGAAATCAGACATTTGCATCAGAATTGAATATCCGCGTAGATAGGATAGTGGTCCGAAATCCAGTTGGTGCCGTAATCCGTCTGGCTGTTCACCACCTTATAGGTAAGAGCCTTGGCGTTGCGATAGAAGATATGGTCAAGGACCTTAAGGTTGGTGGTGCGGAAACCGTTATAAGTTATGGTGTTCACACCGTCGGACTTGTCTGCGTCGGTGGCGGCGTGATGCATATAATCGAACATGGGCTTGAGAACAGGATTGGAAGGCTCCATATTAAGGTCGCCGCAGAAGAATACGGTGCCGTCCGCTCCGGCCTGCTTCTTGATACTCTCAAGACTCATCTCAACGCAATGCGGCCGCGATGTCTCCAGATTACACTTGGCAAAGAAGTGAGTGCAATACACCCAGAATATCTTCCCCGTGGACTTATGCTGGAACTTTATGAATATTGTCATCTTCTGCGTCGTGGCAGTGTCACCCCAGCGGTCGCCGGACGGCGTGCCGTCGTCGCTGAACCAGTACTTGTTCCACTCAAGCACCTTGAATAGCGACGATTTGTACATTATCAAGTTACGCTGGCCCCCGTTAGACTCAATGCCGTCCTTGGGGAATTTGATCTGAGCATACTCAGGAAGAGCTGTTTCGAGGTCGCTGCACTGGCTCTTGCGCGATTCTTGCACGCACACTATGTCCGGCTTGATATCCCGGAACATCTTGAGGCAGGCTTGCTTGCGGACGCTGGCCCATTCATGGCCCGGAGTCTCCGAGGTGGCCTGCAGGATGTTGAACGACATGAGACGGAAGTTCACAGAAGGTTTCACCGGATCAGGCGCCGGATACGGATTGACCGGATCCTTTTCATCTTCTTTACCAGGATTGACCGGCTGCTGCGGCGTATCCGGCTTGTCCCCATTGTCCGGGGCTGGGGCTGGGGTACACGAAGCGGAACAGACCAATGCCGCAAACAAAAAAGATACGAACAGTTTCTTCATAGGTGATATCACTAAAAATACTCTGCAAAAACTACGTCTAGCTGCTCCCAGGTCACATTGCTGATAGTCATGATAAAGTTCGGGAATATCAGCTTGAGCTTGACCTTACCGTCAGCATAGCGCTCCACCTCCGCTTCGCCTTCCTTGAATTTGGTCTTGTCGGCTGTGGCCAGGTCGCGGCGGATAGCCGGATAATACTCATCCCCTATCTCGCGGCGCAGGCTGTTGGGCAGAAGCCAATTATAAGTCTTCAGCTTGGTGAGCCTCATATTGAGATGCATGCTGCTGTAACGGTGCTGGAAGTCGATGAGCGGCTCGTCCGACTTATTTTGGGCGGAAGCTCCGGCTGGAGTAGATATGATGGCTGCTGAGAGCAGCGCCAGAAGTATCAAGAATCGTTTCATCTGCATTTCTCAAAATGTAAAAATAGTATCTTTTTGCATAATAACCAAATTCCGGGCCAACGCAAAAAGGCCGATCCCGTCGAGGATCGGCCCTTCTAAAGTCCGGCAGCGAACTAAGCGCTCTGCTTGATGGCAGCCTGGGCTGCTGCAAGACGTGCGATAGGCACGCGGAAAGGTGAGCAGCTCACGTAGTCCACACCGATACGGTTGAAGAAGTGCACTGAGTCAGGATCACCGCCATGCTCGCCGCAGACGCCGCACTTGAGGTCGGGGCGTTTGCTGCGTCCACCCTGAATACCCAGTTCGACGAGTTTGCCGACAGCCTTGACATCTATAGTCTGGAACGGATCGCTGTCCAGGATCTTGTTGCCGAGGTAGTCACCCATGAAGGTACCTACGTCGTCGCGGCTGAAGCCGAAGGTCATCTGGGTAAGGTCATTGGTACCGAAACTGAAGAACTCAGCGGTACGTGCCATACGGTCAGCGGTCAGGGCGGCACGAGGGATTTCAATCATGGTGCCGAACTTGAAGTCAAGCACTTCGTTGGTAGCAGCCTCAACTTCTGCCTTGATCTTCACGCAAATAGCCTTCTGGAAACGAAGCTCGCGCTCGGACACGGTGACGGGGATCATGATCTCGGGGATAGGATGGAAACCTTCCTTCTGAAGCTCTGCCTCTGCAGTGAAGATAGCCCTGTACTGGGTCTCTGCAATAAGAGGATAGGTCACGTGCAGACGCACTCCGCGGTGTCCCATCATAGGGTTAACCTCGTGGAGGTTCTCGCCGCGCTTCTCGATATCAGATACGGAAATACCAAGCTCGTCGGCCAACTCCTTCTCCTTGTCAACTCCCTTGGGCACGAACTCGTGCAGAGGAGGATCGAGCAGACGGAACACCACAGGCTTGCCGTCCATAATCTTGAGAGTGCTCTTGACAGAAGCCTTCATAAACGGCTCAAGCTCATCCAGAGCCGCCTTGCGCTCCTCATTGGTGTCGGAAAGGATCATCTTGCGGAGCTTTGCCAGAGGCACCTCGGAGTTCTTGCCGTAGAACATGTGCTCGATACGGAACAGTCCGATTCCTTCAGCACCGAATGCCAGCGCGCGGGCTGCATCTTCGGGTGTATCAGCATTGGTACGGATACCGAGACGGCGGAATTTGTCCACGATCTCCATGAAGCGGATGAACAGAGGATTCTCGCTGGCGTCCATGGTATCGATCTTGGATGCATACACATAGCCCTTAGATCCGTTCAGGGAGAACCAGTCGCCCTCTTTGTAAGTGGTGTCGCCGAAGCTTACGGTGCGTGCGGCAAGGTTGATCTTCATGGACTCGCAGCCCACGATGCAGCACTTGCCCCATCCGCGGGCCACAAGAGCGGCGTGGGAGGTCATACCTCCGCGGGTGGTAAGGATGCCTGCCGAAGCGCGCATACCTTCAATATCTTCGGGGGAAGTCTCCTCACGGATGAGGATAACCTTCTTGCCTGCAGCAGCTGCTTCCATGGCTGCCTCGGATGTGAACACTATGGTGCCCACTGCTCCTCCCGGAGATGCGGGCAGACCCTTGGCAATAACCTGAGCCTTCTTCTCGGAAGCAGGATCAAGGATAGGGTGCAAAATCTCGTCAAGCTGAGCGGGAGATACTCTCATCACAGCCTCTTTCTCATCAATCATCCCCTCGGAGAGCATGTCCATAGCCATCTGAAGGGCGGCTATGCCGGTACGCTTGCCAATACGGCACTGGAGCATCCAGAGATGTCCTTCCTGAATAGTGAACTCGATGTCCTGCATATCGTGGAAGTGCTCTTCCAGGCGCTTGCGGATAGCGTCGAGCTCGGCGTAAACCTCAGGCATGGCGGTCTCAAGAGACTGCAGGTGCTTGTTCTGTTCAGTCTTGGTAGCCTCGTTGAGAGGGTTGGGGGTACGGATACCGGCCACCACATCTTCGCCCTGGGCGTTGATGAGCCACTCTCCGTAGAACTTATTGTCACCTGTAGCAGGGTTACGGGAGAACGCCACACCGGTAGCGGAAGTCTCACCCATATTGCCGAATACCATGGACTGTACGTTCACGGCTGTGCCCCAGTCATCGGGAATCTTCTCGATACGGCGGTAGGCAATGGCCCTCTTGCCGTTCCAGGACTTGAAGACGCCGCCGATGGAGCCCCACAGCTGATCCTGTGCGGTATCGGGGAATTCCACTCCGAGGACTTCCTTGACCTTGACTTTGAACTTGTCGCAGAGGTCCTTAAGCTCGTCGGCCGTAATTTCTGTATCTGACTTGTAGCCACGCTTCTCCTTGAGCTCTTCCATCATACGGTCAAGCTGCTGGCGGATACCCTGGCCATCTTCAGGCTCGATTCCTTCGGCCTTCTCCATGACCACGTCCGAGTACATCATGATCAAACGACGGTAGGCATCATATACGAAACGGGGATTGCCTGTCTTCTTGATCATTCCGGGGAGGGTGGCGGAGCAGAGTCCGATGTTCAGGATAGTGTCCATCATGCCGGGCATGGAACTGCGTGCGCCGGAGCGGCAGCTCACCAGAAGGGGATCCGAAGGATCGCCGAACTTCTTGCCCATAAGCTTCTCGGTAGCTTCCAGTGCGGACGCTACATCTTTCTTGAGCTGGTCGGTATAACCGCCGCCAAGTTCATAATATTCTGCACAGCACTCGGTGGTGATTGTGAATCCTGCAGGGACAGGCATACCGAGTTTGCTCATTTCCGCCAGGTTGGCACCTTTGCCTCCGAGGAGTTCCCTCATAGTACCATCGCCTTCTGCGGTCTTGCCGCCGAAGCGATATACTCTTTTCTTGTTTTCAAACATATTTTGTGGTTGTTAAGATAATTCCGGGTGCGAATTTAGCAAATAATTTTCGTTCAAGGAAATAAAATCCCTACAGGAGCTTGGACGCCATCTCCGACAGCTCGCTGCGCTCACCCTTGCGCAGGAATACATGCTGGAAGAGTTTCTGTCCCGAGAGCCTCTCGGCGATATAGCTGAGTCCGTTGGTCCACTGGTCCAGATAAGGCTGGTCGATCTGGAACACGTCGCCGGTAAAGACCATCTTGGTGCCTTCTCCGGCACGTGTGATGATGGTCTTAATCTCATGGGGAGTGAGGTTCTGGGCTTCATCTATGATAAAGAAGCACTTGCCCAGGGAGCGTCCCCTGATATAGGCCAGGGGCTCAATGATAAGCTTCTCCATGGTGATCATGGCGTCTATGCGCTGAGCCTCCCGGGAACCGGGCCTGAACTGATCCTTGATGACACTTAGATTGTCCATGAGCGGCTGGAGGAAGGGGCTCATCTTAGTTTTCTGGTCGCCCGGCAGGAAGCCAATGTCTTGATTGCCAAGTATTACGGTAGGACGCGACAGAATAATCTGCTCGTAGTCACGCTCCTGCTCCAGCGCCGAGGCCAGGGCGAGCAAAGTCTTGCCCGTGCCGGCGCCTCCGGTGAGGGCCACCAGTTCTACTTTACGGTTCAGGCAGGCGTCCAGAGCCATCTTCTGTTCGTCATTACGAGGACGGATACCGAAGGCTTCGCGCGAACGTATGAACACTATCTTGTCGCGGTCGGCATCATAGCGGGCACAAGCGGTCTCCCCTTCCCCGCTCTCCCATTCGAAACGGAAAAGCTGATTGGGCTCAGGCTTTGCCCCCTGGACATCTTTCCAATCTATGGCCGTCTCCTGACCGTAGCACAGAGTCTGCATCAGAGCCGAAGGCAGTTTCATGCGCAGGACTTCCCTCTGGCGTATCTCCAGTTTGTCCTCTTCGACTTTATCGGTCAGATAGTCCTGTACAGCCATACCGGCCGCCTTGGCCTTGAGACGGAGGTTCACATCTTTAGTGACAAGCGCCACAAAAGTGCCCGGATTGTTGTCCCTCACCCAGATAGCGGTGGCAAGGATACGGTGGTCGGGTATATCATCTATGAAAAGCTCTTTGAGCTCCGGCGGGAAAGGATGGTTGGGTTCTACCTTTATGCGTCCGAGCCCCTTGCCTATGGGGATTCCGTCCTTACCGAACGAGCGGCCGTTGCTTATGGTGTCGAGGTCGCGCATGAAGCCCCTGGCATGGAACGAAAGAGTATCGTTGCCTTTTTTGAACTTGTCGGCTTCTTCGATAACGGCAGTCGGGATGACAAGGTCGTTGTCCTTGAACTGCCTGATAGCTTTGTGGTCGTGCAGGATAACATTGGTATCGAGCACGAAGATTTTTGCTTTACCCATTGTTAATTATGTGTCAGTCTTCACCTTCTGCGTTCTGCATAAGGGAATCAAGTATAGTCTGGATGCCTGAAACCGCTGAATATGCGAGGTACAATTTCCCATCTGACGAGGGATGTCCCAAAGGGAAATAAGCCACGTCCTGAAGCAGGAATTCAGCATCAATATAATCAAAATCAAGGTCCCTTATCTGAATCACGGCGCCAGGGACTTCTCCGAAAAGAACCCGCACAGGGTCTTTCTCGCCGCAGGCACGCATGACGCCTGAAATGTCGGCGCAGACCCCGGTCCCGCCTGCTGCCATGCGGCCCAGGGCGGCATACAAACCGCCTCCGCTAACTGTGGCGGCGCTCAGAAGGACGCCGTCCTGCGCAAACTCCCGCACTACCTCGAAGCAATCCATAAGATAGTCAGCATCAACCACTTGAGGTGCGAGTCCCCCACTCAGTCCAAGCGCCTGTGAAAGCAACGAATTACCCAGATGATAATCGGAAGTGTCGAAAGGAAGATATACTATCCAGCTCTGCGGGTCAGGATGAAGGACATCATCGACAAGCAGAGGGGCGCCGCTGAAAGGAGTGGCGAAGTGAACGTCAAAAGGGCCGTTCTCGCAGCTCACGCGCCGCAGCGAAAGCCTCAGGGTGTCGATATAATCGGCCGCAGCCTCGACTGAAGCGTAGAAAGCTGCCATATCCCCCACCCTGGTCTCATCGAAGCACCATTTTGCTGTCAGATGAAGGTCGTCCAGGGCAAAGTTGCCGCTCCTCCACATAGAATCTATAAGAGCGGCTGCCACCCTGTTACGGGTGGACGGCGCGGCAAAGGGCACGCTGACACTCCCGGAAGCCTTAAGGACGGCATGCAGATATTCTTCCAGACGGGAAGGGTCGAGATTGATACGGCCGGGAGCCGGATCGAAAGTCTCGTCCAGTATGGTCTGCGGCGGGAGCGGCGACTCCGGCACCTTGTCCATCACAGACGCAAGTATCCCGGCGGGAGTAACCTCCCGCGGGACACCGTCTATGATGTATTTGGAATGGAGCGCGTTTATCACAGTACAAATATAATTATTTTCCCGATACAAACGCACCGCGTCCGTCGTCGTTTGCCCTGTAGTGGGGAGCGTAGAGCGACTCTATCTCTACGGCGGGAGTCTGGAACACACCGCTCTGGGTCACGAAGAACTCTTCCGTGATGGTGGTATTCTCTTCAGGATAAGAGTCGAACCAGTATTCAGTCTTGTCGCCAAGCACATTCCTATAGCCCTGCGGAGAGAACGCCCATCCGCCAATGTAGATGGGACGCAGCCACCACCCGTAGCGTCCGGAGAGCTGCTGCACAGGGCGCAGCGAAGCCGGCCTTGGAGCCGTGACGCGGATGAAACTGCGGTTCTCCTCGTTCCAGATAGAATACACTGCCTTCACCCTGTCGCCGGTCCTTAGGACATCGCCGTCCTTGAGCACCTTACCGTCGAGCGAGAATTCGCGGCGGATAGTAAAACCGTTGCCCGCAGCCTTGACCTCGGGGAAAGGCTTGGTGAAGCTGCCGCTCAGAAGCACCACCTTGGTCTGGAGTGTCTCCTGGGTACCGCGGAGCACGGAAGCTATTGATTCGATATATGCCGGATCGGTATCCCACTGCTGAGTCTCCTTCTGCACCATGAGCCACAGGCGTATGCCCTCGGCAATATCGCGGGCAGGCTTGGCCCAGGATGATGCAGGACTGGCTTCGGACGCCGATGTGAGCAGGTCGCAAAGCAGAGAGTGGGCGTAGAGTTCGCTTTCCAGCAGTCCCCGCCAAGGCATGACGGCGTTGGGATAGTAGCATCCGCCGCTGCGATGAGCCACTGAGTACTGAAGCAGCGACTCCACATCGGCATCGAGCGAACGCAGCACCTTCTTGCGGAGCCTGATGCCCCAGGCCTGAGACAAGTCGCTGCCGCCAGGGAGCTGGGAAAGGCTCTGGAGAGTGCGCAGACGGCGCGCCTTGGCAAGTATCTGTCCGTTCATGCCACGCTCGTCACGAGGCACAAGGTAAGCTTTGACCTCTTTCTTGAACTGACGGTACTTCTTGCCCGCGGGAGCTTCAAAAGGCACCTGTGGATACAGAGCACGTGTCTGCAGATACAGGGGAAGAGAAATGCCGCCGCACCACAGGGGGCGTTCATCGTCGCCGAAGAATTCTTGGTCCAAATACTTGACTGCGGCGGCGGCATCCAATGCGCCCAGGTCCTGTTCGGGCATAGCGGCCATACGCTGCAGCACTGCTGCGGTGATCACCGGCGAAGACCCCATCCCTTCGAACCAGGAGATGCCTCCGCTGATGTTCTGGCACGCCGCTATCTTGTCCAAGATCTCCTTCAGTGCGTCATCGGACAGTCCGGGTGCGCCCAGCCTGCGGGCGAGTATGTTGGAATAGTACGCCTCAGTGAGGCTCATGACGTTGGATGACGAAGGCTCCACCTTGTCGGGAATGGCCTCCCGTATCATATCTATGATGCTGCGCTCGCGCGGTTCCAGAGCTGCGCCGTCAATGTTGACGAACATGCTTCGAAGCTCAGCTATAAGCGCTTCTCTGTCGGCGCCTGCCAGCAACACGGCGGAATGAGCCTCGGTCAGCGTCTGGAGGGCGACATGCACCGGCACGCTCACGAACATGGCGTCGGAGCCGAATTCTGTATTGTCAGCCACGAAGTTGACCAATACGCCCAGGTCCTGCACTCCTGCAGGTACTTCAAAGTCGGCGCTGAACGGGACGGCGCTACCGGCCGGGATAGTGACGGAAGCCTGCTTGACAGCCAGCACCGGCGCCTTCTTGTAGTCTTTGCCGTTGTAGAAACGTATCACAGCACGTCCTTTTACAGCCTCCTTGAGGTTGTTGGAGAGAGTCGCAGCTGCTGTATAGCGGTCACCTTCATACAAGAACTGAGGCTCCACGAGGCTCACTTTGATAGGAATCGTCACCTGCATCTCCTGCCTCAGCACGGCATTGCTCATGCCCTCGCCATGGGCAAAAAGTTGCACGTAGTAAGTAGAGAGCCGGTCGGAGCCCTTGCATACAAAGTCTATTACGCCTTCATCATCGGAACGAAGGAAGGGCTCCCAGGCCATGGTGGCGTTGAAATTCTCGCGCACTTCAGGGGCGGCTTCAGGGGCGGCTTCAGGGGCAGCTTCATAAGCAACACTTTCCTCCACCATCATTGCATCATTGACAGCAGCCTTGCTCCTCATGAGCCTGCCGCCCGCAACGGCGCCCATGGGCGCTGAATCATACATCTCGTAAATGATCCTGCTACCATTATAGCCGCAGGACGAATGGTATCCAACGGTAGCTTCGGGACGGCGGACAGGATCCACGTGGCTCCAGTAGTTGCCATTAATTGTCTCAGTAGCCTTGTCAAAGATGACTGCGGCACACTCTATCGACGGGTCGGTCTTGATGATGAAATGGCACTCTTCGCCCGGCTTGGCGCTGTCGATGAAGCGGGTAAAGCTGAGCGGGAGCCGCTTCTGGACGAACGGGAGCTTCAAGCTCCGGGTGTATTCGTACACTTCTCCGTCACGGAAATACAGCACGTGCAGCGAGAGGGTCTCAGGATACTCGGGTTTGCGCTCATAACGAATGGTCTTAAGCGAACCGGGCTTGCCATATTCGCCGGACATGCTGACAATCTGATGTTCAAGCAACACATTGCCGCTGCCGAACAGCTCGACCACAGCCCACACCGGGCCATTGGTGGCGCCTATCTGAAGAGCGATTTCATCGTCACCGAGTTCTTTAAAGAAGCTCTTGACATGCAGGTTGAGAGCAGTATCTTCATCGGAAGCTTTTACAAACGAGTACTCGCTTCTGGTCACAAGTTGCTCGCCCTTGAAATTGTTGGCCGTCACGGAGACATTGAGCATGTACAGGCCTGATGGAAGGCCCTTAAGGTCCACGTCAACCGTCTCGCCGGAGCCGGCAGTCCCGCTTGCCACGACCTTGGCATTGTATTGGACATCGTACCTGATTTCCAGGCCTTTACGCTTCAGTCCAGCCGTCTCGAAGTTAAGGCGGGCAAAGTCATCGCGGATAATCCATTCGCGTGAGCGCCAGTTGACGCTGCCCTTAACCAGATCGTAACGTCCCGGGACGATATTCTTGAGATTCACGTCAAGCGGCAGCGACTTGCACACCATACGCCAGGTGCTGAAACTCAGGGTCTCACCTGTGCCGTCAACTATCTTGACGCTGACAGGGTATGTGTTGCCGTATCCGGAGTCGCTCTGGAAATCGAATTCAAAGGAGCCGTCAGAAGCGACCTTGATCTCCTTGTCGTTGATATCAGGAGAAGTGCCGCGGACGCTGTAATAGAGCTTGGCGTCGGCAAGGGAATGACCGGAATAAGCCTTCACGCGGCCTGACACTTTCACTTTGTCTCCGGCGAGGTACAAATTATCATCACGGTCCCAGCTCAAATCAAAAGTGGGCAGGACGAATTCGTCAACGCGGATGGACCTGGAAGCCAGATTGATGCCTCCGGACTCAACACGCACGGAATACATACCGCCGCGCGATACTCCCTCAAGGTCGAATTTGCCTGCCACGGAGCCGAAGCTGTTGGTTTTCAGATCCAGAGAAGCGACTTCGTTGCCTTCGGTATCGATAAGACTCGCTTTGACCGGATTCCCCTCAGGGCAGAGCTTATATTCATAAGTGCCGGAGTAAAGCACAGCCTTGAACTGCACGGTCTCGCCGGGGTTGTAGGCCCCGCGGTCGGTGATAAGGACTGCATGGTGCACGTCGCTGTTCACGATGGGGCGGACTGTGCCGGGATTGGGAGAACGAAGGTCGATATACTGGGTCCAGCGCTGACGCCCATTGTCCACGAAACCGGCTCTGAAATAATAGTGACGGTATTTGTCCGTGAAGAATTTGGCGAATTCCTGAGGCAGCGGAGTATATCCTTCCATCTTTATGCCCTTAGCTTCGGCGAGCTGCTTCTTGTCGGCATCGTAGATGTAGAAATCACACACATCTATCGGCTTACCGCTCTTGAAATCAGCCACATAAGCGCCGTAACCGGAAGCATCCGAGCGAACCGACACCGACAGGGTGTGCTTCTCATAAGCGCCTTTGTGCTCGGCCGCACCATACTTACAATAGTAGGTATAATCTCCGTCGTTAATGTCAGGAAGCTTGAGCTTGATGGTATCTTTTACATAATATGAAGACGATTTGTTGACCAAGTCAGTGGAATAGACATCGTCGATGCGGAATTTAACGGAGCTGATGTTGCGCAGGCTCAGGGTAAGCTTACCATCGGAGATGTCGCTGTCGATGTCGCTGGAGTCAAGGTCTTCGATTATACCCTTGACATTCTTGCAGCAATCGGCCAATGACTTTTCCTGACCGCTGAAAGACTTGCGGTCGGATTCGAACTTGGAGCACTTGGCCCTCAGGGCCTTGAAATCTTCTGAGGTGGAGCCTTTAGCATAACGGAGCTTATTGAACTCATAGCTCAGGCGGCTCTCGCGGGCAAGCAGGGACACAGCCTTGTCTTTGTACTTCTCGGCAAAGTTTCCCCAGCTGGCATAGTTCTTCTCGGCCTGCCAGTTATTAATGTCAAAATACTCGGCAAGCGCGGCGAAAGGATAGCTGCCCTCGTAGTAGTCTTTGAGAGGACAGATCTCGCGGCGTAGATACATGCTCCACAGGGCATATTCGTAATCGTTTTTCAGGAGAGGCAGCAGGGCCTTGGAGAACTTGATTCCGGTAATGCTGCGGTCACGGGAGTAGAACTCAGGATTATACGCCTTAAGCATGGCCTCTTTGTGCTCCGCCACATAAGCGGCCGCCTTATTTCCCCACTGGTCGTGTCGGTGGAAGAAAACTGCGACCGGCTCCCCCATGGAATCGATTTCCTTCTCGAATTCTGAATAGAGCTTGGGGCGGTCTTTCCAGTTGACACTGCTTTTTACGTCCACATAACATTGAGCGGCATCATAGAAGTCCCAAGCAAGATGCTGGGCCGCAGCTTCTTTCTTGATGGCTTCCAGGGCAAGGGCCTGGTCCTGAGGTTTATCGGCCTTCTCGGCCTTGTAGTAGTTCTTCCACAGGCTGACCAGGGTATGCCCGTTAGAATCTTTGGTTTGGGAGAATGACATTAGGCTTGACAGGATTAGTACAATTGAAATTGCCAATCGTTTCATAAGCTCTCAAAGTATGAAATGGCTTCGGACACCACAAAGGTGCTTCCGCCTATGTAAATAATAGGGCCGGGCAGCTCACGGGCTCGAAGAAGGGCTTCTCTGACGCCTTCGGCCACGGACTGCTGCTCCGTAAAGTTAAGTCTTTTCAATTTCAATGCCAAATCTTTAAGGCTCATGGCCCTGGGTGTACGGGGCTGCACGAGTATGTACTCGGCGTCTGTGGGCATCAGCGGGGCTATAGAGTCCACGTCTTTGTCGGCCATGGCTCCGTACACGACTATCAGCGGCCTGGGAGCTTCCAGACGGGCGAAATTAGCCGCCAGCGCCTGCGGGTTGTGACCGATATCGCAGATCACTGTCGGGTCATCGCAAAGCTGCTCCCAGCGGCCCCTAAGACCTGTAGCAAGCTTATAATCGGCCACAGTCTCCAGTGAATACCCGCTTTGACCAAGTATAGCAAGAGCCGACAGGGCCACCCTCCAGTCCAGAGCTTCGGTGCCGCCAAGGCAGGCATCGGCAGGAGGAGCAGGAAGGTCAAAATCTTCGGCGAAATAAAGCGGAGACCCGGTGCGCGAAGCTATCGCTTCAAATACCGGCTGCGTCTCGGAATCACGGCCCCACACCAACGCCGGCACGCCGGGCTTAAAGATACCGGCCTTCTCGGCTGCGATTTCAGCCCTCGTATTGCCTAGCAAGGAGCAGTGGTCAAGACCTATGGATGTTATAATGCTTATCAGCGGGGTAATGATATTGGTACTGTCCAGACGCCCGCCCAGACCGGTCTCTATCACGGCCACATCCACTCCGCGGTCGGCAAACCAGCGGAAAGCCATACCCGTGGTGACTTCAAAGAACGATAGTCCGGCACGATCGTATCGCTCCATAAAATCGCAGACCGCATTCTCCGGGATCATCTCCACCCCATCCGGGCCGACAATTTTAATCCTCTCCCTGAAGTCGATCAGATGCGGCGATGTGTAAAGCCCCGTCCTGAGTCCGCTGCTTGCAAGGGCTGCGGCAAGCATGGAGCAGACCGTACCCTTGCCGTTGGTCCCGGCTACATGAATGCTCCTGAAAGCATCCTGCGGATTCCCCAGAGACTTGGCATAACTCACCATCTGCTCGAGGCCCGGTTTGTAGGCGTCGGCGCTGAAACCGGCCGTCTGAACGCTGCGGTGACGCTCGAACAGCCTTTCCACAACTGATTTATAGTCCATTACAGATATGTCTCGAAGTAGTCAGTAAACTTGAGATACAAGTGTTCCCTCCAAAGCCCTATCACATTGTGTTCACTGCGCGGATATGGGTAGTAGTCGGCAAGCTTGTTATTTTCCACGCACGCCTGAATGAAGCTTAGCGAATTAATAGGAAGCACGGTGCCGTCCTCCATTCCCTGGCAGATCAGCAGATGCCCGTCCACCTTTGAAGCCTTGTCCACGAGGGAGGTCAGGGCAAATCCATCCGGGTTGGTGTCCGGCGTATCCATGTATCGCTCGCCGTACATCACTTCATACCATTTCCAGTCTATCACAGGGCCGCCTGCGACTGCCACTTTGAAGATATCGGGGCGGGAAGTCTTGAGCGTTATGGTCATGAAGCCTCCGTAGCTCCATCCGCACACCCCTATCCTGTCGGTATCGACCCAGCCTTCAGCTATCAACTGCTCCAGGCCCTTGATCTGATCGGCGCTTTCGGCTTGTCCGCAGCGCCGGTTGATGGCCTTCTCGAACGCCGCGCCACGGTTGTCGGTGCCACGGTTGTCCTGTATGTACATCACATAGCCCTTCTGCGCCATGAGCAGCTCCCAGGGGCGGAACGATGCCAGCCAGCTGTCGGTAACCATCTGGCTGTGAGGGCCTCCGTACACATACACAATCACGGGATACTTGCGTGAAGGGTCGAAGCCGGCCGGCTTTATCAAGCGGTAGTAGTTCTTGTAAGCAGGATCGGCAGAGGGCACAGTTCCCATTTCAACCGTAACTCCGGCATACTTTGACATAGGGTCTGACGATTCGTACAGCACCCTCTCCAGTGAGCCGTCAGAGCGGCGCAGTTCGGTCCTTCCCGGCATATCTACCGCACTCCAGCGGTCGATGAAATGTGAGCAGTCGGGGCTAAGAAGCACACGGTGCGTGCCGCTCCCGGAGGTAAGCCGCTCCGGCTTTCCGAAGCGTATCTTTTCCAGCTTCTGAGGCTTTCGTCCAGCGGTCAATTTGCTCAGCTTTATCCGGAACAGGTGGTTCTCAACCGGGGATACTTCCGCCGAGGTGTAGTACACGTATTGGCCGTCGTTGGCCACATACGCCACATCGGCCCCGCACGTTGTCAGGCGCCTTATTCCGCCCTGCAAGTCACAGAGGTACAACTGCCTGAAGCCGTCGCGGTTGTCGGTACGGTAGATGAAAAAATCGCTGCCTTTGATGAACCACACCCCGTCGCGGGGCTCCACCCAGGCGTCATTGTGCTCCTCGAGCAGAGTCGCCATCAGGCTGCCGTCGGATGCATCGTAGCGCTGCAGCTTCAGATTGTGCTGAGCACGGTCGATCACCTGCACCAGAAAGCTGCGCGAGTCCGGAGTCCAGCTCACGCCGGCGATATAGCGTTCGTCATCAAATTCATTTATATCAAGAGTATTGAGAACATTGCCAAGAGTGTCGCACACGCACAGTGCTACATGTTCCGAAGGCATACCGTTCAAAGGGTATTTTATTGACTTCAAGGCACCGCAGCGCGAGCCGATGTCCAGCAGAGGGAATGAATTCACCGCCGTCTCGTCCACCCGGTACACCGCCAGCAGGCTGCCGTCGGGCGAAGGATACCAGCCCCGGTCAATGCCGAATTCATTGCGGGAAGGCACCTTGCCGTAGCTCACCTCGGGATTGGCCGACTTGGGGAGCACGGGGCGCGTGGGCGGACGGCGTATCATCCTTTCAGTAAGCTGAGAATCCTCCGTCCACCCGAAATACTTCTGGTCGGGAGAAGTAGCACGGCGGGTGATGTCGCTGCTGCTCAACGCTGCGCCATTTGCCGTCCCAACTGTTATGCTTTTCAGCACTGTACGTGCAGATGGCTCCCCAGCGCGGAGAGGCGCAGCTGCAACAACGGCGGCCGCGAGAGCCGCCAGAATAAATGAATGTCTCATACTGACACAAAGATAATTAAAAATAATTGCTATTTTCGCGTTTGCATTTAGCGATTTCAGAAGATATGAGAAAGTATTTGCTGTTATTATCGGCCGCCTGCTTCCTTTCCGCCGCTGCATTCGGCCAGGGCAGGGACTGCTTTGCAGAGATCAAGCAAGATCCTAACAAAGCAGGGACTGTATTCTACATGTACAACCACGACGACATTCCTGCCTTCGCCAAACCGCCGAGAGGATATAAAGCGTTCTATATAAGCCACTATGGGCGCCACGGTGCACGCAACCATACGTCGGAAGCCGATTTTGACGCTATGAAGCGGCTCATGGACACAGCGTCCGAGAGGGGCAAACTCACCGCACGCGGGAAAGATCTGAAGGCTCGCTTCGACAAAATATATCCTATCCTGCACGGCTGTGCCAGCGACTTGTGCGACCGGGGCTTTGAGCAGCAGTACAAGATAGCTCACAATATGTATCGCAACTACCCGAGGCTATTCCGCGGCAAGGCCAAGATAGACGCAGTATCGACCACGGTCCCCCGCTGCATACTGACTATGTCTGCATTTACCGACCAGATGCTGCGCGAGAATCCCGGGCTCACCATCTACAAGCAGGCCAGCAACTCCACGATGTCCTATCTTAATCCGTTCTCGCTTTACAATAAAGACGTAAAGCCCACCGATGAAGGATACAACAACAAGTCCGCCTACTGGCAGAAGGATTTCCAGGCCCTGTGCAAGAGGCTTTTGACCCCTGAGAAGGTGTTCGCTCCCCTGCTTACCGACCTGTCGTTGCTTGACGAAGTATGGGACCCTCTCCATCTGGAGCGTGCGTTCTATGCAATAACAGCCAGCCTGCAATGCAACGGGCTCGTTAATGACAACCTGTGGGAGTTTATCCCCTATGAAGAGCAGTGCATGCTGCACGAGTGCTACAACTTCCGCTTCTACGCTTCCAAGGGCGCTGATACATTGTATCAGAAAGGTCGTCAGTGGGCATTTGTATGGACCACCATGCAGGACTTCATAGACAAGGCGGATGAAGACCTGGCGACTGGCAATTATGCGGCCAGGCTCCGTTTCGGGCACGATATTATAGTGATGTCGTTGCTGGCGCTGCTGGATATCGACGGTTACAACATTCCTGCTGGGAGCATCGAGGATGTCAAGAATGTATTCAGGGCCTATGACTTCCCGATGTCGCTCAATGTGCAGTTTGTGTTCTATAAGAACAGGGCCGGAGATGTGCTGATGAGGATGATGTATAACGAGCGTGATATGGCGCTGCCGATTGCTGACTGCGGTACTCCGTATTACTATCGCTGGGATGACTTGAGGGCTTTTGCACTTAAGCGTATCGATGTGGCTCACAGCATCATAGCGTCAACTCAGGCCCCTCCCAAGCTTAAGTAGTTCATCGAGCGGCCCCGGCTGCGGGCTCTGTGACTGAGGAAATCCTCCCCACTGCGTGGGTCCCCTCCCTTTTCGGGAGCCAATGTTTCCTCAGTCACACAGAGCCCGTAGCCGGGGCTGAATAGCGGAAAACGGACAGGTTTTTCCGTTTATTGTGTCCATTCGGCAGTTTTTTCGAGCAAACGGACAGGAATGTGGCGGAATCTTGTCCGATGGGAAGGGAAACTGGGCAAACGGGCGGGGAAGCGGATCAGGAGCGTTTGGAACGCTTGCCGGAGGCGCTGGAGGCTTTGCCGGAGGTGGTTCTGCGGGAGGAACGGCTGGAGCCGGAGCCAGAACGGCCGGAGCGAGAGCGGCCGGAACCAGAGCGGCGAGAGGAACGGCTGGAGCCGGAGGCTGGGCCGAGGTCCGTGGCGGGATCCCCGGAGGGGGCGTCGCCATCCTGCCGGAGGTCTTCGACCAGTTCGTAGTCAAGCTGGCGCTGCTCCAGGTTGGCGTTCAGCACTTTGATGCGGACCCTGTCACCGAGGCGATACTGTTTGCGGGTGCGGCGGCCGACAATGCGGTAGTGCTCCTCATCGAATTCGTAGAAGTCGGAACGCATCTCCCGCAGCGGCACCATCCCCTCGATATGTGTCTCGTCAATCTCGACATACATACCCCATTCCGTCAAGCCTGACACGGCGCCGTCGAACTCCATGCCCACCTTGTCCTGCATAAATTCAACCAGCTTGTATTTCACGCTGGTACGCTCGGCATCGGCTGCCACCTGCTCTCGCTCGGAAGCATGCACACATTCCTTTTCGAAACGGCCCTTGTCAGCCGAATCTCCATTCTGCAAATACGCACTCAGCAGACGGTGCACCATAAGGTCGGGATAGCGCCTGATGGGTGAAGTAAAGTGAGTATAGAAGCGGAATGCAAGTCCGTAGTGGCCAATATTGTCGGTGCTGTACACCGCCTTGGCCATAGAGCGCAGGGCAATGTTCTCAAAGGCATTGTACTCCGGCTTGCCCTGTGCGGAAGAGAGCAGGTCACGCAGAGCGTCAGCCGCCTGCTTGCCGCTGCCAGCCTCTTCCATCTTGTAACCGAAGTTCGAGGCAAAGCCGCGGAGGCTCTCAAGTTTCTCGTAATTGGGCTCACCGTGAACACGGTAAACGAAGGTCTTAGCGCTCTTCTGGGCAACTCCGTTCATCTTGCCGCCCGTTGCCACGAATTCAGCCACGGTGCGGTTGGCAAGGAGCATGAATTCCTCAATGAGGTTGTTTGATTCCTTGGCAATCTTCTGATACACACGCACAGGCTTACCTGATTCATCAACCTCAACCTTCATCTCGGGGCGGTCGAAGTTGATGGCTCCAGCCTTGAAACGGGTATCACGCAGGATACGCGCCAGTCTGTTGAGCGTAAGCACTGCATCCTCCAGTGGCGTCCTCTTATCTTCTGCCGGAGGATTCTCGATTATGGCCTGGGCCTGGTCGTAGTCCATACGACGGTCGGAACATATAATGGTACGGCCTATCCAGCGTGACTTGACAGCACCCTTGGGGCCAATTTCGAATACTGCAGAGAACGTCAGCTTATCTTCATCCTGACGGAGGGAACACAGCTTGTTGCAAAGCTTCTCCGGGAGCATCGGGACGGTACGGTCCACCAGATACACTGAAGTTCCCCTCTCACGCGCTTCTTGATCTACCGGGCCGCCGGGCCTCACATAATAAGAGACATCGGCAATATGCACGCCCACTTCGTAGTTGCCGTTTTCAAGCTTACGGAATGACAGGGCGTCGTCGAAGTCCTTAGCATCGGACGGGTCGATAGTGAAAGTCAGCACTTTACGGAAGTCCTTGCGTCCCTTGAGATCATCGTCCGTTATCACATCGGATATCTTGTCGGCCGCATTGGCAACCTCAGGCTCAAAACGATACGGCAGGTTGAATTCAGCAAGGATGGCATGCATCTCTGTGTCGTTCTCCCCGGGCATTCCGAGCACATCGGTCAGATGTCCCATCGGCGCCACGTCGCTGCGAAGCCAACGGTCCACCACAACGGCCACCTTCATACCGGCCTGGGCGCCCATGTCGCGGGCCTGCTCGGCATCTACCATTATATCGTAGGGCATGAACTTACTCTGCATAAGCACCCACGCTTGAGCACCTACGTAATGCATGTATCCGACAAAGGGCGCCTTGCTGCGGCGGAGTATCTCCACCACTTCCCCTTCGCTTCGCTTGCCAGGCGCTCCTCCGGGCTTGGTCACTGCCACTCGCACAGTGTCGCCGTTAAGGGCATGCCGAGTCTTGGCGGCCTTGACATACACGTCCGCATCCTGATCTTCGACATTTACAAAGATGTAGCCTTCACGGGTCATCTGGGCCTTGCCGACGACCTGCTTTACTTGCTTGCGTCCACCGCCACTCCGGCGGTCCTTGGTGTCCTGACGCTTGTTATTGCCGTTCTTCCGTTTCATCAAACATGAGTAATTAAAACTTTAAAGGTGCCGCCGTCGGGCTCGAATGTCACCGAATCTTCGCAGGCAGGGACGAGCAGGCAGCCGCCGCGTGCAAGAGCCGCGCTGTCGGAGCCGCAGATCACCTTGCCAGACCCGTTTACGCACGTCAGCACCACGAAACTGTCCAGCGAGCTCAGGTCCATTACGTAACGCCCGGTAATATCGAGCATAGACGTAGTAAACCAATCGCAGCTGACCAGGGGCACAGGAGCATCCTTGCGGGCTTCATAGACGGTTCGGTAGTCGGAGTGGGCCTCATAATCAAGCACTTCCCTGGCCAGAGCCGTATGCAGGGGCCGGAGCTTGCCGTCAAGCCCGGGACGATTGTAATCCCAGATGCGGTATGTAGAATCCGAAGACTGCTGAATCTCAGCAATATAGCTACCGGGAAGCAATGCATGCACGCGCCCGGGAGGGATGAAGAAGACGTCGCCTGCCGCAATACTGTGACGTGCAATGACATCCGTGATACTGCCGTCGGCGATGCGGCGTTCAAACTCGTCAGGCGTGATGCTGCGGCTGAAACCGGCCATGAGCCCGGCGCCGGGCTGAGCATCCACCACGTACCACATTTCGGTCTTGCCGTGAAGGCCCTGACGCTCACGTGCAAACTCTTCCGAAGGGTGTACCTGGACACTGAGGGGAGCGTGCACGTCGAGAAATTTAATGAGCAAGGGGAAACTGTCCCCAAAGCGGCGCAGACATTCGCGGCCTACGAGACGTTCCCCCTGTTCGCAAATCAACTGATTGATAGTCAAACCCTCTCCAGGGCCGCCGGACATTACGGACAAACGTTCCGCATAGCCGGACAGAACCCAGAGTTCGGAGCCCCAGACCATGGGGCGCAGAATGGGATCCGGACGGTACAGCATCAGATCAGCGGTTCGGCTGTCATAGCCTCAGGCTGAGGGATGCCCATCAATTTGAGGATGGTCGGAGCCACATTGCAAAGGGCGCCGTCCTTGACCGTCTTGACATCCTCGCCTGCGCCGATAACGATGAACTGCACCAGGTTGAGAGAGTGGGCGGTATTGGGAGTGCCGTCCTCGTTGACCGCATAGTCGGCATTGCCGTGGTCGGCGGTCAGGAGCACCGTGTAGCCATGGTTGAGAGCGCAGGTGATGGTGGTCTCCACGCAGCCGTCAATGCATCCCACAGCATTGCAGATAGCCTTATAGACTCCGGTATGTCCCACCATGTCGCCGTTGGCGTAGTTAAGTATGATGAGGTCTTCCTTCTCGCTGCGTATGGCCTCGCACAGGCGGTCGGTCACCTCGACAGCGCTCATCTCAGGCTGAAGGTCATAAGTAGCCACCTTCGGAGAATTGACCAGTATGCGGTCCTCATTCTCAAACGGGGTCTCGCGCCCGCCGTTGAAGAAGAAGGTTACGTGTGCATATTTCTCAGTCTCAGCTATCCTGAGCTGCCTCAATCCTGCCTTTGAGATGGTCTCGCCGAGGGTGTCCTTGACTTCTTCCTTGTCAAAGAGGATATGAAGTCCCTTGAACGAAGCGTCGTAGGGAGTGAGGGTGCAGTAGTAGAGAGGGATCGTGTGCATCCCCTCTTCGGGCATGTCGTTCTGAGTGAGCACGTTGGTGAGCTCGCGTGCGCGGTCGTTGCGGAAATTGTAGAAGATGACGGTATCGCCTGCCTCAACCTTGGCCAGCGGCTTGCCCCCCTTGGTAATCACAACGGGCTTGATGAACTCGTCGGTCACATCAGCGTCGTAAGAAGCCTGAATGGCCTCCTGAGCGCTCTCAAACTCGGCTCCCTTACCTTCTACAAGCATGTCGTAAGCCTCTTTGATACGGCCCCAGCGCTTGTCACGGTCCATGGCGTAGAAGCGTCCGCACACTGTGGCCACCTTGCCTGTAGTCTGCGCCATCTTCTCTTCAAGCTCCTTGACGAATCCAAGTCCGCTGTGGGGATCGGTGTCACGACCGTCCATAAAGCAGTGGACATATACCTCTTCGATGCCTTCGTTCTTGGCCTCGGAGAGGAACTCGTACAGATGGTCCAGGGATGAATGCACTCCGCCGTGTGAGCAGAGGCCGAAGAAATGGAGCTTGCCGCCGTGCTGCTTGACATTGTCGTAAGCTGCACGTATCTCGGGGTTCTTGAGGAGCCTGTGCTCACGGCAGGCTATATTGACCTTCACAAGATCCTGATACACGATACGGCCGGCGCCGAGGTTCATGTGTCCCACCTCGCTGTTGCCCATCTGTCCGTCGGGAAGACCTACATACTCCCCGCAGGCGTGCAGATGAGCCATGGGATATTTCGCCCGGAGGCTGTCGATGAACGGAGCACCCTGGGTATAAATGGCATTACTATGGTCGTGGCGTCCTTCGCCCCAACCGTCAAGAATCATTAAAAGAACTTTATGTTTCATATTCTCACATTAAATCCTGCAAATTTAGTGAGAAATATCGACATTTTCATATATTACGCGCCCGCCTTCAAGCACAATTTCATAACGTTCAAACTCAACCCCTCCATCTCTGACAGACAGAAAGAAGCGCCCGTCGGGTTTGCCGGGCCCAGGATAGTTGACCTGGCCGTCATTGACGATATGCATAGACAAGTCGTTGTTTTCAGAATAGTCAAGAGTAAAAGGATTGGCGCAGAAGGCTTTCTCGCCCAGCAGTTCGGCATTGCCTACCACGGCGCTGAAGCGTGTAGTCATATATGCCGTGTTCAAGTGCAAATAGCCCTTATCCAGATTCTTTTTGACCGTTCTTTCGCCGCTCACAGTCCACTTACCTTCGCCGGCGGGAGTACAAGTCACGATAAAGCCGGAAGTGTCGGAATACGATTCGGAAGGGAAACCAAGGTCCTGGGCCCTGTAGATGCAATCCCCCGCACTTGTAAGCCACTGCCCCGCCAAGTTTGAGACCATGACCGGGACAGGTGCTTCGTAACGATGGCATGAATAGCTGCAGGAAAACAGCGCTACAGCAATGATCAGCAAGTGCTTAACGAACTTTTTCATGGCTACTGAAATAAAAAGAAAGACCAAGCTGTACTCCGGTAAACATGGGGCCTACGCCAAACTCCAAAAAACCTCTAATATGCTCTCCGCCGCCGGAAAGGCACAAAGGATTGACTTGCGCCAGAATGACGGGTACCCGAGCATCCCTGAACCAAAACACGACAGGGCCCGCAGCGCCGTACAAGCGGAACCAGCCTTCATCCGTGAAATAAGACCATTGGAACAATCCGGAAGCAGAAAACATCTCTGCACCGATATAGGAGATTGAAGCCTTGCCCGTCCGGAGCCTTGTATCTGTCTGCACAAAAGGGCTGTACTGAAAATCGGCAGCAAAAGAAAACCTCTTGCTGTCTTCATATACATAACCTATGCTCACTGACCCGTATCCCTTAGGGCGTCCGGACTTGTCGTACACCGGCCCCAGCTCGAAAGGCGAGTCAAAGGAAAGGGTACGCGATGGTATCATCGACTCGGATATCAAGTTGAGCCCGCTTATGGCCACTCTTATACCAGATCGCTGTGCGCTCAATGTTCCACAGATACAGAGCATGACCAGCACCGAAAACAATCTGACTTTATTCATATCACCAATTAAATCCCTTATCGGCTGGAATCTTGCATCGCAGATGGCTATTCCAGCCCTCTGGCACGAAGAAGTGCTGCAGGGTCAGGGTCGGCGCCGCGGAAAGCGCGGTACAAGGTCATGGGTTCCTCGCTGCCACCTTTCTCAAGCACGTTCCGGCGCAGGCTCATGGCAGTAGCAGGATCGAATATCCCCTTCTGCTTGAAAAGCTCGAATGCATCTTTGTCCAGGACTTCAGCCCACAGGTAGCTGTAATATCCTGCGCTGTAGCCGCTTGAGCCGAATATATGGTTGAAATATGTGCTCTTGTAGCGAGGTACAATCTCTTTGATGAGGCCCATTTCCTCGCACACCTTGGCTTCGAAGGAATCTACGTCAATACCTTCAATGCTGCTGAGTTCATGCCATTTCATATCCAGGATGCTGGCGGCGCAAAGCTCACCGGTGGTAAATCCTTGATTGAAATTGGACGCAGCCTGAACCTTCTGCACAAGTTCCTCGGGAATCACTTCACCGGTCTTGTAGTGGAAGGCGTATGTGGCAAGCACTTCCGGCTCGAAAGCCCAGTTCTCGTTGACCTGAGAAGGGAATTCCACAAAATCACGCTTGACGGAAGTACCGCTGGTCCCCTTGTACTGGCACTGGCTGAGAAGTCCGTGCAGGGCATGGCCGAACTCATGGAACATGGTCTCCACCTGGTCGATGGTCAGCAGCGAAGGAGTATCGGCAGTAGGCTTGTTGAAGTTGCCCACGTTGACGATGACAGGACGCACGCCCTCGCACTGGTTGACGAAGTTGGTCATCCAGGCTCCTCCCCTCTTGGAGTCACGGGGATAGTAGTCAGTGATGATCACACCTATCAGCGAACCATCAGCATCGCTCACCTTAAACGCCTCACATTCAGGATTGTAGAGCGGGATATCCTTCAGCGGCTCGAAGCTTATGCCGTAGAGCCTCGAAGCTGTAGCGAACACTCCTGCTCGCACATTCTCCATCTTGAAATACTCACTGACCTTGGACTCGTCCAGGTCGAAGCGCTCTTTACGCACGCGTTCGGCATAGAACATATAGTCCCAAGGCTCGATACGAGACCCTGCGGGAAGCAGGCCTGCTGCCACATCGGCATCCATAATCTTCTGCATATCAGCCACTTCTTCCCTGGCCCGGCGCATGGCAGCAGCCATAATGTCCCCAAGGAAAGCGTCCACAGTGGCAGAATCATGGGCCATCTTGTCGTCGAGGATGAAGGCCGCAGGGCTATCAAAGCCCAAAAGCTTAGCTTTCTCGATGCGAAGCTCCATCTCCCGCAGCACTACTGCCTTGTTGTCGAATTCGTCGCCGTGGCGGCCACGCTCGGAATAGAGGCGGAATATCTTCTCGCGCTGGGTTCTGTCAGGTTCGGCAGCCATCTTGTCGTAATATGACGCTACAGAGAAACCGAGTTCTTCCTTGAAAGCGTTGGACTGAGCCAGCAGATTGTTGCCGAAAGTCAGGGCGAGTGTTGCCAATTCGCTGTTGATCTCGCGGAGGCGCTTCTGGCCGGCCTCGTCAAGACCTACTCCGTTGCGGATGAAGCCCTCGTAAAGGTCCTTCAAGAGCATCTGCTGCTCACGGCTGAGGGTGCTCTGATCGGCTTCATAGACGGCCTTTACACGGGCAAAGAAGGCGGGATTCATCATTATATTATCTCCATGAGCCGAGATGAGCGGGGTAGCTTCTTCGACAATTGCATTGAGCTCGGGACTGTAATCCGACTCGCTCACATTGAACAAAACGTTGGACACTTTCTCAAGTATTGCTCCGCTGCGGTCGTAAGCGGCCACAGTATTGTCGAACGTGGGTGCATCAGGGCAATTGACAATTGCCTGTATTTCAGCATTCTGTTGTTCTATACCGGCCTTGATGGCGGGCATGTAGTCAGAGATTTTGATTTTATCAAAAGGAGGTATACCATAGGGGGTGTCCCACTCCTGGAGGAACACGTTGTTGCTGGAACAAGCTGCCATCACAAAGAAAGATGCCAATAGGACTAAAGGTTTACGCATATTCAATTATCTTTTTAAAGTTCCGGACACTGTTTCCGCAGCCCTTCTCCCAAGATTTATGGGCTGCAGAAACAGTGTCCGGAACTTTAATTTTACTATTTAACGACTACAGAAACAGCCGGTTCATCAACAAGTGACAACTGGGCGGAGCCGCTGTAAATGGAAAGAATACCGGTGATGTCGCAGGCCGCGCCGCCGGTACGAATCCTCTCGTCGAGCTCTTCGTCAGCAAACTTGGAATAGCCGCTTGAGCGCACCTGGACATCGGTCTTGCCCATCAGGAAATAATGAGACACATAGTTGGCAGTAGCATAGCTGGCCATGATATCCTTGTAAGGAGAATAGGCATCGGGGCCGAAGCTGTGGAGCACCTGACTGTCTTCCGGCAGGAAATCAGCCGGAGTCTTGGTTATAGCCCCGTAACGCGTAGCACCGCTTCCGACCTCTGCAGAATCCCATAGTCCGCGGCGGATATTATCAATGTAACGCGCCTTTGTGAGGGCCCATGTGGTAATGCCCCAGGTACCGTTGTCAGAAAGGAAAACGCGGTTCTCGGGGTTTCCGCTCTTGTGCGGCATGTTGGGATTGGGATAGAAAAGAGCAAAAATCTCTTGCTTGTACAGAAGGCCGGGCACCGTCACAAGCTTGCCCCAAAGCTCGCCAGTAAAGCCTCCGGAGATGGCATCTTTGATGTCTTGTTCTGTGACGACAAGAGGCTTAAGCGGCTCAGCAAGAGGGCCTTTGAACACATGCTGGTCAATGATGGTCTGGACATCGATGTAGGATGTCTCGTAGTCATTGGTAGGAGTATTGTCGGCCTCCAATCCCAGCTGCGGCATGCCATTGTATGCGCCGAGCACAAGATTGGTACAACGGACATAGAGCCACTGTCCGAGCCTGTATTCGCTGTACAGCGATGACTTGCCAAGCTTGAGGTCAATGCCGCCGGTCTCATCCTGGATATAAATCTCACGGTAGATATTACCGGTAACATCGCTGGAAATAATCTGCCCCTTAACCCAAATGTTGTTGTCTATGACCAGCGGTTTATTGGCATAAAGGGACTTAAGATCCTTGATGGTTGTGAAGGTCCCGGGGAATCCATAAGCTTTCAGATCAGCTTCTTGATAGAGCTTCTCCTGCTCGGGGTTGCCGTATTTGCCCGTAAACACAGGCTGCCACTCCTCAACAAGGCTGCGGCAGGAAGTCAGAACGGCCAGTACAAGGGCCAGTGCTATATAAATCTTCTTCATGGCCTAGAATCTGAAATAGATGTTCAACATATAATTGAAACCCGCCATATAGAAATACTTCGGGTCAAAGCGGTAGAAACGCTCCTTGGACACAGTGTTGTCCACGAGACGGGTCTGTTCGTAACCGCCGGTCTTGACACTACGGTTGTTGAGAACGTTCTTAGCATTGAGAGAGAATCCAAGCTGATACTTGCGCTGGATATACCAGGACTTGCCCACAGAGAAGTTCACCAGCCAGGCGGGATTGAACATCTCCTGGGCCGTCATGTACATAACTTCCTCTGGAGTAACCACATAGTCGGGACCAGCCGTAGCATAGTCGGTACGGTAAAGAGGATTCATGTCCAGATACGAGCGACCGAAATACTCTACGTCGGCATCAATGAACCAGTAGTTGTAGTTATACGCAAGCCCCAAGCTCGCCGCCACCTGAGGGGTGGAGGGCACATAGTGCTTCTGATAGTAGCTTATCTGATCCTTGATGTACTTCCCGTCGGCGTCGGTAGCATGTATCGGAGTCGATTTCCAATACGGCAGCATCACGTCGGACATAACTGTCTCGGCGCTGTTGTCTACCGTCTGGGTCATGACAGGAGTGGAAGTGTAAGCATATTCACCAAGGCTCAGCACACCCTGAAGCGACAGATTCTCAACCAGATAGGTAGGAATCTTGAATCCGAGTTCGATACCCATGTGCCTCTGGTCGATGCCGGTAATGGCAAAGTTGGAGAAAGCGTTCTGCAGATCGTCATAAGCGCTCATCACCTTGGACTGATCCATAATAGTGGTGTAGAAGGCTGTGGCGCGGACATTTATGCCGCCGCCTGAGTACTGCCAGTTGACATCGGAGGTGAAGGTCTTGACGGTCTTGAGATCGTCAACCATGGTGTTGCGTGTCCTCGGGGAGAGGAAAACCTGATTGAATTTGGGGGCATCGTTGAAATAGCCCACATTCGCATAGACCCTCTGATTGCCGCCAATCACGTAGTTTAAGCCAAGCTTGGCTGCATAGGTGAAGAACTTGGCCTTCTTGGACTGCCATGAAGACCACTCCTCCGAAGGCTCAATGCCAAGGCGCTTCCAAGCTTCTTCGGTAGCCGTATCTCCAGGATTGGGACGGCCGGGGAACAAGCCCTTGCGCAACAGGCCATGACGCCAGAACATTTCATAACCCGCTCTGAGACCAGCGTTTGCGCTGAAGTTACCGAACACGAACTTGCCGTTTACCCAGCCGCCGAAGTTGCGCACCTGGGCCAGATAATCGTAACCGTACTTATCTCCCACGTGAAGCTTGCGCGCCTCGCCATTGGCCACATAGTAATTGAGGTCGTTCTGAATCTTCCATGGCTGCGAACCGAACTCGCGCTCAGCGAAATTGTCAACATCAAGATAGTACTCGCCGCCGAGCAGGTCGGCTATGGTCTTATAGTTCTCGGTGTGGTTCATGCGCCCGTTCAGGCCGCCGGTTATGGTGAGCCAGCTGTTGGTACGCCACTTGAAATTCAGCGCCGCATTGAAGTCCTGCTGATCTACATGGCGCTCCTCCTGCACATATTTGGAACGTCCGCCCGGCTGGATATAGTTGACATTGTACAAGCGGTCCCAATTGATATGCGTCAGGTTGGGATACAAGGATGAGTGGGTCCATATTTCATTGGCCCAAGCAAACTTGTAATCGTTGTTGCGGTTCATGTCCGGGTTGGAATGATAGAAATAGCTCGGCAGGTTGCGGTAGTAGTCGGGACGGGGGTCCTGTGCGTCGTACCAGTCAAGCGCAGTATATCCGTTGTAGCCGAAGCGGTGCAGCAGGGTAATGCCGCCTTCAAACTTGTCGGAGGGCGTAAACTCATAACGGACAATCGCCACTGGCTCGTGCGTCTTGCGCACGCGGGCATTGCGCACGCGGCCGTCCTGATAGCCCCAGTTGGAGTTGTACATATTGTCCCCCATGAGATCGTAAACCTCCTGAGTAGAAGCATTCTGCGCTCCCCTCTCGCCCGGAGTTCCGAAGAAGATGAAGCTTAGCTTGTGCGCCCGGTTGAACACCTTGTCGGCAGCCAAATAGTATGCGAACGAACGGTAATACACACCGTCAATCCAGTCGTTGCCTCCCAGTCGCGCAGACACATTGGCGGCGAAAGCCCAGCCATTGTCCATCAGGCCGGTGGAGTACGATGCCATCACGCGGAGCCGGTACAACTGGCTGTTGGTCAGCAAGCTGCCCCTGAGGCCTTTGCGCACGTTGGTGGCATTGCCGAAGATGTAGGTTAGGCCGTTGTAGCCTCCGAAGCCGAAGTCGGAAATCTCGGCGCCGCTCACCGTCTCCTTGGAGCGCATGGCCTCATTGAGGCCGCTCCAGAGCGAGAAGGGGCTGTAACCGGTGACCGCATCGTTCATCTTGACGCCGGCCAGATACACATCCTGACTCTCGGAGGAATAGCCGCGGGCGCGGAATCGCACGGCCGAGAAGTTATAACCGGCAATGTTGTTGAACACGTCGTTGGAACCGAAGAGAATGGTGGGGTTGTCGTTGTAGCCAGAGTCGTCCATGTCGAAAGCGGCGAATGAATCGTCGTCCAACTCGGTGACCTGCTGCAGTGCCGTCAGCGACAGGTTGAACATATTCTTGACGTAGCCGTCGTTAACGGTAACCTGGACCTGATTCTCGAGGAAGTCGGGAGCCACTATGACGAGCGTGTACATTCCGTCGGCAAGGTTGGGAATCTGGAAGGTGCCGTCGGCGGAAGATTCCACCTCGGCGATGGTGTTCGCCCCCTGCATCAAGGTCAGACGCGCCTTCTCGATGGGCTGACGGCCGTTGCGGTTGACTACGGTACCCTTTACTCCTCCGGTATAGTCCTGCGCCGACATGGTGACGGCGGCGAGCAGAAGGGCAAAAGCAGTTAAATATTTCTTGAACATATTGCTAAATTATCTGGCTATCACGATGTAAGTAGGATAGTGGTCGGAATATCCGCCGACGAAGGCGCCGTTGGAGAAGGTCCTGAAAGGCGTGCCCTTGTACTGTCCGCTCTGATTGGTCATGAAAGGCTTGTTGAAAATACGCCCGTAGTACTTGCCCTTGATGAGTGGCTGGATTTGCCAAGTGCCGGGCTGCGCATGAGCGAGATTGTAATTGACAAGGATGCAATCGTAGATATTGCTCTCTCCCCTATAGTACAGCGAGCTGTAACCTGCCTTGAGCATGGAAAGGAACGGGGAATAGAAATCTTCGGGGACCATTTCTTCGAAGGTCTCGCGGCCGCGGAGATAAACAGCCATCGATTCGTCCGTGGGATTGTCGTTCATATCGCCCATGACGACGCACTTGATGCCCGGGAACTGCTTGTTCATCTGCACGTAATGGTTGTAGATGATCTCGCCGCCGCGTGCACGAAGGTCCTGGCCCTTGCCGCCGAGGCGGGAGGGAAGGTGGCACACATAGAAAGCGAAATGCTCCCCGCCTATGATACCATGGACGCACAGCACGTCGCGGGTGCGGAAGTTATCCTGTTCCTCTTTGGTCATGTCGAAAGATATGGCGGAACCTTCAAAAGTAAAGGGAATGCTCTCGCTGCTGACAAGCTGCATCTTGGTCGGGTCGTAAAGCAGACCCACGTCCACGCCGCGCCGGTCGGGACCGTCGTAATGCACGATCTGGAAATTGGCGGCTGCAATTTCGGGCTCGGACACAAGGTCCTCAAGCACATGACGGTTCTCTATTTCGGAGACCCCGAGCACCGTGTGCCATACTCCGTTGTCCGCCTTCATGGCCGCAATGACATGGGCCATATTGGCCAGTTTCTTCTTATACTTGGCCTCGGTCCACTGATTAGCGCCTTCTGGGAGGTACTCGTAATCGTTCTTGCCCTCATCGTGGTAAATGTCGAACAGGTTTTCAAGGTTATAGAATCCGATTATGTGGGATTCGCGGGTCCTGCCCGAATTTGATGCCGTCTGCTTGGCGGGGCCGCAGGAGACCAGAAGCAGTATCAGGACCAGAGGATAGAAATAGTGTTTCATTCTGTGTTTTGTGTTGCGCTTTTACTTCCACCACGACGACGGGGCCTCGGCTTCCACCTTCCCGGCCTTATCGCTGCCTATGCGACCGGTCAGATTGGGGAAAAAGTCAATGCCTGTCTTGCTCTCCAGCTCGTCGATGGACATAATATATTTAGTGTAGTTATCCTTTCGTATTGATTCATCGTGAGGCAGCAGGAAACCAGCCGCCATGTAGCCGTCGGCTACGGCATAAGTCGATATTCCCTTGAACAACAACGCCTTGAAATAGTGCGTCGGGACGCGTACGGCAAATCCCGAATTGGCTCCGGTGTACAAGGAGGAATCTTTGTACAGGCAGCCCGTCACCACGTACAGAGTGTCGGCAAGAGAAGCATAAGATCTGACACGTGCCTCTAACGACGCCCATATCTCCCCGTTGAAGTCGTACTGCTGGGGAGTCATGTTGGTGCCGTAGAATGTGGACACATTGGCATTGAAATTAAGCCTGTCCGCCGAAGGAATCTGGTGTCCGCGTGTCCAGCCGCCGCCGTACGAACCGCCGGTCAAGTCGGGCTGGGCATCTTTGGGAAGCAGCGGATCAAAGCCCCAAAGATTGGTACGGGACCCACTTCCTTTGAGCTTATTGTTCAGCGGATAAGCCACCCAGCAGGACAAGTGTTCCGCATTGTCCCAGTACATCGACCAGTTACGAACTCCGCTCTTGGCAGGACTGATATACTTGCCCCCGTCCATGTCGTGGACGAAGAATGTCAAACCGTCACCAGCCTTGGTGGCAGGAAGCTCCAGCCAAGTGTACGGGGCCACGTCGTATCCGTTGGGAGACACATCCGGGCCGCCACCCGGGCCGCTCTTGCCCGCCTGGGTAAGGCTCGCGCTGGCCAGACCACCCCCGGCTGCATGCAGGTGCAAAGTGACCTTACGCGATGCCGGACCCTCGTTAGCTTTGTAGCGGAGGCGCACGTCGTCGCGGGAGCCTTCACCCTCGGCCGGATCGACCGAAGCCCATCCGTCCGCCCCGTCGAAGGACAAACTAATGGACCAATTACCGCCTGCCGTAACCGACACCCACACAGAGCCTTCGTCAACAGGCAGTTCAGTAGTTCGCGGCGTGATAACGGGAGTGACGTTACTCCCCTGCTCTTCGGGTTCGCAAGAAGTAGCGTATCCGAGGAGCAGGGCGAACGTCAACACCGCCGCAGGAAAACGGCTGGGGAGCAGTCTCATAATCTACTATTCGTAAGTAAGGGTAAGAGTCTGGAACTGAGCGTTGTACTTATTGGTCACCACGAAGCGGTAAGCCGCACCGGGCTCGCCGGCTACAGACCACTCATATTTGGTACCCTTGAGCAATTTGTCATTATTGACATTAAGACGTGTGCCGTCAGCTTTGGCAATGTCTCCGATGACATTCTCCGAAGCTGCTGCACCGGTAAGGAATTCCACCTTGACAAGGGACTTGCCTTCGACCGCAGGGAACTGCACATAAGAATCAGTCTTGCCTATAAGCAGGTAGAACTTGTCGTTGGATTTGGCCTGATAATACTTGTCGGCTGCATGGAAGGTAAATGTATATCCGTCCACGGTGAAAGTACCGTCTTTGAGGCCCTCTGTGCTGCCCTGAGGCAGGGCTGAGGTCTCGATGGTAAAGTCGGCAGTGATGACAAGAGCCTCGCCGCTGGAAGGCTTGGCCTGGGTAAGCACCACGGTGGTCTCCACTCCCGCATCAGGGCAGCTCACCTTGATATTTGCCACCTTGGCGGCGTCGCCGCTGTTGGCAGCGAAGCTCACTGTCACAGTAGCATCACCCTCGCCGGAAGCGGGGCTCAAGGTGAAATCTGCATTGTCGCTGACAGCTGTCCAGGCCGCATTGGCCTTGACGCTGAAGCTTGCGGAGGTGGCATCGGCTTTGACGCTGATTGCCGCAGGCTCGACGGTGCAGTACTTGGCATTAGGGTCGGCAGGAGCTATGCTGACTGCAACCATGCTGATAAATTTGCCGCTGCTGACAAGACCTGTGAAGTATCCGGTCACGGTAACCTTCTTACCATTATAAGAAGAAGCTCCTAAAGATTCGAGGGGAGCGGAGATTGAGCCCATCTTGGTCTGTGAATCCACCCCGTCGAACTCGATATTGTAGTAGTTGCCGTCGATGATAAGTGTGCCGGTCATCTGGATGAATTCGGATTCGCCGGCCTTATAGCTTGCGGCAATAGGGGTTATGTCCTTGGGCTCAGGATAGTTGAATGTACTACCGGAGGAGATGACAGTCACTTTGGCGCTCTTGAATTCAGGGATTCCGCCATATGTGTCCTTCGTTGCCTCGACCTTGACCTTGTCGCCAATCTTGACAGCAGGGACGGTCTCGTTCTTCTTGGAATCGAAGAAGAGGTACACGTTGGCGGTTCCGTCCGTCACAATCAGTCCCTGCTTGGAAATTGCAGCCACCTGGGCTTCGTTGATTACGACACCGGTGCCGTCGGCAGCAGCAATTGTCTCCTTGACTGTACCTGTTATGGTCTCAGAAGGCTGGCCGGCGCCCGTGTCTCCGTTGAGAGAGTAAAGATAGCCGCCGCTGTTCTCGGGAGTGTCGTTGTGGTAGTTCATGAGTTCGGCGTAGATGACCACATCGTCGCCGACCTTGATATCAGTCTGGCCGGCCTTGAATTTATCGTTGCCGAGGTAGTAAAGATTGAACAGAGTGAACTGTTCTGCGCCAGATGCCTCACCGGTATCGGAGATGCTGAAACGGGCGTTGCCATAAGTACGGCCGTCGGACACGTTGTAAGTGTAGTCCTGGTCAATGGCGCTGACTTTGCCCTTGACATAGTAAGGGCCGACCTTCTGGTAATTATCCTTGTTGGTCCAGGTCAGACCGCTGACGGCCTTGCATGCCGCCGCCACATTGTATGGATCGGCCTGAGTGCCGCTTCCGGAAGGGGTACCGGGCTGGACGGGAGTCACTTCCCCTCCGGTGACACCGTTGAGTGAATACACATAACTCTCACCCTTGGACACGGTCTCGGGAGTGTTACCTTTGTAGTTGACGACTAGTCCGTACACAATTACGTTGTCGCCTTCCTTAATCTCGGTATCACCTTTCTTCCATTTGTTGCCGCCGAGGTACAGGGTCTGGAAACAGTAGAAACGATCCTTGTCACCCTTGTTGTCCACCAGGTAGAAGATTGCGTTGCCGTAGTTGCCGCTGCCTTCGAATGTAGTCTCGACGCTGTCAACGATACCCTTGAAATACACTCTGGAAGGGCTCTGGACATCTTTGCCAAGGCTCTGCACATAAGCTATGACACCGGCTACGGTATAAGGATCTTCGAGAGTACCGGAACCGGTCTTAAGTTCACCTTGAGTGCCTTTCTGGCTCACCGTCAAAGGGAGCCTGTCAAAACCGTTGGAAATGACTATGGTGCCGGTACGGTCAAAGCCGGGATTGGCATTGGCCGACACTGTAACTGTCTGAGGCTTTGTGGAAGCCGGGCCTTTCTGCGGGCTCAAAGCCAGCCAGTCCGGGCAGGAGTAAACCAGCCAGGCGCGGGTAGATGTAATTTGTACTGTGCCAGCAGACTCACCTTGTTCAAGGGCGAGTTCCATTGGATCCAGTGTCAGGCGGGGTTCTCCCAGATCATCCTCCTTGGGTTTACAGGAGAAAAGCACAGGGACGACCGCCATCAATGCGATAATCAAGTGTTTAAATTTCATAATAAAGCTTTATTTGATATAATATTCCCATTTAACAATTTTCAAAGATAAAGTTTTTTTGGCAAAAGCACAAAAGAGACGGCTCGTCCCCATGAGGCCGGGGCAGCGTGTTGACAAAGTGGATTGCGACGTGCTGCATGTTCTGGGCTATTCCCAGGTTGTTTTGAAACGAGCGGCCTGGGTCAGACATGGCCAGGGGCCACCGATTGCATATTAGCCCGGCCGATCTCGCGCCTGAGCTGACACCGGCCGGAACGAAGCTCACCAAATAGTTGATAATCAACAGGTATCTAATAAACACCCCGGCCGCTCGTTTCAAAACGGCCACATCCTTCAATCTGAGCTGCTGCAATACCCGGCAGGAACGAACAGGTAAAAATCCGCCCCGGCGGAAAAAGACCACCGGGGCGAACGGACCACAGAAAACCAACAACCAACCAATTATGAGTGTCCTAGTCAGAAACGGACGTTCCGATTTTGCCAACTATTTTGTCAAGTGTTCCTTTGGGGAATGACGCATGCTCTCCATACCAAAAGAAAGAATCGTGACTTTCATAAGTCCCCGCTTCTACGTGTTTATCATCTGTAAGATAACTGCTAACATCATTTGAGTAGCCGAGTACAGTGACGTTCTTTTCTGGCCACAATTCCCTTATTCTCAAGGCGTATTCCTTGACCGGTTCCCTCGAGAGAGCGACTATTCTCCAGTTACCTATATCGATAACCTGAAAATACTCCATTTGATGAGTTTTGACTTCACCTCTACCATACGCAGACAACATTCTTTTGGCCCATTTTACATTTTTCACTGCCTCAATATCAAGCGAACGGCCACTGTTTTCATCTAAGAAAGCACGGACCTCCCGGAGTGGCATCGCTTTGACCGGTACGGCTAGTGAATCGAACATGAAACTTATCCCGCCATTTATCTCCTCTCGCTCACCGTCAAGTGCTTCAAGAACACTATCTGCCAATGTTTTACCCGTTTCATTAAAGTCCTGTGACAGTGGATCCGTATCACCGCAGCACCCCTGGAAAAACACAGGGAATACACTGTCGCCGGATTCTTCAACGATTTGCCTTGCCACCCCCGGGTAATTAGCGCCCAAAGTATAACGGTTCTGCCCGCTATTGGGAAATACAGGATGGCAAGCGGCCTCAAAAAACACGACCCTGCGACCACCTGTCATGCGAAAATCAAGGACATCCACAACAGGGTCAATAACAGAGTCATCCCCTTTAAGGCCCCTGTTATATCCCAGTACAGCTCTGGTACGGCAGAATCCAGCATCTGCTGGAACCATATTTTCCAAGGCATCGCCAACAGATTGTACCACTGCACTTTTCAAAAAGGAAAGATAACGTGCATCTGCTTTGCCTCCGGGAAACATTTCCCAGTCCATTGCTGCAGGAGCAAAATGAGTATGAGTAACTGATATCAGTACCGCAGCAGGATCGAGGCCGAAGGAAGCCTGGATAGACTGCTTGATTTCCTTGACCAACTGATAGTTAATTGCGCCAAGATCCAGGCTCACAAGAGCAACAGTGGACCGGCCATCATTGACAGTTATTGTTCGGGCATAAAGATCACCCTTTGTCCTGTCAGACGCCCTGAAAAGAGAACCGTCAAATCCCATTCCGTACAGATGGCCGCCAGCCACTGCAATATATTGGAGAGCTTCCTTCCAGGTCTCTCCGTTCAGATAACCCGCCACTGTCCACTCTTTTGCACCGGACGGCTCGTTTACCCACAGATGCTGATCGGATGACAAAGCATAAAGGCGTCCTTCATACCAAGCCGCAGAGCGCACATCAAAGGGAACCGCTCCGAGCAGAAGGCTGCTAGATGCAGAATCAGAGGGTCTGAAAAACAACTCAGAAGAAGAAGTAAAAAGATAAAGTCCCTCATCTGACGCTGCAATAGCAACAGCATCTGGCACAAGACCGGCATCACTACGTTCGAAACGGTTTAATGTACTTGTCGATAGATGGTTATCAAGAGATACGCCAAAAAGGTCATCTTCACTTGCACAAAGCAGTTTATATGACTCTGGAACAGCACCTGCCAGCAAACTGACATCATTTGTGGAAAAGAGTTTCTGCCATGATCCTGCAACGTATCGGTATAAATCGCCTTTGATGTCCAAGCTGAACAAGTCCTCTCCGCATCCGAACAGCGAAAGGGGTTCGTCCACATCGACAGTACCGTCATGTATCCATTCCAAGGAATAGCGTCCTTCTGCGGGATGCCCGTAGCCTTGAAGGGCTTGGCTGAAAAAAGCACCGGCTGCATCTATCGGCACGGACCCGTAACCAACCTGATAAGAGTATTCTCCAAGTTGACCAGACATCCAGTCCAGATCTTTACGTATCACTTCATAGCTCAGGCTATATTGGCCAGGATAATTTGTCACAAGGTAATCGTAATCGGACTGTAGTTCTTCAAACAGATTAATTGCCGCCTGTTTGTCTTCAGAAACACGTGCGGCAAACTTCTCACGCGCCGCATTATACGATGTTTTGCCCTGTCCTGCAGCCATATTGGAAGAGTAAATATCCACCAATGAAGCTATGATCTTTCTGTCTTTAGCCTTGGTGCAAAAGCGTCTGAGTGCCTTTTCGAGTGCTTTCTGTTCGTCATAAGTGGCAGGAGCTTCCATGTAGTCAGCAATGGTGGAAAGAGGCAGACGGTTCAACCGGTTGTCCCGCATCGGGTTTGACATCATTCCATACAACTCCTGGCAGAGGTCTGCATCCCTTCCTGTCAACGGCCCAAGGAACAGTGTATTGTAAAAATCGTTTACAGGGTAATTATCCCAAAGAATAATCCTGTGCTTCACAACTGACTTATACTTCCTAACATCTGCTGAGCTTATTGTGGTACTAACCACATTCTCGCCAGTCCAGAAAACGAAAACGTCTGGATCAAGAAGCTCTGCCAAAGCATCAAGATATGGGCGCCTGTGCGGATTATCCACATCCCTTCCCCTATACCATGTGGGACAGAAAATCATTTTGCAGTCAGGATCATTCTCCTTCAAATCGCTGTACAAACGATTTACAAAATGAAAATGGCCCGCTGCAATTTCCGCTTGCCCTTCAAGTTCCAGATCATCCAAAGCAAGATAGAACCACTTCACGCCCAAACTCTGGAACCATTGGTACTTTTCTAGAAGCACAGAATAATCCTCATCGCTTTTGACCGACAGAGGACGAAGTGAATATAGCATAGGATTCATGCCGAAACAGAAGAAAATACCATCCCTGCGACATTCCTCCACAACAGCCGCCCAATCTCGCTTGTCTTTTGCCGAGAAAGGAAGCCACCATTTGTTAAGCCCCGAGAGTTCCTTCATTGAAGAAATACCACGGTCATGCTCCACGAAAAAAGACAAATAGCAAGGAGCGAAGAAGTTCATTCCGAACTCCTTCAAGACAGGAATTTCTTCCAGACACTGTTCCGGTGTCCAGTCATATCCCTTTGTGCCACGGATCTCGAATCCCTGTTCATTTGTCGAACAGGCCCCGGCAACTAAAACGGCACAAAGACTGACAATAATTGTCCAATGCTTCATCCGACTCAATAATCATGTTAGGAACTTAGTGACTTACGGGGCCTTTTCATCCATATTTAAGACCCCGCAAGGTACTAAGCAATTCAAAAAAAACTATTTGAGCGTGAGACGGAAGACAAGGTTGTTCTTCTGGTCACAGACATACAGGTTGTCATCCTTGTCGATACCGAGCCCCCAGCCCTTGTATGTCATATCCAAAGCACGGCATGGACCGGTAACAGCAGGAGTCGTGGCTCCTGTTTCATTAGCAATCGTATATACTCTGCCATCCGGAGTAATCCTGCGGATACGGTGGTTATAATCGCCGGTGCCGTCAGCAAGATACAAGTTGCCTTTTGAATCAAGAACAAGGTTGGAGGGATTGTAGAAGAGGGCATCTTCAGCCTTGCATTCTGCCAGGGGCTCGAACGACTTGCCAAGGATATTGGTCCTCACCTCGGGTCCGGCTATACGCGTTACGGCACATTCAGGATAAGAAATTGCTTTGACACAGTTATTCAGACCATCGCTCACATAGATGGTCTTCTTGTCAGGAGAGACTGCGATGCCGCGGATATTGTAGAAATTGTCTATCGCAGCAAAATCTATCGAATTGGGACTTCCTACTATGGACTTCACCTCTCCTGAAGTCAAGTCCATCATACGCAGGTTGAAGCCGTCACCTATGAGCAGGTGTGTGTCATCGTACATCGCCACAGTATAAGGCAAGCAGAGCCATGCATCAGCGCCTATGCCATCCCTGGAATCGGCCTGCTTGCTTCCGGCAGTACCAGCAATGGTCGTAACGGTGCCGTCCTGGGTCACCTTACGGATAAGATGATTGGTAACATCGGCCACGTAGATATTGTCCTTGGAATCAACCGCAAGAGAATAGATGTACTTGAATGTAGCATCTGCGCCCTTGCCGTCGGCAGAGCCGGTGGTAGCATATTTACCGGCTATGAATTCGAGTTTGCCAGAAGGAGTAAGTTTACGGATTACTCCACCAGTAGCCTCACCGATATATATGTTGCCTTTGTTGTCAGGGACCACAGCTACTGGCTGATTCATCTTGGCTGAAAGGGCATCCACAGTTTGTCCTTCGTCGCTGCCCTTCTCGCCGGAACCCGCTATTATTTCTGCCCAGTAATATGTGAGATAATGGAAATCAAGCTGATTGGTCGCTTTTCCACCGACCGTCACACCGACCTTAACATCCAGTTTGCCTTCTTCGTATTGAGGGACGATAACGTCAATCTCACTCATGCGGGACTCTACCACCTCCGCAGCGACAGTTCCAAAGCTTACTGTAACATCGGATTTGTTGGGGCTGAAATTCTGGCCCTTTACCTTAATCACGTCTCCCACCTCTGCTGAAGCTACTGATAGCCCGCTCACTGAAGGATCACCGGCGACATAATTGAAGTTGACGGCGTTGGACACGTCTTTAGATGACTTCACCTTTACCTCAACTTCGCCATAGCCTTCAGGGACGACTGCCTCAATAAGGTAGGCCTCTGATTTGTTGACCTTAGCCTCGGCGGTGCCGAAGAAAACTTTATTCTCCGAATAAGGCTCAAGGAACGATCCGCTGATGGTTACGGTCTCTCCAACCTTGGCCGATGCCGGGGATACTTCGGTGATAATGCTCTTGTCTGATTTGTAGCTGAATTTGACAGCATTGGACTTGTTTGTGCCAACGGCAACAGTCACATCCACCATGCCGACGATTCCGCCGGGAGCAAGCACTTTGAGCTCAGTCTCCGATGCGCTTCGCACTTCCGACATCGAAGTACCGAACATGACGGTATTATTGTCCGGCGTAGGGTTGAAATTATTGCCCTTGATCGTAACTTCATCCCCGGCAAAGCCGGCCTCGGGGCTGATTGATGTTATGGTCACCTCAGGTTGGACATAAGTGAACGACACGCTGGATGATGAGCCGGCAGCAGTCGTAACGGTTACCTTTACTGTTCCCGGGTTGTTCTTGGGCGCAGTAACCTTAAGTTCCGTTGCACTTGCAGATGTAATCTCCGCTTTTGCTGCTCCGAACTTGACAGTATTTGCATCGGCCGTAGCGCCGAAATCAGTTCCCTTGATGGTTACAGCGTCGCCTACGTAACCCGACTCTGGAGAGATGGATGCGATAGCCGGTGCCTTAAGCTCCGGCTCGGCAGGTTTGCAACTCGCGACAATCGCGAAAGCAGCAAGCAACAAATAGATAGACCTTTTCATAATCTGCTAATTTATTGATATTTAGTTTATAGTGTAAAATCAACCATTATAGGGAAATGGTCAGAGGCCGTTTTGCTCTGTATCACAGTGGCGTTTTGCTTGAAAGTAACTTTGTCGTTGGCAAAGATATAATCTATGTGTGAAGAAGGGTTTGTAGTGGAGAAAGTGTAAACGTTCTTCTTGCCGTCAAAAGCTTCATGCAGGTTTGCATATATGTATTGTATCTCCTGTGAGTTGGGAACAGCGTTAAAGTCGCCACAAAACAGCAAAGGAGAGTCCATGTCTTCTTTCAACCACTCAACTGCCTCTTTGGACTGGGCAATGCGCCCTTCCTGGGTCAAACCAAAATGGGATACGGCAACGACAAGTTTCTTTCCGGCATCTAGCGTCAGAGAGGCCTTGGTTATAACCCGTGGCCATGTGTCTCCGATTGAATAGAACTTTGTTCCGATCATGCTGATATCGTAGCGAGTTATGATGGCATTGCCAACTTCCCTCAACTTTCCGCCTGAAGCCGCAGTTGCGGGATTTCGTATGGAAGAATCGTATATGTAGTTCATTTTTAATTCTCCGGCTATATATTCCGCCATATCCATGTAATTTGACCGGTCGCTGTAATGGCGATCAACCTCATTGAGGATGATAATGTCGGCATTGACTTTCCTTATCTCTTTTACAAGCCTGTCGATATCATACCTGTTGTCGACACCCACTCCGAAGTGGATGTTATATTGCATCACTCGTACAGCCCCTGATATTTTAAGCGGAATTGAATTGTCGTACAGTTCCTCTCCAGAAGGTCTCTTAATGTCTATCGCGGGGGAAGTACACCCGAGCAGAAGCAGCAAGGCAAATAACAGTTTCACGAATCTCATGTTTATTCCCAATTGGGGTTTTGTTCAAGTTGTTTGTTGTTGACCAGTTCGTTGGTCGGAATTGGATACAGATAGTCACGTTCCTCATCAAAGGATTTCAGGGTAGTGGGCTGAGCGATGATATATCCGGAAGAGCCGTTGGATAACATACGACTGCCGTCCAGAATTAAATATGTTATTCCACTCTCCTTCTTTGCCGGTGCGCTGTTCAAGATTGCAAAGTCGTTGACGCCGTCGCCGTCCAGATCTTGTACGCCAAGGCTCCTGAAATACATTCCCCTGAAGCGCTGGGCCAGAAGCGGTCCCCTCTTCCAGCGCATCAGATCATCCCATCTCAAACCTTCCATTACCAGTTCTACCCTCCTCTCGCGGCGTATCTCCAGAATTGCCGCCGAATTCACTCCGGGGTATAACTTCTGCTGAGTAGGATCAATGGTAAGGGAAGCCAGGTCCATCTTAGGGAGCCCTCCGCGCTTTCTTGTAAGATTAACTGTCTTATCAAGGTCATCCTGAGTAAGAACGCCAAGTTCAGCTCTGGCCTCCGCATAGTTGAGCAGGACTTCGGAGTAGCGGAATATGGATGCCGCATTCACGCTGCCGTTGTAAGCATCATCGGAAGTCCCGGTAACCCATTTTATCATATGGTAGCCCGTTGCAGCCTTGTCGAAGTCGGGGAGCAGTTTTGTCTTGCCTCCTATACGGGTGTAGCCAGGCGTTCGTACCGTCTGGTAGAGGCGAAGGTCGCGGTTCTGACATTCTTCATACCAGGTCATTGTTTCATACCCTTGCTGCGAGCTGAAAAAAGAGCCGTCGCGCATCAAGTACGAATCCATGAACTGCTTATTGAATCCTTCCTTGCAGGATGCCGAAGCGGTTAGGAAAGTATAATTTGCAGAGTGGACCAGACTGAGGCCCTTGTTGTATATTTTGGCCAGTATGACCTCCGAATTGGGCTTTTCACTCGTAAAAATGTCCCTGTAATCCGTCTCAGCGCCTGTGTAGTACACCTTGTACCCACCTTTGTCCATCAATTCTTTGGATGCCTTGACACACTCTTCCAGATACTTGGGCGACAGGTTCTCAAGTCCCAGTTCTGTGTGGTACTTGTAGTAAGTTCCCTCATAAAGGCAGAAACGGGACTTGAGGGCAAGGGCGGTCCAGCGCGTGATGCCAGTCTGGTCCTTGTTGTCTTTCAACCATTGTATTGCAAAATCCAGGTCCTCGAGAATACGCTCATCCACGTAGTCCCTTCCGTCACGGGCTTTGTACAATTCGGGCGAATTGGTCTGCAGTGGTTTGTCATACCACGGGACGTTGCCGAACGCCTTGACTTTTTCGTAGTAGAACCATGCGCGATAGAAATGCGCAAGGGCAGCATAGTAATTCTGGGTGGATTCATCGCAATCCGCCTTTTTGTAGTTGTCCAGAAGCAGATTGAACGTGCGCAACCAGGTCCAGTTCCAGCCACCGCCGGATGCAGGCACGGTACGCACTCCGGCAAGCAGGGCATTGTATGTACCAACCTCGATGTTGTCGCTGTTCAAATCTGCCGTCATTACACTGGCTCCGGGAATATATGTATTGAAGCCGTTGGCAAACAACTTCAACTGCTCCTCCGAAGTAAAATAGCCTTCGTAGGATACATCGGTAGTAGGGATACGCTCCAGAAAATCTTTTCCGCACGAAACTAGCAGCGGAAGGGATATCATCGCTATGACTATCTTTTTCATTTTCAACCGCTTAAAAATTAACATCAAGGCCGAACGTCATGGTGCGCTGGATAGGGTAAACGAACCCGGCTCCATTGTTGTTCAGATTGTTGATTGCTTCGGGGTCGAAGCACTTGTAGAGTTTTGTGAACGTGAGCAGATTCTGCCCCGAGAAGAACATCCTTACCTTGGAAAGACCTATTTTTCCGGTAAGTTTAACGGGAATGGTATAGCCGAGAGTAAGGGTCTTCAGGCGCAGATATGATGCATCCTGAAGGTATTTGGTGTTGGGGACACCAAGTTCGTTGTTGGCAGTGTTGGACATATATGCCCTCAGCCGCGGGAAATAAGCATTCGGATTCTCCTCTGTCCAGTAATTCCCCTCAAGATGCTTCCATACCGGGTTGTACCAGCGATTGTACGGACCCCAGAATATCGCACATTCGGCACCGGGATAGAAATCGCGCTTGCCTACGCCCTGGAAGAATATGTTGAAGTCAAAATTATTCCACGCGAAGGTCAAATCAATGCTGTACGGAAGCCTTACTGAGCTATTGCCTATCCGGACCAAATCGCCCGGATCATCGAGAGTCTCCTGTCCCTTATCTATCTTACCATCTTGAACTCCCTGATCCTTAAATTTCAAGTCTCCGGCCCGTGGAGTAACGATATTGTCGCTGACTTTCTTCTGGTTAGCCCATGAGGCGGCTTCCTCGTCGGAAGCAAAGTAGCCGAGACACTCCAGGCCCCAGATAGTTCCTATCTCCTCCCCCACATTGTACCCGGAAATAAGGTGCCCCCGGTTGGCGTTGTATTTAGTGATGACTGCACGGTTGTCGGCCATTACAAACTTGACGCTGTAATCCGCCGGTTTGCCAAAAAGGGTGAAGCGGTCGCGCCACATTATCGACGCCTCCCAGCCGCGCACCCGCAGGTCGGCCGAATTGGTTCTGGGAACAGTGGCGCCAAGCGTCGCAGGCAGGGAAACCCCCGATGCAAGCATATCATAAGTCATTCTCTGATAAGCATCCACGCCGATACTGAGCCTGCGTCCGAACATGTCCAGGTCAACACCCACATTAGTGGAAGTCACCGTTTCCCAGGTCAGGTCACCGGCAACCAGTTCAGGCACGGTCACATAATCCACCCGGGATGGTGAATTGGGATTGGTTAGATAACCTGACAACTGCTTCTTTTCCATTGTCGGAATATACGAAAAGGGACTGACCTGCTGATTCCCCAGACTACCGTAAGATGCCCTCACTTTGAGTACATCAACTGCCGGTTTGAGGAACTGCATGTATGGCTCGTTCGACAGTACCCAGCCAACGGCTGCCGAAGGGAAAAAGCCCCATCTGCGTCCTGCCGGGAATTTGGATGTACCATCATAACGGCCGTTCAGTTCCAGGAGGTATCTGCTGTCGAAATCGTAGCTCAAACGGTAAAAAATGCCCCTTGTGGCATAGGAAGACTCATCATCAGTGATAATCTTGTCCCCGTTGGCAAGATTCAGGGAACTGTAGCCTTCAATAAGGTTGTCGTCGACACGCGCATTGAAAGCACGGTAATAGTCCGACACCTGGTTAAAACCCACAATAGCTCCTACTGTATGACGTCCGAAAGCTTTATTGAAGTCGGCGTACGCATTTACAGTGTACATCTTTCCTTCGGTGTATGCTTTCTTCACATAATCAGGCATCGAACTCATGGGAGCCACATTTCCCGGCGAAGAAGAATAGGAGAGACGGATACGTTGGTCGCAGCCATAATTCCTGTCTTCCCAGATGCTAAAGTCACTTTTCAGTTTCAACGCATCTCCAAAGAGCGAGATTTCGGCTCCAAAAGTGTCTCGGATATTCGTTTTTTCTGTAGTGGAACGGCCTGAGTCTTTAAGCAAGCCCACCGACACAAGGCCGCCATAGGTATAGTTTCCGTTATTATCGTAAATAGTTGAAAAAGGGGCGCACAGCTGTGTCATGAAGCGCAAGATATCCCAATTGCCATACACAGTGGTATTCGGTGCCGAATACTTTTTGTCTTCGAGTGAGAAGTTGTTGTACAAACGAAAATTACCTGTTACCTGCACATCCATCTTGGCTTTCAAGCTGTACAGCTGCAGATTATCTGTTGCAATTCTATAAACGCCGTCCTGTGAAGAAAGGCCCCCGGAAATGTAATACCTGACGCGCCCGCTTTTTCCCGACAGTTCCAGATGATGTCGCTGGAACATTTGGGATTCATTGTAGATGGTCTTATACCAATCGGTCATCTGCCCGGAGATGTATGACAGGTACATATCGTTTACATACGCAATCGGGAGCTCCGGGTTCTGCTGATAGGCTTCAAGATAAGCTTTAACCTCATCTAGAGCCGCGAGTCCGCTTCCGGCCCATCCTGTGTAGGCCTCCTGCATGATGGTCGCATACTGGATACCGTCCGTAAGCAGTTCTGGGGTTTTCAGCGGCTGACTTACGCCCACGTTTGCGGTATATCGGAAATGAGGTTTCTCGTCGCTTCCGCTCTTGGTCGTAACCAGAATAACGCCGAAAGATGCTTGCGCCCCATAAATTGCGGCTGAAGAAGCATCCTTAAGCACGCTTACACTTTCAATGTCCTCAGGAGCCACAAGGTTGATGTCTCCCGGAACACCGTCAACAAGTACCAAAGGAGATCCACCATTAATTGAGTTGTATCCTCTGACGTTATATGTGGGATTGCGGTTCAGACGGCCATCTGTCAAAGTGATATTCAAGTTTGGTATTGCACCCTGAAGCGCCTGACCGGCGTTCGTGACCGGCTTTCCGGCAAAAGTCTCCTGAGACACCTGATTAACGGCGCCAACTATCTTGTTCCGGTTTTTGCTGCCATAACCGATAACTATTGTCTCCTCGAGCATCAGATTGCTCTCGTCCAAGACAATGGATAAATCGGACCTGCCGTCAGATACAACCGAGCGGGACTCATAGCCAAGTGCCGAGATTGTAAGCATACTACCTTCAGCCGCATCCAGTTCAAAGTTGCCTTCTGTATCGGTGACTGCACCCTTTGATGTCCCGCTGACAAGTACCCCCGCCCCGATTACCGGTTGCCCGGATCTGTCAAGAACACGTCCTTTAAGGACATTTGCCTTCTCTTTAGTTTGAACTTTACGAGCCGTTACGATAATGTGGTTCCGGTTGACCGTATAGGTATAACCGGTATTCTGCAGCACTCTGTCCAACAAAGATTTAACAGTAAGTGTAACTGCGGGCACAGAAACCGGTTTACTCCCGTCTACGACTCGCACGTCATAATCGACAGACAGGTTGGTCTGTGATTCGATTTCGGCGAAAACTGCCGACAAGGTACTTGTGCCCCCTTTAAGAGTAATGCGCTGGTTCTGCGCAAAAGAGGGAGTGGCCAGGCCGGACAGAACAAGAAAGGCCAGAAGCCAATAGAATCTTTTCATATAGTGTTATCCTTTTGGTTATCTTACTCATTAGTAAGTTTCAACCAAGGATACACACAAATTCAGATTGTCATTATTGAAAATAATAATAGACTTTCGTGCCCGAAATGCGATAGTGGGAATGCGGTATCAGCCATGTAAGGACATCCAGCGATTCCGACAGCGTTTCATCAGGGGTAAGGCGCAGGTTGAATGCGCGACCTGCTGCATTGGCCGCATCATATACGAATGATACACCGTACTTCCTTTCCAGGCGGGAGGCGATTTCATGGAATGAAGCGCTGTTAAACACCATATATCCTTGCTCCCACAAAGCCACCTTTTCCGCATTAACATGTATAAGGGATATGGTTGAGTCCGACGGCGTAAAGGCAATCTGAGTATCGGGGTCAAGAATAAACGTTTTCTCTTTTAAAGAAGGGAACGCGACCTGCACACGACCTTCTTCAAGAGTCGTTCTAACAGTCCTTTCTTGAGAATATGCTTGAATGCAGAACTTAGTTCCCAATGCCTTGACATCCATCCACGCAGTCTTCACAATGAAAGGGTGCTCCGGGTCTTTGGCAACGGAGAAATTGCCCTCTCCAGCAAAGAATACAGTTCTTGTGTCATCTGCAAAAAAGTCAGGGTATATCAAAGAAGAGCCGGCATTCATCGCCACAAGAGTCCCGTCAGGAAGTCGCAAAGAGGCAGTATCCCCATAAGCCGTAACTTTCTGAAGATAAACAGGCAAAGGTTTCTCATAGGACTCCTTCGTAAAAGAGTATGTAGAAAACACCACTCCAGCCAACACAGCGGCCGCCGAGCACAAGGCAATGATGCGTGTACGGACTGTACGTCGATGCTGAATTGCGTCGATCTTCGCATTGAGCGACATCAAGTCCTGGAACGTATCGCCACCAGCAGATCCATCACTCTGCCTCCAGATCGACTCGATAGCATTTTCGCTCTCGACAAACTCTCTGATATCTTCCAAATTCTTACTCATACTTATAAATAAAGTTCAGACAAGCAAACACACAAAACAACAAGCAGCTTTATCATTTCCCTTAGTGTTGCTAATGCATTAGTGATATGGTTCTCCACTGTTCTCTTGTCAATTCCAAGCATATCTGCTATCTCGCTGTTTGAGAAACCGAGAAACCTGCTCATGAGGAATATCTTTCTTCTTTTAGGAGGCATTTCATCCGCCGTCTTCCGGATCAGTGTCATCAGTTGCCGGGCAAACAGGTATCCCCCTTCAGCCTGTGACGATTCGGTCACATACTTGCTTTCCTTCACGAATTTATCGTTCACAGCCAACCTGTCGAAATAGTTATAGGCTGTGTTGCGGGCGATCCGGAACAAGTACGCCTGGAAATTATCTACTCTTTCCAATCTCGAACTGTTCTTCCAAATATCCAGAAATATGTCCTGGGCCATATCGGCTGCCACCTCCGGATCGCCCGTAAGACGCGTCAGAAAATCCACGAGCTTCGGTTGATGCTGCACAAACAGCCAGTCAAACGCGCGTCGGTCTCCACGAGCAACCAAGGCAAGTATTTCCCTGTCGGTAAACATAAAGTTACTGCAAAGGTAATCTATTCTTTCAATAAATGAAGGAAGAAGCGTCAACAACCAAATAACGAATATAATTGTTATCTTTGTAGCGATATGAACGTAGATACATTAATTCATCAGTACTTCCCTAATGCCGGTAACCTCTGCATCGAAATGTTTGATGAGAAAAACATCCAGCAGGTATATCGCCGCCTGGTAGAGGTATTGATCAATCAGCCGGAAGTGGAAACATCTCTGCTTCAGGGAATGAGTTATTGTTTCTACGAAGTGATGGACAATGTCTTGATACACTCCGGCAAAAATGTCGGGATCGTCATCACAGATTATTCAGAGCTCCAGAGTCTAATTCGTATTCTTGTGGCTGACGACGGAATGGGTATCAGACAATCCCTCTCATTGAATAGTGAGTTTTCAGATATCGATGAGCCTCAGGCTCTGAAATACTGTATTAGGGATAATGTTACTGATGGGAAAGGCATGGGATTCGGCCTCTATTCAATTTCAAGGCTCATTAATACTGCCGGACATCGACTCATTATCCGGTCGGGCAAGCATACATTAACGGCCAATGGCGATATAGTTGTGACAGAATCAGAGCCATGGGAAGGGACTATTGTGTACTTTGAATTACGTTCAAACATGGACATCGATGCCGCGTCCGTTGTAGATCATCGTACAGATCCGGCAGAAGAGTTTGACATTATATTCATGGATGACAATCCAGAACTTGAAAAATTATGGTAACGTGCCTATGATTGAGTTTAAGTTTTCCAACTATGGAGACAGTATGGGAACCCGCCTCCTGGGCGCAAAAATTCGCGCCGACCTGCGTCCGCTGCTGGACGGAGACGAAATAGTAGTACTCGATTTCTCTGGCATAGACACAGTTACCAACTCTTTTGCCGATGAATGCATCGCAAAGCTTCTGCTTGAGATGCCACTTAATGTTCTGAAATCCAAAACCACCTTCACCGGGGTCACCCCTATGGTTGAGCGAAGCATCCTCACTGCTCTGAAACGCCGGCAGATGCAAATCAACAGAGGGAAAAACTAATCCGCCCCGGCGGAAAAAGACCACCGGGACGGAAAAAGATGACTGGCAGGCAGGCTTTTATTCAGTCTTGCCGTTGAGAGAATGCAGATAGGCCCTCTTTCCGTTGGTCTCCGCGACATTGTTCTTGGCGTAGTAAGTCACTTCGCCGAAGATGAGCACCTCGTCGCCTTCTGCCACGGTGCCGTCGCCCTCGGCCCAGCGCTTATTACCAAGGTACCACACATTATAGGCTTCGAAGTCCTTAGAGGGATCATCCTTGAATGCACCATCGTCGGAAATCCAGAACTGGGCGTTGCCATACTTGGTCGAGAACTGGCTCGCGACCTTTGACACCTTGCCGCTCACGAATACGTTGCCGTCAATCTTGGTGCCTCCGGCCAGGATGGGAGCAATCTCCGAAGGAAGATAAGGATTGGAGTGTGTTCCTTTAGCTCCGGGGGTGTACTCGGCTATAGATACCGCTATGACATTGAGGTACTTGCCGTTACCGGACAGGCCATTGAAGTAGCCTGTTACCACTATGTCCTTGCCGTCGAAGCTCTTGACGTTGAGCTCATCCACGGGATACACTATACTGCCCTGCTTGGTCCCGGAGTCGATTCCTTCAAGGTTTATATTGAAGTATTTGCCCGACACGGCAAGCTTGCCGCAAATCGTCACGAACTCCGCTTCCTGGGCATCGAAAGTAGCAGCTATATCTGTAACGTACCGAGGATTGGGGTAATCAACCTTGTTGCCGCTGGACTCAACCGTCACGGCACTTACTTTCTCAATCTCATGCACTCCGTTGAACACGGTCTTGGATCCCTTGACTACCACATTGTCACCCACGGCAACTGCATGGTCGCCACCATCGAACACGTACACGGCCTTGGTGCCGTCGGTGATGACGAAGCCCTTGGTAGTCTTGGCGGTAACGAGAGAAGACTTGGTAGCGAGGAGGGCGCCCTTCTCCAGCTCAAAGAGTTCGGAAACTGAGAGCACAGGCACCTCGGAACGGGTCACCTTGCAAGTCTTGGACTCCAGATTGGGAGCGGAAAGGGTGATGGTGCCGGTAGCCTCGGGACCGGGAGCCACAGTCACCTTGACCGTTGCGGAAGCATTGCCTGTTGAAGGCTCGAAGCTGAGCCAGTCCACGTCGGCGCTAAGCGTCCAGGTCACGGCGTTGGAATTGACGGGCAGATCGAAAGTGTCTCCGGTAGCTCCCACGGTATAAGACTCAAGCCCGAGATCGATGCTGGGGGTCTTGGACTTCTCGTGCGACACATAGTAGGCGTTGCCTGCCTGCGGCTGGCCGTTGTAGGCGGAGCGGTTGGCACGCATGGTGAGAATATCGCCCTCGCGAATGTCCATCTTCTGCATGTAGTTGGTGATACGTGCAGCTCCCTTGGACTCAAACAGTCCGTAGGTATAGATGCCGTCACCATCTACAGTGCCGTCATTAAGCCAAAAGTCATTGTAGTACTCGTCGGTTATCTTAACCACTGTACCAGTGAGTTCGTAGAAAATGCTGGCATCCACATCTTTTTCGAGGAATTCCTTGACGGTGAGCTTGAGCACCCGCTCGCCCAGGGCACCGGGCTGGTTGATGGTAACTGCACCCCTCAGTTTGGCGCCGATGAAGGAAACAAGGGCGCTGCGGTTGTAACTGTTGTTCTTGGGAACGGTGACAGTCACGGTCTGCTCTTTTTCAGAAGCAGGACCGTAGTTGGGGGTGACAGTGATGCCGTCAACCTCGTCCAAAGATGTTGCAGGAGCCACTTTTGCAGTCCACTCTTCAGAAGAAATGAGTTTGACCGTAATAGTACCCCCGTCCTCGACTGTTTCGTACACGCCCTTGTCGGTAGCTATCTGCGGAAGGACGTCTGACTCGGTCTGGCAGCCTGACATGAGTGCCAGGACGGGCACTGCTATCGAGAGAATTAATTTATTGAGCTTCATATACTTGTGCTATTAGAAGATATAACGGAGGCTGAGAATCATCTCCCATGTAGAAGAGAGACTCTTGGAACGGGAGTAGGTATCGGTGAGGATGTTGGTTCCGTTCTTCTGGAACTGGAACACCGGAGTTGCGCCGGAAGTATAGACATCGGCCGGGTTGGTAAGGTTGATAGGAATTATGTTACCATAACCGTCACTAGCGTTGATGCTCCACACATTACCCCAATGGCTGTTCAGCATATTGCCGACGTTGAGAATATCCACGCCGAGCTGGACAGTGTTGCGGTGCTTGTTAGCTCCGGTATAGAAGTAGAAATTCTGATTGAACTTGAGGTCGAACTTGTGGACCCAGGGGCCCACCATGCCGTTACGCTCGGCAACCTTGCCGCGGTTCTTGCTCAGGTATGCATCCTGCTGAATGAATTTCTCGAAATCGGCCTTCTGGTCGGCTGCGGAATAGGTCACGTCGCCATTCTTGTCGGTGAAATCCTTGAATGTCCAGCCCTGGAGCTGCTCGGCTGTAGGTATGTCAATGAGGCTGTAGTTGTAAGCGCCGTCGGCATACACATTGTTGACGTAATCGCAGTTGGCCCTGGAAGTAGGACCTCCGTAGTAGGAAAGTGCGACCGTGGTCCCGAAGAACTTGGCGTAATCAACTGAATAGCTGATATTGCCGAGGACACGGTGAGGCATCACGTAGCTGGCGAAGCCAAGCTCGGGGTTGTTGGTTCCGCGCTGGGACACAAGAGCCTTCCAGGCGCTGCCCGGCTGGTCGCCTACACCGTCGATGATGACCTTGGCGTGGCTGTAAGTATAGGACACATTGGCGCTCAGTCCGTGCCAGTTGTTCTTCTCCAGTTTGGCAGTCACAGAATAATACTGACCGGCCTTGCCGAGTCCGCTCACGTTGTTGATGAGGTAAGCGTCAGCGATCTGGCTGTCGTAACGGCCGTTGCCGTAATAAGGCCTGGCGGAGACTCCGGGAGTACCTGTGCTGATAAGCGAAGTAGGAGGATTAAGCCCTATGTTGGTAAGGGTGACCACGTGGATATCTTCTTTAAGGATTCCTTCAACGGATGCCTTAATGTCACCGGGCAGGACCATATCCAGGGCAAGGGAGCTCTTCCATGTGGTAGGGTTCTTGAGCTTGGGATCCATCAGGGTGATTGAAGTCAGGTTGCGGCCGGCATCGACAGCATTGTATCCTGAAGGATAGAGCTGCTTGAGGATGGCATTGCGGTCGTTGCTGATTGCGGGGCAGTCGGCGCCGCTCTTGACCACGGTGGTCTGGAGCACTCCGGCATCACCCGACTGGCCTACTATCCACACGAAGGGGATACGGCCCACGAACACGCCGGTACCTCCGCGGAGGACGAGCTTGCGGTTGCCGAGCACATCCCAGTTAAAGCCGATACGGGGAGACACGCTGAGCCTGGTGGCGGGAGTCTCCACAGTGCTGTACTTACCGCTGGGGTTGGTCACGGTAGGAGCGAAGACGGCCTCTTCCACACGGGTGTTGCGGTTGAAGTCAAGAGAAGGATAGAAAGGAACCTCAAAACGCACGCCGGCTGTGAGCTTGAAGTTGTCGCTCACGTTGTAATTGTCCTGGAGATAGAAGGACAGCTGGCCGAAGTTGAAGTGAGGATACTCCTGCGAGAAGCTGGCGTTGTTGCCATGAGTGATGGCAAACTGCTGAGGATTGTTGAAGAGCGTCTTGCCGATCACAGCATCGTAAAGGGCCTGCTCGTCAGCGAAGTCGAACACATAGGCACCAGCGCCCATACGCTGGAAGCCGTTCTTGGTGTTGTCGTACTCAAATGACACGCCGCCCAGAAGCGAATGCTTGCCCACGTTGAAGGTAAGTTCGTCGGTAGCGGTAAGGGTGCTGACGTCACGGAGGTTTCCGTAGGAGAATGCCTCATATCCGAAGGTGGTGTAGATGTGGGACTTGCCGTCGCCGTTGACGCTGTTGACCACCAGATCCACGAAGGGGAAATAACCGCCGTCCACGCTGCGGGGCTCGTACTGATGCGAATATGCCACACGGAAGGTATTGTTGAGCTTGCCTTCGAGGAAGCGGGAGTTGAGCTCGCCTGCTATCGAAGAGAAGTTCTGCTCCTGATAGTAACGGGCATTCTGGAAGTACTGGGCGTACCAAGACTGGTTATTGGTAGTGGCAAAACCGGAGTTGCCGAAGCCGGTAGTGGAGGTGGAAGGAGGAACCACATTCTTGCTGTTCACCATGTTATAGCGGAGGTTGAACTTGTGGTTCTTGCTTATGTTCCAGTCCACGCGAGCAAGGATCTTAAGAGACGGAGTATCACTGCTGTATCCCAGGTACTTGCCGGGATCGTAACCATACTCGCTGCGGAGGTAGTCGCCTATTGCGTCCATGACTAAATAGGAAGGATAAGCGATACGATTCTTTCCGTCGGTAAACACCTTGCCTTCCACGTCGGTAAGCTTGCCGTCAACCAAAGTACGCTCGGAGAGCTGTCCGGTAGGTCCGGGAGCGATGGAGCGGTCGGCCTCAACATTCACGAAGAAGAACAATTTGTTCTTGATGATGGGGCCGCCCACGGAAGCGCCATACATCATGTAACGGCTGTCAGTCTTGTTGATGGGATCGTAATCGGCCACTTTGTAACCCTGCAGATCCTGGTTGCGGAAGTATCCGTAAGCGGTAGCGTAGAAGTCATTGGTACCCGACTTGGTGACAGTATTGATACCGCCGCCCGTAAAGCCGGACTGGCGGACATCATACGGGGTAATGGCAATCGCTATCTGGTCAAGTGCGTCAAGGGAAATAGGACTTCCGCCTGCAGGCAGGTTGGAGCCGATACCGAAGGCGTTGTTCATAGGAGCGCCGTCCACTGTCACATAAGAGTCACGGTAGGAGCCGCCGCCGATATAGGTCTTGGTGCCGGACACGAAGGCCTGTGGCGTCTGCTTGAGAATATCGTTCATGCTCCTGGTGACCGTGGGGACCTTCATCATCTGCTTTGAATCGAAAGCAGTGAGAGCCCCGGCGCGGTCGGAGCGCATGTTGGAGGTAGTGCTCTCGGCGGACACCACGACCGCTTCGAGGTTAAGGCTCTCCTCCTTGAGCTCGGCATTGATGACGAAGTTGTCGGAAAGTGCCACATTGACATCTTTGAACACAGCTTCGGTATAGCCGAGACAGGACACGGTGACCACGTAAGGGCCGCCGGCCATGATATTGTTAACGTAGTAACGTCCGCCGGCATCGGTCACAGCATAATACTGCGAGCCGGTGGGCTGGTGCACGGCCACCACGGCAGCCCCTACCACGGGACCGGCGGCGTCCGTAACCTTACCACTCATAGAAGCAGTCGTGACCTGAGCGTGAGCAGTCACGACCAAGAAAATCGCTGCAATCGACAGCAACAGTGCCTTGAATGATTTTTTCATATAAAATGATTAAGAATATGTTACATGTGGTTCTTTCACAAGCACAAATATACCACATAATTTCCATTGAAAAAAATATGTTTTTTCACTTACTTTTTTCTAAAAAGATAGTATCTTTGCGCCCGGTAAGTAGAAGATATTTTCACTTTATATTTTTCTATTTTTTATTTATGAAGAAATTCTTCAAAAACTTTCTGCTTGCAGTCATTACACTGATTGCGGGCACGGTTACCTATGCTCAGGTAACAACTTCCTCCATCGGTGGTCACATCACTGCCCAGGACGGCAACGTCGTGGGTGCAGCTGTAGTGGCAGTACACCAGCCGACGGGCTCTCAGTACTATTCTATCACCGACGCCAATGGTAACTACCGTATCAACGGTATCGCCCCCGGCGGTCCCTACACCGTCAGCGTCGAAATGCTCGGTTACCGCAAGGTCGAGAACCAGAACCTCTACGCCCCCCTGGGCGAGACCCTGGTGGTAGATGCAGTGCTTGAAGACGAAAACCTGGCCCTCGACGCCCTGGTATTCGTAGCCGATGGCAAAGAATCCAACATGAACATCAACCGTTCCGGTGCAGGCACCTCCGTGAGCCAGCGCACCATGGAGTCCATGCCGACCATCAGCCGCAGCATGAACGACGTGATGAAGCTCACTCCTCAGGCAGCAGCTACTTCCAACGGACTCGCAGTGGGCGGCGGTAACTACCGTTCTTCCTACGTGACCGTTGATGGTTCCGCATTCAACAACGCATTCGGTATCGGAGGCAACCTCCCTGCCGGCGGCACCCCTATTTCCCTCGATGCTCTCGAGCAGATGAGCGTGAATATCACTCCGTTTGACGTACGTCATTCCGGCTTCACCGGCGGCGCTATCAATGCCGTCACCAAGTCCGGTACCAACGAGTGGCACGCTTCCGCATACAACTACTACACTTCACAGGCCGTCCGCGGCTATAAAGTTGAAGGTAAAGACCTCAACAAGACCAACTTCCTTGACAACACCACCGGTATCACCGTCGGCGGCCCCATCATCAAGAACAAGTTGTTCTTCTTCGTGAACGCCGAATACACCGCCGATACAGTGCCCGGCTCCAGCAAAGTAGTCAGCACCGCGTCCGGCAGGGTGGATCCCGCTTTCGTTCCCGATTCCGACGTAGTCCGTCCTACCGAGAGCTTCATGCAGGAAGTGCTCAAGACTTTGAACGACAAGTATGGCTACAACCCCGGTCGCTATCAGAACTACTCTCTCAGCACCCCTGACTACAAGGTCATGGCCCGCATTGACTGGAATATCAACTCCAACAACCGCCTGAACCTGCGTTTCAGCCACACCCACAACTTCGGTTCCAACTCTCCTTCGAGCTCGGTCAACCCTATCAACCCCAACCCCTACGACCGCAACACCTACGGACGTACTTCCACTTACGCTCAGTTCTTCGAGTCCAGCCGCTACTATCAGGAGCAGAACTTCACCTCCGTGGCTGCTGAACTTAACTCCCGCCTGTTTGACGGCAAGGGCGCCAACATGTTCCGCGTGACCTGGTCACACCAGAACGAGCCCCGCAGCTTCGTGGGCGGCAACTTCCCTACCGTTGACATCCTCGAGAACTACAAGGACGACAAGGGCAAGGACAACAGGGCCGTGCTCACTTCCTTCGGTCCCGATCCCTTCACCTATGGCAACCTCCGCGACGTCCACACCGTGGTAGCTACCGAAGAGCTTTCTTACAATGCCGGCAAGCACAACATCGTAGGCGGTCTGCAGTATGAGTTCGACAACACCAAGAACGGATTCATGCAGGGCGGTCTGGGTTACTATGTGTACGACAGTTGGGAGTCCTTCCTTGCAGAAGGCAAACCCGTAGCTTTCGCAATCACCCACTCCAACCGTGACGACCTCGCACAGGTCTATCCCGCTTTCGACTATCATCAGGCTTCTGCATATATCCAGGACGAGATTGACTTCAGCGACTACTTCAAGCTCACCGTCGGTCTCCGTGCCGAGCTTCCTTTCTATCCCACTATCGCAGGCAACGAGAACAAGGAATTCCTCTCACTCGCAGCCGGCAGCAAGTCCATGAATGGTCTCAGCACCGCCGATATGCCTAAGGCTCGCGTCAACATCAGCCCCCGCTTCGGTTTCAACTGGGACATTCTCCAGAACCGTAAGCTCGTGCTCCGCGGCGGCAGCGGCCTCTACACCGGACGCATTCCTTTCGTATGGATTGTCTCTGTAGCCGGCAACAGCAACTGCCTGCAGGCCCAGTTCATCGATACCGACGGAACCAACCCCAACACTCCTAACTTCCACGCCAACACCGCTGACATCCTCAAGGACATCTACGGCGGCACTTTCAAGGCCCAGGATCTTGCTGCTCCTACCGGAGCCACCATCATCGACAAGGACCTCCGCATGCCTACCGTATGGAAGAGCTCCCTCGCTCTCGATGCCACCCTGCCCGGCGGAATCAAGGGTTCCATCGAAGGAATCTTCAACTACGATCTTAACGCTGTTGCAGCAACCCGTCTCGGCTATGTCGAGGACGACGGTATCCAGCTTCCCGGCGAGCCCGGCAAGCGTGCACACTTCAAGTCCGAGGGCATCAAGAACTCCATGAAGAGCACCGTCTCTCCTTACTACCTGACCAACGTCAACAACGTCCACGGAACATACTACTCCATCACCGCAAGCCTCAAGAAGGACTTCAGCAACGGCCTCAGCCTCATGGCTGCATACACCCGCAGTGACTCCAAGTCCATCCAGGAAGGCTACGGCGACCAGGTATCTTCCCTCTTCGCAGGCGGCAACTACAGCGTCAACGGATCCAACCATCCTGAGCTCGGACACTCCGCATTCGTCACTCCCAACCGTGTGATCGCCAACATCAGCTACAGGATTCCTGAGGGCAAGCACTTCGCCACCACCCTCGGTCTGTTCTACGAAGGCTTCAACCACTGCTTCGTAGGCAACTACTCCTACACCCGCTACTCCTACACCATGGGCGTACGCAGCGGTAAATATGTCAACGACGTCACCGGCGTGGGCGGTTCCCAGAACCTCATGTACATCCCTACCGATGCTGAACTTGACCAGATGACCTTCAAGGATGAGGAGAACAAGGCCGCATTCAAGAGCTTCATCGAGAGCGACAGCTACCTCAGCAGCCACCGCGGACAGTACAGCGAGCGTGGTGCAAAGGTCGCTCCTTGGCAGAACCGCATCAACCTCAAGGTTGCCCAGGATTTCATCATCGACATTGCTAACAAGCCCACCACCCTCCAGCTCGGCGTCGACATCAACAACGTCGCCAACCTGATCAACTCCAACTGGGGTCTGACCAAGCAGGTGAGCTCCGAGAACATTCTCGAGATCAGCAAGGCCGATGCAAGCGGCATCTATACCTTCAATGCACCTAAGGTACAGAACTACCGCAGCACCTTCAACACCTGGCAGCTGCTCCTCAGCGCCCGTCTGTTCTTCTAACAGTTACGGCCAGCATAAAGAAGTCCCCCGCATTTGCAGGGGACTTTTTTTATGCCTATATTTGCGGCCGTTAACCTGCGAGGAGAGATTTGAATGCTTGCAACCTCGCTCTAAAAAATGCTAAAATGAATTATCTTTTTACATCGGAGTCAGTCTCCGAGGGCCATCCTGACAAAGTGGCCGACCAGATTTCAGACGCAATTCTTGATGAATTCCTCTCTCAGGATCCCGATTCCAAAGTAGCCTGTGAGACATTTTGTACCGCAGGGCTTGTGGTAGTGGGCGGAGAGGTCCGCTCCGATCATGCCTACGTGGACATCCATGATACCGTGCGCAAGGTCATCTCGCGCATAGGATACAACAAGGCCGAATACGGTTTCGATGCCTCCAGCTGCGGCATAATAAGCACCATTCACGAGCAGAGCGCGGACATCAACCGTGGCGTAGTGCGCTCCACCGAAGACGAGCAGGGCGCCGGCGACCAGGGCATGATGTTCGGTTACGCCTGCCGCGACACCGAAGACTACATGCCACTGGCACTCAGCCTCTCGCACGCCATGCTGCGCATCCTTGCCGACATACGTCACAACGAGCCGGAGCTGATGCCTTACCTGAGGCCCGATGCCAAGGCCCAGTTCACTGTGGAGTTCTCCTCGCACCACCATCCCGTGCGAGTCCACACCATAGTGCTGAGTACCCAGCACGACGAGTTCGACACCGAGGAAGCTATGCACGAGAGGATAGAAGCCGACGTACGTAAGATCGTGCTTCCCAGGCTCATAGCTTCGCTGCCCGAGCGCACAGCGGCTCTCTTCAAGGGCGACTGGATACTGCATGTCAACCCCACCGGCAAGTTCGTCATCGGAGGTCCCGCCGGCGATACCGGCCTGACAGGACGTAAAATAATAGTTGATACCTACGGCGGACGCGGCGCCCACGGCGGCGGCGCATTCTCCGGCAAGGACTCATCAAAAGTGGACCGCAGCGCAGCCTATGCAGCCCGCCACATTGCCAAGAACCTGGTAGCAGCCGGCGTGTGCGACGAATGTCTGGTACAGCTGGCTTATGCCATAGGCGTGGCCGAGCCTGTCAGTGTCTTCATCGAGACCTATGGCAGCGCCCACGTGGAAGGCGGCGACGGCTACATAGCAGCCAAAGTCAAGGATCTCTTTGACCTGAGGCCCGCGGCCATCGTGCGCCGCTTCGGGCTCAAAAACCCCATCTTCTCCCCCACTGCCGCCTACGGTCACGTAGGCCGCAAGCCCTATCGCGCAGTAGTTAAAGTGCAGGGACAGGAGCGTGAAGTGCAGTTCTTCGGCTGGGAGTTGCTGGACCAAGTGGACAATCTCAAAAAAGCCTTCGGTCTATGAGCGGCAGCGCCAAGAAAAAGAGCCCCCGGGTACAGATAAACAATAAGCGGGCTTCGTTCGACTACGAATTTCTGGAGCAGTACGACGCCGGAATAGTGCTCGTTGGCACCGAGATTAAGTCGCTGCGGGCCGGAAAGGCATCACTTGCCGACGCCTGGTGCTACTTCTCGGGAGGCGAACTCTACGTGAAGGGGATGAACATCTCCACCTACTTCTGGGCCTCCAAATGGGGCAGCCACGAGCCGGCGCGCGACCGTAAGCTACTGCTGACCAAGCGCGAACTGCGACACCTGGAGCAGGCCACCAAGACCAAAGGACTCACCATAGTGGCTGTCCGCGCATACATTGCCGACAACGGCTACGCCAAGCTTCACATAGCACTTGCCCGGGGCAAGAAGGAATACGACAAGCGCGCCACTATCCGCGAAAAAGATATACGGCGGGAGATGGAAAGGGGCTAAGGCTCCTGAGCCAGACTCAGAATGATTTCGTCAATGATTGCGGCCACCTTGTAGGTAGGTCCGGAGACGTTGTTGGTGATTATGGAGAAGACTATTGGCTTGGAGTCGTTTCCGCTGGCGGGAAGTATGTAGCCGCTGAAACTCCGCACACCGTTCATCGAGCCGCTCTTCATCTTGATCCTCTCTTTAACATCGTCCGGAGCCTTCGGGAGGCGATTCTGCAGCGTGCTTTTGCTGCCCGGACTTGGGAGCGACTCCACATATGGTTCCCTCTCGGGACTGAGGTACATTTTGCGAAGGAAACTTACGAAGAAATCAGGGGACACATAGTCTTTGCGCGAAAGCCCGCTGCCGTCAAGCAGCTGGCAGGCGCCGTCGGTCCTAAGTCCCATGTCTTTCAGCAACTGGTACACGGCACGCTCGGAAAGTTCCCTGTCGGCATGCCCGTACAGGCTCACAGCAAGCATGTTGAAAAGCGACTCGGCGTAGAAATTGTCACTTTCGTAATTGGTGTCCCTGACTATCTGGGCAACGGTGGGCGACTGCTTCTTCCCTATCGGAGTGAGGCTTTCAGCATGGGCGGCGGCCGGACCTATGTCCGAGAACAGCAGGTCGGTGCGCACAAGCCCGAGCGGAGACACGTCAGCATAGCGCCCGTGTACGGCTATACCGTTGTCGCACAGATAATTATAGAAATAGTACGCACAAGTATAGGCCCCGAAGGAGTTGGAGCCCTCCAGTGTATAGGACTTGCGGTCTGAGGGGAAACTCCCCTGGAACTCACCCACCGGGGCGTATTCGTTGTTCAGATAGTAGATGGAGTTACCGCTGCGGGCAGGCCCCGTGACGGCCATGTTCATATAGCTCATCCATGGGGTGTCAGGATAGAGCGGACGCACTGAGGGCGACTTTCCTTCCACCGACGGAGTGACGCAGAAGCGCTGGGCGTTCTCGAAGAAATTAAGGCCGGAGGGACCGGCCCCGTAGTTGTAGCCCAGATCTTCAGCCTGCCACGACAATCCTTGTGAAGGCCTTTTGAAGAAACGTGCATCGCCTACAATATTGCCTCGGATTTCCTTAATTCCAGCCTCCGTCAGCAAGGTCATCCAGCTGCCGAAAGTCTTAGGAAGCAAGTCGGCGCAGGGAGATCCCGAGCCGGTGGTAGGATCTCCGCCGCCCAGGATGTACAAGTCTCCTTCCAGCACTCCGTCGGTGATTTTGCCAGAGTAAGCAAGGCTGGTAGAGAAGCGCCAGTCAGGCCCCAACTGCCTGAGTGCCAGACCCGTGGTAATGAGTTTGACATTTGATGCCGGCACCATCTTAACCCTGCGGTTATATTGAGCCAGGGTGTCCGAGCCCCTTACCGCGAGCATGCCGAAAACGCCGGAACGCAAAGGCTCTTTCCGTGAATACTCGGAAACAAGCTTCTGCGTCCCTGTATTGCGTGTCGCTGAACGGGCCGGCGCACAGCACAGCACCGACAGCGCCACAAGTATGGCTACATAGTGCCTCAAGCTTCTTTCTTGACGGCAGCGCTGAGCTTCTCGTACAGAGCGTCCGTACGCTCCAGAACCTCCTTGCGGAGTGCGTTATAGTACTGGCGGGCAGGGCCTTCCACCTTACCGACCTTGTCACGGAGTTCATTATAGAGATCAACGGCCTCTTCCATGAGTGCGGAAGCCTGATCCTCAGTTACCTTGGAGTTGACTGCAGCTACAAGTGAGCAATCCTCTATAAAAGCGCTCAGTACGTAGTCAATGTCTTTTTTGATGTTACGAAGATTCATATCTTTTACGAATTAATTCAGATGCAAAGATACAACTTTTTTCAGATTCTTCATCGCTTCGCTCCCCAGTGAATTCTACTCAGCCTCTCGAACGAGGCGGACACTTGCCCCGATGAAATGGTTATCCTCATGTGACCGGTCGATACCGCTCGAATCAAAAAGCACATTGTAGGCGAGTTTATTAGTGTGCTTCGAAGATGACCAGTAATAGCCGTGGGTTTTGTCGCGGTACAGGACATTGCCTTTACGGTAGCCCGCCGCCGGCAGGAATACGCAGCCGGCAGCCGTCCAGCTGTAGATGGGCGTGGCGGCCTTTTCGCCGGAAGTCAAAGCCAGAATGGCCTCCCGGACCGTGGCGGCACTCCCCTCTTCTACGGCCGATGCGGCCGTAGTTGTTGGCCCGGGCCTTGGACAGCATGGCCATGCACTGGGACATGTCGTTCTCGGCCAGGCAGAAGAGGTTGGCCTCCGTCATATTGCTGCCGGCATAGATGCGCTGAAACTCCGTGGAAGTGACGGACGGCATGAGCACCGGAATGCGATAGGAAAGACTTTCCCGCGCAATGATGCGCGCATTCCGGCTATACCGCGGGCCGATGATAGCCGCATAACTATTGTCATGCGCAATTCGAGAAACCTCTTTTGCCATGCCGGCCCCTTCCTCGTCAATCCACTCCAGATCCAGCTGAATGCGGCTTTCCTGCCCTTCCTGGGCCGCCTTGATATTCTCCTGTGCCCAGTTCACAATCTTGGAAAGTTCATCCTTCTCTGCAGACGGCAGCACTACCGCCACCTTGTAGGAAATGACGGCCTGTTCCTGAGACGGCATCTCCTTACCGGTACAGGAAAAGAGGGCCAAGGCTAAAAGCCCGAGAGCCAGTCCTGAAGGTAGCGTTCCAGCACACGGTCGTTGTTCAGCATGAGGGAAAACGGAACCGACGTGGGAGCGTAGGAAGTACAATCCACGTCCATGGCCTTGACGATAAAAAGGAAAAAATCATTCGACAGGGCGCCGCAGAGCCATGAGACCTAGTGCATGAAGTAATATGATGAGTTTACGGGGCATAACCAGTATCAATAGTGAACAAGCCTTCTGCTCCTTTCCCTAAGCAGTCCCTTAAAGCGGGACTTTAATTCCTCGGGCAGGAAAGATATCTCAATAATTTCTTCCCATTTAGGGATGGACGAAACAAGTCTATCCATCAGTTTTCCAGCAACGGCGGCGGATATGCCGGAGCCTGTCATCGCTAAAAGAAAATCCTCTCGGGAGAATCCGGATTTCCGGCCATCCACCTTAAGCGTCATAGCCATTTCTTCGGTGTCGTCAGGATCTGCCAGCAAGACAGACAGCAAATCATAGGCCGGAGCCAAGGCATATTCCCGACCGCCCATATCGATCAGTGAAATGTTCTTGCAATGCATATCGGAATTGCCTGTAATCCAGGAGAACAGAACAACTTCCCAGAATCTCTGCACGTCAAGCAGCGGAGCTGAAGAATAGCGACGGATGGTATCTGCCAGCTGCGGGTAGGTACCATAATACTTATGTTCAGTAAGGCGGTTGGTGAGCTGGCACATGTCCAGCATTGAGATTTTCTCGCCGTGCTTCCCCCTGTCTATCCGTTCGGTGAGATAGCCTAATTCTCCATCGGCCAGCCTGATAAGGGTATGTTTTACCGTCCTTATGCCCGCTGCTTCGGCCATCTTCATCGTTACATCTTCCAGTTCAGGGAGGTTTTTATAGGAGCTGCTTTGCGGTTTGAAGATGTATTTTCCCCACAGGCCAACAATGGTGAGCTTTCCCGGCTCATTTTTTCCGCCTTTGTCTATATCCAATGACATCTTGGCCTGCACCCCGGTCACAGAAGTACTGGCACGGATTACCTGCTTTGCGAGATCCGAAATGTTTTCTCTTGTATACGGAAGGACGGGGGCTGAAGCAGAGCCAAAGAACTTTCTCGCACAGGCCGGATGGAAATCAATCTGGCCGTCTTCAAGCTCCCTATAGCAGTATAAACATTTACTCATTGCTCAAAGGTATTACACTGATATCACCAATACAATCCTTGCAGCAGGCCATCAAGAGAGACATTCTGTCTCTGGGGTCAATCTTCCATGACTTGGAAGCGATGTCCAGCAGCCAGCCTTCAGGAATAAGGCCGTCAAAGACCGGGAACATCATCTCTTTTTCATATGGCTGTTCGGCAAGCGGCATAGTAGGACTCAGAGCCTTGGCATCACTTCTTTTCAGATAGTCATTGTCATACAAGAAGTGAAAGCCTTCCTCGTTTTCCGTGAGGATGCCACAGAAGACGTCTTGTATATAGATGCCGGCCCGTTTCATAAGGCATTAGTTTTTACCGGGCCAAGTTCTTCGCCAAAAAGGGCAAGAACCTGGTTTACCTTGTCCATCCGAACGGATACCTTTCCCTGCTCCAAATCCCGGACGAAGCGCAGGCCGACTCCGGCCCGCGTCGCAAGCTCCGCCTGAGTAAGACCATGTATTTTACGTCTGAGCTTGATTTGTTCTGCTAATTGTGTCATCTTTTATACCCTTTAGGGTACAAATATATTAAAAAATAATTATATTATACCCTTAAAGGTATAATAATTGTAAAACAAACACCATCTATACCCTATCGGGTACAAATCCCACATTATTATGCCCGCATTTGGTTACTTGGCGGCGTCCACGTACCCTTTGATCTTCTTCAACTGCTCGTCCATCATAGGCCAGGAAACCTTGATAGAACGGTTTCCGGTGATGCTAGACATTTTTGCGCTCCGGGCAAGCATTTCCTGGTACACCTTCGGCAAATCTTTATAGGAAATGTACTTGATCTCCGGAACGTAACGCAAGGTGTTTACCATAATCTGGTCCTCGGTGTCATCGTGATCCATGCCTTTGACGCGGAGCGACGACAAAGGGCCCCGATTGTGAAAATGTGATATTCTTTAAACTCACACAATCTTGTGTTTAACACAAATCTGTGCAAAACGCAGACAGGCTGCTATATTCCTTTTTTGACACAAAAAACAAAAACGGCTACCGTATCCAGTATGCGCAAAAGCTGATGAAAGAGCATCCTCAGATGAGTATCACGGAAGTTGCTGAGGAAAGCGGTTTTTTCTCGCGCAGCGCCTTCTACCGCAACTTCAAGAAAATGACAGGCGAGAATCCTTCAGAATGGCTAAAGGAGCTCGACTCAAGCCATTTATAGCAGATTTCAGCGCTGGGCAGGCACCAATTCCAGTTCGCATATACCGTCTTTGTTCCCCACAACGTAGGGGACTGGAGGGTTGTCGCCGTGGATGAGGTTGCTGAGGTACAGCGGTTCGTTGAGGATGAACAGTGATGCGCAGAAAGTGTCGCCCGCCTGGAGTTTGGAGTTCACCGACTCCTCAACAATGAAAATGGCGTTGCCAAGGTAACGGAATAAGCAGTGGCGGTCGGGGCGCCAGGACACTCTCAGACGGTCGCCGGCTTGCATGCCGTCAGTGCTGATATGAAATGAATGAATGAATTCAGAGGCTCCAGAAGTATTGATAACCTCCAGAAAATCATCCCAGTCCTTGTACCCAAGCAGCCTGGACAATATGTCCAACGTATCGGTCCTTGTCTGGTCAGCACCGCTGATGTATCCCCAGAGTCGCTTCAGTGTGGTCGAACTGATTATTTCCTTATTGCTGTCCCAGATGGTTGAACGCAGGAAATCGAAATCCTTCGGCGTTTTCATCTTGCGATTGAGCCTTTCTTCTACCTGTTTCTTCAATTCAACGACTTCCGGGCTGGTCTTCTTCATTTTACGCTGCTTTTCAATCAATCTTATAAAGGTACGCATTTATTTAATATGGCAAACTTTTTCGTTTTAGTCCTTTTTGGTCCTTTTGCCTGCTTATAACAGAAATAATCCGTATTTTTACAAATTGAATTCTACGAGCGATGAGTGAGAGCAGCACATCCGGCCCAATCGATAGCCGGTTTATCTCTGAGAGCGAGGCTTGCCCTGCTTATGAAGTGCTGCCTGGCCGAAGCTTCAACCTGATGGTAAAAGCCAAACGCCAAGGCAGATGGTTCATGCTGAAAGGCTTGAAAGCGGAATATCGTAGCCAGGCTGTCTATCTCGAACTGCTGAAAAAAGAGTATGCACTGATGGTGCAGCTCGACCACCCAAACATCGTAAAAGCCTATGCCAAAGAGGAAAACGCTTCGTTTGGCCCGTGTATAGTCATGGAATACGTGGACGGCGTAAGCCTGGATGTTTTCCTTGCCGGCAAGCCTTCGAAGGACGCACGCATAAAGGTGGCCTGGCAGCTTATTGACGCCCTCTCGTACATCCACAGCAAGCAAATGCTCCACCGGGACCTCAAGCCAAGCAACATCCTCATCACCCGCAACGGCGGCAACGTCAAAATCATCGATTTCGGCCTTTCCGATGCTGACGATTACGCTGTGCTGAAGCAGTCGGCCGGCACCCTGAAATACATGGCGCCCGAGCAGGCAGCCGGAAGGCCAGTAGACTGCAGGTCAGACATTTACTCCTTCGGATTGTTATTCCAGGAGCTCTTTCCCAGCAACTATCTCCACATACGGCACAAGTGCACGGCCGGGAATCCCCAAAGGCGCTATTCCAACATGGAGGAGCTTACAGAGGCTTTTGGCAGAAGCCAATGGCGCAAGAGGAATATTCCTTTTATCAGCGTAATGGCTGTTCTTGTCCTGGCTATGCTCCTTCTGATGACCCGGATAAAGCCGGTGGAGAGCTCCGTACAGGCAACGGACAGCATCACGGCAGACCAGAGGGCTTATTTAAAAGAAAACTTTTGGCACAATAACGTTTCCATACACAGTTTCATTGAAGAAGCCGAGAAGGGCAAAGAGTATAAAGAGGTCCTGAGATTGAAACTTTCGAAGCTGACTCTCGAGATAAGCTCCCATACTGCTGAAAGTGCGAACCTATACCGCCCGGGCAGCCCTGAGCAGTTGCATTTCATGACACAGTGCCGCCTGGAGCAGGAAACCAAGCAGAAATGGGCCCTGAAAGAAATTGAGCAGAATTGTCCCTCTTATGAAGCGGAATTCAGCAAAAGGCGCATCAGTCAAAGGGCATATGACAGTTTGAGATGGGTTGTCTCCCCCGGTCTGAGGACTATTCCTGCCAGCGGCATCACAACAGGCAGCGCAACCTGCGGGACGGAGCTTCTGGATACCACATTCGCACGGAATGCAAAGGTTGGAATCTGTTGGGGGCCTTGCCACAACCCCGGCACCGAAGGCCGGCACATCTGGCTTTCCAGCCCCGAAGAGCATGTAACGATTGAAGGACTCGCTCCGTCCACCACATATTTCGCAAGGGGCTGCATCGTGACCGGAGCCGGTACAGCCTATGGCAACGAGATCTCCTTTACTACTGACCACGGCAGGCTTGATACCCCGGAAGGGGCTGCCGGCGGCCTGTTTTCCGTAAGTAAAGACAGACAAGTGTTTATCTCGAAGGGGAACCTGCAATACCAAGCCTCCACACACACATGGCGCTTCGCTCCGAGGCAGTATGACTATACGGGACGCGACAACGGTAAGATATCTCCCTCCTGGAATGGCTGGGTCGACCTATTTGGCTGGGGTACCAGCGGTTACGATCACGGCGCCGTCAACTTCCGGCCATGGAGCGGCAACAAGGATACGCAAAGCGATGCCCTTCATCATGCCTACGGTAAGCCGGAGAGCAATCTGTCGGACGGTGACGGCAAAGCCGACTGGGGTTACAACCGTATTGCCAACGGTGGAAACGCTGAAGGCCTGTGGCGGACAATGAGAGTATCTGAATGGGTATATCTCCTGTTCAACCGCTTGACCGCTTCCGGAATTCGCTTTGCCAAAGCTTCAGTAGGCGGTGTGTACGGTTTGATTATCGTCCCCGACAACTGGAACATCTCTATTTACCCCCTGAATTCTGCCAACCAACCGGACATATCGCACGACTCCAACCATATCACTATAACCGAATGGGCAGACTTGCTGGAGCCCGCCGGCGCCGTCTTCCTGCCGGAAGCCGGAGTCCGCACCATAGACGGTATTTTCACGCACTTGGGGGCCTATTACACCGCCGACGCCGCCAGCACCGATGCCTGGCACCTCCTTCTGGATGAAAACGGCCTGTACTTCGACTCCCGCGGCCACCGCGGCGACGGCCTCTCCGTACGCCTGGTGATGGATTCTGCGTTCTAAAAGGTCACCGGAAATTGAATTGACAGCAAACACTTTAAGTTCATCGGTTTCAAAAGGGACATCGGCTCTTTTGCCATCCGAGTAGATGTGAAAGTAAGTTTTCATAGTTTCAGTTTTTACAAAAGTAATGATTTCTGAATGCTTTGCAAAACTTGTTCAGCTGACTTCGGGCCAAGTTATGAGGCTACAATCCCAGCACTTCGGTAATCAATACGTCACGAATAAGCCACCAGTGGCGTACAGTGCTTTATTCCCCTATGTCAAACCAGGGGTTTAATGCACTGTAGGCCATATATTGTAGATTAGTGATTTATCTGTTACCGAAAGGCAAGACTAGCGGTCAGACACCGGCACACCAGGGATTCAGCGGCTGAAAGTCACAGCAGGATTGCCTGAGCCAAGCGCGGCCTTGAGTCCGGAGGTATCGGTTATCTTTCCTATCCGTGTGTAGCTGTACGAGGTGTTGAAAGATTCGTAGAACAAGACTACGCAACTGCTGCCGAAGAGCATTATGTCCCCAGCCTCTATCCGTCCGGGGTTTGACGGGGCGCTGGGAAGGGAGCCGCTAAGGTAACAATACTTTTCGTTGCCGTTGAGTTCTTCCATGTCAAGAGTCATGGGCAGAAGGTCAGCGAATGCACGTGCGGTTGAATTGTCGGCAAGGGTGGCGCTAAAGCTCTTGCCGGCCACTGTAACTGTCATATCTGTTGATTGTTTGCTTATTCCAAGGCCCTCCAGCCACTCTTGCAGGGCGGAGGCGCTGCGGCCATTGAGGCGGTCACCGGTTTTCCAGTCAATCGCCGGATATGCCGACTTGAGTTCCGATGCGGCGGACGAAATGCCGGTGGAGCCAGAAGTGATAAAAGGGATGACGGTCTTCCCGGAGAAGTCGTAGGTATCAAGGAAGGTAAACACGACCCTTGGAGCCTTGCCGTACCAGATGGGGAATCCAAGCAGCACGGTGTCGTATCCAGTACCGTCCAGAGTGGCCTGAATCTCTGGGCGCGCCGATGCCGGACCGTACTGCTCCTGGTAGGCGCGTGTGGACGAGTCGTAGTAATTGCTATTGTCGCTCCCATAAGCCACAGCAGGAGTTATGCGGTACAACGTAGCTCCGGAGATGGAAGCCAGCGTCTGAGCCACAGACCAGGTATTGCCCGTAAAAGAGAAGCACGCCACCAGTACGGATGAAGGCTTATCGTTCCCAGAAGGATCGGTATTCTCCGGCGTATCTGTCTTATCTTCAGGGGCAATATCCGGCGAAGGGCCGACGCTTTGGACACACGATATATGCAGCAGAGCAAAAGCTAATGCAAGCAAAAGATGGCACCTCATATCTCTTTACTTAAACAGAGCCTTGACCAGTGCAGGGACATCCGCCACTTTCACCACTTTGATGCCTGAAGGGGCAGTGCCCTCGGTCGGACTGTAGGAACTTACAAATATCTTCTTGAAACCCAGGCGGGCGGCCTCGCCTATGCGCCTGTCAGTCTGGCTCACGGGGCGGATCTCGCCGCTCAGGCCCACCTCGCCGGCAAAACAGCAGTCAAGGGGCAGAGCATAGTCGAAGTTTGACGACAGCACTGCGCAGATCACGGCAAGGTCGCATGCGGGGTCATTGACCTTGAGTCCGCCAGCCATGTTGAGGAACACGTCCTTGGCGCTGAGGTGGAAGCCAGCCCTCTTCTCCAGCACCGCAAGCAGCATGTTGAGGCGGCGCACGTCAAACCCGGTGGCAGAACGCTGCGCCGTACCGTAAGCGGCCGACGATACAAGAGCCTGCACCTCGAATAACAGCGGCCGGGTGCCATCCAGCATAGCCGCGATAGCAGTGCCGCTCAGGCCCTCCTCGTGCATAGGAATCAACAGTTCCGAAGGATTGGGCACCTCGCGCAGGCCCGAGCCCGTCATCTCGAATACAGCCAGTTCGGAAGTGCTCCCGAAACGGTTCTTGATGCTGCGCAGAATACGATACGAGCCACGATTGTCGCCCTCGAACTGTAGTACCACATCAACTATGTGCTCAAGAATCTTGGGCCCGGCTATATAGCCGTCCTTCGTGATATGGCCGATGAGAATCACAGGCACGCCACTCTCCTTGGCAAAGCGCAGCAACATGGCAGCCACTTCTTTTATCTGACTGACCGACCCCGGGGTAGAATCCAACGCATCGGTATACATGGTCTGCACCGAGTCCACTATCATCAGGCCCGGCGTAAGCGCCCTGGCCTGCTCCAGCACCGCCTCGATGCGGGTTTCGCAATAAATCAGGCAAGAGTCGGGAATGCCTTCGGGCGAAAGGCGCGTAGCCCTCATGCGGACCTGCCTCTCGCTCTCTTCGCCGGTGACATAGAGGGTGCTGAGCGAAGGACAGCCAAGCGGTATCTGCAAGCTAAGGGTGGACTTGCCTATGCCCGGTTCGCCCCCGATAAGGATGAGCGACCCCGGAACTATGCCACCTCCGAGCAGCCTGTCCAACTCCCCTACGCCGAGCAAGATACGAGGCTCGGATGCCAGGTCTATCTCTCCCAGTTTACGCGGCTTACGTTCGGAAGTGCCTGAGCGTCCGGAGTTCCTTGAAGGCGCGCTCTTGCTGCTCTCTACGGGAGCTTCAACCATAGTGTTCCACTCTCCGCACGCGGGACAGCGCCCCATCCACTTAGGGCTCTCGTTGCCACAGGAGGTGCAGTACCAGATGGTTTTTGCTTTACTCGCCATCTTGCTCGAAATAATATGAACTCTTTAGAATTGAGATGGCGCCCTTGCCGCGGTCAACGTCACCGAGTATGCGGGTCGCACCCACCACTTCGCGGCCGTACTCCTTAAGGTCATTGATACGCACCATCTGAGAAGAATGCACTATCTTTCCGTCTCCGAGGTAGATAGCTACATGCGTCACCCTCAACGGCTTTTTGCTCCCGAAGAAGAGCAGGTCGCCCGGCAGCCACTCTCCGTCCTTGACGGCAGTACCGCACTTGATCTGCTGGCTTGCGTTGCGGGGCAGGATAATACCGTTCATGAAGTAGCAGAACTTGACCAGGCCGCTGCAATCGAAGTGCTTGATGGAGTTGCCGCCCCACATGTAGGGAGTGCCGGCAAAGCTGCACGCCATGGATGTAATCTCGCGGGCGCAGAAGGAGCGTCCCACGGAATCGTCGGCAGCAAGGCCGCTGCGGCTGCCTGCCCAGGTGCGGAAATCCATCACCTGATGCCCCAGCACCCATCCTTTGCGGCCATCGGGAAGAAGCACCTCTACCCAGCCGTGCTTCCAGCCACCCGTCTGACGCACAAGGTCTCCCATGGTGAAGTCACACATGGGCGCACTGTTCTCGGAGGGTTGCTCCCGTATGCGCGCATACTCTGCCACGCATATCCATTTGGAGGCTTCCAAATAGGCGTCCTTTTCATCATCGGTAAGATATTTGAGGCCCAGGTCGGTCACCCAGCCGGTGTAATCTTCGGCCGTGACCTTGACCCAGTACCGCTCAGTCTCACCGGTGGTCTGCACCAGGGCGCCCATAAGCAGTTGATTATCCAGAGGAGCCTCATAATCAGGGCTCGGCCTCATAAAGGTGGACGACAGTGTGACTACCGCCCAGGTAAGAATCGAAGTCAGTATCATAGCTACAAAAATAGCAAAAAAAACATAAAGACTTCAAGACTTAGCCTCCGGCTTTGACAGGCCTGTCTCCAACTTAGTGCGCCACTACGATGCGCCACATATTATTTAGCTTTTACCGGGCGTACAACGAATTTATAGTCTTTGGCATAAAGCGTCTCGAGTACACTCACAGAAGGGCTATGTGAAGATACCGTCCAGTATAACCTATGACTGTTTGAATTTGCTATAGTCTTTGACCAATAAAAACAGCCCATAGAACTTGGCCCATAGTATGTGCTGCCAAGGTACCCTCCAACATCAGGAAGGAACACTGAAGCGCCATTAGACTTGGACTTAAAGCGCAGTCCGGTAACACCGTTCAAGGTCTCTTTGGTATATGTACATTTGTCAATCAGTTCCTGGCACTCGGCTTTAGTAGGCAGGCGCCACTCACCGTCAGTAAAGTATTCAGCTACATCTGAACTTGTAGATTGATACCCGAGGGCGTTGGTGAAATCATAGTACCGTCCTGTATCGCTTGCCTTCTCGGCAAAAAGATTACGATCTCCCCATTGCACGCTGAGGCCAAGGTCAACGGCCGCAGGAGCGGGATCCAGAACATTTATAGTAACCGTCTTCTCTATGTTGCCATTAAGGACAACTCGCAGCACTGCCGTACCCGGCTTGAATGCGTTAATATAGCGCCAACCGTCACCGCCGCCACCTACTCCGGCTATTCTGTCAGCATCGATATACCAGTACTCCGACTTTATCTCTGCGCTTGACGGATTAAGAACCGCCGTGACTTTAACTTGGTCAAACGGATACATTGTAACCGGACTGGGCGAGAGGGTAAACGAGATGAGGCCCGTGGGCTTTTCTACTTTGAGAGGAGCCATGTTCTTGAGAAGGTTGCGCTCAATAGTGAAGCGAGACGAGGCCTTTTTCTCAAAAATGGCGGAATCATTCTCATAAACGGTGATTTTGAAGCCCCCGGACAAGGTCACTGGAGGAATCACGAACCAGAAATCGGTAGCATTGGACTTGCTTGTGCCAAGCTTCACCCCACCAGGGCAGCTAAGCGTTATCGATGAAGATTTCGATGACACAAAAGACAGCGTGGGCTTTTTCCTGGGAGCGGCAGAGACAGTTGCATATCCGCTGATGATTTCACCGTTATTACTTTGCAAGGTAATCTTGGATACAGTAACGTTGTCTCCATAGAGGCTAAGTTTCAGATAACCGCACAGGTTCTGGAAGAACATGTCATTATTTTCCGTTGCGGAGACCGCCACATTGGCAGCTTTGCCAAAGGAATGCTCCTTATAAGACTGAGTACCAAGAATCTGAACATTTTTGATGGTGCCTTCGGCAGACATAGATATGGCACTGCTGTAAGGATATACGGCATAGATATTATCCAGCGCCGAGCCGGTGCCAGAAGCAGAGCCTGACTTTGAAAACGAAGCATTATTTGTCCCCGCGCTGCCGGAATAAACATATTTCTGATTTATAGTCACATACCTGAATACAGACGCTGCATCAGCATTATCCCAGAGTACGCGGCAATCATCGGACACGTAAGACTTGGTATCGGAATCTGCCGGGTTCTCAATCCTGGCATAAAGTATATCGTCATCAGGGAGTTCCACATTTTCCCTGCTGCATCCGGCCAGCACTGTGAAGGCCAGAAGCATAAAGAAGGCTGTTCTGTTCTTCATAGCGTACTAGTTATTATCCCAGGGATACTGGGTATCATCTTCGTTGATTCTTTCTGTATTGCTGTAGGCCAGCAGAGATTGCAAATCCAGAGATACCTGGGCAATTGTCGGCGAAACGTAGCTCCGTGTTCGCTCCGTAGTTTTCGGAAAATTCATAACAAGCTTTGGATTATTCTATGCAATTAACTACAAAGAAAACAATAATAATCCTAAAGCCCTTGGTCCTTTCTAATCCTTTTACGCCCACGCAACTACGGCGGCGGCATGTCAGTACCGCCGCCGTAGTCAAGCCAGGTAAAGATAATCAGGTTATTCCGGGATGATGATATGGTGGTTCCCAAGGGGGCTGCCAAGGCAGTAACGCCGCAGGGCGTCGGTGCCGCGCACGAGGATCTGGGTGCGGCAGAGATTGTCTCCGTAAGGGTTGTCCAGGATCTCAATCTCTTCGTCTATGTAATGTTCAAGGTCGGCGCCGAGTTTGAAAATCCGGGCCGGGCCGGCGGGCAGCACTCCGTGCAAGGCTACGCCTATGCCCGATTCGAAATGGGTATCATAGCAGTAGTCACCGACCATGTCGAGCGGAACGGTACAATGGGCAAACAAGAACTGGTCTCCGCTGACACGTGACAGATTGGCCTGGAAGCCCGATTTGCCGAAGCGCTCCCTCACTATGGCCATGGAGAGCATGGCGGGTATGTCGCCCTCGCAGGTAGCCACGAAGCCTTCGGCATTGAGCCTGGCGAGTGCAAGGCAACCGGTATTATGCAGTGCCGTGAGCAGATCAAAGCACCGGAGGGTAAGCCCGTCGAGCTTGTACTCGTCGATTATCTTCTTCAGTGCCAAGTATATACTATCCGACATGCGGAAGTCTTCAGCGCTGATGGGATGACCGTAACGAGGCTTGTTCATTGGCTTAAGCCCGCTTGATTCAGGGGCGTCAGAGGCCCTGGACGCTTCTGCCTTGGCAAAGGTGACGAGCTTGCTCACCGGGATATCTATAAGCTTGACACCCAGCAGTTCGCGTGCCTTGGAGTAATCGACGGCGCTGCTGATAAGCCAGTCCGAAGGCTCGCCCACCACGCCGTAGCGTTTGCCGTCGAGTATGCCCGGCTCAACAAAAGGGTGGATAATATGCGAGGCCACCTTGCCTACAGGAGGATAATAGCGCAACAGATCCGAGGCAATCTCTTTAATGGAACCGTGGATTATCTCTCCACCGAGGCCCTGCTGATTGAGCCAGCTGAGTATTTCCATCGATGCTGCAAGCGAGTTGCTCTGCCCGCTGGTAAGGAGGCGCACCCTCGCACCTTCGTGACCTTCAAATACTTGGCGGAAGACTCCTTCCGTCCCTCCTGTCCTGACGTAGATTATGTCACCCGAGGCTCCGAAATCGGAGAAATCCGATTCGCGGTAATCGAAAGTCGCACCTATTGCCTCTTCTATATCCTTAATAAACTGCTCGTTGTGGGCATTCTTGGCAAGTTCGCCGTGAAGATCCGAAGTAAGGGTGTAAAGTCGCATGCACAAATATAGTTATTTTGAGCGAAAATTGTCATCTTTGTGCTCAATATGGAACTGTTCTACAGCAATAATATTGAGGACGGCGTGCTGTATCTGGACGCCGAAGAATCAGCTCATTGTGTGCGTGTGCTGCGCCACAGGGAGGGGGATGAGATATCTGTTATCGACGGAGCCGGGACGCTGTACCGATGCGTGCTGGAGAATGCCGACGCCAAGGGTGCCACAGCGCGAATTACAGGTTGCGAGAGTGGATTCGGCAGTCATCCTTATCACTTGACCATGGCAGTATGCCCCACCAAGAATATCGACCGTTACGAATGGTTTGCAGAGAAAGCCACGGAGATAGGAGTGGATGTGATTGCCCCGGTGATAGGAGAGCGCTCGGAGCGTAAGGTGCTGAAGACCGAGCGCCTGGAGAGGCTGGTAAGGTCGGCGGCCAAGCAGTCGCTGAAGGGCGCGGTCCCTGAGGTGCTCCAGCCTCAGAGCGTTAAGGATTTCATCCTGTCCGTGCCGGACGATGCCCTGAAAATGATATGTTACTGCTTTGACGGTCCCAAGCACAGCATCACTGAACTTCTGTCCTCCCCGGCACTATGTGACCAAGAGGACTTCGCTTCGCTCATCCCTCCCGCGCCGTGCATAAGGGATATCTATATCCTTATCGGCCCGGAGGGAGACTTCTCCCCTGCCGAAGCAGAACTTGCACTGAGCCGGGGCTGGGCGCCCGTAACATTAGGAAACAGCCGCCTCCGGACGGAGACGGCTGCCTTAGTCGCAACTACGCAGGTGTACACCTGCATCAGTGATTGATTACTCTGCCTTTTCCTGGTGCTCCTGGCAGTTCTCGCAAGTCTCGCCTTCTGCTTTCTCGCCTTCCTTGCAGCACTTGCCTTCCTCTTTGCACTTATCACAAACTTCACCCTCAGCGTTCTTGCAGCACTCCTTGCCCTCTACCTGCTCGGTAGCGGCAGCTTCGCCCTCAGCCTGCTTGTTAGCATTGCTGTTGTTGCCGCATGAGCAAAGGAACATAGCGGCAATGGCCAAAGAAATAACAACTTTCTTCATGATTGTAAATATTTAAAGGTTAAACAATTTCCACTAACCTGCAAAATTAGCACTATTTTTTGGAAGTTCAAATACTTCCATATCTTTAATCTCTCCAGCCTCAATCCGGAAGCGCAGAGCCGTACGCACAAGCTGCCAGCCCTGAAGTCCTGCAGCTCCCGGATTGATATAAAGCAAGTTATACTTCTGATCCCGCATAACTTTGAGAATATGCGAGTGCCCGCAGATAAACACATCGGGCTTATGCTTTTCTATCAGAGCCCGCGCCGCAGGATAATAGTGTCCAGGAGAGCCGCCGATATGCGTCATGAGGATCTTTAGTCCCTGTACTTGAAGCAGTTGAGCCTCAGGATAAAGATAGCGTATTGAAGAACCGTCGCAATTGCCGAACACCCCCACCACAGGCTTGAACTCCGCTATCGATTCGGCAAAAGCGGCATCCCCGCCCCAGTCTCCGGCATGCCAGATCACATCCACCGGAGCGAAGAACTCCTTGAACTGCTCGCCGAACACGCCATGCGTGTCTGATATGAGCCCGACGTACATTACGGACGTATAATTTCAACCTCACCGCGCAAGCCCAGCTTGATAATCTGGGACGCACGCCCGCTTGCCCCCGCCTCGAAGCGGCGCGGAGCACACCAGTCAACCGCCGACAGTATGTCAGGTGAAATATCCTTGAACGACGCCGGAGCCGGCTCGCCGGAAATATTGGCGGAAGTCGAGACCAGAGGCTTGCGGAGACGCCGCACGAGCGCCGTACAGAACTCATGGTCAGGAATTCTGATCCCGACCGAACCGTCCTCGGCCACCACCTCGGGAGCAAGCCCCTGGGCGCCGGGATAAACGATTGTCATAGGAGCATCATTCACCTCCACCAGGTCAATAGCGATAGAAGGGATCTCCTTGACATGACGGGCCACCATATCCAGGTCGCATGCCAGCAGTACCAGCGACTTGGCTTCGCTGCGGTGCTTGATTGCAAAGACCTTGGCCACAGCCTCGGAGTTGGTGGCATCGCAGCCTATCCCCCATACCGTATCGGTAGGGTAAAGTATTACACCGCCGTCCTTCAGTATCTTGACGGCTTCTTCGATAACTTCTTTCATAACCTGTCTTTTTCAAAAAGGACTCCACGCTTACGCCACCAGCGGATCATCAGCCAGCCAATGAGCATGCCTCCCAGATGTGCGAAATGCGCCACTCCGTCGGCAAAACCCGCCACGCCGGTAAACAGCTCTATCACGGCGAATATAACCACCATCCACTTGGCGCTCAACGTCACGGGGGGGAAAATAAGGGTCATCTTGGACTGCGGGAACAGCATGGCATATCCCATCAGCACGCCGTAGATGGCGCCGGATGCGCCCACGGTGGGGGTGTTCTTGAGGGCCACGATGGACTGAAGGGCCGACTGCGAATCGGAGCTCAAGAACATCTGCATCTCAATGTACTGGGTGCCGATCTGCATGGCCGCAGCTCCAAGGCCGCACACAAAATAGAACAGCAGGAACTTCTTGCTCCCCAATATGCGTTCCACCACCACTCCGAAGATGAACAGGGTGTACATATTGAAGAAGATGTGCCAAATGCCGCCGTGCATAAACATGTGCGTGACCACCTGCCACCAATGAAAAAAATGAGAACTGGGATAGAACAGACCGAAGGTGCCTATCATGAAGTTTTCATTGACAAGAGTAGCAATATATATTACAACGTTGACCAGAATCAAGTTCCTGGTCACAGGCGGTATCGATGACAGAAAGCCGCCGCGGTTTTCCTGGTAATAGTACGACATTAATTAAACCTCTTTTCTATTTCATCAACCCCAAGGACCGACACAATGCGCCGGCCGTTGGAAGTAAACTCTGCATTGTCGCAAGCAAAAAGCATATCAAGCAGGTGGTGTACGCTCGCGGGAGAATCAGGCACCTGCGCATTTACAGCACCGAGCATGGCAAATTTGGCAGCGGTCTTCTGCTGCATGACCTCCTGCAGCGCGCTGCCCGAGTCGGACAGAATCAGCAGCAGGTCCCCTATCATACGTTCCACCTGGCCGCTCTCGCAGCTGTAGCCCTCAGGCACGCCTCCCACGCTCACCGAATCGGGCCCCTCCGGGCTGATGTCAAAGCCCAGGCTCGACAGCAATCCGGCGTTGGATTCCAGCAGCAGCTTTTCCTGCATGCCTACATTCACGGTCACGGGGAAAAGAGCAGTCTGGGTGACATGCTCGTTGTCGGCCAGAGCCTTAAGCGTCCTTTCGTATAATATGCGCTCCCATGCGCGCCGGATATTGACAATCATCAGGCCCGATGCCGAACGTGTCACCACAAAACGTCCCTGCACCACAATAGCATCCTGTTCCTGCACAGCATTCTGGAAGAGCTGTCCGTAGTCGCCGCTGCGAGCGCTCAAGCCGCCGCTCCTGTAAGGCGCAGGAGAGCTTCCGCCGGACTGCTTGGGGGTATCGGTGAGGAAAGGATTGTATGAAGGGTCAAAATCGGGCACCGGGGGCTGCTGAACGCCCTTGTATTCATCGAAGCCCTGACCTCTCTGGGGAAAATCTACGGCAGCATCGCGATCAAACTCTATGCTGGCGGCAATACTGTTACGTCCGAGAGTCTCGCGCACGCTGGCATAGAGCACCTGGAATATCAGATTATCATCTTCGAACTTGATCTCCGTCTTGGTAGGATGAATGTTGACATCGACCGAATGCGGATCCACGTCAAGGAAGATGAAATATGTGGGAGTGAATCCTTCGGGTATAAACTCCTCGTAGGCCTTCATCACCGCTTTGTGCAGATAGGGACTGCGGAAGAATCTGCCGCCCACGAAGAAATACTGATTGCCCAGAGTCTTGCGCGCGCTTTCGGGGCGCCCGGCAAAACCGCTTATCTTGACCACCGAGGTATCGGCGCTTACGTCCACCACATCGCCCACCACATTGCGTCCTATCACATCCTGGATACGGAATTTCAGCGACTTGGCCTTGCGCAGCACCAGGACCTCTTTGCCGTTGTGTGTCAATGAGAAACCGACTTCGGGCCTGGGTATCGCTACCCGGGTGAACTCTTCTATGATATGCTTGAATTCTACATTGTCGCTCTTAAGGAATTTGCGGCGGGCTGGGGTATTGTAGAACAGATTCCTGACGGCGAAGTTCGATCCCGACGGCGCCGATACCGAAGATGTTTTCACCCCGGCTTCGCCGTCTATCACAACCTGTGTCGCTGTGTCATCGTCGGGGCGGCGGGTGCGGAGTGTGACCTGGGCCACCGCCGCTATACTCGCCAGGGCCTCGCCGCGGAAGCCGTAGGTCAGTATGTTTTCAAGGTCGGCAGGAGTGGAAATCTTGGACGTCGCATGGCGTTCGAAGCACAGTACGGCATCGGATGGGCTCATCCCGCATCCGTTGTCGATTACCTGGATAAGGGTCCGTCCGGAGTCGCTGATGACCACGTCCACCTGGCTGGCACCGGCGTCCACCGCGTTCTCCATCAGCTCCTTCACCACCGACGCGGGCCTCTGCACCACTTCTCCGGCGGCGATCATATTGGACAATCTGGCAGACAGTACTTTAAGTCGTCCCATTGCTTATAGCATGGAGTAGAACTTGGCGATAAAATACAATACCGCCACGATCAGGAGGGCCGTAATAATGCCGATGATAGTCTGCGCCTTGCTCATGTGGCTGCGCGTGCGGCTATAGTGGCCGTCACGCAGTGAGCCTTTGATGTAAGACCCTGGCACATAAGTGCCTTCTTTCTTTTCTTTATCGGCAGTACCGTCCACGGCGCCGAACATCTGTTTGCGCTTTTCCTCTTCAGGGTCGTAGTAGATCGGCTTGTAGTTGAAAACGCGGTGCTCGTTTTCGCCGAAAAAATTAAACAGTCCCATAATTTTACAAAATTAGTGATATTTTTGTAAGATGAAAAATAAAAGACTTTGGTTAATTCCCGCAGCATTTTATGCTGTGTGCTGCATATTGAATCTTTGGGGTTGCTTGTCCGATGGAGATTTGGAGCGCTGCGTCAAGCCTGCCCTGATGCCTCTGCTATGTCTCACCACCTTCACTTACCTCCTTCCCCGGAGAGGGGAAGGAGCGGCGTTGCTGCTATGCGGCCAGCTGTTCGGCTTTGCGGGCGACACCATGCTGCTGGGAAAGGGCTTCGTATTCTTTGCCGGAGGCATAGGACTCTTCCTCATAGGCCACATATTCTATATCTGCCTGTTCGGAGGCCGCTCATGGAAAGGACTCAAAGCATGGCACTGGGCCCTGGCCATGACTTTCTGCCTGGGGCTTACGGCCGGCCTCATTAAAGGTATAGGGGTCAACGGCACTATGCTGGCCCCAATGGGAGTTTATGGATTCGTACTCACCCTGCTGATGTTCAGCACCTTGGCAGGAGCGCTCCGCTTCGGCGGACTGACATGGTGGATGCTGTTTGCCGGCGCCGTGCTGTTCACGTTCTCAGATGCCCTGATAGCTGTCAGGAACTTCGGGAACTTAAGCCGGTTTATGGGAGGATTCGGGGTGATGTCAACATACCTTGCAGCGCAGACTCTTCTGGCCGCAGGAGGCGTAAGATTGATTACCAGACAAACTCCCCGTCGTCCTTAAAGTCCTCAATAGAGCCTTCGACAGACTGGCAGATCAACTGCTGAAGGGCTGCGCCCAGCAGTTCGGCATCGGGAGTTATGTATTTTTTGTTCATCGTGCAAATGTAATCATTTTCTGAAATAATTCAAATTATCGAACGACGGTTTCAATTCGCCGGATTCGCACTTATGAATTATCTCCACCACCGCATCGTTGCAGGGCGTAGGACATCCCACCTTACGGCCGAATGCGCACACCGCTCCGTTGATAGCATCGACTTCGGTTTTCTTTCCCTTCTCCAGGTCCTGCAACATGCTGGCCTTCAAGCGGGCGTGCTTGCGTATAGCTATAGGGATGATGAACCATGAGATTGCTTTCTTCACCGGGCCGTTGTAGTCGAGCAGCTTGACAATATCCTTGCCCTGTACCGGCTCTATCTTGATACCGCCCTTGGCGCAAACATCTATGCATTCCTTTATTATAGCCTGGACATAGCGGCGTGAGGCCTTATTGGATGCGGCCTCGCCGAAGGTGGTGCCGAGGACAGCGCTCATGCCGGAGAAAGAAGCGTTGATCAAAAGCTTGCTCCAGCGGGTCCCTATGAAATTGTCCTCCACGTCCACGCTCCCCATCAGTTCAAGCAAAGCCTTGACCTGCTGCAGTTTGGGATTGGGCTTGCTGCTGATGGAGCCAAGCGAAAAAGTGAGAGCGTCGGGAGCGCTGGTGAGCTCGCACACTCCCGGCCCCAGCATGGTAGCGCCCCATGCCACCGTACAGCCAAGCACCCTGTCGGGGCCTACTATGTCGGCAATAAGGGGCTCGGGAAGACCGTTCTGGAAAGTGACAATGACTCCGTCCGGAGCGAGGAAAGGGCGCAGGAACTCAACTACTTGAGCATTGTTCTGCTGCTTAGTCATAAGGAAGATCGCATCGTACACTCAGCTCAGTTCCTCATCGGTATATGCAGTAACAGGCTGCACGAAATCAAGCGTCCCCACAACATGCGCGCCTTTTTCCTGCAGGGCGGCAACGTGAGCCTTGTTGTGGTTCACTAATTCTATCTTTCCTCCGTTTTTGGTAATGAATGCGCCCAGAATGGTCCCGAGGGAGCCGGCGCCGTAAATCATAGTTCTCATATATTAATCATCATTTTGCTGTGAAGCGTCACGGGCCGCATCGAACTTGGCTTTCATGGTAGGGTTACCGCGGGTCAAGCGCTTGACCGACAGCGCATCAGCCTTGTCGTTGGCCAGGCGGAGGTTGTTCTCCGACCCTATGAGCGCATCTTTTATCTTCTGCAGGTGTGCTATCGACTTGTCAATCTCCTCGATGGCCGTACGGAACTTCTCGCTGGCCAGACGGTAATTGCGTCCGAACGCATCCTTGAAGGTGTTCAACTGCTCTTCGAACTTGGTCACATCCACGCTCTGGCTGCGGGCCAGCATCAACTCCTTCTGATATTCGATGCTCTTCTTGGCTGCATTCACCAGCAGCGTTATCATCGATTTAAAGAACTGGGGACGTATGACGTACATCTTGGGATAGCGGTAAGACACGTCCACAATGCCTCCGTTGTACAGCTCGCTATCGGGCTCCAGCAACGATACCAGCACCGCATACTCGCAGCCCTTGGCATTGCGGTCGGCATCGAGCTTGCGGAAGAAGTCTTCGTTCTTATGCTTGGTGGCGGTCTCGTCCATCTCGTTCTTCATTTCAAACATGATGGAGATATATTCGGTGCCGTCGGAATAGTCACGGAATATGAAATCGCCCTTGCTGCCTCCCGAAGCGTCATTGTCTTTCTCAAAGTAAGCCCCTGGCATCAAAGGTCTTAGCTCGCTGTTGTACACAGTGCTGCAGTGAGACTCCAGCGTCTCCCCCACCATCTTGGTGGACATCCTGGTCTTGAGGTCCTTATAGTAATCGACCTGCTCCTGCACGAACTTCAGCCGGTTCTCGTACTCCTCGCGCAGGGCCTTCTCCTGAAGCTCCGCCTGGGACTTCTTAAGCTGCGAATCCGAACGCAGCTGCTGCATCTGAGCCTTCAGGCTGGCTATCTCCGTGTCTTTGGAAGATACGGCCTTGGCAAGCTCGAGCTGCTTACGCTCCTCCAGCGAGTCCAGACGGCCTTTCAGCGCACTTATCTCCTGGTCGCGTCCGAACAGCTCGGCCTGGAACTTCTGCCCTGCCTGGGCCGCCCGCGCCTGCTCCTGGGCGTCGCGCTGGGCCTTCAGTTCGGCAAGGCGCCTCTGCACCTCGGCATTGAACTCAGCACCCTTGACCTGGTTGGCAAGAGAGGCATAATCGGCTTCATCTATCGTAAGAATGTTTCCGCAGTGCGGGCATCGCAGTTCACGCATAACAATCGGTATTAGTTATCTGACAAATATAAGGATTTTTCGTTATCTTTGTTGGATTACACTTCGTATGAAACGATTCTTAGTTTTAGTTTTCATCATATTTACGGTGCTGCCTTGTGCGGGCTACGACTTGATGTCCAGCTCCGTACGTATTGAGAGTGGCGGCCGTAAGATCAAGACAAGGGTGCTGCAGCCCAAAGACACGCCAGGCCTTGTCCCGGGGATCCTGTGGATTCACGGCGGCGGATACATGACGGGCGGTGCTTATATGGTCGAAGTATCCAACGGAAAGATGCTGGCCGAGCGCTTCGGAGCCGTGGTAGTGTGCCCCGACTACAGACTTGCCTGGGAGTCCCCGTATCCTGCCGCCCTTGAAGACTGCTACGCAGCACTGGAGTGGATGTACGACCACGCCGACTCCCTGGGCATAGACAAGAGCAGAATAGTGGTAGGCGGCGAGAGTGCAGGAGGCGGGCTGACCGCGGCGCTGTGCATATACGCTAGAGACAAAGGACGCATACCCATATCACTTCAGCTGCCGCTCTATCCCATGCTTGACAGCGAAGACACCCCATCATCGGCCGACAATCACGGCCTGGTGTGGGACACCAGGCGCAACCACTGGGGCTGGCGGCACTACCTCGGCGAAGACTACGGCACCGACAATGTTAGCAAATATGCTTCCCCCGCCAGGGAGACCGACTACTCCGGGCTGCCGGCATGCTACACCTTCGTCACCGACGGAGAGCCTTTCTACCAGGAGACAATGGACTACGTGCAGAACCTGAAGGATGCCGGCGTGGAGGCTTGCGTGGATGTGTACAGCGGCAATGCGCATGCCTTCGACCTGCTTACGCCATGGCGTAAACAGAGCAAGCTTGCCAGAGAGCGCCTGTGCGAAGTATTCTCCGCCTGGCTTAGCGCCGTCCGCTGAAGTAGGTCTCGAGCTTCACATCCACCGGCTGCAGGCAATCTTCCTTCATCATAGCGGCAGGGTTTGTGCCCGGTACGCCCTGCGGAACGGGGATCCCGAGTATTGCGAACAATTCTTCCCAGTAAGGGGGCATGGTGCCGTCCTGTGAACGGAAGTTCATAGGAGCCTCGTGGAAGATATAGCTTCCGTCTGCCCGCACATAGCTATCACGTATCAGCTCCGTGCAGTAGCGTGCCGTATCGCAAGGAACGAAACTATTGTTATAGCTGAGCCCCAGGTATTTAAGCGAATTCTTGACGTAGTCGGCGGCCTGCCGGTTGTCTTTGAGGCGCATCACGAAGAAGCGCGGCAGCGAGCCGTTGTTGAGTGTAAAGTCGCAGAAGAAGGTATCGAGCGGATGCCTGTCCACACCATGCTTCAGCGTTGCATCTATGATGTACGGGCCGTCTTCGGCAATGTCCAGAATGGCGGCGTGGATAATGTTCAGCGAATCAGTGGCAGTGGCAGTGGCGTCGCCGATGGCGTTGGACATAGAGTCAATGCGGTAATCCAGAGGTATTCCTACGAATACAAGGTCCCCGGTGCGAGGTGCGGGGCGATTGCAAGCCGATACAATGGCGGCAAGCATAAAGGCGCCCGCCAGTGCCTTAATAAATCTGTGTGTAGTCATATTTATAGCAACAAATCATCAATTTTAAGTTTCGGGACATAGTGAACGCCGTCTTGGCGGTAGTAACGCAGGTCGGCGCCTGCCGGGACCTCCTTCAATTCGATTCTGTCTGTCCCCTTCCCTACGGCCAGCACCGCCAGCGGCTCGAGCGGAAGCCCCAGCCCGGCTTTGACGGCAGCCCTGTCGAAAGCCCGCACAATCAAAGCGTTGAGACCGATTTCCACGGCCTTAAGCGCCATGCTCTGCAGGGATATGCCAAGGTCAATATCTACCATCGGGGACTCCGCCTCCGTGCTGCACACCACTATGAATGCCTTGGGCTCGGTGCCTGGAAGCGGAAGATGAAGCTCGGGGAGATAGCCTCCCAGGTGGAGGAAACGGCAGAAGTCCTCTCCTCCCGAGCTGGCATCAAGCAATTTGAAGCGAAGCGTCTGGGCGTTGCGGCCCGAGGGTATCTTGTTGTTGACCGACACAATCGCCTCCAGCTGGCGCATGGCAACCGAATATGTGGTGTCGAAGGCCCTGTGGCTGCGGTTCTTTAGCAGAAGAGTGTCGAGAGAAGGAGTATTGCGGCGATACACTGTGCGGCCCGCCGAGCGGAGCGCCTCTTCGCGCTTTTCGATGTAATTGTCTGCCATGTCGCGTCTAGTCAACTGGTGGGATTAAAACACGCCACAAATTTAGTGATTTTCGAGATAAACACCTCTCTTTTCTTGCATTCGGGCCCGGAAACAGCAATTTCGTGCTCCTGCGGGCCTGAGAACGGCGATCTTGGGCCGGAATGGCGGTTTTTACCCGAGACCACGCGCTTTGTGAGAGCGAGAGCCCATTAAACAACACCGCCCGCATCTCTCGACGCAGGCGGCTTGCAATTCTAACCTAAAATTTAACCTATGAAAAAACTATTCGGTTAAACTATATTGCAAAGTGTGTGCCAAACTAGTTCAATTCGGGATCAAGTTCGACAGAAATTATCCAAATCGGATTGGTAGGGAGGCCGCGCTGGTCGGTTTGGACCGCTGCGATGTCGTCGATGACCTTTAATCCGTCGATAGTCTCGCCAAAGATGGTGTACTCTCCGTCAAGATGACGGCAGCCTTCCTCGCTCTGGACGATATAGAACTGTGAGCCGCTCGACTCCTTCATAGGATTGGCGATATCGCCTTTGCGGGCAGCAGCCAGAGCACCCTTCTTATGGTGATGGTTGGGAAGGATCTCGGCCTCGATCTGATAACCGGGTCCGCCGGTGCCGAAACTGGCGGCATTGTCCATAGTCTTGGTGAGCGGGTCTCCTCCCTGAATCATGAAATTCTTGATGATGCGATGGAACTGAAGACCGTCATAATAACCGCTGAGCGCAAGCTTTGCGAAGTTCTCACGATGCTTGGGAGTGTCGGAATAGAGACGCACCTTGATAGTGCCGAGAGTGGTCTTGATGTCAAAAACCGGCTCGGCGGGAAGATTTGCAAGTTTGTCCATAACTTTAGTAGCTTTCTCTGCCATAGCCACGGAGTCGGATGCGGCCTTGTCGTCCTGCTCTCCACCCTTGGTGGGATTGCCCCCGCAAGATACTGCCAGCAGTACCACGGAGCACAGTACAGAAGCAATTGTTAATTTATTCATAATTACAATGTTAAAAAACAAAAAGCCGGACCATCCGGACCGGCTGCTGACTAAGTTGAGATAGAAGGACTCGAACCCTCACTGACAGAGCCAGAATCTGTAGTGCTACCATTACACCATATCTCAGAATTGGGACTGCAAATTTACAACTCTTTTGCTAAAATGCAAACATGTTCGGCATTTTTTTCGCTACAATACATTGAGAACATGCGCAGGAGGGTGTTTGCCTCAAAAAAAATTGCCATATTTATATATTTATTGTATCTTTGCACCTTCAATTGTTTTAGAAAGCGAGTTAGTAGCGCATTTGGTTTAATATGAAGAGAAGCTTCCACGGAGGGCGTCTTATTTTGCTGCAGGATATGGTTCTTTCTGCAGTAGCTTCTTTATTATGTATCCTGCTGATACGCTGGCTCTCCAGTCCCATCCCCGGCTTCACCCGTATCGTACTCCGGTGGATTGGTCTTTCGGTCGTAGCTTCTTTTATCGGATTCACAGCCACAAGATCTCCGAGAGTCGTCATGCGCTACCTCTCAATCCGCTCAACCGTCAGACTCCTAGGCGCCGTACTCATTAAGGAAGCCATACTCTCCATATGCATTCTAGCAGGACTGATCCAGCTCCCCACGACTGCCTACGCCGTCCTTCTGGTACTTGCCGACCTGGTCGTTTCACTTGCTGCTCTGCTCATCATCCGCTTCTTCGCCGCCGAATTGACCCTGGAAAATGAACGGGTGGCTTCGGACGCGTCCAAAAGCACAGCGTTGATAGCAGGAACCGGCGACGATTCGGTGCGACTCGCGATGCAGACTGAGAAGGAAGGAAAAATCGCCGTCGTAGGATTCATTTCCAGCAACAAAGAAGAAGAAGGCCTTGTGCTTGGCAACAAGATCGTATATTACTGTCCTACAGCACAGAGCCTTGATAGCCTCCAGTGGAGACTCGGCGGAGTGGACAGCATACTCTTCCCCAAAGCCGGGATCTCACAGGATGACGAAAGTGCAGGATCGGAAGATGATCTGCCCCAGACCGACGCCATGACATTATCAGGCCATGTGCTTAAGCGCAGTTTCGACCTTGTACTGTCGGCCCTGCTGCTGATTGTGTTCTCCCCGGTCATGGCCCTCTGCGCCATAGCCATCAGGATTGAAGACGGGGAGCCCGTCCTCTACCGACAGGAAAGGGTCGGACGCGGCGGCCGCAAGTTCAACATCCTCAAATTCAGGTCCATGCGCCTTGATGCCGAGGCCGGCGGATGCCCTGCCTTATACAGCGGCGACGACGATCCTCGCCTCACGCGGGTTGGGAAATTCCTGCGCCAGCACCACCTCGACGAACTCCCGCAGCTGTGGAATGTTTTCCGCGGCGACATGTCTTTTATCGGATACCGTCCCGAAAGGGAATACTACATAAACCAGATCATGGAGCGCAACCCGCGCTACCGTTACCTTTACCAGATCCGCCCGGGCGTCACGAGCTACGCCACCCTCTACAACGGGTACACCGACTCGCTCGAAAAGATGCTCACGCGTCTCGATCTGGACTTGTACTATTTGAGAAACCACTCCGTGTGGTTTGATGTGAAAGTGCTCGGACTCACATTCCTGAGCATAGTCAGCGGGAGGAAGTTTTAAGATGGAGCAGGCAGTACAGACCAAGTGGTATGCTGCCCGCACGCGCTACGGGCAGGAGCGTAAGATCCACGAGCGGCTCGACCGCGAGGGGGTGGAGCACTTCATCCCGGTCAACAACCTCGTGTTCCTCCGCACCACGAAGACCGATGCGCTGGAGCTTGCTAACATGAAGGCCCTTCCGGTACGCTACATCATCGACTGCGCCACGCGCACCCTCCTGGTGGTGCCGGACAAGCAGATGGAAGACTTCCGGCGGGTGCTGGACTTGAGCCTCGAAAGCGGCGGGCTGGTAGATAAACCCCTGTCCCTGGGCGACTGGGTACGGGTCACCAAAGGGCCCCTCAAAGGAGTAGAGGGGCGAGTGCTCGAACTTCAGGGCCGCCTCTACGTAGTGGTCGGACTCATGGACTGCCTCTTTGCCAAGGCAAGAGTCCCCCGAAGCTGGATTGAAAAATGCGAAAAATAGAAATGAAAATATACAGAATGAAAACAACAAGACACTATCAGGCGCCAAGGGTGCTGAAAGAAGTGGAGGCCTCGCTGGAGACCAGTCTGCTCGCGGCATCTATTGTCGATGAGTCGCTGGAAATCTTGTCCGACGGCCAGAAGGTCACGGGCATAGATGCTTCCGGCACCGGTACCGGCGGCTTCGACTGGAACAACAACTGGACTTGGGAGTAAAATGGAGGACAGGAAAATGAGAAGATTGACACAGATACTTACTGCGGCGGTCCTCCTGGGAGGAACCCTGCTCACTGCCGGCTGCCAGAAGAACGGACAGTTCGGACGCGGCGGCGAAATCGTTTTCGGCACCGTCTCCGGCGAGGTCGCTACCAAGACCGAGTACGGCGACGACTATCCCGGCACCGGGACAGCCACTTATCAGTACATCAACTGGCAGGAGGGCGACAAGCTGGACATCGTCAGCCCACAGGCTTCCGTCGATGCCAATGGCTCCGGCGCGCACACCGCCACGTATGTCGTGACCGGTGTTACCGACAACGGCAACCACCAGAGCAAGGCGACCGTATCGTCCTCACCCAACGGACTCTGCTGGAAAGAAGGATACGACGGGACGTATGACTTCTATGGCGTGTACCCCGCCTCCGGAACAGGCGCGGTGACATCCATCGGGGCAGAAGACGGCCTCGTGAGCGCGGCGCTTCCCGCCGACCCGGCTCTCCCTACAGAGACGGACACCAAGGACGTGACGGACGGGGCCAAGACCCTCACCTACACGGTGTACAAGCCCGACATGGACTACGCCGTCATGACTGCTTCTGCAGCGGGCGTGAGTGAAAACGCCAACGCCCCCCAGGTAAGCCTGCTCTTCAAGCCCGCATTCACAGCGTTCGAGCTGAACATGACAAGCAAGGATAACGACATCGAAGTGAAGCAGGTCCAGCTTGAGTCGCAGGGTAGCGACTACCTCGCAGGTCCATTCACCCTCAAGGCAGGAGACCTCAGCTCCGTCGCTCTGGGGGCCACGGAGAGCCTTTCGCAGACAGTCACCCTCAACACCACTACCGGCAGCGCCGGCATCACCATCAGCGAAACGAAGGGTGCCACTTTCACGCTCTTTACCCTTCCGCAGACCAATACTGCCGCCCTCAAACTCCGCGTGACTATCAATGACAACGGAGCTGAGCGTACAGAATATATTTATTTCACGCGCGCGCTACGCGAGGGTGAAACCTCCACCAATGAGCCTTACCAGTTCCAGGCCGGCGAAAAGTACCGCATCAACCTCCTCAAGCTTGACAGCGGCACCTGGAAGTACGCCATCACCCTCATTCCCGAGGTGCTGCCCTGGGACTACACTGAAGAGGACACCTCATTCTCGCAGAACGTGCAGTCGGGTCCGTTCATCATCAAGAACGCTACCGAGACAGGCAACAATTACTATCCCGCCGGGACCAAGGACTATCAGGTCCGTACGCTGGACATGTCAAAGGATTACGGAGTGACCGTAGTCGATGGCGTGAGCGTACCCAACAAACCCTACTTCGAGGTGACCTTCCTGCCGCAGGCGCCCGTTGGCGGCTACTGGCAGCTCATCCCCGAAGGCAACGGCGGTATGGGCACGGCGGCCTTCAAGGTGGAAGTATGGGACGATGACGACAACATCGGCAGTCCCGACCTCAAAGGCCAGATCATGGTAAAGACAGTCAAGCTGCACATCACCTCCAACGTGACCGACGAGCAGCGCACCGAAGACCATGCCATCATCCTCAAGAGCCTCTTCAGCACGAGCATTTCCTTCGACGAAGGATCGACCTTCAGCGCCGACTCCGAAATCCAGGACGCCCACAGGGACGGTTCTTTCAGCTACTGGAGATTTGTCATTCCCAAGAAAAACAACTAGGCGATGAAAAAGACACTTATATATATATTGGCAGCGGCGGCCGTACTCGGCGCCTGCTCCCGCGAGCCGATGGACAACCCCGGAGGCATCCCGAGTGACCATTCCGGCATCACCCTTACGCCGGTGTGCTCACGCCCCGGCACCAAAGCCGATACTACCACGCCGGGGGATCCCACATACAACGAGAACACCATTGCAGACTACTTCTGGTTCATTTACGGGGACGCTGCGGGCACCGACCTGCGCGTGTGCGGTCACGAAACCGGCAGCAGTTCCAAGAACATCAACCTGGACGAGGAGTTCCCTACAGGCGGGACAGGCTATGCCTATGTAGTGGCCAACCTTCCTTCCGACAAGTTTACCTATGTAGCGGCCGAGGGAACGAGCAAGGGCGGTATCCAATATGAGGGGACCGTCTATTCGACCCTTTCCGAGATCCAGTCACTTCCAATCGACCTTAGCTTCTACAACGCAACGTCGGCCACCACCGGTACCGTCGCTCCCGGCAACTTCGTGATGCGCACTTCCGCCCCGGTCACTTTTGAACTCGCGGAGCGGACCAATGTCCGGGTCACGGCTTCCCTGGCCCGAGTGTCCATTAAAATAGTGCTTGACCTCAAGGTGGCGCAGGAAATCAACCAGTCCGAGACCACCGCGGCGGGCTTGGAAAACTACAAGAAAACCTGGATAGCCGATGTGGATCACATTCAGGCGTACATGCTCTGGGGCAGCACCCACTCCACCGTGGCCGGAACGCCCATAGAATATGGCGACGAGACCAAGGACGGCTTCTACTCCGCATCGCCCCGTTATGCCATGTATGGCTATGACGTGCAGAACGGGAAATACGCCGAGTCGGGTTATAATTATGACCTCGGTGGATATTGGAACGGCAGTTCGGTAGACGGGAACGCTGTTAACGCCAAAGGGAACGGACAGACCCTGCAGATTCCTACCTCCGTATGGAAGGTGGCCTACAAGGTGAAGCAGGATGAGAACAACGAACCCATATGGATTTGGAACACAGGTACGGCAGCAGCCGACCAGACCGACGACAATATCGGCAACCTGTCTTTGGGCGACTGGGACTATGAGCTGAAGGATGGCCAGAAGCAGGAACTTCTTGACGAGGACGGCAATGTGATGCGTTATCTGGCCAAGGAGAATGTGGAGCGGAAATACTGGATGCTAAGCAGCACGCCTCTGTACACCACGCCCATATCCTGGGACGTGAACGGCGCCCATGCTCCTTACATCAAGATCATCCTTCCCTGGCAAGGCTGCAAGCGTGCCAATGAGGGAACGGGTGATATCACGGAACAAGATTCCAAGACCACTGAATTCTACTACAAGATCCTCATCCCCAACAGGACTACGCTGGAAGCCAACAATTATTACCGCATCCAGCTCGACCTTTCGGTGCTGGGCAGCGAGGCCGACGACGTACCGGTGGAGGTGAGCGGCACATACCATGTAGTGGACTGGAACAACGTGCCCCAGGAGATGGGCGGTGACCTCCAGGCCGGCCGTTACCTCAACTGCGAGAC
>JAGBNC010000007.1 GCA_017634595.1 Bacteroidales bacterium
CTCCGCACGCTGGACCTCCACCACAAAGCGCTGCCCGCTCGCGTCAACACATTCCACGTCCACTCGGACGCCTTTCCCGTTCAGGTTCTGATTCGTGCTTTCCTCGGGAGTGTAGCTCAGTCCGACGATCTTCCGCTCGGGGATCAGGGCCTGAAGAAACAGGAGCATCAGACGTTTGGCGTTGCCGTATTCCTTGAACGACCTCTTGAAAGCATAGTCTAGCAGGATGTCTGCATAGCGGCCTGTCGCGCCGCTGTCGAAAGTTGATTTGTTTTCCATAATAAGTTTGGTTAGCGTCGGCGGCCCTTCTGCCCAGGCCATCGAACGCAGTTTAATGGGCCTCAAAGGTGCAAACAATTTCCGAAAGAGGCTTTAAGAATCGTAAATAAAACAGAAAGAATCAGCAAAATCTTCGGCACTCACGCAAGCGGTGAAGAAAACGCCGGGGCGGGATTGATGGAGGCCAGGTTTTGAAATGGACGGCCGGGGCGGGCGCTCAGCTATGGCTGATTATCAAGGACTTAGGTCACCATCGCCCGGCCGGTGTCGGCTGTCCGGGGAGACCGGCCGGAAGAATATGCCCCAGACGGCATCCAGGGCGGATCGTCCCGGCCGTTCATTTCAAAACGTCAGAAGCAAGACACCGGGGATCACGCGGGGCCCCGCTTGAAGTATCAGGAATCGCAAAAAACAACGAAAAACCGCCGGAAACCACCAGGAACCGCAAAATGCCACCACCAAGTGTCACCCAATTCCACCAAGAACCACCAAAAGCCACCACCGAAGAGTCACCCAAAGCCGCAAAAGGCCGCCTAATACCACCAAGAACCGCCTGGCACTGAACTGCGCCTGGCTAATTATCTAAAATGTATTTGATATCTATAGAGGAAATGGTGTCCACGTCAGATTCGTCGTCTTTGATGGCCAGGTGCTGCTCCTGAGAATACACCACAGTCCAGCCGGTGCCAAGATGCACTGCCCAGATGTCATAGCGCTCCAGGCTAAGTGCGAGGTGCTTCTCTGACACGCTGTCGAACCATTCGTTCACGGCCTCGTCGTACTCTGAGTCATCGGCGGTGGAGCTGCGGATATTGTCGAGCATAAACTTCTCGAGTAGAGGCATCAACTCATTGTGCTCCAGCTTAGTATAGCCCCTTATAACCACCACGGAAGAGTCGCTGCTCTCGGCATCGACCCATATATCACGCTTGGCCGGGACTGTGGTACCGAACAGGTTCTCGACTGACGAGTCGATGGTATATATCTGGGTTGTATCAAGGCGTGAACCGTGCCAGTAAAGCAGAGGTAAGAAGGCATCTTCGCCCAACTTCTTGAACGACTCGAGCGAGGCGGTGAAAGCACGTATGCCCTCGGCAGCCGCTTCCAGGCGCTGCTTCTCGTCTTTCTTAAGCCGGCGATGCCGAGCAAAGAAGGAATCAGTCACCTGCGGCAAACGCTTCTGCAGGCGCTCCGACTCGTCGAAAAGATTCATGAACTCCAGCGGACGGCCCAACTCGGTGGTAAGGAAATCAAAAGTCATCTCTTCTTGGAGCTCATTGCGAAGTTCGGACTCAAGAGGGTCGGTGACCGAGCTCAATTGAGTGTCGCAAATCTTCATACGCACCACATAAGCGGAATCGGTCTGGTCAATTACTTCCAAGGAGTGCTTCTCAAAATCTTCAGAGATCAGCTTCTCAGTACCATCTCCGAAAACCTGCTTTACAGAGCCATGTACCTGATAAACAGCCTTGTCGCCCTTGTCCCAATAGGCAACCACCTGAACCGTGGAATCAGGCATCCACTGGGCTAAGGCTGAAAAACAGCAACAGAGAGCTACTGAAAATAAAACTAACTTCTTCACTCCGCTGAGCGTTTGTCTGTAATCTTCACGCCGGGGTAATCTGCCGCGTTGAAAGTGACTTCCCTATCAGACACACCAAACTTCAGGTTACGCATAGTAAGGGTCACACCGGACATCTTCCCGCTGAAAGATGCGGGCAGATAGGAATCCTTCCACACAACCAGATTCATGCTCTTCGGAGCATCCTTGTCTTTGTTGGAGCGGGATTTCTTGCAGAGCAGGTACCATTCTTTATCGGTCTCCTTGGATAAAGACACATCGTAGCCGTCGGCTATTCCATTGAGTGCAGACAGATCGCCTTCGGAAGACTTGCTGCCATCCTGCTTAAGATTCTCTATAACTACTTCATTGTCAGCCACTGTATATAGCCACTGAACACGTCCGTCTATCCAGGTGATGGCCTTTTTGCCGGAGGTATTGACTTCCATGCGCATTTTATCACCCTTTGTATAGGTCTCGGTAGCAAAGGTCCCAAGGATAGGCAGTTTCATTTCCACTACCATAAAGATGCCGTCCTTCTCGTGAGCGTTCATCTCTTTCTCCATCCTTGAGATAATCTCCTCAGGGGTCTGGGCCATCAAAACTGACCCGGCGGCAAGCACGAGGGCCGCGATGATGCTGATTATACGTTTCATAACTATTCCAAATATCTGTCACGAAGCTGCTTCTGCTCGGAGGGAGTAAACCCGAGCTGGTTCTCAACATACAGAGGCAGCGAGCCATATTTCTCGTCGATCAGGTCCAGCGCAGCAATGAAATTGGTAACGCTTACGCCGACCATGGCCTGTATAAAATCAGTGGCGTCTTTGTCGCCGCCGGTACGTACTACCTGGGCCGACAGGGCTGCGACGAAGGGTGCATAATACTCGTTGGACTTGCCGAAATCATCAAGGATGGTTGCACGGTCGGCCCCCAAAGCGGTCAGAAGATAGGCAGCGGCCAGGCCGGCCCTGTCTTTGCCCTGAGAGCAGTGCCATAACGAACCGCCCGGAGCATTGAGCACTCCGCGCAGGAAGTCACCGTAGTAACGCTGCGACTGAGGGTCCAGGACAATGGAGGGATAAAGCCTGCGGGCAAGCGCCTGGGCCTGAGGCACGGACGCATAGCGCACAAGCGACGCAGCAAAATCCTTGGAATTAAGCTGCTCCGCATCGGGTCGGCCAGAGGAGAAGCCGTCTATCATCTCCTTAGGAAGCGTGGGAAGGCTTATATAACGCACCCCGGCCATACGGCGGTCAGGATCGGCGGCCGCCTCCGAAGCATAGCGGAAATCAAACACATCTGTAATATGGAAACGTCCCGTGATCACCGATTCATCGTCCTGAGTAGCGCGGGACAAATTGCCGCAGCGTAAAAGAATATCATTCCGAACCTTACGACCATCCTGCATAACGAGTCCGCCCAGCTGCCGGGCATTCTCAATCCCTTGAAATTTAATTATTCTATCCACAAGCTCGCAATTTACGACTTTTTTTTGTTATTTTTGTGAAAACGCTGTTCTTATGAAGAAATTCTTTACCATCTGTGCTATCCTGATTGCAGGTGCCTTCATGCCTACACTTGGCATGAGTGCTGATGCCCCCAAATGTGTTTACACCGAAGCCAGCACCCTCACGCTGACCGGCAAGCTTTATACCGACACGCCCAACCCCTATCACAGGCTTGACACCGTGCGCTTTAAGGGATTCACCAAGGGCGAGAACCTGCAAGTGCGCGAGTCCTCCGGCATTGCCGTAGCCTTCCGCACCAACAGCAGCTTCATACGCATCAAGACCGAATACGGCACAATCCAATACCCCATGAACACCAACGGCATTTCCGCCAAAGGATATGACCTGTACATCAGGGATGGCGGCAAATGGGTGTTCGCAGCCGCCGGAGCACGCGGCAACGGAGCCGAGGGCGAAGAGCTCAGCCTCATAAAGGATATGGATGGGAACATGCACGAGTGCCTGCTCTACCTGCCGCTCTACAGCGAGGTCAAATCGGTTAAGATCGGCATCCAGGATACTGCCGTGATTGAAGCCATTCCCAACCCATTCAGGCATAGGGTGGCCATTTTCGGTTCAAGCTACACCCACGGTTCCAGTACCTCCAGAGGAGGCATGACCTACCCCGCACAGTTCTCCCGCAACACGGGCATCCAGCTTCTGAGCCTGGGCTGCAGCGGCAACAGCAAGCTCCAGCCTTACTTTGCCGAAGCCTTGGCGCATGCTGATGCAGAAGCATTTATATTCGATGCGTTCTCCAATCCTACGGTAGCCCAGATAGAGGAAAGGCTCTTCCCCTTCATCGAGAAGATACAGGCTTCGCATCCCGGCAAACCGCTGATTTTCCAGCGCACCATCAGGCGTGAGAGCCGCAACTTCAGCACTGCATCAGAGAGGAATGAGAGCCGTCGCATCGAGGTGGCCGACAGCCTCATGAAGATAGCCTGCAAAAAGTACAAAGATGTGTACTACATCTATCCCGACGCCACCAGTCAGGACCACCTGGCATCGGTAGACGGCGTGCACCCCAGCAACTACGGCTACACCCTGTGGGCCAAATCAATAGAGAAGAAAGTGCTGAGGATTCTCCGCAAGTACGGAATCAGATAGATGGTTTGCGGACGGCACCTCGCACAGGTGCCGCCGCAAGTGGATCTTCGGGCCACGAGTGCTTGGGATAGCGTCTCCTGAGCTCTTTACGTACCTCGAAATAAGTCCCCTGCCAGAAGCTACGCAGGTCGGTAGTAAGCTGCACCGGTTTGAATCCGGGCGACAGCAGTTCCATAAGCACCGGCCTGGTGCCTTCGTCCACCTTAGGACTCTCCTGCATGCCGAAGCACTCCTGCAGCCTTACCCTCAGCACCGGGGCCTCGGCTCCCTGCCTGTATTCCAGCCGTATGCGACTGCCGGTAGGCACCGTGATATGCGACGGCGCGATACGGTCCACCGCCGCCTGCTGCTGATAGTCAAGCAGGCTCCAGACCACTGCGCACATATCAATCTTCTTCAGCCGGGCAGTTGAAGATGCTCCGTTACGGAAGGCCGGCAGCCACTTCCCCGCTCCGGCAAGCAGAGCATCGGTGCTCACATCCGGCAGCTCAAGCTCGGGATGCCAAGCAGAGACGCAGGCAATGCGGCGCTGCAGGTTTGCACATTCATCGGAGAAGTCAAACATAGAACGCCCGTCCCTGGGCGCAGCGGCGCATAGAACATCAAGCACATCGTCATCGCTGCAATCATTCAGTGGCTGTGAAGAAATGAGCAGCGCTCCTATGCGCTTCTCCCTCCTGGCGATCACAGCCCCGGCCTTGGCATCCCAAGAAATCAGATCGCGCTCGCGCGCAAAGGGCTCAAGGTCAGACTCGTCAAGCGGTGCGGCCAGGAATATGCTTCCTACGCCTCCCGGCTTGATGCCAAGGGAAGCTATGGCCAGCCAACGAGCCCCGCACAGAGGGTCGTCAGGGCGCATGGCCACAATGGAACCGTCCGGCAGACAGTAGCGCCCGGCCCCTTCGCCCCAGGCCTTGGCTATACGCCCGGGATAGGCCGACGCCACAAGAGCTCCGGCAACGTAAGGATCGACGAAGGCCGCTTCATCGGACACGCCGGCCAGCGCCCTATACTGCTCAGCCGCCCTCCGGATACGGCCCCAAGCCCCGATATTCCTCAGACGCAGCTCCAGCGAGCATCCGGCATCGTCGCCCAAAGGATCCTTGGCTTCGATAAGGGCTGCAATATCCGATGCAAGCGCCTTTTCTTCAGGAGTTTGCGCCTTCAGAAGCATCTGCGCTATACGCGGGTGACAAGGGAATGCCGCAAGCCTGCGTCCGTAACGTGTAAGCTTGCGCTCCTCATCCAAAGCGCCGAGCCCACAAAGCAGCTGACAAGCGGCGTCAAGCGCCCTCTGCGGCGGCGGGTCCAGCCATGGCAAATCCTCCGCCCGCTCACCGAAAGCCGCTACCTGAAGCACGGTCGAGCACAAATCAGCAGTGAGTATTTCAGGACTTCTCATAGCGTCCATGCGTCGCTCCGAGGCCTTGTTCCATAGCCGGAAACAGATTCCGGGAGCCACTCGCCCGGCACGTCCGGCACGCTGGACTGCCATGTCCATGCTGATTCTAACTGTATCAAGACGCTCAAGCTCTGTATGCGGATTATACACAGGGCGGCGGCAGAGCCCGCTGTCCACCACTATCTTTACCCCTTCTATAGTCAGCGAGGTCTCAGCCACCGGCGTTGCCAGCACAATCTTCCGCAGTCCGGGCGCAGCAGGCGCTATAGCTTCCTTCTGCAACTTGTCGGGAAGCATGCCGTACAAAGGATATATGCGAGTGGTCTCGGGCAGACCGGTGAGGGCTTCAGCACAGCGCCGTATTTCACCTTCTCCCGGCAGGAAGGCCAGGATATCGCCGGAAGCCGATGCATGTGCCTTGCGGACAGCCGCAGACACTCTTTCCACCACATTCTCCGGGGTCGTATCTTGATCGGAATACTCAATCTGGACTGGGAACTGACGGGCGCCGCAGTCTATTCTGGCGGCATTGAGCCGGCTGCACAAGGACTCGGCATCGATGGTTGCCGACATGATCAATATCTTCAGGTCGGGACGCAGCAACTCCCTGGCGGAGCGCGTCATAGCCAACGCGAGGTCGGAGTTCAAGCCTCTTTCATGAAACTCATCGAAAATCACAAGTGACACCCCTTCGAGCGCGGGATCATCAACAAGGCTGCGGGTCAACAGCCCCTCGGTGAGGACTTCAATGCGAGTAGATGCGCTGACTCTGCGCTCAAAACGAATACGGTAGCCGACTGTGCGGCCCACCGGCTCGCCTAGTGTAGATGCCATGCGCGAAGCAATCTGGCGCGCCGCAATACGCCGCGGCTCAAGCATCACAATTTTGCCGCCGCCCGGCATGGATTCAAGCAGGGCAAGCGGCAGAACAGTAGATTTACCGGTACCGGGAGGAGCTGTTACTACAGCCACTCCCCTCTCCTCCAGGTGGAGAAGGATTTCGGGAACAGCCTCCGAAAGGGATTTCACCTGATCTCGAAAAGATTCAAGAATCCGGTCATCATGAAGACGTTGCGGATGTCGTCATTGATATCCTTCACAATGACCTTTCCGCCTTGGGCGGCCGCTGCCTTACGGAGGGACAGGAAAATTCTGAGGCCGGAGCTTGAAATATACTTCAATTCACTGCAATCCAGCACAATAGTCCCGGACGCCTTGTCCTGAAGAGATTCAAGTTTGGCGGCCACCTCCTGCGATGAAGGAGTATCCAGACGGCCGGACAGGAAAACGGTAGTAAGGTCTTTTTCAGTGTTGATTCTGACTTCCATATCTTCTTCTTATATCTTTTTCGTCATTGTAAGTACATTCTTGGCATTCTCGCGCTTGTAGGTCACGTCATCCATCAGCTTGCGTACAAGATGAATTCCCAGGCCACCGATTTTCCTTTCATCGGCACTCTTGGTAATATCCACCTCCGGAGCCGCAGTAGGATCGAAGGCCTTGCCCGTGTCGGAGACTGTGAATACTATTTCTCCAGGCCGCACTGCAGCATCAATTTCCACCGGACCGTCAGCGCCGTCGGTATATGCATACATAACCACATTGGTGACGGCCTCCTCCAGAGCCAGGTTCAGGTTGAGCGCAAGGCTGCTGTCTATCTTAGCATCTCCGGCCACTGCTTCTACGAAGCCGGCGAGCTTGGATATTTCTTCTATCTTATTGTGTATCACCAGATGGCGCTGCTTGACGCTCTGCTTGTTGGCATTAAGATAATGCAGGAACAGCATGGTGATATCGTCGCTCTGGGGAGCTTCTTTCACGAACTCGGACACCGCATCGCTTACAGCCTGCAGATGCTCCTGAGCGCTCCTGCGGTAAGACAGCACTTCCTGCAGCCGCTCTTCACCGAACAGCTCGTGGCTGACATTCTCCGCTTCCGTAACCCCATCTGTATAAAGGAACAGCGCATCATCATGGTCCAGATCTATCTCCTGCTCCTGATACTCCATACCCGGAATTATGCCCAATGGAAGATTGGGGACAACCGGAAGATGCTGGATACTGTCATTGGCAAACAACAGCGGAGCGTTGTGGCCGGCATTGCAATAGCGCAGATGGCCGCTTGAAAGCTCAAGTGTGCCGCAGAAGAAAGTGACGAACATATTGTTCTCGTTCATGTCCGCCATACTCTCGTTCATAGAAGTAACTATACGCTTGGGGCCGTTTTCATGGGCCGATACCGTACGGAAGAGACTCCTGGTGACCGCCATGACCAGCGAAGCAGGGATGCCCTTGCCGGAGACGTCGCCAATGCAGAAGAACAATTTCTCGTCGCGGATATGGAAATCATACAGGTCGCCTCCCACTTCTTTGGCAGGATGCAATGTTGCTGAAATGTCTATGTCGTGACGTTCCGGGAACGGAGGGAAAATCTTGGGCACCATGGACATCTGGATGCCGCGCCCGATCCGGAGCTCGTTCTCGATACGCTCTTTCCTGTCGTTTAACTCCTTATATTTCAATGAATTCTTAATCACGGAACGCAAGATCAGCACAAGCATGGCCAGCCCGAGAATCTGAAGCAGGGTCACAAGCAATGACATTCTGCTTAGTTCACCGTATATTTCAGTCTCGGGAACCACAATAGACATTGACCAGCCTGTCCTCTCAACGGGGGCGAAGAACACATGATTGACTTTGCCATTGAAGCGAATGGGCATGCTTCCCGACTCTCCGGCCAGCATGGACCTGTTGAGCCGGTTGATAGTCGTGTCTTCTACCAACGATGAGGCCTCGGCAACGTTGGAGCGCATGACAAGCGTCTCTGCCGGACACACCATGATCTCGCCCTGACGGCTGATCATCATGCTGAAAGCCTCGGGAAAGACTTCTATATCTTCTACCAGCGAGGTGAGCCAGTCCAGCGATATGTCGGCAGTAAGAACAGCTGCGATCTTGCCGCTGCGGTCGGTAATGGGCAGGCTGTATGTCGTCATCAGCAGTCCGCCGCCGCCTGTATCCAGATAGGGTTCAGACCAATACCCGGAGCCCTGCTCGACGGGCTTTGTGAACCATTCCTTGGAGGGATAATCGTATTCGGGAGTAGCCAGGCTGAACAATTGCAGGCCGTTCCCTGCTTCATAGGCATAAGGGCAGCAGAGTTCATGGTCCTTCATGTAGCCCGGCACTAAAGCCAGGGCCGAACCCATGACGACCTCATTCTGCTCTACCACGCGCCTTGTTACGGCGCTCATACTGTCGGGATAATCCAGGCTCCATGCTGCAATCCATGCACTGTTGCGCACGGCAGATTCGGCTTGGTTGATGATGTCCATGATCTGGAACTTTGTGGCCTCCAGCTCACTCTCGGCACGCCTGGTACACTCTTCCTTAAGGCCATGGCGGGCATAAAAATACTGGATAAGCGATGTGGCCTCCAGAGTCAAGGCAGCCACGACCACCAGAAGCAGTCCGGCCCTTGCCGACTGCTTGATCAGACGTTTGTCAAATATGGTCTTCAGCTTCATAGTATCGACTTGAGAGCGGCCCTGAACTCAGGCATTGGGCACGATGAGTCTCTCTCCACTATCAAAGTCTTGAGGCCGGCATAAGGCATTATCTCTTCAGTAATGTCCTTGAGCGGCCTGTCAGTGCCGAAATACGCAGGAGCGAAGCATTCCCAGAACTTTCTGGAAAGGCTCTTGGGCATGTGGAACGTTTCCTTGATGAACTCTTCGCCGCTCAGGCAGCAGCACAAGTACACCATCCCGAGGTCAAACATCTTGTATCCGTAGCAGAAATCGCCAAGGTCGATAAAATACCTCTTGTCTCCTACAAAAATGGCATTGCTGAACTGAAGGTCACCGTGTATGGCGGTGTCGTCATCGGGGGCGTCGGCAATAAAGCGCGCCAGTTTGTCTTTCTCCTGCACGGTAAAGAAAGGATTGGCAGTGAGAAGACGCATATAACGGTCCTTGATGTTCTCGAACTGGCTCTTGTCAACATGGATCGAATGCAACTGGTGGCACATGGAAGCAAACTCTCCGGCAAACTGGTCCACCTTCTCAGGTTCGTCGGCAGTAGCCCTGGAATACGATTTCTTGCCCACGATACGGCGGAAACGAATACCGTACCTGCCGTCTTCGGTCACCACGTACTCTCCTGGTTCAGGAGTAGGGATGCCGAGATCGTACACCTTTCGGGCCAGCATCATCTCATCCAGCGGCTGCTGTATCTTGCCGGGCAAGTATAGCTTCAGCATGACTGTCGGGTCGGTTTTGTGATTGAAACTGTCTCCGTTGTAGCCGCCACCTGAGAGCTCATAATCGGCCAGGTCTATTTTGATTGCGTTCATTTTGAAAAGACTTGATTTATTAGACGTTCGAATTCCTGGAATGCGGGAGTGTCAGACAAATCCCGTAGAGAGTCTGCCAGGCCCCGGTAATGCCATTCGTGGTCGGCCGGATCCTTGGCGTGGAAAATGTTCCATAGTTCATCGCCCATGACCGCATAGTCCCGGGCTATGGCGCGCATGTTAGAGAGTTTGTCTCCAAGCGCCACTATCTTGGCATCGCGAGGGGCATTCCTCAGGCGGTCTATCGCAGCCTGCTTGCGGGTACGCCAGCTGTCTTCCTCGCTCACCCCTTCCATAAACACGTCGCTCTCGGCCTCCACCAAGGCGGCAACGCGGTCCCCGAACTCCCTTCTGAGGTCTTCTACCGACACATCCGTATCTTCCACGGTATCGTGAAGGGCCGCAGCTGCAAGCAGTTCCTGATCGGAAGTGATGGTAGCCACTATCTCCATGGCCTCCATAGGATGCACTATGTACGGGAATCCTTTCCCGCGCCTTTCGGTGCCGGCATGAGCTTTCACCGCGAATATGATTGCGCGGTCGAGCAACTGTGTGTCAAGAGCTTTGTTTGCCATATTCTATTGGTTCATGAATGGAAGATCTGCCGACCGTTCCATCAGCATTTCCGCTAAGGTTTCATTGGAGGGTGAAGCCCCGTTGAGCATATCGAACATATATTTAATGCCGGCCTTGCCGCCGCCGCTTTTCATGATGTAGGAGATGCACAGGTCCTGGGGGCCGATGGAAGAAGAAATGATGTCGAGGTCGGTGAGGCCCATCTGATATGTAGCTATCTGGTAAGCTCCGTCGGAATAATCCTTGATCAATCGGTCCAGATCGCCCAAAGTCTTGATGCCCAGTCCCTTGAATATTGCCAGATAAGGCAGCAGCGACACATCCAGTATCTCCGCCTGGTTCACGGCTGCTATCCTGCGGTTAAGGGTGCCGAACGGGTCGAGATTAAGATAGCTCCGGTATGTATCGCCGTCAAGGGGGGCGTCGTCAAGGTTGCCCGATGCCACCAGAGCCTGCACCCTGCGCCGGTAATCAGTGAGCTCCATGCGGATGCGGCTGAATTCATCGTCTATCAGTTCCAGCATTCCGGCCAGGCGGCTGAGGTTGCGCAAATACTGATGCGGCACTTCCACCCCGCTCTTGTAGCCTGTATCATGGTTCATGTTGGCCCAGGCATGCTGGAGCACCGTACGCATCTGTATTTCTACGCGATAGTCATAACCGGGGACGTAGCAGATATAATGAAGCGAAAGGTAACCGAAACTGTCTATTTCGTGCGCTTTGCGCTTATCTACCGAGTTCTCCCAATCCACCTCGAAGAGCCTTTCGACGGCCGATGCCACTTTATCCACGTCGTCGCTGTAGAAAGTAATGATACGCAGGCCCACGATATCAGTAATATCGGCGAGCGACTTGTATTTGCCACCCTTGAGCTCCAGCTTTCCGGCGAGCGACCCCTCTGTCTTGACCCGCGATTCCAGGGCCGCTACGAGCAGTCCTGCTTCGTTGAGGGTGTCGGCAAGCATCCCGCGCACATGTGCGGAGAGCTTCTCAAAAACCGGGAGATTGTCCCTGTAGTCCTGCAAAATTGCCTCGCAGTGGGCATCTAAATGTCTATCTTCAGGCATATTCTTCCTCTCTTACACAAGCGAACGTATGAGCTGTTCGCGGTCTCCCTCAAGCATATCTATCACAGGGATTTCTATCATTGTGTAGCACCCCGGGCGCTGGCGCACTGCGGCACGGGCGGCCATCACGAGCACCTGCCCGGTAAGCGCCGGGTTGTTGATCTTCATATTGAATTCCAGAAGCTGATTGTGGGTGCTCCCGGAGACTCCTTTACGCACCAGATTCACGCCATGGCCCATGTCGTTAAGTGCGTCAACATCATCCACTTGAATGACGTGAGTCTCGTCATGGCTGAAATATGGATCGGCCAGGATGGCCTTACGCACCGCCTCAAAGTCGGCGCCATCTTCAAGGGCAACATACACCATCCTGCGGTGCAGCCCCGTGCCTACCGGAATGGTCACGCTCAATGCGTCTTTCACTCCGTCCACCGCTTTTGCCGCCACAGAATGTCCCATGGAGCGGCCAGGGCCGAAATTGGTATAGCTGATACCCTTGGGGGCAAGTCCCTGCATCAGGGCCCTTACTACGGAGTCGCTGCCCGGATCCCAGCCGGCAGAAATGACGCTCACTGCATTGTGAGCCTTAGCTACAGGCCCCAGAGTGGCGTGCAAAGCGCATATATCGGTATGTATATCGAAACTGTCCACCGTACTGATGCCCATTTGCAGATACTTCAGGGCATTCTCCTCCACCTTGCGGGAAGGCACGGAGAGAATTGCCACGTCAACTTGGCCCAGCTCAGCTATGTCGGTCACTACTTTGCGGCCGGCAAGTTCGGGATGCCCTTGGGTTGAAGCCTGGCGCCTGACAATACCGGCACATTCCATATCACCCGCGGCATCTACGGCCTCGAGCGAGAAGCGCCCGATATTGCCGTAACCGACTATTGCTACTTTGATCTTTCCCATATGTCTTAGTGATAATGAGGCGCAATATACAAAAAAATCAGAAATCAGACATCCTCGATACCGGAGCAACATCCAGAGCGGTTCTCTCCCCCGCCAGATAATGATAGTAGCCGGCGATGGCGATCATGGCGGCATTGTCGGTGGTAAACTTGAATTCCGGAAGGAATGTGCGCCAGCCCCTTTTGCGGCCCTCAAGCTCAAGGCGCTGCCGCAAGCCGCTGTTGGCGCTCACCCCACCTCCTATTGTAACATCCTTGATACCAGTCTGTTTGGCAGCCTTGATGAGTTTGTCCATAAGGATATCAATCAGAGTTTTCTGGAAAGATGCGCAGATATCTTCCTTGTTCTTCTCCATGAAATCGGGATCCAGCGCCAGCTGGTCACGCACGAAATACAGCAGCGAAGTCTTGACCCCGCTGAACGAGTAATCCAGCCCCGGAATATGCGGCTTGGCAAACTTAAAGCGCAGAGGGTCGCCCTGCTTCGCCAGACGGTCTATGATGGGACCGCCAGGATAGCCCAGACCCATCATCTTGGAGCATTTGTCGAAAGCTTCTCCTACAGCATCGTCGATGGTCTGCCCCAGTATGGTATATTCCAGCGGGCTGTCAACCCTCACTATCTGGGAGTTTCCGCCGCTCACGAGCAGGCATAGATATGGGAAGGCCGGCTCTCTTACTTCTACGCCCTCCTGCCTGATGAAATCGGCCAGCAGATGCCCCTGGAGATGATTGACCATCATCAGCGGAATATCCAGCGCCAGCCCCAGGGACTTGGCGAAAGAAGTGCCGACAAGCAGAGAGCCCAGCAAGCCCGGCCCGCGGGTAAAAGCAATTGCGGTGAGGTCGGAGGCCTTCACGCCCGCCCTTGAAAGAGCTTCGCTCACCACAGGAACAATATTCAGCTCATGAGCCCGCGATGCAAGTTCGGGCACCACTCCGCCGTAAGCCTTGTGAACATCTTGAGAAGCAATGACATTGGACAACAGCCAGCCGTCTTTGATGACGGCAGCGGAAGTATCGTCGCAGGAGGATTCTATACCGAGTATTATATCAGACATCTAAAACAAGCTTTGAATGACCGCAAATTTAACAATTATTTACTAAATTTGTAGGTTAAACTTGTATTAGTATATCGACAAGAAAAGATACATAGCGGCCAGGATAGTCGGTCTGATCCTAATTCTCTTGCTGTGCGGCGTGGTGGCGCTGCAGGTTCCTGCCGTGCAGACCCGCATTACAAGCCTCGTCACATCCAAGCTCGCCAAGACAATGGACGGCGACATCAGCGTGGGGTCTATCCGCATCCTGCCCTTCAACACGCTTGTCGTGGATGACGTCACCATTGTGGACAAGTCGCCATATGTGCCCGGTACCGACACGCTTGCCAGCATAGGGCACCTGTCCGCCACATTCTCGCTCAAGAGCCTGTTCAAGAAGAACGGACTCGACCTCGGGCAGGTGGAACTGCAAGACGTTCTGTTCCAGCTTGTAAGCGAGCCCGACTCTACGTACAGCAGCAACCTTGCCCGTATCTTCCGTCTCAAAGGCAACCCCGACACGCAGATGTCGTCCGACAGCCTGTTCACCATTCACGAACTTACCGTCCGTAATGCCCGCTACCGCATGCTGAACCCCGCATCCAAGGCCCCTTACAAGCATGGCATCAATTATAGCGACATGGACGTAACCTTCGATGCAGATGCCCACAACATCAGTTTCAGCGACGGACGCTGCCGTGCCTCCGTTGACCGCCTGAAGGCATCGGAGAAAAGCGGATTCGATATCCTGGACGCATCGGGAACCTGCTGCGTAGGCAGGGGGAAGACCATAGTAAACAACCTCCATATGAAAGACAACGGAGGCAGCGACACCAATTTCAAGAAAGTAGTTCTCAGCTACGATGATACCAAGGCCTGGAGCGATTTCGTCCACCAGGTCGATATGGACATCCATATCGCTCCTTCGCACCTTGTGCTGGGCTCGATCAGCGGCTTCAGCGGCGGCACCTTCTACGGCAACGGATTCACCGCCGACATCAGCGGAGGCCGCTTCAAAGGCACTGTGAGCGATTTCAAGGTGAGCGATTTCAGCTTCGTCAACCCCGCCGGAGGCGCCAGCGGCACCGTCAATGCGAGTTGCAGCGGCATCCCCGATACCGAAAACATGAAACTCGACGCCACCCTGGACAACGTGCGCTTCACTATGAAGGGACTCGAAGCGGCCCTGAACGAGCTGGGAGTCTCCGCTAAGCTGCCGTCCGTGGCTTCCGACAACGAATTCACCCTCAACGGCAGTGCTTCGGGGCTGCTGAATGACTTCAGCGGGCATTTCAACATCGATTCACCTTCCGGTTCACTGGTAGCAGACGCCAGCGCCCGCCACCTTGTGGACCCGAAGAAAGACGCTGACATATCAGCATCCCTGGCATCATCTTCACTTGACCTCGGCATGATACTGGGTAACGATACTCTCGGCCCCTGCGACATGACGGCCAAGCTGAAGGCAGGCTTCGGCAAATCAGGATTCAAAGCAGATCTGGAAGACATTAACGTGTCCAGGCTCAATTTCCTAGGCTACGACTACACGGGGCTGGCTCTGGACGGGACTTACGACAACGGTGCCATCAATGCGGTATTCAAGAGCACCGATCCCGGAGCGCAGCTCAACCTGAATGCAATCCTGGATATAGACAGCCAGAGCGGGCGCATCGATGCCAGGCTCGACAATGTGGACCTCGCCGCCCTGAATATCGACACCCGAGGCGGCTCCTCCAAAGTATCTTGTTCGATCAGCGGTGAGCAAGGAGTTGAGAAGAATGCCCCGGCACACATACATATCAGCGACCTGATCCTGACCAACGACAGCGGTCAGCACAGAGTCGGCGATATTGATGCCGAAGCGCGTTTAGATAATAGCTCCTTAACCATGATCCTCAACTCCGATTGCCTGGACGTCAAGTATTCCGGCACATCGGATATGGCATCCCTCATTAAGGACGTCAAGCTCGCTTCAGTCGAGAAGGCTTTCCCCGACTACTTCGGGACTGGCGCCGAAGCATCAGGCACCGAAGCCTCGGTGAGCGCTGTCTTCCATGACGCATCCCCTATCCTGGCCTTCCTGATGCCCGGCCTCTCGGTTGCCAAAGGCACCACAGCCAACCTCAATATTGACAAAGAAGGAGTGCTGCTGGGCTATTTCAGCTCCCCTTCAATCGCCATCAACGACATCTCCGCCACCGACCTCAAACTGGCTCTGGACAATCAGTTCGACAATATCAACCTCACCGTCAACGCCGAGAACATAGGCCTGGGCGACATGAATTTCAAGGGCGCGCAGTTCATAGCAGAAGCCTTGGAAGACAAAGCATCCATGTCGCTCAACTACATTGGAGCAGACGTGCTCGGCAAGGGCAGTGAACTCAACCTCGAGACCGAGCTCCATAAAGACGCAAACGGAAAGCCGGAGCTGAACATCCTCACCCTGCCCTCATATTTGAGGGTCAAAGGAGATGTGTGGGAGCTCGCCCGTTCTACTATCCACATGCAGGACGGAGGCTTGCAGGTGCGCGGATTCAACCTGTCCAGCGCCAACCAGAGCATAGCTATTAACGGTAGCATAAGCCCCACAAGTTCCGAACAGTTGCAGTTGGTGCTGCACAATCTTGACCTTGGGGTCGTGAATGAATTCATGCCGTCCGGCGGGCTCAATCTTGAAGGTACAGCAGACGGCTACGCCACCGTCATATCACCGGTTCCGTCCCAATTCGGACTGAGCGCCAACCTCGCCCTTGACGACCTGATGCTCTGGGGCAAGCCGGCAGGCAACATACGTCTGCTCAGCGAGTGGGACGACGATGAGAAGCTCATCACTTTCAAACTCACCGACACACAGAACCAGCAGCAGACACTCAGGCTCAACGGCAATTATTCCATAGCCGGCAAGGTCCTGAACGCCACGGCCGGCATGGACGGGCTGGATGCCGGGCTGGCGGCTCCCATGCTCAAAAGCGTCCTGTCAGAGCTTGGCGGCAAGCTGTACGGCACCGTCAAAGCCACGGGACCGCTTGACAAACTTGCTCTGTCGAGCGAAGGCATACGGCTTGTCGATCTCCGCACACGCATTGCATATACTAATGTAGCATACACACTTAACGGAACCCTCGGGCTCGACGGCAGCGGTATGCATTTCAACGGAATCGGCATCAAAGACGAATACGGAGGACTCGGCGTCCTCAACGGCATGCTTGCATTCAAGGAGTTCAAGAACTTCAAGCTCAATGCCGGACTCGACATGTACAAGCTGAAGGCCATAGACATACCGGTCAAGAGCACTTCCGTTCTGTACGGCGACCTTGCCGTCACCGGGCGCGGCAGCATCAAAGGCCCCTTCGACGCCCTGCATATCGACGCCGACCTGGCAACGGCAGGCTCCGGCAATGTCAACGTGCCTATCCCTTCATCTTCGGCAGCGGCCGCCAGCGACTTGCTCACCTTTGTCAGCCCGGAAATCGACAAGGAAGAGGCCGCACCTGACACGCAGAAGGCCAGGACCCCCGCCAAGCCGTCAGGCAAACTGTCCATACACGCCAAGATGGGCATTTCGCCTGAAGTCACCGCCAATGTAGAGATTGACAAGGACTCGGGGCACGTGCTCACCGCCGGAGGCAATGGATCCGTAGTCTTTGACCTGGATACGTCCAAAGACCTCTTGCAGCTCAAGGGCGACTATATCATCAACCGCGGAAAGTACCTGTTCAACATCCCGGGAATAGTGAGCAAGGAATTCGAGATACGTGACGGCAGTTCGCTCAAATTCAACGGTGACATCATGGAGAGCACCTTGGATATCAACGCAATACATAATGTCAAGACGAGCCTTGCCACGCTTGTAGCAGACTCCACGGCGGTATCGAGCCGCAGAAATGTAGAATGCGGGCTCAAGATTGGCGGCAGGCTCAAGAATCCGCAAGTATCCTTCGCCATCAACGTGCCCGACCTCGAGCCGCACACCAAGTCGCAGGTAGAAGCCGCCCTCAGCACCAACGACAAGATACAGAAGCAATTCGTAGCCCTGCTGCTGTTCGGTACCTTCCTTCCCGAAGAGAACTCCGGAGTTGTGAACGGCACCAACATGATCTTTGCCAATGTGGGTGAGATCGTGTCGGGGCAGCTCAACAACATACTCCAGAAGCTGGACATCCCCTTGGACTTCGGCTTCGGCTACCAGCAGGACTACGGAGGCACCGATATATTCGACGTGGCCGTATCGACGCAGTTGTTCAACAACAAGATTGTGGTCAACGGCTCGCTGGGCAACCGCAAATACAGCACTTCCACAAGCGCTTCCGGCGATGTGGTGGGCGATCTCGATATAGGTTACAAAGTCCTGAACAGCGGAGAGTTGATACTTAAGCTGTTCTCACATTCCGCCGACGAATTCACCAGCAGCCTCGACTACTCGCAGCGCAACGGCGGAGGCATAACCTACCAGAAAGAATACGACAAGACCATCGATTTCCTGCGTTCCCTGTTCATGAGCAAGCGGCGCAGGGCCCAGGAAGCCCTGATAGAGTCGGAGCGCAAAAAGGAGATGAAGGTAATACAGATCAGCGAATGACAGAAGGATACATTGAACTAAAAGGGATGCACTTCAGGGCCAGACACGGCTGTCTGGAAAGCGAACGCCGCGAGGGCAACGACTTCACGGTTGATTTCCGCTGTCCCTGGGATATAAGCAGGGCCGCGGCCAGCGACAATCTGGACGACACCCTCGACTACAGCAAGGTGTACGCCATAATTGCCGCCCAGATGGAGACGCCCTCCAAGCTGCTGGAGAACGTGGCGGCCAGGATTGCCGATGCATTGCAGCAGGCATTTCCCGGTCTGGAGCACTTTGAACTTACAGTATCTAAAAAGAACCCTCCGGTGGGAGGCGAATGCGAATGGGCGAGAGTAAGCATATCACGATAGCGTTTCTAACCCTCGGCTGCAAGCTTAACTACGCCGA
>JAGBNC010000008.1 GCA_017634595.1 Bacteroidales bacterium
CAGCTGCTTGACTCTGCAAAAGTGGTGGACTGGAGGGAACAGATGATGGACGTGCCAGCTCCCGGGAGCATAGGGCTGAGCCGCCTGGCGGTGCTTCAGGCGCCGGTCCTGTTCGGGGAGAAGGATGTGCTTAAGACGCTCCAGATGCTTCCAGGCGTGCAGGCTGCGTCCGAGGGATTCAGCGGCATCAGCGTCAGGGGCGGATATGCCGACGAAAACCTTATCCTTCTGGACGGAGTTCCGGTTTACAATGCCGACCACTTGCTGGGCCTGTTTTCGGTTTTTCCGGCCGAATCGGTGGGCGGGGTAACCATTTATAAGGGGAACTTCCCGGCATGTTATGGCGGCCGCACGTCCTCTGTGGTCAGCGTAACGAGCGCCGAAGGCAACGGCACCGCCCTGAGGGGCAGCGTGACGGCGGGCCTGCTGGCAAGCAAACTGCATCTTGACGGCCCGATAGACAGCCTTACGCGCTTTTCCTTCAGCGGGAGAGTTCTCCACACCATGCTTGCCGAGCCGCTTCTGCTGTGCCTGGATTCTTCTTCCAACCTTTGGTTCTACGACCTCAGCGGTCGCCTCGACCGCGACCTGTCGCCTTCCGACAAGCTGTCGCTTACGGTCTACAACGGATGTGATTTGTACCGCGATGACCGGCGGGGATCAGAATTCGAAAGAGTCTATGACCGGAATTACGCTCCGCTGGACAAGTATATATACACCGACAATCACTATCTCTATGCCTGGGGCAACACTCTTGCGGCTCTGCGGTGGACTCATTCCAAAGAGCTGAATGTCGCTCTGGCATACTCACGTTATGGAATAAGGGACATGAGGGCAGGTACGGTGGATACGGATCTGGAAGGGGATCTGCATTCCGGCAGCACAGCTACCCGGGCCGCTTCCGTTCTGCGCGACGTGCATCTGTCCGCCGGCTACAAGACAGAAAACTTGGATCTGGGGGCGCATTACACCCTGCATCTTTTCAGTCCTGGCGGGCGTACACGCCATATTTCGGAGACAGAAAATGGGGCGAACGTCACCGACAGCCTGTTCTGGCTTGTGCGGCCGGAGGCTGCGGTTTCCCACGAGGCGGCGGTGTGGGGAGAGGGTAATATAGGCATCGGAGACCGCTTGTCCCTTCATCCAGGGCTGCGCCTGAGCCTTTTCCACTCCTTCGGGAAGACCTGGTTCATTCCTGAACCCAGATTCAGCGTCCGCTGGGCACCGTCAGAGGCCTGGCTGGCCGAGGCCGGCTACACACGCATGTCACAGTGCATGCACCGTATTCCGTCGCTGTTCTCGATTATGCCCGGAGATGAATGGAGGCCGATTTCGGCATCCTTGCCTCCTATGACTTCCGATCAGCTGTCTGCAAGTTTGCGCTACTCGGGCATCGAAGGATGGGATTTCTCGGCGGAGGCTTATTACAAGAGCCTGAACGGAGTCGCGGAATACCGCAACAGCTACTCAACGCTTGGCTCCAGCTATGCCATGTGGTCCTCCATCGTGGCCTCCGGGCAGGGCCGGGCGTGGGGCACCGAGTTGCTGGCCCGCAAAACCTCCGGCCGCCTCACCGGCTGGCTTGGCTATACCCTTTCCTGGGCGGACCGTCAATTCGCGGACGGCAGTGTGGGCGGGGGCCGGCGCTTCCCGGCTTCTACCGACAGGAGGCACCGTATCAATCTGTGCCTTACATATAATTTCAACGAGCACACCGATCTCACGGCAGCCTGGACTTTTGCTTCCGGGGCTCCCATGACCGTCCCTTCGCATTACGCACGTATATTCAGCGAACCCTCCCAGAATTATTATAAGGAATACCGGGATGTCCTGTATACTTCGGAGAAGGGTGGCTGGAGGCTTCCTCCTGTGCACCGTGCCGATGTGAGCGTCAATTTCCGAAAGCCGCTGCAACGGGGAGACAGAGTCTGGAGTTTCGGAGTATATAATCTTTATGGCAGCCGTAACGGAGAGATTTATTATCTGACTACCACGCAAAGCAGCAGTCCCGGAGTTCCGGGATACAGCACTTCCTATCCTGACGGCACTCCGGCTGTTATGAGGAATTCCATACTTATGTTCCTGCCCACTGTATCATATACACGCAATTTCTGATGAGACGATATATTTTTCTGCTGATAATGCTGCTGCCGGTGGTTTCGTGCAGCCAGATGATAGTGCCTGAGCCCGCAGGTGCCGACAGGATACTGTGCCTTAATGCGAGACTCTATACGGCTGATACTTTGCATACTGTGTCGGCGTGCTACGGCTGCCGAACTGGCGTAGAGCCTGCACCGGGGACCGTGGTGGTGTGTTTTGTGAACGGCGTCCGGGTGGATGAAGCGGTGGCCGACTCGCTCGGAAATGCGCCGCTCCATGCCCGGATTGAGCCGGGCGATACTGTATGCGTTACTGCGGATGCTCCGCTTGCGCCATCCGTCAGCGCCAAAACGGTGGCTCCTTTCCCTCCTGTAATCGGGCATGCCGGTATAGGCTTGATTGAAGGATATCAACAAGTGCGCCTGCAAGTCGCGGACAATTCTCCCGAAGAGGATTATTTTGTCGTGAAGCTATATGAGGATAACGTGGTCTATAACCAGGACGGCGGCGAAGTCGTGCTGCATGAAAGGACCGGGGCGCAGGTCCAGGGAGAACAAGGGCGTGTGTTCAGCGACCATGCCTTTGCGGGAGCGGCCAAGACAATGAATATCAGTTGCGACAGTAACAGATATTCTTACCTGTACAAGCCCTATGGCTCTTATGATTATGAAGTTAGCGAGAAACAGCGGTTTGCGCTTGAGACGTCGATGCGCCTGCGTCTGTGCTCCCTGTGCGCCGAGGACTATTGGACGTCATTCCTGCTTTCCGGCGACACCTGGGACGGATTCGAGAATCCCCTGGACCAGATAGGCAGCCCGACGGTATATCCATGCAATGTCGACGGCGGCGCAGGCCTTGTGGCAGTGCGCAGTTGTGCGGAAGTAGTGCTCCCGTATGCAGAAGTCATCATGGACGGTTCAGGGCACATCCTGTCCGACCGCTACTTGTTTTGAAACACTTCGAAGAATTCCGGGAAACTCTTAGCCACGCAGGCAGTGTCGTCTATGTCTATTGGACCGTCGGCGCCCAGTGAGGCGAGGGCGAGGGCCATGGCCATGCGGTGGTCGTGGCGGGAGGTGTAGGCGCCGCCCTTGAGCAGCCGGCCGCTGAGCAGCCTGCTCGAGAGGCTTTCGCCCTGGACCACCAGTATGTCGCCGTCGGCATAGGTCTCCACGCCGGCCTGCCTGAGCATTTCTATGATAGCCGCAGCGCGGTCGGACTCTTTGCCGGCAAGCCTTCCCAGGCCTGCGAGGCGGCTTTCGCCGGCGCAGAAGGCAGCCAGCACCGCCACCACAGGGAAGAGGTCCGGGGCGTGGTTGAGGTCGAAGGTGAAGGCATCCAGCGGGGCGCGCCTCACGCACACAGTACCACCCTCAAGCTGTGACACCATGGCGCCCGCTTCCACCAATACATCTATGATGGCTATGTCGGCTTGGATTGACTTCATGTCAAGACCTTCGATTTCGGCACTTCCGAATACGGCGCCGGCCGCCAGAAATGCAGCCGCTGCGCTCCAGTCGCTTTCGATGCTCAGGTCGGCGGCTTTGTACTTCTGGCGTCCGCGTATTTTGAAACTTATGCCTGTGCAGCCGCTCCAATCTTCATTTTCAAGCATTTGCGCATCGCCTTCCATCTCGCTGCGAGTGCTGATTCCGAAGTGACGCAGCACGTCTAGCGTGATATACATGTACGGCAGGCTCTTGGGCTCGCTGACGTAGAGCGAGCTGTCTTTGTCGCAGAGGGGGAGTGCCATCAGCAGACCGGAGATGAGTTGCGAACCTCCGGCGCCGTTCACTTCGGCGTTGCCGGGAATAAGGCGCCCGCGCACCGTGAGTGGGACGTGGTTGTCGCTAAGCAGCACGCCGAAGGCAGCCATGATGGATGCTGCTTCATTCATTGGACGCCGCGTGAGCGTGCCGTAGCCTTCGAGTGCGAACGGGGTCCCGTTGATAGCGGAAAGCACTGGGATGGACAGGCGCGAGAGCAGTCCCGATTCGCCTGCGTTGAGCAGCTGCAGCCCGAGATCGTGTGTGATGGGACCTATGCCGGTGATAATCAACGTGCTGCCGTCCTGCTCTACCGATGCGCCCAAGGAGCGCGCCGCTTGCAGGGCCGCTTCGCTGTCTTCACATGGGCTGTAGTCGTACAAGTGGGAAGTGCCTTCGGCAAGTGCTGCGGCGAGTATTGCCCTTTGGGCGAAACTCTTCGACGCCGGCATCCTGAGGCCCTTGCAGTGGAAACCTTTCATGTCTCCGTAGATGGCCTTGCGGAGCTTCTCGGTCACCGGCTGGCCGGGGGCTGTGGCGTCGCTGTCCGACAGGGCTGCATAGGTGAATGGCGCGCCGCGTTTCAGGCACTCTATGCGCGTGCTGCGTCCGGCTTCGCCCATGCCGAAAGCAATCAGGCGGCCCTGGAGCGAATCCACGTCTTCAAGGATTATGCTGTACAGGCTCTCTATGCGTGCTGCGTCTTCAGGTGAGTGGCAGGTGGTAACTATTTTGGCAATGTCGGCGCCGTAGCGGAAGCAGCGGGCGAGTGCTATCTGCAGGCCCTTCTCGTCCGGTGTGCCCACGAAGTCGTGGTGTGAGCGGATGAGGGATGTGCCGCATTCGCGGCAGAGCTTCTGGAAGCGGCGGCTGTAGTCGGCCGGTGCTTCTATTTCAAGGTCGGCAAAGCGGGCGCCGGCCTGCACGGCGATGGTGAGTTTGTGCTCGGCTTCTGTCCAGCCTATGGCTGGGCCAGAAGCATTTGAAGCTCGGCAGGTGGCGATCAGGGGGATGTCGGTCTGTCCGAAGAGATCTTCAATCTGGCTGTCGGTCAGTTTGCAGCTGTCCAAGCGTATTTCTGCCATCTCCAGCCGGGGCAGCAGTTCGAGTATTGCGTCGTAAGTTTTGTTTTGCAGGCTTGTACAAATCATGATTCAGAATAATTAGTTTCATGTCTGTTAAAAGATACTACCGTCTGCAGACTACGGCCTTCGGCCTATCCCTCCCGCCGCTTGCGGCGGGCCCCTCCCACTCACGACTGCGTGGGCGCAGACGGTCTGCAGACGGTAGTATCTTTTAACTTACGAAGATAAGTAAAATAGCGAATATTTGTTATTTTTGTTTGGAAATAGAATCGTTATGGTTGTTCTGATTACCGGAGCCAGCAGCGGAATTGGCAATGAAGCCGCACGGCTGCTGGCGTCAAAGGGAAATAAAGTGTACGCTGCGGCCCGCCGGACGCAGCTGCTCGAGCCGCTCCGGGAGCTTGGGATTGTTCCATTGCATCTGGACGTTACCGATGAAGAATCATGCCGCGCTTGCGTTGAGGCGGTTGCCGATGCTGAAGGGCGTATTGACGTCCTTGTCAACAATGCTGGCTACGGCTATCTGGGACCTATAGAATGCGTGCCCATGGAAGATGCGCGCCAGCAGGTGGAGACTAATCTGATAGGGATGGCCTGCCTGTGCTCGCTGGTCGTCCCGTATATGCGGGAGCAAGGCGGCGGGAGGATAGTCAATATTTCATCCGCCGCGGGGCAGGCGCCGGTGCTGTTCGGAGGGTGGTACAATATTTCAAAATACGGGGTGGAGGCGCTGAGCGACAGTCTGAGGATAGAGCTTAAGCCATTTGGTATCAAAGTGGTAAAGATAGAGCCGGGCGGCATCAAGACTCCTTGGGGGAGTATTGCTGCCGACCATTTGGAAGAGTGTACCGCCGGCAGCGTTTACCAGGATACTGCCAGGCGCGAGGCTGCGCTGGTGCGCAAAGGGTACGGAGGCTCGCTTATGACCCCGCCTTCAGCAGTTGCCCGCGACATCCTCCGTGCCTGCACGTCCAGACGCCCGCTGGTGCGTTACCGTCCCGGCTTAGGCGCCTCATTCATTGTGCATGCCCATAACGTTTTACCTCAGCGCTGGTGGGATTCGCTGGTAAGACTTATGGGAAAGGTGTAGCCATATTTGTTAATTCCGATTATTTCGGTATCTTTGCAGTCCCTTCCCTTCAGCCCGAGTGGCGGAATGGTAGACGCGATGGACTCAAAATCCATTGTCCCTTAAAGACGTGTGGGTTCGATTCCCACCTCGGGCACCAGACAGGCCGGCAATCGCCGGCCTGTCTTCGTTGCCCTCGGCGAGGCCGGCTGCTGTCGCAGCTATCCCCTCTGTCGCTCCGCTCCGAGAGCCTTTGGTCTGGCTACCGAGGTAGCGCCCGCCGGACGCCTTCAAGGCCGCCCTCCGAAGAGGGCTGTTGCGGCCGATTCGGGCCTGGAAATGGCGTTGCTGGTTCCTGGAGGCGGCTATTGTGGCTGATTCGGGCCTGGGAATGGCGTTTCGGGGCCAAAATTCGGTAGAAACCTGTCAATCCGGCCCGAAAAACCCAATCCCAGGCCCGCTGCGATGATGTTGTCATATATGTGATGGCCGCCTGGAAGATAGGAGTCACGTCCGAAACCTTGTGCTCTCCGCTAATCTAATGGCTGTCCACTCCACCCCGACACATCAGTACATCAATCAGATGACAGACCCCCCAAATCCCTGGCTGAAGTTGTCATTTCGGCAAGGTTAACTGTAAGCCCTAAAAGCAGCTGGGATTAGACATCTGGCGTAAGCCGCTCGCTCCCGTAGGAATTAATTATTCTTCTAAAGGACTTCAGCCTGTTAAATACAGGGGCTCTTTTCTTTGTCCACAATATCGGGATACTTATTGATTATGTCGGAATAACTGCTATCTTTGTGTCGGAATAAATGTCGGAATAACTATGTACGCGCCACCATTCACAGTTTCACCCAGAGCCATAAATCTGATTGCCAAGATTTCCAGCCAGATAGAGAGGTATGCAATCAGGATGGAGCAGGATGACAAATTGAAGCTAAGGAAGGCCAACCGCATCAAGACCATCTACTCGTCCCTGGCCATTGAAGGAAATACATTGTCGGAAGGCGAAGTGCAGGCTATTCTGGACGGCAAGAAGGTAGTCGCTCCGCTGAAAGAGATTCAGGAAGTCAGAAATGCAATCAAGACCTATGAGCTCTATCCAAAGCTGAACCCCTTCTCCATCCAGGACCTTCTGCTAGCCCACGGGACTATGATGGCGGGGCTGGTCGATGAGGCCGGTATGTTCAGGAGCGGCGGTGTCGGTGTGTTCGATGGAGACAAACCTATCCATATCGCACCTCCGGCAGACAAGGTTAAGGGACTGATGAATAAACTCTTCGGATGGCTGGAGAATTCCGAAGACCACCTCTTGATCCGCAGCTGCGTGTTCCACTACGAGTTCGAATTCATACATCCCTTTTCAGATGGAAACGGCAGGACGGGAAGACTCTGGCAATCACTGATACTCGGAAAGTTGAATCCTATCTTCGAGCAGCTGCCTGTCGAGAATATGGTATATGCCAACCAGCAGGAGTATTACAATGCCATCAACAGGAGCTCGGACCTTGGCGACAGCGGACCATTCATCGACTTTATGCTGGGGGAGGTACTTAATGCACTGGTCGGTCATCAGGGGAAGTCAATTGATGAGATAGCCGGTGAAGTGGGCCTCGGATACCAGCACGAAAAGGTACTTGGATATCTTCGGGCAGACAATCATACCACAGCAGCCAAGATAGCGGAGGACCTTGATATGAGTGCCCGGCAGATAGAAAGGATAATGGCCGATCTCAAAGCAAAGGGAGTAATCAGAAGAGTCGGCGCAAACAGGAACGGATATTGGGAGGTGCAAGATTAATGATGTTTCAGGACCTTCTCTACTATCATCTTGGCCCGGGTGTAGAAGCTTTTACCACCCGAAGAGATTCCGTCCTCCCTTATCCAGTCATCCAAGGCCATCAGGTACACGGGTCGAGGGTCGCTATAATAGACCGGCCGGATATCAGAAGGGAAGAACTTGAGGGATACGATGCCCTGATTACAAATCTTCCGGGCGTATCGATAGGAGTACGGACGGCCGACTGTGTTCCGATTCTCCTCTACGACCCGGTCCGACGCGCTGTAGCGGCCATACATTCGGGTTGGAAAGGGACGGTGCAGATGATTTCCAGGAAGGTTATCGGAATTATGGAAGACAGATACGGAACCAAGCCTTCAGACCTCTTTGCTGCTATAGGTCCTTGCATCGGTCCGGAGAGTTTTCAGGTCGGAGAGGAAGTTGCAGCTCTGTTCAAGGATGCCGGTTTTCCTATGGACCGTATCTGGACGTTCATGGGCCCTAAGGGAAAGAAGCCTATGTCTGGTGGCCATCATATCAATCTGCCTGAAGCTTGCCGCTGGACTCTCTTGGAGGCCGGTGTACCTGAAGAGAATATCCAGGTCAGCGGCTTTGACACCTACCGTGACTCTTCATTTTATTCCGCCCGCCGTGAAGGAATAGAGTGCGGGCGGAATATCAATGCTATCAAGTTCACTTACCTAGCCAGGTAGAGTGTCCTTGCGCTGCTTTGAGCCTCGCCTGCGGCCTCCGAATGCCTTCAAGGCCGCCCTCCGAAGAGGGCTATTGCGGTCGATTCGGGCCTGGAAATGGCGTTTCGGGGCCAAAATTCGGTAGAAACCTGTCAATCCGGCCCGAAAAACCCAATCCCAGGCCCGCTGCGATCTCCCAACCGATCGTGTTCCTGTCCTTCTGGGGCGAAAAGCTCTTGATACTGCCGCAAAAATACTTATTTTTGCAGTTGTATGGAAAGGAAAAAGTCTCTTACAGCTGCTGACCTTCAGAAGTTCGACAAGGACTATTCGGAGAAGAGCCTCTTCAAGAAGTTAGGCAAGTTCGCGAAAAGGGCCGGCCGCAAGACGGTCTATTATGTTCTGGTACTGTACTTTACGCTTACTGATCCCAAAACCCCCGCAAAGTACAAAGCCACAATCGCCGGTGCTCTCGGCTACTTCATCCTGCCCCTGGATTTCCTGCCCGATTTCATTCCCGGGGCCGGCATGGTAGATGACTGGGGAGCAGTCGTGGCGGCGGTGGCCTATGTAGCCACGGCAATCACTCCCGACATCAAAGCCCGGGCCAAGGCCAAACTCTCCGAATGGTTCGGCAGTTACGAAGTATCAGACCTTGGCGACCTCGCCTAAGACCGGAAGCGTTCACCCACGAGTGAATATGGCAGACATTTTCAGTATCTTCGCACTATGTTTCTCCTTGAATCCATCATCGCTTGCGCGCTTTTCTCGCTCTTTGTGTTCCTGATGTCGAGAGATCCCGTCAAGATTATCTTCAACTATCCACCAGCCATCGTAGAACGCTGCCGGGCTCTTGGGCTCGTAAATGATTCCAACAAGCCGGGAGGAGTTGCCTTCTACCTTAAGAAACTCACAGCCCTTCTCGTGTTCGGTGTGCTCCTCGGGCTCCTGGTTCGATATGTCAACGGCTGTACCACCTTCTGGTGTGGGGTCCTTACAGCTTATGCCCTTTGGAATGTTGTGAATTGGTTTGATTCCATAGTTCTGGACTGTATATGGTTCTGCCACGACCCGCACTTCGTCATCCCGGGCACTGAAGACATGACCGCTGACTATCACGACTATTGGTTCCACATCAAGGGCTCGCTTATCGGTATGGTCCTGGCTATTCCTTCGGTACTTATAGCTGGCCTTATCGTTGTCCTATGACCCGAATGGGTGGTGCAAAACAGAGTTAAACTGTCAGGCAATTTTACTATCTTCGCGCTATGGATTCAATAATGTCGTTCTTCAAGGAGAACTGGGAATACGTAGGTCTGTTCGTGGGGCTTCTGGGTGTCTTTATCGGGATACTTTCAGTCATTGTGGAAGTTAAAAAGAAGAAAGCAAAATGACCCTCCGGGAGTCCTGGAAGTGAGTGGTAACTGAAATCTTTAATGTTATGAAAATCTGCATCATAGTAGCAATGGACAGCGAGTACGAACTCGTGAATGCCCAGTTGGCGGGTGTCGGTATCGGCGGCCACCAGATAACTCTTCACAAGAGCGGCGTCGGCAAGGTCAATGCTGCATCGCGCATTACCGAAGCTATACTTACCGAGAAGCCGGAGATGGTTATCTCCACAGGAGTGGCGGGAAGCATGGACAAGAGTGTCCATACGGGGGAGTTCGTTGTGGGACAGACGATTAAGTATCACGATGTGTGGTGCGGCGGCGATGGCGTGGTGGGCGATGTGCAAGGCCTTGACAAGCCGTACCTTGCTCCCGCCGACCTCGTGGCCAAGGCCGAGGCCCTTGGTGCCCGGAGCGGCCTTATAGTCAGCGGCGACTGGTTCGTGGACACGGCGCAGAAGGCCGCTGAGATCAAACAGGCGTTTCCCGAGGCCCTTGCAGTGGACATGGAGTCCGGCGCTCTGTCGCAGGTGTGCACCCTCAAAGGCGTGCCCTTCCTCTCGCTCCGTCTCATCTCCGACAGCGACGAAATTGCCCGTGAAGAATCCTACTGCAACTTCTGGGCTACTGCCGGCGAGGAATCCTTCCGCCTCCTCAAATCCTTCCTAGAAAGCATCTGAGTTCTCCAACTAACAGCATTCCTAAATGACATTAAAAGACAACCCGCCCTTCCGGAGCCGGGGGTGTCTTTGTGTCGGGCTGTTTTTGTCTCCGGTAGCGCAGCTTTTGAGAAATAATCGCCATATTTGTCTCTTGCAGGGCTTTGCGGCCTTGTGACATAGACAAAATAGCGTTTGCAATTTGCTCTGACCGAATAGGAACGTAGGAAATTCTTTACAAGCAGGATCAGCGGCAAGTCGTAAACGCCCGCAATAGATACCCTTCTGGGTATTACGCGGGCGTGACTTGTACCTGCTTTGGTTTCCTACGACCACTATCGGACAAGTTCGCGCCCGCGGTTTTTTGTATGCAATTAATATTTATATACAATGAAAAACAAGTACCGTTCTCCCCAGCTTTCCTGGGATGACCTGGAAGACCCTGACCTCAAGTTCCACAACGCCGTCAGCATCCTGAAGTTCACCTCCGCCGCCTCCATCAGCAAGGTCGTCTTCTCCGGCAACAACGGCGAAGTCATCACCGGCGGCAGCAACGGCAGCCTAAAGATAAGCTACTCCGGCGGAGCCGTCAGCGCAGAGCCGTCTTCAAACGGCGGCACATCCGTAACGGTAACCACCGGCGGTCAGGAGTCCGACTTCTACATCGCCATCCTCCCTGTCAACTTCAGCGAGGGCATCATCGTACGCGGATATGACGCATCCAGGACTGGCTCGACAATCCCAAGCCGACGGCCGTCGATCTCGGCCTCAGCGTCAAGTGGGCAAGCTTCAACCTGGGAGCCTCGACGCCCGAAGGCAGCGGCGACTACTTCTCCTGGGGAGAAACCGCGGCAAAGAGTTCCTACATCTGGTCGTCGTACACATACGGCCAGGGCAAGAACGGCCCCTTCTCCGAGTACGTGGCCGATGCTGCCCACGGCACGCCCGACTACAAGACCATCCTCGACCTCGAAGACGATGCCGCCCACGCCGTCTGGGGCGACGCCTGGAGGATGCCCTCCAAGGAGGAATTCCAGGAGCTGAGAAACAACTGCACCTGGACCTGGACCACCCTGGGCGGTGTCAATGGATATAATATCACCAGCAAAAAGTCCGGCTACACCGGCAATTTCATCTTCCTGCCCGCGGCTGGTATGATGAGCGGCTCCAAGGTCCAGAACGCCGGCACGGAAGGAGATTACTGGTCCTCCTCCCTCTACACCACCGAATCCTGCTCCTCCTGGTCCCCCTACTTCACCTCCTCTGAGTTCAGCACCGGCGACTGCTACCGCTACTTCGGCCTGCCTGTCCGCGCCGTCTATGGAGAAGTCGTGCCGGTGGCGGAGATTGAGTTAAATGCCTCTTCTATAGATCTTCAGCCTGGAGAGTCAAGTCAATTGATAGCAAACATCCTTCCTGGTAATGCCATTAACAATAGTTTAATTTGGGTTTCTTCTGATGATTCGATTGCGACGGTTGATAGCCAAGGACTTGTTACGGCTGTTTCACTGGGCACTGCAAACACCAGCGTTTATTCTGCTAACGGAGTATTTGCAGCGTGTAGAGTCTCTGTCTCATCCAACATGTTACCAGGATTGAACTGGATAAAGATTACATAGAAAGTGCGTACCCGCTAATTATTGAGCTTTCTGCCATTATTACCCCAGAAAATGCTACAGACAAATCCGTAATATGGTCATCTGATAATGAGGATATTGAAGTTAATCAAAATGGCGTCGTAATAGTTAAACGCCCTAATAGTTTTGGGGTGATTATCGCAACCACAGTGGATGGCGGTTTTCAGGCGCATTGCTTAGTCGGCGTTTACCCTCCATCGTCTGAAGCCGTTGACCTCGGTTTAAGCGTAAAATGGGCTGCCTGCAACATTGGAGCATTACACCCTGAACAATATGGTTGCTACTTCGCATGGGGAGAGACTGAACCTAAATTATGTTACGATTGGAAAACCTATATATTCGGTGCAGACTCCAAGGGCCCCTTCTCCAAGTATGTTCTTAATCCCTCTTACGGAATTGTTGATGAACGAAGCGTTCTTGACCCTGAAGATGATGCAGCAACCGTTTATTTAGGTGAAGGGTGGCGTATGCCTACCGAAGCGGAATGGACGGAACTGAAAAATAATTGCACCTGGGAATGGACAAGCGATTACAACGGAACGGGCGTAGAGGGGTTATACCAACCGGTCTATCTTCCTTCCCGCCGCAGGCTCCCGGAGCGACGTGGACCTTTACGATGCGGGTTCCTACGGCTTCTACTGGTCTTCATCCCTCTATACGGGCAGCCCGTACGGCGCGTGGGACGTCTATTTCGATTCAGACGATGTCCTCAGGAGAGACAATCTCCGTTACTATGGGTTCTCTGTCCGTCCCGTCACAGGATAAAGGACGGCAAGGCCCTTTGGGGCCAGCCGTCCAGCTGACTGCGAATGCGGTCAGCATCAAACCTTCCAATCTTGGGCGAAGCCCTGAAAGATACGGCCGTAGGCCGTCGAGTTTATCGATAAATGACGAAACTTAACATATGCGCCATAAAAGATATCATTCCGGGTGTAGTTTTCCTATACCCGGAAGGTGGCGTTTTGCACGAGCCAGTTCGTCCACACGAAGAATAATCATATAACCTTTAAATCAACACTACAATGACTACAGCAAAACTAAACAGCATTGTCCAATCGTTGGCAATCAATCGCCCGTTTTTCTATTCTGAGGCTGACTTTCAGCACTCTTTGGCGCTTGAATTGGAAAGACAAGGATATAATGTGTATTTGGAGTATCCAATAAATGGAGAGCATATAGATATTATTATTGAAAAGGATGGGTGGTACTACCCTATTGAGTTGAAGTACAAAACCAAGGCTTTCAGTTGTCCGGGATTATTCGGCACCACGTGTCCACTGAAGAATCAACACGCCAGGGACCTTGGGAGATATGATTATTGGAAAGATGTCCGGAGAATTGAAGATCTAAAGATAGCGCTCAATAAGATTAAAGAAGGATACGCCATTATTCTTACAAATGATTCTGAATACTGGACCGCGCCAACAAAAGCAACGATTGATAGCAATTTTAAAATTCACCCAGGAATGTGTGTCCAGAATGTATTTTGGAATAATGTTCCAGCGAAAGCCAAGAATAACCCGAACTATGTAATAAAGTCTTCCACATATTACGGTTTTTCTCTGAGCAAACAGTATCTGGTCTCGAATTGGATTGACTATTCAACAATGAAGGATTCTGTGACAAACGAATTACATACATTTAAGTTTTTGACGATTAGCATATAAAGTATGATACACTGCCGTACATACAGGCAGCGATATCCTGTTTTATCCTTCAGCAATGCTCATCTACAAACAAAGGCGCAGGAATAACAATAGTAGACCGGTCAAGACCGCCCCGCGCCTCTTGATGCGGGGCTGATTCCGTATCCTCCAACTTAGCTGGATATCCGGGCCCGTATTCGCCTTTCTCAGGCCGGAATCCATAATAATTCCTCCGTTCCGGTCCGGGAACGCTGTTCTTGGGCCCGCAAGCGCACAAAAACCGCCGTTCGGGCCGGGGAGCGGCAACTTTAGTCCCGTAAAAGCCTGCTTAATCTCTATCTTTGTGAACTGCCGCGTTTTGCAGGAGAACCGGGCATGGCCGCCACTCCCGTCGAAGTTTGGTTTGATATTCTGCAAAATATGAGTAATTATGCCAGCAGACCGGAGCTGTACGGCGGCAAGTATGATGCGATTTTCGAGTCGAGCCTGTAGTCGCCCATTCCGGACCAGGACAAACTTCAATACTTTCGCTCTATGTTCGACAACGATGTTCGCTCATATTTGACCGACGAGGACCGTCAAGAGATCGCCTTGGAATGCCGTTCCCCGGCCTGGGGAAGCCAATCTTGGGCCAGAAAGCGCTCAAAAACCGCCATTCGGGCTTGAAAATGGCAAATCGGGGCCCGAACGCCTCATCTGCCCGAAGACCTCATTCACCCCATCACCACATCCAGCACCATCATCAGTGCAAAGCCGATGGCGAAGCCTACGGTGGCCAGGTTGGAGTGCTCGCCCTGAGAGGCTTCAGGGATGAGCTCTTCCACAACCACATAGAGCATAGCTCCTGCGGCGAAGGCGAGCAGAACGGGCATCATGGGCGTGACTGCGGAGGCAAGAAGTATCACGAGCGCGCCGCCCAGAGGCTCCACGATGCCGCTCAGCGCCCCAATCCAGAATGATTTCCAGCGGCTGTTGCCGGCGGCGCGAAGCGGCATCGAGATAATGGCGCCTTCCGGCACGTTCTGTATTGCGATACCGACCGACAAGGCAAGGGCGCCTGCAATGGTTATCCCGCTTCCTCCACCTATCGCCCCGGCTATGGCCACGCCGACCGCCATTCCCTCAGGGAAGTTGTGCAGGGTGACGGCCAGAGCGAGCATCGCAGTCTTTGACAGGCGGCTGCGCGGCCCTTCCGGCCCTCCCATAGGATGGATGTGGGGGATTATATAGTCAAGCAGCAGGAGGAAGGCGAAGCCTCCCATAAGCCCTCCCGTGACCTGCCAGATGCCGCCCATCTCCATGCCCGGAATGAGCAGCGACCAAACTGATGCCGCCACCATCACACCCGAGGCGAAGCCTAGAAAGACCTTCTGCAGGAGAGCGGGCATCTCCCGGGTCATGAAGAACACGAATGCGCTTCCAAGGGCTGTGCCCAGGAAAGGCACAAGCAATGCTATCAATACAGAACTCATACTGCCAAGCTCATGATTCGTTACTCAAAATAGCCTTATGATAAAACTCCTGCCGCTGCTCGCGCGTAACGCCGTACCGGACAAGGCGGGAGGCATCGGAGAGGCCGTCGTCAAGGTTACAAACGAAGAGATCATCCACGTCTGCAAGGTACAGGCGGTTGTAGCGGAGGTCTTGATACCTCTGCAGGGACATGGTGAAGCTCATCGCTTTGACCGCATCCTCCACTCTGAGGTTTTCGCGTGAGAAGACATAGAGCCCCATCTTCGAGAAGCGGCCGTAGAATCCGTTCCCGACCTTGGCCACCTTGCTCTCGAGAATGCGCCTCAGCGGAAGTGCCATTGACCAATACGACAACTCCTTGACACCAATGTATTTGCCTGCTTGCAGGCCGTAGCCGTAACCGTATTCCAGTATCTGGTCGCAGTCCCGGCGGCTGTCGCTTTTGGAGATCCCGGCCACGTCTTTGAGCAGGGCCAGCTCAGCCGACTTGCTCTCCTCCATGGCACGTGTCACTTCTATGCCTATGGACTTGCCGTCCGGTGACTGCAGATCCGGCCGGTCCAGGTTGACAAGACAATCAAACTCGCTCCCCAGAAGGGCCGAGAGCGAGATCTGCGCATACTGTTCAAAGAAACAGGTGCCGAATTTGCGTTTAGCCATAGACTGCCAAAATAACAAAATACTTGAAGAAGTGCAAGTTATTCGCTACTTTTGCATCAAATAAATACCCATATATTATGAAACGAATACTATTCCTCATGCTGTCCATGGCGCTTTTGGTGTCATGTGCTTCCAGCCTTCCACAGCAGTTCACCAAACTTGCCGACAGAGTAGAGAAGAACGGTGCTTCATTCAGCGCCGAGCAGTGGGACAAAGCGTCAGCCGAGTTTGACAAGCTGATGGAAAAGTACAATCAGGATGCTGACAAGTACAACGCCGAGCAGAAGAAAGAAATCAACTCTGCCGTAGGCCGCTTCCAGGCAGCCGTCTTCAAGGCCGGTGTCAAAGATGTCGGCAATGCCGTCGAAGAGCTTGTAGATGGAGCCAAGGGCTTTATTGAAGGCCTCGGCGGAGAGTAAGCAATTCCTGCAGATCCCCGGCACTCTTTACAAGAGTATAATCCCTGGAGGCGGGCATAGTGCGGTAGCCCCAGCTGACCGCCACTGCGCTTACGCCTCCGTTTGAGGCTGTCTTCATATCAGTCGGAGAGTCTCCTACGAACACGGTATCGGATTTGGTGCTGCCGCTGAGCTTTAGCACCTCTTCCACAATTGCGGGGTCGGGCTTCAAGGGGTGTCCCGGTCTGTCTCCGAGTATAGCGTCGAATTTGATACCGGGGAAGAATTCAGCTACCAGTTTCTCCGTCCCGGCCTGGAACTTATTGGAGGCCACGGCAAGGTGCACTCCTTTGTCGCTCAAGGCCTTGACCAGTTCCTGCATGCCGGGATAGGGCTTGGTGTGTACGTCAATGTGGGCGGTGTAGTATTCTTTGAAATCAGCAAGACTCTCATCCACAAGCTCCTCCGAACTTCCAGAGGGGAGCGCCGAGCGTACGAGATTCCTGACTCCGTGCCCCACCATGCTGCGGTATTCTTCTTTGCTGTGGAGAGGGAAGCCCCTCTTGGCCAAGGCATTGTTGACCGCTGCTCCAAGGTCCTCCAAAGTATCCAGCAGGGTGCCGTCCAGGTCGAAGATTACAGTCCGGAAGCCCTCGGGCGAGAGATACTGGTCTATGGCCCCTGCAATGGACAGAATGCTTTGATGATACAGTATATTTGAATTTTTAAGTCTTACCCAATGATCGGCCGAGGCGGCACCGCGCAGGTAGCGGTCGGTATAGACTGTCCCGTAAGTGCCTACATACACTTCCACCTCGCCTTTCCCGTTAACCCTGAGCGCCCTTATGGGGAAGGTCTCAGAATAGCCTTTGGCGCTGTCGAACAAAGTGGCTTCCAAGTCTTTACGGTCCCGTTTGTTGTTGGCGCAGTTGATGAAATCCCCGTTCTTGTGTACTATTTCCCGTATGGCGTCATGGATGGCGTCTCCAGCCTTCCGATAGTTGTCTGCAAGTGTAGTGATAAGCATAATACAAAATTAGTAAATTATTTTATTTATATTTGTAACCTTAGGATTGTGTAGATAATTATTTGTTATGAAGAACGTCTTGTTGGCTTTCGCCTTTTCAGCATTGTGCTGCGCCTCTCTGTGCGCCCAGGAAACACCCCGCTGGCTCCGTCAAAGTGCTATTTCTCCCGATGGTCAGACCGTGGCCTTTAGTTATCAAGGAGACATCTTTACTGTGAGTTCTGCCGGTGGTGCCGCAAAGCAGATCACGAGCTCACCTTTCTATGAAGCCGATCCCCTGTGGAGCGCTGATGGCAGCAGCCTGGTATTCAGCTCTTTCAGGGAGGGCTCGAAGGACATTTGGACCGTCCCGTCGTCGGGAGGCACGCCGCTGCGGCTTACAACTTATCAGGGGGCGGAGACCCCGCTGGCAGTCACTGCCGACGGCTTTGTGCTGTTTTCCGCCAATATCCTTCCCGATGCTGCGAGTTCCAGGTTCCCTGGCGGAAGTCAGCTGTATAAGGTGAGCATCAAGGGAGGCCATGAGCAGATGGTGGCATCGATAACGCTTTCGGCGCTGGCCGTCGGCTCCGACGGGACTATTCTTTACGAAGACTATAAGGGCTACGAAGACCCTCTCCGCAAGCACCATACATCATCGGTGACAAGGGATATCTGGAGCTATACCGACTCCAAGCCGGGTGTAACCATGGGCCCTGACGGAAGTTTCACTAAGCTGACAGGCTTCAAAGGCGAGAACCGCAATCCAGCCTTCGCCCCTGACGGCAAGAGCTACTACTATCTGAGTGAGCAGGGAGGCAATTTCAATGTGTGGAAAGCACCTCTTGACGCATCGGCAGCCCCGCAGCAGCTGACTTTCCTTCCCACTCATCCGGTGCGCTACATGAGCGCCTCCGCCGACGGCCTGCTGCTTTTCTCATGGAACGGCGACCTTTACACTTTCCGCGAAGGAGCAGAGCCCAAGAAGCTTGAAATCACCGTCGCCAAAGACAAGCTCGTCAAGGATAAGATACGCCGCCAGGTGTCGTTCGGCGCTGCCGATATAGCCATCTCTCCCAACGGCAAGGAGATAGCTATCGAGTCGCGCGGCGATATTTTCGTAACGTCCATCGACCATAAGACCACCCGCCGCATCACCTGCACGCCGGAGCGCGAGAGAGGAGTGTGCTTCTCCGAAGACGGGCGCGAGCTCTATTACGCAGCGGAGCGCAACGGCCACTGGGGGATATGGAAGACCAGCCTTAACTCAAAGTCGGACAAGTACTTCACCTTCACCTTTGACTTCAAGGAAGAGATGGTCACTGAGCCTGGCGTCACTTGCATGGCACCTTCAGTGTCGCCCGATGGCAAGTATCTGGCATTCTTCAAAGACCGCACCGATATTGTGGTCAAGAATCTGAAGAACGGCAAGGAGAAAACCGTGCTGAGCGGAGCCCTGTACTCCTACCGCGACGGCGACCTTAGCTTCGAATGGAGCCCCGACAGCCACTACATTCTCAGCGACTACGAGGCCAATGGGGGCTGGAATAATTCCGACGTGGCCCTGATAGATGTGGAGAGCGGCGAGATTACCAACTTGACCCAGAGCGGATACTCCGATTCCGGCTTCCGCTGGGCCCTCGGCGGCAAGGCCATGACATGGACCTCCGATAAGGCGGGTTACCGCAGCCACGGCAGCTGGGGCTCGGAGCGGGACGTATATATTATGTTCTTCGACGGCGACGCCTACTATAAGTTCCTGCGTGACAAGGAGGACGAAGAGATTGAGAAGCTCCTGACTGCTGATGACAAGAAGGCCAAGAAGCAGGAGGCCAAGGACAGCGTCAAGGCGGAGAAAGGCAAAATCGACAAACTCGCTCTTGACCTGGACAACAGGAACGACCGCATTGTGCGCCTTACCGGAGCTTCCGGGCGCATGGGCGACCATTTCCTGAGTGCCGACGGGACTAAACTGCTTTATATCCAGCGCCTTGAGAAGGGCTACGACCTGTGCCAGCTGGACATCAAGAGCCGCTCGGTAAAAGTGCTCGAGAAGGGTGTCAGCGGCTCGTTCTACCCGTCCCGCGACGGCAAGACTCTGTTCATGATAGGACCTCTTTCCATTCGCAAAATAGATCCCGTCACCGGGAAAGGCTCATCGGTAAGTTTCTCCGACGAATACGACTATTATCCGGCGGCTGAGCGCGAGTACATCCTTGCCCATGCATGGAAGCAAGTCAAGGAAAAATTCTACGACTCCAACATCCACGGTATCGACTGGGACGGCTTCTATGCCAACTATGCTGCATTCCTGCCATATATCGACAACAATTACGACTTCCGTGAGCTGCTTTCCGAACTGCTCGGCGAGCTTAACGCTTCACATACCGGTGCCCGTTACCGCACTCTCGGGTCGAGCGGCGCCGGACGTCTCGGAGTGTTATACGACAGCAGCTATGCAGGCGAAGGCCTGAAGATCAAGGAAGTGCTCCCCGGCAGCAGGCTGGCTCAGGTCAAGCCCGATCTTGCTCCCGGCGATGTGATCACTTCCGTGGACGGCGAAAAGATCAAGGCCGGCACACCATGGTACGAGGCTTTAGCCTACAAGGCTGGCAAGAAGACAGTCCTGAGCATAAGCTCCGGCAAGAAAGAATCTACGGTGACAGTCAAGCCGGGCTCGTCCGATGCCGATGCTTTGTACAAGCGCTGGGTACGAGGGCGCGAGCAGCTGGTGGAGAAGCTGTCCGGCGGACGCGTAGGATATGTGCACGTGAAGGGCATGGATTCCGACAGCTTCCGCGAGGTGTATTCCAAGGCTCTCGGCAAATACAGGACTTGCGATGCCCTGATTGTTGATACCCGTCACAACGGCGGCGGATGGCTCCACGACGACCTGGCCACATTCCTGAGCGGTAAGGCCTACATCGACTTCGCTCCCCGCGGACAGTACATAGGTACCGAGCCTTACAGCAAGTGGAACAAGACTTCATGCGTTGTCATCTGTGAAGATAATTACTCCGACGCATCTGGCTTCCCGTACGTGTACAAGCAGCTGGGAATAGGCAAACTGATTGGAGCCCCTGTGCCCGGAACCATGACAGCTGTGTGGTGGGAGACCCAGATCGATCCTACTCTGGTGTTCGGAATCCCTGAGGTGACATCTCTGAGCCGCGCCGACGGCAGCGTGCTGGAGAATCAGGAGATCGAGCCCGACATTCTCGTAACCAATGATCCTGCATCCGAACTTCGTGGCGACGATCCGCAGATTGCAGCTGCAGTGGCCGAGATGCTGAAGCAAATTGACTCCAAATGAGAGATTTCAGAATCATATTTGCGTTTTTCCTTTCTTTATTGATGCCGGCTGCACTTTTGGGCCAGTCCAAAGCTTTTACGGTCAAGGGCTGCGTGCGCGATACTGAAGGGGAGACTTTGATAGGGGTCTATATCTCCGTCAAGGGCGCCAAGACCGGGGTGACTACCGATCTTGACGGCAACTATTCCATAGCCTTGAAAGCCCCTTCCGTGCTGGTATTCCAGTACATGGGCATGGAAAACCAGGAGATAAAAGTTGAGTCGGAGCGGACGCTCGACGTAGTCATGAAGGGCGACAATACCCTTGACGAGGTAGTGATAACGGCCGGATACGGACTTGCGCAGAAGCGTTCCGATATGACCGGGTCTGCTTTTCAAGTCGAATCGTCGCAGCTCAAGACTCTTCCTGCAGCCCGTGTGGACAATATGTTGCAGGGAATGGTACCCGGACTCACTATCGAAGAGGGCACCAGCTCTGCAGCCCGCACGCGCTATACTATTCGTGTGCGCGGCGATGCATCGCTCAATGCCAACAGCGAACCTTTGTGGATAGTGGACGGAGTCCCTATCTATACGGGCAGTAACGGTACGATAAGCGGAATGTCCTATACGGTCAGCCCGATGTCCTTCATCAATCCCGATGATATTGAATCGATTACAGTGCTTAAGGACGCTGCCACCACCTCCATCTACGGAGCCGACGGAGCCAACGGCGTTATACTTGTCACCACCAAGCAGGGCAAGGGCGACGGCGAGACCCATGTCACCATGTCGGTGAAATACGGAGTGTCGGCGGTGGACAAGTCAACCCTCCCGAGACTGTGCAGCGCCCAGCAGTGGTGGGGGCTTGCCAGGGAATCCTGGGTAAATGCCGGATACGACCTTGCCTTCTTCCCTTATCAAGATAATGAGTACAACAACTATTCTACCACAGATACAAATTGGTATGATGTGTATTTGGGGACCGGCGACAATAAGGAGCTCAGTTTGAGAATAGATACCGGCGGCCGGAAGGCCAAGCATTATCTGTCGGTAAACTATTATGGCGAGAACCTTACCAAGAAGGGGAATACCCAGGACCGTTTTGCAATACGCGACAGGGCACGCTACCAGTTCGGCAAGCGCCTGACGCTGGACGGGAATATCTCCGTCTCATACAATGTCAATGATATCGTGTCGGTGAGTGATTCGGACTATCGCGTCATACCTATTTTTTCACCATACAACAATGACGGGGTGACTCCGCGCATGTACAATTATTACAGCGACGCAACCGACTCTTACAGTCCGATGCTCAGGAAATTTGTGTACAGCGTGATCCCGGAGCGCGAATATAGCGACAATACCCAGCGAGCTTTAACCGTTGACGGGAACGCCACTCTTACGTACGAGATTATCGACGGACTGAAGTTCAGCTCTATGTTCGGAGTGAATTCCGTATCCGCTCTGGAGCTGATTTACAATCCCAAGAATACTCTTTCCGGACTGACGAGCTATGAGCAGGACGGTACCTCCCGCCGTTCAAGTTCCTTCAATTATGTTTGGAATAATATCGACCGCCTGAATTACAACCACAAATTCGGGAAGCACAGCGTTGGAGCCCTGCTCGGAGTGGAACTGGTCAGCAGGGAGAGCCGGAGCTTGTATGCTACCGGTTCTGGCTTTGCCAATGACCATATTAAGGAGATCGGCTATGCGATAGAGGCCTCCAGGAGGGGTTCGTCCTCAGCATCCAACAGCCGTTCCCTGTCATACCTGGGCACCTTGAGCTGGTCTTATGACAACCGGTATTACCTTTCGGCATCTTATCGGCGTCAAGGCAATTCTTCTTTCAGCACTTACTCCCGCTGGGGCGATTTCTCTTCGGTCGGCCTGTCGTGGAACGTACATAACGAGAAGTTTTTCAATGTGCCGTTCATAAGCCGTCTGAAAATCAAGGCGAGTTATGGTAACAGCGGCAACTCGAGAGTGGACACCAGCGCCTCCTATGGTACCTACAGCTATGGCTCAGGTGCATATTACGGCGGCCTGATGGGGGCCATACAAGGCTCCGCACCCAATCCCGGATTGAGCTGGGAGACTACCTATATCGGCAACGTGGGAATCGACCTGGGCCTCTTCGACAACCGTGTAGACCTGCAGATGGAATACTATAGCAAGTACACCAAGAATCTGCTGTACAAGGGGCGCGTGTCTTCGATTATATCGGACGGCTCGGTGATGCGCAACGTGGGCGAGCTGGAGAACCGCGGCTTTGAAATGTCTCTCTCGACCAAAAACATCAAGACACACAATTTCAGCTGGACTACTGATTTTAACGGTGCTGTCAACAGAAACACTATTAAGAAACTGTACAAGGGCAACCATACCGGCTTTTTTGATTCTGTGTGGATGGAAGGCGCAAGCAAAGACTCCTGGTGGCTGAGCCGCTGGGCGGGTGTGGATCCTTCCACTGGCGCCCCTATGTGGTATGATATCAACGGTAATCTTACCTACAATTACTCCTACGAGAACCGTGTGCTCCTGCCAGAATACAGCAAGGAGCCTGATTTCAGGGGAGGCATGAGAAATATCTTCTCATTGGGCGACTTCTCCCTGGTCCTGTTCTTGACCTACACTTTCGGCGGCTGGACCAGTCTGGACCGCTTTGTCGGGGACGGCTATGATATTATGTCATATAACGTTCCGGTAGAAGAACTTGATCACTGGAAGGCACCTGGCGATGTGTCCAACTATCCCAAGCCCATGTACAAGGTGTCCACTCACTCCACCATGAGCTCGACCAGGTTCCTCTACAGCCAGACCCAGATTCAGGTGAAGAACCTTGTGCTGAGCTACAGCGTCCCTAAGCCGTTCTGCACAAAGATAGGCATACGTGGGGCCACTGCATCGCTCATTGCCGACAATCTCTACATCTGGACTCCGGATCAGAGAGCTAATTACAACAGCAGCAAGACGCTGCGTTATCCCGGCGGTCTTACCCGCAGTTTTTCCGCACAACTGACCATAGATTTATAGGAAGATGAAAAGACTCATTATAATATGCTTCATGGCCCTGTCCCTTGGCGGGTGCTCGTCTTTCCTGAACGTAGAGAATCTCGGTAAAAGCACGATTGCCGGTTTCTTTGCCGATGTGGACGGGCTCACCTCGGCTGGACTCGGCCTGCATCGTCTGGTCGGCGAATTCTACGACGATTATTATATCCGTATGGGCGAGCTGGCCGGGGACAAGGTGTACCTGTACAGAGTCAATTCTTCACAGTCCGAGCTGCTGGTCTATGATTTTGCCAGCCAGCCTTCGGACAACTCCGGATACCCCCAGCTGATATGGAAACGCGGCTACGAGATATGCACCAACGCCAATAACATCCTCTTCTATGGGGAGAAGCTTTACGATACATTCCCGGATAAGGCAGACGTCATATCCAAGCATCTTGCATACGCGTATTTTGCAAGGGCCCTTGCCATATTCGATCTCTGCAATGTGTATGCTATGCCTTATGATTATACTGCGGATGCGTCGCACCTCGGGGTGGTGGCTATAGACTATGTGCCAGGCTTTGATGCCGAACTGCCGCGGAATACTGTGAAGCAGTGTTACGACATGGTTATTGCCGACCTGGAGAAGGCCATTGAGCTTATGGGAGATGAAACGGAGCGCACTCCTACATATTTTTCGGCGCTTTCTTCCAAGGCGCTCCTCGCAAGGGTGTACCTGTACAAGAAAGACTATGCCAATGCGGCCCGTTACGCCAAAGAAGTCATGGACATTGTGCCCCTGACCTCCAAGGATGATTATGTCAACATGTACAGGAAGGCGCAAGATTTCCCCGGAGAGGGTATTTTAAGGATGAATACTTATGCCGCAGGCTCCGGTATGATTAATATGTGCAGCCCTCTTGTGTCCCAGACCTGTACCATCGATCCCAATTTCCTGGCCACGTTCAGTGATGATGATGTCCGCAAGGCTTTGTTTACCTATGTGGCTGAACCTGAGGACGGTGAAACTTATGAGGGCAAGGTCTATACCGCAATTTGTAAATACCTGCCGCTGAAAGGAGGCGTGTCCACTGCTGAAAACAGGCGCTGTGACCACTTTGTACTCCGCGTATCGGAAATGTACCTTATACATGCCGAAGCCATGTGCCTCGGTGAAAAGAATGCCGTGGCGGCAGAAGCTGATATCAAAGCTCTGAGGGCCCGCGCCCTGGGCAAACAGCCCTCGGAAATAAGCCTGCAGTACGCTGGCCTCGAGGGCCTCGACAAGCTCATCCAGGAGGAACGTTCCAAGGAACTGTGCTTTGAGGGGCACCGTTTCTTCGACCTGAAGCGCAGACACGAAGATGTGGTGCGTTATCAGGGGACGTCTTCATCTTTTTTGCATCTCAGCTATCCCGATCACAGGTATGTGCTGCCTATCAGCCAGGTGGAGATGCAGGCAAATGATAAAATGGAACAAAATGATGAGTACTAATCGCATACTAGTCTTCCTGACGCTGGCTGCCGTGCTCTGCGGCTGCCGCAAGCACACCGAGGTATTCTTCGACACGCCCTTTGTGCGGATCGAAGATTTCAACGGTGCATCAACGATGGATATTGACCATAAGCTTGACAATCTGCTTTCTGAAATTCAGATTGTGGTCAGCGCCAGCGGCAATTATTTTACCGCCCCTATTGTGGTGGACTATGATATCATACCCGGTGACGGCCTGAAGGAAGGGGTTGATTACAAGTTGCAGCAGAGTTCTGCCAGATCGCTGACTTTCTCGCCTGGGACTTACCGCTTGCCCATACGAGTCATCTGGTACAATACCGGCAAGCCGGATGCGTCAAAGAACAATACATTGACGTTCCGCATTACCGGCACGAGCGTCCCGGAAATGCTTCTCGGCCTGCCTGGCCCGGATGCCAAAAAGAAAGAATTTGTTTTTACTAAAAAGTAGTGTTATGAAAAGGTTTGTTTTATCTGCAGCCTGCATTATTGCAGCCCTCTCTTTCCTGGCTTCATGCCAGCCGAAGGAGACACCCGACGGCAAGTGCGAAATCCAGTCTTTCGTGCTTACTTCCGGCCTCAACAGCGCCCTGACTGCCGACGTCAACGGCATCATCGATGCTACAGCCAAGACCATTACGCTGTATCTCCCGGCGCTTAACACTTCTACGTTTATCCCCACTTTCACCGTCACCGACCATGATGTGGTCAAGATCGGAGGCGCTGTGATCACAAGTGCCGAGACGTCCGTAGCAATAACCGACGGGACCAAGGTTTCGGTCAGTGATGAAGTGTCGGCATTGAACGTTGAATACACTATTGCTGTTGAGGAAAATGATGGCGCCGCTGCCTTAAGTTCCGTAGTCTTCAAGGCCGCCGACAACAGCCAGCTCCTTGGCGATGTCGCCCCTGAAGTAATCGAGCCGCAGATGCTGGTCCGCGTCCCTGCCGCTGCTTTCCGCCAGGAGCTTGTGCTCACCGTGGCTGCCGGCAAGAATGATGCTATCAAGGTCAACAATACCGCAGTAGAAAGCGGAGCTTCCATTAAAGTTGACACCAGTTTCCCTATTGACATTACCGTAACCGACGATATAGCCGGACAGAATGCAAGCTATGTCCTGAAAGTAGGGAAAGTCCTTGGCTATGTGGTCACTAAGCTTGGCTCTTATACTGAAGGAAGCATCAGCGATTTCACGATGGAGCTCAACCCCGTTGACAACCTGCCGTACTTCGCCTATATCAGAAAAGTCGGAGATGAGAAGAACAACAATATTTCTGTGGCCAGATGGACCGGAAGCGGCTTTACCGTACTGGGAACCAGCGGCTTTGCCGATGTGTCTTCCCGTTCAGCCAGCAGGCCCAAGATCGCCTTTGCTCAAGATGGAACCACCTATGCTTTCTACATTGGCGGAGATGTGGCCAGCAAGCCTACGGTTAAGAGATTTGATTCCGACTGGACTCTTGTCGGTACGGCTGGAATAACTGAACATAATAACAATTCTTCTTTCAATTATCCTTTCTTCGTCCATCCGGCCAATTCCAGGCCTTCGTTCTTCTGGTGCGGCAATACTAAGAAGCAGGCCGACTACCGTACTATGAGTTTCAGCCAGTTCTCAGGTGACAGCTGGACTTCCACCTTGATAACCGGAGTTATTCCTGCTCTTGGATCTGACAATTCAAACGGTATGTATTATGGCTCATCCGCGGCTGTTCTGAACGGCAAGCTGTATATCGCTTCATCGTTTAACCAGCATGGCTACTATATCCATGAGGTCGGTGCTGACGGAAGCCTTACCACCATTGTCGAAAACTTTGTGCCGGGCAATTCCCCTCATGGCCTTCCTTCCAATTTGAAACTGGCCTCCAATGGTGAGCTGTATCTGCTTGCAGCCGACAGGGGAGCAAGCGTGATGCAGTTGTACACCGTGGATATTGCAGGCAAGACTCTTACGGCTTTCGGAAATGGTATCCCCGTCACTATTTCCGCCAAGGGAGATGTGGATGAGCATGTTTCTTTCAGCGTGAGTCCTGCCGACTTGCTTGTAGTGTCGGTGTACGATACCGCAGACGGCATTCCTGAATTTGCTTACATGACACCCGATACAGGCTACCAGTGGGCTAAATTCACCGTGGACGCCCCTGTTGCCGCCAAGAGTGCTTACACGGCCCTGTTTGACAAGGACGGCAAGTGCTATGTTGCCTATCAGTCGGCAGACGCCATCGAGCTGTACAGCATTGGTCTGGAAGCGGATGTGATTCCCGAGTAATTAACTGATGCTATCTTGTTCAATACCGATCCGGTCCGTCCGGGTCGGTATTTCTATTTTCTCGCCGCCGAAGTGAGGTTCTTTGTGGGTCAGGATGTCTATGAAAGTTTTGACCCTGGCCAGGTATTCGCGGGCGCGCGTTTTGAGCCCGTAGAAGCGGGATACGTCAGTAGCTGCATATCCTATTGCGTCAAGCTTGCGGGATTTGGCTATGAAGATGGCTCTTTCTATGTGGAAGCGCTGGCTTACGATGATAAAAGACCTCTGGCTGAAGATTAAGTTCATCCTGACCACGGAGTCGAGCGTGCGGAATCCCGCAAAGTCCATAATGATGGCGTTTTCCGGCACACCGGCGGCAATCAGCGCCCTCATCATTTCCCTGGGCTCGTTGTACGACAGCTGGCGGTTGTCCCCGCTCACTACCAGATAGTCCACTTTGCCGGCCTTGAACAGCTCGGAAGCTGCTTTGATCCTGTAGGCAAAGTACATATTCGGACTCCCGTTTGTAAGCCTGGACGATGTGCCCAGCACAAGCGCGGCCTTGCGGTGAGGAACAGAGTCGATATCATGGTAGATTTTCCCTCTGGCAGACTGCCTGATAAGCCCGTCGCACACAAGTATCAATGCAAGCACAACCACAAGCGGCACGAGCACGAGCATTAGTGTTTTTTTGACGCTCATTCCCCAAAGATAGGCTTTTTTTATTCTCATTTCGCTAAAAAATGATAATTTTGCACCATTATGAAAAAATTATTATTGGTTGTTTTGCTTTCTGTCCTTGCGACAACAGCCTCAAAGGCACAGTTTTATTATGGTTTTCAATTCGGTA
>JAGBNC010000009.1 GCA_017634595.1 Bacteroidales bacterium
CACGGAGACAGAGGGCTACTTCTTCCGGCAATATCCGCTGGTGGACAATGGTGTGCTGATTGATAACGAGCCCAAGAACAAATCCATCCGCAAGGCCCTTTGCGAACGTGCCGGAGAGATTCTGGTGGTTGTCAGTGAAACCCCGGAATCCTTCCACGACTTCGCCCAGGCCCTTGTTGACCTTGGAGCCAACAACGCAATTTACCTTGTGGGCAGCACCTCCTACGGTTTTTGGTATGACAAAGAAGGGAATGTGGAAGAGTTCTCGGATTTGCGGGTGTCGAAGTATAAGTATGAGAGTTATATTTTGTGGAGAAGCAAGAAAGAATGATTAGTTTTCACGCATCCGGGCCCATTCTCTTTTTCTTGATACCGCTTTCCTTGAAGTCCCGTATGGATTGTGCGTCCAGATAGCCTTATACTCGATGTTCTGACTTTCGTCCATACAAAACTCGTTTAGTCTGATAATATACATGCTATACTTTAGCATGATTGTTTTGAGCAGGGTTTGTGGCCAATCAGAATTCCAGCTGAAACCCTTGGGCTTTCAGCCGGTCATAATTATCCTTGTCAAAACGGTACTTGATGGGCGTCCGGGTGCCATGACGGGGCGTACCGTCTTCCACTTCCACCAGCATCCCGAAGTGCTTCATTTTGTTGGCGAAGTTCCGGCGGTCAAATTTCACTTCCAGAATGGCCTCATACAGGTTCTGAAGCTGCGGAAGGGTGAAAACCTCCGGCATCAGTTCAAACCCCACGGGCTCAAAATGGATATTCTGACGAAGCCTGGAACAGGCGACGCGAAGAATCTTGTCATGGTCGAAAGCCAGGGACGGAACATCCTCAATGCTGAACCATTCTGCTTTCTCGGCATCGGTATCCGCTTGAACGTCGGAAAGTTTCACCAGCGCATAGTGAGCAATGGTAATCACGCGCTCGCGTGGGTCTCGCTTGATGTCGCTGAAGGTGGCCACTTCCTTGAAATCCTTGATCCCCAGTTTCAGGCCGGTTTCCTCCTTCAGTTCTCTCTGGGCTGTGTGGGCGATGGTCTTATCCTTATCGATATCCATAAAGCCGCCTGGCAGCGCCCACTCGCCGGCGTATGCCGTCGTGCTTGCTTCTTTTTCAGCGCCACGCTTGATAAGCAGTACCTTCAGCTCCTTACCGTCATATCCGAACACCACACAGTCGGCCGTGACGGCCGGATGCGGGTATTCGTAGGTATATTGACCTTTTTTTGCCATTGCCTTTGTGTCTTAATTACGCAAAAATACTAAAAAGATAGGGCGAGACAAGAGCGTGACGCATCGAGAGCCCAAAATAATGGGCGCAAACGATAATCACCGCCTTGATGATGAGATACACGAAGAGAAGATTCTCCGTATCAGTCAGTTTCATCAGGGTCTGCTCCTTGCTCATCACCTTGAAAAAAGACTTCTTGCCGCCGGTGAGCGACACTGCCAGAAGGAACAGCCAACCCAGGAACAGCAGGACCGCACTTAGCATTACATCATAGTCTCCCAGCAGCATTCCCGCAAGGAAAACGACGATGACAGTAAGCGCCGGAACGGCAAAGGTGCAGTGGCGCATCCGCAGCATCCGGATGATGTAGTAGATGGACACCAGCACGCCAAACTCACAAACATATCCTACCAGACCGCCCATAATTTCACTGGAGCGAAGTGCCTTCGCCCACAGGAACTGATAGGAAAGGCAGGCGTAGATTCCGGTCAGGAAAACGAGGCCAGCATAGAGCATAGACTTTGTAAATCCCGTCAGTTTAGGGGTCTCGAAGTGGCGCTGGGAGTCACTCATGGCGGAACCGTTGATTCTGGAAACAATTCTCCTTAGGGACTCTTTCTCGCCAAGTTCTAGCCAATCGATATACTGCACGGAGGAAAGATATAGGGCAACGGAGTCAGCATATGATGAATGGTCTATTCTGACCGGAAGGATAGTCTTGCCGAAATCGATGGCAGTGCTAATCTCCCGCAGCGTCCATTCGGAAGTGTTGGCATTTTCCGTGGACAGGAACAGGAACACGTCGCACGTTTTGATGTTTTTCGCGATATGTTCGGCATAGGTAACTCCGGCATCCAGGCCTTCCCGGTCGATCCAATAGCTGATGCCACTCGCGGAAAGGGCCTTGATGACCTTATCGACCACATTCCCGGGAACGATTTTGCCGTTCTCGCACATGTAGTCTTTCTTTGAGTAACTGATGAATACTTTTGCCATAACTGCCCCCCCATCTGCAAAGTTACTAACTTTCTCCGAGAGGGCAATAAAAATATTTTGTGTAAAATTTACTCAAATTATTTGCGGGAGTAAAAAACTTTTCTTTAATTTGCGTAAAACTTACACAGAAGTATGGAAAAGAACAATCTCCTTTGGAAGAACCTGCTGATCAAGGTCAGCATTATTGCCGTATTGGCTCTACTGATGCTCATCCCGTTGAGTATGGTGCGGAAATCTGTCAACGAGCGGTCGTATAATCATACGGAAACCATCAACGACATTACCAAAAGCTGGGGGTCTTCACAGATGTTTACAGGCCCCTGGCTCTCTTACAAGTATACCACAGGGAATGACAAGGATAAGGAAACGGTACATGCAGGCATTTACCCTGACAGTTTGAAATACACGGTTAATACCACATCTCAGGTCCTTCACCGTTCCATCTATGATGTGCCTGTATATACCGCCGAACTGACCATCAAGGGGACCTTCGTTCTGGACAACAGGCTGCCCGGGGTCAAGGTGGCCGGGGTCATCCTGAATATGGATGACTTGAAAGGGATTCAAGGCAATCCAACATTCAGAATCGGGAATAAGGAACTCAAAGTCAAATCTGGAGATAAAGGTCTTAAGGCGGAACTTGTATTGGATGACAATGCAAAAGAAGGCGATGTGTTGCCCTTCTTAGTATCTTTGAAAGTCAATGGTTCCGAGTCGATCTTCTTCAAGCCGGTTGGAAGTCTGACGGAAGTAGAAATGACCTCTGATTATCCAAGTCCTTCCTTCGGCGGCGATTTCCTTCCGGTGGAGAGGGATGTCCGTGAAGACGGTTTCACGGCCAAGTGGCTCATTTCCCAGATAACCATGGCAAGTCCTTCGTCCAACAGTTTTGGCGTAAGGCTTGTCAAGCCCGTAACGCAGTATCGGCAGACGGAACGGGCAACCAAGTATGGCCTTCTCATTATCTTCCTGGTGTTCATTGCAGGCTTCGTGGTGGAGATTATCTCCAAGAAGCCCATCAATATCATCCAGTATATGGTTATCGGCGCTTCGCTGGTGCTGTTTTATTCACTGCTTTTGGCGTTCTCGGACTTCCTGTCTTTTGGTCTGTCTTATCTGATTGCGGCCGTGATGACAACTGTCGCACTGGGAGCGTACTTCATCGGCATTGTCAAAAACAAGTGGGCTCATCTCCTCACCGGGCTCGTCGCTCTCGCATATGGAATCATCTACATTCTTCTCCAGATGGAGACCTTTGCCTTCCTTGCCGGGACGCTACTGCTCTTTATTATACTCTGTATTGTCATGTTCCTTACGCGGAATCTCAAGCTTGACGAGCCGCGTCTGGCTTCTGCCAAGAAGGGCACTGACGAGGCCTCGGAATGACGGCGATTTTGATTTCATACACCATTTTTTCAGTTCATACATCGGCCGGGATTTCGCTTGGAAGGACCGGCCAAACTCCCTAAATTTGGTACAGCATTACCCGCTGCACCGGGCCTGCCGTTTTTTTTAATCTATTTGCAATGAGAGCCCTCATATGTTTTTTGTTTACGGGAGTTATTATTAAGGTCCTTTTCTGGCTTCTTGAGTCCAGCTCTTCCAACAAGGGCAGCACTCAAGACAGACCTCAAAAGGAATATGTTAGCCGATTTACCTATTTTAATCCCAATCCGGATGCCACTATCGACGAAACCACGGGGAAACCGGCGAGGTGGAACAAGTGCGATTGCGTCGTCCGGGCTTTCTGTGGTGTCTTGGGCCTTCCCTGGGATACTGTGTATTCGGGCCTTTGTGCGATAGGAAAAGAAATGCACGATATGCCAGACTCGTCAAAAGTCATTATCCGTTATGCAAAGTAGCAGGGTCTGGTCAAGAAAACACTTCGCACATCAGTCCAACTATCTTCTTTTGCCAAGTCTCATGATGAGAAATACTTGATTCAGTTTAAGTTGGGGGTGAATCCCGACCTGACTTGTGTAGTTGATAATGAGATTCGCGACATCTGGGACCATGGCTCCAGAAAAGTCCGGGTATATTATTCAGCCCAACAATCCCAAGGTAAATGAAAGATAAGTTTGTGCAGAAGGGACGGACCATTGCCCTTTCTTAATGAGGTAGTATGAGCAAGAGATTACTTTTCTGTTTATTGGTGATAATAGTTGCCATCAGCTGCAAACAAAAGAGGCCTCAGAGTAGTTATATTAGCTGTGAACGGTTTCCCGGATGGTCTGTGATGGCAGATACTACAGAGGACAACGCTGATTCTGTTGAGATGTCTATTGCCCCGGGAGATACTATTCCTGACGAAATCCCCGTCACCAGGGTGTGGAAAGATCTGTCCCTCTCGCTCTACCTTGGAGAAACGCCGTCTCCAAAGGAAATAGCACAGTGGAAGAGGGACTTTGAAAGTGCCAATCCCAATGATTCTGTATGTTTTGTTGAGCTTGCTCGCTTTAAAGACATGAATCACTATGTGGCGGTTCAGGACTATATAGAATTACTGCATGGCCCTAGATGCGAGAGCTATTCAGATAACGACCGGCGGCTTCTGTGGCGTCTGGACCAGTATGATCCACTTGTTGAGCAGAAGCCTCGGTCGGGTTTTAAAAAGGTACAATTCATTCGGTGGCAATATGAGCGGCTTCTTGATTATGAACTCGGGAGCCAATGGGATATGAATTCTTGGTCGTGGCTTTCAACCGATTTTCGTAGTTTATACGGCCGAACCTTGGAAAAAGAAATCCTACGTCTGGCCAGCCAGAACGTCTCAAATGAACTGAAACAGGAGTTTAAATGTGAGGAAGCTCATTCATGGGCCAGTTCTAACGCATTCCAGATGATATATGGCAGTCCGGTTTGGAGCGGGTCGTCGTTTTCATATCGTGTCGGTTGCTTTGGCATCCCCAATATCGATATGGGGAATAATGCAAAAGAAGTCCTTCTACAGGCGCTCTATGACCCGTCGTTCACCAAAGAGACTTGCAACTCTGCCATTACTAGAAAGCTTCTCGAACAAGAGTATGCCACATTCGCAAATGCGCTTGAGGAAGACGAAGAATATACTTTTTCGTTGAAAGAGCAGAAAGATGCGTTAAACGGCGATAAAAGTGCTTTCTTCAAATGGATGGAGGCGAGAGCGGCTGTTTCCTCCAAACTATCAGGGACAGCAAAGATTGTTTACGACAATGCCACGCAGACCATCATGAGAAGGAAAATCATCCTTCTCAAGAATCGATTCAATATAGACGATGGCTTTTGCCTTGATTATGTGGTCAAAAACTTGTTGAGCGATGATTGCTCGGACGAAGAAATTATGAATCACAGCCTTGAAAGATTACTTGAAAATGAATAAAGTATTGTATCTGGCGGTCACTTTGGCTGTAATTACCACCTCCTGTGCACAAAGAAGCAGGAAGCCCGTGACAATCGCAAGCACATCTGATACTACTGCATTGGAAATGACAGTGAAAACATCGGTTTTCGATTGCCCCGATTCTTCTCTCGGACCTTGTCGGCTATGTGACCAGAAACTGACATCTATCGAAGCTGTTTTTTCGGCATTTCCGAACAGGACAGATGAGTTCTTGAATGAGGCAACCGCTGCTGATTTTGACCCTGATACCGTCACGAAAAAGGACACCCTCAAGTGGATAAAACAATCTCAGCCACGATTATCTGCGACCATGCTTGACCGGGCACTTCCAAATCCTACTGCGCGTATGAATGCAAATGCTATCCTCGCTGCTTATTCCAAATTCGATGGAGACACGGATGATGGAAGTGCTTTCAGTGTTGCTTTCAACAATTATAGAGGCTTTGAACTCCCCGGGACTGTCAGCAAAGATCAACTGAACCATTTCGAAAAGGGTTTCTGGGAATGGTACGACAAGAGAATTTCTGTTCCGGAGATTGATGAAATCGTAAAGATGTCAAGCAGAACGAAAACTGTCACAAAGCCGACGGAAGAGCAACTACACAATCTGAGGTGCGTAATCGAAGCAGAAACAAACATTGATAAAAGAACTATCCTGGCTCTGGAATATATCAAATTATCAGGCGGGCTTGACGGCGTGAATCTGGCATATATACAAAATATCTTCTTGAAGCCTGGATATCTTGGCGGGCAAATGTACAGCTGATACACAGTCCTTCTTCTTTTAGTGTAATTGCGAACAATTACTATGATATGTTAAGAGTCAAGTGTATAGATACATTCGTGCGCCATTGTGTCCAGGAGAAAGACGAAAATGCTGAATGTTTGTTGGAGAATTTGATTTTCTGCGAGATCATTCACCGCATGGGTTCGCTCACGGGAAACAGTAGTTTTGCAACAGTCGCGGACTTGTCTTATAGTGCATTTATCCATCCAAGGTCGCTGAAAAAAGAATAGTATTCAGATGATTATTCATCAATCCTTTCCACTATGAAGATGACAGGTCGCGTACCATCCGAACAGCAACATATCATTTCGTTTTCTTGTTTCATCTAAACGGGAATTTACCTTATAAAATCTATCCATTTCTTTCGCACCTCTTTCCCCCTCTGCTCCCACTGCTCACGTGTGGTATCGCCAAGCATTCCGGTTCCTTTCCACCTTTCCCAATTGCCGAACAGGAGCATCAGTTCCAGACAGTGGCAGGCTCCGAAAAAAGAAGCGTCGGGCCGCCAGTCAAATTCTACGGTTTCGGCCTTGATTCCATTATTCTCTAGTTTTCTGACATAACTTCTCGACGGGATGGTTATGCCTATCTGTGTAGCAATCCACCCGATAAGGTAGTGGAACAGATTTCCGGCCCTCTCTGTCCGCCCCAGTTTCAATGCAACGAAGGGATATATATCGTCTTTTTGCCAGGAAACCAGCACCTTCTCTAAAGAAGGGATGGTGACTTTCCCCGAGAAATCCGGCTCCAGCGGGCTGAACGGCATCATTGAAGACGATGCTGCTAGATAGGACTTCTGGGCCGCCAGAACTTCTTCCGTAGTACATTCCGCTGGTCTTTTGCCTGCTATTCTCGTGAAAGCGGCAAGCATCTTCCGGGCCGACCTAACTGTATTTCTGAAGGTGAAGGGCGCGCTCTGGATAATAGCCCTTCGGCATAGAGCTTCATGGCAGGAAGAAATAATGGAAGCCACGGAATGCCCCCCGGCAGATTGACCGGCAAGCATTGAGCCGTCATATGCGACTTCCTCTCCACTTCCGGCCAGATAGGCGCCTCCGTGAATCCACACCAATACGGGACGTGCGCCCTTTCTGGAAGGTGTATATATGCTTAGGAAATGGCAATCCTCCGTTTGCGTGAGTTCATCATGGCCACCCATCAGAAAACTCAGACGGAATGAATTCTGGGGACAAGCGGTAAGGGCCCCACTACCTTCCACGGCTCCTGTAAAAGGTTCAAGGACCGGATCTTCGAACCGTCCGGCCCTAGCATATCGAATGTGATGATACGATTCTACCATAAGGTGGATAATAAATCGCGTTTTTTCTGACTGCAAAATTAAGTAATTAAAGCAAGAACGGCAATCCGGCATTTTGTATGCATCGGCCATAGGAACCAGCAGATCCAGGCCCGCCGCAGCCCTTCAGAAACTGCCAATCGGGCCCGGGAACGGCAACCCCAGGCCCGCCAATGGTACTATTCACAGAGGAAGTCGATGGCCTCTTCGCGACGGATGCCTGCCTCTGACATAGCCATGTCGTTCATTTCGTTGTGAAAGCAAAGGTAGAAATGCTCTTTCACAACCCGGTTGCAAAACATTTTTCGTATTTTTGCAGTGTCATGAGAATGAGACTATCTCTATACACGTCCGGGGTCCGAGGCCGAAAAGAGGTGGCGGGCAGAACACCCGGAAAGGACATTCATTTCAAAGTAAGCCGATTAAAAGTATCTTACCATGTTCTGGGATCATGTTGCCGGGGTCTATGACCTTTTTGCCAATTACTACAACGCGGGGACGCACAGGGTCCTCTGCAAGGAAGTTGCATCTTTGATTTCCTCCGATGACGAGGTGCTTGAATGCGCATGCGGGACAGGTCTGCTCACCCGGCACATTGCTCCCGTCTGCCGACATATCTTGGCGACGGACTTCTCTGAGAAGATGCTGGAGAGAGCCCGGCATAAATGCCGGGATTATGGCAACGCCTCATTCGAGTACGCGGACATTCTCCACCTTAACTATCCCGACGAATCATTCGACAAGGTCATTGCGGCCAATGTCATCCATCTGCTGGATGAACCGCTGAAGGCACTTTCCGAACTGGACCGGGTCTGTCGGAAAGGAGGACTGATCATCATTCCGACCTATATGAACCGTGAGAAGGGAGAAGGTAAGACAAGCGGGTTCGCGACCGCTGTCGGGAAAGCCGGTGCGGATTTCAAGCGGCAGTTCACCTTCTCCAGCTACCAGCAGTTCTTCGCTGAAGCCGGTTACAAAGAGGCGTCTTTCAAGATGATTGAAGGACGTGTCCCTTGCGCTGTAGCGATTTTGTCTAAATGAGCCGTAATAACGCAGTTTTGCCATTTCTATGGCTTTCGATGAGGAAGTCGCATCGTCGGCGGACTCCAGTATTCGTATCTTAGTACCATGAAGTACAAGCACACCAACAGGCCGGGCTTCTGGCTCGGGTTTATAGACTTCTTCACGGCAGGGATCTTCTTCCTGCTGTACATGCCGCTCGGCGGCCTTCAAGACGAATTGGATGACATCCTTGGCCGGAGGACGCAGCGCTACTGGGTGGCTTACCTTCTTGGCATCCCGACTCTCTTTGTCTACACGCTAATCTGGATGTCCAGGATAGCCGAGGAGTTGAAGGCTAAAGCCATTGCGCTTGGCATAGAGGGGCCATATACCTCCTGGTGGCACATGTTCGGCTGGAATGTCTTCGGCCTCCCCTTGATGGGCCCAGCCGTCGCAACCTACCGCTTCTTCGACACGCTTAACAAGATTGAAAGAAAGCTCAACGAGTCTTCTCTGGCTTCTGTGTGAGCTGCTCAAGATCTGTCGGTTTCAAAGACCAAGCTGCGAGAGGAAGTGTCTGAAGATATCAGGACGGCATAGCAGGGGAAACACTAGACCATAGACGGCACCCCAGAAGTGGGCGCTGTGGCCTATGTTGTCCATGTTGCGCTTGGCCATGTACCAGCAGTACAGCAGGTACAGCGGTGCGAAAATATAACCCGGCACCGGAATAGGAATCAGGTAAATATAAATGCCCATCGTGGGCTCGAAAAGGATGGAGGCGAAGAGGATAGCCGATACGGCTCCCGACGCTCCCACGGCGTTGTAGTTCCAGTCGTCCCTGAACTTTACGAGGTCCCATACGCTGGAGACGGAGACGGCGCTGATATATAGCACAATATACAGAACGCTGCCGAGAGTGTTGCCGAACGCCAGGACAAAATACTGCTCCACAACCCTTCCGAAGAAGAAGAGCGTAAGCATATTGAAGAAAAGGTGCCCCCAGCCACCGTGGACCAGACCATAGGTCAGCATCCGGTACCACTCCTTCCGATGCCAGACAGAATATGCGTTGAACAGGAGTTTGTTCCCGTTCAAAGTGCCTGTGAAGCACAATATGCTAACCAAGCAGGTAATAGCTATAAGGATGAGTGTCAGCATCCGCGGCCGTCAATACTGCATGCAGCCCCCATGTTCTCCGGGCGCGGCTCAAGTCCCACATCTTTGGAATAAAGCGTGACGGAACCGTCTTCTCTCACATAGCAGGGAATACCTACATCTCCAATGGCTTTTGCTTCATCAAAGGCGGGGTTGGAATCCCTCAGGTCCAGGAACTGCTTCAGATTGCGTACATGTTTGCCGATATCGATTATCTCGAAATCAGGATTGCCTTCCACCTGCTTTTCTACGTATTCACAGTCCGGGCAGGTGTGCATAACGAACATCTTGATCATACTACCATCGTTTTATTAACTCAAGAGCCTCGGATATCGCGGCCTTGATTTTTGTATCAATTTCTTCTTCGCTGCTATAGTCCATGTTCTGAGCTGCAATGGTTGTCAGCTCTCCGAGATTCCAAAGACTGCCCAGCGCTTTGAGATAAGGCGTGGCCTGCTCACGCGGATCACCGGTGGGAATATCCATTCCCCGCGTAGTGATATAAAGCACCTTGGGGGCTTTGCAGAGGCCTATACAGGTCCGGCCATTGTCGGTGAAGGTGATGTCGAAAAGGGATGTCTGTTCGAAGAAGCACTTAAGTACCGCCGGGAAGCTCATGTCCCAGAAGGGTGCCGCGATGAGAATGCGGTCTGCCCCGGCAATGGCCGTTGCCGCCTCTTTTGCCCATGAAGGAATTGCCCCCATGCCTCGCTCTTTATACAGACCGGGATTCAGGGGAACGATATCCATATCCGGAAGCTCATATCGGGTAACATTGTACCTTCCTGCCAGCGCCTCGATTACGGGCTCTGCGATCCGGAGCGTCCTGGAATCTGACTGACGCACACATGCATCAATGACTACAAGAGATTTCATTTCTGGTGGCACGATGAATTAGTCCTCAAATTTACACATTTTCTGTGATATAGGCACCAGGTTCGGGGTGATATTGGAGTGTCAATGAAAATGCTTAGATTTGCAGAAGGTTATCGTCCCCGTATCGCAACTGTTATTATAAAAAGATATTGATCATGAAAAAGTTTCTCATCATTGCAGCCGTTGCCTGCTTGTCACTTCTTGCTTCCTGCACGAAGGAAGTTACACACACAGGCGATGAAACCAGAACCTTGTATGGTATCTGGAGGCTTAGTTCAAAAAGCATTGAAACTCCAGCTTCCGACGGTACAGTTAATACCAGAGATACTGATTATTCCAGCGTGCATTTCTATCTGGGGCTTTATGAACTCCCTATCCCTCACGCCGTAGCCAAGAAAGGCAGCTTCACTGCATTTGACCTTGACGACGTGGATGTGGACTTCAACCGTTTCACATATAATGCTGATCAAAAGAAAATCAGTTTCTCAAAGATTATGAGCCTCACAGAAGGCCTCAAATACAATATGACTCTGATGGGCACATTCGATATTGTGGAGCTGAGCAAGACCAGGCTGGTCATCAAGCAGCAGGGGCTTGGCAATATAGCCACCATTTATTCTTACACCAAAGAGTCTGAGGAGAAGAAATAGGGAATATGAACACATCATTTCCAGAGATTAAGAAGAACTTCGGATTCGGCTGTATGCGCCTTCCGATGAAAGGGCCCGAAGTGGACCTTGAAGAAACCTGCCGCATGGTAGATTACTTCATAGAAAACGGTTTCAATTACTTCGATACCGCGCATGGATACCTGGGCGGCAAGAGCGAGACAGCCTTGAAGGCCTGCCTCACAAGCCGTTACCCGCGTGAAAGCTATCTGCTGGTTGACAAACTCACCAACGGCCTTTTTGAGAAGAGCCCGGAGGGCATCCGCAAGTTCTTCGCATCCCAGCTGGAAGCTTGTGGTGTTGATTATTTCGACTTTTATCTAATGCATGCCCAGAACAGCGAATACTTCGAAGCTTTCAAGGCGTGCAAGGCTTACGAGACGGCCTTTGAACTGAAGGCCGAAGGCAAGGTTCGTCACGTGGGCATTTCTTTCCATGACAAAGCAGATGTGCTTGACCGCATCCTGACTGAGTATCCGGCAATAGAACTGGTGCAGATACAGTTCAACTACATGGACTACGACGACCCTGGCATCCAGAGCCGCCAGTGCTACGAGGTCTGCGAAAAGCACGGAAAACCCATAGTCGTGATGGAGCCCGTCAAAGGTGGAACTTTGGCAAAGTTGCCCTCCGATGCGGCAGAGGTGCTTGAGTCACTTGGTACTGGAGCGAGTCAGGCGAGCTATGCCCTTCGCTACGTGGCTTCTTTCCCGCAGATAATAATGACATTGAGCGGGATGAGCAACATGCAGCAGATGACTGACAACCTGTCTTTCATGAAGGACTTCAAACCTTTGACTGAAAGGGAATTCGCTGCTATTGACAAAGTGAAAGAGATATTCATGTCGAAGCGTCTCATAGCGTGTACCGGCTGCCGTTACTGTACGGCAGGCTGCCCCATGGAAAGCCCAATCCCTGATCTTTTTGCCGACCTTAATGCCAAGGTGCTTCACAAGAACTGGAACAGCGAATGGTATTTCATGGTCCACACCCAAGGGCATGGCAAGCCATCCGACTGTGTTGAGTGCGGACAGTGCGAGGGAGTTTGCCCCCAGCATCTTCCCATCATTGACACTCTCAAAACCGTCGCCAAGACGTTTGAAAAATAGAAGGAGATATCTCCGTTACAAAACAAATGCTCCCCCAGCCTAGCTAAGGCCAGGGGAGCATTTTAGATCTATACTGTTAACGAGTCTTGAAGTTGAAACGGATATCAGCGGGGATATTCTCCAGACCAAGATTCAGCACATCGGCATCGTAGTCGGAGCCTCTCTTTGAATACTTCTTCTCGAATTCAAGAGCGAATGCTTTGTCTGCGGTAGCCTGAGTCTTGAGCACTATGGCAGAGATGTCGGTCAATGCCGATACCATCTTGTCATAATCCAGGACATACTTACCGGAAGCTTGCCTGTAGAAGGCGCCCTTCTCTTTCAAATAATTGAAAATAATAATGTTGGCTCTTCCAAGGGCGGAGCCTTCGCCAAAGCGCTCCGAGCGCACCAGAGAGGCGAAGAAAGTGGTAAGGGCATCCTGCTTGGTGAAGATATGATGGATATCATAGTGGTCTTGGAGCTTGCATACAAGCAGCATTCCCACAGCGTTAGCCTTGATTTCCTCGAAGGTAAGTGCTGCGCTTCCCAAAGACCTCTGCGCATCGTTACCATCGGCAGTCTCCTTGACTCCAAGTCCGTGGGCCACTTCGCGGAAAACAATATTCCAGAAGAATGCCTCGGCGGAAAGATGCTCTGACGTTTCAGAATCAAGCATAAGCTCACCGGTAGGACCAACGATGCTGTTGTACTTGGCACGGATCACATTCTCCAGCAGAATTGTCCTGGTGCCTTTGTCACGCTGCACGTCACTGTCAAAAGGCAGGTTGAGGGCAATAACCTTGATGCCTGCATTGGCCTTGCCGGCGTAGTACAGGGCATCATAAGAATAGATGTTGGAGCCGAGGCCGGGCTTGAAAGTCCTGTATGAAGGGTCGCCGGGCAGTTCTTCCTGGAACTCGCTGATGCGGGAAACGTACTGCATCAGTTCGTTTGTCTTGCTTTCGTTCTTGAGCAGAACGTATGCTTCATAGGAACGTTTGAGTCCGAGCAACTGGTCATCGGTTGTCTCGTTGGGACCGATAACAAGATCCATCTTGCTGTCGGTCATGTCGAGCCAGTCGATACCGCTCTGGTAGTAATTGTCTGTCTTGAGAGCCTGTGCCTTGCTGAGCAGGTATTTCTTTACGCTGGGCTTGATGGTAATGTCAGCAGCCGCGTTCAGATAAGAAACGATTTTGTCGATATGCTCTTTATAGACATCGTGATACCATTCGGTATGCAAGGAACCGTCCTCAGCCCTGCGGATTAGGGTGTAGGGGCTGTATTTGTCAGGATCATCGAGGGCTTCGAACTCTTCCACCGTCATGTCGGCGGGGTAGAACCCTGCCCCTGAAAGCCTGTCATTGTACCCTTGTACGAATGACTTTCCGTCGGCACGGTCCCAAGGGCCGTAGTTAATCTCGGCGAAAGTCCTCTGAGCCGGATCGGAGATGCCGTCAAGCAGGGCCTTTTTATCGCCGAAGTACTGCTCCCAATACATGGCATCCACCTCATCGGCTGCGAAACGGTACAGATTAAGCACTTCTTTTCCGTTGTCGGAAATGCCGCTCAAGTCGGGAGCCTCTACGGTGACCACCGTGTAATTATGAACTTTCCTATTGAAAGGAGATTTGGGCTCTTCTTTGCAAGAAACGACTGTCGCAAGAATCAGAAGCCCGAAAAACAAATGCTTTTTCATATTGTTATAACATTATCATTATCATCAACTGGGCCGCTACAACACGCAGGAACATGGTAAGCGGATAAACGGTTGCATAATTGACGGCAATTCTGCCGTTGCCGTACATTTGCTCCGAGAATGAAAGGAGTGCCGGATCGGTGGTGCCGCCGGCCAGGAGACCGCAGATCTTGAAGAAATCAAGCTTCATGACGTAGCGTGCTATCAATGACACCAGCATCATTGGCACAAGAGTGATTATAACTCCGTACAGGACCCACATGTAACCACCTCCTACAAGGCTCTCAACGAAGTGCTCGCCGGCACCGACTCCGACAGCCGCCATAAACAACGAGATGCCGATTTCACGTATCATCAAGTTGGCGCTCAGAGCGGTGTAGGTGGTAATCCTGAGCTTGGGACCGAAGTGGCCGAGCAGAATAGCAACAATAAGGGGACCTCCAGCTAGTCCAAGCTTCAAGGGCTGGGGCATGGAAGGGAAGCGGATAGGAATCATTCCTACCAGCACGCCCAGTGCGATGCCGAAGAAAATCGGCACCAAATTAGGCTTCTGAAGGGTCTCAGGCTGGTTGCCGACGAGTTGAGAAAGCCTGTTGATGCCTTGCTCGGAACCTACTACCTGAATACTGTCTCCCACTTTGAGAATTAAATCAGGGTCTGCCTGCAGATCAATACCGGAACGAAGGATTCGTGTCACGGTGACACCATACTTCTGACGTATATTGAGCTTGCGGAGGTTCTTGCCGGTGATGGAAGATTGAGTGATGGAGAGTCTGCGCGACATGAGTTTTGCGCCCGGCTGCTCCCATTCATTCATATCAACAGGATAGTCTTCGCCGAAGATTATACGGGCCTTTTCCTTATGCTGTATATCTGTGACAATAAGCAGCTTATCTCCCTCCAAAAGGGGCTGCTTCAAATCGGGCATAGATACCACACCTTTCCTCATCAGGCGCGTAACCACCAAGTGGTCGGCGTTTTCTTCGCCCACAATGTCGAATAAGCTTTTCCCGAATATTGCCGGGTTGGCCACGATGCAGGCAAGCCTGAAAGCACTCGCTTCTTCATCTTCGCCTTGAGAGGCCATGTCTTTCTCCTTGGGCAAGTTGACTCTGAATATGGCTTTGCTCAGGAGTATGACGCCTATGGCTCCCAGCACGCCAAGAGGATAGGCCACTGCATAAGCAGACGCTATGCCCGCAGATGCATTTGCAGCTTGTGCTGCGCTGCCTCCGGAGGCAAGCGTGGCATCTACCATAGTCTGCTGGGCTGCACCAAGCCCGGGAGTGTTAGTAACAGCTCCGGACATGATACCTGTCATGATGTCAAGTCTCTCACCTGTAATGAGATGAATGGCATATGTGACAAGCACTGCGGCCAGTACCAATCCAATGGCAAGCATGTTCATGGGCAAGCCGTCTTTGCGGAAAGAGTGGAAGAAACCGGGACCGACTTGCAAGCCAATGGCGAAAACGAACAAAATGAGTCCGAAGTCTTTGATAAAAGAGAGCATTACGGGGTCTATCTTCATGCCTAAATGCCCCAGTAAAATGCCCATAAACAGAATCCAAGTTGTTCCGAGGGAGATCCCTTTAAACTTGAATCTGCCGAGGTAAAGTCCAAGGGCAATGACCAGCGCCATGATCAATATTGCTCCGGCTGTGCCCCCTTGAGTTAGCAAATTTTTCATATCGGCCGCAAAGATACAGATTTTGTTGTATATTTAGCTTGTCTCGATAAGAAATAAAAAGAATCTTTATGGACAAGAACCTTTCATCTTTTTACGGAACGCTGATGGGGTCAGACCTGTCTCTTTCTTGAACAGGCGGGCAAAGTAGGATTGATCCTCTATGCCTACTTCTAGTGCTATATCGATAATTGGCTGTGTTGTCGTGGCGAGCAGTTTCTTCGAACGCTGAATCCGGACAATGTCAATCCAAGCACCAACGCTGCGTCCGGTGTTTTTCTTGACAAGCCGGCTGAGGTAATTCTCACTGATCCAGATTTCATCAGCATAGCATGCAATGGTGCCCGGCAATCTGGACGGCTCGAACAGATATTCGAGGAAGCGCGTTACGGCCGGATGTGTTGAGGCGCGGTGCTCAACTTTTATCCGTGACAGAAGCAGGTCAAGAGCCTTCTCAATGAAGACGCGGTCACCCTTCTCATATGAAGATGCCAGCATCTCAAACAGCAGGCCCATAAAAGCCCCTTCTTCAAACCAAAAGCCTTGATGAATGGGCGCAGTGAGATACTGGAGCGGTCTTGTGTCCAACAGAACAGAAGGGGAGAATCCTCCCGTGTATCCCACTGCATCCCGGTAGAAGCTGATGGCGAAGGGTGTCTGCTGCGGTATCAGCAGAAGCTGCCCGGATTGGCACAGATACGGAGATCCGTCTATATCTGCGAGCACTTCACCAGAGTTAACGTAGATGAAGCCGATAAGCGCCAACTGAGCAGCTGGAATTGCGGATGTTTTAGTATATCCGGAAGTGTCCATCCTTCTTATGAAGAACGCAGGGGCTGCCATTTAGCTCTCGATTACTTCCAGATAAAAACTCACCGGACGAAAACCATCATTGCACGAAATCATTGCGCTCATAGGGTTTTTCATCCATCCGTCGAAAAAGTTGCCTTCACCTTTTGCCAACGACTCAACAAACGTCCGCATCGACTCCCATGCCGATTCGCACATCCCGAGTGGGCGTTGCCCATCTTCTGAAATCCAACTCTGGCCTATAAGCACATTGCACGTGTGCAAGATTGGATTCTCATATTTTGCCATAAGGTCCGGATACTCTGTCTTCCGGACAGCCGTAATCTTGACCTTGTTCATCGCCATTACACAATATGTAAAGAACCTGCAGCGAAGAGTACGAGATAACCCAGCACAACGCTGATGGCACCGATAATGACACCCATCTTTATCATGTCCTTCTGCTGTATAAGGTTCGTGGCATAGGCGAGTGCATTAGGAGGTGTGGATATGGGCAGAATCATAGCGCTGGAGGAGGCTATGGCGACACCAATCAGCACGGTGGATGTCCCGCCGACGGCAGCGAGTTTGTCTCCCATGGCCATACATACTACCACCAGAATCGGCATGAGCAGGGCTGCTGTGGCGGAGTGGGAAATCAAGTTGGAAAGCCCGTAGCACAGCAATCCGGACAGAATGACGATCAGAAGAGGGGAGAAGTTGCCGAACGGGATGGCACGGACCACCAGAGCCGCCAGACCGGAACCGTTCATGGCATAACCCATGGCGAATCCGCCGGCCACCATCCAGATGACTGACCAGTTGATCTCTTCCAAATCGTATTTGGTGATGATACCGGCCAGCGCAAAGACTGCAAACGGGATAAGGGCCACCGTGTAAGTGTTGATGCCTGTTACGGTATCCATCATCCAGAGGAGGATGGTGACAATCATGGTGACAATCACAAGGACTGTTTCCTTGCCACGCTTCATCTCGCCGTCGATCTTCAGCTCTATGGTCTTCTGTGAGAAGGGGAACAATGTCTTGAGCAAGAACCAGGCAATCAGGATCATGACGATCACCAGAGGCACCATGAACAGCATCCACTGACCAAAGCCGATACCAAGATTCAGACCTTCCGGGTCGTTAAGATACTTCAAGGCGATTGTGTTCGGGGGAGTGCCGATGGGCGTTCCCATTCCGCCGAGATTGGCTGCAATAGGTATGCTGAGAGCCATGGCCGTACGGCCTTTTCCGGCTTCCGGAAGCTGCTTGAAAACAGGCGTGAGGAAAGTAAGCATCATGGCCGTGGTCGCAGTGTTGCTGATGAACATGGAGAAAAGGGCGGTCACCAGCATGAAGCCCAGCAGTATGTTCTCGCTCTTTTTGCCGAACGGGGTCAGCAGCACACGGGCGAGATGTACATCAAGTCCGGTTTTGGTGGTAGCGATTGCAAGTACGAAACCACCTATGAAGAGCATCACCACAGGGTCGGCGAAACTGGCCATAACCTGCTTGTAGCTAAGGAGCTGCCCGGCAGAAGTGGGGTCGCAGATCCATTTGATTCCGGAATCGGAGGTGCAGAGCAGGAGGAAGACCATGATAGACACGGATGTCGCCCAGGCCGGAACCAGTTCAAACACCCACATCAATGTGGCGTACACGAATATGGCTATTATTCTTTGCTGTATCTGGGTAAGCCCGTCAATGCCGAACGACTCGGTGGGCAGGAACCACAGTGCTATTACAATGGCGGCGACAAAAATGAGGCCGAAACTCTTCTTCTTCAGTACCGAAAGATTCAATCGGTTGCTCTGACGCAATTTATGCATCTGCTCAACCAGATTGAAACCAGTGAAATTCTTGAACATGTTATCGTTATAATTGCTTTGAAAGATTATTCATAGGTAAAGCGGATGTCAACAGGTATGCTGGCATTCTCCAGGACCCTCTTGTCGGAGAGGCTCTCAGGCCCGGCAAATCCATATTTGGATATCCAAGCACGGGCGCCCTCGACATCTCCATGGGCCTGCATATCGAGTATCTTGGAGCCGAGGGTCTCCAGGGCCTGCCAAGTCTTGTCGTAGTCAATGCTGTATCGGCCTGAAGGGTTCCATATAATAGCCTTGCTTTCCAGCAGGTAGTTATAGACAACGATATTGGCAATGCCGGTAGGATCAGCCGCACCGAAGCGGGTGGACCTTATGGTGTTGGTGACGAAAGTGGTGAGCACATCCTCCTTCTGGAAAAGGGCGGATATGTGGTACGCTTCAGCTTCCTGAGCGCACAACCAGGCTCCCAGTACATTGGATTTGGCTTTCTCCAGTACCAGTGCTTCGTCAGCCAATGCTTCGGCCACGGTGCCCTTGCCGTTGACGGTCTCTTTTACGCCCAAACCTTTCGCAATCTCACGGAATACGATAGTCCAGTAGAAGGCACTGGCATCAACGTGGGGTTGGAAAACTTCCTCCAGCAGAGCATTCCCCACCGGATGAACCGTGCGGTTGAACTTTTCGCGGATGATATTGTCGAAGATGATGGTGCGGGTGCCAAGTTTCTCCTGTACCTCTGTATCATAAGGGAAGTTGATGCCGATTACTTTGAATCCTGCATTGGTATAGCCACTGCAATACAGCACGTTGCAAGAGAAGATATCGGACTCGGCACCAGGGACAAAATCATGGTTGGCCGGATCTCCCGGAAGCATTTTCTGCAGCTCCGGCATGCGGGCCGACAGTGCATTGAGCTCTTCGGTACGCTGCAGGTTCTTCAGAAGGACATAGGCGCCGTAGGATGCTTTGGTTCCGTTGATGGCATCATCCACAGCTTCGATAGGGCCGATCACAAGATCCATCTTGCTGTCGTTCATCTCCAGCCATGCTTTGTAACTGTTATAATAGTCGTCCGTCTTGAGGCCTTCAATCATTTGGAGAAGATAGTGGCGCACACTCTCCTTGATGGTGACATCGGCGGCTCTTGTAAGATACTCTTCAATTTTGCCTATATGCTCAGCGTAAGCTTCATGATACCAGACGGTTTTCAGTTTGCCGTCTTCAGTACGCCGGACAAGTGTATAAGGGCTGTTCTTGAGGGGATTGTCCCATAAACGGAATTCCTCCGAAGTCATGTCGGCAGGATAGAAGCAGGCACCTGCCGGTTTGTTGCCATAGCCCGGAAGAAATGGTTTCCCGTCTATACGGTCCCAGGGGCCGTAATTGATTTCTGCATAGAGTATTTCGGATGGATCTTCAAGAGCCCCCAGGAAGGCATCCCCGTCACCGAAATACTGCTGCCAGTATATTTTGTCAACTTCGTCGGCGGCCTTCCGGTAAAGCCGCAAGACTTCTTTTCCATTGTCTGTTATGCCCGTCAAGTCCGGAGCCGGAATGGTCACTTGGGCATAGTTTTTCACGAGTCTGCCCACATCGGCTCTTTCCTGTGCGCAGGATACTGCGCATAAGCCGGCGAGTAGAAGTAAAACAGTATTTATTCTCATGTTGAATAGTTTTAATCTGCAAAGATAACAATATATTTACTATCTTTGTTGACCGAATTCAGATATTGACATCTATCCCGTGGTAGCTGTGCTTTTCTTTTGATTTTGAATAGGAAGCCATAAATGGATTTAACAGCAATCATTACCTCTTTGCTTACGCTCCTTGCAGGAATCGGTGTTTTCCTGATTGCGTGCCAGATGATGAGCTCGAACCTGGAAGCAGCGAGCTCGGAAAAACTGAAAGTACTCTTTTCCAAAGCTTCCAATAGTAAGTTGATGGGAGTCGGAATCGGCGCTCTGGGGACAGCCGCTATCCAGAGTTCCGGTGCCACCACGGTCATGACCATCGGCTTTGTCAATGCCGGCATCATTTCCCTCTCGCAGGCGGCCACCATCATCTATGGCGCCAACATCGGTACAACTGTTACGGCCCAGATCGTTGCCCTGGGTATGTTTGGCGGCAATTCCGTATCGACAAGCGTCATTTTCTCGGCCTTCGCCGGGCTCGGTGCTTTCCTGAGCATCTTTGCCAAGAAGAGCGGGCCAAAGACGCTGGGCGGTATTCTTGCGGGATTCGGTATGCTGTTCGTGGGTCTGGAACTCATGAGCGGTTCCATGGAGACATTTGCGGCGCTTGACGGTGTCAAGACCTTCCTTGCCGGGATTGGCAATCCTGTACTGCTGGTGCTGCTGGGTGCAGTTTTCACAGCCATTATTCAGAGTTCATCCGTCATGACTTCCATTGCGCTTGCCATGGTGGTGACCGGACTCATAGGGATAGATCAGGGTATCTACCTGACCATGGGCTCCAATATCGGATCCTGCGTGGTCGCTGTCATAGCCGGAGTCACTAGCGGGACGAATGCGAAGCGTACCGCGCTCATCCACTTGCTTTTCAACTGCACCGGCGTTGTCATTTTCATGCTGGCTGCTATGGTCCTGAGCTGGTTTGACATCTCCTACGGGAGTCTGTTTGAAAGGCTGTTCCCCTCGGCGCCACAGGTTCAGCTGGCCATGTTCCATACTTTCTTCAATACGGCAACAGTGGGAATTATGCTTCCCCTGACAGGTGCACTGGTCGGGCTGGTGTCGAGGATGATTCCCGAACGCACAGTGCCGAAGGACGCAGAATTCAGCCTCCGATATGTCGATGACAATATGCTTCGTACCCCTCCGGTGGCTGTCTCGCAGGTTAAACGCGAGATTCTGCGTATGGCCGATATCGCCCTTGAGAACGTGGACCGCGCCTTGAACATGGCTGTTCAGCTTGATTTCTCCTTTAAGAGCCAGTTTGAGAGTGATGAGCGGCAGCTGAACTTTATCAACCGGGAGCTTGTGGGCTTTGTCGTAAGATTGAGCGGCAGGAGCGGTCTGGGAGAGAAGGACAGAACGTACCTCTCCGGAACATTTCGCAATATCCGGGATTTAGAGCGAGTCGGCGATTATGCAGAAAACATCGTTGAATATGCTACCGTACTTGCCGATACCTCGCAGCAGTTCTCCGACGATGCCAAGTATGAAATCAGTCAGATGAAGAAGCTCCTTCACGAGCTATATGACTATACGATTGACGCTTATCAGAATGAGAGTTTAGCTTCCCTCGACAAGGCTAATGCTATTGAGGAGGAAATTGACGACTACACAAGAAGAATGGAAGAGGGACATATCACACGTATGGAGAAAGGAATCTGTACTCCATCTGTGGGGGCGCAGTACCTGGAGCTTTCTTCCAATGCTGAGCGTATTGCCGACCACCTGATCAATATGGCAAAATCTATCAAATCGCTTAAAGTCAATTTATTATAAAAGAGAGGCCCTCGCATCACTGTGAGGGCCTTGTTCGTTTTCTGCCGTTATCTCAGAGTTTACCTATGAGTCTTTCGGCCCTAGGGCCGCGAAGCTCTACAATTTCCGTTGCCGGTTCATAGGCGTAATTGGAGAAGTCGAAAAGTTGGACGTATGCAATGGCAGCAATAGCATTATAGTATGCCTCCAGGCGGATAACTCCGCCATTGGGATTGATTTTCACTTCCGGTTCTACGTCCTTCCCGTCCAGGAAGCCTTTCAGGGACTCCCTGCAGGCGTGATCCACATCAAGCGCTTTTTTCTGGAGTACAATGTTTTCTCCTTCCCGCTTGTAAGCGCTCTTGTAGAAAAGCAGCATCAATAGACCGCAGGCGGCAATGATGGCGCCCAGTCCGGCGTTGACAAAAAACAGGCCGATGCCAGCGGCCAGAACTATGGCAGATATGATGAAGTCCTTTGAAGTATGGACCTTTTTGAGTTTGATTTCCATGATTATAGATTGATAAAAAGATAAGTGTAATAAGCCCCGAAAAGCAGGAGCATCAGAGCCCCTTCCCAGCGGTCAATCCGTTCTCTCCGGCCAGTGTAGGCCCAAAGAAGCAGAAGCGCTACACTCAGAAGAAGCACTAGCGCATCGGCATACGTAACAGATGCGAAGGAAAGGGGAGTAATGAGGGCCGATGAGCCCAGAATAAGGAGAATGTTGAAAACGTTCGAGCCCAATATATTGCCAAGCGCCAGCTGATCCCGCCCTTTGAGAGCGGCCACAAGGCTGGTGGCGAGTTCCGGTAGGGAGGTTCCTCCGGCCAGGATGGTGACGGCGATGAATTTGTCACTGACACCCAGAATCCGGGCCAGAGCCGTAGCCGAATCCACGAACAGGTTGCCGCCGAAGATGAGCCCGGCCAGTCCTGCAAGGACAAGGAGAATGGCCAGCCAAAGCTTCCTGGGCTTTGACGGAGCAGACTCTTCTTCTGATGGTTTTCCACCCCTGAAAGAGGCAAATATATACAAGGCGAACACTATGATAAATAGTGCTCCCTCCAGACGGGACAGGCCGTGAATCATCCCGAAGCCCAGGAAGAGCAACGTGACCAATAAAGTCACCGGGATGTCCCTTTTCCTGTTGTCAGGTGTCATCGAGACCGGGCGGAGCAGTGCCGTGAGGCCAAGGATAAACAAGACATTGAAAATGTTGGAGCCCAGTACGTTGCCCACGGCAACATCGGCATTCCCTTCCAATGCCCCCGTGAGACTTACCACCAGTTCCGGGCACGAGGTGCCGAAGCCTACTATGGTAAGACCTATCACGAATTCGCTCACGCCGGCCTTTCTCGCTATAGAAGAAGCACCTTCAACAAGCCAGTCAGCGCCCAGGACAATGAGCCCCAGGCCGACCAGCAGCCAAATAATAGTCATTTTGGTTGTTCTGAATAGGATTATTGATTCTTCACTATGTTCAGGATGTTATTCTGTGGAGGCTTTAGGGCCTACGCAGAACCTGCCTGCTAAAGCCTCAGGCGGCAAATGGAGAACAGATACCTTTCAGAAATATAGATTCCGGCCAGATGCACTACGGACTGGGCCAGGAATGGATGCAAATGGTTGTTGTTGATGACTTTGCCGCATTTGACGATGCGGAAGGTCGAGCGGACTTGCGGATTGACCCGCCTGCCGGATTGTGCTGTCTTGACGGAAACAGAGTTTGTGCTGTCACTGCCGGCAAAAGTATATCCCTGTGCCGCTATAATGCAGATGTCGCGGTTGTGAGTGACAGCAGAGACCGCACTCACTTCTTCCGTCCGTCCTCCGGAAAGGAAGGACAGCAGGACGGAAAATATGAGCACAAATAGCTTCACGTCAGCCTATTTCTTCATGAGGGACAGGCCTTCATGCCATGCTGTTCCGATCTTCTCTCCGATAGCGTAATAGTCATTTCGCATCTGGTCGAATGCGAAGGCGTTCAACTTGCCGGCATCGATCTTACCTTTCTCGTCGAGAACTCGTTCATCTGCCAGGACATTGACTATCTCACCCAGAACACGTAGTCCGTAGGGCTGGTCCTGGAATTCCACCACCTTGCACTCGAGCGTGACGGGGTAGTCGGTGACTACAGGTGCATTGACATTCTCACTTCCAACTGCATGCAGACCGCTCACAGCGAACTTGTCGGGATACTTGTTGCCGCTGGCGGTGCCCAGGTAATCGGACTCCTTCAGTGTGTCGGTCCCGGGGATGGAAAGTGTGAAAGCGTTACGTTCGCGCAGGTTCTTAACCGTCTTGTGGGAGGCTTCGAGGTTCAAGGCCACCATATTTGTATCGACAATCCCGCCCCATGCCATCATCATCACGTCCACGCTGTTGTCTTCGTTGTAAGTGCCGATCATATAGGTAGGCATCGGGAATAGATAAGGTTTTGCACCTAAAGACTTCATGGCTTGAAATATTTTAAAATGTTTATAATTCTTTGTGTGCGTCGCATTCCGGATCACAAGGGAGCACAAATTGGTTCATGGTCCAAAGATAAGAAATCTTTTCCAAAGTCTTAGTATCAGATGACATGCATGCCAAGTTTTTTGCCATAACAAGAAGGATGAATGATTGACATGTAAATTCCAGTTCAATTGCCTGCTACTACTTCTTCGGCGGTGTTTTCGATGCTGGCATGTTCTTCTGGTACGACTACGTGCTGGCGGTCGTCTGGTTCGTCGTCAACTTCCTCTTCTTCTTCCGTTCCAAGATCTACTGGGGACTCGGAAAGAAAGCAGGTTATGCCTTGACCGAGCAGAGTGCCTTTGGCGTAGGATTCAAGAAATAAATACGATTTACCAATAAATAAGGATTGACACGCAGCCGTAAAGTTCCGACCTTTGCGCCAAGGCCGACAGGGAATCCTCAAAACCCCTTGCATAACGGATTGTGATGCGACACAACAGGATCTTGGTGTATGGTGCCGGTGTTATTGGCAGTTATTACGCGACACTACTTGCCGCCGCCGGCGAGGATGTTTCGTTGCTGGCCCGTGGCCGGAGGCTGGAGCAACTCCGTACTCGGAAGGATATCACCGTTCTGGACCGGGTTGATTATTGCGACCGCTTCGACTTCATCTTTGTCGCTGTCCGCAGCAATCAGATGCTCTCCGCTCTCGAGGCGCTGCGAGGCAACGTATCTGAAACGCTTGTCACGCTGGCCAATTCGAACGGCGATTACACGGCCTGGGAGGAGGCCGCCAGGAAGGGGCGTCTCCTGCCCGCCTTCCCGGGAGCGGGCGGATCGATCGATTCCGAGGGCGTTCTCCATGCCAAACTTACACCGCGGTGGATACAGCCGACGGTCTACGGGGAGATAGACGGCAACCGGACGGAACGTTCCGCCGCACTCGGGGCACTTTTCTGCAAGAGCGGTATCCCGTCCTGCGAAGTGAAGGACATATCGGCTTGGCAGCGCTGCCATCTCGGCCTGGTTGTCCCGCTGGCCGATGCCTATGCGCTCTCCGAAACCCCGGAAGCTGTCTGGAAGGACCGGCCGGTCATCCACCGGACAGCCATGGCACTGCGCAGCAACGTGAAGGCTCTCCGCCGTGAAGGAGTCCGCCTTGATCCGGTATGGCTGCACGGCATCCGCATTCTGCCCACCTTTGTCGTCGTCAGCATTCTCAGGAAGGTTTTCGCCTCGAAGTTCGCCTCAGTTTTCATGCGGCCCCACGCTATCAGTGGCCGCGAGGAGATGGACTTCCTGCACGAACTGTTCTATTCAGATTTGCTCATAAATACCTAAAAATAAGGATTGACGCGTCCATATATAGTTGCGACCTTTGTCAGTCTAATCAAGCATTGAATCACCATGGAAAAGATCGGCATCCCACAGATCGGGGGAATCTTGGACATCGACTGCGGAGGAGGAATCAACATCGTCCGGCACTGGCTGGCAGCAACTGCACTGAAGTGATGAAGAAAACCTACGAGCCACTGCCGATGGTCATGAACGGCCGTTACGCCGTCCTGTTCGGGAAGCTGTCGCCAAAGGAGAAGGAGGACACGCTCTCCCGGATGGCCGAGCTCATCGAGGAGGAAAGCGATTACGAGGACAAGGGCAATTACGGCCATTTCTGCAATATCCTTCCCACCATCGCGATCGACGAGGCGCTCCAGAAGAACGGGAAAACGCCGGAGGAGGCCTTCGAGTTGATTTCCAAGCATATGTGGGCGGCCCTCACCCCGGAGTCCTTCCGGAAGATGTCACGCTTCCGCTTCTTTATGCCGCTGATGAAAAAGATCATCCCGCTGGGCTTCAAGTACGGCTCCGGCAAGGGCTGGAAGTACGCCTGGCACAAAGACGATTCGGCCGACATCTACCACTTCGAGTGCCTGGAGTGCCTCTACAAGTACGAGTTCGCCAAGCACGGCGTCCTGGAGCGCTTTGGGCCCATGTTCTGCCACAGCGACATCATCAACTACGGCAACCTGCACAACATCGATTTCATCCGGACCCAGACCCTGGGCAAAGGAGGGGACTGCTGTGACTTCAAGATGGAATTGATCAAGTGATAATTTAAAAGGGGTAGGACATTATGCTATTAACGTTATTTCTTGCGATCGCTTTTTGTGCGGCCATCACCATGATGCTGCTGTCGGCGGTGGTTTTCATTCAGGATAAGAAGTTCTTCTCTTCAGCGCCAAAAGAAGCGCAGGCACTCATCCGGCCGAGGACGGAAGAACTGTTTCACGGTGCGAGGACGATGGGCTGGGTGCTGATGGTCATAAGCATCCTGACGATAATGGGAGTGGGTGTGGTATCGATCTGGGACGGATTCAGAGAGGGGTACACGTTCGCTAAATTCTTCACAAGGTTTCTGATCATATTTACTGTCTACAAAGCTTATGACATGATATTCATCGACTGGTTCCTTCTTTGCAGATTCCGGTTCTTCCAGCATTTCTATCCCGAGGTGGAGAGCGTATTCGATGGCAGGAAGTACGGATTCAACCTGAAAAGCCAGCTGTTGAAACTTCTCGTCATTTTCCCCGCGGCATCAGCACTTGCGGCGTGGGTTTGTACCATTGTCTGAAAAAGGAACGACACCCCATGTCCAGAAAAGCATCGCAATTCCAAAAGAAAGCCATGTCGCGCATCTATCGCGGCAAAGAGATCTTCAAGCCCTTGAACACGGGCCGTATCGACGAGCACGTCTCCTGTATCCGCGAATGGATCGCCAACATCTTCTTCTATACCAAGAACGGCACCACCATCATGATAGATGCGGGTTATAACTATGATCGTCTGGCCGAGAAAATGTCCTGGCTGGACATCAATCCTGCCGATATCAAAGACGTGCTTATCACTCACCAGGATACGGACCATGTGGGCGCTCTGGAAAGGGACAGCGACGGGTTGCTCTCGCACGCCACCCTGCACATCGGCGAAATCGAGAACCGTTATCTTACCGGCGAGGTCCGCCGTAAGGTTTTCTTCGGCTGCTACACACTCCCGCAGGTATATATCGACAACCATCGCCATCTATTGCAGGACGGTGACGTGTTCTCCATCGGCGACATCAAGGTGGAAGCCATCCTGGTCCCCGGTCATACCCTCGGCCACATGGTCTATCTCATTGACGACAAGTACCTTTTCACCGGAGACACCCTATGGTTCGGGGCCGATGGCGGCTACAGTTTCATCAATGTCCTGGCCGTGGATAACAAACTGGCCAGACGCTCCCTGGCGGATCTGGAGAACAGGCTGCGGAGCAGGGACCTGGCGCCGCTCATCATCACCGGCCATACCGGATGGACGGACAATTTGGACTGGGCCTTCGCCCATCGCGGCGAGGTGTGCAATTCACTGCGCCGCAAGCCACGGGTCCATGACCCCGAAGCACCCTATGACGGATACGATGAATCTGATGACACCGAGGCGAAAGCGCGCTCCTGCCGTTTGAAGAAGCAGCACTGATTTTGACCTTGTTAGAATTATGCAGGGTCCTTTTCTTTTGGTATCTTCGCACTTATGATTCTGAACACCGGAGGACGGACGGATACTGTCCAGTATTATAGCGAGTGGCTGCTGAACCGCTTCCGGGAGGGGTACGTCCTGTCCCGGAATCCGCTGTTCCCGAACATCGTGAACCGGATTGATCTGAATCCGGAGGTGCTGGATGTGGTGGTGTTCTGCTCCAAAGACTACAGCCCCATCCTTCCGCGCGTGCCTTCCATTGAGGACAGCATCCGGACTGTTTGATTAGAATTCAGTATCTGATGCGCATCGATGCGGAAGCGCCTCGGCTACGCAGTCGGTGAGTTCATGAAGATAGCGGCTAGTACTCAAAGTCTAGGTCGTAATCTAAACTCAGACGCAAAACGGGCGTTTCTGCTACAAGGGTCTTCTTGACGTTAGTTATAGGGCTGCCGGAGTAGCTGAAGTCATATACTCTATCCTTGGAAGGAGTTATGTGGGAGGGCAGGTTCTTGCTCAGGCAGTCTATACCTTCAAAGTCGAAAATTATTCCGGTGTATGGATGAATCAAGAATATGAAACCATGCAGGGGATTGTCGATATTGGTGTATTCGATGTCGTATTCGCAATCATCGACACTTTCTTTATCCCCGTCCTTTGTTACTATGTGGCGACTGGTTTTTACTACGTTGCCGCCTTCCCAGGTATAGGTGCGGGTGCCTTTGCGAGTGATCTCTTTGCCTTCTTCGACCTCATTCTTAGTCCAGGAATCCTCTTCAATTGTCTTAAGAAGGCCGTTTTCCCAGGTGAAGTCCAGGCTCTCCCTTGAGATAAGCTGGGCGTCGCCGGTTTTTATGGTTCCCTCTGAATGGGCAAGCATCCCTTTATCATCGTATGTAAGTACACGGCTGAAATCCCTACCACCATCACAAATTACACGATATATACGGCCGAAGTCATCATATTCGAAAGAGTAAGAAAAGTCCCTGTCGTGATTGTCCAATCCTTCCAGACGGTTTCCTTCCCAGAAGAACTCATGCTTCAGGATACGAGCATTTGTCTGCTGCTTCTGCGTTTTCCATTCCTTGCCGACAAAAATTTCAGTCTTGATGCTGGAAGTCTCATAAACATTGGTGACTTTTTGATCAGGTTGAGTGCTGGGATAATCCTTCCTGTCGTCATCCTTGGTGCAAGCCGCCATGACAAGAGCTGCCGCCATAATAGAAAGGACAGTAATACTTCTGTAATTCATAATATTTGAGAATAATTGTTAGTTCTACGCTAATGTATTTTGCTCGGCAAAGTTAGCTTTTTTTAACAAATAACGCATCTGAAAAGCCCTAAAGGCATGATTGCATTCGTAACTTATTGAAAGATGGAACGGTACGGTAGCACCTGACATTGCTATTAGCGTGTCATTTTTTTTCCAAGAAACTCGGATGGAGTAATGCCGGTCACCTTCTTGAAGAGACGGGTGAAGTGGTGCGGGAACTCGAAGCCAAGGAGAAGGGCGGTTTCGCCAATGTTGTGGCCGTTCATTAGGAGGTTCTTGCCCTGTTCAATCACAAATGAATGGATGTATCCAATGGCCGTGCCGCCCGTGGATTTGTGAATCACATCACCCAGGTAACGTGGTGAATAGGCCAACTGCCCCGCGCAGTACTGGACGGAGGGAATGCCGATTTCCATTTGTCTGCCGTCCAGATAATACTCCCGCAGCAGGTTGTGGAAGCGTTTCAGGATGTCCGATGAGGTCTTGTCTTCCTTGGAGAGCTGGCGTTGATAGATGCGCTGGCAGTATTCCAAGATCAGGCGGATGTAACCCAAAATTACGTTCCTAAGTGCCGGGGAATCCTCGTTCTCCTGAAGCTCGTGCCTGAGCTGTGTGAGCAGCTGAATGATACGGCCCCATTCCGCCGGTTCCATTATTAAGGTCTCGGTAGAGAAATAGGAGAAGAAGTGATACTCCTTCATCCTGTATTCCAGATCGGTTCCGCGTACCAGTTCAGGAGAGAACAGCAGAACCCATCCGCTGATATAGAGGTCCTCGCCATTGTCTTCCTTGCCGCCGATTTGACCCGGCTCCACAGCGAAGATTGACCCTTCGGCAGCATCGAACATCTTCATGCCATAGGTGAGTTGCTTGGGAAAGTTTCGCTGTATGAAGAGTCCGTAAACGCCATATCGGTTAAGGCTGGTACGGACTGGCGATACTTCGTCATAGTGGATGATGCTTACCAGGGGATGCAATTCCGGAGCCCCTACTGAATGGGCGTAAACATTGGGGCTGGTGATATGGAGAATGCTCTTCATTGCTCTTTAAAAGGTATGGATTCATGCAAATATATGAAGTATTCTGCGATATTGGTAAATATTAGACAAAAATAGGTAAGATAATACAGTGCAGACCGATTACCTTTGTAACATAAAAACACAGTGATATGGCTATCAAGAATTTAATCACAGTTTCCATAGCAGCACTGACACTGCTGGCCTGCAATTCAAGCACAACCGAGAATATGAGTACACTGAATCTTACCCAGGATTGGGACAAGACCTTCCCGAAATCCGAACTTGTAAACCACTGCAAGCTTACCTTCCATAACCGCTATGGCATTGAGCTGGCGGCAGATATGTATGTTCCCAAGGATGCCGACGGCAAGCTTCCCGCCATTGCGGTGAGCGGCCCCTTCGGCGCAGTGAAAGAGCAAAGCAGCGGCCTCTATGCACAGCACATGGCAGAGCGTGGCTTCGTGGCCATTGCCTTCGATCCTTCCTTTACCGGTGAATCCGGCGGTGAACCGCGCAGGATGGCTTCTCCGGACATCAATACTGAAGACTTCCTGGCTGCGGTGGACTTCCTTTCCACCTGCGAGCTGGTGGATCCTGAACGCATCGGCATCATTGGCATCTGCGGTTTCGGCGGCATGGCAGTGAATGCAGCAGCGCTCGACCCGCGCATCAAGGCCACAGTGGCATCTACGATGTACGACATGAGCAAGGTGAATGTCGAGGGGTACTTCGCCAGTGAGGATACTCCCGCACAGCGTCAGGAAAAGCGCCGCGCTCTGGCTGCCCAGCGCACGAAGGATTATGCCTCAGGAACTTATGAGCGCGCCGGCGGTGTCATCGATCCGCTTCCTGAAGATGCGCCATGGTTCGTCAAAGACTATCACGCTTATTACAAGACAGCTCGTGGCTATCACAAGCGCAGCGGCAACTCCAACGACGGCTGGAATGTTATCGGTTGCCAAAGTTTCATGAACCAGCCCCTCCTGGCCTGGGCGCATGAAATCGAGAATCCCGTGCTTCTTATCCACGGCGAGAAGGCCCACAGCCGCTATTTCAGCGAGTATGCCTTTGAGCGTATGACTGGAAAGCATGTCGTCGGCGAGAGTGCCAAAGCAGGCAACAAGGAACTACTTATCATCCCTGGAGCATCTCATGTGGACCTGTACGACGATGTGGCGGGAGTGATTCCTTACGACAAGATCGAGGCTTTCTTCAAATTACACAATTAGTTCGTATCTTTGCATCGCGCATCGGAGGCTGGCAGTCGGTACTGCCAAAGCCGGATAAGATGTCGGGACCGCCCGGTTGTCTTGTCCGGCGCTTTTTGTTATAAAAGGGTAGTGAGAATTATGTCAAAAGAAATGAAAAACCTGGAAAGGGACAGCATCTTTGTCGGCCAGGGAGCGCAATCACTGCGCTTCCGGGGTTTCCACCAGCACCTCCCACCAGCCGCCACGTTTGTCATTGCGGCGGGCCTGGATTTGCCGTTTCCGGGCCCGATTGGCGGTTTCTGAGCTCCTGCGGGCCTGGATTTGCCGTTTCCGGGCCGGATTTGCGGTTTCTGTGCTCCGGCTGGCCTGGATTTGCCGTTTCCGGGCCGGATTTGCGGTTTCTGTGCTCCGGCTGGCCTGGGTCTGCTGGTCCTTATGGCCGGTGTATACAAAATGCCGATTTGCCGTTTTGTTTTAATTACTTAATTTTGCAGTTAGATAAATCGGTATTTACTTTACAATGGCTCTTAAATTTCCCCGTACTGCTATGATAGTTACTATCGTTATTATTGCTGCCACTTTCCTTGTCGTGGTGGGTGTAATGCTGGCCTATTGGCCCAAGGGCATCTCGGTCAACGAGAACAACCAAATCCAGTTGGGCACGTACATAGGCAAGCCGCGTCTTATTCCTGCTGATGAAATATCTATCACTGACATGCCAGAGGGCCTGTTGAACCATCTGATCAGGACCAACGGCATGAGCCTTGGCAAAATCAACTACGGCCACTTCAAGAACACAAAAACCGGGCAGAAGATGTTCCTCTATCTCACCGGTAAGGAAAGCAAAATCTGCTTTACTTACAATGGGGAGTTATATGTTGTGGATGATTGGCGACAGTAGTTAAAGTCCCTGTTTATTGGTATAACAAGGCCCCAGTAGTCCTAATGGATTGCCGGGGCTTTGTGAAAATATATATAATGAAAGCGCTTGTTTACTGCTCGTCAATGGCGGCTTTTACGTTGGCACGGAACTGCTTCACATGCTTCTCCACACGGTTGATGCCGCAGAGGGCTACCAGATAGGAGACGCCCGTGGAGATGATACCCAGGCCGATGAGCCAGGAGAGGGTAGCGCCTGCAACGTCAGGATTCTTGAGGCCGAAGAAGCCAAGGACGGCTCCGGCAATACCCAGAAGGAGAACACCCCACCAGGCGGAGAAGCCGGCCTGCTTGTAGTCAAAGCTCTGGACGGCAACGATGATGCCCTCGATAAGAACCCACCAGGCGAATATTACCGGCAGGGATACAGTCACGAAGAGATTGTGTCCCAGGAAGATGATACCGAGGATAATCTGCAGGATGGAGGACAGCATGCGAGTGCCGCTGTTGGGAAGATAGGCCTGCGTCTTGAAGGTAAAGATGAGCTGCGAGATACCGCTGAAGAGGGTGAAGCAACCGATCATCCAAGCAGTTGAAAACAGTGTTGCAGCAGGATTGGCAATGCAAACGATGCCCAGGACGATGAGGAGGATGCCGGCGACGGCCAGCCAGATTTTGGTACTTGTCTTAATCATGATTAACGAATTATTTGGTGTTAGTTTTTGATCCAGGTGATGCGTTCCCAAATTCCACGCGGAATGAGTCGCCAGAAAAAAGTTGCCACGCGGAAACGCCAGTCAAATGTATAGACGCGTTTTTTGCGTCTCAAGGCTTTCATGATGTGGTCCGTGGCCTTTTCCTTGGACATCAGCATAGGGTAGTGCTTGTCGGGATTCAAGATATCCGTCGCCACGAATCCGGGCCGGATGTCCGTAAACCGGACCGGGATATGCTCCATTCTGGAAAGTTGGGCCAGGGCCGAAAGGTAAGTACTCTGCATCCTTTTGGTTGCTGAATACGCAGGGGCTGTCCCAAGTGCCGCGACACCGGCAACGGAGGTAATGACCGCCACGTGTGCCTGATTGGCATAAGCATATTCATGGCTCCTGACATAGCCGATGAAATGATCCACCATTCGCACCATGCCTTCGCAGTTGGTACGTACCGTGCGAATCTCCTTTTCCAGATTCAGCTCCCGGTTCTGGTAGCCAACGCCTGAGGCATAGAAGAACAGATTCGGAGCCCCGGTCTGATCCAGAAGAGTATCCAGCGCCTGAACGGAATCGTCACGAGTGACATCCATTGTGGAAATAAACACTTTATCAGCACCATATTGTGAGCGGAAGGCTTCCAAGGCCCCCGTCCTGCGTCCGGTAATACCAACCTTCCAACCGCCCTCGACGAGGCGGACTGCAACTTCACGTCCGATGCCGGAAGTGGCTCCGATGATGATGGCTGTGTTCATAATTCTATGACATGCGGTTTGATGTCAGGGTCATGATTGGCGAGGGACTCTACGCATTCAGGAAGCATGCTTTGCTCCCTGATCCACTGGAGGGACTGGCGCTGGAGTTTCTTGTCCTGGCATACGCCGGAAGTGATCATCTGCTCCCAGGATTTGCGGGCGTAGCCACCGTCGGAGAAGAGCAGGACGAACTTGCCTTCGTCGTCCTTAATCTTTACGGCACAAAGGCCTGCGCAGTGGCCGGGAATGTTCACCATCACCACGGAGCCGTCACCAAAGAGGTCGTATGAGCGTCCGACAGGTCCTTCCGTCCCATTCCAGTCGAAGAGTTCCAAGTCCATACCCTTCCACCAGCGCTCCTGATAACGGATGCGCTCGGTCAAACCCTTCTTGATGCTCGCCATCTCATCGCGGGCAACGAGGATATGTTTGGCTCCCATGAGCTGGGAGAGGCCGTTGGCGTGGTCGCAGTCCAGATGCGTAAGGAGTACATAATCGATATCGGAGGGCTTAAGCCCCATCTTGGCCAGCTGCTCATCGATGGCCTGGCCTTTGGCTATTCGGCCCTGATTGACCATATAGAGCTGCCAGGAACACAGGGACTTGATCTGCGCCTTCCTGTCATAGACTCCGTCCGGGCTCATCTCGCGGTGCCATCCTGTATCGACAAGGATGCGTCCCTTTGGGTGTTCAACCAGATAGGCGCTCACCGGGAGCCAGATCCAGTCTTTCTTGGGAGTAGTGATGCCGGAGGCTTTTATAATACTGCACTTGTCTCCGCCGAAAGGGAGATAAGGAGAGACGTGAACTTCGCCTGTATGTAAGACGTGTATTTTCATGATGTTTGTGACTTGGGTACAAAGGTAGAACTTTGTTTTGGGTTAGTGATTGCCGATTTGACTGAAAATATTATCTATTGGTAAGAATTAGCTGCGCGTATTTGAAAACTATGAGTAATTTGATTACTTTTGTGGCCGAAATGCGTAGCAGACCCAATATCGAAGAACTATCTATCGCTTTCCTGAGGGAAGAAGTCAATTACGACGTTGTCGGAGATTACTTCTCCCACGACGACTTCGGTATCATTATGGACTACCGTTGGGCGAAAGGTCCTCTTTTGCATGCCGACCGTCCTTACCGTCTGTCGGGAGCACGTCTGATGCGGGTGCTGGAAGGGAGCATCCGGTACAGGATCAACCTGCTGGAATATACTGCTTCAAGAGGACAAGTCATCTGGATTCCCGATGCTGCGCTGGTGGAGTTCCTGTCGGCCACGGAGGATTACCGCCTACAGGCCATCACCTTCAATGACAAACATCACAGGCGGGAGGATGCTAGAGTGTTCACCATATCGGAGGCAGAATGGCATCAGTTGGACAGTCTGGCTATTCTAATTCGCAGCGTGGCCGGGAATGAGCCCTTCCCGAAGCATGTTGTTGAAGATTTGATATCGGCCTATCTGGGTATCCTGGAGCAATCGGCCACATTCAATGCTGCTCCGGCGCCGCTACCGGCGCGCAAAGAGCAGTTGTTCGGGCAGTTCATCTCATTGGTTGGCACACATTTTCGCGAGCACAGGGATACAGCTTTCTATGCCCGGCAGCTTTGCCTTGCATCGCACTATCTGAGCCCTCTCATCAGACAGGCCAGCGGAGAGTCGCCGTCCACCTGGATCACCAAAGCCGTGATCTCCGAGGCAAAAGTTCTGCTTAAACAATCCGACAAGACCGTCCTGCAGATTTCAGAAGAATTGGGCTTCCCAAACGCTCCCTTCTTCTGCCGCTATTTCAAGCGTGAAACCGGAATGACGCCTAGTGAGTATAGGGAAAGGTAAATCCCCATTTCTCGGTCTGTTTTACTAATCCCTCCATAAGCTCCTACCAAGTTTCCACCTGCCCGGCTCACTTCTCCCCAAAAATGTGTAAGTTTGTAAGTTTAATACGAGAGACAATAAGAAATGAAAGTTTTAATTATCAACGGGAGCCCACGACTTAAAGGAAATACCTCCATTGCTCTTGCAGAAATTGCAAAGACACTTGGAGAAGAGGGTATTGACAGTGAAACTGTGTGGATTGGCAACAAGCCTATAAGAGGATGCATTGCTTGCAACCAGTGTGGTAAGAAGCCGGGAGCATGCGTCTTCAATGACGATATCTGCAACGAAATAAGTGCGAAATATGCCGCTGCTGACGCGCTAATCGTAGGCTCTCCCGTTTATTACGGGCAACCTAATGGTGCACTCTTATCCATCATACAGCGTTCCTTCTATTCCAACGGTGGTAATATTGCCGGAAAGCCGGCCGCAGCGGTAGCTGTATGCCGAAGAGGAGGAGCAACGGCAGCCTTTGAGACGCTCAACCTCCCGTTCCAGATGATGAACATGCCCGTTCTCGGTTCTCAGTATTGGAACATTGTCTATGGTCGCGAGCCAGGTCAGGCTGCGCTTGATCAGGAAGGTCTTCAGACCATGCGGGCCTTGGCGCACAATATGGCCTGGTTGCTGAAGGCAACGGATGGCAGGCCCGCACCCGGCCGCGGTGACGAGCCGTGGACGCCAATGCATTTCATCAGGTAGCCACAGTACCAGTATATTCCCGTTTAGATGAAACATAAAACCTTAAACATAAAGTTAAAGTAACTGTTATTGACAAGAAACTCTATCCTGAATACGCTCGTCAAAACTACAGCCGATCCTAACAGCGTTGCAGGTGGTCCCAAGATGCCACATTGCTCAGAAGCTTGGGATGCCATCAGCCGATACATATATACTGGTCTGCAAGGCGGCTCTATTATGAAAGGCTGGATGAAACATGAAAATGAAATGATTTGTTGCTGCTCTGATGGAACACGGCCGGTCATCTTCAAAGTGGAGAGAATAGGCGAAGAATGAATGTACAATAAGAAAATACCTCGATACCAGTTGCGGGTTTCGCATTGCGCTGGAGGTGATGGGCGGTAAATGGAAGCCGTACATCATCTATGAGTTGACGCAGGGCCCTAAGCGACCGAGTGAGCTGCAACAGCTGCTACCGCACTCCCGGACATGCGTGCATTTTCAAGTTGATGGGAATGTGACCCTCGGCACGGCTTTCCCCGTTCCGGTTGCCTTTGCTACCAGCACATCCAACCTGCTGTCACGTTTACCATTGCAGCGGGCCTGGACTTGCCGTTCCCGGGCCCGATTGGAGGTTTTTGTGCTGTGGCGGGCCTGGATTGGCGTTTTCCGGGCCAGATTGGAGGTTTCCGAGCTCCGGCGGACATCCTGGACATCACGGCGGCTATCCGTTACCTGCGTCATTTCGACAGGCAGATGCCTGGCACAGCGGCGACTACGCACTAATACAAAACCCTCAAGGACATCGTGAAGGCCATGGTGCCGCCGGTTAGGACGATGAGTTGGTCGGGTTCGCGGATGGGGACCTGCTTTTCAGTGAGGTTGTGCTCACGAATGAGTCCGACGATTTCCTTCAGATGGGTGGCGCCTTCTTCTATTTCACTGCTGCCAAGCTTGCATTCTATAAGGGCGTATCGGCCATCGCCAAGGTGGAGGACCAGGTCGGATTCCAGACCATAGCGGTCGTGATAGTAGGACAATTCGCCGCCGAGGTTCTGGGAATAGGCTCTGAGGTCCCTTGCGCACATGTTCTCGAAGACGAAGCCGAAGGTTTTGAGTTGAGTTTGCAGGGATTCAGGTGTTGCGCCCAGATATTCAACCGGATCTTTTGCGGAGTGTCCTTTCAAGCCTATAACAATGATCTTGTTTAGATTCTTTCAAAAGCGGCTTTTATAATTCATTGATTAAGAAATCATTGGTATGCTTTTTGATAAAACAGGACGAGAAGTGTCCTAACGCTATTATTCGTAACTTTGCACTAATCATGAGAAAGCATTACATAATCCTTCTTTTATCGGCATTGTTATTCAGCGCCTGCGGGAATCGAGAGGCGGCTAAGACTTTGGCAGCTGTGGGGGCTTATATCAATCGCTGCAAAGAATTGGTTAATTCTGCCATTTCAGATGTGTATTCCCGAAGTCATAACAGTCCTCAGGAATTAAAAAACGCGCTGGATGCGTTGAAGTACGGAAGAAGGGCTGGAGACAGTGTGGGCATTTGGTCTATAACTGGACATTTGGCCGCATGCTATGCGAATATGTACATGTGGGATGATGCAGAGAGGACGTACAACGATTTCTTTTCCATGACAGTGTACGACTCCCTAACGTATTACCGCCGAAAAGTCAATCACGCCAAAGCGATATTGCAGGGGCCTCAGCCTAATGCAAAACGTTGTATTGGGATTCTTGAGGAGGCTGCCGGTCATAATCTCTTGTCTATGGAAGGCTACTGCCTTTTTCCTCTTGATTGCCTTGCTACAGTAAGTTAAATTTATGTAATATAATGGTAGTATATGAAAATTAAAAAGTTATTTTTGACCATCCTCTTTACGACATCGGTCCTTTGCCTCAATGCACAAAAAAAAGGTGATATTTCGCTAGGCCTTTCTGCCGGGATTTCGTACACAGATGCTACGTCATTGTCAAAGACAACAATTAGCGGAAACACTGATAATAACTCAATTTACTCATTTGGTGTTTCAGCATCGCCCGAAATCGGTTATTTTATCGTCAATAACTTGAAAATTTCCTTATCAGGCGGCTATGCTCTACAATCCGAGAGAAAAGAGGGCCGGTATGGAGGAGTGGAACCAAAGATGTCCACAGGTGTTTTCTCCGTTGGCCCAAGTATTTCGTACTATCTGAAGGTAGCGCGGGGGCTGTACTTTACACCTGAGTTCGGTGCCTTCTATGCATTTGGTACGACAAATCAGCGGGACCTCTCCTTTAGTATTTCAGGTTCGGTATTCGATCCCAGACATAAAACCGCTACCGTGGACGTTTCTGAGTACTCGGCCAAATTGCATGGATTTGAACTGGCCGCCAGCCTGATTGCCCTTGAATACAAACCCTCAGACAGAATCGGCATTGCTGTTTCCTTCGGTCAGATTGAATATGTCTCCTTATCGGGAGAAGTAGAAGAAAAGAATATCAGTATTGATAGTCAGACTATTGGCTTTCGAATGAATACTTCCGCTGTTGTCGGACTGCGCTTTTACCTGTAAGTATACGCAAATTGGACATGCCATCTGTGGTGAACCTTCAAACATTGTCAAAGATTTTCAGTACTTGCGATAATTCTTCCGGAAATATTGATAACGGTGCATCGGTGCAAACTACGTACCTTTGCATCAGTTAATTGATTACGACTATGGCAAAGACACTTATCGCATTCTACTCCCGTCGCGGAGAAAACTGGGTGGACGGCAGCATCCGCTTCCTTCCCAAAGGCAATAACGAGGTTATTGTGGAGAAGATCAAGGCTCAGCTTCCTGAGGCCGATGTCTTCCAGATCGAAACTGTGAAGAAATACTCCGACGACTATTTGGTCTGCATCGAGGAGGCCAAGCAGGAACTCCGCGCCAAGGCCCGTCCGGAGCTTACCGCCAAAGTAGAAAACATGGACCAGTACGACACCATCATCCTGGGTTATCCCAATTGGTGGGGCGTGCCGCCGATGGCCGTTTTCACATTCCTGGAGAGTTATGACTTCGCAGGAAAAAAGATTGTTCCCTTCTGTTCCCACGAGGGCAGCGGCCTGGGCGGCAGCATCCGTCAGATCAAGATGGCCGTTCCCGATGCCAATCTTACCGCAGGAGTAGCCATACACGGGGCTGCTGCATCCCACTGTGACCGTGAAGTTAACCTTATCTTAGCACAGGCCAAATAATGAAACGTATCATCCTTACCATCATCCTTGCCCTTGCTGCACTGACCGCATCGGCCCAGACCCTCGTCGTCTATTATTCCAAACCGGGTGAAACCTATACACCGGACGGAATCATCAACCTAAAAAAAGGAAACACTCAGGAAGTGGCAGAGCGCATCCAGAAGCTCGCCGGGGCCGACATCTTCCGCGTGGAGACCGTCAAGGCCTATCCAGATGACCACATGAAACTCATCGATGTGGCGAAAGAGGAGCTGAATGCCAAGGCCCGCCCGGCAATCAAAGGCGATATCGACATCTCTAAGTACGACACCATTTACATCGGCTGGCCGTGCTGGTGGGGGACACTGCCGATGTGCATGTTTACCTTTATCGACAAGCACGACTGGACCGGCAAGACCGTGGTTCCTTTCACTACCCATGAAGGCAGTGGCTTCGGCAGCGGACTCCGCGACCTGAAGGCCGCCGTCAAGGGAGCGACCGTCACCAAAGGCCTGTCCCTTCGCGGTACGGACGCCCGCTCCAGTGACGCCCAGATCAAGAAATTCGTGTCCGACGGCAAGTGAATTACTACAGCGTATAGACTGACTCCCTGGAAATCACCGTTGATGGAGATACCGCTCGGATGGAGGGGAGAAGCAGGGTGAATGCGGCGGTCTATTGGACTCGCGGCTCCGCAAAGAAAACGGGGCGTGGCGAATAGCTTACAGCAGTGCCTCCACCTACTGAGAAATTTTGATAAGCAAGAAATCTTCTGTACCTTCGCGGGTATGGAAGATTTTTTGATTTACAATACCCTGGGAGACGGGAAGTATCCGGATGCCTATAAGGAAAACTATCACTGCCACATCCTTTGCCGCAGCGGTGAGATGCATTTTGAAGCCGTGGGAAAGACCTTCACAGCAGGTCCCGGCGACTTGGTCATATGGCAGATGACCACGGCTGTCTCAAAAGTGCAGTATTCAGCGGACTTCGATGCCGATTTCGTGCTCATTTCCAATCCTTTCCTGAATCTGTACAATCCGGAGCAGGTGTGGGCCACCAAGGGCTATGTGTATATCAAAAGCCATCCGGTATTCCACCTGGAAAACGACGAGTGGGATGTCATTGAGGCCGATTTCGAGCAGTTCCGCCACCGGATACACTCCCGCTTCAATCTCTTTTACGATGACAAGGTGGGACGGGTCTTCCAACTGCTGCTGATGGACATGTGGGCCATCTATTCCCGCGAGATGGAAAAGATGGATACAGACGAGACCTCGGCTCGTATCTTCATGAAGTTCCTGTACTTGGTCCAGCAGAATTGCCGGGAGCAGCGGGAGGTGGCCTGGTATGCCGACAAGCTTTGCGTTACGCCTAAATACCTGTCGGCCGTCTGCCAAAAGATGACGGGGAAAAGCGCCTCATACTGGATTGAGTACTACACCCTCCATGAGATCCTGCTCCTGCTGAACAATCCCGACTTGACCCTAACGGACGTGACCGACAGGATGCATTTCCCGGCCCCGCCTATGCTTACCCGCTACTTCAAGAGAGTGACGGGGGTTACACCTTCCGAATACAGAGCCGGGAAATAAGCCTCAGTGTATCGATTTCAGATACTGCAGGTCGCCGTACCAGTATGATGCCGTGCAGCGCCCCGGCGGCCCCAGAAGCTCCAGCTCAATCCGTCATTCCGGATTGCAGCGTACCCTGCGCATGTCAGTCATGGATTTTGGTGCCTCTGATCCACTTGACGACATCGACAGCCGGCATCTTCACGCCGTTGTTGAGTGTTACTTCTTTCATGGTTCGATGGCTTTAATTAGTTTAGCCGGATTACCGCCAACGACGGTATTGGGAGCTACGTCTTTGGTGACAACGGCCCCCGCTGCCACAACAGCATTTTCGCCAACTGTCACGCCAGGCAGGATAGTTGCACCGGCGCCAATCCAGGCATTGCGGCAGATATGAACAGGTTTGCAAACCAGCAGCTGGTGGTCGTGCAGGTCGTGATTATTGGAGATAAGCTGTACGTTGGCGGCAATCATGGCGCCATCATCGATGGTAATGCCGCCTCGGGACATCATCAGGCTTCCGCCCATAACAAGCACATTCTCACCAATGGTCACTTGATCGGCACAAACCAGATTGATCGGGGGCAGTACGCGGCTACCTTCTCCTATCTTTCCGGCAAAGAGTTCTTTTACCAGGTTGTCATACTCTTCGGTATAGGGCATCGTATGGTTGATGCTGAATGCCAACTTTACATCGCGCATACCGCGCTCGAATTCTTCCAGTCCGCTTTTGCGGGGATCCACAATAAACCCGTCCATAGTCTTAGTCCCAAATCTCATAGTTCTCCATCCATTCCTTGATCTGCTGATAGTTCAGCGTGAAGTAGCGCTTCTCCTGGTTCAGGGAAGCCATCTTGGCCATTTCCGCATCGCTCAGCTCGAAATCGAAGACCTCGATGTTCTCCTGGATGTGCTTGGGATTGGAGGAACCGGGTACGACGCTGAAGCCCTTCTGGATATGCCAACGGATGATGACCTGGGCAGCGGACTTGCCGTGGGCGGCAGCAATCTCGTTGATGACAGGGTCACGGAGGATTTCTCCCTTGCTGTCACGGCCGCCGAGCGGGAACCAGCATTCAATCTTGATGTCATACTTCTTGGCCATTTCCTGCCAGTGTTCACGCTGGGCATAAGGGTGGCACTCGATCTGGAACATCTGAGGTTTGATACGGGCAGGCTCCACGATGGAGTTGAACAGCTCGTCGTCGAAGTCGAAATCACTGATGCCGATAGCACGCACCTTTCCTGCTTCAAGAGCGGTCTCCAGGGCCTTCCAGCCACCGTTGTAGTCCCTCAACGGCTGATGCAGATAAACCAGGTCAAGATACTCAAGACCAAGACGCTCCAGCATCTTGTCCAGCTGCTTGGGAGTAATATCCTCACCGTACTCGTTGGGCCAGAGTTTGGAAGTAACCCAGATGGAGTCGCGGGGGATGCCGCTGTCCTTGATGGCACGGCCTACGCTGCGCTCGTTGCCGTATGCGTGAGCGGTGTCAATGTGTCGATAACCGGCTTTCAGAGCAGCCAGCACGGAATTGTAAGTGATTTCCCCGTCAGGGATAGAATAGACGCCAAGTCCGAACTGTGGCATTACGACGCCATTGTTAAGTGTAAGAGTTGTCTGATTCATGGGTAAAGTGTTTTGTGCTTTGTTTTGGGTTGAGCAGCTCACCGCAAGGAGGATGGCTGCAAGGCTGAGGATACGTTTCATGGCTTACGAGAGTTGAATGTTATACTTTCCGGTCTTGATGGCGGCGATCATGCCTCCGTCCACAAGGAGGTCGGTGCCGGTGATGAAGGAGGCCTTGTCGCTCAGGAGGAACTCGGCTGCGGAAGCGATCTCGGCCGGGTTGCCGACACGCTGTACAGGAGAAGCCTCGATCATCTTCTGGTAACCCTCACCGGCAGCATTGAACTCATCGTACGCCAGGGGAGTGACGACGATACCGGGGCTGATGGTGTTGATGCGGGCGCCGCGTCTGCCCCAGTCGATGGCAGCCTTGCGGACGCGCAGCTGGTTGGCACGCTTGGCCAGTACGTATGCATAACCGGAGTTAGGGACGGCCGTATCTGACAGGCAGTCCAAGGCTGCCAGTTTATCACTTTCCGTCACAGTGAGTGCTGTCTCCACTTCCTGCGGCAGCGGAGCGGGCAGCATGTAGCCGGTCATCGAAGATATGAGTATGCCGGCGCCGCCACGGGCCATCACCTTCCCGAAAGAATCCAGGGCGTATGCCGAGCCGATGAGGTCAAGGTTGATGATATGGGCAGGGTCGGTCTGATGAGGAGATGCACCTGCGGTATTGATGAAGTACATCACGGGGCCAAGGGAGGCGGCCTTTTGGGCAAAAGCCTCGATGGAATTCTTATCGGAGGCATCCACCTTCATGGTCTCCACGGCATAGCCGCTGAAGCGGAGTTTCTCGGATGCGGCGGCAAGGGCCTTTTCGCTGATGTCGCCAAGGAGAATTGTACGGTTAGCTGCAATGCGCTCCACAATGGCGGTTCCCATGGAGCCTGCACCCAGCAGGGCTACTACTTCATTGTTCTGGTTGTAGTTGAAAATCATATCTATAGCTGTTTTGAGTTTATTCTATGTTGATACTTTCTCCAGGAAGGACAATCATTTTATTGGGCGCGTCAAAGGCTTCGGCTGCATCTCTGTCGAACATCTCTCCTTGACCGGATGTATCATTGTGATATGGGATATTGTGTTTAGCCTGGATCATCCTGGCGGCGCGGGCAGCTTCCTCGTTCCCCATGTTGAAGTATCCGTCGGTGCAGAGGAAGGCATAGTCGATGTGCATCTCGCTCATACGGGACATCTGGTCGGTGATAGATGTATCGCCGGAGACATAGACCTTCTTCCCATTCGTAAAGGTGAGTACATAACCGACGCAGCTGCGCACATCGTGATAACGGTTGAATCCAGCCTCCACGGCCTCTACTTTCACCCAGCCAAGGTCAAAGGTCTTGTGCTCACCGTCAACGACGGCATCCTTGGCCAGGATGATCCGGCAGCCATCGTTCCGCTTCCCGATCAGGCTCACCTTGTTGTGGTCATAATGCTCGTGCGTCACGAGAATGAGGTCCGCCGCGAGGTTGTACTGACTCCCAGCGAAGGGATCGATATAGATGACCCTTCCTGTCTCCGTCACGATGCGGATACTGGCTTGGCCCATGTATAGGAGTTCCACTTTTCCTGTGTTTTGAGGTTCCTCCCGGCCGTCTTCCGGCTGGACAAACGCATTGCTTTCCTTCCCGCAGGCCTGGCAGGATACTGCGAGAAGGAGAGTAGCCATTATGCAAGTGATGCGTGTCATCATCAATAGGAAGCGAATCGCTGGTTGCGTTCAAGGGCATTGATGCGGGACATCTCGTCGGCCGTGAGCTCAAAGTCGAAGATGTCGAAGTCATCGGCAATGTGCTTGGCGTTGGTGGAGCCGGGGATGGCGATGACACCGCTCTGCAGGTGCCAGCGGAGGAGGACCTGATAGGTACTCTTGCCGTGGGCGGATGCGATGTCCTTGATGACTTGCAGATTGTTGAGCGTACGGATGCCGGTGCCACGGCCGCCCAGCGGGAACCAAGCTTCAAGGATGGTACCGAGGGGAGCGATGTGCGACTTCACGTCCTTGCTCTGACGGTAGGGGTGCGTCTCGTTCTGCAGGACGGCGGGCTTGATGGTGGCAATCTTCATCATGCGGTCCACATCTTCCTCATAGAAGTTGGAGAGGCCGATGGAGTGGATCTTTCCGGCCTTGACGCCACGTTCCATGGCTTGATAGGCGTGCTCGTCGCCTGCTGCGCTGTGGTGCAGCAGAAGCAGGTCCACATAGTCCAGCCCCAGGCGCTCCAGCCGCTCATCCACTTCGTAGTCGGCGTTGGCAAAGCTGGTGGTCCAGAGCTTGGAAGTGACGAAGATTTCTTCGCGCTTGATGCCGAAGTCCTTCATAGCCCGGGCAATGCCGCGGCCGACGCCTACCTCATTGCCGTAGATGTCTGCGGTGTCAATCAGACGCATGCCCACCTTGAGGGCATTGTACACGGACTCTTCGGCCTGCGATGTGGAAAGATAGTATGTGCCTATGCCGATGATGGGCATCTGGTAACCGCTGTTGAGCAGCACGGTCTTAGTCTCAAAATTGAAAGGGTTGGTCATGTCGTTTGTCTCTTTTCCTGTGTTCTCTTCCGGCTGGGAAGGTGTCTCTTTTTCCGGCTCTTCTGTGACCGGGATGGTGGCAGCGGATGTGCATCCCCAAGCCAGAAGGCCCATAAGGGCAAGTGTGAGTGTCATTGTTTTCATGTCCTTGTAGTTATCTGACGCAAAAGTAATGGGAAACGACCTTTTTTCCGTTATCAATTTTCCGGTTAATTTTGCTCATTTTTCCGTCCGGGAACCAAAAACAGTAATAATGGTAAAACTAACCGTAAAATAGGTAAAGCCGGAGAGAGAAGAATTGTACTTTTGCAATACAAATCAGTGTAAATGAAAAAGATAGTAAGCCATGCAGGATTATCGGATACTGAATAATCGGACAGACAGTGTGTCTCCGGAAGTTTTCCATGCCGACTATCATATTCACTTGCTCCCAAGTATCTCTCCGAAATCAGCAAGAACATCACCGGGAGGCCCGCCATGGACTGGATAGAAACCTATACGGCTCACGAACTCACCAAACTCCTTTCCGACACGCGCCTTACACTGACGGAAATCGTAGACCGTATGCATTTATCTTCCCAAGCCATGCTCACACGCTACCTGAAAAGGACTGTAGGAAAGACTTCGTCCTCAAATAAGGCGCAAAATGAGGACGAACTGGCCCAAAATCCCGTTTCGTCCTCAAATAAGGCCCATATTGAGGACAAGAAGGTTCCCGAAAGGAAAACGCATATCACCTCTCCCGTGTACAGCCTGTGAATACTGCATGCCGTGCCCTTACGGCATCAACATCCCGGGCATCTTCCAGCATTACAACAAGTGCGTCACGGAAGGGACTATGGCCACCGATCGCCAAGACCCGGGGAATTTTCCTCTGAACAGATGCCGGATTCAATGCTTGGCGTGTTGCCCATCAAAGTATCCGGAGCGAAATATTTCATCTATTTTTAAAGAAGAAGCGATTATATTTCCATTCTTATTGTTAATTTCGCACAAAATTTGGGTACAATTAATCATAATCATGAAAGAGATAGAAGTCTATTCTGCGCCTAAGTGTAAAATGATTGACTTGCAGTTGGAAAATATAGTTGCTGCAAGCGGAGAGGGAATCAATTGGGCAAATGATGGTTACGAAAACAGTTAGTTCTGGTGCTATGAAGATTTCATTTCATTTTCTTGCCACATTGAGTGTGTTTGCGGCCGTCTCTTGTGTCAATGAGCTGGACCCAGTTTCGGATGGCGAAGGCAATGACGGTCCGGTCATCCTCAGTGCCACCGTCGAGGATAACACCAAGGCCATCGTAAAAGAAGACTCGGGAGCCTTCGAGTTCTCGGCCGAGGACCAAATCCTGGTCTGGAATGGCATCAAGGGCTATTACGGAACCACTTCCCAGGGCGGAGCCAAGGCCGATTTTACTATGGAAAAAGGCTTCGATCCGGAGCTGAAAGGCTTCGCCGCTTTCCCGCATAATAGGGCGTCATTCCCTAACGAGAGCAGAGTGGATTTCTCCTTTCCGCAAACCTATAAGTTCCTGGAAGTGGGCTCCATCAGCGATAATGCTATCCGAGAAGGTCTAAGTATTAATTTCCCTGTAGGCCCCGACCATGGGAAAGTCCCCTGTCCCATGATTGCTTACTACAACGGAGACGGGAAGCTGAACTTCCGCCACGTAGGGGCCCTTGTCCGCTTCCGGATTACCAACACCAGCGCTGACACCGCAACCAAGGCGCTGGAAGACCTCGTTTTCACCTTCACCACGCCGGTTACCGGAGACTTCAGCATGAGCAGAGTACCTACCGGCCCGAACGAGGGTGTCCATGCATCGGACATTACCAAATACGTGGGCTACAGCATCACCGTCACGGAGGTTCCCAAAACAACTGCAGGGCAATATGTGTACATCACTCTGCCTGTGCCCGTGGACACCGATCCTAACAACGTAGGCATCTTCCAGGTTGCCAGCCGCCGGATCATCAAAACGCTCCACGGCACCCCGGTTTCCTTGAAACGGGCGGACGGCTACAAGGTGGGCACCTCCCTGGAACTGGATCCGCTGAGCAGCTTCGGCGGACGCCAGATTGCCGGTTATCTGCACTATGGGAAGAATGCACATCACGGTGAGGAAATTGACTACGAGATTTACCCTTACCATTACTGGCCCGAACTATCCGTCCACTCTGAGCGGAACGTAACTCATTTCGACTATAACAACATCATAGGCACCGATAATGATTACAATGGAATGGTTTGCGACCATCATATAGAGCTTTGCGGCGAAGGGGTGGAGGTCCGGTACGGCGATTACGGGAAAATCAAAGTTCGCATCCCAAAGGGGCTGGGCAGCGATTGGTTTGATATCCTGGGGGCAGCCAATGTAGAGAATAAGCGGCCGGGCGCCACGGTTTATGGGACAGGAGGAGCTCACAAAGGCGTACACTACGCCTACGTAACCGTGCGGAATTACAATGGCGATGGAAACCACTGTTATGGCTTGCTGCTTTTCCCGGACAACGCCATCATCACCACCAAGCTAAGCGGCTATAATATACAGATAACGGAGTTCGACAAGCTCTGCGCACCTTCCACTACCGGAAGCGACGGAAATTATGTTTCCAAAAAGGAAATGAACCGCCTGACGGACCAGGGCTGCTTCTTCATGCCCGCCGGCTTCGCAGATACCTGGGATGCCGACAACTATGATGAGAGCGATGATCATATGATTGCCAATGGCGATGGATACGTCTTCAAAGGTATCTTGAAAGAGGGCCGATACTGGACGGCGACAAACTCTAAATACACTCCGGGGACCGAATATGACCTTGTGCCCCACTATTACTACATGAAATTCTCGGATACCGAACTACCGCACGACGCCGCATTCGTCAGAAAGTCGACCGGCGTCTACTTCAATGCTGTCGTGCTGATTAAGGCAGACTGATCCTAATCCATCAGCCTTTTTACTGCGTCACTTTCGCCATATTTACCGTAATCTGGTAGTATTTGCCGGGGGTGAAGCCCACGTCTTCGGCTTTCTCGTATTGATAAACTGCCCCGTCCTTATCCGTAGCAACCAGCTTGATACGGCAGCTATTGGTGGCCTTCAGCGCCACATAAATCTCGTGGGTATCTCCCGGCAAATTGAGATTCAGTTCGCCGTAGTTGTAGTCCCAGGTGATATTGTCATAGTATTCAAGGATGTTGCTGCGAGTGTTACTGTCACTGATGATAAGGCGGACAGGATAGATGCGCTCTTTTGTGGTTGCATCCTGGAAGATAAACTTGATAATCGCCTGCAATTTGCCTTTGAACTGTAAGGTTGCTAATTCGTCAAAGATGATTTTATTACCTTCTACGCTATAAGTGTCACCGGAAGTCTCGTTAGTACTTTTTGTAACCACTTCGCAATAGTCGAATTTCGTGGCGATGGTGGCCAGCGTACCGTCCTGGCCCTCATAATTCTGGAGGGCGCTGATATAATAGAATTCCAGACGGTCTTTAGCCGGGTCCGGAGCTTCACACATCGTACCCGTAAGCGCTGTTCTATTCGAGGAACTGGCTACGGCCGACAGCGTGCCGATGTAGGTCCTGACATCGTATCCAACCTCGTCGTTGTAACGCTTCTTATAGACCTGAACCTCTTCCGTCCCGTCCCAGGTGGCCTTCAAGGTGTTGCCGTCGGGTGTGAGGGCTTTTGTAGCCAGGTCCTCCTTGGTGGCCTGGATGGTCAGGGTATAGCCCTGGGGCTCGAGTTCGCTATGGGTGCAGGCGGACAGCGCCGCAGCAGCAATCAGTATAAGTGCGATATATTTCTTCATGGCAGTTACCCCTTAATTCCATTCTTCTATGGCTCCTTCGTTATAGCCATCGTTTGTAGTGTAGGCGCCTTCCACGGGCGGAACGGCCGACAGAGGGCCAATTTTACGCAGGGACATGGCATAATTTCTATTTCCAACTACTAACTTAAGCGAGCCGGAATCGAAGTCATTATCGGTGCCGTTCCTTGGGCCATCGAAATAGAATTCAATAGTTGTATCCGGCATCCTTTCGCGCTTGATGTAGGAGCTGGTCCAGTAGTGTCCGGAATAACCATTCTTAAGGTCGTCTTCTGGTTTCTTCCCCTGGTTGGCAACCACATCGCAGGAAGGGAAATAGATGAAACGGTTGGTGAAGCCCGTTTTCTTAGAACGGAACACGTAGCCGTCCACTATATTGAGGGGCAACCATTCGTGCGACGTGTTATTGAGCAGTTCTTTATACTGGTCCATCGAGGGCCAGTCCGAACGTGTGTCAATACCGGGCGACCAAACCTGAAGCCGCGCATAGTCCTCGCCATTGTGCTCAACGGCGTCATAAGAACCTACGATTCCGTAGGATGATGTAGCGTTGATGTTGTACCAGGCAACGCTGAGGCCCAGATCCACAAGCGCCATCTCGTCGTATTTTTCCAGATACACATTGGACTTGTAGCTTTTTCCGGGAAGAAAACCCTGCGGCAGAAGCTTATAGCCCCAATACTGTTTGTTGTCTTCTGCAGTGACGATGAAGGTCATCAGATACCGATGCTCCTTGTCAACCGGGTCACTGCCTGCAAGGGCCACGAAATAATCCTGCCTGGAGGTGCCGTCAGTCAGGCTGGCTTCAATAATGGGCTCGGCCGTGCTTTTTCCTGTGTTGTCAAAACGTCCGTAATAGAACGCGACCTCCTTGATGTCCATGGGCTGCCCGCTTGCAGCCAAGCAGAAAGTGAACTTCAGGATGGCCTGGTTGGCCTTCAGAGTGGCCGGACCGTTGAAAGAGAGGGTATTGGTCTCTTTTACAAAGTGGAGGGTGCTTTCTCCCTTGGCGATGTCAAAGTTCTTGGCGATGTCCGCCAAAGTGCCTTTCGTCTGCTCCCTATACCCGCTGGCGCCCAAAATCATCATGTTGGCAGCGGGCTTGTCTCCGGTTTTAAGTTTTTCGACATCCCGCTGGTTGTAGTAGAGGCTCACCTTGTAGTCTCCACTTGCAGTATACCCCACCGTAAGGTCCCCGTGGAATTGGTTCAGATGCTCCTGGCTGTTGGTGAGGGTGCCCAGATATTCATCCGATGCGACCCCTGATGCACTCTCTTTGGCGAATACATAGAGTTTATCGCCTGCGGCGAAACCTGCCGTGATGCCATCCTCATCGGCGGAGAGCGCCTTGGTCTGCTCCAGGGAGACGTCCAGCGCCACGTGGACCGTGCTTTTGCCCGACGGCTGCTCGAGTTGGTTGGGATTGCAGGAGAGGGCCAGGAAAGCCAGTAAAGCCAGGTAAATAATTCGTTTTCTCATTGTCCGTCCCTCCATCAGATTTCGTCGAAAGGGCTATAATCGCCATAATCGCCATCGCGGTTGACCATCTGTCCTGCAGGACTTGCCACGTTGACGGCCCCTGCCGCTTCCAAGGTTACGACCTTGACGACCGGGGCATCATAATTCATTGTGCTTGCTTCTTTCATATAGGGTATGATAGGATTTCAGTATGAGCATTTCGGCAAGAATGCAAAATTACAAAATAAATGGAATGGTTATCCGGGTTTTGTTTGTTTTCCGTCCTGGTCGTTGGACAAATCTTCTGGGCCCGAGAAAGGATGATAGAATAGTTTGTTTCCTTGCGCAAAATGTTTTAGGCCAATTTACCGGCTATGCGCAAAATGTTGGCTAATTTGCCGCGGCGGCAGGAGCGGCCTCAACGACCACAGGGTGGACACCCCCGGCCACCGCCTCCGGGCCGACTTCTCCGACGGTGATCCCGACATCGAAGCCCCGTATTACATCCTCAAACACACCCTCTGCACCGCCGTACTTACCGAGAATGGATTCATGGATTCGCCCCTCAGCCTGGCCTTCCTGGAATCAGCCGAAGGCAAGAAAGCCATCATAACCCTCCACGTTGAGGGAATCATAGACTTCATCAACCAGCGCGCCAACGAGCCACTATAATTCCTCCCTACTCCACCCCTTTCCCTCGACACCAAAAGATGTCGGGGCTTTTGTATTTTCAAGACAGAATTTATGACAACTGTCCGTCAATTTGCATTTGTTATTTCATTTTGTTGCTCAATCTTATACGTCTTTACATAAAAATCGTTAAATTTGTTAGTTGCATTTTGATTATTTTGAGTTAATACACTATATGGCCAACCTGTCCAAAATAAAGCGAGACCAGATGATTGCTTTCCTGGAGAGCCTTAAGGAGTCCCACTCTGACGATGCCTCCATCCAGGCCTTCAACGAGATAGAGAATCATATCCGCGACAAGAAATACGGCCTTGTCTGGGAGGAACATTCCGAGGAAGTGGATGACCTTCTGAAAGAGAACATCCCGATTCTTACTGCAGATCCGGAGCGTCGGCTTTGCAAAGATGCTTCTCTGCCGTGGAATTTCATCATTGAAGGCGACAATCTGCAGGCGCTCTACCTTTTGGAAAAGACTCACAAGGGAAAAGTAGATTGCATCTATATCGATCCGCCGTATAACACGGGTGCCAGGGACTGGAAGTACAACAACGACTATGTAGACGGAAGTGATGTATACAGGCACAGCAAGTGGTTATCTATGATGAAGAATCGCCTTCTTCTTGCCAAGAACTTGCTCAATCCCGCTGACTCTGTTCTTATTTGTACGATAGACGAGAAAGAGTATCTTAGATTAGGTTGTTTGCTTGAAGAGGTATTTCCAGATGCTCGTATACAAATGGTTAGCGTTGCCATTCATTCTTCGGGCATTGCACGATCGGAGTTTTCACGGACAGATGAATATTATTTCTTTGTATTCGTAGGCTCCTCTGCTCCTGTTGCAGTCCCGCTTGGTTCAGAATGGCAGTCTGATGGAACAAAACGTCAACAAGATGTTCGTTGGGAGAGTATGTTACGATCGGGAAATAATGGTCGACGCATAGACCGTCCGAATTTATTCTTCCCAGCCCTCTTCGAAGAGAGTACCGGTGAGTTTCTGGGCTTTGATAAACCTGTTCCGTTGGAAGTGTCTGGAGCCGATTATATACCGCCTCTTGGAGCGATTGCGATACTTCCATATGCATCAGATGGGAGCGAGGCATGCTGGCGTATCTCTGCCAAAAAGGCTCTCGAACTCAAGTCCATTGGAGCCTTTGACTGGAGTCCTATAAAGGATGGAAAGACAACATTGAAATATCTCAAGCCCGGAGAACTCGAAAAGATTGAAAAGGGTGAGTACCAAGTTGTTGGTCATAAAGAGAATGGTGCAATGATTGTTTCTGCTGAGAATTATTCTCCTAAATGGGTACCTGGCACACAATGGCATGTGCCAACACATCAGGCAGGAGGAGCAGGTGGTAGCAGTTTGATTAAGACCGTTCTCAAAACAAAAAGATTTGATTTCCCCAAGTCATTATATGCCGTGCGGGATACTTTACGCTTCATGACGGCCAATAAACCAAATGCCATAATAGTGGACTTCTTTGCAGGTTCGGGGACAACATTTCATGCTGTTAACCTCCTCAATGCTGAAGACGGCGGCAACAGGAAATGTATAATGGTTACGAATAATGAGGTCTCTGTCAATGAGGCCAAAGAATTAAAGGAGAAAGGATATAAGCCGGGTGATGATGAGTGGGAAAAATATGGGATTGCAAAGTTTGTTACGTGGCCAAGAACAGTATGTTGCATAGAAGGGCACGACGTTGATGGAGACTCTTTAAAGGGCACATATACGACGAGTTTAGGCACGGAAATCAAATGCTCTGACGGTTTTAAAGCCAACGTTAAATTTTTCAAGTGCAGCTGGACCCCCCGCAAACCGGAAGACTATCTCCTTAGCAACGCTTTGTGCCTGCATATAAAGGAGATGATTGAACTCCAGAATGCCATCGAGGTTGATAATGTGAAGAATGTTCTCATTTTGAACAAGGAAGACTTCAAGCGTACCATCCTCAACGCAGACGTTCGTCCTCATATTGAACGAGTCTGGGTGAACCAGAACATCATATTCAGCACCGAGGAACTCAAGGCGCTGAAAGAAATAGGCTACAAATACATTCCGAGGGAATTCTTCGGACAAGAACTCAGGGAGGCAGCAGAATAATGTTTACAGGCGATATCATTCCTTTCCAGTCAAAGCATGAGGAGAGTCTCCTTCGCAAATGTGCAGACCATTACGAAGTCATCCTCTATGCACCTACCGGCTCTGGCAAGACAGTCCTTGTCAGCCGTTTCATCGATGACTACTTGGACGAGAATCCGAACACGGTATTTCTTTGGCTCTGCCCGGGCGCCGGTGGACTGGAGAGACAGTCTCAAGACACATTTGAGGCTGTTACTTCCGGCATTTCCGATGGCGATGTATATGATTTTATCAGCGAGCCCAATCCTCGCGGCCGTGTGTATTTCATCAACTGGGATAAGATTAATAAGAAGTCTAATGTCGTTCTGCGTGAGGGCGAGCATAAAGACCTGATGACAAAGGTCCTGCATTGCCACAACGACGGGATTGACATCTTTATGCTCATTGACGAGGAGCACAAATATCGCGATACGGCCAACGAATATGTTGCCAACATCCAGCCTGTACACGTACTCCGAATCTCCGCTACACCGGTCAGCAAAGGCGATGCTGTTGAGGAAATCAAGGACGATGAAGTCATTGCAGCTGGCTTGATTGCTTCCGGCATTTCTATCAATGAAGGTGTTTCCCGGGCCATCCAAGAGAACAACAACCTGGACGATGACCTCCAGCTGCTTGAGTTGGCAGACAAGAAGCGCAAAGAGATCCTGGCTGAATACGACAAGCGCGGGCTGAAGATTCGCCCCCTCGTCCTGATACAGTTCCCGAATGGACGGGAAGACTGGATTAAGCGAGTGAAAGACGCTCTTACAGATATGGGGTATCCGGAAACCTCTGGACTTGTCGCTTCCTGGTTCAGTGGTGACCATCCAGACAATCCAGAGCAGATTAGCAACCTCGACGGCCAATATGCCTTCCTGCTGTTTAAACAGGCTATTGCAACTGGCTGGGATTGCCCTCGCGCCAAGATTCTCGTAAAGCTGCGTGAAGGCGGCACAGAGCGATTCAATATCCAAACCGTAGGTCGAATCCGCCGCATGCCTGAGCGCAAGCACTATGGTCTTGCACTCCTGGATAATTGCTATCTCTACACACTGGATAACGAGTTCACCGAGGGAATGACCACCAGCCTCTCGGACTCCTTCTACACCTATCAGTACAGGCGTAAACTGACGGCCCCCAACATCCTTCTTGAAAAAGAGTCATTGGATGGAAGCGACCGCTTTGCTGTGAATCCTGAGGCTGTCGTCAAAGTAGTGCGTAAGGCCATGTTGAAGGCTTGCGACCTGAACGGCGATGGTGTACTGGAGAAGGATGAGATGGAGAAAACGAAGGGCTATATCTTCGGCACCAAACTGAAGACTTCGGCCATTGAAGGCGTTGCCCGTACAACCCACGATATGCTGAAGCTGAACAGTATCTTCGGCGGCGAACACCAGATAAACAATCACGATGATGGCTTCATCATCCGCGACGCCAAGCGTCGTATCGCTGCTGCTATCGGCGTCGATGAGAATATCTCCAACAATGCCCTTCGTGTACTCTTTGGCCCTGGAGATTATTACAACCCCATTTTCTCCGACGAGGAGAAGGAGTTTGAGCGTAAGAACAAGCTTCTCACCGATATGTCTCTTCGTGAATACAATGCCTTCCTGGTCAACAACAAGGAACGGCTTATAGAAGTCTTCGAACAGATCAGTTTGAACGAGATTGGTGAGATTAAGGAAACCACCATCAGGAAATCTCAGTGGGGCATCCCGGCCTACCAGTACTACAATCAGCACAAGAAGATGAAGGCCACGAAGGTCTATCAGAAGAATGTGTATGATAACTACGGCAACAACATCCTGATTGCCCCAAACCGCACATACACCGAGATTATGTTCGAAGAGTGGTGTGAGGGCTACGACAAGGTGAAACACGTCTATAAGAACGGTGACAAGGGCGAAGACTTCTTCAGCATCGTTTACCGCCGTGCCTTCCGTAGGAACCACTTCTACCCCGACTATATCATCCAAACTACGGATGGCAAGATATGGATTCTAGAGGCAAAAGGCGGTATGACCGCTGACGGCTCCTCTAACAATATCGATAAATATGCTGGCAAGAAGTTCGATGCACTGAAAGAGTATTGCTCCCGTCACCCCGAACTCCACTGGGGCTTTGTCCGCGCTGTTGGCACCCAGCTCTACATCAGTAATACTGAGTGGGCAGAGGATGTGACCAACGATGTAGTCTGGAAACCGATAGAATCAATAATCATGCAATAGTATTTGAATTTGATGAAGAAATTATTTATCCCAATAATCGCTCTCATAATCACATCCTGCGGTTCAAATCCCCCGGTTGCTCCTACTGTCATAGATGAAAAATATGAACCCACTAATGAGGAGCTTTTTGCTGCCTGTGCTGAACTTCAGGGGGTTGGGCAATTCATAATTGGCAAAACGACGTTCAAGCAGGTTCTTGCTGATAAGGATTTCAAGAAAGCCGCTACCTCTATCTATGACCGTCAGAGTAATATGTACAACGGCCACTGGGGGAATGATTTCTGGAACAGGAAGGGAGATAATTATGTCCTGCCCGGAGATCCAAAGGAGAAATGGATGAAGTCGAAATCTGGTCCAAAGTTAAAACAACTGCCGTCCAGTTCTTTCACTGGGATGACTATTGGAGAGTTAAAGTTTGACCCGTTCGATATGGCTTTCCTTAATGATACATTAGTGGCTATCTATTTCTATCCGGACGACAAGATTGAAGACGAAGTAATTGCTCATTATAAAGAAAAGTATGGCAACGGACGTGGAAAACGATATTCGTTTGACTTAACAAAGTCTGATAGTCAATCGAATATCACGTCAACTAAGACTTTTGATGAGGCGCATACCTGGGAGAATGAACGCGTTGCGTTGGTGTATGAGAAACATGAATATTTCCATATGGAACCTAATCGCAAGCCTACTGGAGACTTTAGACATTCCATGTTTATCTACAGTAAGAAGAGATATCCGTTTTTTGAAGAATCATTATTGCGTCTCTCATCCGAATATGATACACAGAAAGAGGCAAATAAGAATCAATCACTAAAGTCTTTGTAAGTCATTGTATTTGAATATGCCCCGTAAAAAGACACTACAGGACTTTATAGAAGGTGCTCGTAAAGTGTACGGGGACAAGTATGACTATTCCAAAACAGTATATCAAGGTTCTGACACAAAAATCTGTGTCATTTGTCCGGAACATGGAGATTTCTGGCAGATTCCCAATAACTACTTGCTAGGTGCAGGTTGTCCCAAATGTGCAGGAAAGTATAACGATCTTGATTTCTTCATCGAGCGAGCCCATAAGGTCCATGGCGACAAATATGATTATAGCAAGGCAGAGTATAAAGGAAGCAATACTAAACTCTGCATAATCTGTCCTGAGCATGGAGAATTCTGGCAAACACCCAGTGGTCATATGCTTGGCCAAGGTTGCCCAGTTTCTGCGGGAAGGTATATGGACACAAATCTTTTCATAGAACGATGCACTGAAGTTCATAATGGAAAGTATGACTATTCTCTCGTCGACTACAAAAATGCGACAGAGAAAGTCAAGATCATTTGCCCAAGGCATGGAGTTTTTGAGCAAGTCGCATCTGCACACTTGTGGGGAAATGGTTATCCCATATGCAACCAGAGTCACCTTGAGAATTATGTGATGAGAGTTCTCAAATCACAGAAAATCGAGTTTGAAACACAGAAAGCCTTTGAATGGATGACATTCAGAGGGAAAATGCATCTTGATTTCTTCCTCCCTGAACAAGGAATTGCTATTGAGTGTCAGGGTGAACAGCATTTTGTGCCTAGTGAATTCTTTGGCGGTGAAACAATGTTTATTGATACACAGGCCAGAGATAAGGCTAAACGTGAATTGTGTGAGGCCCATGGTATCAAGATGTTATACTTTTCAGACCTCGGTATAGAGTATCCCTACCCTGTAATTGAGAACCCGGATACTCTTCTAATGGAGATTTGGAATACAGGCGAGCCAGACCCAACTATGTGGAAAGATCCAGAACTGCCACTGTTTGTTTGATGTTAACGTAGGTTCTATTAATGGATGCTGAATTATTAAGACCTTATCTGGACTGGTATAAAGCCAACTTCGCAAGCATCTTTGCGAAACACGAGGACTATAAGTGGGAGTCTATACAGACTTTCCAGGAAGCTTATCTGCCCGATAAGGCCAACTACCTTATAATTCTGAAAGAGGGCTTCAAACGGAGTGAGAATCTTCTCAATAGCCGTAGCGTGTATTCCCTGGGCATGATGCTGGACATTACCAAGTTCAGCCAGTCACACCCCGATATTCAACCCTCTGGTCTGGATTTGTTCTATGAGCTATTTGAGGGTATCTCTCCAGAAGATACAGGAGACGTGCTGTTAGGGAAGATTTCCTCTTTCCGAAACCAAATCCGAGCATTTGTCAAGGCCAACCAGCCAGAAAAGCACAATGACTATCAGGACCTCCATGCCGTATCCGTTTACCTCAACCACCGGTATCCGGATAGGTTCTACATGTATAGAACCTCCGAATTCATGGAATTCAACGCCCTGATTGGTAATGAGTATCCGTATAAATGGGGCTCCGATCGCAACTACCTGGCTTACCTCGATATGTGCGATGACCTCAACGCCATCCTTCGCCAGGAGCTGGAACTGGATGCGGGGTTCCGTTTGGCAGTAGAAACTGCTGTCAATTCTGATTCGAAGTATTTCAAGGATGTTGAGAGACGTATCTTGACACAGGATTTCATCTATTCCGTTACCCGCTATTACAAGATGGATATGACCGGACGGTATGCGGAACAGATGAAGACAAAGAGCCTGACCACCAAGGTTGATTATGTTGCTGTTGAGGATCTGAAACCTAAGGATCATACAACGCCAGTTGCCGCCGGAAGTTCGACTCCTTCAAAGACGGACTACGTCCTCCGTCAGAAAGAAAACAATCGTCTTGGTGCTGCTGGAGAGCAGTGGGTGTACGCGTATGAAAAGAAGCGTCTCCTTGCTGCTGGACGGAAGGATCTGGCCAAGAAGGTTGAATGGGTTGCTCAGAAAGATGACTCGAAGGGTTATGATATTCTCTCCTTTGACGAAGAGGGAAACGAACTGTTCATTGAAGTTAAAACCACTAATGGAGGCATTAAGACGCCGTTTTACCTATCGGCCTTAGAAATGGCTGTTAGCGGCAGCAACGCTGCGAAATATCGGCTCTATCGCGTCTACGATTTCCTCAAGGCGCCGAAGCTGCGCGTCATCATCGGCAATATCGGCTTACTGAATCCTCAGCCCACGAATTACATAGTATACACTGATTAATTACCGGCCTATGGACACCCCGAAAATCTCCAAACTCCTTCGCCTGATGAAACTCCTCACCGGGAATGTGAGCCGGACCATTGACTCGCTGGCCGAGGAACTGGGCGTAACAACACGGACGGTGTACCGCTACATCGACACCATTCGGGAGGCGGGCTTCGTGGTGAACAAGCTCTACGGCAACGTGTACGCAATGGGCAAAGTGGCCCGGGGCCTCACCGACTTCAAGAAGCTCATCTATTTCACCGACGAGGAGGCCTACCTGGCCGCCAGGATGATAGAGGGCATCGACAATAACAATGCCCTAAAGCGGGACCTGCAGCGGAAGCTGGCCAGCGTCTATGACTGCACCAGCATTGCCAACTATATCGACAATCCCGCCAATGCGGCGAACATCGAGGCGCTGAGCGAGGCTATGAAAAACAAGGTGCAGGTGGTGCTTCGAGGCTATGAATCGGCCCATAGCGATGAGACGCGGGACCGCGTGGTGGAGCCGTTCTCGTTTACGGCGAATATGATTGACGTGTGGGCCTACGACGTGGAGAAAGGCGACAGCCGGATGTTCAAGGTGATGCGCATCCATTCCGTTGAGGCAACCGAGACGCCCTGGGCCTTCGAGGATAAGCACGAAGTCAAAAAGCCGGATGTGTTCAGGATGACCGGATCACCGGTAGAGAAGGTGGTCCTGCAGCTGAACACCCGCGCCAAGAGCCTCCTGTTGGAAGAATACCCGCTGGCGGAGAGGGATTTGCATCGCGAGGACGGTAAGTGGGTGCTGCGGACCACCGTGAAGGCGCTGGAAGGGGTTGGCCGGTTTGTGATTGGCCTGGCGGCGGATGTGAAGGTGGTGGAGGGGAAGAAGCTGGTGGGGTATGTGAGGAAGTATGATAAGAAGTGGGTGCAGAAGATATAGGAATATTATCGTCCCAGGAACCATTTCCAGGCAGGAACGATGTGAATGATTCCCAGTGCATCCTGGACATCTTCTTCCATATCGCGCGTGACAATGGTCAAGTCCCTGCAGCCCGTTAAGCTAGCAGCTTCACGAATGCCGTTCAACTCCCGTTCCCGGGTGTCTTTGTCTTTCATATCCCAGCATACCTGAATCAGTTGATTTACGGCAGTTTCGGTCTGGATAACGAAGTCACATTCCTTCTCCCCAAGGTAATAGCAGATCTTCTGTCCGTCAGGAAGATTCCTGAGCAATTGCAGGAACACGGCGTTCTCTAACAGAATTCCATCATCATCCTTACCTGGCAGCAAAACAGATTGACGTAGCCCATTATCTACACAATAGTATTTGGGAAGAGCGCTGGTCTCCTTCTTGAAGGATAGGTCAAACTTGGTCACCTTGTAAAGCAGGAAGATTGAGCAGGTTTTGTCGGCAATATCATACAGGCCGTCTTTGGTGACTTTCCGGCCTTGGGAGCGCATGTCGTTGTAGATAGCGTTGATAGATGCCGGCTTGGTCATGCCGGCCATCAGACGTTTGATTACGTATTTGACGCGTTCCGGATTGGACAGTTTGTATCGGTCCATCAAATCTCGGAAGATCATGGCGTTGAAGTATCCTTGCAGGAGTTTATCCTTCATTACGCGACTGGGCTCAAGGACCACTTCCGGATATCCGCCTTCGTGGACAAAGGAATCGAAGGTGCAGCGAAGAAGCGCTAAGTCTTTCTCCAGATGGCTGTCTGTAGGGATGCCCTTAAACTGACAGTATTCCTTGAAGGACAGAGGATATTCTTTATATTCAAGCGGCCAGCCCCTAAGTGCGGTATTTAGCTCTTCGGATAGCATATCGGCATTGCTACCGGAGATGAAGATGTGTTTGCTGTAGTGCTTGGACAGGCGCATAACGAAGAGTTCCCAGCCTTCGATGCGCTGGATTTCGTCGAAGAAGAAGTAAACGTCCTTGATGGGGATATCCGGGAACATCTCCATATAGGCCTCCAGGATGGTGTTGAAGTCAGAGTTCCATCAGTGTGGATTTCCCACAACGTCGCACCCCTACGGTGGTTATGATCTTCTTAGAATCTATGGGAAGCTCAACTTCACGGGGATTATAGGAAATAGGAATTTCCTCCTGTTTGAGGGCTATTAGAATTAAGGAAAGATTTTGTAAAAATTTCCTGAAATTCAGGAAAGATTACATTCCCTCTTCTTCCCAGGCATGTAGGGTTTTAGTTTTGTAAAATTCTAGGAAAGGTGTATAGATTGCCTTCCGAAAACTCTAGGATTCGTGATTATGAGAAGAAAGATATACTACAAGCTTCTCCAGTGGGAGCAAGAGTTACATTGCAAAGGAATTCGCCCGCAATGAATATGACTCATTCATCCTTATCGATTCCAAAAGGAAAATGTTACTTCCAGGCATAATATTTCGCCAATAGAAGTTAAAAGTAGCACAAACTACACGCTCACATCGCTGAGGAAGTGCATCAGTACTGGACGGAGCTTCGTTCGCAAAGCTCATCACGAAGCCGGAGATGTTGGCTCTTTTCATGGTTGATGGGGATTAAAGGGTTGAACTTGAGTTATGTTGACGGTCTGTCAATATTTCGTTGAAATGCTCAATGGCCCAGGCAAGCAGTTCATCCAGAATGGGCAGCACGCTGCCAGCCCGCTCGGTAAGGGTATATTCCACCTTCACCGGAACGGCGGCAATGACGAAAAATGCCCGGTCGTCAGGCCGGGCATTTTTGTATGTCGAAGGACGATTATTCGGGATCTACCAGCCAGTAGAGCTCCCAGATGGAGTCGTTGCAGGGGTTGAGGTTCTTTCCGTCCATCACAGAGGTCTGGTTGACATCGATCCAGCGGCTCCACTGGGTGGCGGCGTTGAAGGCGGAAGAGGTATAGCTTGCGCCATAATCCTTGTACGACTTGTCTAGTTCTTTGGAATACATGGAAATGCCGATGCTGTAGGCGTGATGCTCCGGGAGGATGCAAACACCGCCGGCATCAGTACGGTTGGCACCGACAATGGCGGTGATACGGGCGTCGTCAATGGCTTTGGTAAGGGATTTTATGAGTTCATCCACCTCTTTTAAGGCAGCTTCACCCTTGATATTCTTCCGCAGTGCATAGGGAATGTCCAGCAGATCGGCATAGGCATTATCCTTCTCGAATAGATACACCTGATGGGTAGCCATGTCGATATTGTCCTTTTCGTCGGTCTTGTAGTTCTTTACGAGGAAACTCGCCAGTTTTTTCACTTCGGCGTTGATGCCTGCAATCTTATTCGAGCGCCAGCAGCTGAAGTCGCAGTTTTCCTGGTGAAGGATGCTTGCATCCTTTTCATCGGGAATATTCTGGAAGCATTGAACGTAGATATCTTCCAGTTTCTCCTTATGCAGTTTGGCGGCTTTCTCGAAATCATCCGGGTATGTATTGATGCCCTCGATCAGGTAGGATACAACCTGCATAATGGTACGGGAAACATGGGAGCTGGCAAACTGATAGTCGCAGATGGGAGCCGTCTCGGTAAGCACCTCAATCTGACCCATGAGGCAGCCGAACCAGACGATAGCCTTCAGGTGGGTGTTGGTCTCCTGGAAAGCGGCTTTGACGGTTTTGCAGGAGAGCCCCTTCAGGTTGTGGTTGTCGTCGTAGATGATGGCCTTGGTGAGCGTTTCATGGTCCAGGTCAAAGCCGCCGCCGTGGTCTGTGGGAACGAAGATATAATTCTCTGCGGGGACATTCTTCTTGACCCAGTTGATGTATTCTACCAGCGTGGACTGCTTGTACATGGGCACCTCGGAGGCGTTCTTGTAGATGTATTTTTTGTAACCCTCTTTGGTGAGATCTGTCTTGTCGGTAAGTTCATAGCGGTAGCATTTGCCCCATTCGCCGACTAACTGTTTTTTCTCATAGTCAGAATAGGCCTCGCCTGTCTTGGACATGTTCCACTGGACGGCAAAACGCACGTCCTTGTTTCCCACGTTCATCGCTTTGAGGTATTCCTCGATACCGAATTCCAGCATGCCGTCTACGTTTCCACCACCGCTGCCGTAGAACATAATGGTGTATTTGGCCGGGGTAGTGTTTACCGGTTCATCGGTGTTGTCTTTGGTGCAGGAAACAATACTCATGGCCAAGGTGACGCTGATGCCGATGAGTACGGAATGGAAAAAGGTTTTCATTATAGTTGGGCTTAAAAATTATGCAAAGGTACGTATGATTCTTGTTTTTTCAAGACAGAGATGCCCGGTCGTTCTTGGTTTTCCGGCAGCATCTGCTTCTTGCGTGTCAGGACGGCTTGGAGGAGGTAAATTATGGCGATGCAGACACCGACGGCGTAAGGAGAAGTGCCTGCCATTGATGCAACGGGGGAGACGACCAGCGGCGAGACAAACTGTCCTAGATAGAGGGCAGCGGAGAGAAGCGGCATCACAGTTGTAGCCGCCTCCTTGCCAGCTTTCACGGAGCCAATAGTATTAAGATACGGGACACCGATTCCATTGGCAATGCCGATAAATGCCGATCCAAGCAGGAGCCAGACAAGGCCGCTACCCGTAGCCAGGCACAGATACCCGGCGGCAAACCCCAGCGGGGCGACATACTTCATCTGAGCGGCGAAGCGTTTCATCAAGGCGCCGAAAACCAGTCCTACCAGAAAAGCCACCACGTCCAATCCCACCATCGTGAGCGTTATGCCCAACTCCGAAAGGGTTTCCGAAGCCGTCAGGGCAAAGTTGGTTGGATAGATGAAGAAGAGAATCATCACCAGGAACATGCCCACCACAGACGGGTGAAAGCGCCTGAGCAGCGAAAGGGATACTCCTCCACGCCCGGACAGGCGTTCATTAGGCAGGAACGCTGCCACCAGGATAACGGCGATGAGTCCCAGCAGATACACCAGAAACGCATAGTTCCAGCTGATTCCGGCCAGCATCCCGGCCAGGAAGGTGGCGACCACACCGCCCATCTGGTTCATGGCAGCCGACAGCCCCATCAGCCCCGCCTGCTCCTCAGGCGGGAAATAGTAAGCCAGCAGACCGGTGGAAAGCGGCATGATCATCCCGACGCTCACGCCCATCAGGGCACGGAAAAACAGCAACAGCCCAATATTGTTCACAAAGAACGCCCCGGCTCCGGAAAGCACGTATAAGGCAAGCCCTGTCAGCGCCAGCGTGCGGGTTTTCATTAGGCGGCAGAGCCAGGGAAATACCAGGTTCGTGAGGATAATAAAAAGTGCCGGAAGGCTCACGATGAGCTGGATGAGCAGCGGATTCCGTCCTTCGAAATGCGCACTGATGACGCCCAGCGCCGGAGCAATGGCAGCACCTGCCATGACGGTCAACAAACTGATGGAGAGAATGGTGTACAGCAATCTCTTTTTCATGATATAAACGGTTTAAATTACAGTGGAGATTGCAGCTCTACCAAGCTGCGAAAAGAGCCTTTTCGCGGGTGCAAAGGTAACATTTTTTTGTCTCCCAGGGTCACAAACGGACGCATTTTTTGTGTATTTGCTATGGAATCCGCTATGTATAAGATACATACGAAGATTCATGTCTGATTTAACAACTAGCACAATGCCAAAGACATTCGAAACCTACAATGCGGAACTCCAGAACAACGTCCTCACCATCCAGAAGGGGAACATCACCGAGGCGGAAAACGCTTCCTACAAGTTCTTCAAGGCCGGTGTGATTATCGCAGGCGGCGAGCCGTAGTCTACTGGCCTTTCTAGGCTGCAGGAATGCAAATGACTGCTCGAATTCAACCGATTCAGATATGATTTCCTACAAGAAGATTCAAATTGAAGACTGCAATGTCTTTTATCGTGAGGCTGGATCTCCGGAGAATCCCACCATCCTTCGTTCCAGCGGGAGCAGAAGCCTTCAAGCGCGACCTGCCGAACGCCGTGGTGAAGTTCGTAGACAGCGGCCATTTTGCCTTGGAATCCCATCACACTGAGATCGCTTGCTATATCAAGGATTTCCTAAGGTAAAATCCAGTTTCTCGGTCTGATTAAGCTTATATGGTTTTGAGCCCGATGAAGTGCTTGATTCCGGGTGTTTGGCAGTCCCGGTAGTCTTTGTTGATGCGGATGAGGGTTACATCCGAATATTTTGCAGCCATCCGTTCGAAGGGGAAACGGATAATAGTTGGGGTATTGAAACCGACGCCGTATTCAATCAGTGCCAGTTTTCCTTTGCCGAGCGATTTCTCCAAAAAAGCGTAGTAGCGCTCTGCCTGCTGATGCCAGCGGTCGTCCTCCACAAAGTACCGGTCCTTGCGGACATTGATTTCCATCGGCCCGCCGCAGACGGGACACCGAGGAACCAGCGATGAAGGGATGCGGCAGTCTTTCTGCTCAGCGACCATCTGCTTCACAAGCGATTCATTGTTGTATCGCTTGGGGTGGCAGGCTGTAGCGCACTGCATGAGGCCGTAATCTCCCTGCACTTCAAACACCTTGTCCGGGTCAAAACCAGCCTTGACAAACTGTCCGTCCACATTGGTGGTAATAACAAAATAGTCCTTCCCCTGTATCATCTCAAGCAGGTGCTTGTACAGCGGTTTCCCTTCTGGGGCGAAGCGGGCATAGTCAATGTGCCGGGACCAGTAGGCCCATTTCTCTTCCTCGCTCCGGAACGGATAGAACGAGGATGTGTACAGATCCGTGAAGCCGTAGCGTGCAATCATATCGGCGAAGGCTTTCTCGAAGTCGGGTCCGCCATAGTTGATACCGGCAGCCGTTGACAACCCGGCTCCTGCGCCGATGAGGACGGCATCGGCCTGCGCAATGGCTGATTCAGCCTTTTGCAAGGGCGATTTGATAAAGCTCATGGTCAATGTCTTTGAAAGTGTTGAAGACGACAGTTTTGACGGACGATTCAGGGTGACTCGCCATCCAGGAACGGACGGTGGAAACGGCAATCTCGCAGGCCTGGTCATTGGGGAAGCGGAATTCTCCCGTGGAGATGCAACAGAAAGCAATGGATGCCAGACCATGCTTGTGTGCAAGATCCAGGCAGGATGTGTAGCAGGAAGCCAGCTGCACTTTCTGCTGGCGGAGGGGCCGGGGAGTCGTCACAATGGGACCGACAGTGTGAATGACATGCTTTGCCGGGAGGTTGAACCCAGGCGTTATTCTGGCACTGCCCGTTGGCTCTTCCGTGCCGTGCATCATCTTCTCGCACGCAAGCCTGAGCTGTACGCCCGCCGCCGAATGGATGGCATTGTCAATGCAGCGGTGAAGGGGCACAAAACAGCCCAGCATCTGCGAATTGGCGGCATTGACGATGGCGTCCACCTTCAGGCGTGTGATGTCGCCCTGCCATTCGCGAAGAGATTGACCTGCAATCTCCACCACCCCTTTCTCCGCCAACTGCGCCTGCAACTCTTCATCCTGCACCTGCAGGAACTCCTCAGATACAGGCACCGGCGGCCGCACGTTCATCAGTGCCCGGAAAAAGTCCCGCCTCTCCTGCAGGGAGTCCGGTACGGGCATATGCCGATACCTGGGATTCTCATCCAGCAGGCATCGGCAAAGCCACTCAAGACGATTATATTCAGAATCCGAATTTTCCATAAATCATAACAATTGATAATCGACACAAAAATAATAATATACTTTATATTTGTCAAGTAGATACTTTTTTGTAAGTATATAGTTTTTTCGTAAGAAATGGAAAAGAATGTAATTGACGCGATATATATGGTGATTACTTTTTTGATAATATTTTTTTTCGGGTAGTTTTTTTATGCTTACTATTGGAAAGTATAAATATCTTCTTTACCTTTGCTGCATCAAATCACGCGTCATGAAAGAAGTCAATACCGCTTATCTTACTTGTCCCATTCGGAATGTCATCGCCCGTTTCGGCGACAAATGGTCCCTGCTGGTCCTGTATCACCTGCATAAGTATGGGACCCTTCGCTTTGGCCAAATATATAAGGAAATGAGTGATGTGTCCGAGAAGATGTTGTCGGCCACGCTCAAGAGTTTGGAGCGGGACGGCCTTGTTAGGCGTAAAGCTTATCCGGAGGTTCCGCCGCGCGTGGAATATTCCCTTACTTCGCTTGGAGAATCCTTGATGCCTCACGTGGACGGCCTCGTCGGCTGGGCGGTGGAACACTTTCAAGATGTCACGCACGGGAAAGTACTTGTATAAACCTCAGAGCCATGAAAGAAGCACTGGATTTCCTAAAAGAGAACAATGAGGTGGCATTTGCCACCATTGGAAATGGCCGTCCGCAGATGCGCGTATTCCAGATTATGAAGCAGTATGAAACCACTCTCTGGTTCGCCACTGGTCCACACAAACGCGTCTATGCGGAATTGCAAGAGAATCCCGCTGTGGAGATTCTTTCCCGGAAAGGAAACGTCTCAGTTCGCGTGAGCGGCGATGCCGTATTTGATATCCCAGACGATATCTGCAAGGAGATCTACAAAACCAATCCTGTCCTGCCCAGGTTATATCCGGACTACAGGTCCCTGGCCTATTTCCGCGTAGAGATTGACCGCCTGGATTACTATGACCTTACACCCACTCCGCCAGTCCTCCGCCACTATGACCGCACAACTGGACAGTACGTGGATTTGAATCCTTTTGGAGAGAAGAAAACGAAGGTGTAAATTCGTGTTTATCAGTGAGATGAATAACCGGGAGCGCAATCACTGCACTTCCGGAATTTTTTATAAGTAATTCACACCAGCCGTCGCATTTGCCATCGCGTCGGACCAGGTAGGCTATCTCCGACAGACTGTATGGGATGTAAACTATAGTGTCTGGACGAAATAGTCAGAAAGGTTGGACTAAATAGAAAAGCCGGTTTGTCTGAATCATCGTACCTTTGCTTCCAGATAGGTGATGGAACTGTTATACAATGTAATGGACTGCTCAAAGAACATCTTCCGCCAGATGCTCCAATTGCGTCAACCAGTAAAGGTGGACGTTCATCGCGTGGTGGAGGAAAACTACACTTCACCCATATCGCTTGAAGAATTGGCCTATCTCTCTGGCCGCTCCCTCTCCAGTTTCAAACGCGATTTCCAGAGCATCTACGGAGAGCCACCTGCCAAATGGATTCGTGAGAAGCGATTGTCGAAAGCACATCAGATGCTTCTGTCCTCTCAACTGTCCGTTGCAGATGTGGCTTATAGTCTTGGTTTCGATAATCCCACCCATTTCAGCCGTATCTTTAAACAGCAATATGGATCTTCGCCATCCGCGCTAAGAAATCGTTAACAGTATAGCGATGCTCTCTTCGCTATAGCAATTGTCATTCTTTTTCCCTTGCCTTTTTATTTAAACCGGCAAGTAAATTCACATTTATTGGTATAACAAGGCCCCAGTAGTCCAGTTGGATTGCCGGGGCTTTGTTGTGATGTAGGGAAGAGGTAGGATCCATCCGGGAACATTCCCGGAACGCGCCATGCCATACCTCTGGACGAGCGCAGACTTTGACCGGATTCTGTTTCAGTCCTGGTTCTGGCTCTCGATGTAGGCGATGATGCCGCCGTCAACGTGCAGCTGGACAATGGCGGCTTTGCCTTCGTCGCTGAGGAGGAACTCCAGCGAATCCTTGCAGGCGAGAAGCCCATCCGTGTTTCCATTTCCATGCGCGGCAAGCGTTACATCACCACCATCGGCTACACCATCACTTGCTACCGCAACGGCACCCGTTACGATGAAGTGTACCCAAAATATGAGCCGATCGGCACTCACACCGGCCGCAAGACCTTCATCTGCTTCATGCTCTCCATCGGCATCGCCCCCCAGGTCGTCATGAAATTCACCGGCCATGCCGACTACAAATCCATGAAGCCCTACATCGACATCGCCGAAAAAGCCAAGACCGACGCTATGGATGCGATGGAAAGAGCGCTCGCCGAATAAGGAAAAATGTAGCGAGCTTGTAATATTCGTCCCAAAAAGTGTAATGATTTTGAATTATTCGCCCCAAAAAGTGTAAATTTGCATCCAGACCATAGAACGAGCCCCTATGCTTAAAAGAAAAATAGAAGAAACCCTGGTCCAGTGGAAGAATACGCCGGACCACCTTCCGCTTGTCATCAAAGGTGTCCGCCAGTGTGGCAAAACCTTCATCGTACAACGGTTTGCAGAACAGCATTACGAATCCGTTGTGTACGTCAACTTCGCCTTGGAAGCCGGCAAGATTACGGCCTTCCTCGGCAATAAAGACGTGAACACCATCCTGCTGAACCTCTCCACATTAATGCCTGATGCCAAGTTTATCCCCGGCAAGACCTGCATCATTCTGGACGAGATTCAGGACTGTCCGGATGCGAGGACTTCCCTCAAATCCTTCAAGCAGGACGGACGCTTCGACATCATCGCCACCGGTTCATTGCTGGGCGTCAAGGGCTACGGCGACAAGAAGAAAAAGAACAAGAACAAGAAGCTGGGAAAGAATTCCGTCCCCGTGGGCTTCGAAACCATCATTTCCATGTGCCCCCTGGACTTCGAAGAATTCCTCTGGGCAAACGGCATCCGCCAGGAAGCCATCGATGCCGTCCGGCGATGCTTCGATCAGGAGATTCCCGTTCCCGAAGGCGTCCACCACGCATTCAGGCAACTCTTCTTCCGCTATATAGTGGTTGGCGGACTTCCTGCAGCCATCAATAAATTCCTGGAAACAAACCACATGGGCGAGGTGGCCGAAGTGTACAAATCCATCATCGACGAATACGAGGACGACATGGTGAAATACGCCGACGATGCCGACAAGCCGCACATCCGTGAATGCTTTGAATCCATCCCGGCACAGCTGGCCAAGGAGAACAAGAAATTCCAGTACGCCACCATCAAAAAAGGCGCCCGTGCCTCCCAGTACCTGGGTAGCCTCCAGTGGTTGGAAGACGCAGGCATCATCCGCCGCTGCTACAATACCAATATGCCGGAACTCCCGCTCGGCGGCAATAAGATTGACGACGTGTTCAAGGTCTATCCCACCGACATCGGCATCCTGATGGCCATGCTCGATACGGGCACTCGTGCCGATGTCCTACAGGGAAACCTCTACGGATACAAAGGTGCCATCTTCGAGGGCATCATGGCCGATTTCCTTCACAAAAAAGGTCAGAACCTCTATTACTACCATAAAGACGGCGGCTTGGAATTGGATTTCCTGATCCGGCAGAACGGCGAGTGCGTCCCCTGTGAAGTCAAGGCCAAGACCAGCAAAGCAAAGAGTATCACGACAGTCCTCAACCATCCGGAGAAATATCACATCTCTCACGTATTCAAATTCGGCGACTACAACGTAGGCCGTGACGGCGCTATTCTCACCGTTCCGTCATACATGGGCTTCCTGCTGGAGTTCGAAGGTGTTGAGGATATTGACCTTCCGGTACTTGACATTGAAGAGGTGAACCGCCTGGCAAAAGAGATGCTGTCAGAGGAATAGGTAATGTGGACAAAGAATAAACCCGCTCGGTCTGAGCGGGTTTAAGTGGTGCTGGGAACTATCGAAACGAATTTCTTGCCGTTTCTTACGTGGTAATAAAGTTTACGCAAACTATCAATAAATCAATAAGTTAATAGGATTATTTGGATAATTCGCTACTATGCTTTATCTTTGCAAAAGTTGAAAAAGTGTGAACAAAAGTGTGAACAAAAATTTCAACTGTTTGACCTAAAGGCAAAGCGCTGATTATTATGAATTTCCATTATTATTTAGACAAGAAAGAAAACAAGAAAAAAGAGCATCAGGTCCTCATAACGGTAGCAATGCGTGGTGTCCGCATGGTCGGGACAATTGGATATAATGTTCCTATATCGATGTGGGATGCCAAAAGAAAGCAGTTCAAAAAGGGCGCAGTGAACAG
>JAGBNC010000010.1 GCA_017634595.1 Bacteroidales bacterium
CTTTGCGATGGATGGTTCCGTGGAGTACACCTTTGACGGGAACAATGGTTATCAGCTTCACGTATATGATGCCCTAAGTGGTGAATCGCACATCTACAGCGGCCACTATGCCATCGACCTGATTGACAAGGGGACCATTACCATTAACCCGGCTATGTCGGACTACAGCAATGTCACCTACAAGCTTGTGAAACTGATATCCAAAGAGATGGAATGGCAGAAGGAGGGCACGACCTACTCTCCGGGAACCTGGGGCTCTGATTACCGGCACTTTGTGAGGGGAAAATAGATCCTTCGGCTTCGCCTCAGGATGACATTCCATAGAATGACAAAACTGCCGTTATCTCAGAGTGAGGTGGCGGCGGTTTTGAATATGCTACGGATAGTGGGCTAAAAAGGTGAAAAAAGACGGTTTTTAGCCCGTTATACGAGACGCCCTGAGCCTTCGAGGATAAGCACGAGGTCAAAAAACCGGATGTCTTCCGGATGACCGGCTCTCCGGTAGAGAAAGTGGTCCTGCAGCTGAACACTCGCGCCAAGAGCCTCCTGGTGGAAGAATATCCGCTGGCAGAAAGAGACCTGAAGCGCGAGGATGGCACCTGGCTGCTCCGTCCCACTTTCCGTCCCACTTTTTTCTGACGCGAAAAACTCTATTTTTTCCGTCCAAGTCGAGAATCGAAAAAAGGGGTCATGTGGACAAAAAGTAGGATGATTTGATTTCCATTTTTACAGGTTGGACAAAAAGTAGGATAGTACGGGCAACAGTCGGGCGCGAGGAGGGCCATTTCCCGGAGCCCCCCGCAGCGCCCGATCTGTAGCCGCCGGAGATCGTATATTCCGGCGGCGGTGCCCCCCGGTTAATAGTGTCTTTTCATGAGTTCATCAAGGAGCTTTTTACGGTTCTCCAGACTGATTCCGCTATGGACGCGGACCTTCGTCTTCAGTTCAGAGAACAACCCTTCCAGTGCATTGTTAGTATTGGGCAGGCCCATATCCGGACGGTCATAGAAAGTCCATAGAAGCGGCATGTTTCGTTTCACGCTGAAGTATGCACTGCGGAGTTTTGGGCGCATGAAGGGAGGGGTTTTCTTCTTGATACGTTTGTCGTGGACGCGTTCATTCAGGACATCTTGATACTTCTCATACCATTCGTTGAACGCGCCGATGAAGCTTTCCTTATCCATCTTTGTGATATCGTTCACAAGATCCAATAGCGCCTTTGAGGCCTCAATATCAGGGTCTTGTGTGATATATCGTCGCACAATCAACATCTGATGGAACTGGCAGAGTTGCACAGGAAGCGGATACAGTGCCTTGGCCAATCCCTTCATTCCGTCAATAACTGCCCCATAGATTTTAAAGCCTTTCGACTTCAACCAGTCAACACCCTCCATATAGTCGGCTATCGTCTCGTGGGTGACATACTTCCGCCACAAAACACGCCCCCTGACTGCATCTCGTATCACCATCAATCCGAAGCGCCGACCCCAGTAGGTCGTATCCATCTGGATTGTTACCTGCTTGTATTTGGATATCTTCTGGACATGGTGCATTGCCTCCAGATCTCGGCGGATAGTTTTCTCGTTCACGCCATATTTGAGGGCCAGCTGACCTAATGTCTGCTTGCCCTCAACATAGTCGCTTATTACCTGGAATTTATCGCGTCGAACTCCGCCTACAAACTGCCTTCCGCAGTCCTTGCATTTATACAAATGCTTGCGGCCTCTCAAGCCATTCTTGACCACATTTTGAGACCCGCAGATAAAGCATTGGGGTGCCCCGAAAAACTTGGACATAAACCGAAAGGATTATGCCAGAGTTAAAGAGAGTCGTGAGTACTCAAGTGAAAATCAAGGTTATCCGAGTGATTGAATCGGGCATCCGTATGCAAACTGTAGCGGAGACGATGGGTCTTTCATTAGAAAAAGTACGAGAGATCCGGTCGCGTTCCAACGCAGACATCAAAGCCGTGTCGTCGTTCCTGCAGACGGCGACGGTGAGGCAGAAGAAAATAATGGCGCAAGTCGTGCGGTCAAGTGGCGGAAATGAATTATCTTCGCGGAGGGAAAGCCTCGGCGTCTCCAGGCAGACGCTCCGTCGCTGGATACTGGCAGCGGAGATGGGATTGCTGGGAGAATATTATCCGAGCGCTCCTGTTCAAAGCCCTACTACGATGCGACGGAAAAGCGACAAAGGCGCCACCAGGAAGGAACTGGAGGCAAAAATCAAGGAACTGGAAGACACCAACCTCCTGCTCCGAGCCGAATGCGATTATCTTAAAAAAAAAGAAGAGATCGAACTGCAGATGGAGCTGGAATATGCCGCAAAGCATGGGCAGCAGAAGTCATAGCGGTACGCGAGTTGGTGCCAGCGTATGGCCTCAGGATAATGCTTGCCGTCTCTGGGATGAGTAAAAGCACATACTTTTACCGGTTGTCTCACCTTGAGATGACGGATGCGGAGTTAAGGCTGAGACGAGAAGTGATCATAATCTTCGAGGAGAACTTCGGCTATTATGGTCACCGGAAAATAACAGTGGAACTCGGGAAGCGCGGGATAAAGGTTGACAAGAAGACCGTAGCCAAAATCATGAAGGAGGAGGGCCTGAAGTGCAGATACAGGCCAAAGCGGTTCCGATACTATAAGGAAGATGCAGATGCCGTCGTTCCAAACACTTTGAACCGTGAGTTCAGCAGTGATGAACCGATGAGGAAGATGACCACGGACGTGACCGAGTTCCATCATCTGGGGGCGAAGATATACCTGTCACCTGTGCTGGACTTCTTTGACCGGGAGGTCGTCAGCCATGAGATATCGACGGCTCCGAACTCCGATATGGTTATGGGGATGCTGGGCAAACTGGAGGATAAGGCAAAAGCCCTTGGAAGGAGCCTGAAGGGAGCATTGATGCACTCGGACCAGGGAAAACTGTACAAGGCTGGCGTCTATATCAAGTTTATGAAGCGGAACGGAATAGAGCGGAGCATGTCGAACAAGGGGAACTGCTATGACAATAGCGTCATCGAATGCTTCTTCGGAAACCTCAAGACGGAGATCGGTGACCTTGACCAGTATAAGACTGTCCAGGCATTGATAGACCGGATCGAGCAGTACATCAAGTACTATAACGAGCGCAGGATCCAGTTGGGCCTCGGTGGAATGAGCCCGGTAGAGTACAGAAAGAGCAAGATGCGCATCAGCGTAGCCTAAGAACCATGAAAAACTTCGCGGGGTAAGCCCGGCGGCTGGGGACGCAGTCCCTATTGAGCCGATGAGAATGACATATTGTTAAACCAGTCCAAGAAAAACGGGTCAGCTCACATTTTTTTTAACATATCAATGATAATCTTTGCAAAGATATGTATTTCAATCCATTACACGGATTTTATCCTACAAAATGTCCAACCCGCCAAAAAAGGCATTAGAGGGCATTAAAATGGAGTTTAATTTCCGAAAAAGTGTGAACAAAAGTGTGAACAAAAAATAAAACCCGCTCTATCTGAGCGGGTTCAAGTGGTGCTGGGAAGAATCGAACTGCCGACACAAGGATTTTCAGTCCTTTGCTCTACCATCTGAGCTACAGCACCATGATTGGTTGGGAGTGCAAAGGTAGAAATATTTTGAGACTTTACAAATTATTTTTGATATTTTTGTAATCGGATGCATGAGGCGTATTTCATACAGGTGCTTGTGCCGCTCAGGCTTGAGTGGATACCGGTATATCGGAGCCGGACCCATTTGGAACCAGGAGCCTGGGTCACTGTGCCGCTGGGGCATGCAAAGTATAAAGGCGTAGTGTCCAAATGCCTTGACGGTCCGGGAATGGATGAATCGCGCATCCATGACGTATTAGCTGTGAACGATGAACTTCCTCCCATCTCAAGAGAAGAACTGTCTTTCTGGGATTTTCTGTCTTCTTACTACCTCTGCACGCCTGGGGAGGTATTCAAGGCAGCACGCCCGGCCGGCAAGATCCGCAGTGAACAGACAGCAGCAGATATCAAGCAGCGCCTGGAGCAGCGCCTCGCCTTGCGCGAGGAGTCGTTGACCCGTAAGCACAGGGACAACGTGCGCGAGCGTCTGGAGGCCGAACGTGATACTCTTAAGTCGCAGATTGCGGCGCTCACACGTATCCCGGAGGATTCTCCGTCTAAGCCTGCCGCCGGCAAACCCGTGCTGATCGCCGGGGGATCACGTACCGAAGAATATATCAAGCTATGCAGGGAGACTATAGATGCAGGCTTTAATGCCCTTGTGCTCATACCTGAAATAGCGGCGGGGGAGCAGCTGCAAGGAGTCTTTGAGCAGGAATTCGAAGCCAGGGTGCATTGTGTCAATTCGCATATTACCGAAGTGCGCCGCCGCCGTATTGCTGAGGACGTTCGCAACTTCGGCTCGCAGATTGTCATAGGAACCCGTAGCTCTTTGTTCCTTCCGTTCAGCCGTCTGGGACTTATTATAGTTGAGAATGAGCAAGATATGCTATACAAGCAGACGGAGCCTTCGCCGCGATACAATGCCCGTGACGCAGCTGTAATGCTGGGGCGTATCCACAACGCCAGAGTCGTTCTCGGCAGTCCGTATCCATCTTTGGAGTCGTACTATAATGCAGTTCAAGGCAAATATATCCTCAAACCCACGAATGCTGCTCCTGCGCCACTGACGCTTGTAGATGTTGTTGCCGAACGCCGCAAAGGAGGAATGCTTGGGCGTATTTCCCGTAAGTTGCTGGAGGCTGCGTCGCGCACTCAGGGCCCGATAGCCCTCATAAGAGGATGGGAAAAGCCCGATGAACTTCTGGAAGAGGTGTCGGAGCTGCTGCCTGGACGTGAGGTGGATATATTGACCCTGTCGCAGGCTCGCCTGTCCGATTTGCGGCATTACTCTATGGTGGCAGTGCTTCAGGCCGATGCTCTCTTCCCGGAAGGCGATTTCAGGGCTGATGAACGTGCCGTCCAGACTCTTGCAATGCTGAATGAACAGTGCGCAACTGTGTTTTTGGTGCAGACAGCCAAAGCAGACCATCCGGTATTCAGCTCTCCGCAGACTATCATGGACCGTCTGCTTGAAGAGCGGCGCAGCTTTAAGCTTCCCCCTTATACAAGGCTGATTGATACCGATTTCGGCGGGCATAAGGAACGTATGACCTTGGCTCCCGGCGTCAGTCTTCAAAAGCGAAAACAAGAACTCCGTGAAAGGGCCCTGGCCTTCGAGAAGAAGACAGGGGGCCGGGTACGGGTAATAATAGATGTAGATCCAATAGTATGAGAATTATCATTATCGGCGCCGGTCCCGGCGGTTATGAAACAGCTGCTGAAGCGGCTTCACGTGGTATTGAAGTTGTGCTTATCAGCGAAGGCCCTCTCGGTGGCACTTGCCTTAATGAGGGATGTATCCCAACCAAAGCTCTTTGCTCGATGTCCGCTCCCGATCTTTCCCGCAAGGCCGAGGTGATATCGCAGCTCCAGGCTGGAATCGCCCAGCTGATGCGCAATAAACTCATAACCTTGGTACAAGGGAAAGCAAGCCTGGCTGGCGGGACAAGCGTAAAGGTGGGCGATCAGGAATTCAGCGGTGATGCTCTCATCATAGCTACTGGTTCCGTCAGCGCTACCTTGCCCATTCCCGGAGCCGATACGGCCCTCGATTCTGCGGCGATGCTTAATCTTGATAAGGTCCCTGCGCGCCTCTGCGTAATAGGCGGGGGAGTCATAGGGCTGGAATTTGCGTCTATCTACCGCAAGTTCGGGTCGGAGGTTACGGTGCTGGAGTTCTGCCCCAACGTGTTGCCCAGGTTCGATGTGGATCTGGCCAAACGTCTCAAGAGCGCCCTCGTGCGCAGGGGAGTGACCATTGAGACCTCGGCCCGGGTCACTGCTGTCGAAGGCAATGTGGTAAAATGGACGAAGAATGACAAAGCATTTGAGACTCAGGCCGACTGCGTGCTGATGGCTGTCGGACGGCGCCCGAATCTGGCGTCCCTTAATCTGGACGATGCCGGAATTGAATACAGCCCCAGCGGTATCGCAGTTGACGAGAATATGCGCACCAATGTGCCCGGAGTGTATGCAATTGGCGATATTACCGGCGGCATGATGCTCGCCCACGTAGCATCTGCCCAGGGCAGGCGCGCGCTGAATCATATATGCGGGATCGAAGACGCTATAGATTTTTCCACTGTACCTGCAGCAGTATTCACTGTGCCGGAAGCGGCAACTGTGGGAAGAACGGAAGAAGAATGCGCGGGAATGGATATTACCTGCGGAAAAGCCAACTACAGGGCCAATGGCAAGGCGGTAGCTTCAGGCGAGGCTGACGGATGGTGCAAGGTGATAGCTGAGAAGTCCACGGGACGCATACTCGGGGTGCATATACTCGGCGCCCATGCTTCTGACATCATTCACGAGGCTGCCGTACTTGTGGCGCTCGGTGTAACTACAAAAAATGCGCGTGACATTATTCACGCGCATCCTACACTAAGCGAAGTTCTGCTGGCAGCTATTACAGCCGCTTGAGAATCTCCTCTGTCTGTGCTTCGTATCCCGGCTTGCGCAGCAGGGCGAACATATTCTTCTTATATGCCTCGACACCAGGCTGGTTGAAGGGATTGACCCCCAGCAAATAGGCGCTGATGCCGCAGGACGCTTCGAAGAAGTAGAAGAGCTCCCCGAGGCAGAATTCATCGACCTGCTCTACACACACCTCAATCTGGGGCACTCCGCCGTCGATATGTGCAAGCTTGGTGCCGAGGGCCGCCATGGCGTTGCAATGCTCGACGTGCTGCCCGGCGAGGTAGTTTAGCTGGTCAAGGTTCTGGGCATCGGAGCCGATGACAACACTGCGCCTTGATTTCTCAACGTTGATCACCGTCTCGAACATGCAGCGGTCACCGTCCTGGATGAACTGGCCGATAGAGTGAAGGTCGGTGGTAAAGTTCGCGGATGCGGGATAAATGCCCTTTCCGTCCTTGCCTTCTGACTCTCCGAACAGCTGCTTCCACCATTCGCCAAGAAACATTAGACGCGGGTTGTAAGTCACCAGCACTTCGACTTTCTTGCCAAGCTCGAAATACTGCAGATTGCGCATCGCCGCATACTGTACAGCGGGATTGTCTTCGCTGCGTACGCTGACCTGTGCCTTTGCGGCCGCCGCTCCCTTGAGCAGGGCGCGAATGTCGTATCCGGCCACGCAAATGGGCAGAAGTCCGACAGGGGAGAGCACCGAGAAACGTCCGCCGACATTGTCGGGAACTATGAAGCTGCGGTATCCTTCCTGGGTGGACAGGGTCTTGAGCGCGCCCTTCACTGCATCGGTTATGGCTACGATACGCACGGCGGCGTCTTTCTTGCCGTAGCGCTCTTCAATGTGCTTCTTGACAACCCTGAAAGCTACGGCGGGCTCCGTGGTGGTGCCGGATTTTGAAATCACTATGCAGGCAACGTTGCTCACAGATGCAAGATCCATAAGCTCAGCGAGATACTCTTCAGACAGATTGTTGCCGGCAAAAACTACTCTCGGGCTGTCTTTCTTGGGCAGGAACTGGTGGCCGAGGGCTTCGATGGCGCAGCGTGCGCCAAGGTAAGAACCACCTATGCCTATGACTACTACCAAGTTGACGCCCATGGCCTTCCAGCCGTCGCGTACGGATTCGAATTCTTTGACAAGCGACTCCGGGGTGCCGTCGGGCAGTGACTTCCAGCCGAGGAAGTCATTACCGGCTCCGGTCTCTTTGTCCAGTACGTCGTATGCAGCAAGTGCTTTCTGGACATATTTCTGATATTCAGCGTCCTTAACGAAGGAGTCGCAACCTTTCAAATTGACTTTTACCATTGGTTCTATTTTTTTTTATACTCTTTAGCGCCGAGAAGTTCCCGCACCAGCAAGGGCTCATTGGTGGTGATGGCATCGACCCCGAGGTCGATCATCGCCTTGATGTCTTCTTCTTTGTTCACGGTCCAGACATTGACGGACATACCTTTTTCATGTGCTACATTGACCCAGTCGGGGTGTGCCTTGAACATCTTGTAGTGGTAGTCTATTCCGTTGATACCGAGGGCGTAGTAGTTGAGGGGATTCTCTTTGATGCCGGTCGGGTCGGAGGAGAGGAACTGGTTGATGAACTGAGGCTGCTCTTTGGCCAGCCGCTCGCAGATGTGCTTGCTGAAGCTTATGAAGAGCACGCGCTCGGGATTGTAAAGATGGTGTGCCTTCATAGCGGCGATGGTCTTGTCGATGAGCTGGTCCTCGCGCTCGTCGGAGCCCTGTTTCTTGAACTCGATCACCAATTTGGTCGTCTTGCACTTGGCTGTCTGATTGAGATACTCGTCAATGGTGGGACGGCGTTCGCCGTTGGGCAGAAGGTCTTCGGCGAAGTCTGAGAATTTGTGCTCCCTGATGAGCTTGCCGGCGATATCGTTGTTGTGGTTGACGATTACTACTCCGTCGGCCGTCAGGTGAATGTCACACTCGCTGCCCCACAGACCGGCATCCTGTGCCGCCTTGAGAGAAGCAATGGAATTCTCGCTCATGCCGCCTTGCTCTGACTTCCAGAAGCCGCGGTGCGCTACGATAGCTATCTTCCCTCCTTGGTCTATTGAGGGGAATGATGATGTAGTTGTGCTGAGTTTTTTAGTAGATGAACATGACGCGGCAAGAATCAGCGCGCCTGCGATTGCAAAAAATCTAAGATAATGATTCATAGCATATGCTTTTAGTCCTACAAAAATACCAAAAAAGAATTATATTTGCGAAAGACTATTATGAAAAAATATATTCTTGCACTTGATCAGGGAACCAGCAGTTCCCGTGCTATCATTTTTGATCACGACGGCACTCCTCTCGCCGTCAGCCAGAAGGAGTTTACCCAGCATTTCCCCCGTCCGGGCTGGGTTGAACATGATCCCGAAGAAATATGGGCAAGCGAGTCCGGCGTCATGCTGGATGTAGTAGCCAAATGCGGCATTGACACTTCAGAGATTGCTGCTGTGGGTATTACCAACCAGCGTGAGACCACCATCGTGTGGGATGCCCAGACCGGCAAACCTGTTTACAACGCCATCGTATGGCAGGACCGCCGTACTTCAGAGTACTGCGATTCTCTCAAGGCTCTGGGTCTTACCGAGAAGATCCAGGACAAGACAGGCCTGCTGATCGACGCTTACTTCAGCGGTACGAAGATTCGCTGGATTCTCGAGAACGTGGATGGAGCGCGTGACCTTGCCCGCCAGGGCCGCCTGCGCTTCGGTACTGTTGACAGTTGGCTTATATGGAAGCTTACCGGAGGCCAGGTCCATTGCACCGACGTGACCAACGCTTCGCGTACCATGCTGTTCAACATTCACACCCTGCGTTGGGATGAAGAATTGCTCAACCTGCTTGGTATTCCAGCTTCCATGATGCCTCAGGTGCGTTCCTGCAGCGAGGTGTACGGCAGCTGCGAACTGCTCGGCGGTGTGCCGGTGGCAGGAGCGGCAGGGGACCAGCAGTCTGCTTTGTTCGGGCAGATGTGCACCGAGCCCGGTGAGATGAAGAATACCTACGGCACCGGTTGCTTCCTGCTCATGAACAGCGGCTCCAATGCCATCAAATCGCAGAACAAGCTCCTTACCACCATAGCATGGAAGATTGGCGACAGGGTAGATTATGCACTTGAAGGCAGCGTATTCGTGGCCGGATCCATTGTCCAGTGGCTGCGCGATGGCCTCGGGCTTGTGAAGCAGTCTTCCGAGATAGAGGCGCTGGCTTCGCAGGTGCCGGACAACGGTGGTGTGTACCTCGTCCCGGCCCTGACAGGCCTCGGCGCCCCTTATTGGGATCCTTACGCAAAGGGTACGATCACCGGTATTACGCGCGGAACCACAGCTGCTCATATCGCCCGCGCCGCTTTGGAAGGCATCGCTTTCGAGACTATGGATGTGGTCGATGCCATGCGCAAGGACGCCGGAATATCCATCCGTTCCCTTAAAGTGGACGGCGGTGCATCACGCAACAATCTCATGATGCAGTTCCAGGCCGATATTTTGGGCACCGAAGTGGTGCGTCCCGTAGTCACCGAGACCACCGCCCTCGGAGCGGCATATCTGGCTGGACTCGCCGTAGGCTTCTGGACATCACTGGATTCGCTCAAGGAGCAGTGGAAGGCCGAGAGGACTTTCTCGCCCGCAGCTACACCTTCAGACGTGGAGTCCGCAGTGGCCGGATGGAAGAACGCAATTTCCAGAACACTAGTCAAACAATAGAGATATGGAACTGATAACCAAATGTCTTTTTGAACTTATCGGCACTTTTGTGCTGATACTTCTGGGCGACGGAGTAGTCGCCTGTACTACACTCAAGAAATCCAAAGGCTTCGGAGGCGGATGGGTGGTGATCACCCTTGGCTGGGGTCTCGCTGTAATGTGCGGCGTGTTTATCTCCGGCCCTTATTCCGGTGCGCACCTTAATCCGGCCGTCACGCTCGGTCTTGCCGCTGCAGGCAAGTTCGCATGGGCTGAAGTGCTGCCTTACATCGTGGCGCAACTGATAGGAGGTTTCCTGGGAGCCGTAGCAGTATATCTTTTCTATAAAGACCATTTCGATGCCACCGAAGATGCCGACACCAAGCTTGGCGTGTTCTGTACCATGCCTGCGGTACGCAGCGACTGGCGCAATTTCTTCTGTGAAGCGCTTGCTTCTTGGCTGCTGGTGTTCATAATACTGGCCTTCTCCACTGCCGAAAACACCCCCGTTGTCGGTATGGGCAGCCTCGGCGCGTTCCCTGTGACCTGCCTCATCATGGCAATAGGTATGTCGCTCGGCGGAGCTACCGGATATGCAATCAATCCGGCCCGAGACCTTGCACCTAGGATAGCACATGCGATCCTTCCTATTTCCGGTAAACGCGACAGCGGCTGGTCATACAGCTGGGTGCCGGTGTGCGGTCCTATGGTAGGCGGCGCACTCGCTGCACTTTGCTTTGTGCTGCTGTACTAGAATTGTAATTTTATACCTGCACTGGGGCGCGCGTGGAAACCGTGGCGCCCCAGCCAGTTATATGGGAGTTCTACTTCGCCGCCTATGCTAAGATTCCCAGCACCGGCGAACTGACCTACGGCGTACCAAACTTGAGGATCGACTACAATTACGAACCTTTCAAGCCCGCCGGCTAATTTGTTCTCGTCGCCCCACCAGTATTTGATGTTCTCACCCCATCCTCGTGCAGTCCCGCGGAAGTCGAGGCCCTGTACTCCGAACAGATCATACAGGCGCCAGAGCAGGGTAAGCTGCACCGGGACTGAACTTGAAGCGCCTCCGTTGAAGGTCTTGTACAATACCGAGGCGCGCAGTACGTCTTTCTCCAGCGGCACAGTATAGGACAGACCGAACAAAGCGTTGCAGTTGTCCATATACACCTTGCCGTTGAACTCGGCATGCAGGCTGAAGTCCTTCAGTATCGGCACGTTGTGCCAGAAATTGAAGTTGCGAGCAAAGTCAAGGTATCCCTGTGAAAGGGATAGGGGCTGAGCTACGACCCCGAAGCCGCCGGAAAGGTAGCTGTCGCCCCAATTGTCAGTGCTCCAGCTCTCGACTGTGATTGACGCTGCAGGAGCGTCGGACGCGAAGTTGTAAACGGCGCGTACGTCAGTCTGTGCCATAGCTGTATAAGCTGCGGCGAATGTCAAAACCAAAGTCAGAAGGCGTTTCATAATTACTCCCATTCTATGGTGGCAGAAGGCTTTGAAGAAATATCGTAAACGACTCTGTTAACGCCTTTTACGCGAGTGATAATGTCGTTCTGAACCTTATCCAGAAGCTCCCAGGGCAGGTGTACTATCTGAGCAGTGACAGCATCTACGCTGTTTACGGCCCTAAGGGCAATCACGTTGTCGTATGTACGGCGGCCGTCGGTAATTCCCGTAGTCTTGACAGGAACGAATATAGCGGCGGCCTGCCAAACTTTGTCGTAAAGACCGGCCTCGCGCAGGGCGTCAATCCAGATCTTGTCGGCTTCCTGAAGGATAGCAATCTTCTCAGGAGTCAGTTCACCAAGACACCTTACACCCAGTCCGGGGCCGGGGAAGGGATGTCTTCCGAGTATATAAGAATCGAGTCCAAGGGCTGCACCAACCTCTCTGACTTCATACTTATAGAGATATTTCAAGGGCTCGACAAGTCCGAACTTCAGGTCGTCGGGAAGCCCGCCCACATTGTGGTGGCTCTTGATAGTCCCTTTGTCTGAATGGGACTCGGCGATATCAGGCCAGATGGTTCCCTGGGCAAGCCAGCGGGCTCCTTCAACTTTGCGTGCCTCTTCGGCGAAAACGTCGATGAACGTCTTGCCGATAGCCTTGCGCTTGAGCTCCGGGTCGGTGATGCCCTTGCAAGCGGCGAAGAACCTGTCGGCAGCACGGACACCCTTGACATTCAGTCCCTTGTCCTTGTAGTAGTCGAGTACGTCCTCGAACTCATTCTTCCTAAGCAAACCATGATCCACAAAGATGCACTGCAACTTGTTGCCGATAGCTTTGTGAATCAGCATGGCGGTAACGGTGGAATCAACACCTCCAGAAAGGCCGAGAATTACTACGTCTTGTCCTACTTGAGCCTTGATGGCTTTTACCTGCTCTTCAATGAAAGAGGCCGGGTTTAATTTTTCTCCGTTGTACATATAACTACTAATTAACTGTTGTGCTGGTAATTGGGTGCACTCTTGGCAATAGTCACATCGTGAGGGTGGCTTTCCGCCATACCGCTGGCCGTAACGCGCACGAAGCGGGCCTTCTTGAGGGCTTCAAGCGTAGCTGCTCCACAATATCCCATGCCCGAACGCAGGCCTCCGATCAGCTGGTAGAGGTTGTCTTCCAAGGCGCCTTTGAAAGGCACTCTTCCCACTATTCCTTCGGGTACAAGCTTCTTGGTCTGGGTCTCGCTGTCCTGGAAGTAGCGGTCCTTTGAGCCTGAGTTCATGGCGTCTATGCTGCCCATTCCCCTGTATGACTTGAATTTACGGCCATTCATCTCAATTACCTCGCCGGGAGCTTCAAGTGTGCCTGCAAACATCGATCCGCACATCACGCAGTCACCTCCGGCTGCAAGTGCTTTGACTATGTCGCCGGAGTAGCGCAGCCCGCCGTCGGCAATCAGCGGAATACCACTGCCCTTGAGTGCGCAGTACACCTCGTAGATGGCCGAAAGTTGTGGCACGCCCACACCGGCTATTATACGGGTGGTACATATCGAGCCGGGACCTATACCCACCTTGATTGCATCGGCTCCGGCTTCAGCCAGCATCTTGCCGGCTTCGTATGTCGCTATGTTGCCTACCACTACGTCGAGACCGGGCAGAGCCGCCTTGACCTTGGCAAGCTGTTCGAGTACCCCTTTGCTGTGGCCATGGGCGCTGTCTATCACCACTGCGTCCACGCCTTCTGCCGCCAGAGCCTTGGCGCGGTCCAGTGCATCAGCGGTGACTCCTATGCCGGCCGCTACCCTGAGGCGGCCTTCCCGGTCGGTGCAGGCCGAAGACTTGGATGCCGGTATCGCGGTCTGCTTGACTATGCGTACCTGCTCAGCCTGCTGTTCAATGCTCATGCTCTTGTGGATAACTCCTATGCCGCCCTCCAGTGCCATGGCCGCCGCCATAGGCGCTTCGGTCACCGTGTCCATGGCTGCGGACGCGAATGGGACGTTAAGGGAGATGTTTCGGGAGAAACGGGCGTGAAGGTCAACTTCCCTTGGAAGTACCTCGGAGTAGGCCGGAATGAGCAATACATCGTCGAATGTCAGGCCCTCCAGCGCAATTTTTTCATCGATAAGTGACATGGCTTTATTGAATCAAACCTGTTGCCTCGTTCCAGGCCAGGGTTTTATAATAATTGTTCAGTTCTTCCGCCCCGGGGAAGGGGAAATATACGCTCAGGCCGCATACATTTTCGAGCTTCAAGTCGAAGAACTTCTCTGTAGCGGCTTTGTAAATCACACATGCGTCGAGGGTTGCATCGAGCCGGCGCATCTCGTCTGCGGTAGCTCCGGCCTTCTCTAACAGGTCGCGAAGGTCGTAGAACCAGTGGTAATCGTTGTAGAAGTAGGCTTGAACGCTATTTCTGTCAGTGTTCTCAAGTCCCTCCCTGTGATGGCTGACAATATCCCTGAATGCATCGGCCAACTGTCCCAGTTGCTTGCAGTCCACCAAGCTCACAGTGGCGGACTGGAAAATCCCCGACTGCGACTGGTACAATTCGTAGAAGTCTTTTGCTATTCCTATTAAATCGGGTTTGGCGCAGTTGAGCAATCTGCTTGCCATCGTTTTGTAATCCATGCCGTAAGACAGAATCTCGGTAGGCGAGAACAGCAGCATGTCGCATTTGTCTTTCAGCTCATATGCAACCTCCACGCAGCCCATAAGGCAGGCGTCGAGTATCATGAAGTCGAGGTGCATCGGAATGGCCCCGGGAAAGTCCAGGATGTCGATTCCCTTTAACCTCGGGCTTTCCATGCAGATTTCCTTGGTGTCGTATTTGAAGGACATCGTACTGGACTCTTCATATCCGGGGGGCAGCCAGCCGCGACCGTGGGAAGAAATGATAAGTCCGTAACTCTGGGCGGGGAAGCTGTTCTGCACGTCGCTCATGACCTTGTTGAGGGTCTCGGCGGAGCCGCTGACATCAGTATCAGGATATACTATCAAAGTGTCTCTGCGCAGCTTGCCGTCCGCACCTATATAGGCCCTGAATAGTACGGGGTTGGTTGGCTTGACATAGACGCCGTAGCGGAACGGCGTGTGGGCATAGACCAGGAATACATCGTTGTTGCCGACGGCAGGCATTTTCCCTTCGAAGAAAGTGTCGATGTTCTGAAGAATCGATGCCGAGAGGTTGTTGAATGCGGCCGCATAGAAAAGAACCACCCTCCTGTTGGGCGCATCGCCCTGACCCGCTTTAGAACAGGACACAAGGGCCGCGGCGCAAAAGAGGGCGCAGATAATGCATGCACGCATCTTTTTCATAATTTGCAAATATAGTATTTTTTTTGCTAATTTTGTATGTGGATCCTTTTTCTTACCATCTTGCTATCGAAAGGCAGCTTTCTCCCAACACTGTAGCTTCTTATAGTGCCGAGGCAGCCTCGCTGCTTGCTTTTCTCGGCGGCACTTCAGCTGTCGACTGCAGCTCGGACCAGATAGCAGAATATCTTGCAGAACGCTCCAAGTCCCTGTCCAAGCGCAGTCAGGCCCATGTGCTCAGCGCCCTGCGCTCGTATTTTGACTTCCTTGTGCTGGAAGGGGAGAGGAAGGACAATCCATGCGACAAGATCGATGCTCCCAAGCTCGGGAAGTATCTGCCAGAAGTGCTGTCGGTGGATGAAGTGTCGGCCATCATAGATTCCGTCCCCGAATGCAAGCCGGGCGATATACGGGACAAGGCCATTCTGGAGGTGCTGTACGGCTGCGGTCTGCGGGTATCCGAGCTTTGCGGCCTGCTGATTTCACATGTCTATGCCGACAAATCCTTCATACGCGTGGTGGGCAAAGGCGACAAGGAAAGGCTTGTGCCGATAGGGGAGCCGGCTCTGAATGCTATAGATGCATGGCTTGAAGTCCGCCCTGAGCCTGCCTCTCCCGAATGTAACGACCTCCTGTTCCTCAACCTGAGAGGCGGGAAGCTGAGCCGGGTGTCGGTATTCAACATGGTCAAGCAGAGAGCGATGCTGGCCGGTGTCCGCAAGGAGATTTCGCCACATACTTTCCGGCATTCGTTTGCTACTCATCTGGTGGAAAACGGCGCCGACCTGAGGATAGTACAAGAAATGCTCGGCCACGAGAGCATACTCACGACCGAGATTTACACTCATATCGACTCGCAGACTTGGCAGAAGTCAGTTCTGGAGCATCACCCCAGGCGCTGAACTGCTCTCAGGCGTTTGCTTCTTCTTCCAGAGCCTTGTTGTAACACTCCCTGCAGAGCGGCTCATAGATATCCTTCTCTCCGAGAACCACAAGATCTTTGCTTTTGCTCAGACGGTGGGAATGATTGGCAAGGTTGCCGCATTTGACACAGATGGCGTGTACCTTCTGCACATCTTCAGCTATGGCCATGAGCATGGGAATGGGACCGAACGGCTTCCCCATGTAGTCGGTATCCAGTCCTGCCACTATCACTCTCACGCCGCGGTTGGCCAGAGTCTGGCACACATCTACCAGTTCGGGGCCGAAGAACTGTGCTTCATCTACGCCTACCACCTCCACATCCGGCCCTATTTTCAGCATGTCAGCAGCATTGCTGATGGGCTTTGAGGAGATCTTGTGGAAATCGTGGGAGACAACCTCGACGTCGGAATAACGCTTGTCTATAGCGGGTTTAAAGATGGCGATTTTCTGGTTGGCAAACTGTGCGCGCCTCAGGCGCCTGATGAGCTCTTCGGTCTTGCCGGAGAACATGGAGCCGCAAACTACTTCGATGCAGCCCATTTTTTTGTGGTTCTCTGAAAACATTTGCTTAACTTTGTGCAGACAAATATAATAAAAACTTGCGATATGCAGAGCGGAATTCTGTACATAGTGCCAACTCCTGTAGGAAACCTGGAAGACATCACTCTCAGGGCACTTTCAGTGCTTAAGGAGGCCGACATAATCCTGGCGGAGGATACCCGCACCAGCGGAATACTCCTTCAGCACTATGGCATTAAAGGGCATCTGGTTGCACATCACAAGTTCAACGAACATGAGACTGCCGCCGGCATCAGAGACAAGATTATGCAAGGGAAAAAAGTGGCGCTCATCTCCGACGCCGGTACTCCGGGCATTTCCGATCCCGGCTTCTTACTTGCTCGAGAATGTGCACGCGAGGGCATAGAGGTGCAGACCCTTCCCGGCGCCACTGCCTGCATACCGGCCATCGTGAGTTCGGGTCTTCCTTGCGACAGATTCTGCTTCGAAGGCTTCCTGCCTGTCAAAAAGGGGCGGAAGACATTGCTTGACTCATTAACCAAAGAAACGAGAACTATGATATTTTATGAATCACCAAGGCGTCTTGCAGGGACGCTGGAGCAATTTGTGGAAGTGTTCGGGCCGGACCGTGAGTGTTCCGTGGCACGCGAGATTTCCAAACTGCACGAAGAGCACTGCCGGGGGAGCCTGGCGCAGGTGCTGGAGCATTTCAGGGCCGTGGAGCCCAAGGGAGAGATTGTGATTGTGGTAGCCGGACTGCCGCAGGAGACTCACAAAGAACATCGTAACAAGTACAGGATGGAGGGGAAGGACGATGGACAAGAAGAAATCGACGGATAAGGTCCCCGTATCAGTTTTCAAAGTTGGCGGGATTGCCCTTGCATTTCTTATAATCGGTTATCAATCAGCTCTGTTCGTACATAGGGCGTCGGCCTTGTATATAGCCGCTAAAAGAGATGCTCCCGATACCGTTTACGTGGTGGACCCGTTGTTGGCGGAGCGGCTGATGGAGAGCGCTCCGGTGCCTGTCCGGCGGAATGCTCCCCACAGTGCTGCTGTGGAGCAGGTGAGAAGCAAGGGGCGGAAAGTTGAGAGTTTCCGTTTCAACCCCAATACAGTGAGCGCCGAAGACCTTGAGCGGCTAGGTTTTAGCTCAAAGCAGGCTCAGTCTATCCTGAATTACAGGGCCAAGGGAGGACGCTTCCGCAGGCCATCGGATTTTGCCAAATCGTTCGTAGTGTCTGATTCGGTCTTTAAACGTCTGGAACCTTATATCAGTATTCCCAAACTGGACATCAACAAGGCCGATTCTGCCGCATTCGATGAACTGCCGGGCATAGGGCCCTATTTTGCATCGCAGATGGTGAAATACCGAGGGCGTCTGGGCGGCTATTCATACAAAGAGCAGCTTATGGATATCCATAACTTTGATGCAGAGCGCTTTGGCGCTTTGGCGGACCTGATCGTCTGCTCCGCACCGAGTACTCCGTTACGTTTGTGGACCCTTCCCGAAGACAGCCTCAAGCTGCACCCTTACATCAAGAGCTGGCAGGCAGCGCACTCGATTGTGCTGTTCCGCGACAATACCCCTCGCGAGCAGTGGACTGTGCAGGCAGTGGCTGCCGCTGGCATACTCCCTCCGGAAGACGCAGAACGTCTTGTCCGCTGCTGTGTAGCTGATCCATAGGCTGTTAGGATTTGAATGCCAAATTAATTATCTTTGACGCATGAAAGAAAAAATAAGCAGTTTCCTCAAGTCTCTGGTCAGTTTGGCCGACTACGTGGATCTGGACGGAGCCAATGCCTCCATTCGTAAGAATATATACTTCCGCGGGCCGACAGTTTTCATTCTGGCCTGTGCCATAATCATAGCATCTGTAGGCCTGAACGTCAACTCCATCCCGGTGATTATCGGCGCCATGTTGATATCTCCGGTCATGGGCCCCATACTCGGGTTCGGATTCAGCCTTGGTGTGAGGGATATGCAGTTGCTGAAAGATTCGCTGCGCAATTTTGCAGTGATGGTCGTTATCAGCATCATAGCTTCGGCTTTGTATTTCCTGCTCAGTCCTCTGAATATGGAACACCCTACAGAGCTGCTGGCAAGGACCAACCCTACCATCTACGACGTGTTGATTGCCCTCTTCGGCGGCTTTGCCGGAATCCTTGAGATTTCACGCAGCGAAAAGGGGACAGTGCTTTCAGGGGTCGCTATTGCCACCGCCCTTATGCCGCCGCTGTGTACTGTCGGATACGGATTGTCCATACTTAACTGGAGCTATGTGCTCGGCGCTCTATATCTGTTCCTTATCAACAGCATATTCATTGCTCTGGCCACTTTTGTCATGGTGAAATATCTCAAGTTCCCGGTGGCGTCCAGTGCGCAGGGCCGTTCCAACGGCCTTACCGGCAGGGCGGTGGCGGTGATCTTGATTATTATCATAGTACCCAGTGTGCTGTCGGCTGTCCGTATGGTGCAGGAGAGCAATTTCAAACGTAATGCTGCAGCTCTGGTCTCCTCCAATAAATCGCTCGGCAAGGGTTTTATATACGACTATTCCGTAGATTTGGCTACCAAGCCCGCAACGATAGAACTGTTCATGGCGGGAGAGAAACTCTCTGATTCAGATAAGGATAAGTTGTTCGAAGAGGCGGAGCGCTATGGCATCACCCGCAGTCAGTTGATATTCCGTGAAGAAGCCGTGACAGTCCGTGAAGACATTTCAGAGACTGAAGTCATACAGAGCATTCTTGAACATTCAGACAAGCAAGTAGAGAGGCTCAATGCCACGATAGCTGTACTTCGCGACTCGATATCGGCTCTGAACCAGCAGCTTAATCAATTGCGTCCGAAGGCCTTGCCCACGGAGAATTCGAAATAGTCGGCCCGGCTGAATTCATGTACCCTCAAAGATATTCCTGCAAAGAATGACGGCAGGAAGGAGGGGTAGTATCTGAAATTGACTTTCTGATACAAGCGCCCGTGGTCTTCATGCACTCCTACCTGGCGGAACAAGTAGGCCCCGAGCCCGACGCCGGCGCTGAACTGCCCCAGATAGAAATCCTGTATTACGGCAATCCCTGGAGCCCACGGAGAGTAGCTGCGTTCTTCTTTGGGGTACAGAACTTTGTCGCTGCGGCGAAGAGCCCCGGTGTTGCTTAAGTAATGCAGTTCGAGCTGCAGTCCGGTCGAAGTCTTGCGGCAGTACCGCCACACGCCTTCGATCCCTATGCTTCCCTTGAACCAAGGAGTGTAGCTTTCGGGGCGTTCGGAAGCAGGCAGCTTGCCGTCGGCCTCGAATTCCGCCATGCAACGATGTATGCCGCCGGCTGCGAAAACTGCCGCACGCAGCGGAGAATCAAGTGCTTTGGCAGCATTATTCTTAGCTTCGGGCGTCAGTTTGCGGCCTCCGAGCATGTATGCAGTGCTGATGGAATAAGCCATGGCGTTCAGCCCCCTGTTCGGTATGAACAAGCGTGCCGCAGAATTGTGCTTGAAGGCAACTTCAGCGCCGATCCGCCATCGTTCAGCAAGCGTAGCCTGAAGGTAGAGCCCCGATTTGAAATGGAAGGTAAGCGGCCCGCCGTACAAGTCGTTAAGAGGATTGTTGAATCTGTCGTAATGATTCTGCATCAAAGCCGCTCCGGCTTGCACATTGTATCCTGCTGTGACAGGCCCGAGGTGCAGGAGGTCCCGCATCAAGATGAAGTAAAATGAATAGGTGTCGCCTATTTTGCCGCCGTCTGTGCAGTCAAGGGCGCCCAGGGCAGAGTACGAAACGCCCATGCCCAGGCGGGGGAAGCCGTACATGGCGGCGTCATTGCCTCCGGTGTTCCACAACACGGATGCGTCAAAGGCATTATATGCGCGGCTGCCGGGTATCAAGGCGGTGATATACTTTGTGTTGGTCAGAACTTGCCTTGATACGTTGATGCTGATCTCTTGGGCACTGGAACTCAAAGATACCAATAGGGAAACAAGCAGTATTACCATCGCCCGCCCGCGAGATGTTAGCAGAAGAACCTTCATAAACGTGTGCGAATATACAAAAAAGCTGTAAATTTGCGCCCGAAAGTTATTTTGCGTTATGGAACTAATTGAAGCAATCAAGGCCCGCCATGCGGTCCGCAAGTACACCGACAAACCCATCGAGACTGAAAAAATAGCCGTGCTCCGCAGCAAGATTGACACTCTAAACAAAGAGAGCGGCCTTCATATCCAGCTTGCCCTTAACGAGCCAAAGGCTTTTTCGAGCGGTATTCTCAAGTACGGCGCTATCTCGGGAGTGAAGAACTATTTCGTGATGGTCGGCAAGAAAGGAAAGGAAGTTGAGGAGAAGATTGGCTACTATGGTGAGCAATTGGTTCTTCTGGCGCAGACTATGGGGCTCAATACCTGCTGGGTAGGCCTCACTTTCAAGGAGATAGATGAGGTCATCTCTTTGGCGGAAGGTGAGATAGTCCACTGTGTCATAGCTCTAGGATACGGAGTGGACGGAGGCCGGCCCCATCCTTTGAAACCGGTTGAAAAGTTCTATGAAGCAGATGGCGAAGTGCCTGCCTGGTTCAAAGCCGGGATGGAAGCTGCAATGATGGCGCCGACCGCCGTTAACCAGCAGAAATTCAAGTTTTTCCTCAAAGATGGGAACAAAGTCAAAGCCGAGACTTTATTCTCTCTGGCCGGGAAGTCTTATGTGTATTATGACCTTGGAATAGTCAAGTACCACTTTGAGGTGGGTGCCGGGGTGGAAAATTTCGAGTGGGAATTATAAACTGTCCACCCAGGCCTTGATGTCTGCCTTTGAGGCACTGTTAAGAGTTTTCCCTGCCTTCCATTTAATCTCCGGATACTGAGCCTTGAATTCAGTATTGGCTTTGTCTATGCTACTGCCGCCGGAAGTGGCAAAGAATATAACTGTCTTGCCCTTAAAGCCATAGGCCTCAATGAAAGTGTTGATGATGGTCGGAGCTGTGTACCACCATACAGGGAATCCGATATAGATGACATCATATTTGTTGGCATCTTTCAGGTCCTTTTTGATGGCGGGGCGTGAGCTGCGGTCCTGCATCTCGACGCTGCTGCGGGAAGTCTTGACGGTCCAGTCTAAATCGGCCGCGGAGTACTTGACTTCCGGCTTGATCTCGTATAGGGTTGCTCCTGTCACTTCTGCCAGGTCCTTTGCTACGGCCTCGGTGGTGCCTGTGGCAGAAAAATAAGCTACCAGAGTCTTGTCGTTTTGCCCGCAGGCTGAAATGGAAATGCTCGTCATGGCGATTGCTGTGAGAAAAGTGATAAGTCTATTCATTGCTGTCGATATTAATGATATTGTACTTTCTGGTTCCGAGACCTATCTGCTCGGCGTATTCTGTGATGTGCGTTCCGTGCTGACGGTTGATCCTTTCCTGAAGAGGTTTTGAGTCATCGCCGGAAGCGTCGGTGTGATTGAACACAAGATCAAGGCAGGCCTGGTCCAGCGCCACAGGGTCGGTGGAGGCCAGAATGCCGATGTCTTTGAGCCTAGGTGCGGCAGGGCTTCCATCGCAGTCGCAATCGACGGACATATTGTTCATCACATTGATGTAGATTATGTTCTTGCCTTCTTGCTTGAAGTAGTTGTGAACGGCTTGTGCAGCTGCTGCCATCGACTCCAGGAATCCATCCTGATTGTCGGAGATCCATTGGGTGGTGCTGCGGCCGGCAGAATGGATGTAGAGTTTTCCGGCCGATGATGCTACGCCGATACTTTGGTTCTTCAGTACGCCTCCGAAGCCGCCCATGGCATGGCCCTTGAAATGAGCCAGGTTGATCATGAAGTCGTAGTTCTGCAGGTGGCTTCCCACGCGGTCGTACTTAATCCATTTGGTGTCGGTCACCGGGATATCCATGGTCCCTTCGGCATCCATGATATCTACGGTGGCGATGTCGTTGTACCCGCGTTCTTCGATGACTTTCAGATGATTGGCCGTAGTAGAGCGGCTGCCGCCGTATGCGGTGTTGCACTCAACCAGATTACCATTTACCTTCTGAACCAGGTCCTTGATGAGCTCCGGGCGCAGATGATTGCTCTTGGCAGACTCTCCGGTGGATATTTTAACGGCAACGCGCCCGCTGGCGGGGACGCCGAGTGCCTCATAGATGCTGACGAGCCCTTTCGCGCTGATGTCTGAAGTGAAATAGACCGAAGGTACGACTACATCAGTAGTCTGGTTGTTGTCCTGATTTGTGTTTTGCTGTTCCTTGCAGGTGGACGCAGTCAGAAGAACTGAGAGCGTCAGCAAGAACGGTAAAAATCCTGTACGTTTCATATTGTCTTTATTTTACGCTGTTGTATTGTTCATCCGATACGGGCTCCAGCCATTCGTTGGAGGAGCCTTCTTGCACGGCGGTGTGGTAGGTGAGGTGCTGGAACCAACTGTCTTTGGCTGCACCGTGCCAGTGCTTGGCCTCTGCCGGTATGGCTATGACGGTGCCGGGAGTCATGGGCACTGCAGGTTTGCCCCATTCCTGGTACCAGCCGCGGCCCGCCACGCAGATGAGCACCTGTACAGCTCCGTGGTGTACATGCCAGTTGTTGCGGCATCCGGGCTCGAAGGTGACGTTGGCAAGGCCGCCGTCCAGCTGCGCCAGGTAGCTTTTTCCGGTAAAGTATTGTCCGTAAGGATTGAGTATGCCCTTGGGCCATACGGAGAAATCTACGGTCTGGACAGATGTCAAAGCACCACGCAGGCGTTCGGCTTCGGACAGTCCGACTTTTTCTTCCAGCAAAGCAGGAAGGGCGCTAAGCTCTTCATCGGTCACACCCATATTCCTGGCCCCGGATACGTGAGCCGCAAGTTGGGGCTCGCAGCCCGGAAGGGCGGATATGGCGCTGACGGTGACAATCTCCCGGTCGGCAAACGATAGGTTGTTGCGGGCGAAGATGTCGCCGAAGAGGTGGGCCTTCAGATAATAGTCGGTGGCGGGAGCGAAGCTGTAGTTGAAAGGCTTGCCGGTGAGACGAGTCTGAACCTCAGTGCCTTGCTTCAGAGCGTTGTAGTCAGCGGGGAGCGGATCGGCTTCTTTGCCGGGGTTATCCTTGATGCCGGCAGCCTCACGCCTTGTAAGTACCTTCTGCAAGGTGCCAAGCGCATTGAGCGAACGAGGGAATCCGGTATAGGCGTAGAGCTGTGAAAGTGCCTCCTTGGCTTCGCTGATGGTGAGCCCTTTGTCCAGGGCCTCGGACAGTGCTGATTCCAGTGCAGCCTGGTCTCCTTTGGCTTCCAGGGCGGCTATGACGGCAAGTCCCTGCCGGCGGGGTGAGAGTGCGTTATTCATTGATTGTGTTTTTGGGGTCATAGGATTGAACATACGTATCTGGCGGCCGCCAAGCTTGTATTTCTCGCGCAGGGCGGCTGCTTCATGCATCATGGGAGAAGAGTGGTAACGGTCCAGGGCTTCTTGATCGGCCCATTCATCAATCAGGAGAAGACCTTCGGGATCGTCGGCAGGGAAGAAGTAGTCGTAGCGGATGCATCCTTCTACGGCGCGGATGCGGGCGGCGATGCCGCTTTTTTCCATTTCTTCCACGTATTTTCTGGCTCCGCCATTTTCTCCACTGTAGCGGATGTTGATGGTGAGCTGGGCGTTACAAGGGATGGCCATAATTAGTAGTGCAATTATAGTAAATAATTTAATAGGTTTCATCTTACTTATTGGGGTTGAAGAGGTTGTTTGCATTGTTCGACAAGACGTCTTCTGGACACAGACCATGAGAAGGCAGGCGTGCTTCCAGGGATTTCTTTGCGCCTATCAAGGCAGGAGCAGCTACATAAGGGTAGTCGGAGCCGTAGAGGATGTGCGAAGGTTCGGTGATGGTGAGGAGCGTCTCTATCACATCGTCCGTAGCGGCTCCGGCCAAGTCAAAATACAGGCGTGCGATGTTGGCGTCAACATCGATGGGTTGCATATATCCTTGCTTGACCATTACCGGCAGCAGGCCCTTGAAACGTGGCAGCGCATTGGGAAGGAAAGATCCGCAGTGGGGGACTACCACCTTCAGTTCGGGATAGCGGACCAGCACATCGTGAGCCACCATGTTCAGGATGGCCCGGGTGGTTTCCGCAAGATACTCGTAAGAAGCCAGCGGCACGGTGTCAATAAGTTTGTCGTTGACGGCCGAGGGCTTGTGCGGATGTGTTATGATGACGGCTTTCCGGCTGTTCAGGTAAGCCATCAGCGGCTCCAGCTCTTCGTCGCCCAGATACTGACCGTAGCTGTTGGTAGCGAGCTTAACGCCATCTGCTCCAAGTACTTCCAGGGCATATTCAGCTTCTTTGATGGCGGCCTCGACGTCAGGCAGCGGCAGGGCGGCACAGAAGAGGAAGCGTCCCGGGTGGAGTGCCTTGAGCGCTGCGGCTTCTTCGTTGAATATCCGGCACACGGCTGCCGATTCAGCACTGTCGCCAAAATATGGCTGCGGTGCCGGCATAGTGATGACGGAGGTCTGAATGCCCGCTTCGTCCATGAACTTCAAGTGCGCATCGGCACTCCATGACGGAATAGGGAATCCCTCGTCCATCTCCATCCCGTGCGCCTTTACTGCTTCCAGATAAGAGTCCGGAATCATGTGGCTGTGCAGGTCAATCTGCGCACCGGCTGCGAAACAGAAACTCGCCATAACAATGATACTTAGTAGCTTTTTCATCTTTTATTCCATAGTACAAATGTCGCGAGTTTCTTTCGTAAAAGACTTAACCACATTACGGTTTTATTTACCATTTTTACGGAATTTGCGTGAAGTTTTGTAATTTAGCGCTATGGAAAGGGTTCTTAAGGTCCAAAGTGTCAATGACTATGCACGATATGTGGGTGCTCCTTCACTCCATCCGCTCGTGAGCGTCATTCATTATGACGAACTGCAGCAGTGTCGCCACTGCCTTTGCGAGTACGGCGTATATGGCCTTTTCCTGATGAAGGAAAGTCCATATACCATCCAGTATGGCGGCGGCAGCCACGATGTCAAGGCCGGCTCGCTTATGTGTGTTGCGCCAGGGCAGAAGGGGGGCGTTACGGATAACGGTGAAATCATCCACATCAAGGGGTGGGTGCTGCTTTTCCATCCTGACCTTTTGCCGGGGACCACTCTGCAACGGATAATCAAAGATTACCATTTTTTCTCATACTACAGCAATGAGGCATTGCTGCCGACCCAGGACGAGTGGCTCCACCTGGAGCGCTGTTTCGCCGCCATCCGCAAAGAGCTTACCGACTTCCCTGATGATACTCATCTGAAGCGTATCGTCCTGTCTTATATTTCTCTGTTACTGGAACTTGCCGCCCGTTTCTACGAGCGTCAGTTCAAAGGTTCCGACAGCGGCCAGAATGATTACGGCAGGAAGATAGATTCTGTCTTGGAGCGTTATTATGCCGATGGTCGTCAACTTTCTCTTGGCGTTCCCACCGTCCGGTACTGTGCCGGGGAACTATGTCTCTCGCCCAACTATTTCGGCGACCTGGTCCGTACCCGTACCGGTGAAAGCGCCACGCAGTATATCCGGCACTTCTTGATGGAAAAGGCCAAGAGTATGCTTCTTGAGGGACAATCCATAACAGAGGTTTCCGATGCACTGGGCTTTGACTACCCTCAGCACTTTACCCGGATGTTCAAAAAGGAGTTTGGTGTGGCGCCAAGCAAAATGTGATTCTTCTGCCCGCTGGTGCAAAAACGGTATTTTGGGTAAAACTAACAGTAAAATGGGTAAGTGCAGAATGAGATAAGAATCATATTTTTGCACCAGAAACACTCGTAATATGAAAAAGTTAGTCACATTACTCGCCGCGAGCCTCGCTCTGTTTACCATTGGCTGCGAAAAAGGAGAGAAACCGGCTCCGCAAGAAACTGATGCCACCACGGGTTCTACTATTCCTTCTGAAAAAGAGGAGGACGATGCTACTGCCACCGGCGGTAAAACCCTTATTGTATTCTTTTCACGTGCTGGAGAGAACTGGCAGGTAGGGACTGTAGAGAAAGGCAATACGGCAGTGATGGTAGATTATATGGTGGAAGCCACCGGAGCCGGTGTTTTCGAGATTGTCCCGGAGACGTCGTACCCTATAAGCTACAATGAAACTCTGGATGTTGCCACCAACGAGAAGAACAGTAATGCGCGGCCTAAGTTCAAAGGAAGCGTTGAGAATATAGCGCAGTACGACAATGTATTCGTCGGAGGCCCTATCTGGTGGGGCGAACCTCCAATGATCCTGCACACTTTCTGCGAGGCCTATCCTGCGCTTAAAGAAAAGACTATCATTCCATTCGGAACGCACGGCGGCAGTGGCGTCAGCAGCTACAAGAACATGCTGCAAAACTACTATCCGTCAGCCAAATATCTTGAGAGCCTCGGCATCAGCGGCGCGTCCGTGAGGGATGCTGCATCTAAGA
>JAGBNC010000011.1 GCA_017634595.1 Bacteroidales bacterium
AAGAAACTCCTGGAAGAATGCAACCTCCACACGATACTTGACCTTCCTTCCGGAGTGTTCCAAGCCGGTGTCAAGACCATCGTACTCTTCTTCAAGAAAGGCGAGCCCACGCAGAAGGTATGGTTCTACCAACTGAACCTGGATCGCACTCTGGGAAAGACGGACCCGCTCAATGAAAATGACCTGGCGGACTTCGTGGAGAAGCAGAAGACCAAGCCGGATAGCGAGAACTCCTGGTCCGTGAATGTCGCTGACCTGGATGACAACTACGACCTCTCCGTGAAGAACCCCAACAAGGTGGAAGTCGTGGATGAGCGCACGCCCCAACAGATTGCCGCTGAGATTGAAGCCCTCGCCGCCGATAGCCAGCGTTTGTTGAACGAGATTATGGAGATGCTATGAGAGCAGGGTGGAAAATAAAGACCATCGGTGATGTCTGCGAAATCCGTAGTGGAAGAAGCCAGAAGGAGGTTGAAAACCCTAATGGAGAGTACCCCATCTATGGCAGCGGAGGCATTATGGGGTATGCTAACGATTATCTCTGTGAAGCCGGAGCTACTATCATTGGCAGAAAGGGTTCAATCAACAATCCTATCTTTGTTGAAACCAAGTTCTGGAATGTAGATACGGCATTCGGCTTTTCACCCAAAGAGAATATATTTCCAAAGTTCCTATTCTACTTCTGCAAAGGGTTCAACTTCCAGGATATGAACAAAGGAACTACTATTCCAAGTCTCGTGAAGACAGATTTGTTGCAGATACGCATTCCAATCCCATCTCTTCCCGAGCAGCAGCGTATCGTGGATATTCTGGACCGGGAGTTCGCCAAGATAGATGCCCTGAAAGCTAATGCCGAGAAATCCCTTCAAGCAGCAAAGGACCTCTTCCAAGCGACTACGGACACAATGATGAGTAATGGGCAATGGAGAGAGCTTTCCATTGGAGAGATTGCGAAGATTAAGGGCGGAAAGAGGGTCCCCAAGGGCTATAAGTTGGAGAAGGAGCCAACGGCACACAGATATATTCGGGTTGCAGACTTCACCGACCTTGGAACCATTCGCACAGAAAGCGTCTTGTATATCAGTGATGAGGTCTATAAGTCCATCAAGGCATACACGATTTCTTCCAAAGATGTCTATATCAGTATAGCCGGGACAATTGGTAAGTCTGGAATTATCCCAGATACTCTTGATGGAGCGAACTTGACCGAAAATGCCTGCAAGTTGGTGCTTGGACCGAACTTTTACAATCGGTTTGTCTTCTTTGCGACCAAGACATCATCCTTCAAGAAACAGGTGGAGACGCTCACTATGCAAGCGGCTCAACCGAAACTCGCTCTAACTCGTCTTGCTACTATTAGAGTTAGGGTTCCGTCATCCATCAAGGAACAAGAAACGATAGTAGAGCGACTTGATGGCATTGCAGATACAATTGCTCTACTCCAAGATAACTACCAAAAGACCCTCGCTCTGTGTGAAGACTTGAAGCAGTCACTTCTGCGCAAGGCATTCAACGGAGAGTTGTAATACGATAGCCCTATGAACGAGAGCCAGACCAGATTGACCAAGATTGACCCCAAGCTAAAAGATAACGGCCGGGGAGTGGCGGCTGATAGTTATATCCTCACGGAGGCCCCCATCAAGTTCCCATCACCCTGGGAAGGAGGGACTATAAACAGTTTTTATTTTTCTAGAAATCGCTAAAAAGTGTCGAATTTAGAAAAATAAAGCACGTTTAATTTGCGGAATTGCGCATAATTTCTATCTTTGCAGAAAAATAAAGACTTATGGTAGGAAGACTGGAGGAACAGAAACGGCTGGAAAAGTGCTTCGAGAGCAAGCATTCGGAATTTGTCGCCGTGTATGGGCGGCGCCGGGTCGGGAAGACGTATCTGGTAAAAGAGCAGTTCAAAGACCGCTTCCTGTTCTGGCACACTGGCCTTTCTCCGTACGACCGTGACCGAAAAAACCTTCTGCAGGACCAGCTCCATGCCTTTTATGTGAATCTTCTGCGTTATGGATTGAAGGAAGGAGCTCAACCTTCATCATGGCTGGGTGCTTTCGAGTTGCTCGCCCGCCTTGTTGAAAGCAAAAAAGGAACTGGGAAAAGAGTCATCTTCCTTGATGAAATGCCGTGGATGGACACAGCAAGGTCTCGTTTCATCCCGGCTTTCGAGCATTTCTGGAATGACTGGGCCGCCAAAAGGGATGATATCCTTCTGATCGTATGCGGCAGCGCCACGTCGTGGATAGAAGACAATCTCATTCACAACAAAGGGGGACTGTACGGGCGCCTGACGGAAAAAATCCACCTTCATCCATTCTCGTTGAAGGAGAGCAAGGAATTCTACCTCAACAATGGGGTGAAGATGTCGCATTATGATCTCGCTCTGTCCTACATGATTGTCGGAGGCATCCCCTATTATATGGCCGCATTTGACAATTCATGCTCTCTTGCTCAAAACATCGACCGTCTCTTTTTTGCCGAAGATGCTGTCTTGGAGGATGAATTCGACCTTCTGATGGGTTCCCTATTCGTGAATCCAGGGCAGTACAAGAGCATCTTGCGTTTCTTGTCAAACAAGCACGGAGGATATACCCGGGAGGAGATTGTCTCCGGCACGGGCATCGCTGACGGAGGCGGGCTCTCGAAACAGCTAAAAGCTCTAATTGCCAGCCAATTCATCGAAAAATACATTCCATTCGGGAAGGGCGGGAACGACACCTGCTATCGTCTCTGCGACTCTTTCTGCCGTTTTTGGATCACTTTTATCGAGAAGAAAAAAGTGAAGGACCCCCGGTACTGGGAGAACAACATCCAGTCACCGGCATTGGCCGCCTGGCGCGGGTTTGCTTTCGAGGATCTTTGCGTCCGTCACGTATCGCAGATCAAGCATGCCCTGGGTGTCGAAGGCGTCGCTTCGACACAATCTGCGTGGTGTCTGCAAGGGGATGATTCCCACGAAGGTTCCCAGATAGACCTCGTTATCGACCGCGCCGACAACGTTGTGAATTTATGCGAGATGAAATTTTACGCGGATGATTTCCGGGTATCAAAGGAATATGCGAAAAAGCTGGGCGGGAGGGTTGCCTTGATCCAGGGAAAACTGCCACGTCGCAAGGTCGTCCATCTCACGTTCGTCACGACCTATGGTGTCGCGGTCAACGAATACTCCGGAATATTCCAAAAAGTTGTCACTCTTGAAGATTTGATATAGCGTCCTATGAACGAGAGCCAGACCCGATTGACCAAGATTGACCCCAAGTTGAAAGAAAACGGCTGGGGTACAACGGCTGATAGTTATATCCTCACGGAAGTCCCCATCACCCGGGGAAGGATAAGCCAGACTATCAAGCCCAGACCGATGAAGGCGGACTATATCCTGCAATACAAGGGTGTCAAACTGGCTGTCGTGGAAGCGAAGAGCGATGAGAAGCCGGTGGGCGAAGGCGTGATGCAAGCGAAGGAATATGCCGAGAAACTGAAAATCCGCTTCACATACGCTACCAACGGCGATACCATCTACCAGATAGATATGGAGACCGGCGAGGAAGGCGAAGTGGAAGACTACCTTTCACCAGAAGAGATATGGAAGCGGACCTTCGGCGATGCTGATGAATGGAGAGACAAGTTCTACGCCCAGCCCCTGTATAACGATGGGCAGAAAGTCCCCAGGTATTACCAGGAGATTGCCATCAACAAAGTCCTTGATGCCGTAGCAGCAGGGCGGGACCGCATCCTCCTTACAATGGCAACGGGAACCGGCAAGACCTTCATCTCCTTCCAGATTGCCTACAAGCTCTTCCATACGAGGTGGAATGTGAGGAAGACCGGCAACAGACCCCGTATCCTCTTCCTGGCAGACCGGAATATCCTGGCGAACCAGGCATTCAACGGCTTCTTCGGGTTCTCCAATGATGCCCTATGCCGTATTACCCCGGATAGCGTCCGCAAGAACGGAAAGGTCCCGACAAACGCATCCATCTTCTTTACCGTCTTCCAGACCTTTGAGAGCGGAGAGGAAGACAAGCCCAACTTCGGTCAGTATCCCAGGGACTTCTTTGACTTCGTTATCATAGATGAGTGCCATCGTGGGGGTGCGAATGATGAGAGCAGTTGGAGGGGTATTATGGAGTATTTCAGCAGTGCCGTGCAGTTGGGTATGACCGCTACGCCGAGACGGGATGTCAATGCCAATACCTACGAATACTTCGGCAAACCGGTCTATGAGTATTCCTTGAAAGAAGGCATTGCCGATGGTTTCCTCACTCCGTTCCGGCATTGCAAGATGCAGAGCAACATTGACGATTACATCTACTCCCCGGAGGACGAAATCCTTTCAGGCGAAGTGGAAGAAGGCAAGGTCTATACGGAGAACGACTTCTACCAGGGCAATATCACTATCAAGCAGCGTGATGAGGCCAGGGTCCAGGAGTTCCTGTCGCACATCAAGGAAGATGAGAAGACCTTGGTGTTCTGTGCGACCCAGGACCACGCAGCGAAAGTCCGTGATATGATAAACGCTTACCATCACGGGAACCCCAGGTATGCAGTCCGTGTCGCTGCCAATGACGGGAACCTGGGAGAGCAGTATTTGAAGGAGTTTCAGGACAACGAGAAGACCATCCCCACGATACTCACCACCTCACAGAAACTCTCTACGGGGGTTGATGCGTTGAATGTACGGAATATCGTGCTGATGCGTCCTGTCCGGTCAATGATAGAGTTCAAGCAGATTATCGGTCGTGGAACCCGGCTCTTTGATGGCAAGTATTACTTCACCATCTATGACTTTGTGAAGGCGTATGAGCATTTCAAGGACCCGGACTGGGATGGAGAGGAAGATCAGGATGTGCCGGTCAATGACGAAGAAGAAATGCAAATACTAAATGACCGGGAAGAGAAAGTTAAGTATGGATCCCGCAAATCACGCCACTCAGAGGATGAAGAAGAAAAGCCGGAGAGGCTTGAGATCCGTTTGTCCTTCGGTCACACAATGAGTATCAAGCACATCAAAAGCGATATGTTCTGGGGACCGGATGGCGTTCCTGTCAGTGCGGAAGAGTTCTTGAGGATGATGTTCGGGAAACTGCCGGAGTTCTTCTCGGATGAGGCTGATCTACGAGAGAAATGGTCCTCACCAACGACCAGACGAGAGCTTCTCAACCAAATGGCGGACCAAGGCTACGGAGAGGATGTCTTGAAGCAGATTCGGAGTTTGATTGACGCCGATGACTGCGACCTCCTGGATGTCCTGGAATACATCGCCTACCAGAAGAGACCGGTCCAGCGTTCCGTGCGTGTCCAAAAGGCGAGCTTATTCACAGAGACGCAGACCCCGGAGCAGATGGCGTTCATTCAGTACCTTATCTCAGTATATGTCAAGGCGGGTATTGACGAGCTTGAAGCTGACCGGCTCCCGAAACTAATGGCAAACAAGTACGGAACCATCCTGGAAGGGACCAATGCCCTGGGAGGAATAGAGCAAGCCCGAGGAACCTTCTACAACTTCCAGCGTAGTCTTTACCAACAAGTCATTTAGAGCATGTCTCGTCAATGTCCGCTCCAAGGAATTGGATAACACGGCCGTTCCGCTGTTTACTGGCCTTGCTCGTGCTACCCTTGTTTTTAGTGGCGTATGTGGTTTTAGCTGTTTTGTTGCCTGATAGCCTGAGCTACGTATCGGATTATATGATTCTGGCTTTTTTGTATTTCTTCATAGAGTCGATAGCTATTTCACTTTTATTGCTGGGGAATCCGCTAGATAATGCCAGCGGTAAAGATCCTTTGCGGTGGCTGCCTTGTAGCTTCTTTCTGCTTTCCATTATCTCCCTATGTACATATGTGTATTTCGACAGTTCGTATGAAAGTATAGGTATGTATATTTTTTTCGCTATCGTTTATGTCGCGATCTATCATTGGGTACCTTTTGTGTTGATTCTCTGTGTGTTGGCAAAGAGAAACGTAAGCCACACTGTTCAAGATTATCCGCATCTCTATGACGATGATGACGATGATGAGGAATATGAAGAAGAGGATGACGAAGACATCTTCGACAGCTTCGACCCGACCCGGGATTATTACGGAAGGCACGGTGAGTTTGATACAAACGATGAATCTCGAAGGGTATCTGAAGACATACAGGGCTTTCATAACAATTTCGAAGATTCAGACCTGTTGCTTCATTATCATTGGGATGAAGTGCTTGATGCCGAAACTGACGGGTATCTGGAAAAAGATTGATATGGCCGACGAGATCTTTGTCATCAACGTCGGTGGCTATATCGATTACTCAAATAAGAATGGACGGGTGGTGAGGTATTTGGAGTGAGATTCTTTTTTTCGTACATTTGGTATTTGCATGCCAGGAATGGCAAGTAGAGCCACTGCTGGCAGAAAGGGCCCGAATATGGGCCACGGCAATAGGCTTGCAGGAGAAAGTATAATGGCTTATCTTAATTGATGATGAATATGATTCAGACAGAAGCTGGCAGGAAACGTGAGGTCTGGATAGACTGGATGCGCGTGGTGGCATGTTTTATGGTTATGCTGGTGCACAGCACCGAGCCTTTCTATTTAGGTGGAGACGGTTCGCAAGTATTGACTAAGGCCGATGCCTATTGGTCATCTTTCTTTGATTCTTTCGTGCGTTCGTGCGTGCCGCTGTTTTTGATTGCGTCGAGTTATTTGCAGTTCCCGCTTCATTATTCTACCGGAGAGTTTTTCCGCCGCAGGGCAGTGAGGGTTATCATACCGTTCGTGGTGTGGACCATAGTGTATGCCTTGATATGGGGAGAGCCTGTACAGAATTTCAAAGACCTGCTCTTTAATTTCAATTATGCAGCCGGGCACCTATGGTTCGTGTACATGTTGCTGGGGCTTTACCTGATCATGCCTCTTCTCTCGCCTTGGGCCGAAAAAGTGGGGAAGAAGGAGCTGCGCTTTTATTTGCTGGTCTGGCTCTTTACGACCCTTATTCCCATTTTGCGGGACTGGTTGTCTGGCGGCAGCGAACTTGTGATCTACGGCCCATCGGGGATTCCCCGCCAGGCTCCTTACCCGCTATGGGGCGAGGCCAGCTGGAATGCTTATGGCATGTTCTACTACATAAGCGGAACCTTGGGCTATATGCTGCTGGGCTTGTATTTCAGGAAGTTCGTAGGTGAATTATCATGGGCCCGTACATTGGCCTGGGCCGTACCTGCTTACTTGGCTGGCTTCGCTATTTCTTTCTTCGGATTCCTAAGGCGCGTGTTTGAGTCTGCCGGCGGTGCATTCCCTGTGGGAGGGCCTGTAAGCGTGGCTGTGCGCTGGGAGACGACTTGGTTCAACGATACTTTAGGCGTGGCTCTAATGGCAATAGCATGGGTGCTCCTGTTCAAGAAAATCAAGTCCGAAGGCTCATTCTACCGCAATATCCTACTTCCTGTCTCTAAGGCGAGCTATGGCATGTATTTGGGACATATGGTGGCGCTGGCGCTGTTCTCAGGGCTGTTCCGCAATACATTTGGTATCGGTGAAGGGGGAGTGCTGGGGGTATGGACAACTCCTGTGACTATAATCTGCACGGCTGCCAGTACTTTTGTGTGTGTGGCTATAGCATCTGTGCTGATACAGAAGATCCCCAAGGCCGGCAAATTGATAATCGGCTGATATTTACTTGAAACAGCGAACTGCTCCGGCGGCCTTTGTCCTAAGTTATTGGCCGCCGGAGCAGTTCGCTGTGTCAATATGTCACCGGTATTAAACAGTCCCGGGACCGGCATCCGTCTCAACTGCTAAACCCTAGAAACAACGCAGCGTCGATTTCAACCAGTCCCGGACTATTCAGAGTCAGCCGCTAAGCTGCAGCCGGGGGGAAGTAAGTCGGCAACGGGACCGGACCTTGTCCAAAGCCCGTGCCCCGTCATTATATAATCAACCGCTCTTCGGCCCTGCGGAAGCGTTCGAGCGCCTCCTCCCGGCCAATAAAACGCATTATATCAGCGATTCCGAGTCCGTTCGACGAACCCGTAAGCGCAAGGCGTATGCAATTCATAACCTTGCCCATAGGCCATTCCCGCTCACGGATGTATTCTTCCATCTCGTGGGCAGAGGCAGTAGCGGAGAGAGCTTCGCGCGCCATCAGCACGTTCTCGCTCTTCCAGAACTTGGCGGCATCTTTCTGTACATATTCTTCCGGCGCTTTGAACAAGTACCAGGCGATATCCCAGAAATCCGATACGAAAGTGGCTCTCTCTTTGATGAGTGCAACGATTTCCTGCACCCTTGACTTTTCGGCGCTTATGCCGTGGGCACTCAGCACCGGCATGAAAAGCTCCGTGAGCTCTTGGTCGGAGCGCATCCTCAGATATTCCTTGTTGAACCACTTGGCCTTGTCGGGATTGAACTTGGCCCCTGACTTGCCCACCTTGTCCAATGAGAAAGCTTCTATCAGTTCGTCCATGCTGAAGATTTCCTGCTCAGTGCCGGGGTTCCAGCCCAGCAGGGCAAGCAGATTTACGAAAGCATCGGGGAAGTAGCCGTCTTCGCGGTAGCCCCGGGATACCTCGCCTTCAGGAGACACCCATTTGAGGGGGAATACAGGGAATCCCATCTTGTCGCCGTCGCGCTTGCTGAGCTTGCCGTTGCCTACAGGCTTGAGCAGCAGGGGAAGATGGGCGAAAAGCGGCCTCTCCCAGCCGAACGACTCATAGAGCAGGTAGTGAAGCGGCAGCGACGGGAGCCATTCCTCGCCGCGTATAACGTGGCTGATTTCCATCAGGTGATCGTCAACGATGTTGGCAAGGTGGTAAGTGGGGAGCTCGTCGGCCCTTTTCCACAGAACTTTGTCGTCAAGAGTCGAGGTGTCAACTTCGATGTGGCCTCTGATTATGTCGTCCATTTGCACTGTGCGTCCCTCCGGCATGCGGAAGCGTATGGTCCAGTCGGTGCGTGAGGTCAGCAGTTCCTGTACTTCTTCGCCGCTGAGTGTCAGAGAATTCCTGAGCTTTCCCCTCGTGGTGGCATTGTAAATAAATGTTCTGCCTTCGCTTTCGGCCTCGGCGCGTGCTTTCTCCAGCTCTTCCGCCGTATCGAAGGCGTAGTATGCAAAGCCTCCATTGACCAGCTGCTCTGCGTATTGCCTGTATATGCCGCGGCGCTCCGACTGCCTGTACGGAGCATGAGGGTTAGGACCGTCCACGCCAACTCCTTCGTCGGGAATAATGCCGCACCAGTTCAGCGATTCGATGATGTACTGTTCGGCTCCCGGGACGAAGCGGTGGGAATCGGTGTCCTCAATCCTTAGTATAAAGTCGCCCCCGTTCTTCTTGGCGAAGAGGTAGTTGTAAAGTGCGGTGCGCACTCCGCCCATGTGGAGCGGTCCGGTGGGGGACGGTGCAAATCTTACTCTTGTTCTTTTCATGTTCTGCGTATTGCGGGTATATTTTCAAGGTCTGATATCTGGTCTCCGGCGGTAACCAGCAGTGCCGGTTTGTGCTCGGGGTCGAAGCGGAAGGCGCGCAGGTTGTCAGTAGAACTGTACCCGATGCGCGATCCTACATTGCCGTCGCTGATGCTAATGCCTTTGGTGCTCGCGGCTTCGTTCTTGTCGTATTTGAAGCTCCGGGTTATCATGATGTAGTTGCCCATGTCCCGGCGGGAACCTACTATGTCTATGAATTTCAGTCCGGTAACTATGGAGGTGATGTGGATGTGGTCGCCGACTTGCGGGTCCTCGTCCCAGATGAGGCCGCGCTTGAAGTTGTTGGCTCCGCCCGTGTACTCGTCGATACGGCGGTTGATTTCTGACATGTCATCCATAGTAAGGCCCTGTTCGTTCTTGCCTCCGGTAATGTTGACGAGCACATTCTTGGCCGTAGTAAGGTCAAAGTCGTTGAGCAGGGGCGATTCGAAGGCCTGGCGTACTGCATCTTCGATACGATTGGGGCCGCTGCCTTCGCCGTATCCCATCAGCGCCATGCCGCTGTCCTTCATCATGGCCATCACGTCCTCGAAATCCACGTTGATGTAGCCGGGCTTCTGGATTATCTCAATGATGCCCTTTACAGCTGTGGTAAGCACCTCATCGGCCTTGGGGAAGGCGTTGTGGGTGAGCTGGTCGCCGAAATGTTCGTACAACTTCTCATTGTTGATTATCAGCAGCGAATCGACATTCTTCTCAAGCTCCTGGATACCGTCTATTGCCCGTGACATGGCCCTGTCGCCCTCGTTCTTGAACGGGAGAGTGACTACGGCCACCGTCAGGATGCCTTTCTCCTTGGCCATCTTGGCTATGATGGGAGTGGCTCCGGTGCCGGTCCCGCCGCCCATTCCGGCGGTGATGAATAGCATCTTGGTGCCGGTGTCAATAATCTTTTTCTCAATTTCCGTCTGGCTGTCCAGAGCGGCGTTGCGTCCCTTTATGGGGTTAGTGCCTGCACCGAGGCCGGCGCCCATCTGGATCTTAACGGGAACGGGGCTGCACTCGAGAGCCTGAGAGTCGGTGTTGCATACCACGAAGCTGCATCCTTCGATGCCGGTGCGGTACATGTAGGAGACAGCGTTGCATCCGCCGCCGCCTACGCCTATGACCTTTATTATCTGGTCGGAGCGTTTCCAGTCCTTAGGCACGGTGGCCTCAAGGTCTATATTGAAATCTTCGAACATGGCTTATTTCTCCTCGTTTTCGTTGTTACCCATTTCATCGTAGAGACCTCCCAGGACCCCGTCGAAGCCGCCTTTCAGCGCCGATCCGACTTTCTGTCCCATGGTGGTCCAGAATATCTTGAAGCCGCCTGGCTTGTCTTCTTTTTCGGGCTTTGGCTTGCTCTTTTTACCGCTGCCGGGGGTCTTGACTATCTTCTTGGTCACGACCTTGTCGAAATCGTCTTCGCCGAACAGGTTGCCCTGCCCGTTGGAGTCGGGAGCGACTTCCTGCACCGGAGGCTCTTGCTTCGGCGCTTCAGTGGCCGGCTGCATTGCATCTGAAATGCAGTTGAGGAAAGGATCGGTACTGGCTTCGAGCACCATTCCTACTGATGCTGAGGCTTCGGCTTCGCCTATTCCCGGGCAGCCGTCGGAGCTGAATTTCCTTGCCAGAGGGAAGCCGACTCTTACATTGTAGCCGGACTCTTCCTTGATGAGGTTGGTGAGGTTGGCCAGGTTGGCGCCGCCTCCTGTGAGCACTATTCCGCAGCGGAGCCTGTCGGCGAATCCGCTCTCCTGAATGAGATACAGGATAGCCTGCACTATCTCACGGCAGCGGCTGGTTATGATCTCGGACAGGTATTTGATGCCGAGGTGCTCGTAGGTCCCGTTCTCTTCGTCGTTGATCTGCAGGACTTTGTCTCCCATGGTCTGGAGCTTGTCGGGAAGGCATGCTCCGAAGGCGAGCTTGATATTCTCGGCCAGCGTGTCGTCGAAAGCACATTCAAGCCGGATATCGGTAGTGATGCTCTTGCCTCCGAAGGGAATGGATGCGAAGTAACGCATTATGCCTCCTTGATAGATGGCGAGTGAAGTGACGCCGCCGCCCATCTCTACGAGGGCTACGCCGTTGGTCATCTCGTCATCTTTAAGTACTGCCTCACCTACTGCCGAGGGCGTGAATATGGCCTGGGCAAGGGCCACACCCGCGTCGTTCAGCATGATGTCGATGTTGCGGACAGCCTTCTTGGCTCCCACGAAAATCTTGAAATTGCCGGACAGAGAGTCGCTGGTGGAACCTACCACATCGTCTTCGCTGCCTATGAAATCGTCGGTAGAGAATGACTGGGGCACGGCACCGTAGATCAGTTCGGCATCGCGGTCGGTCAGGGGATATGTGTCAAGGGCAATACCCTTGAGGGCAGAGATCTCGTCTTCACCGATAAGTGATGAAGGGTCGCTGCGGTCTATCCTCGCACTTGCAGTCTCCTGATGTACATTGTAGCGGGGGAGTCCCACCACCACCTGGAGTATCTTGATTTGCAGCTCGTCTTCAGCCTCAGCAATCGCGGCACGCAGGGGAGCTGCCGCCTTCTTGGGATTGAAGACGCAGTTGTAGCGAACGCCATTCGACGGCCGCTCTTTGTAGTAGATGATCTGGACGTTCTCGCCTGTGACCTTTGCTACGCAGAGTGCGAGTTTCGAGGTGCCCAGATCGACTGTCGCTATATACCTTTCCTGCATATTATTTGGTTGTTGTATTTCAAGTTAACGCTCTTGTAGTAGCCCTCATCCTTGGAGGGACGTACATGAGAGTAGTATTTTGCCAGCCTGCCGAACTTTGCTTGGATGTCGTCGGGATAGCCGAATATGAAGCGCTCCTTGCCTTGGGTGGTTTTGAATTCGAGGTCGCCTGCGGAATCGACGCTGACATTCTCAATCTGGTCTTTCCACTGCTTCGAATTGTGTATGTACTTCATCAGCTCCAGGATCCCTTTGCTCCATTCGCTGTTCTGTCCGTCTTCAAGCTGGGGTATGTTGCCCTCAATAAGGGGGACGTCGGCAGTGTAGCTGCTGTGCAGCGGGAAGACGAAGCCGGTATCGTCAATGTAGAAGCCCTGGTCGCCTCGTTGGAAGCGGAGTGCCGGAGCCCTTTGGACTATGCTGATATGGAGCACGCCGTCACGGGTCGTCCAGGCCTCACTCTCCATCACAACGCTTTTTTCTTCAAGCATTTGCTCCATGCGCCCGAGGTCGAGGCTGTCCAGCCGTACTCCTATATACGGGCCGTATCTGCGGTCCAGGAATGATCGGATATCTTCCTGAGTGACAAACTCGTACTTGTCTTTTATCTGTACATCGAGGGCGTTGCACAGCACTTTGGCACGCTCCGAGCGCCCGCATCCGACCAACAGGCCGAAAACGGCAGTAAGCAGCGCCAGGGAGGCGGCGGCCAGAATATGCTTGGGCGTTATCCTCATCTGTCTTGCAGCATGCGTGTTATGGGTTCAACAAAACGGTCTATATTGCCTGCTCCGAAAGTTGCCAGTACGTCGAGAGGCTCTTTGGCAAGCACATCCATCAGCTCCTCTTTGCGGATAAGCTGCTTCTCAGGAGCGCTTACCGCGTTGAATATCAGTTCGGAAGTCACTCCCGGTATCGGCTCTTCGCGGGCCGGGTAGATGTCCAGGAGGATGAGCTTGTCCAAGGCACTGAGGGCTTGGGCGAATTCCGGGGCGAAGTCCCTAGTGCGGGTGTAGAGGTGGGGCTGGAAGATACCGGTTATCTTGCGTCCGGGGAATATTCCGCGGAGTGAAGATATGGCGCTTGACAGTTCTGCCGGGTGGTGCGCGTAATCGTCGATGTACACCAGGCCGGGGCGGTTGATATGCTCGTCCAGGCGGCGCTGTACACCCTTGAAACTGCCGATTGCATGGCGTACCTTCTGCCCGTCGGCCCCGTAGCACAGGCATGCAGCCGCTGCGGCTACATCATTTTCTACATTGACCCAGCCCAAGGTGCCCGAGCGAATGTCGCGTAGGGTGCCTCCCGGATATACCAGGTCGAAGGTGTAATGTCCCGATGCGTCGAGTCTGAGATTGGTGCTGTGGAAGTCAGCCCTAGGGTCATCGAAATGGTATGTAAATATGCGTGCGCTTACCTGATCGGCGCGAATGGGAAGTCCGTATTTGAGTATGATGGTCTCGTGCACCTGCGAAGCGAATTCACGGAAGGCTTCCTGCACGTGCTCGAGGTCACCGTAGATGTCGAGATGGTCAGCATCCATGGCGCTGATCACAGCTATTGCCGGGAAAAGCTGGAGGAAGGAGCGGTCGAACTCGTCGGCCTCGGCGACGACAGTGGAGCCGCGGCTCATGAGCATGTTGGTGCCGTAGTTCTTGGAAATGCCGCCCAGGAATGCCGAACACCCTTCTCCGGCTTCGGTAAGGATGTGGGCGATGAGAGTGGACGTGGTGGTTTTGCCATGGGTCCCGGCAACGGCAAGAAGCGTCTGGTCGCGAGTTATCTCGCCCAGTGCGCGTGAGCGTTTGACCACTTTGTAGCCGTGCTCCATCACATATTGAAGCTCTCCGAGCGATGAGGGGACGGCGGGAGTGTAGATGACAAGGGTAGAAGCGGCGTCTGCGGGAACTGCTGAGGGGGTGTCTTCGTAGTGCACCTCAATCCCTTCTGCCTGCAGCTTGGCCGTCAGTTCGGAGGGCGTACGGTCATAGCCCGACACTTCCAAACCGCGGAATTTATACCAGCGGGCCAGGGCGCTCATCCCTATTCCGCCTATTCCTATTAAATAGACACTTTTTAACTTGCTTTCCTTCATTTCCCAAGTATCTTGTATATCTCATTAACAATCGTCATAGCTGCATCGGGCAGAGCCATTGCAAGTGCGTTCTTCTCGAGCGTAGCAATACGTTCCGGATCATGTACGAGCTTCAAGGCAGTGGGCATGAGCTCACCGACGGCATCGGCATCCTTCACGAGCAAGGCTGCGTCTTTACGCACCAGCGCCATTGCATTATGCGTCTGGTGGTCCTCGGCCACATTAGGAGAGGGCACGAATACCGCTGCCTTGGCCGTAGCGCATATTTCAGATACGGACGAAGCACCGCTGCGGCTTATGATTACGTCGGCCATGGCGTAGGCCAGGTCCATGTTGCTTATAAAATCGCTGTATTTGATACCATCAGCCTTGCGGCCTGACATGAATTCGTCGATGCCTGCTTTATAGTATTTGCCGCATTGCCACAGCACCTCTACATCTTCTCCACCCTGGCAGCCGCCTTCGATCCAGGCTTTCATGGCCTTGTTGAGGGTGCCGCTTCCGAGGCTGCCGCCCACGAGGAGTATGTGTTTCTTGGCGGGGTCGAATCCGAACTGGGCAAGTCCTTTGGCCTTCTCTTCAGCTCCATAAGGGTGCATCTCAGGGCGTATGGGGTTGCCGCTCATAACTATCTTGTCTGCAGGGAAGAAACGTTCCATGCCTTCGTAAGCTACGCAGATGCTTTGAACTTTGCTGCCGAGCATTTTGTTGGTAAGTCCGGCAAACCCGTTCTGCTCCTGGATGAGTGCGGGTATGTGCATGCGCGTAGCTGCCATGAGCAGGGGAGCGCTGGCATATCCGCCCACTCCTACGGCTATGTCGGGCTTGAATTCCTTGATGATGCTTCTGGCCTTGCGGATGCTCTTCATGAACTTGAAAGGCACCTTGACATCATTGACTATATTGTGCAGAGTCAACTGGCGCTGCAGCCCTGTGATGGGCAGCCCGATTATTTTGAAACCCTCGCGTGGGACTTTCTCCATCTCCATCTTGCCTTCGGCTCCCACGAAAAGGATTTCGGTAGCGGGATTCACTTCCTTAAGTTTCTTGGCGATAGATACGGCAGGGAATATGTGCCCTCCGGTACCGCCACCGCTGATGATAACTCTGAGTTTCTTATATTCCATAATCGTTCATTTCGTTTTCTATCGCTTCGTCATCCTGGCTTATGCCGTCGGTCTCGAATGCGTCGAGATCATCCAATCCCGCCTGTACATTCTCCTTGAGCTCCATAAGAGGCTTGGCCTCGCGCTGCTCCTTCTCTATCCGTCTCTGGGCTATACGGCTGAATGACAGTATTATCCCGAATGCGAGGCTGAAACAAAGGAATGCGCTGTTGCCGTGGCTAATAAGGGGCAGAGTCTGCCCGGTCATGGGCCCTATGTCCGCATTGACGAACATGTGCAGGAATGCTTGCCCTGTGATCAGCAGGCACAGTCCGGCCACAGTGAGCTTGGCATACATGTCCTTGCCGCAGTTGCGCACTATTATCGATCCTCTGGCCATCAGCGATACGTAGAGGAAGATCACTATCAGGGCGCCCCAGAGGCCGTATTCTTCGATGATGAAGCTGTACATGTAGTCCTCGGAAATATCGGGGACGACGTAGCGCTGGGTGCTCTGTCCCGGGCCTTTGCCAAGTATTCCTCCTTCCTTGATGGCTATTTTGGCGCTATATGGCTGGCGTATCTTGTCCAGGGCCTTGTAGTATTCATCAGAACCGGGCCTCGCGTCGATCACCTTCTGCTCCCAGTCCTCGCCCTCGGACATACGGCTTACGGCGGTGCCGATACGGCCGAAGACCTTGCCGTCGCTGATCTTGTAGATGCCCCATGCGCCAGCGATAAGTACTATTGCGGCAAGTGCCAGCAGAGCCATGTCGCGAAGGTTCCCGCCTCCGAGCAGAATTACGAGGAACATTATACCTCCGATGAACAGGGCAGCGGAATTACTGCCTGGAATGATCATCACCAGGATAACTACGAACGGGACGTATATGTAGAGTACCTTCTTCCAGATATCTTTCTTAGGCCCCTTAAGCTCGCCCTTCTTCAGGGCATCCAGCGCCCAGGCGAGGTACAGGACCATTGCTACCTTGACTACTTCGAACACGTGTACCTGGATTCCGGCTATCTGCAGGATACGCCGGGCTCCGTTCAACTCGATGGAACGCAGTATGGGTGTGTCGATCTTCATTAGCAACAGAGCCAGAAGTACGAACGACACTAGCGCGCCCCATTGTGAGAACCAGCGGAATATTTTTATGTTCTTTATGCTGTAGCAGGCGATAATGAGCACCAGTCCGGCCGCCACTATGAAGAGCTGGCTCTTGACAATGTCCAGACGGGTCTGGCTCCCCTCCAGCAGTCGTGATGTGGAGGAGAAGATGCACACGATGGAGATAAGGATCAGCATCAAGACGATGATCCATACCACTTTGTCGCCTTCGATTTGCTCGAAGTAATTCCAGACTGTGCGCTTTTTGGCCGACATTTCTACAGTTTCCTTACAGCGTTTTTGAATTGTGTCCCTCTGTCTTCGTAGTTCTTGAACAGGTCGAAGCTGGCGCAGCAGGGGCTCAGGAGTACTACGTCACCTGCTTTGGCAAGCATGCTTGCTGTCTGTACCGCCTGCTCGGCGCTGCATGTATCTACTATATGCTCTTCTCCAATGATGCCGCTGAATGCCTCGTGGATCTTCTTGTTGTCCACTCCGAGGCACACTATTTCTTTGACTTTCTCTTTGACCAGATTGTTCAGCACGCTGTAGTCGTTGCCCTTGTCGGTGCCGCCGACTATCCAGACCACCGGACGTGTCTGGCACTCGAGTGCGTACCAGGCCGAATCGACGTTGGTGGCTTTTGAATCATTGATGTACATGACGTCACGCACGCTCAGTACCGGCTCGAGACGGTGCTCTATGGGAGAGAAACTCTTGAGAGAGTTGCGTATCACCTCATCTTCTATGCCCGATGCCTTGGCGGCCAGGGCTGCGGCCATGGAGTTGTAAATGTTGTGGCGGCCTCCCAGAGCCAGCTCTCTGAGGTATATCTCACTTTCGCTCTGCTCATACTTGACCACTATGCGGTTGCCGTCAAGCCATGCGCCCTGGGGCAGGTTCTTCTTCTCCTGCGAGAACGGGAGCATCTTGGCCTGCAGCACTATCTTGCTGAGGTGCTCAATGGTTATGGCATCGTCAGAATCAAAGATGAAGCAGTCCTCGGGGCGGAGGTTGCGTACTATTTTGAATTTGGCGCGTATGTAGTTTTCCATCTTGTGGTCATAACGGTCAAGATGGTCGGGCGTGATATTGGTGATAATGGCTATGTCGGGTCTGAAGTCGTAGGTGTCGTCAAGTTGGAAACTGCTGATTTCCAATACGTAATAATCGTGCTTCTCCGTGGCTACCTGGTATGCGTAGCTCTTGCCGATATTGCCTCCCAGGCCTACGTTGAGGCCTGCTTCTTTGAGCAGGTAATGTATGAGCGAGGTCGTGGTGGTCTTGCCGTTCGATCCGGTGATGCAAATTTTCTTGGCGTTGTCATACCTCGACGCGAACTCGATCTCGGACACGATGTGGGTGCCCTGTGAGACCAGAGCCTTGATCATTGGCGCCGTTGAAGGGATGCCGGGGCTCTTGACCACCTCGTCGGCGTTCAATATCTTCTCCGGAGTATGTCCACCCTGCTCGAAGGGTATGTCCCATTTGCGCAGGGTCTCGACGTATTCGTCCTTAATGTTTCCGTTGTCGGAAAGGAAAACGTCGAATCCTTTAACTTTTGCGAGCACAGCGGCTCCTACACCGCTCTCTGCTCCTCCCAATACTACTACTCTTGCCATAACTACCTGATCTTAAGTACCGCCAGTGTCGAGACGGCCAATATGATTCCAATAATCCAGAAGCGCGTTACGATACGCGGCTCGGGAATGCCCTTTTTCTGATAATGGTGATGGAGCGGCGCCATGAGGAACACCCTGCGGCCTTCACCATATTTGCGTTTTGTGTGTTTGAACCAGCCCCTCTGGATGATGACGGACAAGCTCTCCATGAGGAAGATGCCGCACAGCAAGGGGAGTATGAGTTCTTTTCTGATAAGCACGGCGCTCACGCCGATTATGCCTCCTATGGTAAGGCTGCCGGAGTCGCCCATGAATACTTGCGCCGGATATGTATTATACCAAAGGAAGCCTATTAGCGCACCTACGAAGGCCGCCATGAAGATGGCTACTTCGCCGGAGCCTGGGATGTACATGATGTTGAGGTACTTGGCGTCAATCACGTCGCCGCTCAGCCAGGCCATGACGCCTATGGTGACGCCCACGATGGCAGAAGTGCCGGAAGCGAGTCCGTCCATGCCGTCGGTGAGGTTGGTGCCGTTGGAGCAGGCCAGCGTGACCAGGATAATCATGATCATGTAGATGCCCCACGATGCATAGACTCCAAGCTGCCCTTTGAATGGGGAGAGCCAGGAATAATCAAATTCATGAGCCTTAACGAAGGGTATGGTGGTGATGAGCCTGTCCGTAGGAATGTCGGGGCTGATGCACACAGTGAGCGCCACCACCAGGCCGAGACCGAACTGGAGTATGAGCTTGCCCTTCTCGCTGAGGCCTTCCTTGTTGTGTTTGAATACTTTAATGTAATCGTCCGTGAAGCCTATTCCTCCGCACCATAAGGTGGTGACGAGCAGGAGGATGGTGTATATGCTGTCCAGACGGCATACCAGCAGCACTGAGCCCAGAAGGGATATGATGATGATTACGCCACCCATGGTGGGGGTGCCTTTCTTCTGCATCTGGCCCTCAAGGCCGAGGTCGCGTATGGTCTCGCCGATCTGATGCTTCTGCAGCCAGCGTATGATCTTTCCGCCGGCAAAGAACGCTATAAGCATGCTTATGACGACAGCCAGCATTGCCCTGAATGAAAGGTAATGCATCAGTCCCATTCCGGGAAAGTCAATTCCAAGGCTTTGAAGCCAGTCTACAAGGTGGTAGAGCATTGCGCAAAAATCTCGTTTACAATTTCTTTTTCGTCAAAATGCCGCTTCTCGGTGCCAATAATCTGATAAGTCTCGTGGCCCTTGCCGGCCAGAAGCACAGTGCTTCCTTCGGGCGACAGCATGAGCGCAGCCCGTATAGCTTCCTTGCGGTCGGCTATAAATATGGCCTTGGCCAATCCGGCGGGGGTGAAACCGCGGCGTATATCTTCCAGTATATCTTCGGTCTTCTCCGTACGGGAGTTGTCGGAGGTTACGAATATCTTGTCAGACCACTTTTCTGCCACTGCAGCCATCTCGGGGCGTTTGGTGCGGTCGCGGTCGCCGCCGCATCCGAAGAGGCAGACCAAGGTCTTGGACGGGGCTACGTTGCGCAGTGTCCTGAGCACGTTCTCCATGGCGTCAGGAGTGTGGGCGTAGTCTATTACTGCGCACAGCCCGCGTGGCCCGTGGATGGTCTCAAGGCGTCCGGGTGCCGATTCCAGCTTGGAGAGTGCCAGCAGCACTTCTTCCTTGTCGGCGCCGAGGGCCATTGCTGCGGAGTAAATAGCCAGCAGGTTGTATGCATTGTGCTCTCCGATGAGCCTGGTCCACATTTCGGTGCCGTCTATCTTGAGCAGCATGCCTTCGAAACTCTGTTCGAGAATGCGGCAGCTGTGGTCTGCGGCGGTGCGGCAGGAATAGCTGACTTTGCGTGCGGCCGTGTTCTGAAGCATCACTTCTCCGTGTTTGTCGTCGATGTTGGTGATGGCCACGGCATCAGGGCCGAGGCGGTCGAAGAACAGCTTCTTGCAGCGCAGGTATTCGGCAAAAGTGCCGTGGTAGTCGAGGTGGTCGTGGGTAAGGTTGGAAAAAATTCCCACCTTGAACTCAAGTCCGCTCACCCTTTCCTGCTCCACGCCTATCGAGCTTACTTCCATAAAGCAGTACTCGCAGCCGGCCTCTATCATGCGGGTCAGGAGCGAATTGATGGTCAGTGGATCGGAAGTCGTGTTGGCTGTCTCCAGCTTCTCGCTGCCCACATAATTTGCTATTGTAGAGAGCAGTCCGCACTCGTAACCCATGCTGCGGAACAAGCGGTAAAGCAGGGTGACTGTGGTCGTCTTGCCGTTGGTCCCGGTTATGCCGACCAGCTTGATCTTGCCGCTGGGGTGCTCGTAGAAGCTGTCGGCGGCCATGGCCACAGCCCTGCGGCTCGATGATGTGAGCAAGTAGGTGACTCCTTCCGGTCTCTCGGGGATATCCTGGCTCTGCTCGAACAGTACTGCCGAGGCTCCATTCTCCAGTGCTTTGCCTATGTACGCACGTCCGTCCGCCCCGCAGCCGTTGACGGCTACGAAGAGGCTGCCGGGCACCACTTTGCGTGAATCGTTGGTCACGAAAGTGATGTCGATGGCGGAGGAACCCTGGATGTCCAGGATGTCGCAGTTCTTTATGATGTCACCTAATTTCATTTGCTTGCGCTTAATTCGGGTTGGAAACAAGGGTCGATGCAATAAATGCCGTTGACCAGATTCTTTATGGCTCTTGCAGGTATTCCGCCTCCCTGGAACTGTTTGGACGTAGGTTTGCTGAATACTGTGCAAATAACGCTGTAGCGGGGTTCTTCGGCGGGGAAGAAGCCCACGAATGTGCCTTGATACTTGCGGCGTCCCATTTCGTCGCGGTAGGATCCGCCGCTGTATGTTCCGAACGAGGTTCCGGTCTTGCCGGCTACCGTGCACCTGGCGTCTTTCAGACGGCGTGCCGTACCTTCTTCCGTGACGGCCTTGAGAGCTCTGGTGATGGTGTCGGCGACAGCTTTGCTGCATATAGTCGACATAAGGGCAGGGCCCCTCTTGTTCTTTACCTCTCCGTTCAGTTCAATATCTTCTACCAGGTAGGGCTTCATCATCTTGCCCTTATTGGCAATGGCATTGTAGAAGCTCAGCACGTGCAGGGGAGTCACCCGGGTGCCATAACCGTAGCCCATGACAGCCAGGTCGCTGAGGCTCCAGTAGCGGTTCTTGTCCTTGGGCGAAGGCACCGTGGGTGTGGCAAGTCCGTCCAGGTCGAATGCGAAGGCCTCTCCAAGGTGGTAACTGTGGATATTCTCAATGAAGCGCATGGGCTTCTTGCTGTAGTTGGAGACCGCCAGGGAGCCGAATACATAGTTCGACGATATCTTGAAACCGTCTATTATAGATATGCTGTTGGTGTGGTGGACTCTCTCATGGTCGAGCATATGTACGTCCTGAGGTACACCGCGTACGCCCTTGATGACGCCGTGGTTGGTAGGGATGGTCTCATCGAGGCTCTTCACATAACCATCGGAGAGCACCTGCATCAGGGTCACTGTCTTGAATACCGAACCCGGTTCGATGGCGCGCCCGATGGCCAGGTTGCTTACTTCTTCGAAGTCGGTGGATTTGCCGTCACGGTACAGATTGACCATTGCGCGTATAGCGCCGGTGCCTGTCTCCATCAGCACAAGGCAAGCGCCTTCGAGATCGTCTTCGGCGCAGATTTCATTGTAGAGTGAGCGCCAGGCAATGTCCTGATAGTCAATGTTGAGGGTCGTACGGATGTCCTTGCCGTCTTCCGGTCTGGTCTTGGTGCTGTCGTTATCGACCACACGTCCTGCGTCGGTCACCTTCAGCCATTCCTTGCCCTCGCGTCCGTGGAGCACGAAGTCGAATTTGCCTTCAAGTCCTACGTGGGTGTTGCCTACGTCCGAACGGTTGTTCCTGACGAAGCCTATGGTGCGCCTTGCCAGTTTGCCGTAGGGATAGATTCTGACGTTCTGCTGTTCGGCAATGAAGCCGCCGCGGTAGCGTCCTTCCTTGAACAGGGGGAACGAGGCGACGCGGTTATATACGTTGCGGTCCACCGGTTTGCCAATCCTCAAATACTTCTTGCCGTTGGCCCTGCCGTTGCGTATGAGTTTGAGGTACTCCTCTGCGCTCTTCTCGGGGAATACTTTCGCAAGTTCGACGCTCAGTTCGCCCGCTTTCTTCATCCATGCCGCTTCTTTGGCCGCTCCGTCCTTGTCTTTGGCGAACTCCTCGCGGCGCACGGTGCAGTCCATCGCGATCTGGTAAGTGGGGCAGGACATGGCCAGCAGGCGTCCCTGGCAATCAATTATATTGCCGCGCACAGGCTCGATGTACCTGGGTCTGCTGCTGGGGGTAAGGGCTGTCTCTATCTTGGGATCGGGCTTGAAGAATATTTGTATGCCTACTATCTTGACGAACAGGAGCACTGAAGCCAAGAGCAGCAGAACGTATATCACATAGAGAATCACCCCTATGCGGTCGCGTTTTTTCTTGATTTCTACTGTACTTGCTTCCATTTCCTATTTCACTAGTTTTGTGGCGGGCTCCTTGGGCTCGGTGACCTTTGAGCCCATCTGCTCCAGCATCTCGTTTACGGTCGAACGGCGGCTGAGCTTTACTACGTCGAAAGTCTTCTGGGTATGTACTATTTCCAGCTCCCTCAGGATGGCTTTGTTGCGCTCAACCTTCGTCATGGTGCCTTCTATCATCAGCGAAATCCATATTACCATCGCTATGAGGAAGAAGGTATATACGATATGGATGAAGTAGCGCCCTACGTTGAGGCGGAGCAGAAACTCGCCTTTCAGTATTGCGCGGAAGCTGTTTTTTAAGCCTTTGCCCAAGTCCTGTATTTTCCAGGTCTTATCCATATCAGTTCTTTACCGCTATTCTTAATTTTGCGCTGCGTGCGCGTGTATTGCCTTCTATTTCAGATTCTTCCGGCACTATGGGCTTGCGCTCCAGGCTCCTGAGCGGGGCTGTGGAGTTGCCGTACAAGTCTTTCTGTTCCACGCCGTCGGTGCGGCCGCTGCGGATGAAGTTCTTGACCATCCTGTCTTCCAGGGAGTGGTAGGTGATGACGGCAAGGCGGCCGCCGCTCTTGAGGGCCTTGGCTGCACCTTCGAGGAATTTCTCCAGGGACCGCATCTCGTCGTTGACTTCAATCCTGAGGGCCTGATAGACCTTGGCGAGATATTTATGCTCAGCGAAAGAAGGCAGGGCTCCCGCGATGGCATTGTCGAGGTCGCCGGTGGAGAGGATCTGCGCCTGTGAGCGTGCCGAGACGATGAGCTGAGCCAACTTACGGGCGCCTTCCACCTCACCGTAGATTTTGAAGATCCTTTCCAATTCTTCTTGCGTATAAGAATTAACAATGTCAGCAGCGGTTTTAGCGCCCTGCACATTCATTCGCATGTCGAGGGGACCGTCGAAACGGAACGAGAATCCGCGTTCTGCCGTGTCGAACTGATGTGAGCTTACGCCGAGGTCGGCGAGAACACCGTCCAGTCCTTCGGGCTCCTCGATAAGAGCATAATTATATATGAATCTGAAATTGTTGTGTATAAGTTTGAACCTCCTGTCCTTGGGGGCGTTTGCCAGTGCATCCGCATCGCGGTCGAATGCAATCAGGCGGCCCTTGGGGGAGAGGCGGGAGAGTATAGCGCGGCTGTGGCCGCCTCCGCCGAATGTGGCGTCGGCATAAGTGCCGTCCGGGTTCGTGACCAGGGCGTCGATGCTTTGCTTTAGTAGTACGGGATTGTGGTATTCGCTCATTGCCTCCTGCTCCTATTTGCGGGAGAGGCTTCTGGCGATTGAGATGAAACTGTCGTTAGTGATGCGGGACGCGTCGAATGCGTCTTTCGCCCAAACTTCCAATTTGAAACCAACGCCGAAGAATACCACTTCCTTGGTAATACCTATTGCGTCAAGAAGTTCACGCGAAATGGAGATACGCCCCAGTTTGGAATCCGGCTCCACAATATCCACGTCACGCATGAATTCCCTCCAGAATGTCACGTGATCGGGGTTGAAGAAGTCCAGATCTTCCTTGATCTTCTCCGTCTGCCTGGTCCACTCTTCAAAAGTGTACATCTCCAGGCAACGGTCGTAGATGCTTTTTTTGATTACAAACCTCATATCGCCACCCGCCGGCATATCCTTGCGGATGGCGGCAGGGAGCACCAGGCGCCCCTTGTCGTCAACCTTGACTGGATATTTACCGTAAAAAGTGACCATAAAAATTCTTATACGCAGGGACAAAGATAAGAAAATATTTTCCACTTTGTTACATTTTATTACATTTTTTTACACAAAGTTTTCAACATCTTCCACAGGGATGCGTAAACGATAATAAAATGCAGCAGCCGGACCCGAATCTTGATGAATCGGGCCCGAAAAAACGGGTGTGGTATGAAAGGGGATTAGATTTCCTTGCGCCAGCGTGCCAGAGGGATTCCGAGCATGCTGCGGTACTTGGCTATGGTGCGCCTGGCCACATTGTACCCGCGTTTGGACATCTCTACGACCAGCTGTTCATCAGTAAGAGGCTTTTTCTTGTCCTCTGCATCCACGCATTCCTTCAGAACTTTCTTCAGTTCGCGGGTCGATACTTCTTCGCCTTCGCTGTTTTCCATGCCTTCGGAGAAGAAGTATTTGAGAGGGAAAATGCCGAAGTGTGTCTCGATGAACTTGCTGTTGACCACGCGGCTGATAGTGGAGATGTCGAATCCTGTGATCTCAGCTATATCTTTGAGCACCATCGGCTTGAGGTTGCTTTCGTCCCCGTCGATGAAGTAGTCGTGCTGGTAGTCGAGGATAGCCCGCATGGTCTTGCTGAGTGTGTTCTGCCTCTGCTTGAGGGCTTCTACGAACCACTTGGCCGAGTCGAGTTTCTGCTTGACAAATGCGGCCGCCTCTTTCTGGGCCTTCTCGGATGAACCTTTGGCATCCAGCAGAAGGTCTGCATATTTCTTGTTTACCCTGATCTCCGGCACATTGAAGCGCGGCATAGTGAAATCCAGCACACCGTCGTGCTCGTCGAGTATGAAGTCGGGAACTATCTGCTGAGACTGGTCTTCATACGAATCGTCAATCTGTCCGCCTGGCGCCGGGTTGAGCTTGACTATTTTTGCGAAGGCCGCTTTAAGTTGATCTTCGTTGATGTCAAGCTTGGAGCATATCTTCTGGAAGTGCTTGTTGGAGAAATCCTGAAAGCACTCGTCAACTATGCGTATGGCTGTCTTGACTTCCGGCGACGGCTTGAGATTGCGCAACTGGATAAGCAGGCATTCTTGAAGGTTCCGTGCGCCTACTCCCACAGGCTCGAAGTCTTGTATGACTCTGAGCATCTCTTCCACTTCTTCGGGGCTGGCTTCCAGGTTGGCTCGGAAGGCAAGGTCGTCCACCAGCGTATCTATGTCGCGGCGCAGGTAACCGTCGTCATCAAGGCTGCCTATGATAAAAGACCCGATTTCTTGTTGACGAGGAGTCAGGTTGCGGAAACCGAGCTGGCGCTGCAGGCTCTGGGTGAATCCTTCCTTGACGGAGAAAGTGTTGTATTCAGGCCTGGGATCTTTTCCCCAGTTGTTGACTTTCAAGCGGTAAGCAGGAATGTCTCCGTCCTCCTTGATGGCGTCGATCGATACATCCTTTGTCTCGGAGGGATTGTTGGGATCGGGCTCGTCGTCAAGCACAGGGTTGCTCTCCAGCTCGGCACGAACCTTCTGCTCAAGTTCCTGAATTGGCATCTGGATGAGCTTGATAGTCTGAATCTGGAGAGGAGAAAGCCTCTGCTGCTGTTTGAGTTCGAGTCCTGTCTTTAACATCAGTTCCTAACAATGAAAGCAGTGGGGAATTCTTGCTGTATGCTTTTAAGGGCATTTGCCGCATCGGCCTTGGTGGCATAGTTGCCCACTGTCACTTTGAAGAAGGGCTCCGTGAATGAGCGCGTCACGGAAACTCCCGGGTGCAGCGAACGGAAACGGGCGGCCGCGGCCTCAGATGCGGCGCGGGCGCTCTGTCCGCTGTCGAAGAAAATACGGATGCGGAAGGTCTGTTCGCTTAGCCCGGACGCGGATTTGCGGGCATTGCGGTCCACGTGGGCTGCCATTGCGGAGCGGATTTCGGGACTCTGCTTTACCGTGAAGCTCTCCGACAAATTCTCGAAGACATCATATACGGCACTGCTGTCCCGAACTTCCTGGGCAGACAATCCGGCACCAAGAAGCAGCGGCAGAAGCAGGGTGAGGAAAAACTTTTTCATATTTGGCCTAACAAATCCTTTAACGGTAAATCTTTGTATTCAAAATTCTTGCCCAGCCCGCTTTTGAGGGCGCCGAAGCACGATACGTCAACGGTCACAGGCTCAAGTCCGGGGCTTTGCAGCAAGGTCAGGAGCGAGAATGGATTGAATCCCTGGTCCATGGTGCCATGGACGATAAGAGTGTACACATTCTCGGAGCGTGGAGCTATTGTCACGTCGTCGGCGGTGAGATAGAGGCAGGGTGCGCCGTCCATCTTGACGGTAGCGTTCATCTTCTTGAGGGTGAACTGCACCGACGGGTTGTTGACTCCAAGGTCCAAGGTCGCGTCGAAGGCCGACAATCCCCTGGGGGAGATGGAAGTCACGTCGCATGAGGTGATTGTAATATCTTTAAGCGACTTTGAGCAAGCACCGGCCAGTATGACGGCGAGGCTAATCGTTATGAGCTTTAATACTCTTTTCATCGGAGTACAAAGATAATAAAACTTCTGACATTCAGCGCCTGATGGTCTGCTTCGCGGCAGCCTGTTTGCTCCAGGGCTCGAAGAATGCCTCTATCATGTTGTAAGCTGCAATGGCTTCGTCTTTTATATGATGGCCGTACCAGCGGGCGTTTATTTTTTCGCCTGAATCATATTCCATATAGATCCGGTATGAATGCCCCCCGCTTATGGGCTCCTCCACGGAGTAACCGTTCAACTTGTATACCTTGGCATTGGCAAGCAGCTGCTGGAGGGAGTCAACGCTGGCCTGGGTGGCCGGGTATTCTTCATGGATCTCATCAGCGAAGCGGCAGTCATGGTTGAGCACCACCACGACTTTTGCCGGCTGTCCTGGATCGGCTATGAGTTCGCAATAGTTCTTGCCCAGGCCGGCAGAACCGGTGGCAGCGTAGCTGCAGTATATGAGCTTCCCCTTGGGGGCTTTGGCTTGCAGGCTGCAGCCGGTGAGAACGGAGATCATACTCAAGAAGATTATGAGAATAGTACTTCGGGTTGACATTGCAGTAATAATGATTCCAGTTATTTCTTCGATGCCTGATACTCAGCCTTGACTTCTTCAAGGAGCTTCTCAGCCTTGGCATAACCGTCGGCCGGCTTGTTCCAGAGCAGGGCGAGCAGTATAGCTCCTACAATACCCATGGCGATGGCGGCTATATATACTCCGTCCCATCCGAGGTTGGGGTTGTCGGCTATGAGGCCGAACACGGCGCCGGATACAATCGGGCTGAGGTAGCAAACGATGCCGACTATGCCGTTGGCGGTAGCTGCAGCCCTCTTGGTAGCCTGGTTGGAGGCGGCTATACCGAGCAGGGCCTGCGGGCCATAGATAAAGAATGCCGACATTATGAGCATGGCAATGAACAGCCATGGAATATCTTTCACCTGCCAGAACACGAAGAGGCAGATGACAGCCATTATGGTACATATTGCGCTGGTGCACTGAGCTTTGCTATGGAAGAACTTGTCCGTCGCCCAGCCGGCGAAGAGCATACCCACTATGCCTCCCACTATCTCGCAGGCGCCCACAATGGAGGCGGCGAGCGTGATGTCAAGTCCCTTGTCCTGCACCAGGATTGTGGAACCCCAGTCGAGTATGGTGAACCTTATAACATACACAAAGAAGTCTGCAACTGCAATGATCCATATTATTGGATTGCCAAAAGCCATCTTGCTGACAAACTTCTTGTAGGCAAGCTTTGTAAATGCGGGGTCTTCAATTTCCTTGGGCGCTTCGTCCTCTTTGTGTGCATCCATGTCTTCCGGATTTGGGAGCCCCACTGAAGCCGGGGTGTCCTTGAGGCCGAAAAATATCATGGCGGCACCGAATATTGCAAGCAGAGCCGGGGCCCAGAAGCACCACTGCCATGCGGAGTTGCCGAAGTGTCCGAGGATTGCTCCGATCATAAGGGCCAGCAGGCCGGCGCCGATAGAGTGGGAGGCGTTCCATATGGACTGCTTGGTGGCGAGCTCCGACGGCTTGATCCAATGTGCCATGAGGCTTGAGCAGGGGGGATAACCCATTCCCTGAAGGTATCCGTTGATGAGCCACAACGATCCCAGGATGTACACGAAGCCTACGGTTGCTTTGCCTGATGCGTCCAGCACGTTGAAGAAACTGTTGACGGCGGGAATGAAGCCGATGGCTATGTTGACCAACGCCGACAGCAGAAGCCCAAGGGCCATCATGCGCTTGCGGCTGAAGCGGTCGGCAAGCATTCCGTTGATGAATCGGGACACGCCGTATATGACCCCGTTGAGTGTAAGGAAGATACCAAGCTGAGTTTTGCTTAGGCCAAGTTCCGCCTCAAGGGCGGGCATGGCTATGCTGAAATTCTTCCTTACAAAGTAAAACAGAGCGTAACCTATCATCAAGATGATAAGCGTGCGCCACTGCCAGTAGTTGTACTTTTTTACAGTTGCTTTATCCATCTCTCTACTTCTTTATTGGCGATGTAATAGTGTTGGTTTCACCCTTCCATCTCCACTCCAGGGAAATCACAGTCTCTTTTTCTTCGGACAGATACTCCGAGAGAGGGAAGGATGTATAGAAAGTATATGTGTTGCCGGACATTTCTTCGGCGTATTCGTCCACCATATCGTCTCCGGCATTATGCATCATAATAAGCTTAAGCGTGTCGGAGGTCATAGGGAACTCCCGGATAAGGAGATCCACGGAGTGCTTGCTTTCGGGGTTGGTGAATATGAGGGTGTTAAGCATGTTCAGGCATCCTCCTGAATACCATACGTCGTTGATTTTCAGCGGAGCTGTCCCCAATGAGTCGATGAGCTCGGGCGTAGCGCCTGCGAAAGGCTTCTTGTAGATGGGTACGTGGTAGTCGATGAGCTTGGCAGAATAGTTGTTGCCGTCAATATTGCCGGTGACATCGAACAGAGCCATGAGCCGCCTGGTCTCTTCCCATTTGGTATCACTGCTGATGTTGCTGAAAACGTAGGTCTTCCCGTCATCGCCCTTGAATGAACCGTCGGTCTGTACAAAACCCATCTGGGCGCTCCTGTAGAGTATGGTGTCGGTGTCCTTGCTGCATGCGCAGAGGACCACAAGCATGATTGATGATAGTAATAATGAATGTTTCATAGCCTTTTCTTTCTAGTCGGGTGACAAATAATCTGAAGTTCAATGCTGTCCATTTTATAGCCGCGGAAACGTTTCCCTTTGAGCCCTGACTCGACCAGTGGTATCAACCCCTCGTCGTTGATGTCCAGGAACTCATTGTTGCGTGTGTCGTACAGATGCGCGTGCCTGCGTGGATCGACATCGAAATACATTTTCCTGTCCGGACTGTAGCGGCGCGAATAGATGCCTTTGTCCGCCAGGTCTGAGAGAATGTTGTAAACGCTTACCTGACTTATGTCGGAATCCTCTCCCAACTGCTTGCACACCATGTCTGCACTAGCGTGGACGAGTTCTATCATTGCATGATGTACGGCCAGGCGCTGGGGCGTAACTTTGAGTCCGAAGGAGCGCAGCCTTTTGATGAATCCTTCCTCATCGCGTATCTTTTTCTTGATGATCTGAGGCATAATTCATCAGTTTTCGTTCATTAACGCCTTTGCATTTGCCACAGCCTCAGGAGTAATGCTTTCACCGCTCAATAGGCGTGCGATTTCATTGACCCTGTCTGTGCCTTGCAGCAGTTTGATGCCTGTGCTGCTGCGCCCGGTGGCGGGGTTGAACTGCTTGCTCACCATATAATGGGCGCTGCCTTTGGCTGCAACCTGTGGCAGGTGGGTAATGGAGAACACTTGCATGGTTTGTCCCATTTCGCATATCATCTTGCCCATCTTGTCCGCCACGCTGCCTGATACTCCGCTGTCAATTTCGTCGAAAATCAGTGTGGGCATGCCCTTGAACTTGGCCATTATGGCCTTGAGACTTAACATGATACGCGAAATCTCACCTCCGGAGGCGCATTTCGCCACATCGGTAGGCCGGCTGCCGTCGGAAGAGAACAGGAAGCGTACTGCGTCCTTGCCTCCGGCACTTGCTTCCGCCGGCTGCAGCTCGACGTTGAAGCTGGAGCGTTCAAGCTCGAGGAAATGCAGATGTCCTTCGACTTGCTCGGCGAAGAGCGGCGCGGCGTGGGACCGTGCATCGTGCAGCCTGGCGCTCAGGCTCTCGTATGAAGCTTCAAGCTCAGCAATACGGCGCGAAATAGCCTGACAGCGCTCATCCAGTTCTTCGGTCCCGCTCACTGCTTGTGAATAATGCTCCTTGATCTCCATCAGGCCCTCGATATCGGAGCACCCGTGTTTGTGCATGAGCCGGTAGAGCAGGGAGAGTCTCTCTTCCACTTGTTCGAGGCGTTCTCCCGAGACATCTATCCGCTCGGCATTGCTCTCGACCTCGGAGAACACGTCTTCAAGCTCGATACGGGCCGATTCGATGCGATCTTCAAGCTCCTGCATCCCTGGCAGGAAACGTCCGGCGTGCTCAATGGCGCGTCTTGCTTCCTTAAGGCTTTCAGCAACCCCGGTACGCCCTGACGGGCTGAAACAATCAAGAGCCAGTGAAAGATCTTCACGTATCTGCTCGGCATTGGCCAGGGCCTGCTGTTCTTCTTCAAGTTCTTGAAGTTCTCCTGCCTTCAAGTGCGCTGCATCAAGCTCGTTGAACTGTGCTTTGTTGTAGTCTGATTCCGCCAGGTTGCGCTTGAGCTCTTCAGTTGCGTCGCTGTATTCCTTTCGCGCTCCGGAGAGCTTTCTCCAAGTGTCGGTGCATTCTTCCAGCAGGCCTTCGTTACCGGCAAAATGGTCCAGCAGCGAAAGCTGGAAGGCACTGTCGGTAAGCAGCAGGCTGCGGTGCTGGGAATGTATGTCGAAAAGCGTCTCGCTGAGTTCGGAGAGCTCCTGCACCTGTGCGGGGCAGTCGTCGATGAAACTCCTTGAACGGCCTGATGAATACAATACCCGGCGTATGATACGCAGCCCTTGTGGTGTCTCGAATTCGCCTTCCACAACGCAACTCTCGGCACCTTCGCTTATAAGCGACGAGTCGGCCTTGCCGCCGGCCAACAGGCCGAGCGCGCCGAGCAGTATCGACTTACCTGCGCCGGTCTGTCCGGTAATAATCACAAGGCCCTCCGGAAAAGTGACGTCCAGAGAGTCTATGAGAATATAATTACGTATGTGAAGGCTGCGGAGCATGGCTACTCCGGTTATTCTGCCTTGGCGTCGGCTTTAGCGAAGCGGAAGGACAGGTCGCCGTCCTCAAACTCGGAAATCGCCACCAGACCGGGTTTGGGCTGGCGCTCGAAATACTTGGAGATTTCGATCTGCTCTTTGTTCTCGAAGGTCTCCTCCATAGTGTCGCGCTCGTTGCGGAACTCTTCCAGACGCTTGTTCAGCTCTTTCTTCTCTGCAAGTGCGATCTGGTTGGCACGCTGTGCCAGGATTACTACTGTCTCGTAAATATTGCCCGTGGGGGCTGCGAGGTCCTTGATGTCCCTCGTGATAGTGTTGTTGGGTACTTTAGTTTCCATACTTTTAATACGAACCTCCGGTGCCGGATGGTTTCAATATTTTTCTTTTGCTTTGTTATATAGTTTCTCCAGTTCCTTGCGGCGGTCGGTATCAGGGTATTCTCCTATATAGTTGAAATAGTCATCGTAGAATACCAGATAACGCTCTTTCTGCTTGGACTGGACACTCAGACTTGCATATTTGTACGAAGCCATGGCGGTGTAGTAGAGGATGTCTTCGCGGTAGCGGTTGTCAGAATCTTCCTTCAGCACATTGCGGAGCGCAACCCTGGCCGCCAGATAGTCTTCCATCTTATAATAGATGTAAGCATTTTCATATGCTTTGCGGTCAAGCCTCTCGTTGAGGTCGTCGAGCATGCGTGTGCAGACGCTACGGTATTCACTGTCAGGATGGTTCATCAGGTATTCGCTGATGGCCGTAATCGTCCTGTAGGTGGGCGTCTGATCGAGTTCATAGCGGTAGGTGCTTCTGTACAGGCAGTCCAGATGCAGGAAAGCAGCTGACTCGGCGAATGAGCTCCTCGGGAAATTCTGCATGAAGCGCTCGAAGTTCGTCTCGGCAGTGTAGTAATCCTTAGCCCTGTAGTTGCTCAATCCCCAGTAATACTGCACTGTATCGTCACGGGAAGTGCCGTTGGTTATCACCGACAGCGACTCGAACAGCTGGCTTGCCTTGGTGTACTTACCTTGATTGAAATAGTCGAATGCGGCTGCGTATTTGGCCTCTGAGTCATTGCCCTCGAGCAGCAGCTCGTACTGGCTTTTGCATGATATCAGGCACAGCGATAATGCGCAGCAGGCGAATATAATGGTTTCCTTGATTTTCATCGTTTCAAATATTTTTCAGCATCAAGTGCGGCGCGGCAACCAGATGCAGCGGCGGTGATAGCCTGACGGTAATGAGGATCCTGCACGTCTCCGGCAGCAAATACACCTTCGACATTGGTGGCGCTGCTGCGGCCGTCGGTGACAATGTAACCGGCCTCGTCGGTCTTAATCCACTTGGAGAAGAGCTCCGACTGAGGGTGATGTCCTATTGCCAGGAAGAATCCGTCAATTGCAATGTCGAAAACTTCTCCGTCCTTTCGCTCCAGCCGTGCGCCGGTAACTCCCGACGAGTCGCCCAGGACTTCGCGGGTGTTGCAATTCCACAGTATCTCAATATTCGGTGTCGCGGCGACCCTTTCCTGCATTGCTGCGGAGGCTCTGAGCACGTCGCGGCGTACTATCATATATACTTTGTTGCACAGGCCAGCCAGATAAGTGGCCTCTTCGCAGGCAGTGTCGCCCCCGCCCACTACTGCCACATCTTTGCGGCGGTAGAAAAACCCGTCGCATGTGGCGCAAGCCGACACGCCGAGACCGCGGAATTTCTGCTCGGAAGGCAGTCCGAGATACTTGGCAGTCGCCCCCGTTGCAATTATTACTGTCTCCGCTTCAAGTTCGGTGCTTCCGTCAATCGTCAGTTTAAAAGGACGGACTGACAGGTCGGCTGCAGTAACGGCTCCGCGGCGGATATCGGCGCCAAGCCGCACAGCCTGGCTGCGCATATCACTCATCAGGGCGTTGGCGTCAACTCCGTTGGGGAAGCCGGGAAAGTTTTCCACCACTGTGGTGGTAGTAAGCTGTCCGCCCGGTTCAAGCCCTTCGTACAGGACGGGAGAAATAGCTGCGCGTGCGGCGTAAATAGCGGCTGTGTATCCAGCGGGACCGCCTCCAATGATGAGGCATTTTACTTTTTCCATATTATCGGACTACTGATATCGAGTTGTTTGTATTGTAGATAAGGCGCCTTACTGCTGTATTTGTCTTCCCGCTCTCATCGAAACGAAAATCGGTCTGCAGTCCCTTCCAGGGGGTGGTGCTGAGGACTTCCGGAGAGAAATCGGGATCTTTTTCCAGCATGGAGCCGAAGTAGTTCATCAGATCGTAACCCTGATACACCCATTGCCCGGGATCTCCTTTGAACAGGCTCTTGTATTGCTTGTTGAACACTTTCACCGCCTGATCGGCGGGGTCGGCGTAATAGGTGGCGCACACGTGAGCGGATGCGGCATGCAGACTCTCTACCTCCAGGTCGTTGAGGGAACGTATGCGGGATGTGGTGTACACGGCGTTATGGGTGCCGCGGATATTCATCAAGGCTATTTCACGCACCGCCGAGCAGCAGAATTCGTCATCTTCCGAGGAAATCACGAAGCGGCATGTGCCTCTGACCTTGCCTTCATATGCGGACGGAGTGGAGGATACCTCGTAAGGGATGCCCTCTTCGCTCATTCTCTTGGCCATACGTGCGGTCGTTTCTCCTTCTCCCTCATTTACACTCTGCAGAAGCACTACTATGTCGCCGCCGCGTTTGTCGGCCGCGATCCAGCGCACCAGCTCGTCAACCTGGGCCTCCCATCCTGCAGGGGCCTGGATGACATTGTGAGTATCGGTCAGCTGTGCTACTTTAGGATCTAGAGGGGATATGATAAATTTGCCTCTGGCACGGGGCAATATACGCTGTATGTCGTCGTAACTCACGGGGCCGATTATCAAGTCGCTGCTTTCCAGATCGGCAATGCCGGGCATGCCCACCGTAGAATCGAAGACTGAGAGCTCAACCGGTCTGCTTTCTGTGGACAGAGCGTCTGCGGCCATAAGTACTCCGCTGTAGAAATCCAGGAAATTGCTGTTAGGGGTGCCGGTGCTCTTCAAGGGAAGAATCAGCGAAACCTTGACGGAGCGCAGGATCTCATTTTCCTCCATTGCTTCTTCAAGAGGGGAAACGACATCCTTTTTGTCTTCGCTCAGAGGTACAAAAGCATTGTCGGAGTTCTTCACTGCCGTGCTGTCTTTCGCCGGCCTTCCACCAGGGAAAAGATACCATTGGGCCGAAGCTCCGAGAGGCATTAACATGGTAAAGACCAAAATGGTAAGCAGATAACGTCTCATAGTGTTTCTGTAAACAAAAGCAGTTCCTTGCAGAATCCGGACCAAGACAGGCGCCGGCGCTCTTCTTTTATATGATTTATGCAGTTGTCACGCAGTTCGCTGTCGCTGAAAAACCGGAGTATGCCATCCTTGATGCATTCCGGATCGGCCTTGTCCACCACTATCCCGGTGCCGCGTCCTTCGACGGTGGCACGAAGGGATCCTGTGTCCGTGACGATCATAGGGACTTCAAAATTGCAGGCGAGAGCATTGACCCCGCTCTGAGTTGCGCTGCGATAGGGAAGTACGCTTACGTCGGAGGCGCTGAAGAACCATTTGACTTCCGAGTCGGGGATGTAATTGTTGAACAAAAAAATCCTGTCCTTGCCCGGACTGGCGTCAATGGCTTTCTGATATTCACTGAAATCTCCGTAAGGCTCTCCTGCGATGATCAGCCTGTAGTCCCCTGGAAGGCGGCCGAAAGCGTCGATGAGTATGTCGAGACCTTTATATCGTCTGATCAGTCCGAAGAACAGCAGGTTCTTGCCGCCTGGCTCAATGCCCAGGTGCCGCTCGGCCTCATCTTTGGGCACCCTCTCTCCAAAATGAGTGTAAAGGGGGTGGGGGAGTACCTTATAGCGGGCGTCTTTCTTCCAGTTGATCAAGTCCGCAGCGACTTCATTGCTCATGGTGATGCAGCCATCGACGGCTTTCAGGAACCAGCGGGTGAGCGGTTTGTCGAAAAAATGCGGTTCGTGCGGGATGACATTATCCATGATGGCCACAACCTTGCAGCCGGGTCCCACATGACGGGCTACAGTGCCAAGCGACGGCGCGAACCATGACATCCAGTAACGGACAATCAACAAGTCGGCGCCCCAGGCGCGTATCGCCCTTGCCGCCTTGAACCACGAGAACGGGTTGACCGTGCTGAGCACCGCTTCAGACTCCACCGGTAAAGCACTGTCCCCCGGACCGACGTACTGAGTCTTTCCGGGGAACAGGAAATCTGGATATTGAGTAGTAAAATTGAATGCCTTGACTGTACAGTCCCGGCTCAGTCCGTCAAGCAGGCTTGCGTTGAACTGGGCGACTCCTCCTCTGAAAGGATAGAAACAAGACAGTATGGCTACTTTCAACGGTCTTACTCCTTATTCTCGGCCTTGCTCTTAACGTATGCGGCGTTGAGCCCTTCAAGAACTTCGTCGGTGATATCGAGGGCCGGGTCGGCGGTTACAACAGGAGCGGGCAAGATGTCACCCTGGGTGGTGAGTATCATGGCATAACCCTTCTCGGCGTTGAATTCGTCGATAAAAGACTTGATTGCATCGGCAATCTGGTTCATCATAACCTGCTGCTCCTCGGCGATTTCCTGCTGCTTCTGGGCGGCATACTGCTGGAAGCTGTTCTGCTGGTCCTGGAGCTTCTTGCTCTGTATCTCAGCCACGGACTGTGTCATGAGGCCTTTGTTGATCTTGTCCTGGAAAGTCTTGATATCTTTCTCCAGCTTGGAGCCTCTGCGGTTGACTTCCTGGTTGATGCTGTTTATCTTGGTCTCAGCGACGCTGCGCAGATCGTTGGCCATGTCGTATTCGTTCAGGACCCTGTCCAGATCGAAGTACACTATTGATCCAGCTACGGCAGTAGAGTCAGCTCCGCTCTTTACGGAAGTGCCGGTGGTAGAATTGCAGCTGGTGAATGTAAGAAGGGCAGCAGCCCCCAGTGTGGCGATGACGCCGAAAATGATTCTTTTCATTTTTATTAGTTTGTTTTCTGATGTTGCAAAATGCAAATGTAACTATTTTTTCTGAATCTCTGCCAGATATGCCGCTATTGTACGCTCGAGGCCCATGTAAAGAGCATCACATATTATGGCATGACCTATAGATACTTCGTCGGTCCAGGGTATGGTGCGAATGAAGAAAGCAAGATTGTCGAGGTTGAGGTCGTGCCCTGCATTAAGGCCCAGACCGCACTCCTTTGCCGCCAGGGCTGCCTTAAGGTAGGGCTCGACAGCGGCTTGGGGCCCTCTGGCGAAGCGGGAAGCATAGGCTTCGGTATAAAGCTCCACCCTGTCGGCGCCGCACTGCGCTGCTCCTTTTACCATCTCGGGGTCGGGGTTTACGAAAATCGATACCCTTATTCCGTTGTCCTTGAACTCCTTGCAAACCGCTGAGAGAAACTCGCGGTTCTGGACCGTGTCCCATCCGGCGTTGGAAGTGATGACGTTCTCCGCATCGGGGACTAGCGTGACCTGGTCCGGCTTTACCCGGTTCACGAGCTCGCGGAACTCGGGGACAGGGTTGCCTTCAATATTGAATTCGGTGGTGATAAGTGGTCTTATGGTCAAAACGTCTGAATATCGGATGTGCCTTTGGTCGGGCCTGGGATGCACGGTGATCCCCTGGGCTCCGAAGCGCTCGCAGTCAAGCGCAGCCTTGCATACATCCGGCATATTGCCGCCGCGGGCGTTGCGCAGTGTGGCTATCTTGTTTATGTTTACGCTTAGTCTTGTCATAGAGTGCAAAAATAGAAATTTATATCCGAAAAGTTGAAATAATGTGCTAAATTTGAAGCCTGATATGAAGTTAGCTTATTTTCTGAAGGACAAGAGCCTTGAGCTCGATCCGCGGGTGCTTGGCCTGTTGGCCGACCTGGGGGCGGCAGGCTTTGACGTTTATCCTTCTTGCAGTTCTTCCGAGATACAGGAAGGTACCGGTATGCTGCTAAGTTTCGGCGGCGACGGCACATTTCTTTCCGCTGCAGCACTTGCTGTCGAAGCTGACCTTCCTATCCTGGGGGTTAATTTCGGTCGCCTCGGTTTCCTGTCGGAAAACAAACCCGAGAGTGTGGCCGATGCTCTTTCCTGCAAAGATTATTCCATCCAGTCGCGCGGGCTTGTGCAGGTAAGCGGCCTGAGCGGCGGCGACGGCCCGCAGCTTGCCCTGAACGAGATTTGTGTTCTGCGCGAGGGTGCGGCCATGCTCGGGGTAGATGTGGAAGTAGATTTCCTTCCGCTTCCCACGTACTGGGCTGACGGTCTGCTGGTGGCCACCAGTTCCGGGTCCACCGCCTATTCGCTGAGTGCCGGCGGCCCTATCTGTCTCCCTGATTCTAAAGTACTGATAATTACGCCAGTAGCACCGCATAACCTAAATGTCCGTCCGCTTGTAGTTCCGGACGATTCTGAAATCAAGATCAGATTCCGCTCACGCGACGCCCTTGTTAGGCTCACAGCGGACAACCGTAATTACGATGTGGCGTCGGACAGTACGCTCGTCGTACGTGCTGTACCCGGGGCGCTCAAGCGTGTGGTTCTTGGCGGTTCCAATTTCATTGGCGCGCTCAAGGCACGGCTCTTGTGGGGCGGTGACGTTAGAAATCAAAATGAATAGTATGGATGCACCTGAGATTGTTCCTGTACATGTAAGTTTCATTATGGACGGCAACGGCCGCTGGGCCCGGGCCCGTGGTAAGGATCGTATCTACGGCCACTTTGAAGGCGTAGAAAGCGTACGCGCCGTGCTGGAGGCGAGCGTGGAGTGGGGGATAAAGTACGTATCCTTCTTTGCATTCTCCGAGGAGAACTGGGGGCGCCCCCAGGACGAGGTCATGGGACTGATGGACCTCATGATGCGCTCCATGAAGAATGAGGTCAACTCTTTTCTGTCCAACGGAATACGCTTCCGTGTGCTGGGCAACCTGGCACGCCTGAGCCCTGAGCTTCGTGAGGAGATCAAGCACATGGAAGACATCACTAGCAGCGGCGACAAGATGACCATGATTATCTTTATGAGCTATAGCGGGCAATGGGATCTGCGCCAGGCAGCCTTGAAGATGGAAGAAGAAGGCGGCAAGGATATAGGCGACTATCTCGTGACAGCCGGAATACCCGATCCCGACCTGCTGATACGTACCTCTGGCGAGAAGCGGATCAGCAATTTCCTGCTCTGGCAGCTGGCGTACACTGAATTTGTATTTACCGATACACTTTGGCCTGATTTTAGAAAGGAAGAGTACCTGAATGCGTTGCGGGAATACGCTTCAAGAGACAGACGTTTCGGAAAAGTCAAATAATTCCGTATATTTGCGCATTTATCGGAAAGAAGAGATGAATTATAAATATATTGTTGTCCTCGTGTCGGTTCTTTTGTCCTGCATGTTATTGCGTGCGCAGGACAATTCAGTGGAGATAGATTATAACCATCCCAAGAAATACATCGTGGGCGGCGTCTCCGTAGAGGGCAACAGCTACTTCAGCGACCAGCAGATCATTCAGTTGACAGGTCTCCAGAAAGGCATGCAGCTCACTGTGCCGGGCGACGATGTCTCCGGAATCGTCAGGAGGCTTTGGATGCAGCGTTACTTCGAAGATGTATCGCTGGTGATCGACCACCTGGGAGAGAGCCCTGACTCCGCCTACTTCAGAATCAATATCAAAGAGCGTCCCAGGGTGTCCTACTGGTCTTTCTCCGGGATCAAAACCGGCGACAAGAAAGAACTTCAGGACCGTCTGAACCTTAGGAGAGGAGGGGAGTTCTCGGAATATGTAGAGAAGACTTCGGCGGACATCATCAAGCGCTATTATGCTGAGAAGGGCTTTCTGAACGCTTCGGTCAAGGCAGAGGTCCAGAAAGATACCGTTGTAAAGAATGCTATACGCGTCAATTTCAATATCAACCGCGGCGAAAAGGTCCGTATCAAGGAGATACATTTCATAGGCAACGAGCATGTGAAGGATTTTAAGCTTGCCCGTTCTATGAAGAAGACCAAGTCAAACAAGATATACAATTTCTTCAACAGCAAGAAATTCAACGAGAAAGAGTATATCAACGACAAGAAGGCGGTGCTGACTGCTTTCAATGAGGCCGGATTCCGCGATGCCCGCCTGGTGCGTGATTCGGTGTATTACATCGAGCCCAAGCGCCTTGCCATCGATTTGGTGTTTGAAGAAGGGGACAAGTATTATTTCCGCGACATTTCCTGGACAGGTAATTCAGTATATCCTTCCGAGGTGCTTAACAATGTGCTCCAGGTGTCCAAGGGCGACGTGTATGATGTCGTGACCATGCAGAAGCGTCTCAACGGCGGCGGCAAGCAGACAGAAATGGACGTGTCCAAGCTGTACCGCGACAATGGTTACCTGTTCTTCAGCGTAAACCCCGTCGAGACGAACATCCAGAATGACTCCGTGGACGTGGAGATGCGTATTTCCGAAGGTAAGCAGGCTACGCTTAACAATATCATCATCAACGGCAACGACCTTACTAACGAGAGGGTTATACGCCGTCAGATCTTCACCCGTCCTGGTTATTTGTTCAGGCAGTCCGATTTTGAGCGCTCGATTCGTGAAATTGCTTCACTGGGTCAGTTTGACCCGGAGGCTATCATGGACCCGACAAAGGGATGGAGCATTGTTCCCAACCAGCTTAACAGTACTGTGGACCTTGTTTACAATGTCACCGAGAAGCCTTCCAGCCAGCTTGAACTTTCCGGAGGCTGGGGCGCCGGTACTTTCGTGGCTACAGTCGGTGTCAGCTTCAACAACTTCTCCACAAGGCGTTTCTTCGACAAGAATGCCTGGAGGCCGGTCCCTCTCGGGGACGCCCAGAACCTTGCGTTCCGTTTCCAGACTAATGGTAAGTATTATACTGCCCTTACGGCCAGTTTCGTGGAGCCTTGGCTCTTCGGCAAGAAGCCTACGTCCCTTAACTTGTCCGGCTATTATACCCGTTACACCAATTCCAACCTGTGGCTCGGTATTCTCAGTACCGACAAGCAGATGGAGGTGTTCGGCGTGTCCGCTTCTCTTGGCAACCGGCTCAAGTGGCCTGACAACTATTTTGTGCTGTACAACGGTTTGAATTGGCAGACTTATCGCTTGAAGAACTGTGACTGGGGCAATTTCATATTTGACAACGGTATATCTCATAATATAAGTTATACCTTCAACCTGATGAGGAACTCTACAGACCAGCAGATCTATCCCCGTCAAGGATCTGATTTCTCCCTGTCGGTTTCGCTCACTCCTCCGTTCTCCCTGTTCCGTAATTATGACTACGACTCAAACGGGCAGAAGATTACCGAGCGTAATGGCAAGCCTATCAAGTGGAATGAGGTCGAGTATGACAACTGGTCCGTGGAAGCCCGGTACAAGTGGATCGAGTACCATAAATGGAAATTCTCGGCCGCTACGTACACCAAGCTCATCGGTGACCTCGTGCTCATGACCAGGGCCCAGTTCGGTTATCTGGGCTTCTACAATCAGAAGTGGGGCTATTCTCCTTTCGAAGGCTTCGTAGTCGGTGGTGACGGTATGTCCGGCTATTATAGCTACGGTACAGAAATTGTAGCTATGCGTGGTTATGCGAACAGCAGTCTCACACCATTACGTACTACCCAGTACAACTCCAACCGTACTGCTTATGCCGGTAATGTTTACGACAAGTTTACCGTGGAGTTGCGTTACCCTGTGATCCTGCAGCCGTCTTCCACCATATTCGTACTTGGATTCCTGGAGGGAGGCAACTGCTGGAGCGACATAAAGGACTTCAATCCTTTCCAGATCAAACGCAGTGCCGGTGTCGGCGTGCGTATCTTCCTGCCGATGATCGGTTTGCTCGGTGTTGACTGGGGCTACGGCTTCGACGCAGATGACAATACCGGAGGCAGTCAGTTCCATTTTGTTATAGGACAACAATTTTAAATTTTTTGATATGAAAAAGATTATTTTGGTTGCCGCATTGGCAATGATGAGCGCAGCAGCGTTTGCACAGCAGAAGTTCGCTTATGTCAATTTCACCGAGCTGGTGCAGTTGATGCCCGAGGCGGACCAGGCGCGTGCAACTATTGACGCTTCCACCAAGGAGGCCGGCGAGACTTATCAGGCTATGGCCGATGAGTTCAACACCAAATACCAGCAGTATCAGCAGAAGGCCAGCACTTGGACCCCGGCTATTCGTGAGGCCAAGGAAAAGGAACTGACCGACATTCAGCAGCGTATCCAGGAGTTCAATCAGACCGTCCAGGCCGAGCTCCAGCAGCAACAGCAGCAGTTGATGGCTCCTCTGTACAAGAAGGCCCAGGAGACTGTAGAGAATCTTGCTAAGAACGGTGGATACATTTTTGTCTTCGATCAGACAAGTGCTCTTTACATCGATCCTGCTCAAGCTGACGATCTCACGGCTTCTGCCCGCAAAGTGCTCGGTATCCCTGATGACCGCACGATGGAGTCTCTGCAGAAAGAACTCCAGGCTAAAGCAGAACAGCAGTAAACCTTTTACGCAAAGCCTGCAAGTCCAGAATCTGGTTTGCAGGCTTTGTAATTAATAACCATTATACACTATTATGAATACCAATGAAATTCTGGCCAAGCTCCGGGCCAAGTATCCTGGTGAGAATGAGTATCTCCAGGCTGTTCAGGAGGTTTTGGAATCCGTTGAGGAAGTTTACAATCAGCATCCCGAGTTCGAGAAAGCCAAGATCGTGGAGAGAATGGTCGAGCCCGACCGTATCTTAACTTTCCGTGTTACCTGGGTTGACGATCAGGGTCAGGTGCAGACAAATACCGGTTACCGTGTACAGTTCAATAGTGCAATCGGTCCTTACAAGGGAGGTCTTCGTTTCCACAAGGCAGTTACGCCTTCCATGCTTAAGTTCCTCGGTTTTGAGCAGACCTTCAAGAATGCTCTGACCACCCTTCCTATGGGCGGTGCCAAGGGTGGCTCGGATTTCGATCCGGTTGGCAAGAGCAACGACGAGATCATGCGTTTCTGCCAGGCATTCATGCTTGAACTTTGGCAGTGCATAGGCCCCGACCAGGATATTCCTGCAGGCGATGTGGGTGTAGGCGGACGTGAAATCGGTTATCTGTACGGAATGTACAAGAAGCTTGCCCGTCAGTACAATACCGGTGTCCTTACCGGCAAGGGCAGCACCTGGGGCGGCTCTATCCTCCGTCCTGAGGCTACAGGCTTCGGCGCTCTGTACTTCACACAGCATCTTCTCGAGAAGGCTGGAAAAGACATAAAAGGCAAGAAGATTGCCCTGTCCGGATTCGGTAACGTGGCCTGGGGTGCTGCAACCAAGGCCACAGAGCTTGGCGCCAAGGTAGTAGCTATTTCCGGACCTGACGGAGTATGCCACATTCCTGACGGAATCACAAAGGAAATGATCGACTATATGCTTGTCATGCGTGCTTCCAACCGCAACAAGGTTGAGGATATGGCTGTCAAGTTCCCCGGCAAGGCATTCTTTACGGCAGGCAAGAAAGCTTGGAGCATCCCTGTGGATATAGCTCTGCCCTGCGCTTTCCAGAACGAACTTTCCGAAGACGACGCCAAGGAACTGGCGGCCAACGGATGCTGGTGCTGCTGCGAGGTGTCCAATATGGGATGCCAGCCTGGTGCTATCCATTATTTCCAGAACAATGGTATCTTGTTTGCTCCTGGAAAGGCTGTCAATGCCGGTGGCGTAGCAACCTCCGGCCTGGAGATGACGCAGAATGCCGAGCATATCTCTTGGGACGCCAAGGAAGTGGACGACCGTCTGCATTTCATCATGAAATCAATTCATGAGCAGTGCGTCAAATTCGGGACACGTCCTGACGGCAGCGTTGACTATGTCAAGGGTGCAAACATCGCAGGCTTCATGAAAGTCGCAACTGCAATGTTGGAGCAGGGGACTGTATAATACTTCTCCTAGTATATAAAAAACGAGGTCGACTAAAAAAGGGTCGGCCTCGTTTTTTGTGGGCAAGGCTCCGCTGCGGGCGGCATTTCCTTTGTAGCACAGGCACCTCAATGGACATCCTGTGCAGTTCTGAGCTCTGTACTTGCTGACGGTAGCCACATAACCCAGGTCGGATTTGGATTTCACGTCCTCTGGTCCGTTGGCCTCCAGTAGATTCCGTAGTTGGTAATGAACTGATTCTCTGTGGATATCTGTACGTTGTAGCCAGGCTTTGTCTGACCGTTGTTCATCGCGTCCTCGTCCATCTTGTTCAGGATCCTGTCCGCCCGTGCGGACATCTCCTCGGCCGTCAGCTCCTGTTGCTCTTCCGCATTTTCAATGGCGAGAGCCGTCTCGGCGGCTTCCAGCACGGCTCTTACATTCGCTTCCAGTTTTGCTTTGTTCTTCTCGGTGCTGCCTTTCCAGACGAAGGTGTACTTGTTTGCTACAGATTCGATTTTCGTCCCGTCTATATACTGGACCTTGAGAGATATCAGCCCCTCCTCGTTGAGCATCAGAACTATCTGAGTGATATCCTGTCAAAGACACCGGTCAATTGCTTGCTCCGGAAGATGTTTATCGTTCTAAAATCGGGCGTCTGCATGCCGCTGAGCCACATGTAAGCGATATTCTCGACCAACAACTTCTCCATCTGTCGTCCTGAGTAGACATTGTTCAGATACGCGTAGACAATCACCTTGAGCAGCATCCTGAGATTATAGCTGCTGGTGCCGCCGCCCTTACTTGTGTACTAAGGCGAGTTTTCAGAAGACGAAGTAAAATCTGCGTACAAGACCATGACGGGTGCGGGCCGAGGCGGCTCAGCACCCATCACTCGTCTTGCCGCCCTGCACCTTCCTTGCGTGCGAAGACTAAAAACTAGCTTCTTTTTAGTCCTCGCTGCAGTCGGGCGGTATATGGATATGAGAAACTGGGGTGCCCCAAAAAACTTGGACATAAAACGAAAGGATTATGCCTGAGTTAAAGAGAGCCGTGAGCACTCAAATGAAAATCAAGGTTATCCGAGCGATTGAATCGGGCATCAGAATGCAAACAGTAGCTGGAACTGGAATATGCCGCAAAGCATGGGCTGCAGAAGTCTTAGCTGTTCGGGATATGGTTCCTGAATATGGCCTGAGAGTGATGCTAAAGGTATCCGGGATGAGTAAAAGCACATACTTTTATCGGCTGTCCCACCTTGAGATGTCGGATGCCGAGCTAAGATTGAGACGAGAAGTGATCATAGTCTTTCATGAGAGCTTCGGTTACTATGGCCACCGGAAGATAGCAGTGGAACTTGGGAAGCGTGGGATCAAGGTCGACAAGAAGACTGTGGCCAAAGTCATGAAGGAGGAGGGGCCGGAGTGAGCGAAGCGAACGGAGTTCCGCCAGCGGTTGGCTGCCTGGCGGCTCGGAGCCTTGACCTTTCTATAAAGAGAGAGGGTGACTATAAGCCTCTCGACTTTCAGTCACCCTCGTTTTTATAATATGACCGGCACTTAGTCGGCCTTACGTACGCAGCGGACTTCCATGCCGCACAGGTACTGTCCGTAGCTGAGGCTGAGACGTCCTGTTTTGTACTTTGCGGTGAAAGTACTCATAAGGCAGAAGTACTGAACGCTGGAACCGGTCTTGTTAGGCTTGTAAGGAGTAGATGACCAGATCTGGTTGAGGGCAGGCTTACCATACCATGCAGTCTCATCGCACTTGGTCTCATCTATAGATGCAGAGGCACCATAAGCACCAGTCTGAGTAAGGGCTGTCTTATTTCTGGTCCCAAGGAAAGAGAAATTCCAACCTGCATTGTTGAAAATCCCTATGTTAGAACCGCCTCCATCTAAGGTTGAGTCATAATAAACGGCAGTCGGATCATCGACGGGAGCGGTTTCTCCGGTAGAGTCATCTTTATTGGAAGCACCGACCAGCTTAAGGAAGTCAGCCCTGGTAGGGATGTACCAGCCGGGAGGGCATATGCCCTGCGTGCCTTCGAAACTGCGGTAATTGCCTTCCTCTATATTATCCTGAGTACCATAGGTTATGTCCTCGTAGCTGGACAGGCCGAACGCTGTTGCAGCATCGTACAGATAACCATCTGTGAAGGATGTGTTGGCAGTGCCGACTTTGTTTGAAATGGTATAAGTGTACCAGATACCTGCATCCTCAACGGGATCGGAAGACACGGTCTTTCCTTCAGGCACATAAGCCATAGGTGCGGCCATCCACCACTTGCCATCGGCAAGCTGTACTATGGGATATTCCTTGCCGTCGTAGGTGAATTTCTTGCCGGCAAGATCCTCAGTAAAGGGCACTATTTTCTCGATAACACCTTCATTCCAGAAGCCGACGGCATTGTCGTCGGTGGGAGCTTCGCCATTGACCGTGGCGGTGAAAGAATAAGGTTTGGAAAGGGAAATCTTCTTGCCCTTGGCTGAGAACTCACCCAGCAGATAACCTGCATAACTGTCTCCTGCAGTGGCCTCGGCGGACCCAGTGGATTCAATGTCTGTCCAAGCGGAATCGACATTAAGGGCTCCGATCAAGCCGCCGACAAAGGAGTCGCTTGTACTTTCGGCTTTCACAGCCCCTGAAGAAGCAGCCTGCTTCAGATCTCCGGCGCCCCAGTATCCGGCAATACCTCCTATCTGGCTTGCAGCAAGGCCGGAAGTCACAGAAATAGTACCGGTGTTGGTAACATTTTCTACCACACTGCCACTGGCGTTGATTGCGGCGCCAATACCTCCTAAACGCATCTTGCAAGGGGTTGTACTGGTGATATTGCCTGAATTGGAGAGGTTCTTATAGCGGTTGCCACCCTTGTTATAATTACCGGTGATACCGCCAATGTAGTTATATGCGCTGTTATTCCAGTTGGAAACAGTAATGTCGCCGCTGTTGGAAAGGTCTTCGAAACTGGTGGCTACATTGTTCCAGCCATTGATACCACACACGCACAGTTGCTTGACCATCTGGCCTCCATCAACGGTAATGTCTCCGGAGTTGGAGCATGACTTAATTGAAGATCCTTTGGTGTATGCCACGATACCAGCCACATAGCTGTATTTCGAATCAGGATCCATTGTCACGGAAAGGTCTCCTCCGTTGGTGCATCCCTCAACAGCAAAATCGGCGTTCTGGAGACCGGCAATACCTCCTACATAAGAAGTGTAAGGTACTCCGGAGATCTTGGGCGTCCTGCTGACGGTCATATCAGCATTATTGGAGCAGCCTGATACAGTTACGTAAGACATACCGACGATACCGCCGAAGCGCAATTCACCGTTGGAAGTAGCGTTGAGTGAAGCCGCACTGGTGAGCTCGCAATTGGTAATGTCGGCACCTGTGTTAGCATAACCCACAACACCTCCGATATTGTTGTAAGTTTTCTTCTGGTTGGTTGTGAGGCTGGTGACATCGAAAGCCATCTTCAGAGGAGCACTGACCACACAGTCGGATACGGGAGCGTAGGTATAACCCACCGCACCACCTAAGTGGCAGTTGGCAGTCATACCGGAAAGATTGGTTGTCTTGGAGGCCAGATTGTCGCAGCCCTTGACCTGGGCCATGTTGGCTCCTATCACACCGCCGAAGGCGGATGATGAACCGGCAGTTGCCGGCATTTTGGCGTCCACTGTAACCTCGCCCTTGTTGTCGCAGTTATCTACCAAAGTAGCATTGTCACCTACAGTGCCGAAGCAGCCGCCCGCAGTCGCCCAGAGGAAGCCCACCTGACCGGAGGCATATGCGCTGCCGGCGTTGGAGAACATACCGGACAGGGAAACCGAACCCTCATTTACGCAGTCTTTGGCGTTGACGGTGGCCTTGCCGGCAAGAGCTCCTGCAATACCGCCCACTGAAGGACCTGCATTTGATATTGTATCGCTGTTGATGAAGCTTACAGCACCCTTGTTGACGCAGTCGAAGAGAGCAGCCTCGCTGTATCCGAGGACACCGCCCACCTTGAAGTAGCCGCCGGTGCCGCCGCCCCATGTTGCTTGAACTTTACCTTCGTTGACACAGTTGCGTATCTCTCCGTAGTAAAGAGTATAGCCGGAAGTCTCGGTTGAGCTGCCCTTGTTGACTCCGGTCGCTCCGGCTACGCCACCTATATAATGGGTGCCGAGCCATGCCTGAGTAGGATCGGTACTTGTGGTATTCACTGTCACGTCACCTGTGTTGGTGCAAGCGTCAAGCCTGGTCACCACGTCTTCGCCGGGATCACCGACGAGGCCGACGAGGCCGCCCACATAGAGAGTACCGGGCATTTCCTGGGAAATATTGACGTTCACGGTCACGTCGCCGCTGTTGGAGCAGTTTGTCATCTGGGCATTGTGAGCTGTCATACGGCCTACGAGAGCACCAATCCTGCGGGACTCGATACCGCCTGCTGCAGCTTCTCCAGCCTCTGTGACGCTGTCACCGCTCAGGGTGAGACTTATATCTGCATTGTTGTGGCAGTTGTTCATCGTACCCCTGAGGGCCTTGGCAATGAATCCGTTATTTCCGGGAGCGGCATCGGTAAACTCGCAGCTGGAATCGATGGTAAGATTGTTTACCTTACCATGTACGGTCCCGAAGAGAGGGACAGCGGTCTTCCAGTTCTTAAGGCTGTAGCCCTTGCCGTCGAATACGCCCTTATATGCAGGCGAAGACTCGAGAGTGACTCCGGACATGTCGATGTCATTGCCGAGCTGGACAAGATCGTCTTCATTGTAGGTGGCAGCCTCTGCGAGGAATGCCTGGAGCTCTTCGGCGTTGGTGATGGTGAAGTATTTCCATGCGCAACCGTCGGTGAGTACCTTGAAGTTGAAGCCCTTGTTGCGGGCCAGAACGGACGAAGCCTCAGTGCTGCGGTCCATATACTTGTCACCGCTGAACATTCTTACCTTGAGCCCGTCGATGGCTCCGGGAGCGACTGCGATGTAGTATGTCGTCTCAGTGGCAAAAGGTGCATATTTTCCGCCTTGGCTGGTGACTGCAACGAACGGCGTTGCATCTGCAATGACCGGGTCCTCGGTGGCGCTCACAGAAACGTACACGTTGCCTGCACCAATCTGGCCGCTGTCTCCAAGAGGGGTAATCTCCACGTTGTAAATACCTTCCTGACCAAGCTCAAAAGAAAGCAGGGAGAATATGTTCTTGAAGACTCCCTTGGCAGTGGCATCAGTGAAATAAGCAACTGATTCCAATGCTTTGGGATCGACATTTCCATCCTCGGGGATGGTCTGAGAAGCGGGCATGTACATATTCACCACTCCGTCCTTGCAAGATTCTGCGTACTCGTAAGGATAGGCGGCGATGAAAGAAGTTGCATCGGCAGGAGCCTCGCCGGCAATCTTCACGTTTCCGGTTTCGGTGGCCTCAACGACCGAGAACTTGAGAGGGTTCTCGGATGCCGAAGTGAACACAGCCACTTCTTCGCCGACTGCCCACACAATCTTCTTGCCGTTCAGAACAGCCTTGGTCTCTACATCGCACTGGGCGGAAAGGGTGACAGGCACGTACCCCTCATGGGATTCGATAACCTTCTCTTCGGGAGCGACTTCCTTAGTACAGGAAATCACGGCAGCACAAAGGATAGCTGCAAAAATGAATGACTTTCTCATAAGGCGTACGTTTTACCAGGTAAAGTCTTCAAAATCGCCGAAATCCTCGGTAACACCGTCGGAGCTTTCGCAGAGGACTTTCTCATAGAGAGTTTCCTCCATTTCACATGTCGGGGCTTTGTATGCCCCGGGGATAGAATGATTTACCATATATATATGATTTGGAAAAAAATCTAATTCTTGCGGTATTTTGCAGGTACGCTCACATGATATGATATCTTGAGAGGGGTGTCTGCATCCGTGAGCCAGTTGGTGACATAGAAGTTTATGTCGAATTCATAGGTGTTCCACGGCTTGCGGCTGTCAATGCCGTTGACGGAGAACGAAATCTCTTCGTTTTCGTTGAGGTTGACTCCGCGGGCATAGACCACCTGCTCGCTCCCGGGAGCCTTGGCCAGCTTAATGGGGATTGTGCTCAGGTTGCGCACTTTGCAGGTCATTTTCTTCTCGGAGAATTTGATACCGGATATCTCCACGCAAGCTTCCAGCAGGGGCTTGATCCACTCTTCCTTACCGTACACGCAACCCTCGGCCAGAGCGACTGTACGGTGCTCGTCCAGGGCCTCACGAATGCCGTTAAGCGAGCGTTCTTTGGCAAAGACAAGAGTCATGGGACGGTATTCTCCTTTCTCGTAGTCCACCCACTGGAACATAGGCTTGTGGGCATCGGTACCGGTAGTGATCGTAAGGTCTTTCTCAATGGCCCAGTGGAAGGCTTCGGGGTCATAGCCGATGAAACTGTTGTAGATCTCGATTCCGTCAATGAGGCCTTTGTTGAGAAGCTGTGTATGAATCGGCCACCATTTTGTCTCGTTGGGAGCTTGCTGCTCCCAGTCGGGATGGTTCCAGGTTACGAATGCGCCCTGTTTCTTAGCCTCTGTGAGGCCGGAAATGATAGCTGCCTCTTCCTGCTTCACTTCGTCGTCGCCGTACTTGCCGTTGTGCGCCTCAGCCACTTGGTTGACAGCATCACCGTCAGTGATGAAGTGAGTGTTGAAGTGTCCGGGGAAAAGACGTGCACCGCGGGTGAGCTCGGCTCCGTGTATGACCATGATGCCATATTTCTTAGCCTGCTTTGCCGCCATCTCATATGCAGAATTGCGGGTAGCGTTGGCCCCGAAATCTTTGATCATATGCTGGTGGTGAGTCTCGATATGATCGGTAATGGCTATGAAATCCAGTCCGTCATAATCAGCTTCATCCACTCGTGTCACTGGCCAGACATGGCCGTCACTGAAATTGGTGTGAATATGAAAATCCCCCTTCAATGTAATGTATCCGGGGATGTCCGGTACCTTTGAACGATGAGGGACCGTGGCAAAAGAAGTAAGTGCTGCCGCTGACAGCAAAGCAATCAGGAATAATCTTTTCATAATTTTTTGTTTCAACAGATTACAAATATAAAAAAAATTATTTATCTTTGCGCGCTCAAAAATGAAAAAGGGGGTGATAAAAGAATGATTATAGTACAGGTAAAAGAAGGCGAGAACATCGAACGCGCACTCAAGAAATTCAAGCGTAAGTTTGAGAAGACCGGAGCTGTCCGCGAAATGAGGGCACGCAAGAACTTTGAGAAGCCTTCAGTCAAGAAGCGTATTGCCAAGCAAAAGGCAATTTACGTTCAGCACCTCCGTCTCCAGGAAGAACAATAAGATTATTCAGGGTGGCCGTCACGGTCACCCTGAATTTTTTTTAGAAGTACAGCTTTATCGCCCCAAGTGCCATCCAGCGCTGGCGGAATACCGGGCCTGGATCAGTACTGCAGGAGGCGCCGAGCCAGCGGGCCTGCGCGCACAAAGCCAGATTTACGCCGGCAGCTGCCGGGAATGAGTACTCGGCATCTGCAGATACTTCGCACCTGTCTGCGCTGAGTATTGACAGATTGTGAGGATACAGAAGCTCCACCGGCGAAGTCCCGCTCCTGTGCCCGGAATAGCTATATCCACCAGAGATATTCTTGGTCGCTGATATCGTGGCCGAACTGATCAAAGATGCCCCTCCGGCAAAAGCGAATCTCCTTTCCGCCCCTGCTTTTGCTGACATGTTGTTGTACTTAAAATACGAGTAGGGGAGGGCGTATGAATCATCCTTGCTCACGAAAGACAGCCCCGCAAGAAAGTGCCATGTATAGCTGTCATCGTCGCTTACGAACGCGTCCCAGTCAAGGGCCGCCCGTAGCGTGTTCAGACTTACCTGATCGATTGTGTGCGCAGTCTCCCATCTTCCGCTATCCTTGTTCCAAAGAGCTGTGGGTTCTGTACCTGTTGTATTGACGGCATCGGCCGACAGCTTGAGCGAATGCAGCACAGAGGACCCGAATTGGATGGATGAGTAAGCAGAAATGCTATGCCGCAGTGTGTTCCCATGGGGCTTGGGCTGGGTGGCGCTTTCGGTGATAACGCTACGATCTGCAGTGTATGAGAGCTCGGCAAGCAGCTTCCATTCCCTTCGCAGGGCATATTGAAGCGCAGCGCCCCAGGAATTGCAGCGGAAATACATGGTGCTGAGCCCGCTGCCGCCGACCTGGCTGCCGACCCAGTTGCCCAGGCCGCGCATCAAGAACAGCTTTTGGATCTCCTGACTGTTGCTGATAGATGGAGTCGAACGCTCGAAGGTGTTGGAATACAGGGCGCTGAGGCCCAGAGATCCGATGCCCGAATTCCACACCACCGCCGGCCTCACCGACACGCAGTAGTGATACGCTTCAGCACGCGGGTCAATCTGGCCTGCAGCTATCTTGTCGGTGTATTTGACGTGAACTCCGGCCCCGACTTTCTCTCCGAGGGGCATGGCTGCCTTGAACTGCATCAGGTACGACTGCTTTTTCCACTGTCCTGCCACGGAGTCGGCGGCGGAGTAGAGGAAGCGCTCGTCATAGGGGTCGTTGAGCAGCGTGTTGAATGATGCTCCCGATTCGGATGCATTATTGTAGGTGAAGCGTCCCCAGACGCTTACCTTGCCGATTTGCCTGGCTCCTTGAGTGTCGAAGTGGAGCTTGCCCTCGCTCGTTCCGGTCTGAAGCTGCCGGAAGTCGCCGCCCGAATGAGCGTACCCGGCATCAAGAGTGTTAAAGTCTGACGGCGCTTCAAAAGCGAGAGCGCCGGCATTGGAAGATTCCATCCACTGAGCCTTGACAAGGTTGAGCCTGGTCCAGGCTTTGTCGTGGGACTCCTGGGCTGAACTCCGCAGGCAGGCAAGCGTTGCGAGTGACGCAAAAAGTATGACCTTGTAGATTCTCATTGTGCAGTTGTCCATGTGCTCCATGATGGCCTCTTGACTCCGTCGCGCCGGATTTCGGGTTTGTCGCTGACGGTGAAATCTTCAGAGGTGTTGTTAGTATCCTGCAGGATGATGCTCCCGTCCTCACGCGTCCCGGCCACCTTGCGCACTACGCTCTGGTTGCCGCCGGTCGTGTTGCATTTTATCCATCCTGCATCCAGTTCGCTTTCCAGCCGCTTGTCATCAGGATTCTCTGTCTTCAGGAAATCGACAGCGTCCAGAATGTCGGCTTTAAGTACCTCCTGACCGTAGTTGTTGGCATGATTGGACTCCAGGTACTCGCCATCTTTGCGCAACGGCTGCGAAGGGTAGAAAATGACCCAGGCACCGTCGGTGAAACGGCCGAACTGGTTGCCCAGACCGCTCTCCTTGATAGTGCAGGCCAGCGTCATGTTTATGGCGTTGGCGTCAGTCTGTCCGCCTTTTTCCTTGTATTTATCGCAGATAGTCTCGAATTCCGCAGTGGACAGGTCAAGGGTGTTGGCAATGCGGGCATGGTCTATTGCAGATGCTGCAATTACGAATGACTCGCCGGGGGCGACAGGGTAGTCGCTGCCATTGCCGGGAATCTGCCAGACGTAGGTGCCTATGAACACATAGTCGGATGCATTGGGAAGTTTGTCCTTGAAGTCATAGATTTTGTAGCTCATAGGATCGCCAAGGCATATTCCGTCGGCATATACTGTCTGGTCGGAATTGTTGTAGATCTCAAAGAAGGTGTCTTTGAGGTAACGCGCGGAGGTGGATCCTGTGACCATGCTGGCGTTGTAGTGTATCTCTTTGAATACCAGTGCTGAAGAAGCTGAAGCGGTGACTTTGATCAGGGTGTGTACGGGTTCACTGCCTACGATCTTGACTGCGTTGGCCGTGCCGATGTAGTTGTATGCGCGTCCGCCACTGCTGCCATGAGCTTGCACAGTAATATTGTATATGCCGGGAACTACGCTTATGGTCTGGGCCGAACCGGCTGACATTGTGGCCTCCAGTGCTTCTTCCGTCCCGATATTGGTCAGTTTGACTTTGTATGATTCTGGTTTGGGAGCATCGCCCAGTGCGGATTCATCAATCCCTGGGCTCCATTCAGCAAGTCTGACAGCCTGTGTAGGCTGACAGGCCGCTGCTATGGTGCAAGCCAGAATCGCTAAAACGAACTTTTTCATATTTTCAATTTAATCTCAAATCCGAAATACATAGGGTTATTAAGCTCGGTGAAGCTGCCCTTGGTGATCTCCGAAGGGTCGAGCGGACGCGAGTTGAAGAGATTGTTGACATAGAAGGAGGCGGTCATGAACTTGCGTATCTCCTTGGTTACGTTGAGGTTGAATACCACAGTAGGAATGGTGTGACTGACGATGAAGCGAGAGTCGGAAAGCTGGCCTATCATGTACCGGTAAGCGGGGTCTTGGGCCATTTCCGGGGTGAAGTTGTGCATTAGTCCGTCTTCAATCGACAGGTAACGCTGCGGGGCCTCGTCGTTATGATACTCCGTCCAGTTCTTGGTGAAAACGTTGAGTTGCGTGGTGAGCGTGACTACAAAACCTATGGAAGGAATGTTGTGCGTGGCCCTCAGGGTAGTAAGGAACTTTTCGTAATGGTATTTCCTCACGCCCGGGTCGTAAATGGACACATTGCTGCCCACATAGCTTCCTTCCTTGAGGTTGAGCGAGAAGCTGTCGCCGTTGCTGGATGACATGGAATGCATCCAGGCGCCGTTGAGGAAGAAGGATGTACGGATGCCGTTGAAACGTCCCAGGTCAAGTTCGTATTCGAGCCCGTAATGATGCTCCCATGCGTTGTTTGACGGCATGTACCAGCCGAAGAAGCGATGGGTATCGACATCCTGGGCGAACAGGGGAGCGCCGTCGGAGCCGTGTCCTGCTATGGTCCATGTCTTGTAAGGGACCCAGGCGAAGCTTTCCATGAGCCTGGAGAAGCTGTAGCCGTTCTTCATCAGCTCATCGTACAGGGTCACCCCCAGGCGGTAACGCTGGGCAATCTTCAGGTCGAAGCCTATTTCAGCCTTGCGGTTGCGCGCTATTTCAAGCTTTGGATTGACTGCGCGGTAGATGCGTGTAGTAGCCATGACCGTGCGGTCGCTCTCCAGTGTAGCCTCGCTGGTGTTGATGTTTACCTGATCATAGTAAGCGTCGGTAGGGTAGAGGTAGGCCGATGTGGGCGCCTTGGCCGTTATTCCCCAGCCTCCGCGGAGCGTCCAGATATCTGGAATCAAGTCCAGGGATGCGTTGATACGGGGGCCCAGAGCCGTCAGGCCGTTCACTATGTCAAATCTCAGACCGGCGGTCAGGTTGAAATTGCGCCGCAGCACTTTGGCCCTGAAACTGTTCTCGGCGAAAATGCCTGTCTGATTGACAAACGGAATGTCGTAAAGGGGCCTCTCGCGGTAACCGGACTCGGTGTTGGTGCGGTTGGGGGGAAGTCCCTCGGTAAACACAAGACCGCGTCCAAGGTTGCCCTCAGACTTGAAGTCGGCGCCGACTATGATTTTCTCGCTTATGTCGCCCCACTGCTTGTACATGTTCAGATACGCCTTAGCGAAAGTGCTGAGCTCTTTGCCGTAGAAGTCGTAGTGGCAGAAATATGAGTAGGGCGTCATGATGGCGTAGGCGTAGGGATCGGTCCCGAATGATGTTATTTCACGTCCTTCGGTGTCAAATATACGTTTGCCCACAGCATCGGCCACTGTGCTGCCGTCAGTCATGTTTGTGGTGAAAATGGCAATGGCGTTGATGTTGTCCTGCTCACGGAACGATTCTTTGTAAGTATAGCTGTGCGAAAGGTCGTAGCGTAAGGTCTTAAGCCAGCCGCGGTTGATGTTCCAGGTGCCGTTGGTGTTGATGCGGAATCCGAGTGACGTGCCTCCGGATGCAAGGTTGGTACGGAGGTCGTCCGGATTCTTGTCGCGTGTGTCTTTCCCGAGCCTGAGGTCGAGTGCGGTGGACGTATTGAGCTGACCGAAGCGTTTTGACCACAGTCCCTTGACATTGAGCCTCTGGTAATGGGCGTATGATTCGGTAGTCTTGGCATTGGAGTAGGCATAGTCGCCCGACAGGTGCAGGTCTCCGGCTTTCTCGCTGAGCCTGAATCCTTTGGATACGGCGGCCTGGTAGATCTTCGGGTCGGCTTTCAGGCGTATGGTCAGGGGCTCCGCGCCGGCCTTGGAGTTGATGATGACGGCCCCGGCCGTAAGGTCTCCGTACTGCACCGAAGGAATGCCGCGTATGACTTCAACGGACTCTATGTTGTCGGTGGAAAGCTGGCGTACGTCAATGCCGCCTCCGGGCGAGGCTCCTGCGGCGGAAACCGATGTCCCGGCTATAGCTGACGATACGCCGTTCATCACAGCGGTTATGCCTTCCATGTTGGCGTTGTTGGACATGGGAGCACCGTCAACGATGATGGCGGTACCGAGGCTGTTCATGTCGCTGCCGTCGACGGAACGCAGGTTGATGCTATGGGCGGAGCTGAGGTCGGGATTGGTTATTGAGGCTCCCGGCAGGAGCTGCATGATGTCGCGCAGCGAACTTGTCTGGCTGTGGTCAATGGCCTGGCGCGAAATCAGCGATGCTGTAGATTCGCCCGCCTTGGACGCTTCGGCTACTACGTGCACTTCTTCCAGACGGAAGGAGCTCTGTGTGAGCACGAAATCCCGGCGCAGGTCACCCCTGACGGTAATGGTGGTGTCCAGGGTCTCATACCCGATCAGCTGTATGTTAAGCTCGTATGTGCCAGGATCGATCCCGGTCAGACGATAGTCTCCGTTCTGGTCGGTTGTCGCGTAAACCCCTGCCGGCTTGAGCAGTACTACCGCATAGTCCACGGGTACTTTCTTGCCGTCCTCTACAGTGCTCACCTTACCATACAGCGAGGCCTTCTGCTGGGCCGCCAGTCCGGGACCCAGCAGAAGCAGCAACATTGTGCAGATGTGTATTTTACTTGGTATGTGCATTGTCTTCGAGTCTTCTGAGAGTGCGGTGCACTTCGTCCGCTACCTTAGCGTCTGATATGTCAAGAGCTTTCAGACGTGAGTATATCTCCTGCCTGCGGCAAGAATGGGTGTACCATCCCAGGGCTTCGGCGGCCTTGAGACGCAGCTCTTCCGCTGCTGCCGAGTCGGCTATGATAGTAATCATAGGATCGATAGCGGCCGGTATGCATGCATTGCGCTGGTGGCTGATAGTGAAAGCTTTGTCCTTTGTGGAAATGCTGTCGTCCAGCAGAGCGTCGATGTCTTTCCGGCTGCTTTTTACGCTTCCGCATATGCGTGCTACGGTGCTCTCGAATTCATCCTCGGCCGGCCATGTCCCGTCCCAAGCTTTTCGCAGCGCTTGCTCTACGTCGTCGGCAGGGTAGAGGCTGAATGCGTTCAGGAGATGGTACCTTACGCGTGAGGATTCCTGCGGGTCGAGGTAATGGTTTGCAATCAACTCTAGGAGCTCAGGGGCGCCATAGTTCTCGGCATAGCGTGCGGCCATGCGGCGCAGCATCTCGTAAGAGTCGTTGAGGCCGGCGCGGATTGCCGCATCAACGAAGCCCAGATAAGAAGCTTCGCGCATAATGCGGTAAAATGCTTCCAGACGCACATTCATGGACGGGTCGCTGCGAAGAGTGATCAGGCACTTGTCGAAGTTGTACTTGCCGTCATGATAGGCTTTGCTCCTTGTGAGGTCGGGGCTCTTTGCCTTTGACACTGCGAAGCAGTAGGTAGGATCGCCGAACAAGTGCGACTCGATAGTCATGTAGTTCCGGGCCCACTCTCCAACGCAGTATCCTGCGCTGAGCAGCCCAGCGAGTTCGTTCTTCCAATGGTCCTGGATAATATTGACTGAATTTGCGGTGACGGCCATAGTGCTGCTGCCGTGTCCGAAGGCATAGCGCGATGCAATGTAGTCGTCGTGCAGGAATGCACCGTTGAAGCAGGCATCGAGCAATATAATCTTGGCCCCTGATGTGTAGGAATCCAGGTCTTCCAGAGTGATGTCAACAGCTGCGGCGCGCAGTGAGTCTTGCCGGATCAGTCCCGGATCGTCCCAGCCTTTCAGCCATGATGCCGGCACATCATAGGACTGTATAAGCTCAGATGCGGTCTTGTCTTTGTCGCGGGAACGGCGCATCCGGGAGCGCAGGGCCGACTTGACATTCTCTATATGCTCTGAAGTCATGTAGGTGTAAGGCTCCTTGCTTATGTACTGCGCTCCCACGGCACCGTGGCTATGGATATGGGCGAAGTCGATTGAATTGTCGGCAAGGGCCGACATAAGGCGTTTGCGGGTGAAGCGGTCTTCGTCGAAATTAAGAAAGCGGACCTGCCCTTCAGGCTCCTTCAGTGCGAACTGGTCGTAGTAGGCGCGCTCTTCGTCGATACGTGCATTGATGCTCTCGGAGCTGTTGCCGTGACCGCCGAAATGGAATACTTTATCCAGAGGGTCGCGGGTAGCCTTTGCTGCCGCAGCGCGGTCGAGGAACTCGCATATCAGCTCGTGGAAACTGTGGTCCGGGTCGCTCTTAGAGGGCTTAATGCGCGCCGAGTAAATGTTGCAATGGACGCGCTGGGCTCCTTCCGGAGAGAGATCGTAGTACCAAAGATCTCCGTCCCTTTGTAGATAATTGAAGCGTAGTGAGAAATCGTCGTAGAAGCGGTCGGAGGGTATGGAGGAACGCTTGATGGGCATGCCCGGATTCATCTTGAAGGCTGTAGCAAGATGATGTGCACGGCGAATCATAGGTATGGGGATGTCTCCTACCAGTACTGCACCTTCGAGGCCGTCATGGAGCCAGAGGTGGCGCAGCGTATCGCGCAGCATATCCGGAGTCCAGTCGGCCACGAGGACGAATACATTTTTCTTGTCGTACTTTTTGATTGAGTCCGAGTAGCGGCCTATGGCGCTTGCCGCCGCCTGATATGTGGCTTTGTCGGCAACCACGGCTACGCTTGTCCTGCCCTTCGCCTGTATGCTCAGACAAGCAAAGGCAGCGACGGCCAATATCAGTATTTTCTTCATAGTAGCTCTTCTATTGCGGGACGTATAGGGAAAACATATTGCCTGTTGCTGCCGAATGTGAAATTAACGGCTCCCTTGTTGTAACAGTTGAGGTTGAAGCCGGCTGTGGCGTTGTTGGCGTTGGCAGCCCAGTATGAGAAGCCTGTGCCTACATTCCTTAAGGCAGCAAACACCTTGGTAGAGGTCATGTTGCTGGTGGACATCGACCCGGTGGCAGGGAAGAAGATGGTCTGCCCGGTTTTGCCAGGAGCGGAGTAGAACAGGTATCCGTCATTGAAATCTCCTTCGGTATTGTCCTTGCTGAAGGCGCTGAATGCTCCAATAGGAGGCAGGCAGCATCCCGGAGGGCAGGGGTCGTATATAGTCTTGACTACCGGGAGGGCGTTGGCGTCAGACGTGGCGCTTGAGGAGAAAGCACCTTGTGTGCCGTTCCACAGGTTGGAATACTTGCCGTCGCCACCGGAGTTCAGATTATATACGGTGGGATTCTGTATGTATGCGGCGATGTCGCCGCCCAGCTGGGCATGTCTTGTGCCGACGGTATCTCTCCGTGATGTCGTGTACCAGACTTTTTTGCTCCCGTTTTCGGCAGGATCGCAAGGGGTGCCGTCGGATGCGACGAAGGGATCTTTACGTCCGTACTGGTAGAATGTGCAGTTACCGATGATATTTGCCGGCAGTTCAGCTCCTGTCTGCACAAGCACCAGGTCCATGGTCTTTCCGCTGCCTTGATGTGTTATGCGGATGCGTGTGGTAGCATTTTCATAAGAAATGGGGGTGTCGTATGGAGCCACCCATCCCAGGTTCATGCTGCTCATCCTGTATGTGTTGCCGGCCTTGTTGGTGATGGTTATGGACTGGAATTCTTCAGCCGGAGCACCGCAAACCCATATATGCCAGCTCCAGACCACTTTCCCGTCTGCGTCCACTGCACTTATCAGTGCGTTGCCTTCACGGATGCTCTCCTGAGGCACGGTGAATACTATCCTGTCTGATGAACTGCCGTCCCCGACGAGCCTGACTTCTTGTACGAGCCCGATAACATCTTCCCATTCTAAGCGGGCGCTCACCGCCTTGGCGCCGGCTCCGTTGATGTACGGGCTGGTGATGGGACTGCCGTCAGCTCCGATGAAGGGCGTGAGGGCTTTGTCGCCGCTTGCCTCCGGCGCGAAAGCCGCTGTGTTTTCGGCGCCGCCCCGGATGGCATTGCCGTACACCAGAGGGAAAGCATATATACCAGGCGAAGTGACAATGTAGCAGTTGGCGGTGCAAGTGCCGCTCTGCGATGCGCCCATCAGTGATGCGTTATCTACGGGCAGGTTGACGGGGCCTGCCTCGGAACCTCTGTAAGATGCGGAACGAAGACGCCGTACGTTGGCGTTCAGTCCGCCGGAACACTTGGTGGGCTTCAGCTTGATGATGGATCCCTCGGCGGTAAACAGTTCCTCCAACTGGTCCGAGCCGTCGGGGTACTCTATGCTCACAGGGCCGGAAGTATTGAGTTTATACTGCAGGGAGGTGGTGCCGGAATAGGAGTACACCAGATACTTTTCCTCACCTGGATTCAGCCTGCCGCTGATGTTCTGGTCGGAGTAGTCGAGGTACATGTCTGCATCCGTGTCCTTGAGCGTCAGCGTTACGGCACCGGTGCGCAAGCGAGTGCTTCTGCGGGCGGAGACACTCTTGGCCGTTACTTTCTCGGCGGAGCCTGAGGGGCCTTTGAAGGTGAGGGTGACCCCCTTGTGGAAGGTCTGCGGAGCTATTGCAATGTAGTATAGTCCTTTTTCCAGGATCTTGCCGCCATCGGAAATGCTGACTTCTTTGACTCCGGAAATGATGGCCGGATCAGGATCAGCCGAAGTGGAGGCGCTCAGCCTCAGAGAACCGGCAACCAGCTCTCCGTTGTTGCCGCGGAACGATATTTCGCTGACCCCGTCGGTCTGGAGGTCCACTTCGACCAGTGCGACGCAGGTTTTGAAATTGAATTCTTTGGTCTTGGTGGCCGCTACTGCAATTATATTGCTGAACTGACCGTGTATGGCTTTCTGGGCCTGGGGGAGCGTGGTGGTGATGCTGCCCGTTGAGTTGCTTGCACTTTCGTCGTAAGGGTAAAGTGCATAATAGGTGCTCTGGGCAGGCACGGCCGGACCTTCCATCCAGGTGGAGGTGCCGGACGAAGCCACGGTGTACTGGTACTTGTCGTTCTTGTTGAAGATGCAGATTTTATCCGTACCCTCTTCCCAGCAGATGGTGTAGCCTTCGCCCAGACGGGCTTTGGTGGCGTCGGTAATACCGTCGGTTCCGCTTATCTCGAAACGTGAGATACCTGTCTGGGGCCCGTCCTCAAATCCTTCTTTGGCGCAGGAGACCGCAACTGCTGCGGCTGCAAGCATAATTATCAATGTCTTTTTCATGATCTTGTCCTCCTACCATGTCCAGTCAATGTCTTGACTCTCTGTAAAATCATCGGTTGAGCCGCCGACGACGCTGTCACAAATCATCAGCCTCGTCAAGGCCTCTGATAAGCAGACTTCGGGTTTGATGTAACGTGTCATATTCTTAAACTTTAATTTCAAAATAGGTTCTTGTGACCCAGTATTCAAACAGAGGGTCGATTATATGCGGAATGTCCTCATCGTCAAATACAAGGATCTCCTTCTTGCATAAGGCGTCTTTGAGCCGGCGTACGTTGGCCGAGGAATTGAGGTTGAAGTGGTGGATAACCTCGGCGCTGCTGAATTTGGTGTGTCCTTCCACAACCGCCCGGAGCAGGTTGACCTGGAAGGTGGTCAGATCGCTCATGCTTGCCTTGAAGCGGGGCTCGTGTATTGCCAGCAGGCAGGACAGTGCTTCGGCGAGCACTGGCTCGGTCATGTAGCCCTTCGACAGGGAATCGCAAATGGCAGCGAAGTTGTTGATATAGAAGATATTGTTGCGAAACAGCTGGCAGACTCCGAGCATCAGCCCCTTGTCCACCACCTTGCCGCTGGACAGGAAGCCTCTGTTGACCGATTCCACAATGTCTTTAGGGTCTATCTCGCCAAGGCTCACCCTTTCCACCTGACGGTAGAAGTATTTCTTGTGCTCGAAGATTTCTTTCATAGCGTTGACCTGCGAGCCGTAGAGGATGTAGCATGCGGCGGCCCTGTCTTCCTGGGTCCTGGCCTTGAACAGTTCTTGAAGCATGCGGCACAACTTGTCGCCGTCTTCTGTGAGCATTACGTTCTGGAACTCATCGATGCATACGAAAAGCTTCTTGCCGTCTGATTTGCCAAGCGAGTAGGGGAGTTGCAGAAGGGTCCTCAAGTCATTGTCGTCCAAGTCCCAGTTGAGAGAGAGAATGCGTCCGTTTTCCTGGTAAATAAGTTCGTCAAAGACGAAATGGGTATCGGGGAGAAACTTTTCTACCAGCGATCTGTAGTCGGACGGGGTAGTGCCGTACTGCTTAAGAATGTTGCTTCCGGCGCTGAGGCAGAAGTCGGTGAGAGAGCGGACGTTCAGCAGTGATATGCTGGCAATGCGGAATTGCGGCGAAGCCAATTTGAGGTCAAAGAAAACCTGCTGCAGGATAGAGTCTTTGCCTGTTTTGGGAGGCTCGTATAATGTGACGTTCTCTCCTTCGCGAAGGAGGTTCGTGAGTATAGCAGTCTCTGTCTTCCGGCCTATGAAATGACGGCCGGTAACAGGCTTATTGAATATGAAAGCAGAATCCATTACAAAACAAATATGCTTAACAAATATCTATAAGTTTTTTGTAAAAACAAATAACTAGTAATAATGAATTGCAAAATCAATAATAATTATTATCTTTGCGGTCCGTTTTATGACCGATGAGCTCGTCAAGATCTGCCGCCGGGCAGACGCTCACGGCCCAAACATTTAAATAAATTGTTTGATGTACGCAATCGTAGACATTGCAGGCCAGCAGTTTAAAGTAGAGGCTGGCAACGAAATCTTTGTGCAGAGGCTCGCCGATGCCAAGGGTGCTGATGTAGAGTTCGGCAAAGTGCTTCTCGTCGCTGACGGTGAGGCCATCAAGGTCGGAACTCCTTATGTTGAGGGAGCCGTTGTGAAGGCTACCGTTCTGGATGACGATGCGAAGGCCGACAAGGTCCTCGTGTTCAAGAAGATCCGCCGCAAGGGCTTCCAGAAGCTCAATGGCCATCGTCAGAAACTTACCAAGATCAAAATCAACGAAATCGCTTAAGAATTATGGCACACAAGAAAGGTCAATCCAGTTCAAAGAACGGTCGTGAGTCGCAAAGCAAACGCTTGGGTCTCAAGAAATTCGGCGGCGAGGTCGTGAAGGCCGGCAACATTATCGTACGCCAGAGGGGTACAGTCCACAATCCTTCCACCAACGTGGGCATGGGCAAGGATCACACCCTTTACGCACTTATCGACGGCACAGTGAAGTTCTCCCGCAAGAGAGGGGACAAGTCCTACGTGTCAGTAGTCCCTTTTGAGAACTGATCTCGAAGGTTTTATGTAGATCAATGACTTGCACTTCGGGATCGGGGTTGCGGGTCATTTTTTTTAATTTTACACAGTTATGTTGACGCTCAAGATGCTCAGGGACAATCCGCAGGAGATTGTCGAGAAGCTTAAAATTAAGAATTTTGACGCGCAGCCCATAGTGGACAAGGTCTTGGAACTGGACACGCGCCGTCGTAATTTCCAGACCGAGGCAGATGCAATTCTGGCTCAGCAGAAGCAGAAAGCAGCCGAGATCGGAGCCCTCATGAAGCAGGGGCTCAAGGAGAAGGCAGAAGAGGCTAAGGCTGCCGTGGCAGCACTTAAAGCCCGCTCCGGTGAACTCCTGTCCGGCATGGATGAGGCTGCTGCCGAGATGGAGAAGAATCTGGTCCTTCTTCCCAATACACCATGCTCCCTCGTTAAGCCCGGAAAAGGCGCCGAGGACAATGAGGTGGTGAAGATGGGCGGACCGGATGTCAAACTGCCCGCCGACGCCCTCCCGCATTGGGAACTGGCAAAGAAATATGATATTATCGATTTCGACCTGGGCGTTAAGATTACAGGTGCCGGTTTCCCTGTGTACAAGGGAAAGGGTGCCAAGCTCCAGAGGGCGCTCATCAACTTCTTCCTCGACTGCAACACTGCTGCCGGCTATAAAGAAGTGGAGCCTCCTGTGATGGTAAACCGTGATTCCGGCTTCGGCACCGGTCAGCTGCCCGATAAAGAGGGACAGATGTACCACGCCGAGGTGGATGATTTCTACATGGTGCCTACCGCTGAGGTCCCTGTTACAAATATTTTCCGTGACGTGATACTAGGTGAGGGACAGATCCCCCAGCGCCTTACCGCCTATACGCCCTGCTTCCGCCGTGAGGCCGGGTCTTACGGCAAGGATGTCCGCGGACTGAACCGTCTGCACCAGTTTGACAAAGTGGAGATAGTGCGCGTGGAGAAGCCTGAAGACAGCTACAAGGCTCTTGACGATATGGTCGCCCATGTTGAGGGAATAGTGAACAAACTTGGGCTCAAGTACCGTATCCTCCGTCTCTGCGGCGGTGATTTGTCTTTCACTTCTGCTATTACCTACGATTTCGAGCTTTGGAGCGCCGCACAGGGCCGCTGGCTCGAGATCAGCTCTGTAAGTAACTTCGAGACGTACCAGTCCAACCGCCTGCACTTGCGTTACCGCGACGAGAACGGCAAGACACAGCTTGCTCACACTCTTAACGGCAGCTCGCTTGCTTTGCCAAGGGTGGTGGCGGCGCTTCTCGAGGATAATCAGACTCCTGACGGAATCGTGATCCCCGAAATTTTGCGTCCCTACACGGGCTTTGATATAATTGACTAAGCCAGGAACCATACTAGGAATCGATCCCGGAACCAACTTGCTTGGTTTCGGGATTGTCCGTGTGGATGCGGCAGGCAAGCCGCACTACGTGGACATGGGAATTCTTGATCTGAGACGGGTTGACGACATATACGAGAAGTTGCACATCATCTTCGATAAAGTCTGCGCCCTGTGTGATCTCCATCATCCCGATGATCTGGCTATCGAATCTCCTTTCTACGGGCGTAACGCCCAGGTTATTTTTAAACTCGGTCGTGCTCAGGGGGCCGCTATGGCGGCTGCTCTGACGCGCGGGGCGAAGGTCTATGAATACGCTCCGCGCAAGGCCAAGCAGGCTATATGCGGCAACGGCGCCGCCTCCAAGGAACAAGTGGCCCTTATGGTTGAAAGGACTTTGGGTATAGATATCGATCCCAAGCACCTTGACGCTACGGATGCACTGGCTATTGCGATGTGTCATTTTTATCAGATGACCAGCCCGCTTGCCGGCAAGTCTTCCGGCGATTCCTGGGAGAAGTTCATCGCTGCAAATCCCGACAGGGTTAAATGACTCAGGCTCAGTCCCCGCAGAGGGCGGTTCCAACTGCAGACCGTCTGCGCCCACGCAGCCGTGAGTGGGAGGGGCTCGTCGCTGGCGACGGGAGGGATAGGCCGTAGGCCGTAGTCTACAGTTGGAATCGCCCTCAGCGGGGGACTGCAAGTTTTTATCTATGATTTAAACTTTGGGAAACAGTTTGCGTCTAAAGTGAAGATATGAAACTGTTGATTAGAATAGCGTGCCTTGCAGGAGCCTTGCTTCTCGGTACGGGCCTTTTTGCACAAAACCGCCTCTCAGCGGTACTGCTTGATGATTCCAATGGCGAGCCTGTGGGCTTCGCAACCGTATCCCTGACGTTGGACGGGGCCAAAAAACCATCCAAATATGTCCTCAGCGAGGCTGACGGCAAGGTGGAGATCACGGGAATACGCCCCGGAAATTATACCTTGAAGGCCGAACTCCTGGGCTATCTGCCATTCGAAAAACAGGTTAAAATACCCGATGTCAAGGACCTTGGCGAGCTTAAGATGAAGCCCGACCAGCAGCAGCTCGATGCGGCTTCAGTGTCGGCTGTGGGCAACCCGATAATCATTAAGAAAGATACTATCGAGTATAATGCCTCCTCCTTCAAGACCACCGACAACGATGTGCTTGAAGACCTGCTTAAAAAACTTCCCGGCATAGAAGTCTCCGAAGATGGCTCCATAACCCATAATGGTCAGACCATCAGCAAGATAACTATTGACGGCAAGACATTCTTCCTGGATGACCCGCAGCTCGCTTCCAAGAATATTCCAGCGAAGATAATCAACAAGCTCAAGGTAGTGGAGAAGAAGTCCGACCAGGCCGAGTTTACCGGGATAGACGATGGGGAAGAGGAGACCATCATCGACCTTAGCATCAAGCCCGGCATGATGAAAGGCACCTTCGGCAATATCATGGCCGGTGGCGGTCACGATGTGCCTTCTACGGCAACCGAGGGGGACTGGCGCTATCAGACTGCTGCTTTTGTGGGCAAGTTCACCGACAAGACGCAGCTTTCGTTCATAGCTAACGGCAACAATACCAACAACCGTGGCTTCAATGACCTTGCCGGCTCGATGATGGGCGGCATGCGCGGCGGTGGCGGCGGCATGGGCGGTGGCCGCGGCGGCAACTGGAACGACAACGGCATCACCACATCATGGATGGCAGGCGGTAACGGAGCATGGACCCTGTTCGACAACCGCATGGACATAGGCGGTAACTATCTCTACAACAACACGGCCAAGTATGTTGAGGAACAGAGCTCCAGAACCACTTATCTGTCTGATTACAACCAGATTTACAACACAAACGGCTATAATGATACCCAGACTTGGGGCCATCGCGTCGGAATGAGGCTGGACCATAAGTTCTCCAACAACACTTCCATACTATTCCAGCCGCAGATTAACTTCGGTGGTGGAGCATTCCGTCAGGAAAGCGACTACAACACCGACTACGACAGGGCTTCGGCCATTGAGCACATCAACTCCGGCAATTCCCTGAATGCAGGAGACAACCGCAATTTCAGCACCAGCGGTTTTGCACTTTTGCGCCAGCGCCTCGGCAAACCGGGACGCACACTCACAGTGATGGGGCGCTACAGCTTCACCAACAATGAGATGAACTCCATCAATACCTCAGATCTGTTCTCCGGCTTCGTGTCTGAAGGCAAGTGGGACAATCATGAGCTTACCGACCAGACCATAGACCAGACGAGCCGTTCGCACAGCCTGTTCGGAAGGGTGACATATACTGAGCCCGTGGGCGGAAACTTCTTTATCGAGGCTAACTACGGTTACAATTGGTCCCGTTCATTCTCTGAGAAGAAGACTTACGACAACACCAAAGGCGGAGTCCTGGATGAGTATTATTCCAATACCGTATCCAACGACAACAAACGTCACGACTTCGGTGCCGATGTGTTGTATCAGCTCGAGAAGTTCCGCGCTCAGGTAGGTTTCTCAGCCCAGCCTACCCGCACGCACAACGAGACAGTACGCGCCGGAAAGCCGCAGGAGTATAATGATACCCGCTGGCGCTACGCTCCTACAGCCATGTTGTGGTGGGAGATGGGGGAGAATTCCAACATGCGCTTTTTCTACCGCGGTTGGTCCAACCAGCCCTCGGTCTCTCAGTTGCTTCCCGTTCCCGACAATACCAATCCTCTTAACATCAGCTTCGGAAACCCCTCGCTGGCCCCGTATTTCAGCCACAATTTCAATGGGGACTTCCGCTTCAACAACCGTAAATCTTTCACGTCTGTAAACGCAAGGTTCAACGGTAGTTATGTTAAGGATCCCATAACCAGTGCCATCTGGTACGGTCCCAATGGAGCCCGCTACTCAATGCCCTTCAACGGCCCTTCTTCCTTCAATTTCGGAGTTAACCTTTTTGCCAATATTCCCATTGGCAAGTCCAATTTCTCCATAGGCGAAATGGGGCGCGTGAACTATAGCAAGAGCGCATCGTTCGTGGGTGGCGAAGAAGTTACCAAAGCAGTTGACAGCTACTATGATGCGGCAACCGGCGATATGGACTACGACGGCTTCCTCGCGGCTTACGGACGCGGCGATTTCAGCTTCGAAGAGAATATTACCCGTACCCTGAGCGCCATGGAACGCATCCGCGTCACATACCGTAACGACGCACTTGAGCTTACGGCCAGCGCACGCACTCGCATTAACAAATCTTGGTACACCATTTCGCAGACAGCCGACAATACACTTACATTCAACAATCAGATAAGGGCTTCGGTCAACTGGACATGGGAAGACCCGGGCCTGACCTTTAAGTCGGAATTCAATTACAACTGGTACAACGGCTATGCGAGCAACCTCAACTACAAGCCGGAGTATATTCTGAATGCCGAGATCCAGAAGCTGCTTTTCAAGAAGAAAGCTACCCTTGCGCTCAAGGGCTATGACATACTCGGCCAGGCCAAGAACCTCAGCGTGTCCGACAATTCAAACTACCATTCTGAGGTGTACAACAATACTTTAGGAAGGTATATCATCCTGTCGCTGACCTGGCGTTTCGGAAACTTTGACCGCGAACGCATGCGCGGACATGGAGGCCCGGGAGGCCCTGGCGGTCCCGGTGGTCCCGGTGGCCGCGGACGCAGGTAACGCATATTTCCATAGCTCATTCAAGGCCTGATCGGAACACAACTGATGAAAGAAATCATTTTTTTCATATATTTGTATTCTGATGCAGGCCGAATTAATAACACGAATCAAAACCGGAGACCGGGAGGCATTTGATGCCTTGTGCCGTGAGCGATATGTATCGCTTATTTCCTATGCGCGCTTGTTCTTGTCAGGAGTCGATCCTGTCTGGGCGGAGGATGTTGTGCAGGACGTGCTTTTCGGCTTGTGGCAGAACCGCCGTACTCTCAGGGACGACCCTCAGGAGCTCCAGTCTTATTTGCTTCGTTCGGTATATAACCGCTGCGTCAACTATCTCAAGCGTGCCAAGCGCATACATATGTTCAACAGTCACTATGAAGAACGTATGCTCACCTTGCTCGGCGATTGTTGGTCACCTGACCGCAATCCTGTAATAAGCAGCGTATTCAATTCCGATCTGCGCGACATCATATCTGATGCTGTGGCACAGCTCCCGCCGCGCTGCCGTGAGGTGTTTACTCTCAGCTACCTGGACAATCTGTCCAATAAAGAAATCAGTGAACGTCTGGGCATTTCTTTAAGCACCGTAGAGAACCACATGTATATTGCTCTCAAAAGGCTTCGCGCCAGTCTGGCCGGTGTTTAGTTTTTTGTTTGGGTGTTCTTGCTCTTATAATTGTATATTATAGTATGCAAGACGAAATTTTAGGCATAATTCTAAAGAATATACGCCACTGCGCCACCGAAGAAGAAAAGGCCGCACTGTTGCGCTGGCTTGAAAATTCCGAGGAGAACCGGCGCTTCTATTCTCTTTTTCTTGCCAATTATTCTCTGCACGAGACCATTAGTTCCGAAGACCTGGGCCGCAACAGCGAGTCAATGATTGCACGTCTTAATGCACGTATCGATGCAGCCGAGTCGCGAAGGCGCCGCACCCTTCCGCGCAGGTCTTTCTTGTATGCGTTTGCAGCTCTGGCCGCTTTGGTCATAGGCTTCTTCGCCGTGAGGGGCCCCCTCACCAATGGCCCCGGAGTTGATGAGATTCCCATGGAACTTGTTGCAAACAGCACTCAGGAGACAATACACATGGTCCTTGACGACGGTACCAGGGTATATCTCAGGCCCGGTGCCGAGATTCGTTACAATGTTTCGACCTTGCCCGGCAGCAGGGAAGTGAACTTGCAGGGAGATGCATATTTCGATGTCAGCCACAATGAGGCCAAGCCTTTTATTGTTCATACCGACAATATAGGTATAAGAGTACTTGGCACTGCTTTCTCTGTGTCTGCGGCCCCTGAGGTTTCCCAGGTGGTGCTTGAGAGGGGAAGTGTGCGCCTTGTCTCGCGTGAGGGCGTGTCAATGGTGAGCCTTAGCCCCAATCAGAAAGCAACTTATAGGGCAGTGACTGGAGATGTGAGGGTGGAGCCTGTCTATGCAACTGCTTTCGTGACTGATAAATACAGCCTCATGGCCATGTCCGATGTGACGCTTGCCCAGATGGTGTCCAAGCTCTCCGCCACTTTCCACAGGAAGATCAGCTGCAAGGGAGGGGACACCGAAAAGCACTATAACCTGGCATTTTTGAAATCCGATTCGCTGGAAGATGTCTTGTCAATACTTGAGTACATGACAGGCGCTGAATGCGAAATTGAATAACTAAATTTTAACCAATACTTTTATGAGAAAAAAAGTTCTGTTGATTCTCTGTTTCTTCGCGGGCCTTGGTCTGTATGTGCTCACCGGGGTCAATGCGCAGGCTCAGAACAGGCTCTACGACGTAGATCTGTCTATGTCGAGAGCAACTGTCAGCTCGTTCACGGCTGCCCTGACGGGGCAGACCGGCGTGCTGTTTTCTTATGAGACGGACCTTGCCTCAAAGCCGCTGGGCAACATATCCATCCAGCAGAAGCAGGCCACTCTTGAGTCTATTCTTACAAGGGCTTTCAGTGGAAAAGGCATCAGCTGGAAGGTGGTCAACCGTACCGTAGTGTTGACTGCCGAGCAGCAGGCTTCTGACAAGCCTGCAGTGGTGTCCGGACGGGTGGTCGATACCAACGGCGATCCTCTGCCCGGTGCTGGTGTCATGATCAAGGGCACTACGAAGGGTACAACAACTGACGCCGACGGCCGTTATTCTATCCCCGTTGCCGACAACCAGTCCCTTGAGTACTCATTTATCGGCTACACAACGCAGGTGGTGCCGGTCAACGGCCGCTCCGTGCTGAATGTCACTCTATCCGACGACCAGAATGTCCTTGACGACGTGGTGGTGGTAGGTTACGGTACACAGTCACGCAAGACCTTGAGTACCGCTATCGCCAAGGTTGACGGTGACAAGCTGCTGGATGCCCCTGTGTCAACTGTCGGCGACGCTCTGAAGGGAAGGGTTACTGGTTTGCGTATTGCATCCAACAATAACCTTCCGGGTGAATCCCCCCGTTTCCTTATCCGTGGCGGTTCGTCCATCAACCGTAGCAATGACCCTCTGTTCCTCGTGGACGGTGTTGAGAGAGGCATCGATGACCTCAACCCCAACGACATTGAGTCTATCGAAGTCCTTAAGGACGCTGCTTCTGCAGCAATCTACGGTAGCCGTGCATCCAACGGTGTTATCTTGGTAACCACGAGGAAAGGCAATTCATTTAAGCAGCCTCAGGTCGTGTTCGACTCTCAGGTAGGCTTTACTTCTCCCGCCCGCACTTGGAAACTTGCCAATGCTACCGAATACCTTACTATCGTACGTCCCGCTGCAGCCCAGGGCCCCAATGCACCCCTGGTACTTAACGGAGCCAACGGCGCCGGTATAGGCAATACGGAATCGACTTCCACCTATTCAACCCGCTATCTTGTTGACGGTGAGAGCATTCCTGCCGGCTACCTGTCGATGGCCGACCCTGTCGATCCTTCCAAGACCATCATATACACCGACCACAACTGGCAGAACGAGTGGTATCATCCTTCATTCTACCACAAACAGTATGTGGGTGTCAACGGTGGTAACAAGGATGTCAAATATGCAGCTTCCGTAGGTTATCTCGGTGACGACGGAATGGTGGCCATGAGCGCCTACAAGAACTTCACTATGCACGGTAATACTACATTTAACGTGACCAAGTGGCTTGCAGCTTCTACCACCTTCGACTTCTCGAATGCTACCAAGAATCCGATGACCAACGACTACTTCACTGTGCTCGGACGTGGTATCATGATGTCTCCTACCCATATAGGCAAGTATCCCGACGGTACTTTCGCCACCGGCGGTACCAACAAGAACCAGCAGACAGCTGAATTCTACGAGACTTTCTATGATCGTGAGACCCAGCGCCACAAGTTCATGGGCAGCATGAACCTCAAGGCCAAGATCACCGACTGGCTCACCGGAACAGTGCAGTACGCTCTGTACGACAACAGCTACCGCGGCAGTTATTATACCAGGGGCGAGGTCAACGGCTCCACTAACTTTGTGACCACCAACCGCGGCACGACCGAGACCCGCACCCAGACCCAAAGGCAGAATTTCCAGGCTTATCTGACTGCCGACAAGAGCTTTGGCAAGCATCGCTTGAGCGGTACTGCAGGTTACGACTGGTCCAAGTGGCATTACTGGTATCTGAACGCCGGCAATTCCGGCTCTTTGTCCGACAAGGTGCCTATGCTCGGCTCCGGCGGTTCCAACACCGCAGGTACTATGAGCATGAGCAATCAGGACTATGAGACCGCTCTTATCTCTTACTTCGGACGTATCGGTTACAACTATGCCGACCGCTACATTCTCTCCGCTACGTTCCGCGCCGACGGCAGCTCGCTCTTCCTCGGCGACAACAAGTGGGGTTATTTCCCCTCCGCATCGGCAGCATGGGTCATAAGTGAGGAAGATTTCTTCTCTTCCGCCAAGAAGACCATGAACATGCTCAAGCTGCGTGCTTCATTCGGACAGACCGGTAATAACGATATCTCGCGTACCGATCCTCTGGGAGCCTATGCGACCAGCACTTATGATGTGTACAACGTGCTCCTTCCTTCCAAGATGGTCAACGCCGGACTTAAGTGGGAAACCACCACACAGCTCGACCTTGGTATCGACATGGGCTTTTTGAACGACCGCATCAGGGTAGTCGCCGACTACTATAACAAGGTTACCAATGACTTGATCTACGGCGTCACACTTCCTGATACCGGCCAGATCGGCAGCGTTAATGCCAACGTGGGTAGCGTGCGTTTCTACGGTGCTGAAATTGAACTCCATACGGTCAACATCGAGCGTCGCGATTTCTCATGGGAGACCGATTTTACCTGGTCTTATTCTCGCAACAAGGTCCTTTCCCTGCCTGACGAGTATAAGTATCAGCTCAAGGATATGGACGGCAACCTGCTCTATAACGCCGACGGAACTCCCGCATATGGATGGCGTATCGGCGGCTACACTACTGCCAATGGTTACCGCTTCGGAGGTACTGCAGTAGGTGAGCCTCTGGGACGCATCTGGGGCTACAAGGTTGCAGGCATCCTTCAGACTGATGAGGCTGCTGCGGCAGCATACTACGACACTCAGTCTCACGGCTACCGCCGTACTGACGGCCAGTCCATCCAGGGACGCAAGGACGCCGGCGACTTCGAGTGGGTCAACCGTTACGGCACAGCCAAGACATCCGACGGAGCCGAGCAGATTGATGCGCAGGATATGTTCCTTCTTGGAAACGTCATGCCTCATTCCACCGGCGGTATCAATAATACCTTCCATTGGAAGAGGCTCACTTTCAACGTGTATTTCGATTATGCCATCGGCCACAGCATCTACAACTACATGAAGACCCGTATGCTCCAGAACACCCTGGGCTACAGCAACTCCAATGTAGATGTAAACCTCATCTCCGGCTGCTGGCGCAGGCCTGGGGACACCGGTGCCCAGTGGGCTCGCTTCTTCCCCAATGATGCTGACTACGGCAACCGCAACTATTCACGTGCCTCAAGCTTCAATGTGGAAGACGCAAGCTACCTCTGCCTGCGTGATGCATCTATCTACTACGATCTGCCCGACAGATGGGCCAAGGCATTGTGGATGAAGAAGGTTACTGTAGGCGTGACCGGTAATACTCTGTGGTACTTCACCCGACTGAGCGGAGCCATCAGCCCCGAGACAGGTATCAGTACTGATTCTGGTTCCAATATGTACAGCTCCGTGCAGATGGGCAGCGCATCTTCCAACATTATGCCTGCCGCCCGCAAGGTGTTGTTCAATCTTAAATTAACATTCTAGGAGGATACGGTTATGAAAAATATACTCAAATCATTCTGCCTTCTTCTTGTTTGCACTGCTCTCTTCAGCTCCTGCCACGGCGATCTGAATATCCCCTACGATAATGCCCTGTCAGTGAGCAATATGTGGAAAGACGCCTCTGACCTTGAGCAGTCCGTCCCCGGTATCTACAAGAGGATGCAGAGCTACTTCTCAGACAGCGAGTGCAACGTATTCTACTTCGGTGAGACCCGTGTGGGCGATTACATGTGGGGTCCGTCGCTGGAATCAAAGGTGCAGGACAACTTCAAGATAGCCTGCCGCCACAATACCCTGAACCCTTCAAATACAATTGGATGGTCAGGCCTCTATTCTACAATCGACCAGGCCAATGCAGTGCTGAAGCATGCGAAAGAGTGTAACGCTTCCCAGGACCGCATCGACTGGGCAATGGCGCAGGCATATTTTGCACGTGCTTACTGCTACTTCCATGCAGCCCGTGTATGGGGAGAAGTGCCGGTTAACCTCCTTCCCGTGGAATCTACTGCTCAGGAAGAGTGTTATCCTTCTCAGAAGACAGTAGCAGAAGTCTATGAGCAGGTGGAGAAGGACCTGGAAGCTTGCGAGCCTCTGGCCGACAAACTCGGCAGCGAAAAGTATTTCGCCACCAAGGATGCATTCAACCTTCTGAAGGCCGATTACGCCATGTGGATGTACAGCACGCGCAACGGCGGAAGCAAGTATCTGGACATGGCCGAGAAAGCGCTCAACGCCATCGGTATTTCCGGTGCCCGCCTCATCGATTATGCAAAAGTATTCGACCGCACCAACAAGAAGAATAACGAGATTATCTTCAGCCTTGCTCTCAGTGCTTCAAACACAGGAGGCTATCAGATTTTCTTCTGCCAGCCCTCCAATCTGATTGCATCGGCATACAGGAACAAGCCCGTTCCTATTTCTTCTACCCAGTGGTGGAGCTACTCCCAGAATTTCGTTGACATCCTCAAGGCCAGCGAGAAGAAGGGTGACACCCGTGTCAAGACCAATCTTGGCTATGGTCCCTATTCTTCAGCCGCTGACCATCATGAGATTACATGGTGCAACAAGCTTACCGGCGATATGTCCAAGAGCCCTGTGGTCCAGGACAATGACCTTATCTACTATCGCTATGGCTATGCAGTGATGCTCGACGCCGAACTCAAGTACTACAAGAAAGACTATGCAGGTGCAAACAAGAGTCTGAACCTTATTGCAAAACGCGCTTACGGCAAGGACAATTATTACACCAGCAATGCTCCTTCCGATGTCCTTAACAACATCATCAATGAGTACTTCCTGGAATTCCCCGCAGAGGGTATGATATGGTGGGCTCTCATCCGTACAGGCCGTATCTGGTCCATGGAGCCCAACTCCGAGATTCCCGGCCAGACGTTCGAGACTATGAGGGCCAAGAATCCCAACATTCTTCTCTGGCCTATCGCCCAGGGCTCTCTTAACAGGAATTCCGCTCTTCATCAGATCGAAGGATGGTCTTAATATCTAAAGAATTATGGATATGAAAAAGATATTTGCAATAGCTATTGCCGCAGTTCTCTGCCTCGGGACATTCTCCTGCACCAAAGACGGAGCTTATCCTGAAGGAGCAGATATGACCTCTCTCAGAGTGTCGGTCACTCCAGATCCGGGCACAGTGCCCGCAATAGGCTCCGAGTTTGAGGCCGCCGTGGTGGTACATCAGGGACCTGTCCTGGATGTGGCATGGAACGTGTCGGTAGATGGTAATCCCGACTGGATAACTGTCAAAAAGATTCGTTATAAATCCAACTTTACCGGTACTTACAGCGGCGACGATGTCGAGGTGGAGCAGGACGGTATCGCTTGCGCAGTGCTGCCCAACGGCACCGGCAAGAAACGCAGTGCCAACATCCGTTTCACGGTAGATGACGGCCGCTCTATTATCCGCACTATAAATCAGGCAGCTAAGTAATGAAAGCATTCAGAGTTTTTTCATTGTTTGCCGCAGTCCTTTTGACGGTTTATTCCTGCGAGAAACACGAGATTCCTCAGCCCAAACCGGCGCCGGCTCCCGAACAGGAGACGGACGAGCCGGGTGAGTTCACCACCGAACCGGCTCCATGCAGCAACAGGGTAGTCGCGCATAGAGGAGGCTCTCGTGAAAGCGGAATTCCCGACAATTCCAGGGCAGGTCTTCGCTACACTATGTCGCTGAAGTGCTATGCCATGGAATGTGATATCTACTGGACTAAGGATAACGATGTTATAATCGCACATGCTAAAGACACCTATTATGTGAACGGTCTTAAGCCATGGGAACATACGGTTCAGGAAATCCGCAAGGCCGGTATGCTTGCCAACGGCGAGACTATCCCTACTCTCGAGGATTTCTTGAAGATCGTGCAGGTGGAAGGCAATTGCACCAAGCTCTGCATTGATATCAAGAACCTTGACGGCAGTCTTACGGCTTATCCCATAAAGGCTGTCCAGCGGGCATGTGAGATTATCAAGGAACACAAAGCTGAAAAATTCTGCGAATTCATTTGCACCGGCAACGAGACCGTGGCCGCTGCTGCAGCCACCTGCATGGTGGTATATGGCATCCCCGTGGGCTGGATGGCCAACAAGAACCCCGCAGGCCATAAGGCCAAAGGCTTCACATGGGCTAACCTTTCCGCGAAAAGCTATATGTCTCCTTATGGTGACGGCGAGCGGACTATTGACGAGTTTAAAAATGCCGGTATGCAGATAAGCGTGTTCAATATTGACCGCCAGGCCGGAGATGGCAATGCCGTGTTCTCCGACGAGGCTGTGAATTACTATGTGAGCCGCTACGCAGACTTACGTTTTATCTGTACCAATTATCCCAAGTGGTTGTTATCGAAATTAAATTAATTACCCAATATTATGAAAATCAAGAGTTTTCTTTGTTCTGTCCTGGCTCTGGCCGCATTTGTGGCCTGCCAAGAGAAACAGTCGATCCTTACTCCTTCCCAGGTGAGCCTCGATCCGCTCATTATCAAAGTGGCTGCCGCCGGTGAGACCAAGACGGTTGAGCTCAAGGCAAACTGCGAGTGGGAAGCTTCCGCTCCTTCATGGGTTACCGTGGCTCCGACTTCAGGTATAGGCGACACTTCGCTTTCCTTGATCGTTGCTGCCAATGATGGCAAAGATCGTGACGGCGAACTTGTGGTGACCGCCAAGAATGCCAATAGCACAGCAAAAGTACTTGTGTTCCAGTCCGGCAAAGAGCAGGTCAATCCTGATCCCACTCCCGGCCCCGGTCCCGAACCCGGCGGCACTTCCATCAAGACTGCCGAGCAGCTTGCCGCTTTCCTGAGCGAAGCTTCTACCCTTGCTGCTGATGAAGAGTGGACAATTGACGCTGATATTGACTGCGGAGGCGCTAAAATAGCTCCCGTGGGAAGCTTCTCCGCCTCTCTGGACGGCAAGAACCACAAGATCTACAACTTCGTAGTTGAAAGTGCTGACACCAAGGCCGGCGTTGTCATCACCAACACCGGTACTATCAAGAACATTATCTTCGGCTCGGCTGACGGAAGCAAGTACGATGGCAAGAGCGTCATCGGATATGCTGAAGGCGCAGTAGGTGAGTATGCCGGTCTTGTAGCCGAAAATGCTGGTACCCTCGAAAATGTTACCAACTTTGCCACCATCGACTTCAAGGCTACGCCCGAGAAGCCCGGTGACTACCTTGGAGTAGGCGGTATTGCAGGACTTGCATCCGGTGCCGGTAATTTCGTAAACTGCACCAACTATGCTACCATCAATGCTTCCGGTACAGTGACCCAGGAAGTCGGTATAGGCGGTATCCTCGGATACACCCAGTCCAGCGACGTGAAGCTTACGTCCTGTGTCAATGCTGCCAACCTGACCGTCACCATGCCTGTCGCTAAGGTGCTTATGATCGGAGGTATCGCTGGTCGTACCAACGGAACCATCGTTCTCGACAAGTGCGAGAACAAGGGTGATATAGCATACGAGCAGGCTGAGGCTCCCAAGACTTGGATGGCTATCGGTGGTATCGGTGGTGTATTCTACAACGGTGCAACCCTTAGCTCTTGCAAGAACAGCGGCCGCATCTCCTCTAACCTCCAGCAGGTTACCCGTGCCGGCGGTATTCTCGGAACCCTCAACAGGGGCGGTACCGTAGAGAAGTGCGAGAACAGCGGTGAGGTGTCAATAGCACAGGCAGAGGCCAATGCCAACTGGCAGGCTGCAGGCGGTATCGTCGGTTCCCAGGAGAGGGAAGATGCAGCTCCCGCCAAGCTCATCGGCAACACCAACACCGGAAAGGTCAGCGTCGATCTGGCAGGCAATACAACTGGCCACCAGAACAGGATTGCTGTCGGCGGCATTATCGGCCTTGGTACACTTGTCACCGAAGTGAGCGGCAATACCAACAAGGGCGCAGTGAGCGTTGACAACAAGGGCGCGGCTGATTCATGGGCCGGCGGTGTTGTGGGTGCTATGGTATCTACCGCTGCTGATTATCCTACCGCTCTGTCCAACAATGTCAATGAGGGCGCAGTATCAGCCAAGACTGCAGACGATGCCAACAGCATTGCAGGTGGTGTGATAGGCAACAACGGATACTATCCCGGCAAGACCGACAACAGCAAGATTACCCTTACCGGCGACAAGAACACCGGTGCCGTGACTTGCGGAAATGTCAGCAAGGTAGGCTCTATCGCGGGCTTCAACCTTGGTACGCTTACCAACTGTGTTGCAGGCGGCAGCGTCAACGGTACCAAGCTCGCCGAGGGCAACCTGGCAAGCCTGACCCAGGGAAGCGCCAGCTCCGGTAAAGCAAACGGAACTACGCTTGCCAAGTAAAATAACGCATTTTAGAAAGGGCGCGGCCATATTGTCGCGCCTTTTTTGTATATTTACGCTTTCAAGCGAAAAATTATGGCAGAAGTCAAAAAAACGAAACACAGTTTTAAGTATTGGCAGTGGCGGGTCATCATCTGTTCGATGATAGGCTATGCGATGTTTTATTTCGTTCGCAAGAATTTCTCTTTCGCCATCCCTATGCTTCAGGAGGTGTACCCTGAGATTACCAAGGCGCAGTTCGGTGCTATAATCTCTGCTGGTGGTATCATCTATGGTATTTCCAAACTTATCAACGGCGTCATCGGTGACCGCACTAATGCCCGCTGGCATCTTGTGCTGGGGCTTGGTATCTGCGTGGCCGTGAATTTCCTGTTCGGGTGGACTGACAAGCTGACAACCATGATCACCGGCGCCACGGGCGGCCCTGATTTCATAGGCGGCTTCGTCACTATCATGTCGGTACTGTATATCATCAACCAGATATTCCAGGGCTGTGGTTTCGCCCCCTGCAACCACTTGATGGTAAACTGGGTGCCGCCGCATGAGCTGGCCACCAAGATGAGTATATGGAACACCTCGCACAGCGTAGGCGCTTTCATCGCGTCCATTATCTGCGGCTACATGACCAGTTGGCAACTCTGCTTCTGGGTGCCTGCTTCCATATCTCTGTTCGGAGTGTTTTTCATCATAGCTACTCTGCGTGATACGCCCAAGTCGGTCGGCCTGCCCGAGCTCCCCAAGGTGGAGGGCGAGCTGGACGAGAGCAAGGGCAAAGACAATAAGGAGTGGCGTAAGTTCCTGGTCAAGAAGGTATTCCTTAACCCCGTCATCTGGATTCTAGCTCTCACTGACCTGTTTGTCTATGTGGTGCGTTTCGCCATCCTGGACTGGGGTCCTTCGATGCTCCAGGATATGGGACTGAGCCAGGCGCTTTCGGGATGGACAGTTGCTATCTTCGAGGTGGCCGGATGCCTGGGAATGATCTTCGCCGGGTATATCTCCGACAAGCTTTTCAAGAGCCGCAGCCAGAGGGTGTGCGCCATAGAGATGGTGCTTGTGGCCCTGTGCCTTGTGGCCTTGCACTATATCCAGGACATGCACTCTCCGGTGCTCTTCCTTATCGTATTGGCCCTGGCCGGCTTTTTCCTCTACGGCCCCCAGGCACTGCTTGGCGTGGTGGCCTCCAATGAGGTATCCAAGAAGGCAGCGTCTTCCGCTGTCGGTATTATCGGCTTCATGAGCTATCTTAGCACGCTCATTACCGGTTATCCTCTTGGTAAGTTCGCCGACACTTACGGATGGCATCCTATCTTCATCCTTATGGCTGGAGTCTCAGTGATAGGCTTCTTGCTGATTGTCACGCTCTGGAACCTTAAAGACCGTTCGCGCAACCTTGCGCAGGAGGAAGCATAATATGGAGAGTAGGAAAGTCATACTGAGCGCTCCCGACGGACTCCATGCCCGCCCTGCCGGCGAGCTCGTGAAGCTGGTCAAAGGCTTTACAGGCTCTTCGGTCTCTATAACTGCCGGCGGCAGGACTGTGAACGCCGCTTCCATGCTGTCGCTGCTGTCGCTTGGCTTGAAATGCGGCAGCGAACTGGAGATCGGCGTGCATGGAGGCGATGAAGCTGCTGTCCTTGACGCAGTGACGTCATTCATTCAGTCAATCAACGCATAATGAAAGTCAGCGGACCAGCCAAACTGTGGGAGAAGAAGCGCTCCGGAGCGGCGGTCCGCTCTTTTGATGAATCATACGGGCTGGTGCATGCTGAACTTGCCCGGCAGGCGGAGACAGAGCCTGTTTTTGCCGCTCATCTGGAGATTCTTGAAGATCCTATGCTTCAGGATGCCGTGCATGACGGCATTGCATCCGGATTGTCCGAGCCGGCAGCACTTGAGGCCGCAAGGGGCAGCATCGTATCCATGTTCGACAGTATCGATGACGAGTACCTGCGTGCCCGGGCTGATGATGTGCGCGATGTCTTTGCGCGTCTCGGGGCGGCAATGTGCGGTGATGATACGTCCTCCGGGGGCATTCTTTTGACTAAAGGATGCATCCTGGTGGCCGATGAACTGCTGCCGTCCGATACTTCCCTCATCGATTTTGCTTCTGTTGCAGGAATCCTGTGCCATAGGGGCAGCACCACAAGTCATGTCTGCATTATTGCCCATTCGAAAGGCATCCCAATGCAGATGGGTGCGGATATCTCCGGCATTCATGACGGGGATATAGTTGAGGTGGATGATCCTTTAGTGGGAGGAATAGGAGATATTGTGTCCAGGATACGTGCTGCCGGACGCAAGTTGTATATCAACGCCGGCAATCTGGATGATCTCTGTGAAGGCATGGCTGCCGGGGCTGATGGCGTGGGGCTTTTCAGGACTGAGTTTCTTTTTCTTCGGAGAGATTCGATTCCGGGCAGGGACGAGCAGAGGGCGATCTATCGTGATGCTCTGCTTGCCTGTGGTGGCAAGCCGCTGACTCTTAGGACGCTGGATGTTGGCGGCGATAAGCAGCTGCCCTACGTACCCATGCCTGCCGAGGAGAATCCCTTTCTGGGGCTTCGCGGCATTCGCTTCTGCCTGGCCAATCTGGATTTGTTCAGGCTGCAACTTGGAGGAGCGCTGGATGCTGCAGGTGATGTGCGGAGGATGCATGCGGAATGGTTTGCGGATGGTTCTCCTTTGCGTCTAATGCTTCCTATGGTCTGCAGGGCTGATGAGATTCGCCAGGTTAAGGATATTCTTTGTTCTTTGGATCCAGATTACGGAAACCTGCTCAGTCTGGGCATTATGATTGAGACTCCGGCGGCGGTTCTGGATGTGGAGTCTTTGGCTTCCGAATCTGCTTTTTTTAGTGTCGGGACTAACGATTTGACGCAGTATGTTATGGCAGCTGACAGGGGGAATGGTTCGGTGGCATATCTTTACGATCCCATGGCTTCCCCTGTGCTCAAGGCCTTGGATATCACTGTGAAGGCTGCTCATAGTGCCGGTATTCCGGTTGGGATTTGCGGTGAGCTTGCTTCGGATGTCAGGGCTGTGCCGGTGCTTTTGGATCTCGGCTTCGATTCACTCAGCCTCTCCAGACTATAGCAGTCAGCATCAAGCACATAGTAACTTTTCAATACTTCGGAATACATCAGCATAAGTAGCCATTCTGACTGTAGTAACCCCTTTGGAAGACTTTTCCCATGTTTAACGTCTTCCAAAGGGGTTACTACAGTCAGAATATTGCTATAGTCAGAACGTTGCTACTATTCAGTAGCTTTGAAGTAGCGGTAGCTGTTCACCCTGAGCTCACCGGCAGCAGGATCATCACAGACAATAATCCCAGCAGGATGCATCTGCATAGCACTAAGAGTACAGTAGTGAGTAATCGGACCTTCCACAGCATCTTTCACAGCGTGGGCCTTCTTGGAACCGAACGCCAGCACCACAACCTCCTTTGCCCCCATAACCGTAGCCACACCAACCGAAAGAGCCTGAGAAGGCACTTTCTCAGGGTCGTTATCGAAGAAACGAGAATTAACCTCGCGCGTCTGCGGAGTGAGCGTGATGACTCTGGTACGTGACTGCAACGACGAGAAGGGCTCATTGAAAGCGATGTGGCCGTCTTCTCCTACGCCTCCCAGGAACAGGTCGAATCCTCCTGCCTTCTCGATAGCCTTTTCATAAGCCTCACATTCAGCGGCAAGATCGGGTGCATTGCCATTAAGAATATGTATGTTGGCCTCGGGCTCATCGATATGGTCGAAAAGGTACTTGTGCATGAAACTGTGGTAACTTTCAGGATGCTCGACGGGGAGACCTACGTACTCATCCATATTGAAAGAGATCACGTTCTTGAAAGATACTTTTCCGGCCTTGACCAGACGTATAAGCTCATTGTAAGTCTCAATAGGTGTGGAACCAGTGCAAAGTCCCAGAACGAATGGTTCAGAGCTGCGTGCAGCTTTGGCGTTGATTTTCTCGGCAATGTAGCGAGCGGCCCACACAGAGGCCTCGGGCATAGTGTTTCGGATAATGAGTTTCATAGAATCAATATAGCTTTAAAAATACTTCAATTGCTTGATATTCAGCCATTCCTAACTGATCGTACAGGCGGGCTGTATTGGATGTGCGGTCTTCAGCTCTCTGCCAGAATTCCCTCGGGTCTTCACCGGGGAAGGGAACTATATCCTTCTGTGAGAGGTGGCGGAAGATAGCGTGGCGTTTCTTTATAACCTCATCGGGTGACAGGGGAACTGCCATGTCCACGCGTCCGAGCTCCCATTCCATCCAGGCACCGCGGTACAGCCAAATGTGTGTCTGGTTGAGCCAGTCGCATCCATCTTCCTCGCGCAGCTGCCGTATCGCTTCCAGGGCGGCCTCTGTGCACACCCTGTGCGTGCCATGAGGGTCAGCCAGATCTCCGGCCATGAATATCATATGAGGCTTGAGGTCTTTGACCAGTTTCTTGATGATGTCAACATCGGCCTGTGAACGGGGAAGCTTCTTGATGCCTCCGGATTCGTAGAAGGGAAGGTTGAGGAAGTGTACGTTGGTATTGTCGTCAAGCCCGAATGAACGTACTGCTCCGCGCGCTTCGCTACGGCGTATTGCGGCTTTGATGTTGAGCAGTTCCCTAGGCTCCGGCTCTCCGGGTACTTTCTTATCTATCAGAGCCTTAACCTCAGCGAAGCGGTCTCCGTAGCCGAGCTGTGCAGCGGCGTCGATGTGCTGCAGCACCACGTCGTCGTGCACGGCTACGTTGCCGGAGGTCTCATAGGCTACATGCACATTGTGTCCCTGGGTCACGAGGCGTATGAAGGTGCCGCCCATGGAGATGACGTCGTCGTCGGGATGCGGGGAGAAGATAAGCACCGTCTTGGGATAGGGGAGGGCGCTGACAGGGCGTGTACTGTCGTCCGCGTTGGGTTTTCCTCCCGGCCATCCTGAGATGGTGTGCTGGAGGTCGTTGAATACGTCGATGTTTATTTTGTTGAATGATCCTACCTTCTCGAGGAGGCCGTCAAGGTTGTTGTCCAGATAGTCTTTCTCGGTGAGCTTGAGTATGGGCTTGTGGACTGTCTGGCACAGCCATACTACAGCTTTGCGTATGAACTTGGGAGTCCAGTCGCAAGGGCCTACGAGCCATGGGGATACCGACCTGGTGAGCAAGCTCGCTGCGGCGTCATCTACATAGAATGAGATGTGGTCGTGGCGCTGCAGGAACGATGCGGGGCATGAGGAGTCGATGTCGCCCTCTACAATTGCCTTCACGGCTTCGGCTTTACTTTCGCCCCAAGCCATGAGGATGATGCGCTTGGCGGAAAGCATGGTGCTGATACCCATTGTGATGGCCTTGTCGGGGGTGCTCTGTATGTCGTGGTTGAAGTTGGCGGCCTGGCGCTTCCTGGAGGCGTATGAGAGGCGTACTGTGCGGGTACGTGTCTTTTCGTTGGAGCCGGCCTCGTTGAAGCCTACCTGTCCTTGTTCTCCTACGCCTATTACGAGCAGGTCGAGGTCGCGGGCAAGTTCGTCGTAATGGGCGCAGTATTCCGTGAGTTTGTCCTGCGGTATGGTGCCGTCGGGGATATGTATGTTTTCTTTGAGTATATCTACCCGGTCAAGCAATGCTTCGTGGAGGCGGTGGTTGCGGCTTTGGGCTTCGTCTTTGGAGGATGGGTAGTATTCGTCGATGGATACTATCTCGACGTTCTTGAAGGATACGAGGCCTTTCTCGTAGCGTCGTGACAGTTCGTTATAAAGTGATGTGGGTGTGGAACCGGTGGTGAGTCCCAGTCGGAACAGTCCGTCTTGATGGGCTTTGATTGCGTCGATTATTATGTCGGCTATCTTGTATGATGCGACGCGTGATTCTTGATAGACGTTAGCCCATATTTTTTCGTATGTGTGGAGGATGCCGACGGGGAGGTCTTTTTCGATCAATCCGCCTTCGTAGGGTAGTGCGAGGTGCTTTTCCATTTTATTTGAGTGCGTTAAATATTTCTTCTTTTGTGGGGCTTGTGCTAAGTTTTTCGAGGAGGGCTTGGTCGTCAAGTGCTGCGGCGACTTTGGCGAGTATTGTGAGGTGTTCGTCGCCGACTCCTGCTATTGCTACTATGAGGTGGGCTTTTTCGCCGTCGAAGTCTACGCCGTCGGGGTATTGTAGTACTGCTATTCCTGATTTTTTTACTGCTGTTTTTGCTTCTGCTGTTCCGTGGGGGATTGCGAGTCCCATGCCCATGTAGGTGGTGGCTATTTTTTCTCTTTCGAGCATTGCTTGGGGGTAGGTGTTGTCTACGTATCCTGATGTTTGAAGGAGTGTGCCGGCGCGGAGGATGGCGTTTTGTTTGCTTTCGGTGGGGAGGCCTGTCAGTATGTTGCTTTTCTTCAGCAGTGTTCCTTCTTCTTCATCTGTATCTGCTGCTTCTGCTGCTGTATTGACAGCGGTGTACCCTTCGGAAGCTGTTAAACTTGGGGAAATGCTTCCGTAGGGTACCCCGCTGTCACTATCGGAAGCTGTTAAACTTGGGGAAATGCTTCCGGAGGATATATCGCTGTCACCGGATGGCTTGCTGCAGGAGGTTGAGAGGCAGGACAGGAGAGCGTCGAGGGCGGGGTCGGAGAGGAAGTTGGTGATGCTGATCACTTTCTTGCCGGACTTGGCGGCCCTCTCTTCGAGCTCCTTCTGGCATATCACGACAGACGCATCGCCGGGTATGTCGCCTACGGCGCAGTTGGTACACTTAATGTTCCCGAGCCCCGCCTTCATAAGCCTTGACTTGAACCGTGTTGCACCCAGGGCGCTGGAACCCATGCCGGCGTCGCAGGCGAAAACGATCTTGGATATGCCGGATTCGGGCAGGTTCATTCTGTCGCTGCCCTGATCTGCTGCGGGCCCGTTTTCACTTTCTCCTTGGAAATCAGGCCGGGCCTTGACCATGGGCCAGGCAAGCAGGAATGATACGGCGGTGCCTATGATTACACCCAGTATTCCCAGAAGTGTCTTGCCCTTCGGAGACATGAGGATGATGGATATCAGACTGCCGGGCGATGCGGGAGCCACCAGACCGAAGTCCACCAGGGTGAAGAAACTCAGGGCGCAGATGTTGCCTATCATCACCGCCAGAAGAAGTATGGGGCGTGCAAGCACGTAGGGGAAGTAAATCTCATGTATGCCGCCCAGGAGCTGAATGACCACAGCGCCGGGGGCTGACTGCTTGGTGTTGCCTTTGCCGAACGCCCAGCATGCCAGGAGAATTCCGAGTCCCGGCCCCGGGTTGGGATCGACGAGGAAGAGCATCGACTGGCCCATGTCTGCGGCTTGCTGTATGCCCAGAGGAGTCATGATGCCGTGGTTCACTGCATTGTTGAGGAAGAGTACCTTGGCCGGATCTACTAGAACGGCCAGCAGTGGATTCATCTTGTGGGCTAGCATCCAGTTCACTCCGTTGCTCAGGCCGTTGGTTATCCATGCAACTGCATGTCCTATCACTAGATAGCCGGCGATTGCGAGCAGCATTGCGATGATGCCGAGGGAGAAATTGTCCACCAGCATTTCGAATCCTGCTCCTACCTTGCCATCAACGAGCTTGTCGAATCTCTTTACGCACCAGCCGGCAATGGGCCCCATGATCATGGCGCCGAGGAACATAGGAGTGTCGGTGCCGATTATCACGCCCATTGCTGCAACGGCTCCCGCTACGCCGCCCCTGTAGCCGCCGACATTTTTGCCTGCCGTGAATGCTATCAAGGTGGGAAGCAGGTACTTGAGCATGGGAGCGACCATCTGGGCTATGTTCTCGTTGGGCCACCAGCCGCCTGGAATGAAAATAGCGGTAATCAGGCCCCATGCAATGAAAGCGCCGATGTTTGGCATCACCATAGCGCTGAGGGACCTGCCGAATTTCTGTATCTTTTCTTTCATCGTTATGAATAGAATGTAAAGATAGGATTTTTTTGCTAAATTTGTACGATACTTAATCAAATAAGAAACAGATGAAAGCAATTCAATTCGGAGCGGGCAATATTGGCCGCGGTTTTATAGGCGCAGTCCTTTCACAGGCTGGTTACGAGCTGGTTTTCGCAGATGTTGTGGAAGAACTGCTCAATCAGATCAATACGCGTAAAGAGTATGTCGTGCATGTGTCTGACCATAACAGCTATGATATTGCCGTCAAGGGCGTGAGGGCTGTTAATTCTTCCAGCGCTGAGGCGGAAAAAGAGATAGTAGATGCAGATATCATCACGACGGCTGTCGGCTTGAGAATACTTAAGTTCGTGGCCCCTACTGTTGCCAAAGGCCTCGTGGCGAGGAAGGCTGAGGGGGTAGAGAAACCGCTCAATATCATTGCTTGCGAGAATGGTCTCCGCGCTACTTCACAGCTTAAGCAGCTGGTGTTTGCCCAGCTTGATCCGGACATAGCACAGTGGGCTGAGAAGCATGTCGGATTCCCTGATGCGGCTGTGGACCGTATCGTTCCTCCTGTTCGTTGCGAGGTGCCCCTGGATGTAGCAGTGGAAGAGTATTTCGAGTGGGATGTGGAGCGCTCCTCTTTCGCAGGCCCTGTGCCGCAGATAAACGGTATGACTCCGGTTGACAATCTACTTGCGTATGTTGAGCGCAAGTTATTCACTCTCAATACAGGACACGCCACCGCAGCATACCTTGGCAAGATGAAAGGCCTTACCACCATAGGCGAGTGCGTAGCCGATCCCGGTCTGTTAGCTATAGTGAAGGAAGCCATGCAGCAGAGCGGTGAGGGCCTGGTGCGCAAGTTCGGTTTCGACCATGACGCCCATTTTGCATATATTGACAAAATCCTCGGCCGCTTCAGCAATCCATTCCTGCGTGACGAGTGTGACCGTGTCGGGCGTGAGCCTCTCCGCAAGCTGGCTCCCAATGACCGTCTTATTCTTCCCATGATGACTGCCAAGGGCTTCGGACTCCCTTACGACAAGCTCCTGCTTGCAATCGGCGGGGCGCTGCATTTTGACAATCCCCAGGATCCGCAGAGTGTGGAGATGCTCTCGAGCATCAAGGATGCCGGTCTGGAGGCGACGATAGTTAAATATACCGGTATTCCGGCAGGGGATCCGCTTGTAGCCCAGATCGAGGACGCTTACAAGAAGGTGGAAAGTATTTAATACCAGATATATGAATAAGTCGCCCCTGTTGCTTCTCCCTTTGCTCCCGGCTGCTCTTTCCGCACAGGACAGGCCCAATGTAGTGCTTATCCTTGCGGACGATATGGGCTATTCGGATATCGGGTGCATGGGAAGCGAGATAGAGACTCCCAACATCGACGCTTTGTCCAGTCAGGGAATACTGATGACCAATATGTGCAATGTGTCCAAATCGTGCCCTTCGCGGGCCGCATTGCTCACCGGCTTGTATTCCTGGAGGGCAGGGATGGGTGCCATGACCAATCACGGCAGCACCATTCCGGCCTATCAAGGCTATTTGAATGAGAATTGCGTTACCATAGCTGAAGTCTTGAGGGACAATGGCTATCATACCTATATTTCCGGCAAATGGCATGTCGGCGATGCTGAGCAGTACTGGCCCGAGCACAGGGGCTTCGACGATACATTTCATATCCCTAACGGCGGCGGTGTGTATTACTACCCATCGTTGTTCCCTCAGCGCCTTGACCGTAAACTGTACCGCAACGGCGTGGAGGTATTTCCTGAAGAAGGCTGGTATTCAACAGACGGATTCGGCGATGTGGCGGTCGAGTTTATATCAAATCCTGCTAATCAGGACACTCCATTCTTCCTGTACGTCCCTTTCATTGCTCCGCATTATCCTCTTCAGGCCAAACCTGAGGATATTCAAAAGTACATCGGCCGTTATGATGCCGGTTACGATGAGGTGAGGAAGGCGCGCTTCGAGAGGCAGAAGGCCCTGGACATATTGGACCCGCGCTTCGATCTGTCCGATCCGGAATACCCCGACTGGGGGAGTCTGAGCCCTGAGCAGCAGGCCAGCGAGTCTGAAAGGATGGCGGTATATGCTGCCCAGATCGATTGCATCGACCAGAATGTCGGACGTATAGTGCAGGCGCTCAAGGATAACGGGCTGTACGATAATACAGTCATCATTTTCCTCTCCGACAACGGAGCTGTGATGAATCATTTCAACAGTACGCCCGACGTGCACTTCGGCGGTCCTGACTGCTGGGCGTCGGTGGGCGTATGGCAGAATGTGTGCAACACTCCGTTCCGTCAGGGCAAGGGCCGGGAATTCGAGGGCGGCATCAAGACCCCATTGATAATCAGCTGGCCTGCCGGATTCAGCAAGAGCGGTTACAAGGTGAAGGACTATGCCCACATTACCGATGTCATGCCGACTGTCCTCGAACTCACCGGCTGCAAATATCCTGAGACATACAATGGCCACGATATAACGCCTCTCGACGGGCGCAGCATTATGCCGCTGCTCCGAGGACGCCATATCAACCGCAACCGCCCGCTGTTTTTCGAACACATGGGCTGGAAGGGCATGCGTCAAGGCCGGTGGAAGCTGGTGCAAAAGAACAATTCCGAGGCCTGGGAGTTGTATGATTTGAAGAAAGACCCGTACGAGACTAATGATATTGCTGCCAGGCGTCCCCGGAAGGCCCGCCGTATGGCTGCCAAATGGCAGTCCTGGGCCGACGGGGTCGGTGTGGAGCCTTGGCCTCTGAGTCATTGAACTGATGGAAGTTAAGCGTAAATTAATACTCTGGGGACTGGTGGTGGCGTCGGGCGTACTGCTCAGCCTGCCGTGGCTGGTCCCCCATATGGGCGTATGTGCATTGGTAGCTTTCGTTCCGCTGCTCTGCGCCGATTATATTGCTTATGGAGCGGGCGTCAAGCGATTCTGGATATGGCACTACGCTTGTTTTGTGTTGTGGAACGCTTTGACTACATTCTGGGTGTGTAATGCCACTGTGGGCGGAGGAATCTTTGCCGTGCTGGCTAATGCACTTCAGATGTCGCTCATCTTCGGGCTTTTCCGCCTTAGCCGCAAGCGCTTGCCGGGAATCCTGCCGTATGTGTTGCTGGCCGCGGCGTGGATAGCATGGGAACGCTGGTATCTGGTAAGCGCCGAGATATCATGGCCCTGGCTTGTGCTGGGGAACGCTTTTGCTACAAGTGTCCGCGACATACAATGGTACAGCATTACCGGAACCCTCGGCGGTTCGCTCTGGGTGTGGCTGTCTAACCTCGGCCTTTTCGGTTTGCTAGCCGCCTTGTATTCTGGAGCGTGGAAGAGGTGGAACGTCAAAGCCAGAAGTGCCGTCCTGACCGGTATCATCCTTGTACTGGCCGGGCCTCTGATTGGCTCGTCAATCATGTTCAACAGCTATCAGGAACGTTCCGAGGGTACGGTGGATGTGGTGATAGGGCAGCCTAATCTTGACCCCTACAAGAAGTTCACCTCCATGCGTCAGTCCGAGCAGAATGATATACTGCTTGACTTGTATCGGCAGGAACTTCAGAAAGGGGAGACGGATTTGCTGTTGGCTCCCGAGACCTTCTGCTCCGACGTGATTCTGAACGACATAGCTACATCGCCCACGTGGCAGTGTTTCTACGAGTTCTTGCAGTCCTATCCCGGAACGGATATGCTTTTCGGCGCTGCTACCAACGAACTTGTGTTCACGCGTTCCGCGCCGGGTCTTCTGTGTTATCCATGGGGCACAGGCTGGCGGATACCGCACAACAGCGCTATCATGCTTTCCCCGGACATGCGGACCGAGGTGTTCCATAAGAGCAAGCTGGTGGTAGGCACTGAGCTTACACCTTATCCCAAGATCTTTGTGCCTCTGGACAACTGGCTTAGCAAGACTTTCGGTGACGGTCATCCCTTGATGGCCAGGGATTCAGGACAGGACGAGATAAGTCTGCTGCATCTTGACGACGGGACTCCGCTCGGCTGCGCCATATGCTACGAATCGGTGTATGGTGAATACTGCAGCGGCTATTCCAACAAGGGCGCCAAGTTTCTTGCCGTTATAACCAACGATTCCTGGTGGGGCAACACCCCCGGATACCGTCAGCATTTGAGCTTCAGCAGCTTGAGGGCGATTGAGCAAAGACGCGATATAGCACGTTGCGGCAACAGCGGCATAAGTTGCTTCATTAACCAGAAAGGGGAGATTCAGCAGCGCGGCCCTTGGTGGGAAGAAGCCGTCATGCGCGGTACTGTCAATCTGAATTCTGAACTGAGTTTTTTTGCCAGGCACGGAGACGTGACAGGGCGGGTGTGCGTGTTGGTGTTTCTGCTCTTATTGGCCTTGTTCGTAGCCAGATTGTTGCCGGGACGGAAATAGTTTAGTATCTTTGTTGTTCATGTTGGTCGAACTACTGAAAGCATTGCTCATAGGCATCATAGCCTCGGCCCCTCCCGGGCCGGTGTCGCTGCTTGTCATGCAGAAGACTTTCTGCCATGGCAGGAAAGCTGGTTTTGCTGCCGGCATCGGTTCGGCTGTCATTGATACGCTTTATGCTGTGGCCAGCCTTTTCGCCCTGATGTTCATCGGCGACTTCTTCAATACGAATGAGGCCTGGATTATGATCGTAGGCGGACTTATGGTCGTGGGTGTCGGGCTGTCGATGTTCCTGCGTAAACCATTGACTGCTATCATGGTAGCTGATACGTCTTCAGCCAAAGCCGTTCAGTACGCCCTTCAGGCGGCTGGATGCGCTCTGGCCAACCCGGGCGCCCTGGCATATATGTTTGCACTGGTGGCTTTGTTCCATCTTGATGTCGGCGATGCCGTCAGCCCCATGTGGCTGATAGTGGTACTGGTATTTGCGGGAGCCCTGATATGGTGGTTCTCTTTCGCCTATGCCGCCGACAAGATGCGCTCCAATTTTAAAGTCAAAACCCTTAACCGCGTCAACAAATGCGCCGGCCTTGTAGTTATAGGCTTCGGAATCGTTCTCATTGTCCGCGGAATAATAATGCTCTGATATGGCTGCTAAGAAATCTTCCCTTAATTGGATAATCAAGAACCTTGTCTGGGGTGCTTTATTCGTGTTTATCATTGTCGGGGCCGCGAGTTTGTTCCTTTCTATCCGTACGCGTCATGGCAAGGAAGTAACGGTGCCGGACATGACGAGCCAGACCGTCTCTGATGCTTCTTCAGCAGCGGCTGCGGCCGGACTCAGGGTGCAGGTTATTGATTCAGTGTATATGAAGCGTATGGCCAGGGGAGCGGTGGTGAGCCAGCTGCCCAAGCCCGGGGCCAAAGTCAAGCCGGGACGCAAAATATCATTGACTATCAATTCTTTGGTTCCCAAAAAAGTCACTATGCCCAATCTGGTGCATGTGTCGCTCCGTCAGGCCAAAGCTGAACTGCTTGCCAAGGGGCTAGTGCTCGGTAAACTCAACTATGTCAGTGATATAGCCACAAACAATGTGCTTGAGCAGCATTACAAGGGACGTCGCGTAGAGCCCGGCCGGCAGCTTTACACTGGTTCCGTGATAGACCTGGTAATAGGGCTCAATGGCGCCGATGCCATGACTTACGTTCCCAATCTTCACGGCTACAAGTATCTCCGCGCAGTGGATGCGCTGCACGACAACTCTTTGAATGTCAGCGGAGTATTCTTCGATAAGTCTGTCCGTACCTACAGCGACTCGCTGAATGCAGTGGTCTATTCCCAGAGGCCTTCTGCTACCGGTTATCCTACAGTGATGGGCACTGGCGTCACCATTTATCTTTCGCTTGATGGAACCAAAGGCGCAGATTGATCCCGAACTGTTAGAGGAAGAGCAGGAAGAACTGTTCGAACATTTCCGCTTCGAGGTAGATCCGGGGCAGGATCCTCTGCGTATAGATAAGTATCTGTCGGCCCATATGGAGCACACTTCGCGCCACAGGGTCCAGTGCGCCATCAAGGAGGGCTTCGTCCAGGTAGGGGACAAGACGGTCAAGGCCAATTACATAGTGCGCCCCGGCGACGTGGTGCGTTTTGTGATGCCCTACCGTCGCCGCGGAGTTGAGATCATACCGCAGAATATAGCGCTTAACATTGTTTACGAAGACGACGATGTGCTGGTGCTCGACAAGCCTGCGGGCATGGTGGTGCATCCCGGGCACGGGCATTACGAGGGGACGCTCGTCAACGCACTTGCTTACCATCTTGGTATTTCACAGGGCCCCGACGAGGGCGATGACCGCATGGGAGTGCTGGTCCACCGTATCGATAAAGATACCAGCGGACTGCTGGTGGTGGCTAAGACGGAGGAGGCTCAGCTTAACCTGGCTCATCAGTTTTTCGTACACAGTATCGAACGGCGCTATATTGCAATAGTTTGGGGCGACATGCCCGCAGATGAGGGCACCGTGGATGCCAATCTCATGCGTGACCCTTCCGACCGTCTCCGGTTCTGTGTCACCACCGATCCTGACAAGGGCAAGCATGCCGTCACCCACTGGAAAGTGCTGGAGCGCCTGGGCTTCGTGACCCTGGTGGAATGCAAACTCGAAACCGGCAGGACGCATCAGATTCGTGTGCACCTAAGCAGTCTCGGGCATCCTATCTTCGGAGACGAGCGTTATGGCGGCACCCAGATCCGGCAGGGGACGATTTATGCTAAGTACCGCCAGTTTATCCATAATTGTTTCGAGATATGCCCGCGCCAAGCTCTGCATGCCAGGACGCTCGGCTTCGTGCATCCCCGTACACGTGAGTTTATGGACTTCGTCAGCCCGGTCCCCGCAGACATGACCGGTCTTATGGAGAAATGGCGCCGGTGGAGCGCCAATGCCGATTAAAAAAGAGCCCTGCTATTCCAGCAGAGCTCCCTTTTCATCATAGAATTCATATTGCAGGATGCCGTATTCGGTCATTTCTATGACCTTAAGCTTGCAACGGTACTTGCGTTTCCATTTGCTTACGAACGAAGTCCAGCCTCTGGTGATGTATGCACCCAGGATGGGGCTGATCTTAAGCGTAAACTGCCTGCTGCTGTCGTTACGTTCAACGAGGTCTGCCAGTTTGCGTTCTATCTGTTCGTCAATGACCACCGTGGATGCTATTTTGCCCGTGCCGTGGCACAGAGGGCATTTCTCCGTGGTGTTAATCTCCGTGACCGGACGGATTCTCTGCCGGGTAATCTGCATCAGCCCGAACTTGGTGAGCGGCAGCACATTGTGCTTTGCCCTGTCGGCCGACATGAGCTCTACCATGTACTTGTAGAGTCCGTTCCTGTGCTCCGCCGTGTCCATGTCGATAAAATCGACGATGACGATTCCGCCCATATCGCGCAGCCTGAGCTGGCGGGCTATTTCTTCTGCGGCGAGCTTGTTTACCTCGAAGGTGTTCTCCTCCTGGTCGTTGGTCTTGGACCGGATACCGCTGTTTACGTCGATTACGTTCAGGGCCTCAGTTGTCTCAATGACCAGGTAGGCTCCCTGTTTCATCGGCACCACCTTACCGAAGGAACTCTTGATCTGGCGTGTGACCTCGTAATGGTCGAAGATCGGTTCCTTGCCCTCATAGAGCTTTACTATCTTCTCCTGCTCAGGAGAAATGAGGGAAATGTACTTGCGTGTCTCTTCATAAATCTTCTCGTCGTTCACATATACATTCGTGAATGTATCGTTCAGAAGGTCACGCAGGATGGTGGTCGTCTTAGAATACTCGGTAAAGAGCAGTCCGATACTTTTGTTCTTCGAAATCTTTTTCCAGGAGTTCTCCCATTTCTCAATCAGCGAGCGCAGTTCTGCCACAAGCACGGCGGCTGAACTTCCCTCGGCAGCGGTCCGGATGATGGCTCCGTAGTTTTTGGGCAGGATATTGCCCACCAAGGTTTCGAGTCTTCTTTTTTCCTCCTTAGAGGTAATCTTTTGGGAAACGCTCACTTTCTCAGCGAAAGGGAGCAGTACAATGTTGCGTCCTGCCAATGAAATCTCCGCAGTCAGTCGGGATCCCTTCGTAGAGATCGGCTCCTTGACGATTTGTCCTATTATAAGCTGACCGGGCTTGAGGTAATCTTCGATGCGTCCGTCTTTGGATAGCGGCTCGCCGACTTTGATGCTTGTGAAGAGCTCAGACAGATCCCTGTTGGGGTTGCTGTCCCTTACGAACTTGTCAAATGAATCAAAGTGAAGTCCCAGGTCGAGATAATGGACAAATGCTTCTTTGGTATCTCCGATGTCCACGAAAGCAGCATTCAGCGCGGGAAGTATTTTCTTGACTTTGCCAAGATACACATCACCCACCGAAAAACTGTGACCCTGACTCGATTCTCTGTTGAACTCGATGAGGCGGTGGTTCTCCAGCAGCGCCAGACGTACCTCAGACGAGCCCACATCGACCACAAGGTCTTTCTCTTGGTGTTCGGACTCCATTATAGGACGGTTGTAAAACAAAAGACCCGGCCGGATCTCCCGCCGGGCCTAGAGCGACTATTTCTTCTTGTGCCTGTTCAGACGCAAGCGCTTTTTGCGCTTGTGCGTCGCCATCTTGTGTCTTTTATGCTTCTTTCCGTTAGGCATACGCTATAAATAATTATTTCTGCAACTCAGCCACAAAAGCCTTTGAAGGCTTGAATGCGGGAATGTTGTGTGCAGGGATTGTGATAGTTGTCTTTTTGGTGATATTGCGGGCGGCTTTCTGGGCACGGTGCTTGATAATGAAGCTGCCGAAACCACGGAGATACACGGGCTCTCCCTTGATAACGGAATTCTTGATGGATTCCATTGCTGCTTCAAAAACGGTCTGTACTGTAACTTTTTCAATGCCTGTTGCCTTTGCAACTTCACTGACGATTTCTGCCTTTGTCATAATTAAAGTATTATTTTTAAGTTGGTATCTATCCGACTATCAATTGGAACGCAAAAATAGTTCTAAATTTCCAACAATCAAAATATTTTCGCCCTTTTCTTTGGCACGGAGATTGACCAAATAGAGTTTTACGGCCGCTGAGCCGCAATTACTGACATTTTGACACATTTTTTTATGAAGCAAGATATTAACATCATTCCCGTCGTTCAGGGAGAGCAGGCTTTCAAGGTCAATGAGTCTGAGCTTCCTGATGTCCTTCCGGTGCTTGCGCTGCGAAATGCCGCTCTCTTCCCGGGGACTGTCTATCCTATTACAATCGGCCGTGAAAAGTCTATCCGCCTGATCCAGGATGCGGAAGAGCAGGGCTTCTTTATAGGAGCCGTGCCTCAGAAAGACGTAACTGTAGAGAACCCCGAAGCCGCTGACCTCTATACATACGGTACTGTGTGCCGTATTCTCAAGACTCTGGAGATGCCGGACGGTACTCTTACCGCTATCCTTCAGGCTTTCAAGAGGATAGAAATAGAGACCGTTATAGGATTCGATCCGTATATCACGGCACGGGTACTCTATCTCAACGACAAGAGCTACAACTCTGACAGTACTGACATTAAGGCAATCTCCGAGGCCATTAAAGATAAGGCGATGCAGCTCTTGCGTTCGTCGAATATGGGCTCAAGGGAGTCTATTGGTGCTCTCAAAGCCATAGACAATTTTGAGTTCCTCGTCAACTTCGTGGCCACGACCATCGATGTCGAGAACTTCAAGGAGAAGATGGAGCTTCTTCAGTATGGCGACGTGAAGATGCGTGCCATGAAGCTCCTCACCATTCTGGACGTACAGTTGCAGCTGATGAAGCTCAAGCAGGATATCAACCAGAAGGTCAAGAGTGAAATAGACCAGCAGCAGAGGGAATACTATCTCAACAGCCAGCTGCGTACCATCCAGGAAGAGCTTGGCATGGACGAGCAGGAAGACTTTGACAAGTTCCGCGAGAGGGCCGCATCCAAGAAATGGCCTGAGGAAATTGCCAAAGCTTTTGAAAAAGAGCTCGCCAAGCTTGAGAAGTACAATCCCAATTCGCCCGACTACAGCGTCCAATACAATTACCTGGAGTTCATGCTCCAGCTCCCTTGGGGCGAAATGAGCGAGGACAACCTTGACCTTAAGCATGCTCAGGAGGTCCTGGATGAGGACCATTATGGTCTCGATACGGTGAAGGACCGTATTATCGAGTATCTGGCCGTCCTTAAGTTAAAGGGGAACATGAAGTCGCCTATTCTGTGCCTGTATGGCCCTCCCGGAGTAGGAAAGACTTCCCTTGGCAAGTCGATTGCTCGTTCACTCGGACGTAAATATGTGCGCATCTCCCTTGGCGGCATGCACGACGAGGCTGAGATCCGCGGCCACCGCAAGACTTACGTAGGCGCACTTCCGGGCCGCATCCTTAACGGAATAGCCCGTGCGGGCACCTCCAATCCGGTAATCGTTCTCGACGAGATAGATAAGCTGGGCGCAGATTTCAAGGGCGACCCGTCGTCGGCTCTCCTTGAAGCACTTGATCCTGAGCAGAACTCTACTTTCCACGACAACTATCTGGATCAGGATTACGACCTTAGCCATGTGATGTTCATCACTACGGCCAACAGCCTGTCGCCTGTGCAGCCGGCTCTGCTCGACCGTATGGAGTTGATCAATGTGTCGGGCTATCTGGCAGAAGAAAAGGCGGAGATTGCCAAGAATTTCTTGCTGCCCAAGCAGCTTCGTGAGCACGGTCTTGATGCCAAGACCTTGAAAATCAGTGCAGCCGGTATTAAGGCCATTATCGACCAATATACTCATGAGAGCGGTGTCCGCGGTCTGGAGAAGCAAATTGCTAAGATTGCCCGCGTGACGGCCAAGAAGATTGCACTTGAGCAGGAGTATCCTTCTGTCATCAAGCCTGAGCACTTGAAAGAATACCTTGGTCTGCCCACCAATTTCCACGACCAGCAGAAGGGCAACGAGGCTCCGGGTGTGGTCACCGGCCTGGCCTGGACCCAGATGGGAGGCGAGATTCTGTTCGTTGAGAGTTCTGTCAGCACTGGCAAAGGCGTCATGACTATGACAGGTAATCTGGGTGATGTCATGAAGGAGTCCGCTACCATAGCGTACCAGTACATCAAGGCTCACCCCGATATGGCCAAGATGGATTCTAAAACATTCTCGGAGAAGGATATACATGTCCATGTCCCCGAAGGCGCGACCCCCAAGGACGGTCCTTCAGCCGGTATAACTATGGTGAGCTCCATGGTGTCCGCCCTGCGTGGCGAGCCCGTCAAGAAAGGCATAGCCATGACAGGCGAGATGACCCTTCGCGGACGTGTGCTGCCCGTAGGCGGTATCAAGGAGAAGATACTGGCGGCCAAGAGGGCCGGGGTGCACACGATAGTGATCTCGGAAGAGAATCGCAAGGATGTCGAGGACATAAAGGAAATCTATGTCAAGGGTCTGACATTCCACTATGTCAAGACTATCTCCGATGTGATGGAGTTTATCTTCGACTGAAAAGTATTATAGCAACTGCTCCCTTTGCAGACCATCAGAATAAATAATAAGGTCTGCAAAGGGAGCAGTCGTTTTTCAGCCTCCGGTTCAGAAGAGTGTAGGGTGGTTCTCCTCAAGTCCGCGCAGCACCCGTTCCATAACGGCCTGGCGTATTAGAGCGGAACGTGAACTGACCTTGAAGCGGCGGCAATATTCGTCGATTGCGGATATCTCTTTGTCGTTGAACAGAACGGCCTTCCTGTGAATGCGCAGCATCGATTCGCGCTGTTTGTCGAAGTACGCCGGATCCACTCCTTGAATCTTATTTTTCTTGCGTTTGCCCATAGTAATCGCAAATATAATGAATAATTTCCGTAAGTGATTCAAGTTCAAGACGTCTGCCTAATATTTCGCCGTCTGTGTCGGTAAAATAGATCCTTGGGGTTGAAATAACACCATAAAGTCTCAGGTAGTCGCTTTCGATTTCAGGGTCCCACGCATGCACTATTTTTAGCTGCCTGTTCTTTACTTTGAAACTGCGCCTGAATTGTCTCCATGCCTTTTTGTCGTGTCCGCAGTACACAGCGTAGAAGTTGCAAGGGAACTCGACTTTCTCAAGTATAGATGGCAGCAACTGTGACTCAAGCTTGCATTTGGCGCAACTTGTATCGAAGAAAAACAATATCGAATAGCTGCCGTTTTGCGGAATTGTCACGCTTCCGCCGCAGGGCTTCTTGAGCGTAACAACCGGAGCCTTCATTCCCAGAAGGGTGGATCGGTTGAAGCTTGTAAACAAGTCAGCATCGAAGCGGTCGAACTCGCTTCGCATCGCAATGGTGCCGGGTTTAAACCAATTGTCGTAAATATGTATTGCCACCGCCTCGTCACCCATAAGGGGCGAGTCCTTGTAGTGGTCGTACAGCCAAAGCGCAATGTGCTGTGTGGTGGAGGAGTCGCTTACGGAACTGATAAGAAAGTCGCTTTCCGCCTTTTTGACATCGAAGCTTTCTCTTTCAATAGCAGCCGTATATTTCTCCAGCATGACATCGAGTTTGGCGAATGTCAGGCTGTCGGGAACCTGTGTTGTACCGCCCGCAAACGCACGGACCATGGCGCCGAGGCACATGCAGATCAGGAGAATAATATGTCTTTTTCCCATAATGTGACGAAGATAAAGATTCTATTCCACTGGAGGCAGAACGACCCCTTCAGGCACGAACAGGGAGGTGTCGCCATGGTGGCGGAGGATGTCCCTGACGGCGCTGGAGGAGATGTGTGCGAATTCCTGTGCTGTAGGGATGATAATGGTCTCGATCTCAGGAGCCAGGCGGCGGTTGGCATCGGCAATGGCACGCTCGTTCTCGAAATCGAGCATATTCCGCACACCCCTTACGATGTGACGGATGCCCAGATCGCGGCAGACATCGACGGTGAGTCCGTCATACTCAATTACGCGTATATTGTCGAGGCCTTCGGTAGCTTGAAAGATAATGCTTTTCTTCTGTTCGTTGGTATAGAACCCGGTCTTGTCCTGGTTCACACCGATAGCGATTACTACCTTGTCGAACATTGTCAGAGCGCGCCGCAGGATGTTGAGATGTCCTGCAGTGAAAGGATCGAAAGATCCGGGGAATAGTGCTGTTCTGTGCATAGCAACAAAGATAGCGTTTTTTTAATATCTTTGCAGATATGATTAATGTCAAGATAGAAGAATCTTGGAGAGAGGCTCTCTCCGGTGAGTTTGGGAAGCCTTACTTTGAGTCCCTTGTGCAGCATCTTCATGCCGAGAAAGCTGCCGGGCGGACCATTTTCCCTCCTGGCGGACAAATATTCAGGGCCTTTGAATTATGTCCGCTGCCAGACGTAAAGGTCGTCATTCTCGGGCAAGACCCTTATCACGGCTACGGTCAGGCAATGGGCCTGTCGTTTTCGGTGCCCGACGGAGTTACGGCTCCGCCTTCACTCAAGAATATTTTCAAGGAAATAGAAGATGACCTGGGTATCAGGATGTCGGGGCGTCCGAACCTGGAGCCGTGGGCGCGTCAGGGCGTACTTCTTCTCAATGCCGTGCTTACGGTCAGGGCGGGGGAGCCGACATCGCACGCCGGCATAGGGTGGCAGGAATTCACCGACGCCGTTATCCGTTGCATATCCGACAAGTGTGAAGGAGTCGTGTTCATGCTTTGGGGCAGTTATGCCAAGTCAAAGGCCCCTCTTATTGATTCTTCCAAGCATTTCATACTTCAGGCAGCGCATCCCTCACCCCTTGCCCGCGGTGCCTTTTTCGGCTGCCGGCATTTTTCGCAGGCAAATGCCATTCTCAAGGCTGAGGGGCGGGAACCGATTGACTGGCAATTATAACAATAGTAAACACAAGCATTATGTATATTTGGATAATCCTTATTGCGGTGATGGTGCTGTCGTTCATCATTCAGCGCAGACTTCAGAGTAAATTCGACAAGTATTCGGATGTGCCTGCACCCGGCGGCCTGAGCGGTGCGGAAGTAGCGCGTCTGATGCTCGAACGCAATGGTATTCACGGCGTTGAGGTAGTATCGATTGACGGACGGTTGACGGACCACTACAACCCCAAGGACTCGACCATCAACCTCAGCAGAGATGTCTATTCAGGACGGAGCGTCGCTGCTTGTGCAGTGGCCGCACATGAGACCGGGCATGCCATCCAGCACGCCAAGGGGTACGCTCCATTGAAGCTCCGTACTGCAATGGTGCCCTTGGTGTCATTTGCTAATAATACTGTGCAATGGGTGCTGCTGGCGGGAGTGCTGCTGGTCAACATCACTCCTGCTCTCCTGTGGCTCGGCATTGCTTTGTTCGCCTTTACTACTTTGTTCAGCTTGATTACTCTGCCGGTAGAGTTAGATGCCAGCTCGCGCGCCGTGACATGGCTCTCTTCGGAGGGAGTCCTGGATGCCCAGACAAATCCTATGGCTGTGGATGCGCTAAAATGGGCGGCATACACCTATATCATTGCGGCTGTGGGTTCTTTAGCGACTCTTGTCTATTATATAACCATTGCCAACAGCCGGAGGTAAGGGCCGGAGAGACTACATGTCCAGCAGGTCCCTAAGCGCGTCAAGTTCGCGGCGGTCTTTTTTGGTAGGACGTCCTGTCCCGCGATCCCTGTGGAGAACAATGGTCTCTTTGGGAGCATGGAATTTGGCACGTTCCGACTCCGGTGTGAGGTCTTCTGCGTATTCGGGGACCAACTGAGCTCCCATGCGGTTTTCGCTCAGTTGCAGCACTTTGTAACTCAGTGTTGCTGGACCTTTGTGAATCTGTATCACATCGCCTATCTTGACTGCCTTGCTGGGCTTTGCAGTGGCGGAATTAATGTGCACCTTGTTGCCGTTGCACGCATCGGTAGCGTCGCTGCGGGTCTTGTACAAGCGAATGGCCCACAAGTATTTGTCTATCCTTACACTGTCCATAGGTACATAGCTTTTCTGACCTCTTCCACTCTTTCGGGGTGTAGTACCTTAAGGATTTCCAGGCCGAAGCTGACGGCATGTCCTGCACTGCGTCCTGTAATGATACGTCCGGAGCGGACCGCCGGCATGGGAGTGAAAACTGCCCCTTTGGCCGTCAGAGCATCCTGAAATCCTTCGAAGCATGTGAATTCTTTACCGGAGAGATCGTCCAGCTGGCTGATAACCAATCCGGGAGCGGCACAAATGGCGGCCACGCTGCCTCCTGACGCGTAATGCTGCTTCATAGCTTCCATAAGCGGCTCGCAGGCGGCAAGGTTGCGGGTGCCAGGCATACCGCCGGGAAAGATCATAAAGTCTTCCGGTCCTGAAGGGAGTGAGACGAGGTCTGCTTCGTCCAGGGTGTAAGCTGCTTGTACCGTAACCCCGTGAGAACTTTCAACCGCGGTCTCATCATATATAGAGATCAAGTTGACATCTACACCGCCGCGGCGGAGGACATCGTTGGTGGCCAAGGCTTCGACATCTTCAAAGCCGTCGGCAAGAAAAATATTGACTCCTTTCATAATATTCGCAATATACTGAAAAATCCGTATTTTTGTGTCACAAATATCGATCCATGGAAGAAAAGAAACTATACCCTTTTAAATTCTGCACTCTGCAAGACGAGTATATTTGGGGCTCTGATGAGTTTAAACTTGCCGACCTGGGCTATCGTGATTCCCTGATCCGTGAGGGATGGCTTGCTGGAAATGCCCTGAGCGAGGTAATGGACACATATCTTGACCGTGTGGTGGGAGATAATGTTTATAAATTCTGGGGGCGCCAGTTCCCGGTGCAGATCAAAGATATACGGGTCAAGGGCCGTATGCCGTTGAGGGTGCATCCTGATGCTGAGACCGCTGAGCAGCGTTACGATTTCCTCGGACGCGAGAAGCTCTGGTATGTGATACGGGCCGGAAAAGATGCTCTTCTGAGCATTGGCTTCGAGCATGATACTGATGCTTCAGAACTGGTGCAGGCTTGCGCCGACGGCAGCGAAGATGAGCTTCTGCATCATGTCAAACCCGCCGCAGGGGAGTTCTTCCATATACGTCCTGGTGTTCCGCATGCGGCGAGCGGTGAAGTCGAAATCCTTGAGGTGAGCGAATCCTCCCCACTTGATTTCTGCCTGAGCACTTGGGGCGAAGAACTCAGTACCGAGGAGTTTGACCCGTCCCTTGACTTGACCGACGCCCTCGATTTTATCGATTACAAGGCTTGGAATGCCCCTCTGGCGCCTCATTCACATGATGGGGATGTAGTTCGTAAACTGGTTGACATCCCGGAGTTTACAGTCGCTAAAATAGCTCTGACCGATCCTCTGCATATTTACAGCGAGAGGTTCGATTCGTTTATTCTGTATTATTGCCTTGAGGGCGAAGCATCAGTACAGATGGAGGTCTTGGGACAGACGGCGCGCTTCCCGTTCAGCGCCGGCCAGGCTATGCTCGTGCCTGCAGAATGTCCCGATTATTTCCTTGTGCCCACTGATCGCGGCACTCAACTGCTGGAGGTTACGATAGCTCCGAGAGAAGAGATAGATTCATATCTGTCGGCCTCTGCCCCCGGAGGAAACGAAAGCCACAACTAGCCCTATCAGTGCGACTCCGGCTGCGGTCAAAAGCACGTCGGACAATTGTAGTACTACGGGGTAGGAACTGACCAGGAAATTGCCCGGCATCTTTACTATACCCAGGTGCTGCTGGAGCAGCGCCAGAATGATACCCGCGGCCAGTCCGACCAACAGTCCGCACAGCGAAATCAGCCAGCCTTCTAGCAGGAAGATGCGCTTTATCAAGCGTTTGCTGGCCCCCATGGCCTGAAGCGTGGCTATGTCTTCTTTCTTTTCTATGATCAGCATAGACAGCGAACCGAATATGTTGAAGGCGACGATGATAACTACGAAGAGCAGGATAAAGAACACGGCGGCCTTCTCGTATTTCATCATGCGGAAAAGGGTCGGATGCTGTTCGTAACTGTCCAGAAGAGTGCACTGCTCTGCATAGTCTTTCTTGAATGCTCGGATTGACGAGCGGCTGTTGTCAAGAAGTCTGATTTCGACTCCGCTAGCTTCTCCCTTTTTGCTCCCCAATAGGCTTTCCATGATGCTCAGAGGCACGATGAGGAGTTCGGCGTCGGTGTCGCTGCTGATGCTCATCAGTCCGGCAGGGAGCACCTTTTCGCACCGTGCCGAGGCTGCAGGATTGCTGATAGAGATAGAAGCGTCCCTGTCGGGATAGTAGATCTCCAACATATCTACGAAACGGGGGTGGATTCCCATTTTATGGGCTAATGTCGATCCTGCTATGGCCATGGGAATCTCGCCGCGGTGAAGCTGCAGACTGCCTTCGTAGATGTGGGAGGCAAGCCTGCTGTGGGTAGTGTACACTTCCTCCACTCCTTTGGCCCTGGCAAGCCCCTGGTGCTCTCCATAGATCAAGAAAACATTGTCCTCAAGCGTGCGCGACACCGACTCAACCCTCGGGTCTGAGGACAAGCGGGCGAGCAGTAGGGAATCGGGCACAAACTTAGCGGCCCCGTCTCCGTGCACCATCATAAGGTCGGGGTCAAGGTCGCCCAAATTCTGTTTAATCAAAGAATCGAAGCCGTTGTAAACGCTCAGTATCAATATCAGCGCCGCCGTGCCTATGGCCATCCCAGCTGCGCTGATCGCCGAAATCACATTGATAACGTTGTGCGATTTGCGGGCGAACAGATACCTGCGCGCTATGAACAGCGGCAGGTTCATTTGCGGAGCAGCTCTTCGATGTGCTGAGCGTAGTCAAGCGATGTGTCCAGGAAGAAATCGATCTCAGGGACAATTCTTAGCTGAGAGGAAACCTGACGTCCGAGCTCTCCCCGGATGGCTTTCTTGTTATCTTCCAGAATGCGCATCACGGAGTCTTGTTTGTCGGAAGGGAAGATGCTGACGAATACTTTGGCTATGCTCAGGTCGGGGCTTATGCGCACCTCGCTGACTGTAACCATGGCTCCGCCGAACATTGCCATGCCCTTGCTGCGTATTATTTCGGCAAGGTCGCGCTGAATCTCACGCGCGACCTTGAGCTGTCTTGTGCCTGCCGGTTTGTTATCCATTTATCTTGATAATGTAGTAGTCCTTCTTGCCTTTTTGTGCCAGGATATACTTGCCGTCTATAATGTCAGCCTCGCTGAGACTGGCACCGAAGTCGGTGAACTTCTCCTTATTGATACTGAACCCGTTGTTCTGGATCATTTTGCGGGCCTCACCTTTGGAAGGGAAGATAGAGGTCTCCACGGCAAGTGCGTCAAGTATGCCGATGGGGAGTTTGCTGCGTTCGATTTCGAAAGTAGGTACACCGTCGAAAACGTCCAGGAAGGTCTTCTCGTCAAGCTTGCGGAGGTCCTCCGATGTAGCTTTGCCGAACAGGATTCCTGAAGCTCTCACTGCATTCTCATACTCTGCTTCACCATGGACCATGATAGTCACCTCGCGGGCGAGCAGTTTCTGGAGCTCGCGGCGCTCGGGGCACTCGCGGTGTGAAGCAATGGCCGCCTCTATGGTCTCCCTGTCAAGCATAGTGAATATCTTGATGTAACGCTCTGCATCTGCATCGCTCACGTTGAGCCAGAACTGGTAGAACTGATACGGGCTTGTGCGGGTAGCGTCAAGCCAGATGTTACCCTTCTCCGTCTTGCCGAATTTGCCTCCGTCGGCCTTGGTGATAAGAGGACATGTGAGTGCGAACGCCTCGCCTGCGCATTTGCGGCGTATCATCTCTGTGCCGGTGGTTATGTTGCCCCACTGGTCCGCTCCACCCAGCTGGAGCTTCACTCCCTTGTGCTCGTACAGGTATAGGAAGTCGTAGCCTTGGAGCAGCTGGTATGAAAACTCGGTGAAAGACATTCCTTCGGAGGAATCGCGGCTGAGGCGCTTCTTGACGGAGTCCTTGCTCATCATATAGTTGACGGTAATCATCTTGCCGATGTCACGCGTAAAGTCGATGAACGAGTAATCTTTCATCCAGTCGTAGTTATTCACAAGCTCCGCTTTGTTGGGTGCGTCGGAATTGAAGTCCAGGAACTTGCCGAGCTGTGCTTTGATGCACTCGACATTGTGGGCGAGTGTGGCTTCATCCAGCAGATTCCTTTCCTGACTCTTCATGGACGGGTCGCCAATCATGCCGGTGGCGCCGCCTACAAGTGCATAGGGCTTGTGGCCGCAGGCCTGGAAATGCTTAAGGATCATTATGCTCACAAGATGGCCTATATGTAGGGAATCACCGGTAGGATCGATTCCAACGTAAGCCGATGCCGGACCCTTCATCAATTCCTCTTCAGTTCCGGGCATAATATCGTGGATCATTCCTCTCCACTTCAACTCTTCAACAAAATTTTTCATATTACAATTCATTACATCCTGCAAATTTGGACAATTATTAGTAAATTTGCAATCGCAAAAGTCAAATTACATTAAGTATGAGAAAGAAAATCGTTGCAGGAAACTGGAAAATGAATACTACAGTTCCCGAGGGCGTGGAACTCGCCAAGGCTGTTGTGGCCGCTTCAAGTGAAGTCAGCGCCGATGTTAAACTGATCGTTGCCACTCCTTTTACCCATCTCTGCCCCGTCGCCGAGGTTCTGAAGGGATCTAAAGTCGGTCTTTCTGCAGAGAACTGTGCCGATAAGGAAAAGGGTGCTTACACTGGAGAAGTATCCGCCGCCATGCTCGCTTCTGCTGGCTGCCAATACACCATCCTCGGACATTCCGAGCGTCGTCAGTATTATGGCGAGACCGATGAGAAGCTTGTTGAGAAGACCCGCCTGGCCCTTGCCAACGGTCTGGATGTCATCCTTTGTGTAGGCGAGAATCTGGAAGAGCGTGAGGCCGGCCGTCACTTTGCAGTGTGTGAGAGCCAGATCAAGAACGTGCTCTACAACTTCACCGCAGAGGATATGAAGCATATCATCGTGGCTTATGAGCCTGTGTGGGCTATAGGTACCGGCAAGACCGCTACCGCAGAGCAGGCAGAGGAAATCCATGCATATATCCGCAAGACTATTGCCGACAAGTTCGGAGCAGAGGTTGCCGAGGACACATCCATCCTCTACGGTGGATCCTGCAAGCCTTCCAACGCTAAGGAACTCTTCGCCCAGAAGGATATCGACGGCGGACTGATTGGCGGAGCTGCTCTCAAGGCTGCCGACTTTATCGGCATCGCCCTGTCATTCTAAGACTCTGATGACGACAGCCGTACGCTGGCTGGTGTCGCACAACCATATAATATCACCCTTGATGCGTTTGACATTGAGGGTGATATTGTTTCTGCTCCTCTCTCCGGCGACGGTGCTCCACCAAAGATTGCCCGTGAGGTCTTCGCCTTCTTTGTCGGGGATTCTGTCGAGTACCAGCTCGAAGTAGTTGAGCATTGTATCTGAGTTGGCCCTGAATAGCCTGCGCTGCTCGTTGAAAGCCAGTTGGCACCGGTTGTTGTCATACACGAATACCTTCACGCCGTCCAGCTCCAACCTGATGGTCTCATCAAGTATGAACGAATCCAAGGGCGTGTTTTTGTTTTCGCAGCCATATAATGCTATGACGGCGGATACACAGGCCAATATGTGGAGCAGTCGTTTCATCTGACCTTCATTTCCTTGGTTATGATTTCCTTGGAGCCGTCCTTGTACCATATCTCGACCTTAAGAGTTCCGCTCTGGGTCAAGTGCCAGTAACCGTCGGACTCCGGTCTCATGCGAACTCCGTTGAAGTACCAAAGTACCTGTCCGACATTTTCAAGGTTGTACACACGCATCGGGACCCTGTCTCCTACGAAGAAACTGCCGTCCTCGCGCCGTGACAAGGAGTTGAGGTAGATGAAGGGCCGGACGCCCTTCTGCCGCCCTTTGGTGCTGAGTCTCACTATGCTCGAAAAGGCCTGTCCGGTTTCAGATATGGCTCTGATGCGGATCGAATAGTCGGTTGACGGATCAAGACCTTCGATAATGGTATAAAACATATTGTTCGCCTGCACGTGCGATACGGATGAGCCTTTCATGCTTCCGCCTTTAACATCGCTCAGGTACCAGGAAACGTAGCAATCCTTGACGTTCAGCGCTTCCGCCGTCTGCCAGTTGATGATGATGGCATCTTGGAAAACGTGCGTGGCAAGTATGCTCACGGGCGAAACTATATTGAAAGAGACGCTGCCGTCCGCTTCCATGCTGATGCGGTCAATTGCAACGTTGCTGGTGTTGCCGTTCCAGAACCGGAAAGAAGGATCGGTGTCGGAACAAAATGTCCTCCGGGTGCCCTGGGGGAAAAATACTTTTGCCAAATCGTTTGTGCCGGGAATGGCGCTGATTACCTGGGCGCATTGTCGGTCCGGCCTGCAGTTGACCTGGTTGTAGCGCCAGCGTTCCTGCGCAGAGAGGTTGCGGCTGTACAGGTCGGAATACCAACTGTCGCTGTCTGACCTGTCAATGTGGTAAATGACCAGTCCTCCTCCGCCAAGTCCGGCATCCCAACCTTCTGGTTTGCGGCACTCGAGCAGATAATACTCTCCGTCGGTATCTGTGTCTATCCTCAAATACTCTTTTGACTGGCTGAGAGGGCGCAGGTGGCAGGGACCCTGGAAGTAAGTGATCTTCTTCCCGATGCCCAGCTGCTCCAGCTCTATTGCACTGAAATTGGGGGGAAGGTCCAATGAGCCGTCTGATGAACTTAAGTCCATGGGGCTGAGCTTGCCCCAGAGCCCCTGTGAGAGGCCGCCGCTTCCATTGCCGTCGGTGTCGTACATGTCCTGAAGCCCGAAGACATGGCCCAGTTCGTGGCAGAAAATGCTTGCTGGAGAGTCTTCCGTGCATACGGCGATACAGTCTACGGTCTTGCCTGACACCTGAAAGGACTCGCCATGCTCACTGAGCTTTGACTGCTGGGGCCAGATCCAGTCGGCACCCATCCCGTAGGCTTCATTGTGTCCTGCGGTTATTATGTAGATGTTGTCAATGGTGCCGTCGGAATCATTATCATATACAGAAAACGATGCTGCGCTTCCGTTTACGGCTTCGCGTACCAGTTCTCCTATACGGGCGTCTTTTCTGGTAGATGAATTGGCTCCGTACCATGCATAAGGCTTGGATACGCGTACAATGGGTAAGATATCAAAAGTGAATGACAGGGAAGGGGAGAACTGCTCATTGAAGTACTCCCTTGCAGTATTGACCTTGTCGTTTACGGAGCTGTGTATGTCTGTGAAAGATACATCACTAAACTCTACAGGTATGACAACGAACCTGTGTCCTGCCGCCAAGAGGTTGAGGGACAGGAAGAACAGAGTCATAGTGAAGATCAGGTGTCTCATCGGAAATGGTTTAGATGCAAAAGGCCGGTAACCTCTCGGCTCCCGACCTTTAAACGTGTACTAAAACCTAAACCTGCTATATAGATGCAAAAGGTTTTAGAAACGTTGCATCAAAAAACAAAAAAAATTATTTTTTTGCTTCAGCCACGGAAATCTTGCGGAATTCCTTGAGGTCTTTCATAAGATCGAGAGCGGCTTTACGTGCACGTGCACCAGCAGCTTTGTTGCCCTTGACTACCTGAGCCTCTGCGTTGACCTTGAATGCCTCAATGTTGGCATTGATTTTTTCGACAAGTGCTTTCATAAGAAAATCTGTATTAAAATTGTTTTGGTGTTAAATGTCCATAAAACTGTCGCAAGTTAAAAAATAATTTTGAAATAACAATAATTTTTCAAAATAACTTATTGACTTGGTGTGTTTTCCGTGCTCTCGTGCTTCGTGTTAAGTTCGGTCATCGCTGATTGCGGGCCGGCCAATGCCCAGGTTTTTATTCCCGATACCACTCTGGTTGCAATTGAGGGCAGTTCGGGGATCTGAAGAAGAGAAAACTGGCTCAGGACGAAGTTGACCTGGTCCCCTTCGGCAAAGTCGTGCCCCACTCCGATACGGATTCGGGCGTACTGCCTTGTCTGGAGGGCTTCTTCAATGTCGCGAAGGCCGTTGTGGCCTCCGTTGCTGCCGTTCATGCGCATCCTTATGGTGCCGAATGGGAGATTGATGTCGTCGCATACGACGATTATGTTTTCGATCGGGATTTCGAGCTCGTTGGCCCAATAACGTACGGCCGATCCGCTCAGGTTCATGTATGTCGATGGCTTCAGGAGATGGAATGTCCTCCCCTTGAAACTATAGACAGCCATGGCCCCGTAGCGTTTGTTTTCAAACGCAAGATTGGACGCCTGTGCCCAGGCGTCCAATACTATAAATCCAACGTTATGTCTGGTAGCCTCGTATTCAGGGCCAATATTGCCCAGACCTGCTACCAGGTAACTCTTGTCGGCCACGATTAAGCCTCCTCGGCCACGGCTACGGTGTTACGAGTGGTCTTAACTCCGCAGATGATGGCGTCCTTGTCGGTGGTGATGACGATGTTCTCGAGCTTAATGTCACCAGCCTTGATGCGCTTGTCAAGTCCGAGGCTTGTGATGTCAACGGTCACCTCGTCAGGGAGGTTGGCCATGGTAGCGCAAACGCGGATCTTGCGAGCATTCTGATAGAACTTACCACCCTGCTGAACACCGGCGGCGTGTCCTGTTATAACGATGGGAACATCAATGTTGATAGGCTTGCTGTCATTGACTGCAAGGAAGTCCACGTGCAGGCAGTTGTCTGTGACGGGATGCCACTGGATCTCGTGAAGGACTGCGGTGTATTTCTTGCTGCCGTCGAGAACGAGGTCGATGATATGAGCCTTGGGGGTATCAGTGACTGCCTTGAGCTCCTTTGCGTTAACGGTGAAAAGTGCGTTTTCCATACCGCAACCATAGAGGTTGCAAGGGACGAGTCCCTGCTTACGGAAAGCCTTGAGGGCCGCTTTGCCAGCCACTTCGCGGGTCTGGCCATTCAGTTCAAAATGTTGCATTTTTTTGTGTTTAAAATGTGTTACTCATCCCGGAAACTACCGGGACCCATTGCACCAAAACCTTATGGTTTTTCAATGCGGGCGCAAATATAAGCAGAAAAATTGGTTTTGAAATACTTAACCAAGTAATTTTTCGCTTCTTGCAATGAATTCCGACAGGGCCTTCCCCTTGAGCATTCCCTTGCTCAGCAGTGCCAGGTCAATTACCTGACGGAGCAGGTCCTTGGTGCCTTCGCGGTCTGCCCATATACGTGCAATCACCGGATTCTCCATATTGACTTTTACGTCGTATGCCTCAGGCATGGAACCGTAGAAGTTCATTCCTCCGCCAAGTGCGCTCATCTCCCTCCAGCGGCGCATGAACTCGCTTTGGGTAAGTACTACCGGTGCTGCTCCTTCGCCCAGGTTCTCCGGCTCGACGTGATACTCGTTCCCTTCGGGAAGTACGCCTTTGAACAACTCCTCAAGCGCCTTCTTATCATCGTCGCTCATCTGCGGTTTCACCTTCTCCTCTTTAGGGATAAGGTTGTCGGCAGTATCACTGTCAACCCTTGCGAAGCGGGCATCCTTGAGCTTCTGCTCCAGCATGTTCACAAAGTGGCTGTCGAGCTCGCAGTCCATGAGCAGGACATCGTAGCCCATGTTCTTTGCAGCCTCGATGCTGCTGTACTGGGCCTCAGGATCGGTAGCGTACAGATACACCGTCTTCTTGTCTTTATCTGTCTGTGCGCTCTCGATGGCCTTCCTGTAGTCTTCGAATGAGAAGTACTTGCCTTCGGTGTTCTTGAATAATGCGAAACTCATTGCACGCTCGCAGAACTTCTCGTCAGACAGCATTCCGTATTCGATGAAGAGTTTGATGTTGTCCCACTTCTCTTCGTACTGACTGCGCTGCTCCTTGAATATTTCTTCAAGTCTGTCGGCTACTTTCTTGGTGATATATGTGCTGATCTTCTTGACGTTGGCGTCGCTTTGCAGGTAGCTTCGGCTGACGTTCAGAGGAATGTCGGGGGAGTCGATCACGCCGTGCAGGAGCGTCAGGAAATCAGGAACGATGTTGTCAACATGGTCGGTGACGAACATTTGGTTGCAGTATAGCTGTATCTTGTTCTTGTCTATGGCCATGCGCTCCTTGATCTTGGGAAAGTAGAGCACACCGGTGAGCGTGAAGGGGTAGTCCACGTTGAGGTGAATCCAGAACATAGGATCCTCTTCCATGGGATACAGCGCCTTGTAGAACTTGAGGTAGTCCTCATCCTTGAGCTCCGAGGGGGCTTTGGTCCATATGGGCTCGATGCTGTTGATGACATCGTCTTCCTCAGTTTCGACGCTTTTGCCGTCTTTCCACTCCGTCTTTTTCCCGAATACTACGGGAACAGGCATGAACTTGCAGTACTTATCCAGAAGGCTGCGGATTTTACCCTTGGTGCCGAATTCTTCGGCGCTCTCGTCGTCAAGATACAAGGTTACGGTAGTGCCGCGCTCCTCTTTCTTGCTTTCGCCCATAGTGAATTCGGGCGATCCGTCACAAGTCCATTTTACAGCCTTGGCACCGTCCTGCCAGCTCAAAGTGTCAATCTCAACCTTTTTTGCTACCATGAAGGCGGAGTAGAAGCCAAGCCCGAAGTGGCCTATAATGTTGGTCTGGTCTTTATACTTCTCAAGAAACTCCCCGGCGCTTGAAAAAGCAATCTGGTTGATATAGCGGTCCACTTCGTCCGCCGTCATTCCTATGCCGTTGTCGGTGATTTTGAGAGTTTTCTTCTTTTCGTTCAACTCTACTGACACTTTAATGTCTCCAGTCTCGCCTTTGAAAGTGCCTGTGGAGGCGAGCGCTTTGAGTTTCTGGTCGGCGTCCACTGCATTAGCTACAAGCTCACGCAGGAAAATCTCGTGGTCGCTGTAAAGAAACTGCTTGATTACCGGAAATATGTTCTCGGTAGTTACTCCGATCTGTCCTTTTGTATTAGCCATAATGATAAAAATTTACCGGCCCCCGTGAGGAAGCCGGCAAATAGAATCTCAAAATATATTCCAGTGACAAAATGTCATTATTTGTAGAGGAAGCGCTTGATGCTCATCTTCGGAGTTTTCTCAAACGGAGTAAGCACGGTCTCAACTTTGGCTATCTGACTGTAGCCGGGGAGCTGGCGGTTTGCACCGATTCTGATCTTCTCGGGAATGTCGGATACTGCCTCGTTGTCGAGCTTGTCGCGCTTGATGGCATCGTTGTCAAGATAAACAAGAGCCACGATCTTTCCGGACCTGTCAACCACCACTGACTCAGCTACGTAAGGCTGGTTGTTAACGATGGCCTCAAGCTCTTCAGGATAGATGTTCTGTCCGTTTGCTGAGAGAATCATGCTCTTGGAGCGGCCCTTGATGAAAATGTTTCCGTCCTTGTCGATGATGCCAAGGTCTCCGGTGCGGAGGTAGCCGTCTTCGGTGAAAGCGTTGGCGGATGCCTCTGGATTCTTGAAGTAGCCGATAGTAATGTTCTCACCCTTGGCCTGGATTTCTCCGGCAATGTGCTGAGGATCTTCGGAATCGATGCGGACAGTTGCCACGTCAACAGCCTTTCCGCAGGAACCGGGCACGTATTTGGTCCAATGCTCATAAGCAAGCAGAGGGCAGGCTTCGGTCATACCGTAGCCCACAAGGTAAGGGAATTTGATACGCTTGAAGAGCTTCTCCACCTCGGGGTTGAGGGCAGCACCACCCATGATGAATTCCTGTACCTCGCCTCCGAATGCAGCCACCAGGCCATCCTTGACCTTCTTGTAAATGATGTTGTTGATCCTGGGGATCTTTAGGAGCACTTTGATAAGAGGCTTGTCGAGTGTGGGCTTGACCTTGCTCTTGTATATTTTTTCCATAACAAGAGGCACGGTGATGAGCAGGTAAGGCTTGACGTCGGCAAATGCCTTCATAAGCGTTGCGGGGGTAGGGGCCTTGCCGAGCCAGTAAATTGCCGTACCGTTGCAGAGGGGATAGATGAATTCAATCACGAGTCCGTACATGTGGGCCATCGGGAGCATGGAGACCATCCTTTCTCCGGCAGGAACGTTGCGCTGGCTGAAATCTACGTTTGCGCTGAAGTTGCGGTAGGTGAGCATGACGCCCTTAGGGTCGCCTGTAGAACCGGATGTGTAGCTGATGGTTGACAGATCTTCCCAGTTGTCGGTAGGGAATACGACCTGGTCGGGGCCGTAGCCGTCCTGCCACTTAGCGTAGAAGAGCTCGTCCATGGTTTCGTAATCTGCCTTGGTCTGCTCGTCCTTAGCCCAGAGGCAAGCCCAGTTGTCGATATCGATGGCAATCCTGAGGTTGGGCATCTTGCCCAAGTCCATCTTCTCCCATTTGTCCGCATTGGTAATCAATGCGATACTCTCGGAATGGTTGACCAGGAAGGAAGCACTGTCGGGCGTGAAATCGGCCAGCAGGGGCACGATGACTGTCTCATAAGTGTTGACTGCAAGGTAAGACATGCCCCAGCGGGCTCCGTTACGGGCGTATAGGGCTATTTTTTCTCCTTTCTTGAATCCGAGTTTGTCGAAAACAAGATGGAATTTTTCGATTTGTGTAGCCATCTGGCCATAAGTATAGGAATCTCCGCCGATGCTGTTCAGCGCGGCTTTGTCCCAATACTTGCGGGTAGCGTTCTGAAGACGCTCCAGGTAGTGTGGATAATTTGCCATTATAATTGCATTTTAGTTTAGTTTTCAAAAATAGGTCGGTCTGTGCTTTTTTCCAATTACGCTCGTGCGTATGTGGCGAATAATTACGATATTTGTGGCGAAATTTATTAATGTGTGGCGAAATAATTATGAAGAAAAAACCTATAGTTGCACTTATTTATGACTTCGACGGGACCCTTTCGCCGGGTAATATGCAGGAATTCGGTTTTATCCAGGCTGTAGGTTCCACGCCAGAAGAGTTTTGGCGCATGAGCGACTGCATCGCGATCGGCCAGGATGCGTCTAATGTGTTGTCTTACATGAAGTTAATGTATGACGAGGCACATAAACAGGGGATTCCTCTCCGCCGCGAAGAGCTGCGCCGTTTCGGGGCTCATATAGAGTTGTTCGACGGCGTGAAGCAATGGTTCTCACTTGTCAATGAATACGGCCGCTCGCGCGGAGTAAAGGTTGAGCATTACATCAATTCAAGCGGGCTCAAAGAGATAATCGAAGGAAGCCCTGTAGCATCTGAGTTCAAGCACATTTTTGCCGGCTCCTTTATATATGATGCAAAGGGAGAGGCGGAGTGGCCCGGAATAGCAGTGGATTATACTGCCAAAACACAGTTCCTTTTCAAGATATCGAAGGGCATTTTCAGCTCCAGGGACAACAAGCGTGTCAATGCGTCCATCGCCGACGACAAAAAACGCATCCCTTTCTCTCACATGATCTATTTCGGTGATGGTGAGACAGATGTGCCTTGTATGAAGATAGTGGGGATGTTTGGAGGCAATTCTATTGCTGTTTACAACCCGGCATCCGAAAAGAAACGCGCTTCGGCGCTTAAGCTGAAGCGGCAGGGGAGAGTGGCATTTGCTACGCCTGCTGTCTATACTCGGGAGTCCCGCACGTTCCAAGTGGTGTGCGCGATAATTGACAAGATCAAGGCCGACGATGAACTTGCCCGCCTTGCGCGCTTATCGGATTAGGTTGAGGAACTCATTCCTCGTGCGTGAGGAGCTCAGGAAAACGCCGCTGAATGCCGATGTGGTGGTGATGGCGTTTGATTTCTGTACTCCCCTGATCTGCATGCATGTGTGGTTGGCCTCAATGACGACTGCCACGCCAAGCGGATGCAAGGCTTCTTGAATGCAGTCGCGTATCTGCACGGTAAGTCGTTCCTGCACCTGCAGGCGGCGGGCATAAGTCTCCACCACGCGTGCAATTTTGCTCAGACCGGTGATTTTTCCGTTAGGTATGTACGCTACATGGCATTTGCCAATAAAAGGCATCATGTGATGTTCGCAGGTGCTGTATAGTTCTATGTCTTTGACAAGTACCATCTGCTGGTACTTCTCATCGAAAATAGCTTGGCGTATGATCTCAACGCCGTCTTCATTATATCCTTTAGTGGTGAACTGCAGTGCTTTAGCCACACGCTCCGGGGTCTTTAGGAGGCCTTCCCGTGCGCAGTCTTCGCCCAGAAGGCGCAAAATCTCTTTTACGTGGGTTGCTATTTGAGCGGTCGTTTCAGGACTGTAGATTTCTTCTTTTGTATAGCTCATATTGCAAAAGTACTTAAAAATATTTGGACTTAAGAATAATTTTCTATATTTGCGGCCTAAATGCTAATTGTTTGAATTATGTATTGGACACTTGAATTAGCCAGCAGCCTGGACGATGCTCCGTGGCCGGCAACTAAAGATGAACTTATCGACTATGCAAACCGCTCGGGCGCTCCCGAAGAGGTTATAGAGAATCTTCAAGAACTTGAAGAAGAAGGTGAGATTTACGAAAGCATTGAAGATATCTGGCCTGACTACCCTACAAAGGAAGACTTCTTTTTTAACGAGGAAGAATATTAGGGGCTTAACTGACTGAAATACAGAGAATTAACTCGGATGGGTGCCATTTTAGCGAATGGTGCCCATCCTCATTTTATCGCATTCTGTCGCATCCTGTCGAAACGAAAGTTAACACAATACTTAACACAAAACTTA
>JAGBNC010000012.1 GCA_017634595.1 Bacteroidales bacterium
ATAGAGGCGTAACCAATCAAGTACAACAATGAAACCGAAGAAAGGAAAGAAACTGCGGATTACGGAGGCCGACTATATGCTGGCCCAGCGCAGGGCTTCGCGGATTCTCGAAATCCAGGAGCATGGGAGGCCGGTTTCATATACGGCGCTCCACAAAAGTAAGAAGGTCTATGACCGCAAGCGCTTGAAGAAGGCAGGCATCATCACCGATGACCTGCTTTTTTCGTCAAAAAGGAAATAATCCCCGCCGCTATGCTACAGCGAGGGTTTTCAGAATGGTTTCGTTATACTCTGCCTTGCGGTCTTCTGTGAAGGAGTAGTAAGAAGAATCGGCAATGATCAGATGGTCCAAGAGCGTTAGGTCGATGGCCCGGCAGGCCTTTTCGAGAGACCTGGTAGAATTGATATCAGCTGTGCTGGGAGTAGGATCATTGGTAGGATGGTTGTGGGCGATGATAATCCCCTGTGCCCCGAGAAGTAACGCATGACGTAGAATCTGCTTGTTGTCGATGGTAGTCTGGGTAAAACCGCCTTTGGAAATCTGCATACGTTTGATGATGGTATTCTTGCGTGAGAGATAGAGGATCCAGCACTCCTCATGATCCAGTCCCTTCATGACGGGCATCAGGTAGAAACTGGCCAGGTCAGCATTCGTGATTTGCACATTCGCATTTACAGGGATGGTAACCATGTATTCGGAGATAGCTTCCTTAAGGACACTGATTCTGTCCAGTTGCTCGTTGGAGAACCCTTCCAGATAACCGGCGCCACTGGCAAGGATAAGGTCGGATACATTCCAGTCCTCGGAGAGATTCAAGCCAAGCTTGTTGAGTTCTTCACATCTCATAAAGCAGCGGTATTAAAGGTTGAACCATTGACACTGACCAGCGTGAGCCCCAATTCTTCAATCAGGTTCCTGACTTCGGCTCTCACAGACGCACTCATCTGAGATGCCATCTCCTGAAGCATCTGCTTCTTGGAAGGAGAATTCTGCTTTTCATGTTTCATAAGGCAAATCGATATTAAGGGTTTTTGAATCATGGAGCGCTGGCAATCAATGCGGTTTGAGATGCAAGGTTTTTGTCGAAAATACTACCCCGCAGGGGTGGAGATTTTCGGCAAAAGGCCGCAGGCCCTTGACCTTGCAACTCAAAGACGGCCCCGGCCGTCAGCATTGATTATTTTTGCGGTGGGATTCAAAAACCCTTAATATCGATTGCTGAAACAGTAGAAAATGGGTATTTTTGCATTATGAACGTTGACAACACCCTCAAAAGCCTGATACCACAAAGTATCCTCGAAGGAATTCCCTCCGAGCGCAGGGCTCACGTTGCCGACAGAATCATTCATTTTTTCCGAGAACAGAATCAGACCCTCTATGACCAGATAGCCAGACTTGGGGAGCTGACAGATGAAATGACGGCAGACTGTACGGAGAAAATTCGCGCCGCAGCACTTTCCGCACATAATCACTACTTCAAAAAGGCTTGATAGTTCGTCATTTTTTAGGCGCCTCGTTAAGAGGTTCGTCAAAATTTAGGAGGCCGTACAGTACACTGTATGGCCGTTTTTCTTCTATGGAACCCAGCTCAGACGCTGGCTGAAATCTCCAATGGCCCCATTTTCAGGGAGAATTCGTCAAAATTTAGGAAGCGCAGGAATAGTTCGTCAAAACTTAGGGAAAAGTTCGTCATTTCTTAGGGCGGGGTGCGTCATTATTTAGGACAACGGGGCCGATAGTTCGTCAAAACTTAGGAAAAGCGATAGCTGGTATAGGCGTATCCGCCTGATTATCAACAGTGAAACCAGACGTCATCGGGGCTATACAATAGATTATCAAAGGATAATACAACCGGTCTACTATCGCGCGCTGAAAAAGAAAAAAACTATTGGCCTTCTTCCTGATCAATCCGCTCATAACGCTCCAGCCAGTCTGCAAACCAGATGTCCATCGAGGACAGGAGGTAGCGGTTGACATCCTTGATATGGCGGTTCTCCCTGACATAAGATACCAAGTCCATCAGTTTGGCCATGAACGGGCGGAGATCTTCAAACTCCACCTTGGAAAAGATGTCGCCGATGGCGCCCATGCTCGCCCCTATTGAGGAAAGGATATTAAAGCAGATGTCATAGGCCTTCCGCATCTCTTCACGGCGTTGCTCCTCTGTCATGGCAATCTTCACCTTGAAAGCCAGCTGACGATCAGAGCCGGATTCATACTGACGCATCTCAAACCAGATGGGGAAACGGGCCCTCAGTTCTCTCCGGGCGGGTTCGATAATCTTCAAAGAAACATTGTCGAATCGTTCATAAGCTTCACTCAAACACAGAATCCTCTTTAAATTACTGAGTGAGATGACGAATCCTCCCTTGTTGCGCCATGAAGAGATGAGCCAATAGAGACGGACTGTGTACTTGTTGGTCAGGGAAAGGGCCGACGAATGGGAATAGCTGGAATACCCCTCTTCCGTCAGAAGCAGACGTCCAACCATCTCTTCCTGCAAGTAAATATCAACGTTCTTCGAGTACGCCGGGAAGGAATAGCCTACAATGAGACCCGAGAAGCGGTTCACCAGATTGAACTGCGGCGATGAGCAGTGAAGCGGATCCGGGAAAATGATTCTCGTTTCCTGCAGTTCGTCAAAATAGGTTCTAAGCCGTCCGCCGTTCCTCATTCCGAGGTGAAACTCTTCAACCGGAATGGTCAGGATACGGGTCTGCCCCCTTCTGGTCACTTCTCCCCTTCGTGGCAGAATGGCATCGGGAACCTTGATACCGTTTTTTCTGCGGGAGACCTTAAACAGGATAGCAGATTGGAGATGGCTGACGATGGCAATAAGGATGCGGAGGTGGGCAAGCTTAAGATTCCCCTCTATATACGCAACACCGTTTACGTGAAGAAGCTCATCACGTTGCCCAGGCTCCTTTCCGTAAGCATCCAATTGTCTCTCGTCCTTAAACTTTTGCATCAAGTAAACAAAAATTTGTCGCAAAATTATCTGAAAAATTTGGAATATCCAAAAAATCTCCTTTACTTTGCGACAACAATTTGTTTACGCAAAGAAATTTTGAGTTTACAGAATATGAGATTTAGAGTACAAAATACTATCCTTTTTCTTTCGCTCGCCTTACTTTCTTTCCCGGCATCGGCGCAGCGGACAATGTCTGGCCAGTCCTCCCTGTGCATATCCGCACTGTACAACGGCTCGTCTGTCTGCGCCGATGTTTTCTATGAGCAATACACCTTGGGCGGATTCTGGCAGGCAGGCCTGGAAGGGAAACTCTATCATGCAAGAATAAGTACCGGCGATACACTCGACTATATACACACGGTCGCTTCTTCAGGATATATGTGCAGAGTGGCCGGTACACGGAACCGTCTTCTTAATCTATATATGGGGGGCCGGATCTTCCTGGGCGTTGAAATGACAGACCCGTGGAACAGGCTTCCTGAGTATTGGGACACTGGACTTGCCGATTACAAGTTCCTGTACGGCCTGACCCCGGCCGTAGCGGTAGAAATCTTCATCAGCAACCACTGCGCATTTACGCTGGACCTTGCCCTACCTGTCAACTTTTCGTCACCCATATCCAATGTCCACTATGAAGCGGGCCTTGGACTCAAAGTGTTGTTATAGCCTATGGAACCCATCATTAGCTGGATCGGAAACAAAGAGAGGGAAGCGGATCTTCTGGTTTCCCTGTTCCCATCGGAAATCAGGAACTATTATGAACCTTTTGTCGGCTCAGGGTCCGTCTTTCTCAAAGTAAAGGCACGCGAGTATTATATCAACGACCGATGCCGCGAACTTGCAGAATTATACCGTGCCGTCAAGGGAAACCGTGGGCGGTTCTACAGGTATCTTGAGTGCTTTGCCGATGCATGGACAAACATCGACCTAGAGTACTTCCTACTGTCCGATTACCTGATTTCAGCCTACAAAGCCTTCCGGACGGAGCAGACCAATTTCACGGACATGAATTCGGAGGTTGCCGCCTACCTTTCCCGTATCCCATATGAGCGTATCTTTTCCATCCGTCTGACTGACAATTACGGTTTCGAGATGGAGAAAAGGTTCTGGGTGGTGAAAAAGTTCATCAGCATGCATCGGGAAGAAAGCGCGGGAGGGTCCTACGACGATGCAAAGATTCTGAAGAAACTTCGCACGGCCTTGAAGTGTTCGGTCTACGCCTATCTCCAGAACATATACAACCGGCACAAAGAACTGGATGACCTCCGGACTGCACTCTTCTACTTTTTGATGTCCTACAATGCTTCGTCTGCTTACTTGATGGACAAACATCATGAATTCCGTGTCCCGTATATCGGGGAAAAAGGCAACGACAAACATTTGGACAATCGAATCCTGGAATTGAAAAATCCTGCCTTGAGAGAACAACTGAATGTCACCTACATAGGCGGGTCTGATTTTGCGACCTTCCTGGCCAGAACTAAACCCCGTAAGGAGGACTTCATATTCATCGATCCGCCGGAGCCAGGGAACTATATCCAGAACGGCGGTTGGGAATTCAGCCCGAAAGATTATGACAGGCTCCAGAACTATATCCACTTCCATTGCAGCAGCCGCTGGATGATGGTGCTCAGGAATACGGAGAAAATGCGTGATATCATCTTTGGAGAGGAGGCATTCGCTTATAGTGGCTTCAATAAGTATAACTTGAAGCTGGTGGGCCTCGAAGACGAGAATGCAACTCACATCATTGTGTGCAACTATTGTGATGGAGATTAGGCTTCCGCAGGATTGCCTGTGCGTGAGAATGAGGCTGTTTGATGGCAACCCTGCGGGGCCTTTCTCCTTTTTTGATAATCCTAAAAACCTTCTGAATATGAAAAAATTAGCTTTTCTGATTTCATTGTTGTTCTTCTGTGCGGCAACTGCCATGGCCCAGACTTGGTCCGTGGCGGTGAACGCCGCCGATGCCATTGAGCTGGGGACCATAGGTGTTGAGGGGTCCGCAGCTGTGGGCCAGCACTGGAGCATCCACGCCGGTGCCAGATTCAATCCCTGGACCTTCGCAAAGAAGGACACTTTCAACGGCCTGTTCTCCGAGCCAAATCCGGACCAGTTTCAGGACCGGAAACAATCTTATGCCATCGGCATGCGCTGGTGGCCGTGGAATGTCTATTCCGGCTGGTGGGTCGGAGGCAAGGCCCAGTATCAGGAGTACAACCGTGGCGGCATCCTCACCAAGACTTCCGAGGAGGGCGACGCTTTCGGCGCGGCCTTCTCCGGCGGCTATTCCCTCATGCTTAAGGAGCATATCAACCTGGACTTCGGGCTGGGCCTCTGGGGTGGCTGGACCAAGTACACCACCTATGCTTGTCCAAGTTGCGGAAAGGTGGAAGATCAGGGTGAAAAGTGGTTCATCCTGCCCAATGAAGTAATCCTCTCGCTGGTTTACATCTTCTAAAACGTAAAATCATATGAGACAGTTACTTATAGCTGTGGTGGGAGCCGCGGCGGCGCTAGCCCTGGGCTCGTGCGACCCTCGCGAGCTGGTCGTGACGGACAACAGCGCCCTGGAAAGAATCACCATCGAGGTAAGCAACGACAACCCAAAATGGGACTACGGCGAAGAGCGTCTCTTCACCATTGTCCCTACTCCTAACACTGCCATTGTCAGCGAGTACGGGCTGAGTTTCTCCGATCCCGACATCGTGGAAATGATTCCCGGCGAGCTGCCGAACATCTTCAAGGTGACGGCCGTCGGTGAAGGGAAACTGACCATTACGGCAAAAGCTGTCGGCCACGGCGAAGTCCCCGGTCAGAGTGGCACGGACTGGAAGGTAGAAAAGACCGAGCAGGTCGCTTTCACCCTGCAGGACAACCGAGTTAAGCCCAAACGTCCCGTGGTGACGATGCAGCTGGCACCGACGACCGATATCGAAAAGAAAACCTATATGGCCGAGGAAGCCCCCACCGTAATTGCCGACAAACAAGACCTCCTGCTCACCGTGAGCAGTGACTCCGAACGGGCCACCTACGCACTTGTAAGCGCCGACAAGAATGTACTTACCGTAGAGAAAACCGGTGCCCAGAGCTGGATGCTCAAGACAGTCGCTCCCGGAAGGGCCATGCTTAGCCTGACCGTCACGGACGGATACGGCAATCCCTTCGAGTACAGTTACTGGATCTACTCCTTCGGCCATGTGACCATGACGGCCGAGTACGACCCATTGATGGCCGAAGCGGGCATCTCCATCAGCGAACACCCGTACCAGAACTTGACCGGGCAAGTCTATATGGCCGGAACCATCTTCGGATGGCCCTGGAACGATGTAAACAATATTGCCTGCCGGGACATCCCCGTGTTCAATGGCACGCTGGATTTTAGTGAGGAGTTCGAACATCCCTCGCTGGTCGAAACCTACAACCTCCAGAACGAGATTTACAACATGACCGTCGGTGAGGGTTTGGATAAGGCTTGGTTCAGCATCCACGAGGTTAAACTCAACTATATCATCACGCTCAGCAACCCCTACATCATTATCGACGACCTCATTGACGATGATGACCGCGAGGAAACGCTCTGGTGGAACTTCAAGATAATGGGCGCCCTCCAGCAGGAAGGAATCGCTCCGGTAGAGATGCTGCTATGAGTACAATCAGTGAATATATACGCGACCCGGAGGTCAGCAAGGTCCAGATGCTCTGCGATAAGCCCGAACGCTATGCCGTCCGATATGAGGATGGTTCTGCCATGCTCGTGGATGGTGATGGCAATATAATCAAGAGTCCGCTCGGACAGTTCGACGTAGTATCCAAAGTTGAGTTCATCGGCCGGGCTAACGGAGTGCCGCACTTTGCCTTCGAAGGACGCGACTGGGCCACGAGGAACATGCCGGAAACCGGGATGTTCGATGCCGATGGACACCAGAAGCTTTTCCGGGATCCGAGAAGCGCCGGCATCGAGGGCGTGGATTACATCAAATGGGAATTCGAGAAGTTCGAAAAGATGTCGAATGACCCCAGGAATCCCCGCAGGGCTGACCCCTTTCTGGTGGATATCGATTCCCCGAAACAAAATATGAGGATAGGACGATGAAAAAGCCATTCAAGAAAATAAAGGCCTGGTATAAAGACAATTGCCAGCGCCCCGATGATTGGGAGAATATGAGCCAGCACGACCGGAGACTGTTTACAATAAGTGCCTTTGCTGCGTTTGCGATGGTGATGTGTCCCATTCTCATTGCCATTCTAATTGCTCTGCTTTGTGCTCAAAGTTGCGCTGGACCAAGCAAGATTCAGCGAATCCAGACGGAGCAGATGCAGGCTTACATCGGCCTGGTCGAGGAAGCCGGGATCAAGGAGATGGAACTGCTTGAAATACCCAGACCCGACACGCTGGTAGTCCATGACGATGACGGTCGCGAATTCATCATTATGAAGGCCGTCAAGGATGAAAACGGTGAGATGGTGGCAACCGACGTCATCAATGCCGCCGTAGTGGAAGCCCGCTTCCGGAATGTAGCCGAGCGCCACGGGAAAGTGGACATCGAG
>JAGBNC010000013.1 GCA_017634595.1 Bacteroidales bacterium
ATCCTGAGCCAGGATCAAACTCTTCTTTGTATATTCTATACTTTCGCTGATCCTGACAACTCTTGATTCAAAAGAATCAACGCTCTCGTTGTTCTCGGTACTTGCTTGTACTTATCTTTTCAATATTATCAATGAACTTTGTTCATGAATCGTCGTCCTGTCAGATAATATTGAAAACTTTTCAATATTTTCCGCAGAGCGGGATTATCAATGAACTTGCTTCCTCAGAAGCGGGATGCAAAGGTAGTAAGTTTTTGGATAACTGCAAATTTTTTTTTGATTTTTTTCAATTTTTGTTGTTTCCCGCCTCTGGTAGTTAAACAAGCTGCTGCACTACGGGGCCCGTAAAGCATGGGGTAAAGGGCCCCGGAGTGCGGCAACTTGTTATTTCACATTACTAAAACACAGCAGGAGTCGTTATAAAATAATAGTCAAGAGCAAATTAATTTGTAAATTCGCGCCTCGAAAGAATATCATTCGCGTTTATAAACAACTAAAATATGAAGAAAGAATTGTATTCATCACCTTTGGTGAAGCTGATCAGTATCGGCACTGAAAGCGGAATTCTTATCAACAGCAACGGAGTTCAGAGTACTCGCAATGGTTATGGCGAGGCGATCGAGCAAGAGTGGAATTAAGTTAAAGGAGGACAATGAGATGAACCGATTTTTTGGAATGATACTCTCCCTGGCAGCCCTTGTGGCATGTTCGCAGCTTGAGCCGGTCACCGACGAAGTGCCGGCCGGCTCCCGCTCCTACACGATGACTGTAAAGGCCACAAAGGCAACTCCTTCCACCCGCGGCCTCTCGCTTGACGACAAGACGTTGAACGTCAAGTGGAACGAGGGCGAGAAGGTGGACGTGATTCAAGATTTTGACGGTGGCGAGAGTCATTATGTGGGTACCCTTACAGCTTCTGCAAGCGACAATGGGTCAACGACATTGACCGGGACAATAACTCCGTACTCGACTGATTCCAAGGCCTTCCGTTTTTGCCTGCATGGCTACAAGCAGGACTATACGGGACAGAAGGGACAGCTGCTGAAACCCTCCGAGGGAGAAGATAATTCCATTGAGTCGAAATACGACTACGCAATCGCTGAAGATATCCCTGAAGATATCGTCCATATCAACGATAAAGCCGTCACCTTTGATGAGAACTATGAAGGTATCAGCTTTGTAAGCCAGCAGGCGATAGTCAAATTCACTCTCTTCGGAGACGACGGCAAACCTCTCAATGCCACAAGGTTGACCATCAGCGGCGACGGACACAAGATAGTTCAAGTGTACGATGCCATGACAGAACTCCCCGATTCGAGGGGCGACCTCGAACTCACAGGTCTCAGCGGGCAGACCAACGAAATCTTCGTGTCAATCAACCAGGGCAAGATGGGAAGCATATCCTGGAGCGCTAACCTCACCTTTACCGCCTTCGACGAGAACGGCCTGAAATATACCTACGGCCCCAAGCAGGTATCTTTCGAGACGGGAAAGTATTACGAGATTAAGATGACGATGAAAAACGAGATGGTCAATCTCTCAACTCTCCCACAGAATTCTGAATATACAGCTACGGATGGGTTTACCCTTACCGGCAAGCCAAATGCCGTGAAGATAATCATAGCGGACGGCGCTACAGTCAGGCTGAAAGACACCGAGATTTACGGAGGGTACTCATTAGACAACGAAGGAGACCTGAGCGGACACTTCGCTGGAATTACCTGCGCGGGTAATGCAACACTCGTAATAGAGGGGAACAACTACGTCGAAGGATGCGACAATCTGCCCGGAATAATCGTTCGCGAAGACGGGGCATACAATGCAAAGACACTCACCCTCAAAGGTGACGGATTCTTAAAGGCTTCAGCTGACACTTCTCCGGCTGATCCTTTTAAACATGGGTCAAGTGCAACGGGCATCGGTGGAGATGAGGAAGGTTGCTGTGGCAACATTGTCATAGAAGGAACACTCACGGTAGAAGCTTATGGCGGTGAGTCGTGCCCCGGCATTGGCGGCCATGATAGTTGCGGCTACATCACCATTGGCAAGGATGTCAAGCTCAAGGCCGTCAAGGGCGCTGATTTTGATGGCTTCGTCGGATATTGTATCGGCTCATACATAAATGAAGATGATGAATCAGGCTCCGGTTGTGGAGCTATCACCATCGGCGGTACAGTGTACTTCGACGGCAAAAATTTCCTCAGTCCAGAATTCAAGAAAGCGCTTACAGCAGATACCTTCACATATCCCGGCAACCAATGAGAACACCCGTCATAGCTCTGCTGACAGCCACACTACTGCTTGCTCCGGCGGCATTGCACGCGGGGAGTCCAGTAAAAGTATCCGGTACGGCCATCCTTCAGAGCGCCTACCTGTGGCGCGGGGAGAAGGTGTGCGAGGTTAATTTCAACCCGGTCCTGGAAGCCTCTATCGGCGGTTTTACTGCACAGGCATTCGCCTATCTGCCCTTCGACGGCAGTTACAAGGAGATTGACATGGACTTTTTCTACACCCTGGGGCCATGGTCGCTGCACGTGGCGGATTACTTTATCCGCTTTGCAGCTGACACGGCCCCGGAGAACTTCTTCGACTGGCGCAAGCAGAGCACCAACCACATAATGGAAGGCATTATGTGCTACGCTCCCAGGACGGTACCCATAGAGGCCAAGTGGTTTACCTTCTTCTACGGCGACTGGATTCCCGAGCCCGACGGATCCAGGGGCAAGACTTCATTCTCGTCCTATCTGGAGCTCATAGGCTATCATGATTTTGATAAAGCGGGACGAGTCTCTCTGGTCGGCGGGGCCAGCATACTCAAGGGCCCTTACACCTTATACACCAAAGACTTCGCCTTAATCCACTGCGAGCTGCGATATACCAACACCATCGACCTGGGAGGCGTAAAGCTGCCCGTCGGAGTGTCCTGGCTGCTGAATCCTTACGCCCGCCGCGTGTTCATGAATGCTTCTGTAGGAATAAGCTTCTGAGGTAGTTAAGACTGGAATCCCCCTCCCGGGCCCTTTTCCCCATGTTTTATGGGCCCGGGAGGGGGATTCCAGTCTTATCAAGTATGACTTCAGCTTCTCTTCACCGACTTCCATGCAAGCGCTGCGTAGCCTGCCAGCAGTATGGTGCCGCCAAGCATCTGCACCCACGGCGTGAGCGATCCTCCCATCCATCCCGGAAGCGAAAGAGCCACAAATATTAAAGCCGCCAGCAGAACAAAGCGGGCTATTCCTGCTACATCATAGGGGACAGGGAAACGCTTGCGCCCTATTAGCCAGCTCAGCATCATGGCGGTGCCGTATCCGGCGAATCCTCCCCAGGCGCAGGCCCAGTAGCCTATACGTGGCACGAATATGACGTTCACAGCTATCATAACGGCGGCTCCGATGGCGCTGATAATCGCTCCCCACCATGTCTGGTCGGAGAGTTTGTACCAGAAAGACAAATTGAAATACACTCCCATGAAGAGCTCCGCCATCATGACTATGGGCACAACTCCCAGGCCCACCCAGTAGTCTGGCTGGATGAAATGGCGCAGAATGGGCATGTAAACCATAACGGCGAGAAATGCCAGCAGAGTGAATACGATAAAGTATTTCATGCCGTCGGCAAGCGTCTCAGGGCTGTCTTTGCTGCGGCTGCCGTTGAATACAATGGGCTCGTAGGCGTAGCGGAAGGCCTGTGTGAGAAGGGCCACGATCATTGCAATCTTGACGCAGGCGCCATATATACCGAGCTGTACCTTGCCTTCGGGACCAGGCATGAGGTAGGGAAACATTATCTTGTCCGCCACCTGGTTGAGTATGCCTACCAGGCTGAGCAGCAGCAGCGGCCAAGTATATCGCAGTAGCCTGCCGGCCAGCGCTTTGTCGAACTTCACACCGAGGCCGCTCAGTTCGGGAATGAATCCCAGCATCACCAGCGAAGTGCATACCAGGTTGGCGAAGAATATGAGCCCGACTCCACCGTCGAAATGCTGATACATCTGCTCAAACCCGGGGTGCGAACTGAACATGGTCGGGAGCACCAGGAAAATGAACAGATTGAGCAGAACGTTGGGTATGATGAATGCGAACTTGAGCGCCATGAACTTGAGCGGACGTCCGTCAAGCCTTAGTTTTGAGAACATTATGGCCTGGAACGCATCCATGGCCACGATTACCGCCATGCATCCTACGTACTCCGGATGTGATGCGTAGCCCATTGCTCCGGATATCGGGTGCAGGAATAGAAATACGAGCAGCAGGAACAGCAGACCCACTCCGCCCACCATCTTAAGGGTGGTGCCGTAAACGCTGCGCGGGTCCTCTCCGTCCTTGTTGGAAAAACGGAACAAGGTAGTCTCCATGCCGAAGGTCAACAGCGCCAGCAGCAGGGCAGTGTAGGCGTAGAGATTGGTGACAATACCGTAGCCTCCGCTCTGGGCGGCTATCTTATACGTGTAAAGCGGAACCAGCAGGTAGTTAAGGAACCTGCCGACAATACTGCTCAACCCATAAATGGCAGTATCTTTGGCTAGTGATTTCAGATTCATTATTCACAAAGATATAACAAAACAGGAGCAAAAACAACAAGATACAGATCACGGGTACGCACATAAGGATTTAATTGCTATCTTGCGCCATGATACGCTTCGGCGGCAGATACTTTAACTATGAAAGGCAGATTGATTTACAGGGACATCCTCACCCATTGCTATCAGAGGACGGCAGACAGAGGTGTTTTATTCTACACCGTCAGTGATTTTCTCGTTCACTTCACTATTTATTGTATTATGGCAAGGAAGTACAATATCAAAGTCTTCGCCATGTGCCAGATGCCCGACCATGTCCACGATTCGATAATGTCGCATTATAAACGCAATGTGTCACTTTTTAAATGTGAAGTAAACAAGCGTTTCTCCCGGGCATGGAACATGAACGCATCCTTGAGCGGCAGAGTACCGTTGGAATTACCTGGCCTACGGGCAAAGCGACCACCCTTTTTCGGAAAAGCTTGTCATAAGGTATTCAAGTCCTGCAATGCGGCGTGCCGTCAAAGAAGTTAAAAGATTGTCCGCGGCTGGATTGCCCATGAACTATGCCTTGCTCAACAGACTATTCAACAGTTTGGACAGGAGGGAGAGCCTTCAGCTGACTGATTACATCATAACAACATACAACGTCATAGATTATGACGCAGCCTCAAGGTTTTTCGGCGGCTTCGAGAATATGGTTCGAGCTATTGATTCATCGACGGGCACTGAGTTTGACCTGAATGAGATATTTGTTGGTAAAAGCGATGCTTGTTACAATCAGCGCACCTCGGCCGAACCAAAACAGATAGGCAAATTCCTCCATCTGCCCGTAATTGATAAGTAGCTATATATCAGCATAATATAATAATTGACCCGGGCAGCTATAACCCGGGTCAATTATTACAAATCATTACTAATCAGTGCTTTATGATTTACGGACGCGCAGCCTGCAGCCTGAGTAGTGAGCCTACTTGTCCAGCCTGCGGTAGTTGTAGCCCAGAAGGTCGAGGATAGGGAACTCGTGAGTCTCGAGGCTCTTCCTAAGGCGGTTGATATCCTTGCTCTCAGGACGGCTCCACTGCACCTCCGACAAAGCTATCATACGAGGCAGGAGCATGTACTCAAGGTACTCAGGAGTGCCGATGAACTCTGTCCAAAGGTTGGCCTGGACACCGAGGATATGATGCCTGTCTTCTTCAGGGAAACCGGTATAAGGCTCATAGCCATAGAGCTTTTCGAGAGTGACAGCACGGTCCGGAGTCTTGGAGATGCAGAAGGGCTCCGATTCCAGGTCGGTGGACTGGCAGTGGTCTATGTAGCAGTAGTTGTTGGGCGACATGATGACGTCGAAACCCATGCTGGCGGCCTTGATTCCGCCCTTGGTGCCTCGCCAGCTCATGACGGTAGCGCCTTCGGCAAGTTCTCCCTCGAGGATTTCATCCCAGCCGATAATCTTCTTGCCCTTGGTGGCGAGGAACTTCTGCATACGTGCAGTCACGTAGTTCTGCAGACGCGCTTCGGCGCTGGCTTTTTCATCGCTCACAAGGCCGAGCTCCTTGATCTTAGCCTGGCAGTCAGGGTCGGTCTTCCACTCGTCGCGGGGGCATTCGTCACCGCCGATGTTGAAGTATTCACCGGGGAACAGGTCGGCAACCTCTGAGCACACGTCTTCAAGGAACTTCATGGTGCTCTCTTTGCCTACATTAAGTACCTGTTTGGACACGCCCCAGTAGGTAAGCACCTCGTAGGGACCGCTGCCGGCACAGCCCAGTTCGGGATAGGATGCAAGGGCCGCCACCATGTGTCCGGGCATATCGACCTCGGGAATGATGGTGATTCCGCGTTCGGCCGCGTACGCCACTATGTCGCGGATCTGGTCCTTGGTATAATAACCGCCGTGGCGGATGCCGTCATTGGAACCCCACTCGCGCCTGATCATAGTACCGTTGCGGAACGCGCCTATCTCGGTGAGCTTGGGATACTTGTCAATCTCGATACGCCAACCCTGGTCTTCGGTAAGATGCCAGTGCAGGCGGTTTAGCTTGTACATCGACATCACATCTATGACCTTCTTCACCTGGTCGGTGCTGAAGAAGTGGCGGCAGCAGTCAAGCAGCAGACCCCTGTAGCCGAAACGGGGAGCGTCCTCTATCTCGCAGCAGGGCAGAACCCATTTGCCTTTCGATGACTGGACCGAGCCGTATATGGATATAGGGAGCATCTGCTTGATGGTCTGCAGTGCATAGAAGAAGCCGTTGTAGTCCGATGCACGTACTACTGCGGCCTTCTTGCCGATGCTGAGCTTGTAGCCCTCGGGGGCCACAGATGCGTCTTTTACGAAGCACAGACCCTTGATTCCGCCGGTCTCCACTGAACGGGCAAGTCCGACGGGGCTGGCCACGGAGACCGTCTTGCCGCTGACAAGGGTAAGGCGGTCGGCGAATTTGCGCACGGCCTTGACGGTGGCCGCGTCGAGAGAGGCGTCGCAGTTGATGCTGACACCCTTCATTCTGAAGCTGCCCTTGGCCATTTCAAGCTTATGGGGCACAGGGATAATGTCCGGAGCCTCAGTCTTGGCCATTCCCATGCACACGGGAGCCATGACGGCGAGAATCAAGAGAATACGTTTCATGCTATGAAATTGTTTGCGTGAAGGAATGCATTGACCGCAGTAGCGGCAAACATGAGGCAAATGAGAGCAGCCACGATGACACCGATGACCTTGACCCTCTTGAACCATGTCTTGCCGTTCCAACCCACAGTCTGGAACATGCTCCAGAATCCGTGAGTCAAGTGCAGGAATACCACCACGAACCAAGCGAGATAGAACAGAAGCCTCCACCAAGCACCGAAGGTGAAGTTGAGAAGCAGATAAGGGTCGTTCTCGAAATTACCTATCCCGAACATCTCGGGGAGCTGCATCTTGGCCCAGAAGTGGGTAAGGTGATAGCAGAGGAATCCGAGGACAAGCAGTCCGAGCACGAGCATATTCTTGGCTGACCAGGAGTCGGCCGATGCTTTGCTGGATACCTCGTAACGCTTCAGGCCGCCGCGGGCCTTGACGTTCTGCACGGAAAGCCAGATTCCGTAGATGATATGCACAAGGAAACCGAGGGCAAGGATGGGCACCATGATGTCGATGACGGGAGTGGACATAAAGTCGCAGCCCAGTTTGAACAGACCGTCACCCTTGCTGAACAGTTCGGCATCGTTTGCCACGACGCCATATTTACCTGTAAATGAATCAATAACAGAGAAGAAGTTGATGGTGGCGTGCAACAAAAGGAAAATAACCAGAAAAGCACCGCTCACCGCCTGGATGAACTTCTTGCCGATGGAAGAATTGAAAATGAACATAGGTTTATGTATTGTAAACTTTGCAAAATTAATCTAAATCTTGCTAGTTTGCAATTATCTGCTGAAGGTTTTTCGGAAATATACGGCCCGGCCTTGGTCTGTGATGCCTTCAACGTTCAGTGTATAAATGGCGCCCTTCTGCGTGGGGGAGCAGTCCACAGAGGTGCTGCCGCCGGCGGGCAGCTCTTCCAGAGGCAGCCATGACAGGGTCTCGCTGCCGCTGAGAATCACCGGGAAACTGCATCCGTTGAAACTGTAGATTCGTACGAAGTCGTCGAAAAGCAGTCCGGGCATGTTGCCCTTGAACGTCACGAGGTTCACTACGCCGTCGAATTCGGTATCTCCGATTTTGTATTTGTACGGATACACTTCCAGGACCTTTATCAAGGCAGGGTCGTAGCTCTCCACCAGGCGGCCGTCCGGGACAGGCACGCCGTCTATCATGACCACTGCGGATCCCCAGCGCGGCGAGGCGTCCATGACGCTGGTCTCCATCAGCACCTGTACGCTCACCGATCCCCCTCGTCGCTGCATTCTGGCATTTGGTATCAATTCTACGAAAACTTCCTGCATAGTGGGGAAGCGGGTGTAGTCATCCAGTATGTACGCAGTGCACTCGTGCTCCAGGAAAAAGTGCTCTCCGCGGACCGGGAGCGACACCGCCAGAGTGTCCGCTGCGGCCTTACGCTGCATTTCGGCGCTTCTGCGCAGCAGGTCGTTTTCCATTGATCGGAAGATCTCAAGCTTGGGCAGGCCCTCTGCCGGAGGACAGCGGAAGGGCGAATCGAGCGCCACGAAGCAGTCTTTTGTATTGTCGGCGCCCACGGGGATGCAGACAAGGTCCACATCTCCATATATGTTCTCCGTCTGCACGGCGAAGCTGCCGTCTGCCTGCACCGGACATTGATAACAGTCGGTCCTGGATCCAGGTACCGCCAGTATTACGCTGCCTGCGCAGGCGGAGTCGGCTCCGAGCACCCATCCGCTGATGATCTCCCCGAAGCTCGGGGCACCGGCCCCGGAAGGCTTGAAAGATGCAATAGAGCGGCTGCGCTCGCTGCTTTGAAGGGAGTCGTCGCGATATAGGGAGATGCAGTATGAAACAGGCCGTCCCGAAATGTTGCGGACTATTAATGAGTCGCCATGGATGTCAGCGGCGAAGCCATAGCCGCTTTGTGAAACGGAGGCGGTCCGGGAGGCTTTTTGCACAATCTCCACCCCGTCATTGACCCTGTCCGTGCTGAGGGTGTTGAATATCGAGATCACCGGGCCCGAAGAAGGGTCGGGAGTCTGTCCGGGCAAGTATGACACCAGCCTGTAATTGCCTGTAGGAGCATCCAGGGGTATGCTGATAGTTCCTGCGCCGCGTCCGTTGCTTAAGGCGAGCTTGGTTCTGGCGGCGCTGCCCTGGCTGCTCACAAGTTCAATGTATGCTACCGAGGCTCCCGGAGAACAGAACGCTGAGCAGCCCGCGGTATCTCCAGCCACGTAGCATGATTTGTCGGTGGCTACATACAGGCCTTGGGCCGCTGCCGCAGCGGCAAATAGCGAAAGGACGATCGCAGAAAATATCTTTTTCATCATTTGTCATTGTTGGGCCACCAGTCGGGCTTGGCCTTGGATCCGCCGGAGGCGCGGCAGTCGGTGCAGCGTTTGGGCCCCCAGTACACATTGGTTTTGGATGGCGTGCCGTTGCATCTGACAGGGGAGTTGTTTATGAATAAATTGTCGAAATTGTAGAAACCGTCTTCGTCGGGGTCGGGAATGAAAATCCAGTCATCGGGATTGTACCCCCTCCTGTAAAACTGAGGCCCTATAAACAGCCGGCTCTGGGTGCGGCACACTGCGTCAATGTATCCAATGGCTGTGAGTGAAGGATCGGTGGTGCATTTTATATTGCCCTCCATATCGCTGGGCGTAGGAGAAAACAACGATCCTGTATCGTTGGAGACGTCTTTAAGATGCTGCTGCCACGCCCTGCCTGTTGCCGACAGGCTGCTGGCTGTAACGTCGATGCAGTACAGATGAGATATTCTCACGTCGGTGCAGGGAATGGTGATCACTTCGGCATTGTGTATCTCATTGATGCTCTGCCCCTCGGCGCTGGCAAGCCCCGGCTCCACCGATGCCGCGCTGCTCCAGCAGTAGTAATAATCTTCATCGGCCTCGGGCAGGCGGTATATTTTGGACGGATCCTCCCTGTCCTTTTCCGGCAGTCCAGGGATGAACATGAGGTCGGGGCGGAAGTCAGCGTGATACTCCCAGGTCTGAGTGTAGTCCCATCGGAAACTCCATTGTCCTTCGCCTCCTTTGATGTCCATTACCACCTGTACCACGTCTGCAGCCTGCATGGCGCGCAAGTTGCTGATCTGCGGCGCGCTGCATACTGCCGACCATTCGCTGAGGTACTCGGTACCGTCGTCCAGAGTGATGCGGAGCCGGTAGCTTCCTTCTGCCGGGGCTTCGGAAGTGTCGAAAGTGTACAGGCCCCTGTATTGGTACGAACCCTTCCAACTCAGGCCCGAGTCGCTCTCTACTGTGAGTGTGCCGGTAGGATATTGTCGCCGCATCTCCGAAGGCGGCGTACCCACAGGATATACGTAGCCCAGCGTGATGCGGGTCGTCTCTCCTATCAGAATGTTCCCCGATACCACTATGTCGGAGAACTCCCCTTCGCCGTGTTCGACGGAGAAGGGATATATGCATCCCGACACTAAAGTCAGCAGCGATACCAGATATATGAGAGTACTTTTTTTCATCAGAACTTCAGATTCAAGCTTACATACGGGATCTGGGTTGCGAACACCGACACCATGTAACCATTTACAGTGTTGCCGCCGGAAGTGGAATAGAATACCGAGTAGGCATTCTTGCGGCCGGTAACGTTGTAGCAGCCTATTGTAGCCGACATGTGCGTCAGCGCCTTGAGATAGTGTCCCGGCTCAATGTTGAGGGCCAGGTCCAGACGGAAGTAATCGGGGATGCGGTAGGCGTTGCGCATGGAGTACATCAGCCTTACTGCATTCCCATAGTAGTACTGGCCCACGGGTATGGTGACCGGGCGTCCGATGGAGTAGTCGAGATTGAATGAAATGCTGTAGCGGTGGGTGAATTTGTAGTTGCCTACAAGTTTCAGGTCATGGGGCTTGTCGTGCGGAGCGTTGTACCAAGCACCTCCGTTGATGGCCTGCGGACCGCGTCCTTCCATTTCGCGCAGCAGCGACCTCGACCAGGTATATGACAGCCATCCGGTGAGGCGGCCGGTCTGCTTGCGCAGCATCAGCTCCACTCCGTAGGCCTTTCCGCGTGTGCGCACGAGGTCGTCGGCAAGATTCTCGTTCATGCTCAGCACGGCGCCGGACTTGTAATCCAGGCAGTCCGTCATGCCCTTGTAGTAGCCTTCAAGCGATATGTCCAGGGCGTTGCCGAACACTGTCCAATACACTCCTGCAGCGGCCTGCCAGCCCTTCTGCGGTGCGATTCCGGCTCCCGAGAGCCTCCACGTGTCCATGGGCGAGATGGCTGATGTGTTGGAAATCAAGTGAATGTACTGCGTCATGCTGTTGATGCCCGCTTTAAACGACAGGTTGGCGAGGGGGGAGTACTTGCCGCTGAGCCTGAATTCCGGGTTGAAGTAGAACTTGGAGGGGGAGAAGGCGAGGAAACTTGACAGTCTCACTCCGGCGTCGAAGCTGAATGGACCGGCTGTCTGCCACAGGTCGCCTACGTAGAGCGACGGCTCCAAGGCCGATTCCAGCTGAAGAGCCCTGGCCACCACGGCAGATTCATTTATTGGAGCTAAGGAACCCGGGCTTAGGGCGTAGAAAACTCCGTCTACACCCCAGCTGATGCTATGTTGCCCGAGGCGCTGCACGACACCGGCCCTTACGAAACCTTGCCTGACACGGGTGGAAAGGCTGAAGGCGCCGAGGGGGTCGGTGTCGTAGCCGCGCTCAAGGGTGTTTGAATATTGGTCGTAGCCCGCTGAAACGGTGAGGCTGTTGTCGTGATCGGGTTGTTTGTGAGTCCACTTGGCTGCAAAGTCAAGGTTGGAGTAACGGAAGGTGGTGTCGCCCCTGAAGGAAAAGGCGTCGCGAGACCAGTATCCGTTGATCTTGAGTGAGTTGGTTTCGTCAAAATGGTGGGTGACACCAAGGTTTATGTCGCTGAACGAAGCTTTCCCACCGGCGTATCCGCTGTTGCGGGGAATTCGTTTCAGCAGCCAGTCGGAGTACGTGGTGCGCCCTCCCAGCACGAAGGTGGTCTTGCCTTTGACCAGCGGTCCTTCAAGCGCCAGGTGGCTGGTGAGGATGCCAAGTCCGAGCGAACCGTGTATGCGTTCTGCGTTGCCCTCGCGGGTGCTGATGTCAAGAACCGAGGAAATACGTCCGCCGTAACGGACAGGAATGGAGCTTTTGTACAGCTCAATGTCCCCAACGACATCGGTGTTGAATGCCGAAAACACGCCGAAGAGATGCCCGGGGTTGTATATGGTGCCGCCGTCCAGGAGTATCAGGTTCTGGTCGGAGGAGCCGCCGCGGACATTGAAGCCGCTGGATGCTTCGCCTACGGATTTGACTCCCGGAAGGGTGAGCACGGTCTTGATGACGTCGCCTTCGCCGAAGGCCGACGGCACGTGGGTGACGATGTTGGAGCTGAGCTTTTCGAGTCCCATACCGGCCCGGCGGTGATCGGCCATGCCGTTGGCGGTTACATAGGCGCTCTGGAGGGCGGTGACCTTCTCGCGCATCATGATGTCCAGGCTGCCGCTGCCGCGTATTATCACATGAATGTCCATGTCTTCCATGGAGTAGTCCCTGAATGTCAACAGATTGTCTCCTGCGGGAAGCTCAAGCTCGTAGCGGCCTTGAGGGTCGGTGATGCTATAGTAGCGTCCGCTCTTGTCGGATACCAGGACTCCGGTCACGGGTTCGCCGGATGCTACGTCCAGCACCTTTCCCGTGATCTTGGCTATGCCATTGTCCGTGGCGCCGGGATGCCCTATTTCGTATGTTTTGTTGCGGTAGCTGGCTATCATGGCCTCTTGCTCGATAGCGGCGAGCAGGGCCTTCCGCTCATTGGATACGGTGTCACGGGAGAACCATCCGGCCGGCAGGGAATTGCTTATGGCGGAACTGCGTATCGTGGCGGTGCGGCGTAACTCCTTGGACACTAGGGCGTCGGGAGCGGAACCGGAAGGCAAGGGGGCGGGAGTCATGGCGTCGCGCCTGGCTCGGCCGGGATGAATCTGCTTGAGCCTGCCTCGCTTCTCGGTGTAGTAGCAGTCTTTGATGCGGAAGTATGCTATGACTTTTTCCCTGTAGTTAGGATCTTCGTAGCCAATGCCCTTGGGGCCGTTGTGGTCGCCGGGCTCGCGCAGGAACTGCTTGCTGCGCCGGAGCCACACCCTGCGGCCGCTGTCGTCCAGAGGTATGAAGAATCCTTCCGGGGCGTCTTCGACTCCGTAGTATCTGAGGTTGACGTAGTTGGTGCCGTCGATGTTGATCCAGGCCGTCAGGCTGCGCTCCGCCGCTACCGGTACCGAGGCTGCGGTCTCCTTGACTAGCAGTTCCTGGGTGTGGGCGTTGATGTTGATGAATTCAGCCTGGTATTGGGCGCCGTTGAAGAACACAGTGCCGCTGCTATACTCGGGAGTGTTCCAGAAGTAGTGCCCGTTGAACGGAAAGTTATATTCAGTCATGGTGCGCCCCCGGAACAGGGGCGTCTGAGCGGCGCAGACCGGCCCCAAAAGAACCAGCAGCCCAACAACTAACCTTCTCAACTTATACATATATAGAGTCTGTCCAGTTTTAGACGCAAAAATGCAGGGCAGGTTTAAAGGACTATGAAAAATGTTGCACGCCCTCCCTGACAGGGTCCGGCAGCAGGACCTTTGGCTCCCGAAAAGGGAAGGGACCCACGCAGTGGGGAGGAGTCCTGCTGCCGGACCCTGTCAGGGAGGGCGTACAAAGTATCACAAACTTCTGAGGCTGAGGGCGAAGCCGCCGCTGCGAGCCATACGGACCTTAATAATGTCGGAAGCCTTGACCTGGCTGCGGGTGATAGTGTAAGCTTGCGGCGCCGTCTCATAATCGGCGTCGGGAGCGTCGGCATAAAGCACAGCCTCATAAGTCAGCGACGGATCAAGGAAATCGAGCTTCACAGTGGCCTCGTGAGCCTTTTCACCGCACACGCCTCCCACATACCACACGTCCCGCGCTTTGGCTACGACGAGGTCGCGCGCAGTGGCGGACTCCGGCAGCGCATACACAAATCGGGCGGCTCCGGAGAGCATGTCTTTCTTGCCGTCCGGCAGCGAAGCCACGCCTTCAGCAGCCTTGTTGAGGGTCTCGATCCGCGGCTTGCGGGCGCACACAATGTACTCGCCTGGTTCTGCCTCCAGATAAAGGCTCTTCTCCCAATCTACGGCCACGTCCTTGATGAACTGGAAGGCATCGGGGAAGCGCTCGTAGTTGTCGGGAAGGTCGGCAGCCATCTGCAGCGGAGAATAGAAAGTCACGTACAGCCCGAGCTGATTGGCAATGGTGTGGCGCATCTTGCCTTTCTGTCCCGGTGCGGTAATGGACATGTCCTGCTCGAATATGCCGGGGGTGTAGTCCATGGGGCCGCCCTGCAGGCGTGTGAAAGGCAGGATGCTGGTGTGACCGGGATTGATGTGCGCACGGTACTCGGTGCCCATGGCCGACTCGTTTCCTATCAGGTTGGGCCAGGTCCGGCACAGACCTGTAGGACGCACCGCCTCGTGGGCGTTGACCATGATATGATAGTCTGCGGCCTTCCGCAGCGTATACAGATAATGGTTGATGAGGGGCTGACTGTAATGATGCTCCCCGTAAGGGATGATGTTGCCCACGTAGCCGCTCTTCACGGCGTCGTATCCGTAGCGGTTCATCAGAGCATAGGCCGCATCCATGTGGCGCTCGTAATTAACTGTAGATGAGGAGGTCTCGTGGTGCATCACGAGCCTTATGCCCTTGGAGTGGGCGTAGGCGTTGAGCGCCGGAAGGTCGAAGTCGGGGTATGGGGTCACGAAATCGAATACATAATCTTTCTGGCACCCGAACCAGTCTTCCCAACCTTCGTTCCAGCCCTCGATGAGCAAGGCGTCAAAGCCGTTGGCGGCAGCAAAATCGATATAGCGCCTCACGTTTTCGTTGTTCGCCCCATGCTTGCCGTGGGGCTTGAGCGCCGAGTAGTCGGTCTTTCCGAGCTGGACCGAGGGCACATCGGAGGTATAGCTCCACTGAGTCTTGCCTGTGATCATTTCCCACCAGACACCCATGTACTTTACTGGATGGATCCAGCTCACGTCGTCCAGGGCGCAGGGCTCGTTGAGATTGAGTATCAACCTTGAAGCCAGCACTTTGCGGGCGTCGTCCGTCACCATCACGGTACGCCATGGAGTGACGCAAGGCGCCTGCATGCGGCCCTTCACGCCTTGGGCATCGGGAGTGAGCCAGATACGCAGGCTATGCTTGCTGCCGTTCACCAGGAGGTTGGCTGTGGGATAATTGACCACCGCCGCCTCGTGGATATTGATGTATATCCCGTCGTCGGTCTTGAGCTGAAGGGCAGTCTGCACTCCGTCCGGTCCGAAATCGGTAGCGGAAACATTGCTCAGGCGCATGGCCAGGGACTGGCTGTGGATGCGGCTCAGACGGCTCTTGGTGTAGTTGTATTCCTGCGTGTCGTAGTCTCCGCTGATCCACCAGGCTGTGTGGTCTCCGCAGAGGACGAACTCGGTAAGTTCTTCAGCGATATTGAAATAGCGCAACTTTCCGTCTTGCGGGAACTCATACCTGAATCCAAGCCCGTCGTCGAAGAGCCGGAAGCGTATGTTCATTTTAACGCCGTCACTTCTGCCCAGGCGCACCAACATCTCGTTGTAGTGGTTGCGAATCTCCGACTCTTCGCCCCAGACGGGCTTCCAAGTCTCGTCGCAACTGTCAAAGCTGGCGTCTGCGAGTTCAAATCCTTCGGTCAACAGCGTCCCGTCGCATAGTTCGAAGCCGAGTTTGGATGGCTTCACAACTCTCTTTCCGTTGAAATCAAGGCTGTACACAGGGGCGCCGTTCGCGGTAAGGGCGAAGTTCAATGTCAGCTTGCCGTCGGGGCTTGTGAGCTCGGTTCCTGTATTCGAAGGGGCTTGTCCTTTGCTGCAAGCTAGGGCGAGCATGGCAGCTATAGCTAAGTATAAATGTCTGCAAATCATGTGTTTAACGGGTAAATTCGGCAATCAGGGCGCTGCGGGCCGGGATCTCGAGCCCGTCCCTGAGCACAACCGGTTTGCCGGTGATGACGTCTCTTGCCGTCTGAGCCCCGCTTGCGAACTCGGAATAATGGCTCCAGTCCAGATAACGCGGCTCGGGGTTATTGTTGATATATACGAACACGGCGTTGGTGTCGGTGTATCTGAAGTAAGAATAGGCGTTGTCGGTTATGTTGTTGGCCCCCACGTTCTTGCGATGGATGAAATGTAGCGTCTCTCCGTGTTGCACGGCTTCACATCCCTTGCGCCAGCCGAAGAGCCTGGCGGTATAGTCATGCAGGTCGGCGGCATCGCGGTAGAGCCCTCCGGCCGCAGCACGGCCTTCGGGAGTAAACAAATTCACGTCGTCACCGTTCCAGCCGCCGGGGAAGTCGATGCGCTTGGCTCCGTCGTGGCTTATGCAGTCCTTGCGTTCAAGGAACATCATCTCGTCGCCGTAATACAGCTGCGGGATGCCGCGCAGGGTAGCAAGCATGGCAAGCGCCAGCTTCATCCGGGAAGGATCGGTGCGCAGCACGTCGCCAGTACGGGCATGGTCGTGATTGGCGAAGAAAATCATCATGTTGTCCAGGTCGTTGTAGGCAAAGTCCTGGGCAATCACGCTGTACACCCTGGTCATGCCTTCGCTCCACCACACCTGGTCTTCGCACAAGGCGGTAACCATGGCGCTCTGAAGCGGGAAATCCATGATACACGGCAACTTGCTGTCAAAGCCGTTCTTGTTGGGATTGCCGCTCTGCCAGTATGCGAGCTGGGGTATATTCATGTCCCAGCATTCACCTACAATGTTGATGTGGGGATACTCGTTCCGCACAGCCTCGCACCACTTCGACATGGGACCGGGCTCGTTGTAGGGATAAGTATCCACGCGCAGGCCGTCAAGGTCGGCATATTCTATCCACCATATTGCCCACTGCTGGAAATAGTGGAGCAACACTGGATTGTCGAGGTTCATGTCTGGCATGGACGGTACGAACCAGCCGCTCTCCTGACGCACCAGGTCGGCCTGTGCCGCATGAGGGTCCATGTACACGGAGAACAGGGCGTTCATCTGCGTGTGCTCCGGGAAACGGTGTATCCAGTCTTTGAACGGTGTGTCCTCCATCCACCAGTGGGCGGTGCCGCAGTGATTGGTGACAATATCCATTATGACTTTAAGGCCCCTGGCATGGGCTAGGCTTACATACTCTTGGTACAGGGCATTGTCTCCGAAACGCGGATCGATGTGATAGTAGTCGGCGCAGGCATAGCCATGATAGGATTCAGCCGGCTGGTTGTCGAGCAGCAGCGGCGTGTTCCATATGGCAGTAGCGCCCAGGTCCGCCACATAGTCAAGATGGTCAATCATGCCCCTCAGGTCGCCGCCGTGACGGGCCACAGGGTCTGTACGGTCCACCTTGTCGGGAGTCTCCGGCACATTCCACGGCAATGCGGAACCGTCGTCATACTCACCACCCGGCCAGCCGGAGTCGTTAAGCTCCGTTGAAGATGAGAAACGGTCGGGCATGATGAGGTATATCATGTCTTCGGTGGTGAAACTGCTCCTCGAGGCGCTGCCGGGGCGGCGTTCGCGCAAAATATAAGGATACTTGAAGCGCTCGCTGCCGTTGTTGAACACCAGCCAGCAGGTACCCGGCACTGCATTGGTACCGATAATGACGTCTATAAACAAGTAATTGGGGCTGTCGCCTTTGCTGACCCCCGATACCATAACACCCGGGGCGCCTTCGATGGTAACTGTGTATTCGGAGACACCGGGGCCGTTGACCATGAGCTGGAGAGGCGTTTTCATGCCTGTCCACCAGCAAGGCGGTTCCACGCGTACGATTTCTTCTGCCACGGCATCCCGCACGCTGTCGGGATTGAAGCCATGGCGGCAGGATGCCGCCGCCAGCATAGCTACTGCGGCCATAAAAGTGGCAGTTAAATTCCTGATTCTCATACTTACTTAACGTCATAGCCCCAGGCTGCGAGGGTGCGGCCGTCGGGAAGTTCGATAGCGTCAGGGGTGAGATTTGCCCACACCGATACAGTGTTGTCGGGAAGCACGCGGCGGAAAGCAAAGACGCCTTCGGGTACTCCGTCAATGTATTCAAATGCTCCTCCGCGCTCGCCGGCGCAGAGAGCCGGATTGTTGTGCTTGAGGACCACCAGGCTGTGCCAGAAATCGGTCCAGCTATTCTCGCTCCAGTCGGTGATAGGATCTTTCTCGAAGAAAGCAAGGCGCCTGTCTAGCCCTATTTCCTGCCCGGTGTAGATGAGGGGCTGGCTCTTGGGCAAAGTGAAGCACAGTACTGCCATCACCTTGGCCGCATCGCCCATGCGCTCGAACTCCGTGCCGGCCCAGGAATTCTCGTCATGATTGGAGGTAAAACACAGGCGGAAGGCGCTCCCGGGGGTGTTGGCGGCGTCCCGTGAGAGGTAGTCACGCAGATCGGCGGCGTTCTTCTTGCCCTGGGCTATGTCATTCATCAAGTGGTGCAGTTCCCAAGCGTAGGTAGCGTCGAAGGTCACCGCCGGGTCGCTGAGCTCGGGCTTCTCGGCCTCGGCCAGCAGGTAGGCCTGCGGATAGTCTTTCTTGAGTGCTGGCAGTACATTGAGCCAGAACTTGGCAGGCATCTCCCCGGCAGCGTCGCAGCGGAAACCGTCCACTCCCTTGTCGAGCCAGAAGCGCATGCAGCTGTCCTGTGCGGCCCACACGGCCTCGTTGTCGTAGTTGAGGCTGCGGGTGTCGGTCCAGTCGTACTCCCAGATTGCGTTGCCCAGCGAGTCGCGCTCGTAGAAGTCGGCCGGGCGGCTGCTCATCCACACATGGTCGGGAGCAGTCTGGTTGGCAACCCAGTCCAGAATCACGCGGAAGCCGTATTCGTGCGCTGCGCTCAGCAAGTCGTCGAAATCCTGCATGGTGCCGAATTCGGGATTGACTTCGCAGTAATCCGAAATAGCATAGTAAGAGCCGAGGCTTCCTTTGCGCTCCACCTCGCCTATTTTGTACATAGGCATGAGCCATAATACGTCCACTCCAAGTTCTTCGAGGCGCGGAAGCTGTGCTTCAACGCCTTTGAAAGTGCCTTCCGGGGAGAACTGGCGTATGTTCACTTCATATATTACGGATCCGTATGTCCACTCAGGGTGCACCGGAGCCTCATTTTTGGTGCTGCAGCAAACCAAAGTGAGCAGTGCTGCGGCTGCATAAATCAGTCGTTTCATAAGCGTTATTTCAATGTGGGATATCCAGTTTTGCTGTCGTAGGTCCATTCCTTGAAGCCCTTTTCGAACAGCGACTGATTATCGGAGACCCAGGCGTTGAGGGCATCCACTACTTTTGTTTTTCCGCCGTACATCGCCGTTCCGCTGTCAGCTCCCTTCATTTGAGCAGGCGAGAGGGCGAAAAGTGCTGAAGAAGAACCATTCTCCAGGCCGACTGCCGCATCGACCTTGAATGATTCTGCCGGGTCATGGAGCCAGTAGCCATACTCGGCCTGGCCGGAATTCTTACCGCATATACCTCCGAAGTTCTTGGCGTCTTTGTATATGAAGACAATTCTTTCGGAATAGTTCGTAAACGATCCGTTGCCTACGCAGTTTCCTAGCTTGGCATTGACGGCCTGCCCCTGGTCCTCGCCGCCAAGCAGTCCGACAATGCCTCCGCCATTCTCTTGCGAAACAGAGACTACGCCGAAGTTGGCACAATTATATACCCCATATTCAATGACCTGGCCCACAATTCCTCCTAAGTATTTGCTGGCTTCTACTCTTCCGGTGTTGACACAGTTAGCCACATTTGCGTAGGCCAGTCCAACGATGCCTCCACATTTTTCATTATAACCATTTATAGTGCCGTTGTTGATGCAGCCTGTGACGTAACCAAGGGCCGTTCCGCAAATGCCTCCTACATAGTCATCTCCAAGAATCTGACCGTCATTAAAGCAGTCAGAAATATTAGCTGCCGCCCCTGCTATACCACCGATTTGTGATCTCCAGATAGGAGCACTGACATTAGCATGATTGGTGCAGCCAGATACTTCTTCGCCCGAAGCGATACCGGCCAGGCCGCCAGCTATCGAGTTGTTTGTCGTGACCTTTCCCGATGAGCTGCAATTCTTCAGCGTCAGTCCTTGGAACTCGCCCACCAGAAGGCCGGCCTCGTCCCCGGCATCCTCGATGGTCCCGAATATATTAATATTGACCAGGGACCCTAAAACATAGCCGAACAATCCCATACGCCCTTCATTTGGAGCATTAATATACAAGCTGGAAATCGTATGGGATCCTCCGTCAAAATCGCCTGAGAATGGAGTAATGATATTGCCGATCGGAGTCCATGAGTTGCCGGACCCGCAGGCAGGCGACAGGTCGATGTCGGCAGTCATACGGTACGATGCCACAGCAGCTGGTACAACGCCACCGGATTTGGATTTAATCGTGCCATCCGGTGTGTTGACGGCATATTGCAGCAGCAAAAGGTCGGACAGGGAAGCAATGATGAAAGGCTGCTCCTTTGTTCCGAGTCCTTCAAGCTCAGTGCTGGGCTCCGTGCCCGAGCTAAGCTTGATAGCGAAAGCTTCCGCTTCATGCACCTTGGAGCGTTCCATGGTGAAATCGGACGTACAAGTCTTGTCCATGTAGCCGGAGGTAGTGTAAATCCTCACGGTGAAACCGCCCTTGTACTCTCCGGCAGGCAGCACCAAATAAAAATCGCAAGCTTGCCCGTCGGTAACGACTATTCTTCCGGTGTTCAGGCACAGGCTGTCTGCTCCTTCGGGCCCGACTGACAATGCGGGTGCGGCAGGATTGGCAAACGAGACGACGGCCGGCCCCGACACTTTAAAGGATTTGTCCTTGGGCCTGAATACAATACGGGTGACGGTGTGGTGACCAGTTACTGAAAGCTTGAGTATTGAAGCCAGGTTCTTGAAGCTAAGCTGCTGCCCCTCTGCATATGCAGCCATAGGGGAGGCTCCCTGATCGAAGCTTCCTTCTATATAGTTCTGCTCCACAGGGAGGACGACCGAAATCTCATCGGCACTTTTCCTGCCCACCGAGCTTCCTCCGGGATAATATGCAATATAGCTGCTGCCTGTGCCGTATCCTGAGAAAGTTCCCTTCTCAGTGCCTTCTCCTGCGGTAAGCTGGTAAATGTATGGGGCTTGTTGTGCGTCCGGAAAGACGCTGATCATGTCTTTGGCGCTCCACAGCACCTTGTATGAGCCTCCGCCGGCGGGGAAAAGCCCGGTCTTGGTGGAGGGCAAAGTCTCAAATGTGGCGGAGAGCGTGCCGGGGCCCGCCAGCGGCTCTTCGGTAGTCAGGCTTTGGCACGAAATCGCCCAGCAGGAAAACGCTGCGATGAATGCAAACAATCCAAAATGTCTCATAGCCTTACCATTTTACGGGTTTACCACTGTCAAATCCTTCATTGCCGCCATCGGCACCATTGACTAAAGAGGGCGGCACACTAATTCCAAGGGGAGAATAGGTGCAGTTATCCACAAAGTAGCCGTCAAAATCGCTTGCGGCTATTTTGGAGACGTTTCCATCATAAGCCCGCTGCACGAAGGCGACAAGAGTCATATTCTCCTTTTTGTACGATGCAGGGATGCTGACGGAATAGTGTTTCAGGAGGTGGCAGCGGTCGGTGCTGGCGGAAAGTTCGTCGCCGGTGGGGCTGCTCAATGCCATCCTCGCCACACAATCGTGTACGTAATCGGTCTCGGTGCCGCCTTTGTAGTTGTTGGCCTGTTCCGCTACGATTCCGTCTTCCAACAGGAAAACGGTCAATTTATAAGAGCCGGCTTTCTTGATGAATACATCGGCATATACCGACAGATTATTGCCTGAGAGCTCCGAAGAAAGGCCTGTGGCAGTAACCGTGGGAAGACTGCTCTGAGACTGCTTGAATGCATTTTCAATAGCATTTGCCGTAGCGTCTAATCCGCTATTGCTGATAGCACATCTGCCGTCCACGATTCCTCTCGGGAATGAGCTGACTTTATATTGGCCCACCAGGGCAGCGGTGCCCGAGAATTTGAGTTTGCTGGCATTGTCGTGAAGAGCCACGCATACTAACTTGTCAGGAAAACTGTCGGAAACTCTTTTCTGCGCACTGGCCATGTTGGGACAATATCCGCACCACGTACCCGTGAAGCGCAGGAATAGGGACCTGTGATAGAAATCTTTGCTCCAGTCCATTTCGAATGCCGTGCCCTCGCGCGCCTTCTGGCTCACTCTCACCGGCAGGCAGACTCCGATATCGTCGCAGATGACGATTACGTCCGACCTTTCTTGAAACTCGGCGTTAGCTTCTGCCTTGAAGCTCAGTTCGGGGCCCGTAGCGCTCTTGGAGACATTCTGTATCCAAGCGGGGATACTGCTGATTTTGAATGTGGTAGGGCAGGTCACGGTGACGCTGAAAGTGCCACCGGTGGCCGGCAGTTCAACTTCTGTTGGCGTGACCGAGAACGGAATGATTGTTTTCCCGGTCTGACGCACCTCCACCGAATGTGAGAGCTCTCCTGACTTGACGCTGACGGTGGCCGTGCGTCCGTCGGGCGACTCATTTGCATTGACGACAAGTGTAATCTTGCTGTCGGACGAATTGCCTCTCACAGGTGATACAATGCACCAAGAAGCATCGGAAGATGCTGTCCATGCGTCACTTGATTTTACCGTGATGGTGGCGGTAGCCCCTTCTGACGTTACGTCGCCACCCCAATTGCCATTTCCGGCCGACTTGAAAGGGTCGCTGAGGGAAATGCTCAGGGATGGCTCTGTGACAGGGTTCACTTTGCCGGGACACCCGGTGAGGATGAGCGGAGCCACTATCAGCAGATACTGCAGGCGGAGTTTCTTAAGCATGGCTAACATATCTTAAAAAAACAATTAGTTGCTATCTTGCAATAATAACGAATATTGCAGAAAAAATCAAGAACTTAGTTCTCATACTGGTAGCCTGTCTGCACGCCGCAGGAGTACAGGCTGACATTGTCCACCAGTCCGTCACGGCATACGAAAGCCACGATCCGGCCGCCGGAGGAGGCCGGCGTGACGGCGGACCACTTGAAGCAGTCGCCTCCGGCTGCACTCGTGAAAGGCTCTGAATCGTGCCAACTGCGCAGAACATTGTTGTGAACGTGGCTTGAGGAAGAGCCTGTCTGAGCCTCCACGATACCGTCTTCCAGTACTACGAAATGCAGCGAATAACTCCCTTCCCGGACAGCAGTTGCCTCGACCGTTACCTCAAGCATGTCGTCTTTGATGGTGCTCGATACCCGTATTCCGGCAGCTTCCTGGCGCTTTTCCAGCAGACTCTTGCACGCTGCCTCCAGGAGCGTGGCGGAAGGCGTGGTCACAAGTGATGAAGGATCCAGATCCACAACGGCGGAGGGGTATGATACGACTCCGAAGCGCTTGGCCAGATCATCGCTCAGAGGTATTACAGCCATCTTGTCACTTGGCATACAATGTACGCTCACTACAGCTATCCTGCCCGGCCTGCGGGCCTGCAGATCTTCGATTGCAGCCTCCATCTTGGGACAATGTACGCACCATGTGCCGGTGAAGTCCAGGACAAGGCTTCTGCGGTAATAGGCGCCGCTCTCGCCGGGAATATCGGAAGGCAGGCCGCTTTCGCTCCCCGGCTCAGGCCCGGGTTCAGGGTCGTCCCTCTGGCCCACGCAAGACAGCGCCAGAAGCAATACCGCTATGAAGTAAACCCACTTTTTCATATCAGAAAGACCATTGAATACGCAGTCCGGCTCCGCTCCATGCAGGCTGCCAGCGGCACACTCCGCCGGAGCATATCAAGCCCTCCCTGTTGCGGCCGGCGAGCAGTGAGATATTCAGTGACGACAGGCTGTAGCTTACGGTAGCGTTGTAGTAATGTATGCCGGTGCTCCCGTGGTTGTACATGTCGCTTACTGTCACACTCCAGTGCGGAGCGAACGACAATTCCAGAAGGGCCGCCATCCAGTCGCGGGTGAGCTCTTGTGAATAAAGATACTGAAGTTCCAGCTTTACGGAAGTGCTGTGCGAAATCCGGTACAACCCGTCGAACACAAACACATTCTGGGCGTCAGTAGCTTTGCAGTTGCCGTGGGTGGGGGAGTTTTCCTGGATGGACACGAAAAGAATAGTACGGAAATTCCGCGTCCAGCGGCGCTCCAGCTCTATGTTGATGTCGCGGTAGGCAAGGTGGGACGCGCTCCGGTCGGGCAGGGCGCACGGGAGACCCTCTATCCAGCAGCCCCCTATGTGAAGCTTCATGCCGTAACGTCCGCCCAGTGCGGAACCGCGGCGAAAAGTATAATAGATGTCTCCCTGAAGACCGGCCTCGCCGTCAGCAAGAGTGGTATAGGGGTTGAGGCCGGCGAGCATGTAGGTCTGCTGCATGCACAGAGACGGCAGATAGTTGAGCCTGCCGGCGCCGGAGCCTATATTCTCGAGCCGGCGCAGAGTAAGGGAGCCGGAGAAGCCCCCGGCAGCATAGTTCATCTCCAGAAGCTGGGCGTTCCCTCCTTTCAGAACATAATGCTCACGAGACTTAGGCAGCTGCTCGGCGTAGAATTCAGGAGTCTTGCCTGCATATTCGGCTTTCAGTGAGAAGTTGCCCAGGGAATACTTGACCCTGCCCGACCACGTGAGGACTTGCTGCGGGTTGACGAAACCGCCCTCGTTGGCGAGCAGCTCGATGCTGCTGTCTTTGCGCAGGGCCGAGCGTACAACGGCGCTGGCTTCCAGCCGAAGAGACTGTCCGGAGCCCTCCGGGATCAGTTCAAAGCCTGTGTCGGCACCGCCCACAAAGCTTGACAGAGTTGGCCACAAGCCGGATTTAGGCAGTCCGCCCAGGAGGGTAGCGTTGAATCGGCCCGAGCGGAAAGCTGCCCGGGCGCCTGTAATGCAGTTATTGATGCCCAGGTCGCGGTCTTCCCAGCTGCGCAGCACCATGCCGCTGCCCAACTGCTCATAAAAACTGCCCCCTGTGAGATCCCAGGGGCCGTGAAGCCAATTGATCCACAGCCCGGTAAGTCCGACCCCTTTCAGCTCGGAGGGATAGCCTGCCAGGGCCTCGGGGTACCATTCGGCCTGAAGCCCGGCCGACAGGGAGTCCTTCTGCCAGCCGAGTTTGAGGTAATTGTTTGAGCCCCAGTTGTCGTTGAAGTAACGTACCGTGTTGCTTTCAATGCTGCCGCTGAATTTGCCCACGCCCGGAGGGTCCGCAGGAAGTGCGTATATCAGGCAGGCTATTATCGGCAGCAGGAGGCTCATTTACCGTAACATTTGCGCACCTGGCCGAGGAGTTCGAGCTCATCGGTGAGTGTGTCGAGTTCCTTGACGCAGGGCTTGCAAGTAGTCATCCAGAAGCTCACTACAAATGGCGTCTTGTGGTCAATCAGCGAGCCAGTGGGGACATCCTTGCCCGAAGCGTCGGAGAGCACTGCGGAAGGCAAGTCCCGTCCTGGCGCGGCGAGCAGCGCTATGGCTAGCAGTATGGCAGATACAAGTCTCATTTGGCAAATGCATTCATTATGCTGGAAGGGCGTCCGTCTGCAAGGAAGGCGCCCATGTCGTAGGCATTCCATCCAAGGGAGCCGTACACTGCAGGTTTCCAGCCTCCGTAAACCTCAGGCTCCCAGTAGAATACTCCTTTACAGGAAGGAATCTTACGTACCTGGTCCATGAACGATTTGAGCACATCGGCCGATGCTTTTTCCGTGCTGATTTTTACGCCTACTTCCGATACATATACAGGCACGCCGTATGTGGCGGCCAGGGCGCTGATCCTGCCCACCGCCGCTGCATTGACCTGCTCCGCTGTCATCTTGGATTCGGTCTGCGGATAATGCGAAAGTGCTATGGCATCGAACTTTGCGCCCTTGGCCTTCAGTTCTTTGAACCACCAGGAATTGTCTTCCCAGGCATTGTTGAGGTGTGGCATTACCACCGCCTGGGGGAATACCGCCTTGGCTGCGGCATATCCGGCCCCGTAGAGCTTGGCAAAGCGCTCCCAGCCTCCGGCAATGTTGCCTTTATTGTCCCACAGCTGAGCGAGCGGCCACAGGAAGCCGTTACGAGTCTCGTTGCCTATCTGTATCCACGCGGGGCTCACGCCTTCATCTTTCAGTGCCTCAAGCACTTCCGTTGTATGTGCCTTGATGCGGGCAGCGGTCTTGTCGGCGTCGCTCTTGTCGGCCGTCCAGTCCTTGGGAAAGTCCTGTCTCGAAGGGTCCGCGAAGAAGTCGCTGTAGTGAAAATCAATCATCAGCGCCATCCCGGCCTTGGTGGCCCTTAGCGCCAGAGCTGCGGCGTCTGCCTTGCCGCTCCAGCCTCCGGCCGGATTGACCCACACGCGCAGGCGGACAGAGTTGATGCCGCAGTCTTTGAGTACATCGAATATGTCGGCAGTGGTGCCGTCGGCCTTTTTGAATTTTTTGCCCGATGCTTCCATTTCGGAGACCCAGCTCACGTCGGCGCCCAGAGCGAAAGAGGGCACCTGCACTGCCGACGGAGTGTTGTCAGGCTCTGTTTTTCCCTGCTCCTGCGTGTCCGAAGGTTTGGTGCAGGATACGGTGAGTGCCAGCAAGCTGGCGAATATCAATAGATTGTATCTCATAGCTACTGAAGGAATACGGCAGATGAATATGCTCCCAGGTACAGGCTGGAGCCGTTGGCATTGACCGTGCCGTTGGAGACGAGTTTATTGTCAAGTTTGTACTGGCTAAGTGATATGCTGGCCATGGTGCTGCTGAAATTGTGGGCCACGAGCACGGTCTGTCCGTCGTAGCTCATGGTCCACAGGGCCACGGCGCTGTTGGCTATGCTCACTTCCTCCATCTCGCCTTTGGCCAGCGCCTTGTAGGCGTTGCGAGCTTTGCCGAACGAGCGGTAAACGCTCAGTACTGACCCTTCTGCTGCATCCTGCGCCTCCACTGAGATGTCGGCGCTGAGCATGGCATTGTCCACCTTGCCGTTGAGGCCTTTGGAAGGGACGCTGCCGCTGCGGGTCCACTTTATAGGGGCGCGTACGTATTCGTCGCCACCCGATTTAGTGCCCCAGTAGCCGAGTTCTTCACCTTGGTAGATGAAGGGTTTGCCCGGGGAAGTAAGCAGCACGGCGCCCGCCAGTTTCATTTTGGACTGGTCCCTGCCCAGGTCGTTGCCGGCGCGGTCTTCGTCGTGGTTGGACAATTTGATGGCGTCTATGAAGTCGGAGCGGAAGGACTTGTACTGCGCACGGAAGCCGAGCACTGTCTTTGCGAAGTCGTTGCCCTTGCCTCTGTTGATGCGGTCTTTGAGAGTCCACCAGTAGCTGAAGTTGAACAGCGACGGCAGGCCCCTGTAGTACGAAGCTATCTTGCCTGTCTCCTCGAAGGCTTCGCCAACCATGTACAGATTGCCCTCGCCTCCGCGGGCCTTGTAGGTGGAGTTGCAGCGGTCGTACCACTGTTTGAGGAAGCTGGCGTTGGCTGCGGCCTGGTTCTGGTAGATCCACAGCACGGCGTCGAGGCGCAGGCCGTTGACGCCCATGTTGATCCATTTGTCGGCGCTCTGGGCAAGGGCTTTGAAAGCCTCTGACTGAGAGGCGTTTGCGTAGGGACCGTAGTTGAGGTCGGGCATGCTTTGGTCGAAGCTGGCAAAGTACCAGGTGCTGCTGCCTCCGAAAGTTATGTCGGCCGCAGTGCTGTTGTTGAGCTTGAACGGCTGCCCGAAGGTGACGCTACCGCCGTTGCCGCCCCATTTGGTGCCGGAGGCCCAGGTGGTGCTGGTGCATACCAGGAAGCCCCAGTCGGTGTCTATGTCAAGGGTGATCTCGTAGATGTTGGAGCCGGTGGTGTACATACCGGTGTGCTTGCCTATGCTGCCGTACCAAAGCCAGCAGGCGGGAGCGGATGTGTTGGGACTCTGAGCTGCGGCCGTGGTCTGAGTGACCGTAACGGTCTTGGCGTTCATGTCCACTTTGAAATGCAGACGGCCCTTGTAGCCCAGGTCGCCCCCTGCCGCTACGTGCCAGGTGCCCATCCCGGGAGTCTTGGCTCCTCCGAAGTTATCTACCTTGCCCGCAGCTACGTCGGCGGTAGGATTGTCGGAGAGTACGTAGAAGCTGCGGTAGGGGCTGCTCTCCGACGACACGGCGCTTTGAAACCATTCGCCGCGGCCGGAGTGGTTGAGGACATAGTCCATGTAGATGTCTATGTCCTTCTCCCTGGCTTTGTCGATGAGTTCCTTGAAATCGGATTCAGTGCCTAGTTTGGGGTTTATTTCGCTGTAATTGAGTACATCGTAGCCGTGATAGGATGCCGATGTCTGGACGGGTGAGAGCCATAGGGCCGTGGCGCCGAGGGCGTCGAGGTAGTCCAGGTGCTGGGTTATGCCTTTGATATCGCCCCAGCCGTCGCCGTCGGAGTCGGCGAAGCTGTACACGTTGAGCTGGTATGCTATGTCGGAAAGCTTTTCTTCGGAGGGCTTGTCCGGTGTAATATCGGGCGTGGTGCCGTTCTTATTGTTGTTGCAACCGGCGGCCAATGCCACAAGTGATGCTAATACTATATAAATCCTTTTCATAGAGCAAAATATCCAAACTTACAATTTTACGGTTTTTTTGCCGATAATACAAGATTCAAGCCATCATACGTCATCCTTTTCCTCCTGCCGGGGATAGCCTTCGGGACCTTTGGCTCCCGAAAAGGGAGGGGACCCACGTAGTGGGGAGGAGTCCCGAAGGCTATCCCCGGCAGGAGGAAAACAACAGAGGGTGACTGTCGTTGTGGCAGCCACCCTCCGTACAAATATGCAGTAGATTATTCTCCGAATGTAACTCCGGTGATGCTTCCGCCCTCGCCGAGGGCCTGGCTATCCTTGCCGAGGAGGTAGTCTGCGAAGTTGGCAGAGCTGATCTCGATGACATCGCTGCCCTTGGTCAGGGTGCCGCCGGCCACCTTGCCGGTGATGGCGGTGGTCAACAGGGGCTGCCAGCCGGCCACCAGGCCTATGAAGGCACCG
>JAGBNC010000014.1 GCA_017634595.1 Bacteroidales bacterium
ATTATTTATGGATGAGAGCCTGCTTCGGGCTGCTCTCCCCGAGTCTATGATAGTCTTGTCAGCTATGTTTGCAGTTAATCAAAACTATTTGGGTAATATTATGTCGGTTTCGGAAAAAAACGTAAATTTGTACTTGACTTAAACGCGCGTGTGAGATGTTCTATCCGATTGGCATACAGAGTTTTGAGAAAATCCGCAAAGACGGTTACGTCATGTGGACAAAACAGAACTTGTGTACAAGATGGCTAAAATGGGAGGATACTACTTCCTTAACCGTCCCCGTCGCTTCGGTAAAAGCCTTCTGGTCTCCACGATAGAGGCTTACTTTAGCGGCAAGAAAGATCTGTTCGACGGCCTTGCCATTGCAGACCTGGAGAAAGACTGGATTCAGTATCCTGTGCTCAGAATGGATTTAAGCGGAAAGAGCTATGATTCTCCGGAAGTTCTGCAACAGGTCTTCGACGATTCTCTAAGCAGATGGGAGAAACTTTTCGGTATTGATAACCAGTATACAGTTCCGGGAATTCGATTTGGGCAGGTTATTGAATCTGCATTTGAAAAAACCGGTAAAAGGGTTGTAATCCTTATTGACGAATACGACAAGCCCATTGTTGATAATCTGACCAATGAAGAGATGGCCGATAACTTCCGTCGGCAACTCCAAGGCTTCTACAGTGTGATGAAGGCCAAAGATGGCTTCATTCAGTTCGGCTTTCTAGCCGGTGTTACCAAAATCGGCAAGCTTTCCGTATTTAGCGGCCTTAACAATCTCAAGGACATCTCTATGGATGCCAGATATGCTGACATCTGCGGTATAGGAGAAAAGGATCTTCGGAAGTACTTCTCCAAGAGCGTGGAGGAACTTGCCGAGGCGAATGAACTTACCATAGAAGACTGCTACGTTCGGTTGGCCAAGATGTACGACGGCTATCATTTCTGCGAAAATTCGGAAGGTGTATATAATCCGTTCAGTATTCTAAATACGTTTGATTCATTGAGGTTCAAGGATTACTGGGTGGAAACGGGTACACCGTCTTTCTTGGTTGAGGTAATGAAGCGGACGGACTATGATAAGGTCACCGGCATCTATACGCTGGGTTTCCCCAACCTGGAGGTCAAGCATGGATTCCTTACCTTTCTGTTGAATTACTATACCTCTGCCAGAGGCTCCGGTAATCTCTTGATTCGTCAGATGAGCAATGACCTTTTGACAGGGCAGCCAAAAGATTTTATGAAGCGTATGGAGGCATTCTTTGCCAAGCAGAACTATCAGATTCAGGGAGATGCAGAGAAGGACTTCCAGTATGCCATGAGCATCATACTTCAGCTTCTGTCCGACAGCCTCTCTATACGAACTGAGAGTGCGACTTCGGAAGGCAGGATTGATATTTTGGCCGAAGCTCCGCGATTTGTTTATATCATCGAGATCAAGATTAACGATACGGCAGAAGCAGCCCTGAGGCAGATTGAGGAGAAAGCTTATGCCCGTCAGTTTGCAGATGACCCTCGCGAACTCTTTAAGGTAGGTGTTCGATTCTCCACAGCCAACCGCTGCATTGATGACTGGAAAGTTATGGAGTAGTCATCGTACCGCAATTACCCCATCAAGAGATTTCTACTTTGTAGCCTTTGGAGATATCAAGGAGTTTGCCTATAGCTTTCTGGTAATGGCGCTGGCGCAGATGGAGCATGATGGAGGCCGAGCCTTCGGAATAACTGAAAGAGTCAATTTCAAAACCGGCCTTGCGTATGTTGCCCAGCACTTGCGTCAGATCCTCTTCGGAGATTGGCGAGATGCCCAGATGGATAGCTTTGTCGCCGTATCGCCGAGTGATGAAGTGCATGGTCTCCAGGCAGATAATGGTCATCAGCGATGCAGCGATGGCTACTGCGTACATGCCGGCTCCGCATGCAAGGCCGATGGCTGCTGCGACCCAAAGTCCGGCGGCGGTCGTGACTCCGCGTACTACGTTCTTCTGGAAAATAATGACGCCGGCGCCGATGAAACCGATGCCTGACACGACTTGTGCCGCCACGCGTGCTGCATCGAAGCGTCCGGTAAAAGCGTACTGGGAAATAATCATGAACAAGGCGCTTCCCAGAGCGACGATGAAATGCGTGCGGAGCCCTGCTTCTTTTGCCCTGAATTCACGTTCCAGGCCTATGAGGCCGCCGAGCAGCCCAGCGACGAATATACGTAATATGAAATTCCACTCGATGGTCATGGCGCAAATATACTAAAATAATCCAGGAGTGATGTTCAGCCACTTAAGGACAGTCTCCCCGAATATCAAGATGAGTATCCATGAGAAGGTCATCATAGTGATACCGAACTTGAATGCATCGGTCTGGCTGTACATGTTGGTATTATATAGAAGCGCGGCCGGCTTGCTGTTGAACGGCAGCACATAGCAGTGCTCGATGAGCATGGACACGGGCAGCGCAAGACTCATGGGCATGAAGCCGAAGCGGGATTCTACCCCCAGGGCTATGGGTACGAACACCATGGTCCTGATGGTCTTGCTCTGAAACACCAGGCCCGAGTACATCATGAGGAAGGTCAGGATGACATAGAGCACCCAGAACGGAGTGCCGGCGCCGATTCCCATGGAGTCGAATGCCGCATTGACCATGGTGTTGGGGAGGTCGGTGGCGTTGAGGCCGCTTCCGAGGACGTAGGCGCCGGCGGAGAACAGCATGAGGTGCCAGGGGATATCGACATCGTTCCATTTCACCACACCTATTCCAGGGAGCAGGGCGAGAACGGCGCCGATGAGAGCCACGATTGTCTCGTCAATATTGTGGAAGGTGCCTTTGGTGACCCAAAGTATGAGCACGACCATGAAGATGCTGACGGCCCTCCATTCCTGGGCGCTCATTTTGCCCATAGCGTCAAGTTCGACCTTAAGACGCTCTATCCCACCTTCGATCTGTGGCTTCTGCTCCTCTTTCTTCATGGGGAAGAAAACGTACATCCCAAGCAGCAGGCCTACGACGAGGATTATGACGCTCATGGGCCCGACGGCTACGAGCCAGTCGGCGTATCCGAAGTCGCAGCTGCCGATGAATCCGGCAATGAGCGAGATGGCAAGCAGGTGCGCACCGCTGCCGGTGTAGAATGCGTTGGCCCCTATGTTGACCTGGAATAGATTCTGTATTACGAGGTTGCGTCCAAAGTTGTTGCGATTGCCGTTGGATGCCCCATAGATGGCGCAGATGACCATAAATATGGGGAGCATGATGGTGGCTTTGACTGTGGTGGCGGAGATGAACGCCGACAGCACCAGGTTGATTACCAAGAAGCTCCAGAGTACGCCCTTGGCGCTCTTGCCGAATTTGATAACGAATGCGAGTGCGAGGCGCTTTGCAAATTGTGTCTTGACCAGCATGGACGCCAGTACGAAGCTCAGAATGTTGAGCCACATGACGGGGTGACCGAGCTGCGCGAGGGCTTCTTTCTGAGTGGTGACTCCCAGAAGAACTGTGCCTAGAATGAGCAGCAGGGAAGTAAGGTAATTGGGAAGTGCCTCGGTCATCCATAGTATTAAGCTGGCTACGAAGATGGCCAGCATAGCGTAGTTGGCCCGAATGAATCCTTCGGGACCGAGTACGCCGAGGCGTTTCTGGGCAGTGGCGGCCAGGGTGCTTGTGTCCAGATTGTCAATGAAGCCGATATGGCAGAACCAGCAGATCCAGACGAAGGCGATGATGGCCAGCGGGCCTCCTAGGCGCGCCATCCATATCTCGAACTTCGATTTCTGCATCTTAGGCAGTTTCTCGATCTTGTAGTTGTTCATGTCCAGCGGGTCGAATGCCGCTGCAGTGCTGTTTACAGGTTCTTTTGCCATATCTCTAGAGTTTGAAATCAATCGGGCTGTGGAGTCCCTGCGGGGGCCTTTCCCCATATATTATGGCCCCCGTAGGGACTCCACTGCCCGATCATTCCTAAATAATTAGAATAAAGGGTAATAAGCGGAAGAAACTATTTCCAATTCTTGTAAGGGTTCTTCATCAGCATAGAATTGAAGTACTTAGGGTCGCCGGTGACCTCTTCGCCAAGCCATGCGGGTTTGTCAAAGGGCTCGTTCTCGTCGGCAAGCTCGACTTCGGCCACGGTGAGGCCGTCGTTGTCGCCGTAGAACTCGTCAACTTCCCATGTATGCTTGCCGTCTGTGTTCTTTACAAGGTAGCGGGTCTTGTCAATAACTCCGGGCTCGGCTAGGTCGAGCAGGGCCTTTACATCTTCGACCGGGATTTCCTTCTCCCACTCGAAACGGGCGGCTCCTGATGCATTGCCTATGCCCTTGACGGTGATGAAACCCTTGTCACCTTTGACGCGGATGCGAACAGTGCGCTCGGGGACGCTGCTGAGATAACCTTGGGTGATACGTGTTGCTTTGAAGGCCTCGGCTTTGAAATCGCCTTTGACCAAGAATTTTTTCTCTATTTCCTGTGCCATGATACTATTCGTTTGCAAGAGGTTTGTCAATCATGCCGATAACGCGCTTGATAGCCTGGAGGTAGTTGATGTTCTCCACTCCTTCAAGTCCGCAGTCGGCAACAGTCTTCTTAATGTCTTCTATCTCAGTGGATTCTGAATTGATAGTGACCACTTTGGCGCCGTTGATGAGCACGTTGCCCACCTCGCAGATGGTGTCGTTGACCATGTATCCGAAACGCTGCTTGTGTACACGTACAGCAGCCAGGTCGGGGTTGGCCTTGACCATAGCGATGAACTCCTCATAAGTGTATGTGTCTTTGTCGAGCTTGGGCATCTCTACCATGAAAGCAGGGAACACTTCTTTCTCAAGCACTTCGCGGCTGATGGGGAATTCTCCCTTCATCAGTGGATTCCACTGCTCGAAGCCGTCCACAGTCTGAACATAGGTCTTGATGTCCATCTTACCGTTGCGGATTTTGGTGTTGTTGATGTCGTTCTTGGCCGAGATGATGTATATCTCGTCGCTGGTGCGCTCCCAGACCTTCTCGGGTACCGGAACGGAAAGACGTGCCATGCGTTTGTGCGCTTCGCAGAAGTCCTGACCGAAGCTGCGGAATTCGAAGCGAGGCTTGCTCTGCTCGCCGATTTTAAGTTCTGCCATAATTGTGTCTGATTTAAGTTATTTTGCTGTGCCTTTGGAATTTGAACTGCCTATTGTGCCTGCGGAGAATACTATCCATTCGCCGTCGCCGTCGGTCTTACGTCCTATTGTCTCTGTGTCTTCGAGAGTCTTGAAACCCTCAACAGATGCGGAATTGTCAAGTTCGTCGATCACTTTGCCGTCTTTGTCGAGCATAGTGAGTTTGAAGCCCTTGGTGCCGCTCAGACCGAATGAAGGACCTTCGTTGATGTCGGGATTCTTTGCAGTGAAGACGAGGAAGCCCTTGGACGGTATTTTACCCTTGCCTTCGGGAACGGCCCAGTCGCCTGAGTCATCTTTCTTGAACACATATCCGGCTATGTCTATTTCCTTTGACGTGCCGTTGTATATCTCGAATTTCTTTTCGCCGCAGGATACTTCATTCAGCGCCAGTTTGCCTTCCGGCTGTGGAGCAGCGCCGTTGGATGCGCCGATGGTGGGGGCATCGAAAATGACCCACTCACTGCCGCCGTCGGTTTTGCGTCCCCAGGATTTACCGTCCTCTATGGCCACTATGCCGCCCTCGCGTTCGGAAGTATTATCGACCTTGTCTATCTCCTTTCCGTCCTTGTCCTTGAGTATAATGATGAAACCTTTGGTGCCGCTCAAGCCGAAGGTGGGATCTGTTGTGCCGTCGGACTTGCCGGTGAACACCGCGAATCCCTTGGCCGCTATCTTGCCGCGGGAAGCGGGAATCTCCCATTCGCTTCCGTCCTTTGACATTATCCATCCGGTCATGTCAATTTCTGTGTCTCCGGCATTGTAGAGCTCTATCTTCTTGTTGCCGCAGTCAAATTCATTGAAAACCACTTGTGCGGTGACAGTGGGGGTCGGGCCCGGCTCCGGTTCAGGATTGGGGTTTACATAGGGTTCGTCCTTTACGCAGCCTGCCAGTGCAAGTGCAAGGACCGGTATTGCAAAAAGTAACTTTTTCATAATCAGTAAAAATTAGAAATCAATTTCGAAACGGAGTGCAATCATGCTGTAGTCCACACCGGCCTTGCCTGCGTCGGCAACAACCTTTGCATAGTCCTTAGTGGGCTTGCCGGCGGCGTCATAGCCGACGAACAGCTTGTTCTTGCCGTTGGCATAGCGGTCATTGTTGTTGTACTGGTAGTTGATCTGCATGCGTACGTTGTTGGTTACCCACCAGTTGAGACCTACGGTGTAGGCTTCGGCAGAACCTCCGTAAACGTTCTTTGCTGGAGCGTTCAGATCACAGAATTCGTAGCGGGCGCAGAGCTCGAGGTCGCCCCACTTCTGTCCGCGTATGGCGCGGGTGTACTTGGCTCCCTTGGAGTCGTAGCGCTGCTTGCCACCGAAGAGCAGGTAACCTGCCTGTACATACCAGCCGCCGAAGTTGAGCGCAGTGATGCTTGACGGATCGGTAGCATCCTTCAGAATGACGTTGTCACCGATGTACGCAGCCTCATATCTGAGACCTTTCCAGTGCCCGGCCAGCTCGACGGTCCAAAGGTTGTTGTGGTCGTAGCCCTTTAGGTTATTGGTGTCCAGATATTTCTTGCGGTTGATGCTGGTGGAGTTGCGGGCGCTGGCCCTGTAGGTACCCCATTCGCCGGTGGCCATGCTGCCCTTGGTGGTGCGGTATGAGTATGCTGCACCGATATGCAGACTTGCGTCCTCAAGCTTGCAGAGGGGTCTGAACACTAATTTCGCGGTTGCTGAGTAGCCTGTGTTCTTCAGGAAGCTGATGCCGCGGCCGAAGTCTTTGTTGTTGTCCTGGACGTTGTCGTGCTCTTCCATACCTGCACCTTCCTGAGCGAAGATACCGGCAGATGCCCAGATCCAAGGGTTGTCATACTTCGCATTGAAGCCGAGGTGGCGTGAAGGGGCCAGTGCCGAGCAGACCATAGGACGCTCGATGAACTGCAGGTAACGGGACGAGGTGTTGCGCTGCAGGGAGAAGTTCTCCTTGAAGTTACCGACCTGGAGGTCCAGGTTGGGGATGCCGGTATAGCGGACAATGGCGTCCTTGAGCTCAACCAGACCGTCTGCGAGGTCCATATCAAACTCACCATACCAGTTCTTGTCCACCTGAGCTTTGATTGCGAAACGGGCACGGCGGATGCTTACTCCATTGCCAATGGGGTCGGCATACTCCGGAGCTCCGAAGAAACCTGCGGCGTCAAACTGGGCGCGGTTGTCGAACCAGAGTTTGTAGCCCGAGGTGGGGGATTCTATGACAAGGAAGCCGTCCTGAGCTTCCGCGTCGAGAACGTCGGATTGTACGGCCACCCCGTACTGGTTGTACTTGACGGTCGCCTGCTGTGCCTGAGCTGCGTAGAGAGAGAGCAGTAACACGGCGAGAGTAAATAGAATTTTACGCATAATGTAATAGGTTATTAAATTAAATGGATTTTATGAATTGAACCAAATTGTCGCTTCGTTTCAGACCGAGCTTCGCCCGCAGGCGGTACCGGTTGATCTCGGCGCTTTTGGGTGTTATATTCATGAGTGAGGCAATGTATTTGCTTGAGAAGCCCTGGCGCAGCAGGTTTGCCAGCTTGCGCTCGTTCTCGGTCAGGTTGGGATATGCCTCCGAAAGCCTCATGTTGAAGTCTTTGTGAAGCACTTCAGTGCGTGCGTAGAAATCGTTCATCTCTCTTGAGAAGTACATTCTTTCACGCATCGTGGCAAGCAGCCTGTCCAGTCCTGCATTCTTGTCCGGTCCGTCGGGGAGGGCGCGTATCGACTTCAGATCTTCGTAGAACTTTTCCATGAAGCGCTTCTGGTCGCTTACGCCTACTGCAAAGTCAACGAGCTCCTTACGCTTGATCTCCAGTTTGCCCAGCAGGTCCTTTTCTGTCATTTCCGATTTGACTTCAAGGGCGGAAAGTGACTTCCTGGCATTGTAGAGCTGCTGTTCGCGGTTGCTGATAATCTGCTTGCGGAGGCTGTTGCGGGATTGCCACTGGAGGTAGAGCACGACGGCTGCCACGAGACTGGCTATGCCAAGGACAATGAGGGTGTTGACTATGTCTCCGTCTATGATGCGGCACAGGCTGTAGCACACCATGGCTCCCAGCAGGGGAGAGATAAGCGAGGCGAAGATGCATTTTACTATGCTCTCGCCGTCGATGAGGGCGCGCCGTCGCACCAGGCTTATGCCGGTGAGGGCGGCGACGAACAGAAGACCGGCAGGAAGGGGAGCTGCGCTGAAGCCGAGCACAATGCTCATGGCCAGCATTGTGGAAAGGGTGGATTCGGAGTTTATGTCAAGGTCGGTGTCGGCAATATTGTCGCGTACCACTCCTGCCGGTCTGATGACCAGTAAACTTGCTATGACAGCTAAACCAAGCGTGATGCCTGCCGCCATCAGGCCATAGCCATATTCTGCAACAGGGATGCTGTTGAATACAAGGGCATTGTTGAAGGAATACGCGGCAGCAAGAAGCAGTGACGCTATGCCGGACAGGCGGAGCGTGAAAGACTCCTGCTTGATAAGGTTGGTGTTCAGATGGCCGGCAATGGAAGCATATAACTTATATATTCCGGCAGCAAGAGCTCCGCAGAGCAGCGGTGCCACAATCCAAGTGATAAGATATGCCGAGGAAACGTCCCATCCGGGGCCTGTGTCGTATGCGCGTCCAAGGCCGATAAGTGCTCCTACAAAAGCCAGCTGCACAGCAGGAAAACGGCTTATCCGTCCGGCTAATGCTGCGCTTGCCAGAGTGGCTATGCCGACCGGGAGCAAGAGCTGGGATTTTGGAAGGGCAAGGGTGTCGGCAATGGCGAATCTGCTTGTGGGCGCCTTGAATGAGCAGTATAGCAGAATGGCACAGAATATGAGCGGGCAGAGGATCTTGATGTACAGTTTCTCACCGGACCCGGACGCTAGAATGCTCCCGGACACGACTGGAATGTCTCTCATGGAGAGAAACAATACCGACAGTAAGACTGTCAAGACAACGTACACGAAAGACCACATATACTACAACACCCGCTTGATTGCCATCACTGATAATTGCTCCGCCACCTTTACGGCGGCTTTAGCCAGATCTTCAATGTGCAGAGCAAAGTACCTCAAGTGGAATTTTTCGCTCAATTTAAGACCATCCATATCATGGAAAACCGTTCGTTTAATGGACTGAGACAGCTTGACGGCCTCTTTCTCATAGAAATATACGCGGTTTGTGGTCTCGGCTACATCTTTTGGGGCGGAGAAATATGCCTTGGCCCCGGGAATTGATGTCTCCACTGCGAGAGAAGCAAGTTCGGCAAGTTTGGTGAACTCCTTTTTGAGCTCTGCAGGAATCTTCGGGGATTCAATTTCAAACTGGATGAGGTCGGCGCTTATGATGGATATGATGTGTTCGAAGCGCTCAAGAAGCCGCATTATGTCTCCTCTGGAGCGGATCAGGTTGCCTCGAGTGTAGAGAGTGTTTTCAATTTCGCGGAACAAGGCACCCGCTTCCAGTTCCAGAGATGCCATGCTGCTGAGGTTGTCGGCGAAGCCGGATTCATCATTATAAAGGTAGTTCTTTACTCCGTCCCTGAATACCAAGACAGCATTGTCAACGATTCCGAGCAGCTTGTTTATGCTCTCTATAAGTTTGTCGGTGTTCTTGTTAGAAAAAATACTCAGCAAGCCCATTTTGAATGCTATTTTTGATGTGGTTGTGTAAATATAGGTCTTTATTCCGAGAAATCAAACTGATGTAGAGTTCGGGCTTTTTGGTTGTGTAGAGAGCTAAAATATTGATAATTAATTATATTACTCGTGCTTGTAGATTTATGTTATAGAGTTATTGTAGAGAAAATTTCACAATTTTTTGGTATTGTTATAAATACAAAAGCTGGCTTACTTTGCAAAAAAAAAGATTAAGCTATGTCACACGAACATCATCATCACCACCATCATCATGGAAATATAGAAACGGGCGGTAATCTCAAAGGTGTTTACCTATTATCTATTGCTTTGAACCTCGGCTTTGTGCTCGTGGAAGCCGGCGTGGGCCTTTGGAAAGGATCGCTCGGACTCCTGTCCGATGCGGGTCACAATCTCAGCGATGTGTTTTCGCTGCTGCTTGCGCTGGTAGCATTCCGTTTGTCCGTCACTAAAAGCACACCTAAGTTTACTTACGGATATCGTAAGGGCTCAGTATTGATCTCGTTGTTGAACGCTGTTATTCTTCTTGTTGCCGTCGGTGCTATAATAGTGGAGAGCGTTCACAAGTTTATCAATCCTTCCGAGATAGATGGAGGCGCTGTTGCCTGGACTGCTGCGGTCGGCATTTTGGTAAACGGCTTTACGGCCTTCCTCCTTATGAGGCACCAGAAGAACGATATAAATACCCGTGGTGCCTTCCTGCACATGGCTGCTGATACTCTTGTGTCGATAGGCGTTGTGGTATCTGGAATTGTGATATCTCTTACCGGCTGGTCGTTCATCGATCCTCTTATCGGAATTGTCATAGCCGTGGCTATATTGATCAGCACCTGGGAGTTGCTTTCCGAGAGCCTTAAGATGAGCATGGATGCAGTCCCTGAAGGAGTTGATACAGAAGAAATCATTTCCGAAATGAAAGAGGTCCAGGGTGTATCGGACGTGCACCACGTGCATATCTGGCCCATCAGCACTACTCAGACCGCTCTTACCGCCCACGTTGTGCTGTCTCATGAAGCTGTGCCGGAAGATCTTGTGGCTGCCCTCAAAAAGCATCTTGCAGAACATGGTATCGGGCATGCAACTATAGAGACGGAGCGCGAAGGCAGGGCTTGCACCGATCATGACTGTTGCTGATTAAGCATTATTTAGGTATCTTTGCTGTCATGATTCTTCAGACAACACCTTTCGTCCCATCCGAGGATCTTACAAGCAAAGTTGACTCAGTAAAGATTGCTGCAAGCGATTTTGCCGAGGCTCTGGCAACGGATCCTGCTTCTGCCATGCATCAGCTGGGAGTGGAGGCAATACATTTCGGCCTCAAAGTGCTTCTTGCCGTCATTATTTATATAATCGGAGCATGGATCATTAAGCTGGTAAAGCGTGCATTGGGCAAAATGTTTACCAAACGAGGGACCGACAAGACTGTGGCTTCGTTTGTGTCGAGTTTCACTTCGGTGGCTCTTACCATTTTGCTTATCATACTAACCATAAGCACTTTAGGCGTAAATACCACATCTCTCGCTGCACTTCTGGCCGGCGGTGGCGTGGCATTGGGAATGGCACTGAGCGGCACGCTTCAGAACTTCTCTGGAGGCTTGTTGATTCTTGCTTTCAAACCATTTAAGGTGGGAGATTTCATTGAGGCTCAGGGCTATGCCGGAACCGTTACCGAGATGTCCATTGTGAGCACTAAGCTTACGCTGCCGGATAACCGTACCGTAATAATCCCTCACGGAACGCTCGCAAACGGGAATATTAACAACTATTCCAAGAATCAGCTGAGGCGCTTGGAGTGGAAGATCGGACTCGAATACGGTGTAGATGCTGAAGCTTGTGAGGCTAAGCTGCTTGAAATAGTAAAAGCAGAATCCAGAGTGCTGGATTCTGCTTTTAAAGGTGCGGCAGATCCTTTTGCTGCCGTGTCTCAGCTTAAGGACAGTTCCGTTGAGTTCGTGCTGAGGGCCTGGGTGAAGAATGCTGATTACTGGCCTGTGTATTTTGCAGTCAATGATGCAATCTACAAGCAGTTGCCTCAGTCAGGCTTTGGCTTCCCGTTCCCTCAGATGGATATTCACGTGAAGTCCTGACTTATTTTTCGTAGCGGCTCTCTACGACATCCCAGTCAATGATCTGCCAGAGCGCAGCCAGGTGATCAGGCCTGCGGTTCTGGTAGTCAAGGTAATACGCATGCTCCCATACGTCGAAGGTGAGCAGGGGATTCAGTCCGCGGCATACAGGGTTGCCGGCGTTTGACTCCTGGGTGATATGCAGCTTCCCTTCGGCATCGCTGGAAAGCCATACCCAGCCCGATCCGAACAGCCCGGCTCCCTTCTTCTGGAACTCGGCTTTGAACGACTCAAAACTGCCGAAGTCCCGCGCAATGGCTGCGGCCAGGGCTCCTTTGGGCTCGCTTTCTTTGCCGGCAGCTTTGAACTGGGTGAAATAAAGGGTGTGGTTGAGTACCTGTCCGGCGTTGTTGAATATGCCACCTTCTGATGTACGTACTATTTCTTCAAGGCTTTTACCCTCAAAACCGCTGCCCGGAAGGGCTGCGTTGAGATTGTTGATGTACGCTTGAAGGTGTTTTCCGTAATGGAAAGCAATTGTATCAGCACTTATGACGGGTGCGAGCGCATCCTGGGCGTAGGGCAGGTCTGCGGGGGTGAAATAACTGTTAGCCATGGGTTTTATTGTTGGTTAATATTGCAAATATAAGTGTTTTTGCTTATTTTTGGGAGTATATGGAAAAGATTCACCGTTTCCTTGCCTTCGACCTTGGCGCTACAAGTGGCAGGGCTGTCCTGGGCACTTTTTCAGGCGGCGGCTTCAGTATGGAAGAAGTTTACCGCTTCCCGAATTCTCCCATTGAACGCGAAGGACGTCTGTACTGGGATGCAACAGCTATCAAAAACCATCTTCTTGATTGCCTTGATTGCCTTGCTCAAATCGGGCGGCAGGGCGTAAAGATCGACTCTGTCGGGATCGATACCTGGGGCGTTGATTTCGGCTGTATTTCTGCCGACGGGCGTTTGCTTGCTCTCCCCAGGGCATATAGGGATCCCTACACATCCGGAGTTCCAGAGCAGGTGTTCAAAATAATACCCAGGGAAGAACTGTATGCTGCCACCGGCATTCAGATAATGGATTTCAACACTGTATTCCAGTTATATGCGCAGACGCAAGAAGGGGATAAAGCTCTGCAGGAAGCCGGAGCCATACTCTTCATGCCGGACTTGCTGTCGTGGATGCTCACAGGCCGTGCCGTGTGCGAATATACCGATGCATCGACCTCCGGCATGATGGATCAGTCCAGCCGCAGCTTCGATAAATCCCTTCTCGAGCGCATCGGCGTCCGTACAGATGTGCTGCTGCCGATAGTGCAGCCCGGCAGCGTCGTAGGCACTCTTAAGCCGGAAATAGCCGAAGCCACCGGGTTCGGGCCCGTGCCGGTGGTCGCCGTGGCAGGTCATGATACGGCGTCGGCAGTTGCTGCCGTGCCTGCTTCCGACCCTCATTTTGCATACTTGAGCAGTGGCACATGGAGCCTCATGGGCATAGAAGTGCCGCAGCCTATCATAAACAAAGATTCGGCGAAAGCTAATTTTACCAACGAAGGCGGCATAGAGGGCACGACGCGTTTTCTGAAGAACATTACCGGTATGTGGCTGCTTGAGCAGTGCAGAAAAGTCTGGGCGGCATCCGGCAAGGATTACAGCTATGATGCCTTGGTGCGTATGGCGACAGACGAGGCTGCTTATTCGGGGCGTATCAATCCTGACGACCCTCGCTTTGCTAATCCTGCGGATATGGTGAAGGAAATTACGGAAGCCCTTGCCGATGCCGGCGCTCCGGCTCCTTCGGGAGACGCCCAGATTGTCAGCTGCATCTTCCATTCTCTGGCGGAACGGTATCGGGAAGTAGCAGACCTGCTGGCGAGATTTGCTCCGTTCAGTATCAATAAGTTGCACATTATCGGCGGCGGCAGTGCCAATGCGCTTCTGAATCAGTGGACCGCCGATGCTCTGGGCATCCCTGTCGTAGCGGGTCCATCCGAGGCGACAGCCATAGGCAACCTCATGATGCAGGCTAAAGCCGCAGGGCTTGTAAGGGACCGCTGGGACATGCGGCGTATTATAAGCTCTGCCATAGAACTTCGAACATTTAATCCTCAGACCACATAAAGTATTGACAATATGAAAGAAGCACAAATCCTCAAGGCTTATGAGCAGGCACGCGAACGTTACGCTGAACTCGGCGTGGATACAGACAAGGCTGTAGAAATCCTGGAGCGGACCCCCATATCCCTGCATTGCTGGCAGACCGACGACGTGGTGGGCTTCGAGAGCTCACAGGCGCTTTCCGGAGGCATTCAGACCACAGGCAACTATCCCGGCAGGGCACGTAATATAGATGAAGTGCGTGCAGATGTCAAGTTCGCAAAGAGTTTGCTTGCCGGCCACCACAGGCTCAACCTTCATGAGATTTACGGTGATTTCAAGGGGCAGTTCGTGGACCGCGACCAAGTGGAGCCAAAGCATTTCGAAAGCTGGATTCAGTGGGCACGCGAGAATGATATGAAGCTGGATTTCAATTCCACTTCGTTCTCGCATCCCAAGAGCGGAGACCTTACGCTGGCCAATCCGGATCCTGTAATTCGCCAATTCTGGATCGAGCACACTAAGCGCTGCCGCAAGGTTGCCGATGCAATGGGCAAAGCCCAGGGGGACCCTTGTATCATGAATATATGGATACATGACGGCAGCAAGGACATTACAGTTGAGCGTAAACGCTATCGCGAGCTGCTTGCCTCCTCGCTGGATGACATCCTCTCCGAGAAGCTGGGCGGAATGAAGGACTGCGTTGAAGCAAAACTCTTCGGCATAGGCCTGGAGAGCTATACCGTCGGTTCGATGGACTTTTTTGAGGGCTACTGCGCCACAAGAAAGGTTATGTACACCTTGGATACCGGCCACTATGAGCCCACTGAGAACGTATCTGACAAAGTGAGCGCTCTTCTGCTGTTCGTTCCGGAGCTTATGCTTCATGTCAGCCGCCCCGTGCGCTGGGATTCCGACCACGTAACCATCATGAACGATCCAACGCTGGACCTCTTCAAGGAGATCGTCCGTGCCGGTGCGCTGGACCGGGCTCATATCGGACTTGATTATTTCGATGCCTCCATCAACCGCATCGGAGCCTATGTAATAGGTACGCGTGCCACTCAGAAGTGCTTGCTCTCCGCTCTTCTGGAGCCGTTGGCAAAGCTCCGTGAGTACGAAGACAGCGGACGCGGCTTCCAGCGCCTGGCTTTGCTCGAGGAAGCCAAGACACTGCCGTTTGGTGCCGTGTATGATTATTTCAACTTCAAGAATGGCGTGCCGGTAGGGCCCGAATTCATCCCCGAGATAGAAAAGTACGAAAAGGACATAACTTCCAAGAGATGAGGCGTTTTCTGATTTTGCTGGCATCGCTTTCCATTGCTCTTCCTACCGGCGCCCAGTTGAAAATTGATTGTCTGCGCACCATGGGGCTTGAGAATCCTCAAGGCATAGATCCAGCTTCAGAAATCACCCTGAGCTGGATACTTGAGAGCAGCAAGCATGCGACTTTCCAGCAGGCCTACGAGCTCACGCTCAAGTCCGGGAGCCGTACCGTGTGGCGTTCAGGCAAAGTGCAGTCAGACAACTCGGTACGGGTGCCTGTGGACGCCGCGTTGACTCCCGGCACGGCCTATAGCTGGACGGTAAAGGTATGGGACAACCATGGTGAGGTCTCCAAGCCCGTAAGCGCAAGTTTCTCCACAGGACTTGCCAAGGACGGCTGGAAGGCATCATGGATAGGTACTGATACGGGCGACAAGACTGTTTGCCCTACACCTGTTTACTTCCGCAGGACTTTGCGTCCTTCGGCTTCAGTTAAACGTGCTGTGGCTTATGTCACCAGCCATGGCATCTACGAGTTTAAGCTCAACGGCGCCAAGGTCGGGGATGATTATCTTACGCCGGGCTGGACAGCATACAACAAGACACTTCAGTATCAAGCCTATGACGTCACTTCTTCGCTTCGTAAGGGCGTAAATGAGATTGGAGTGCTGGTCAGCCCCGGCTGGTATGGCTCCGGGATGGGCTGGGGCGCTCCTAAGGACCGCCTTCGTTACGGGAGCGACATCGCCCTTCTCTTCCAACTTGAGATTGAATACACTTCTGGCAAGAAGGAATTGATAGTTTCGGGCCCCGATTGGGAAATGTCACGGAAGGGTCCGGTGAGTGATGCCACCATGTATGACGGTGAGACCATCGACTATACCGCAGACTATGCCTGGGAGAGGGCGGAGGTCCTTCCTGGCGGTCCGGCGCGTCTTGTCTCTTCTGTGGCCGAGCCTGTGCGCGTGCGTGAGGTCCTTGAGCCGGTCAAGTCCTTCGTGACTCCGAAGGGTGAAAAGGTGCTGGATTTCGGACAGAATCTGGTCGGCTGGGAAAAGCTTCGCATCAAAGGCCGCAGGGGACAGGTGATTAAGGTAAGCCATGCCGAGGTCCTTGACAAGGAAGGGAACTTCTATACCAAGAACATGCGTGCCGCCAAGGTCCAGAGTACATTTGTGTTGAGCGGAGGCGAAGATGTGTTCGAGCCGTGCCATACTTTCTACGGATTCCGCTACATTCGGGTAGAAGGCATAGAAGGTGAACTGGACCCTTCATGCTTCAGCGCCGTAGTAGCTGATTCGGGCTTTGAGACGGTGGGCAGCTTCGAGTGCTCCAATCCCGTTATCAATCAGCTGCAGTCCAATATATTCTGGGGCTTCCGAGGCAATTTTGTGGATATTCCTACCGACTGTCCGCAGAGGGACGAGCGCCTGGGCTGGACGGGAGATGCCGAGTTTTTCTTCCGTACGGCTACTTTCAACGGGAAAGTGGATAATTTCTTCCGCAAATGGCTTAAATCGCTCAGCGATGAGCAGAATGCACGCGGCGGCATCCCTGCCGTTATCCCTGATATTTTCTTCGGGGGCAATGTGGATTTCGCCTGCGGATGGGCAGATTGTGCTACCATCATCCCTTGGCAACATTATATGGCTTACGGCGACCTGAAAGTCCTGAGGGACCAGTATCCTTCCATGAAAGCCTGGGTTGACTTCCAATTGGGGGCATGCGACAAATATCTTCTCAATACCCTCAAGCAGCCTTTCGGCGACTGGCTTTTCTGGAGCCAGGACAATGACAGGTCGGGAAAATCAGCGGTCACTTCCAAGGCCCTTTGCGCCCAGTGCTTTATGGCTGGTTCCATAGATATCGTGGCCAAGTCGGCCGAGTTGCTTGGCCTTGCCGAGGACGCTGCATTCTACAAAGGGGAACTTGCCAAGGTCAAGAAAGCCTATATGGATGAATACGTTACTCCCAATGGCCTCATAAGCTCTGATACCCAGACGGCTTACGTGCTTGCCTTGTATTTTGATATGTTGCCTGAGGCTCTGCGCCAGCAGGCTGCAGACAGGCTTGCTGCCAATGTGGAGTCGTACGGGAACCATATTACTACCGGATTCCTTGGTACTCCACATATTTGCGAGGTGCTTTCGGAATACGGCTATACGGACGTGGCCTACAAGCTTCTTCTTCAGGAGAGCTGCCCAAGTTGGATATATCCTATACGTCGGGGCGCCACTACTATCTGGGAACGCTGGGACAGCATCAAACCTGACGGCAGCATAGTGGGAGGAATGAATTCGTTCAACCACTATTCCTATGGCTCGATAGGGGACTGGCTGTACCGCTATGCCGTTGGAATCAGGGAGACGCAAGCTGGTTTCAAGACTTTTGTGGTGGATCCTCATCCTGGCGGAGGCTTTAAATATATGGAAGCCTCTACGCGTACTCCTTATGGCAAGATCAGGGTCCGCTGGGAAGCTGACGGGGATGTGATCCGCTCCATTGAGGTCAGTATTCCTGCCGGCACTACCGCCGAGGTGCACTGCCCGGGCGGCCAGGTCCGGGTCCTGGGCTCCGGAAACTACGGCTTCGGAGTTGAACTGGAATAGTTGGCATAATGATTGAAAATGACTACATTTGCGCTTGAAGCAAATAACTCTTTAAATATATTGTTTGTATGAAAAGAATTACTTTGATGCTGGCGGCAGTCCTCGCGTTTGCCGCAATGCAGCCGGCCGGCGCGCAGTCCGGTGCACTCGGTTCCCTCAAGAACAAAGTTACCGGAGCAGTCCGTAACGAGGTCCGTAAGGGAGCTCAGGATGCAAAAGACAAGGCCAAGCAGGCGGCTCAGGACAAAGCTACAGAAGCTAAGTATGCTTCAGCTTCCAAAGCTGGCAAGACTTACTATGTAAGTGTCTCTACCGGTTCGGCCCGTGCCGACGGACTTACCCCACAGACCCCTATGAAGGACCTGCAGAAGGCTATTAATGCTGCCGAAGACAACGACCAGATTCTTGTTGCAGAGGGTAACTACCTTGGCAATATGGACCGTGGATATATCGAGATCGGGCAGTTCGGCAATGCTTCTTCCGACAAGGGTAAGTTCCTCAGCTTGTATGGCGGTTATTCCACCGATTTCAGCGAGCGTGACGTTATCAATCACCCTACCAAGTTCCAGCCTACGGACCAGAAGTTCATCGCACCTCTTTTCAATTTCAACGCCAGAAGGCCTTATGACTACAAAGGCCCCCTCGGGAACGTTGTAGTGGACGGTTTTATTTTTGACCTTGGCGAGAACAATCTTTATTGTGTGGCCGATGTCAACAATGAAATCACCGGTACGCCCAATGAAGGCATGCTGACCGGACGTTTCGTCGAGCCGAATGCTACTCCTCCATGCCCGAAGGTCGGCACACTCAGCGGCGACGAGTACGCTTTGCACATGGATGTAGAGGGTAATGTGCGTATTGCCAATTGCATCTTTGTAAACTGCCGTGACTATGGTATCGCCGCCCTTATGGGTAAGGGCCACATGGAAATCTGCAACAATATCTTCATCTCCTGCCGTTATGCATCATGCCAGGTAAGGGGTAGCGTGAAGGACGACGAAATAGGTCAGGTATCCCTTGATTTCCACCACAATACCGTCCTCTTCACTTGGACTCGTACAAAGACTTTTGAAGATATGGGACAGGGCTTCCGCTTCATGAACGGCATCCGCACCATCGACGTGCACAACAATATCTTCGGATGCAACAGCAACTGCGGCGTGGAGAGGGTGTATTACGAGACCAACAAGTCTATCGAGGCACTCAAGGAGAGCAACCTCTACGACAATTATTTCTTCGCCAACAAGAGAGATCTCGAGATTGCCGCCCCTGGTGCTGCAACTATTTCAGTACCTGCAGCCCGTATCGAGGAGGCAGAGCAGATCGGTCCTAAATATGAAGGTAACAAAGATCTGCCCGAAGGCAACGACGCTTTCATCAATGCCATCGACAAGTCATATCTTGAAGGATTCATGACCCTTAAGATCATACAGTCTGAGAGTTACAACCCTAACTCTGCCGCCAACCAGGTCAACCGCATGTTCGGCCTGAACCAGCAGGGTACCGAGATTGTGCGTCCCAGCATGTACTGCAACAAGTATCCTTGGGAGAAGGCAAAAGATCTCTTCGGGAAGATTGCAGACTATGGCGCTCAGATGCCTGAGTAAAATAAAGCCCGATTTTTTGGGAATGCTTGCGAAATTGTAGAAATTATCATATCTTTGCATTCCCAAATCGGGACTCAGGGGCGTAGCTCAGCTGGTTTAGAGCGCTTCAGTCACATTGAAGAGGTCGTCGGTTCGAATCCGACCGTCCCTACAAAAGAAAGAGACCGTAAGTCTTAGGATTTGCGGTCTCTTTCTTTTGTTGTTTATTAGCTGTTTATTACATTCCTAAGGTAAGACCGAAGGAAATAGCTCCAGCCTGGCTCAAACCGTTGGCAAGAACCGGAGTAAAAGTATAGTTGGCGAAAAGACCAAGAATACCGTAGGTCACGCCTGCTTCGGCACTGGCGCGGAAGCGGTTGAAGAGGCCGTTGGCATCTTCCCTGTACTTAGGAGATTTGTACTTTGTCCACCCGTGGAACATATACTCAGCGCTTGCACCGGCATATAATTTGGCCCTTCCTGCTGTGAAATAAAACCTTACAGGAATACCGACATAGCTGCCGTGGAATTTGGATTTCTTTCCGTTATAATCCGCGTTGGTAATAGGGGCCAGGACGTACTTGTTGTCCGCAATTTTGGTAAAGGTGGTATGAGTATCGGCGAGAGAAAAATCCATGAAGGTGCACCTCAGACCGATGCTGAACATAAACGGACTGGTCTCGGAAGAGAAGCGTATAGATACAGGCTCAATTCCGTAGAAGAAATTCTGGGTGAATTTGGTCTCGGGGAATCCGGAAACATCCGTACCAAGAGGGGTGGAGAAACCGAAATGCATAGGGAAGGCAATGCGGAGCTTGGACTCTATTCCTTTAGGTGAGGAAGAAAGTTCAATCCCATTGATGTCATAATTCTGAGCGGAGGCAGAGGCGAATCCGAGTGCCAAAACCGCAAGTGTAATAATAAGTTTTTTCATGCTGCAAAGATATAAAAAACTATGCTATATTTGTACTTGTTATGAAACGATTCTATAAGTTGCTGACTCTATGTCTGTTGCTTGTGCCTGTCTGCCTTTCGGGACAGACAGACAGCCTGCGTTTCAGCGTAAAGGGTGTGGTCCGCGATGCCCGCACTGGCCGGATTTTGCCCGAAGTCGGGGTGTCGGTACCTGGTACCGGATACGCTACTGTGTCCAATGCAGAGGGGACTTTCATCATCAAGTCTGACAGTCCTATCACACAGCTGAGCTTCTCGCTCATTGGCTACGAGAATCTAACTCAAGAGGCTCCTGTGCCGGCAGGAGCGATAATGCGTGTGCGTTTGAATGCAAAGAGCCTCACGCTGGATCCTTCCGTTGTCGTATCAGGCAATCCGGAGGATCTGATGCGTATGGCAATCCTCAAGATCGAAGACAATTATCCTTCGGAGCCCGAACTGTTCGACTGCTTCTACAGAGAGACGGTAAGGAAACGCCAGCGTTTCATTTACGTGTCGGAGGCCGTCACTAAGATGTACAAGGCATCCTTCAAGGACAGGTTTACCATGGACAGAGTGTCGCTTGTCAAGAGCCGTTTGCTTACAAGCCCCAAGGTGTCGGATACTTTGGCGGTCAAGGTTATCGGCGGTCCGGCCATGCCCGTGAGCCTCGATCTGGTAAAAACAAAGGAAATGGTGCTGAATGAAGCAGACCTGTGCTTTTACCATCTGGATTTGCTGCCTCCCCAGGCTATTGACGGACGGATGCAATTCGTTATCAAGCTTACGCCGGCACAGACTACTGATTATGCCCTCCAGCACGGCGTTGTGTACATCGACCGTGAGACTTTGGCTTTTACGCGAATAGAACTGTCGCTGGATATGAGCGATGAACTTAAGGCCACACGCGCCATGCTCGTCAAGCGTCCGGCCGGTATCCGATTCAAGCCGAAGGAAATGTCGCTGCTGATTAATTACAAGACCGAGGGAGGGAAGAGCCGTCAGAGCTATCTGAAAACTGTTTTCCGCTTCGACTGCGACTGGCGCAAGCGCTTGTTCGCAACTGATTTTACTGTAGTTGCCGAATCGGTTGTAACTAACCGGTTCAATGGCCCGGACCTGCCGAAGATACCGCGCAAAGAGGCATTCGGGGAGAGGGCCTCGCTGTCAGACCTGACATCAGTTTACAGCGACCCCGACTTCTGGCAGGACTACAATATAATCGAGCCGACGGTGGGTCTTGAACATGCTGTCGGGCGCCTCAAATCGAATTGATTACAGTTTCATTGAAGACACAACGGCGGATTTGACTTCGAAAAAGTTGTCACTTCCGGGCTTCAGCAGCCGGTATTCGGGATGATTGCCCCATGGTGCCGGACGGTCTTCTATTACCATGTCCTCTCCGGTATCGTTTGCCACATAAGGCCTTATGCGCTCCTGCCATCTGAGTATTCTCTCTTGAGCCATTGCCGGTCCGCACGGGCCCGACAGACGGCAAAGTTCAATAAGGTACTGCCGGTATTGCTTCCTCCAGGTGGCATTCTGCAGGACCTTGTACATCAGGATATTGCTCTTCATGCCCCAGTTATAAGGATCTTGCCTTCCCGAATCGCTCTGTACACCGCATTTGAGGCTGGTGCCAAGAGTGTTGTCGTAATCGAAAGGTATGAAGAACACTTTACCCTCGGGCGTGAAGTAGAGATAGTAGTTGTTGGCATTATTCCAATAATCGTCCCACATGCCCACAGCCACGTTAACAGCATAAGTCCTCAGCAGAAGGTCTATGTCCATGCGTGATTCCAGCCATCTGAAGTAGCTGTCGGAGATGGGCTCTCGCAGTTTGGTGATAAAATCGCAGAGATCCTTCTTGGCCTGTTCGAATGATTCTTTGTTGGTCTTCAGTGCGTAGCAGTGGTCGCGGCCGTTGTCATCTATGCCGAAGTCGCGCTCCGTACTGTTAAGGTCGGCTGTGTATCCGCATTTCCAAAGGTAACCCTCGGCCGAACCGAACTGTTCCTTGCGGGCAGACAGGTAATCCTTGTTGATGTGCTCCAGAAGACCGTAGATGCCAAGATACTTTTCTTGTCCGTCTCCTATGGTTATCCACAATCTGGAATAAACGTCGTGAATGGCTGTCCACACTCCGAACTGCTTGAAAAGGTCATAGCAGAAGACTTCACGCACATAAGCCGGATCGTCCTTGAACCACTTGAGATCAACGGAACGGAGGCCTTTAAGTGTGTGATAGCCATTCTTTTCGTAGTGATGGAAGTCGAGCCTGTAATGGCAGTGCTGCATCCTTCCGTCTGAGGCCTGAGGGCGTCTGCGCGATGTGTTCCCCCTTAGCCGGAGTCCGGAGGAGGGAAGCCGCGTCAATTCTCCTGCCTTGATAAAGTTCGCGTCGCAGCGGATGAATTCTTTAGTGTTGGGATTCTTGTCGTACTCAGCCAGCAGCTTATCCCATTCGCCGTGCTGGACCTTGATATGGATTTCAGGAAGCTCGGACTCGTCAAAGACATATCCAAGGGCCGAGGGCCAGTCGGTCTTGTCGGGATCGTCGGAGGGCGGTGCCGGTACAGGCATGGGTGAGCATGCACCGGCAAGTGCGATGGTTAGCAAGATTGTTATGAGCCATGTGCGGGCCATTTCTAAAGCAAATATAAGTATTTTGTAAAAAATATATACTATGTATTGCAAGGTATTAAAAAATTATTATATCTTTGCTTAAACAAATATTTTAAAAAATGAAAAAAGTGATTAATGCCGGAATCGGCGGAAGAAGTTTTACGGTAGATGAGGACGCCTATGCGCGTCTGGATAGTTACCTTATATTGTTCAAAAGCCGTCTGGGATCTGACAGCCAGGGGGAGGTGATGGCAGACCTTGAGTCCAGGATTGCCGAGCTCTTCGCTGCGGAGGTGGGCAATGGACAGCGTGTGGTTGACCTTCCACTTGTGGAGAAGGTTATATCACAGCTCGGGTTGCCTGACGGCAGCACCATGCCTGGGCCGGAGCTGCAGGATACTGCTCAGAAGCTTCCGCGCAAGCTGTATCGCGACCCGTTGGACAGGCGCATTGCCGGAGTCTGCGCCGGCCTTGCCGCTTACTTCGATGTGGACGTAGTATTGGTGAGGGTGCTGATGCTGGTGGCCCTCGTGGCTGGCAGTGCCGGTTTTTGGATCTATATAATCCTTTGGATTGCAGTCCCTAAGGCTACTTCACCTGAACAGCAGTGCGAACTCCGCGGGCTCTCGCCCAGCGCTGAGAACATTTCAAAATTCTCTAAAGCTTGAACTTATGGAAAACAGTGCTGATAACGTGCGCTCGCAAATGCGGAAAGGGGTGCTGGAATACTGCATCCTGTGCATTTTGGCCAAGCGCGAGGCCTATGCCTCTGTAATAATAGAAGAATTGAAGGCTGCCAATATGATAGTGGTAGAAGGTACACTTTATCCACTTCTTATCAGGCAGAAGAACCAAGGGCTGCTGACTTACCGTTGGGAGGAATCGACCCAAGGCCCTCCCCGTAAGTACTACTGTATTACCGATAAAGGACGTTCTCAGCTATCGGAGATGGACAATGCTTGGCAGGAAATGGTAGATGCCATAGCCAAGCTGAAGCTTTAATCTTTTGTCAGGCTCGAGCATTCAGCACAGATGCGCTCAGCCATGTCGAGAGTATCCAGCTTGCCCACATCTACCATCGTAAGTTGCTCGGGGACTACTCCGTAAATAGGATGTTCCATACATGCTCTCAGGTAGAAATCCACTATCGGGAAGCGTTCCGGGCAGGAGTACGAGTCGAATACTTTGAATATATCAGATGATACATTGTGAATGCCGGCGAAAGCAAAGCGCCGGCATTTGCTTATATCCAGCCCGGGGTAGGGGCTGCGCACTTCTCCAGTACCCAGATTGGTCCATCCGACCAGCCGCATCGAATCATCAAACAAGAAATAGCGCTGGGTCTTGCGTTCGCTGACGAGCAGGGTCGCAAGTGCATCAGGGCGGCATTGCTCACGGAACCATCTTAAGTCCAAATCGGAGATGATATCTACATTGTGCACCAAAAAAGGACCGCCTGTTTCAAGAAACTGCCTTGCATGGCGTATTCCGCCGCCTGTTTCACGCAGCAGGTCGCTCTCGTCGGAAATCTTAATATCGGCATCGAAACGGTGAGACTCCAGGTATTCCTTGATTTGGCCGGCAAAGTGGTGTACATTGACAACAATCTCATCATAACCGTATTCTGTCAGCTTGTGGATCACGTGCTCCAGCAGCGGACGTCCGCACACTGGCACCAGAGCCTTTGGCATGGTGTCGGTGATGGGCTTGAGCCTTGTCCCGAGCCCGGCTGCAAATACCATTGCTTTCATGTTTACAGCATCTTTTCGATATCAAGTTCCCGGTGGGTGATTTTAACCCTTACATTGTATTTCCCGGCCAGATGCGATGCCAGATGCTCTGCACAGAAGACCGAACGATGCTGGCCGCCAGTGCATCCGAAACAGACTTGCAGATGAGTAAATTTGCGCTCTATGAAGCGTTGTACGTGGGCATCGACCAGTTTATATACGCTGTCGAGGAATACAAGCACTTCGCCGTCATCTTCAAGGAACTTAATGACTTCCGGGTCGTTGCCATTGAACTGCCGGTAATGCTCGTACTTGCCTGGATTGTTGATGGAACGGCAGTCGAACACGTAGCCTCCGCCGTTGCCGGTATTGTCGGCCGGAATGCCTTTCTTGTAAGCGAAGCTGTAGATATGTACCTCAAGCCGTTTGTCAATAGCTATCTCGTAGAACTGAGGCATGGTGGTGAGCTTGGTCAGGATAGCGTTGAGGTAGGGGTAATCGGCAAATGGAGTCCTTAGAAGCTTGCGCAGGTTGTCAAGAGCATAGGGTATGCTTGCGAGGAAGTGAGGCTTTTTCTCAAAATATCCTCTGAATCCATAGGCCCCCAGCACCTGAAGAGTACGGAACAGCACGAAAAGCCTGAGTCTTTCGCGGAAATGCTCTTCGTCCACTTGAGTGAAAGTGCGCAAGGAACGCAGATAAGTCCTTATCAGCTCCTGCTTTAGTTCCTCCGGATAGCGTGAGCGCGCCTGCCAGATGAATGAGGCTACATCGTAGTAGATAGGACCGCGTCGGCCTCCCTGATAGTCGATAAACCAAGGCTCCCCGTCGCGGATGATGACGTTCCTGGCTTGAAAATCGCGGTACAGGAAAGTGTTGTCGTTATCTTTGAGGAGCTCTTTTTTAAGACGCTCGAAGTCATCCTGCAGCCTGCCTTCGTTGAACTCCAGCCCGGTGGCCTTCAAGAAGCAGTATTTGAAGTAGTTAAGGTCAAAATCCACCATGCGGGCATCAAACTCCTGCTGGGGATAGCAGACGCCCCAGTCAAGCCCCTCGGCCCCTTTGAACTGCAGCTTCGGGAGTTGTTCGATGGTCCGGCAGAGAAGATTGCACTCATAAGAGTTGTAGAAACCGCTTTCGCGTCCTTGCGATATGAGGTCAAAGAGCATTTTCTCGCCAAGATCCTCCTGTATGTAGGACAAGCCGTCTTCCGATACAGCGAGCACTGTGGGTACATTTATGCCCTTCTCCTTGAAGTGCTTGGACAGGGTTACGAAGGCGCGGTTTTCTTCCAGGCTGGTGCCGAGGACTCCGATGATGGAAATGTTGCCGCCCTTGAGCCTGAAGTATCGGCGGTGGCTGCCGGATGTGGGAAGTTCGGTCCTCTCGGCCAGCTGTTGGCCCGTGTAGCTTTCGAACAGAGTTTTGAGTGTATCTTCTGCCATTTTATTGTGAGTTGTTTTTATGGATCAAGAAGCACATTCCGACAAACGTGAGCAAAGCGTTGAGCAGCAGCAGCTCGTATCCGAACTTGTAGCCGCCGAACCATTGCTCGGAGTGTGCCTGTATTATGTAGCATATGACGGGGGAGAGTACGGCTACAAGGGGCACCAACTTGCCGCGCACCTCGTATTTGGTGCAGAGGCCAAAGGCGAACATGCCGAGTATAGGCCCGTAGGTGTAGCTTGCCAGCTTGTAAACAGCGTCAATTGTGCTCTGCGTATTAAGTATGTAAAAAATGTATATAGCGGCAGCCATCAGCACCGTCAATGTCAGATGTACTGTCTTGCGTATGCTGCCGATGCTCTCGTCGCTCCTGCCTTCGGTCCCTATTATGTCTGCCGTGAAAGAGGTAGTAAGTGCCGTAAGGGCCGATCCCCCGGCGGAGAAAGCGCAAGAGACGAGGCCAAGGACGAAGAGGACTCCTACTGCGGTGGGCAGGGTACCTCCGGTGGCGACGGCGGGGAACAGCAGGTCACCGCTCTGACTGATGCCATGTTGTCCGGCATAAATATATAGCAGGACGCCGAGACAGAGGAACAAAAAGACCACGGGCACCTGGAGGATGCCGCTGACAATCAGATTCTTGCGGGACTCTTTGGCGTTGCGGCTGCTGAGTGTGCGCTGCATTAGGTCCTGGTCGAGACCTGTCATGGCTATGACTGTAAAAGCTCCGGCAAAGAACTGTTTCCAGAAGAACTTAGGGTGGTTGGGATCGGAGAAGAAGAAAATCTTGGACATGCTGCTGTCTCTGATCGTTCTTACGGTATCTGAGGCCCCGAGTCCGAGGTCACGGGCTATGAACACAATGGTCAGGACGATTGAGACAATCATGCAGACAGTCTTGAGTGTATCGGTCCACAACACAGACTTCATGCCTCCGCGGAAGGTGTAGGCCAGCACTATCAGCATGCAGATGATGACATTGAAAATGAAAGGTATGCCCAGCGGTCCGAACATCATCAGCTGGAGGGTGATGCATACCAGGAACATCCTGACAGCGGCGCCGAGAAGCTTGGAGATGAAGAAAAACCATGCTCCGGTCTTGTGCGGAGCAGTCCCAAGCCTGTCTTCCAAATACTGGTATATAGATACAAGATTCTTGCGGAAGAATACTGGAGTAAGTACAAAAGCAATGAAAAGGTATCCTACAAGGAATCCAAACACCATTTGCATGTAGCTCATGGCTGTATCTCCGATACCGACCATCCCTGGTACGGAGACGAAGGTGACCCCGGACATAGGAGCCCCGATCATAGCGATGGCTATGATCCACCATGGGGTCTTGCGGCCGCCGTTGAAAAACTCTGTCTCCTTGCGCATGCCGCGCGAGGCGATAAAAGAAACTGCCAGGACCAGAACAAACCATCCCAGCATCGTAAGTGCCACAGCCACAGGAGTGAGGCCGAAACCGGCATTCATAAGTATATGCATCAATACAAAAATAATAAAATTCTTGTCAAAAAGCCCAATAATGGTAAGTATTTAGTCGCCCGCCGCCCCCGGAACTGCTTTCGTCCGCGTTAAAATTTGATTAATATAAATAATTGATTATCTTTGTTGTAGCCTTTTTCCTAGGCTCAAGTAGCCTGGATGTATATTGACTTAGTTCTACGAATAGTTTGTCAATAGCTTGCGGTTTCGGCAGGTTTGCCACTTGATCGTACCGTACCGGTCCATCAGTTGGACATTAGTCTATTCTGGTAAGGCAGAGGACCTTTACGTTATTCATCGCTGCAAAGACAAGTTTGCCCTGGTTGCATACTTGTGCATTGATGTATACATTCCTGTGAACTTCTGCTTATGATTTACTGAATTACTTCACACAAATTCATGATGAATTATTGCGATTCTATCCAAAAAATCGTGAAACGGGAAGCGGTGAAACTGACTGCGCTTTTCGTCATGCTCATTCCTGTTCTCATGTCGGCGGCCCCATACTATGGAGCCGCTCCGCAGATTACAGAGATTCGTGGGCGCGTTGTTGACCCCAGCGGCGAGCCGGTCATCGGTGCCAGTGTTTTCCAATTAGGAACTCGCAACGGCACCGTTACGGACGTAGCGGGCAATTTCTCTATCAATGTTCAGGCAGGATCCACTTTACAGTTTTCTTGCATAGGATATAAAGACGTCGTCATGGCAGCATCCAACGGCATGATAGTCACTATGCAAGAAGATTCTGAAGTCCTTTCAGAAGTTGTGGTTGTAGGCTATGGCGCCCAGCGGCGTGCCGACATCACCGGTTCGGTGGCATCGGTCGATGTGGGAAAGACACTGGAAAGCCGCCCGGTGGCCGATGTCGGGCGAGGACTTCAGGGGGCCGTGGCTGGTATGAATGTCCGGGTGCCGACGGGCGAGGTAGGCTCCGACCCGATTATTAAGATTCGAGGCCAGATTGGTTCTATCAACGGCGGCAGTTCTCCGCTGATCCTGTTGGATAATGTGGAAATCCCAAGCATTCAGCTGGTTAATCCTGACGACATTGAGTCTATCACAGTGCTGAAAGATGCCGCCTCTGCATCTATATATGGATCCAAAGCGGCTTTCGGCGTTGTACTTATCACTACAAAGACAGGAAGCGGAGGCCCTCAACTGCGTGTCTCCTATTCCAACAATCTCTCATGGCAGAATCCTGCCAAGGAAATTGAAATCGGTGGCGTAGAAGCGCTCCAGTACACCTATGATGCCCAGCTTAACAGGGAAGCGCCGATGCCTGCCGGCGGCTTCTGGCGTATCAATGCTGAAAGCCTTGAAAAAGCCCGCGAATGGCAGAGGCTCTATGGTGACACAGTGTCATGGAACGATCCTGTCCTCTATGGCCGTGACTGGTATTTCGACGGCACGGACAAATATGGATATCGTATTTATGACGGTTTCAAGGCGATGGTGCGCGAATGGGCGCCAACTATGACTCACAACCTTTCCGTCAGCGGTTCGGACGGAAAGAACTCCTTCAATGTAGGCCTCGGGCTTTTGGACCAGAGCGGCATGACCAAGCCCGCACTTATTGACGACTTCAAGCGTTACAATGCGTCCATCAGTTTCACAAGCAATGTAAACAAATACTTCACCATGCGCGGAAGCGCCAAGTATTCGGACCGTAATAAGCGCTATCCAGGAGTGGGCACCACGACCGCCGACCCTTGGCTCTATCTCTACCGCTGGAGCCCGTTGTTCCCTATGGGAGTCATGGAGCGCGACCACTATCTGCAGGAACCGGTGTATGAGATGATGGCATCCAATACGGACAATCTCCGCAATCAATATTTCAATATAAACTTGGGTACGACGATCCACATCATGGAGAACTGGGATTTTCAGTTCGACTACACCTACGACAAGCAGATGACAGACCAGAACAGTTCGGCTGTGTACTACAATGCAGGCGAGAACTGGTACACGCCTATCTCATGGGTCGAGAAAGGGTCCCAGGTCTATGTTAACTCTAGAGGCGAAGTGGTGGACGCTGCGACGGAAGGGAGTATGCCGGCTTATACTTTCAACGTCAGGCGATACTTGAATTCCAACAACACATTTAAGAGTGATTACGTCCGAAACTACAGTTACAATGCTGACAATAATACCATTAACGCATTTACGACCTATCGCCTGCAGCTGGGACAGCGTAAGCAGCATGATTTCAAGTTTATGCTGGGAAGCAATATCGTGACCGGTTCATGGAGCTCCTACAGGATACGTAAGAACGGCCTCATTGAGCCCGACAACCCTCAGTTTGCACTTGCCAGCGGCGAGCAGTTTGTCGAGAGCGGCGACCGTGACTGGTCAGGCCGCCTGGGCTTCTTCGGGCGAATCAACTATTCCTTGGCCAACCGTTATTATTTCGAGGCGAATCTCAGGCGTGACGGTTCCCATAAGTTTCCTACCGCATTGCAGTGGAAATGGTTCCCGGCGTTCTCCGGAGGATGGGTTTTTACAAAAGAACCGTTTATGGAGCCGCTGAAGAACGCTCTGAGCTTCGGAAAGATACGTGCTTCTTGGGGCAGCGTGGGCGACCAGACAGTGTCCAGCAACCTTTACAAGTCCATACTTACCAATGGCTTGTCCAACTGGACAGACAGCAACGGGAAGGTGACCACTTATGGGACGCCATCCTTGGTCGATTCTGACATTACCTGGCAGATGATAGAGACCCTGGACTTCGGCGTAGATCTGCGTTTCTGGGATGATCGTGTGGGGCTTACCTTCGACTGGTACCGCCGTGACACGAAAAATATGATTATCCCCGGCGAGAGCCTTCCTTCTACCTTGGGTGCTTCGGCTCCGAGCGGAAACTACGGCAACCTACGCACGAACGGATGGGAACTGACGTTTGATTTCGCGCACCGCTTCCGCTCCGGTTTTGGGGTTAACTTGACCGCCACGCTTGCAGATGCGACTACCATAATTACAAAGGGTGCTGACTGGCAGACTCCTTGGGAAGACCGCCTTCTGAGCAACGCCTACTCCACAGGGCGCCGCTATGGTGACATCTACGGCTATGTCACCGACCGTCTCTTCCAGCGCGACGACTTTGTGTATGGAGAGGATGGCAAAATCGTAAGGGAAAATGTGATTTACCGGGGCACCATCCGTTCTACCAACAAGCAAAACACACCGTATCCGGTATATCAAGTAGAGTTTGAGAATGGAGACAAGTTGGTTTGCGCCCCCGGCGACGTTAAATTCGTGGATATCGATGGTGACGGATACATATCTTCCGGTGCCGGCACGAATGGAAACCCGGGCGACAGGGTAGTTATCGGTAATACTACGCCCCGCTACGAATATAGCTGCAGAATTGGTGCGGACTGGAAAGGATTTGATTTATCGGTGTTTATTCAGGGCATAGGGAAACGGAAAATCTGGGGCGCCGGCCAGCTGGCAATACCTGGCTGGAATGCAAAGGAAGGAGCGCTACCCAAGACCTTCACTACCGATTACTGGTATGAGCATTATGACAGCGATGGCAATCTAACAGATTCTAATTACAATGCTTTTTATCCGAGGGCATGGGATTTGGGCGGAAGCGACACCGGCTTCACAATGCAAGTACAGAGCAAGTATCTGCTCAACATGGCATACTTGAGAATCAAGAACATAACCTTTGGGTATTCGGTGCCGAGAAAACTATTGCAGCGCATACATCTGGAGCAGGTCCGTGCTTATGTCTCTTTGGAGAACTTCTTTACTTTTGATAAACTCAGGGGACTTCCTATTGATCCTGAGGCTATTTCAGGCTATTCGATGTTCTCATCCAGCTATAACCTTGGAAGGACGGGAACCGGAACCCCTGCGTTCAAGTCCGCATCCATGGGCCTTCAGTTAACCTTTTAAAACAGTACGAAGATGAAAACAAAGATGTTCTCAATATTAGCTATCTTGGCAATGCTCTTCTGTGCTTGCGACAAAGTGCTTGACCGTCCGTCGCCAACAAAGGCTGAAGATGCAAAGTACTGGACAAGCGCGGAGAAGGTAAGGCTCTATGCTAACTCATTCTATATTCATTACTTTGAAGGATATGGCACAGGATGGACACATAATTCCGCTCCGCTGCTGGACTACACTTTCGACGATAATGTAGTACACATGTCCACTCAGGGACAGTTTACCCGTTCCGTGCCCACCGGCACCGGCTGGGGTGGCAACTATGAGTGGATTCGCAAGGTCAATGTGATGATAGACCGGATTGACGGACGCATGACGGATATTCTCACCACTGAAGAATATAATCATTGGATGGGCATAGCCCGTTTGTTCCGCGGACTGGAATATGCCCGCCTGGTTAACTCCTATGGTGATGTTCCATATTACGACCACGAAGTGAAGAACACCGAACTGGACGAACTGTACAAGGACCGGACTCCCCGCAATGAAGTGATGGACGCCGTCTTTGCCGACTTCGAATACGCTTTGTCGAACATCCGTCTTGATGATGGTTACCAGTATATCAACCGATATATTGCTGCGGCCCTTGTGTGCCGATGGGCCCTCATCGAGGGAAGCTGGCAGAAGTACTACTACAATAATACTGCACAGGCGGCGAAGTTTTTCGAACTGGCCGTCTCCAGCGGAGACTTCATCATTGGAAGCGGGCGATATGACATCGTGCTCGACTTCCGTTCCCTGTTTGCCTCGACCGATCTGACCTCGGCCAAGGATGTCATTCTGTACCGTAAATACGACCCTGCGCAAGGCTTGACGCATTGTGTGGCGTCCTATTGCAGTCTGACCGAGTCTCGTGCTTACGGGCCTAATCTGGACCTCATCAAATCTTTCATTTGTATTGATGGCAAAGACTGGCAGACCTCTGGTCTGGGCCAGACGGACGACTTTACTCTTGACAACTTGATTAAGACCCGCGACTCCCGTTTCGAAGCGAGCTTCTACCACAAACCGGTGGCCAGCTCCAAGAGCTGTTATCTTTATCCGACCAAATTCATTCCGCGCGCCGCATTTGATCCTCTGACCATTGCGGATGGGGAAGTGAAAAGCGGAGCCGTCGATGTGATGTACACCAGCACCAACAACACGAACGGCTATCCTGTGCTTCGTTACGCCGAAGTGCTTCTGAACTGGATCGAGGCCAAGGCTGAACTCCAGACTCTGGGGCAGGGAAGTGTAAGCCAGGCAGATATCGACGCTTCCATCAATAAGCTTCGCGGCCGGCCTATTGCCGATGCTGCCAAAGAATTGGGAGTCCAGAAGACGGCTCCTATGGACTTGGCCGCCCTTCCGGATGATCCGGCCCGGGATAGCGACGTACCTGCTCTCTTGTGGGAAATACGCAGGGAGCGCCGTATGGAATTTGCTTTCGAGTTCTCACGCATCATTGATTTGAGACGTTGGAAGAAACTGGAATACATGGACACAGATGCCAACGACGACTTGCTCACCGGAACCTGGGTGAACTTCCCTGAGGAATGCAAAGCCCAGTTGAAGGCTGATAATGTCGGGAAGATCCGAATCAAGACAAAAGATGGCGAGTTCATTAGCTACGACGGCTCCAACGGCTCCAAGATGGTGGGCTTCTTCTACCCGAAGGAGAACCTCGGAAGACTGCCGTTCCTGAACGTTCCGAATATCAATCCTTACCTTACTCCGGTCGGATCCAATACTATCGTGGATTATCGCAATAAGGGATACACGCTGACCCAGACCGAGGGCTGGCCCGATGTTTCTAATTAAGCTTCAAATGAATATGAAAAATACTTTCAAATTATTATGCCTCCTCCTTGCCTTCGGGACCGGGCTGTGCCTTAATTCCTGCGAGGATACGTTTCCGATCGGTGCTGATTCCTCCTATCCGGTGAACATGACTTCTATCAAGATAGTTAATGCCGGAGCAGACGGGCAGACGGTCTTTGAAGGCGTGATTGACGAGGATAACAAAATTGTGAATTTCAAGCGAATCGATCCGGCAACGGACTTTTCGGCGCTCAAGTTCGTGGCTGAGCTTTCCGAAGGGGCATCCCTTGAAAATGACGTTATGGACTTCTCCATGCAAGAGGGGGAATCAGAAAAGACTCTGATCCTCAGGGTGCGGAACCATAACCGCTATAAAGACTATTTCGTCCGCGTACGGCAGAAGGTTCCTGTGTTCGGTGCCGACTGGGAAAAGCCCGCTGTGTACAACTTCTCCGGGGACAATATCTACGAACAATGCTTGACGGCAAACACCCGCTGGGCCGATTGTGACGGGGAATATGTGCTGGTGGTCTCAAGGGTGGGCGGTCTGAATCCTCACCTTCTGCGTATCTCTGACCTTATGCAAGGCAAGATTGAACCTATTGCTCTCAATACTGAAGGCATTTCAGGAGGAACTTTCCCTATCAGCTGCGGCGCCTTAATCAACGGCCACATATACATTAATAACCTTTGCGGAGGCGGGATATCCCCCCTGAAGATTTATTATTGGGACACCCCCGGATCAGCTCCTGAGGTCATACTCGATAGCATCCTGTCCACCGACGCACCTGAAGCTGATGCCCGACATGGAGACAATGTGTCTTACAATATCGACAAAAAGGGCAACGGCTTCATCCATTTCGGCAGCAACGCCGACGGTCGGGACATTCTGCGCTATACTGTAGCGGACCACAAGAGCATTGGATCCCCGCAGGTCCTTTCTTCACGTACCGGTGCTCAAGGCTATATGACCATAAACCGTATTGAGGACGGTGATGAATACCTCTGGAGTGGCGTCTATATGGCCCCTGCATTGACAAACGCATCTGCTAACATCGTGTATGACATAAAGTCGTTGAACGGAACCGAGTTTACTGCTTGCAGGGTGTTCTCTTTCAATGAGGAACGCTACTTGCTGGCCTGCTCGGCCGCGCGTTCCAACAAGGTCACGCCAACCTTGTATGTATATGACATTACTCGCGGAGACACGATCGCCGAGGCATTGGCTATTTTCGAATCCGGCGAGCGCAAGCCTGTGTATCAGTTTGTCCTCGGCGGTACAAACAATGGAAATCCGGCTACTTCGGTCAACTATTACATCCAGAAAGATGCTGAGGGGAAGGATGCAATGTTGAGGGTCTTTGCCCACCGGACACAGTCCGGTTTCGTGATAGTTGATTTCCCGATCAAAGTAGCTTCAGATGATTAGTCACATTCGACGGATTCTGCGATTCCTGCTTGCGGGGTTGCTCCTTGTCCTGGTCTTTGCCTGCGAAAAGGAGCAGCCCTTCAAGCCGGGAGTCAACCCAATAACTGACCCGGGAGGCACGCCGGACCAGAGTGCAATAGCTCTGCCGAAGAAAGAACTCAGGGGTGCGTGGATGGCCACCGCCTGGGAGATCGACTATCCGCAAGGCGCTCGTGGGGAAGCAGCCCAGAAAGAAAAGTACAGACAGTATCTGGACCTTTTTGAGCAAATAGGTATCAATGCTGTATTCTTCCAGATCAGGGCCATGGCCGACTCCTACTACGAATCGTTGTATGAGCCATGGAGCAAGACCATCACCGGTACGCCGGGGCAGGATCCGGGCTATGATATTTTGAAGTTCCTGGTAGATGAGACCCATGCCCGGGGCATGCAATTCCATGCCTGGATCAATCCTTACCGCATCTCTACTGGCTCAAACGGCGTCTTTCCTGAGCTTGATCCCCGGATTCCGAAAGAATTGACAAAGGATTACCGGGCGATACGAATTTACAATCCGGCCCTGCCGGAGGTTAGGGACAGGATTGCCGCCATTGTGAAGGAAATCATTACAAAGTATCATGTTGACGGCCTGCACATGGATGATTACTTCTATCCATCTTTGGAGAGCTGGGAAGCGATGAACGACGATGAAGAGTATGAAAAATACGGCGGAGCCTTTTCCAGAATTGAGGATTTCCGCCGAGACAACATCAGCAAACTGGTACAGATAATACAAAAGACCATCATCGACACCAGACCTGAAGTTATATTCTCGATTAGCCCGCAGGGTAATTACGACAATAATTATAACACCCAGTATATAGATGTAGCGACCTGTGCCAAGAACGGCTGGATTGACGTGCTGATTCCGCAGCTATATTGGACAGGGACGACCTTTAGTTCAAGGCTCCAGTGGTTCACCGCCAACTCCGGCAAGTCACATCTGATGGTGGGCTATGGAATATACCGTTACGCTCCCGATGCTTCAGGAGATTTCGGTTCGACTGCATCATTCAATGATTGCTATAATCTGGCCCGTTCCAACAACAAGGTCAAGGGATGCCTTTTTTATAACTCCACAGCATTGGCTGCGAACAAAATAGGGATTACTGATGCTATCAGGGCAGCCCTTCGTGTCAAGGTCCTGATGCCATATCTGGGCCGGACGCCGGAGCAGAAGCCCGGGGCACCGACGGACTTGAATCTTAGCGGCTCCACCCTTACATGGGAGGGGCACGGTTCGTACTATGCCGTATATAAACTGGATATTGGCGGCAAAAGGGTATCCCTTTCTGGTACGACCAGGGACATGTCCTACCCCCTTGCCTCAAAGGGAACATATTTTGTGACAGCACTTGATGATTTCAATGCAGAGAGTGAACTGTCGGAAAAAGTAGTATACTAAGGGGCAGTGTAGCATCTTACTGATAATAAACTGTTGCACTCCGGGCCGGTATAACTTGGCAAAAGGGCCCGGGGTGCAACAGTTTATTATTTCAGTCAAAAATCTCTATATTAGCAGGAAATTATTATTGGAGGATATATATGCGAGGCTCATTTCCTGTCATTTTGATACTTTTTGTGATAGCTGTAGGGTATGTATTGTGGCACTTGTGGCGTATCACACCATCCGGATGGCCTGTTAAACTTGCAGTCACTGCTGCTTTCGTACTGTGGTTCGCTACCATGTTCGCCGGGTTTTCTTTAACGGAGAACTTGCCTTTACGAGAGGCATCTATAGTTTACAATCTCGGACATCCATGGATGATAGCATTTCTGTATGCATTGATTCTGTTCTTGCTCGCTGATATCGCTGTCCTGTGTCGCATCCTGCCGGGCTCTTTGCTTAAGGATAGTCTTGCGGGCCTCTTAGGAGTTGTAACCATTGTGGCTGCCGTTATGTTTGCCGGCAGCCTGCACTATCATCACAAGTATCGTGAACGGTTGGAGATTAAAACTCAGAAGCCCCTTGAACGCCCTCTTAACATAGTTTTGGCGAGCGATCTGCATCTTGGATACCTCAACGACAGAAAGGAATTTGCCCGGTGGGTGGATCTTATTAATGCGGAGAATCCTGATCTTGTGTTATTGGCCGGAGATGTGGCTGACCGAAGCGTGAGGGCGCTGAGGGAAGGCGGCTTTGTTGATGAATTCAATAAGATATCTGCGCCTGTTTATACAGGGGTGACCGATGCAATATACGAAAAGTCATGGGGACATCACGTCCGGAGCAAAACACGCTACTATATAAGTTCCGGCATGGGGGCCTGGGGTGCCGGTATGCGTGTAGGCTCTCGTTCAGAGTATCTGGTTCTTCATCTTTACTAGTCAAAAAGCAGGGCCGGCTCAAAAGTGAGCCGGCCCCAACTATTATCTACGATAAGCTATGGGCGGACGGGGCGTATAGAAAACCCGTAGTAACGATGGAGGGAAGCCGATTCATGGCTGTCCGAATCGAAGAGGAAATAATGACTGGCAGTGCTGTAGTCCCATTTCAGCGACCCTGTCCAGTAGTTGGCCCATTTGTTGACATTGGTGTGCAGGGAATCATAGCGACGGCCGGCGGCCGGCAGAAAGATAGAATTGCCATTTGGCCCCTTCACCTCACAGCCGTCTATACCGTACAGCGTAATCCATGTCCATGTGCAATTGTCCAGCAGTTCCTTGGCTTCTTCAATGGTCGGCATGCGCCAAGGCGAGCCGAGTTTGACTGTGGCTGCGTCGTCTTCCGCATCGAGAGTGACCTTGCCGTCGCCGATGAAGTTACCATCGGAATCATACCAGATGGCATCCTTCTTTCCATCTACAACGGTGTACTTCGTGATATGATTCTCATCGGAGAAGCCAGATTGCATCCACTTGTAGGTTGCCCATGAGTAGACGGCCTTGGGTTCTGTCTCGCCCCATGCGTAGTGGTCGCCATAGTCGCTCGGTTTCGATGCGCCGAGATTCTTTGTCGCCCACTTCACGCCGCTTGGCAGACCAAGGTCTACATAGTCTTCCGCCGATGGTGTTCCTCCGCCACCTCCAACGCTGGCTATTGCTTCTTTGAGTTCCTCGAGCAGGGCTACGATGGCGGCGAGGGCATTTGCGGAGTCGGCATTGCCGCTGTTCACTTCGGCGATGAGGTCAACGATAGCGTCGGTGACGCTTACAATCTTCTCGGCTATGGCCTCCTGCGTACCGGCAAGCGCTTCCCCCTGCGTCTTAATGGCATCGATGGCGGCTACTACAGCGTCGAACTTCTCGCTGTAGTCCGGCAGAGCCTCGATAGCTGCCACCAGAGCATCGATCTTGGCACTATTATCTGGCAGAGCTTCGATGGCGGCTATTATCAGGTCGATTTTGGCTTCCATCGAAAGTGTCTGTGCCTGCATGGCCGCCTCGATGGCCGCCAGCTTTGTGCCCAGCGTTATATCCATGTTTCCTATAACGTCAATAATCGCCTGCAGTTTGCCTGCCTGGTCGGTGTTCATTTTGTCTATGGATTCGGTGAGTTTCTTGATGGCGTCCTCGTTCTTGAGAAAACCTTTCTCAATCGCTTCAACGACCTTGCTGAAGTCGTTCGTCACGGTGACATTCATCGTGTAGTTGATCACAGGGGCATCTTCCTGACAGGAGGTCACGATGCCGGTTGCTCCCACCATAGCAATGATGGCGAGCAAGAAAGTTTTAAAGCGGTTCATATTATTCATTATTTATGATTGGTTTCAATTGTTTGACTGTAAGAATGTCTGTTATTCAACGGTGATAGTCACCCTTCTTCCTTCAGCTGAAGGCTTCCCGTTCTGTTCGCCTATGGCGATCTGCGGTTGCAGGTCTTCGTCAGTGAACCCTTCGTCAATAAGGGCCTTCACGACTTTTTCCAGCCTCCGTTCGGAGAGCTTTTGATTGTATTCTTCTGTTCCAGGCGTACTTGCCTCAGCCAGAATAGAAAGTCTCTTTCCCATCACGCTGCGCGCGAATTCCTTAAGGCGCTCCACCTCTGAAGAACTGAATTCGAAGCAGTTGTGGTCGAACTGAACGAAATGAGTCTGGGGCTCCTGCTCTTGATCCTCAATCATTGCTTTGCTGCTCTCGCAGTCGGCAAGTTGTTGGAGGAGGATGTCATTCCTTTCTTCAGCCTGTTGCCGGCTACGTTCCTCACGTTCGGCCTTTGCTTTAGCCGCCTCGAGCTCGTCCTGAAGAAGCTTTTGCTGGTTGTTGAGATCATCCACAATGCTCTTGTAGTAGGCTCTCTGCACTCGGGCGCGGCTTGGTACAAAGTTGTATCGCACAGTCGCCATGGCCAAAATAAGGCACTGAGGGGCAATGTTTTGCCTGTTGAAGAGACAGTCCACTTCTCCCTTCAGACCCACAGTAAGACGCCGGTTCAGGTCCGCTTCGAGGTGCAGCGAAGCCGGGATGAATGGAGCATTGAAGCCCTCATGCCTGTTGGTTGTCCTGACGTTGCCTGTAATAGTTATCTGTGAACCATTCAACACCGTGGCTCCGTTCGTCAAAGGTGTGGTAACCCCGTTCTGGGTCTGAGTGTTGTTGAAGAATATGCCGTATTCATTGCCTGAAGCAAAACTGTATCCGAAGCCGGTCCCGGCCCATATGTTGAGCCACTGTGCTTCCCGTTCCGGCCAGAACTCCATGAAGTTGAATTGCGCTCCGATCTTGGCATTGTGGTAGTTCATTAGATAGTTTCCGTAAGCTTTAGCCGGCATTGAGCTGACGTCGATGCTGGCGAAGTTCTGCTCGCGGCGGTAGGAGGACCAAAGATACTCGGCCCCGACCCGGACCCATGGGCGTATGGTATAATCTACACCTCCGCCAAGTGCCGGGGACTGTTTGTAACTGGCTTTTGCATTGATGTTCTCATACCATACGTCTGTCGCCCACGATAAGCCGCCTTGGATGTAGATGCTCCAAGTCCCCGTGCGCAACTCGCTGTTCAGGTCTCTAGGCTCCTGGATTACGCTGCTGTCGTCGGTTTGTGCCCTCAAGGACGTGGCCGTGACAGATCCGAACAGAAGCATGAGACAGACTACAATCCACTTGCCGCCTGGCGGCAGAATGGGCAATTTCGCTTGTCTTTTTTTCATATGGACTATTGTTATTCGGTTGGTGAAGTTTTATTATTGTCTGGAAGAGGTTTTTCGTGATGGGGCCCACCTTTGTAATCATAGCCTCTGAGTTGGAGTTCATCACGGACCATCTCGTGAATAGTGTCAAGAAGCTGCAGCCTGTCTTCAGAGAACAGGAGCGCTTCTTCGGATCGGAACTTCCTTTTTCCATATTTTGCTTTAGATTTACCCTTGCGTTTTCTCATATCTTGACCATTTTATTGCCCTTCAGCAAATGTAAACTAGATAAATGACGCGGCTGATGTCATAAACTGACGAATAAATGTTTCAGCCTGACTTTTGTAAATAGTCCCGACTGTTCAGAACTGACACGCATTTCGCATAATGTACTTATGGCCAGTATTTTACGTGAACATATCAATAAAATGAGAAAAAACTGGAAAAACTTGGGTAAATCAGAAATAAGTCATATCTTAGTAGCTGATTTACAGTCACATATTGGCTGACCGGCATTTTGATTTAACCGGAAAAACTGAAAGGACAGCAATGTCCAGCCTATTATTAATCCAGAACCTTCTTATATGAAATATAGAACCAAAAGCCGGATAAGCCCATCTACCAATCGTACCCTTACTCCAGGGGCTCTTGAGATCTATTTATTGACCATCATTTTACTCGTTTCTTGTGACAGGAAGCCAGTCGCTTATACTCAGGAAGAAAGGCGGGCTGCTGAGTCTTTGGTCCGTTCGGCCGGCAGCATTGACTCCCTGGCTTCACTTCAAAGCTCGCTGGAGGGGAGTGGAGACTGCCTCGGGAGCATCGTTGCACTGCGTGAATGGGGGAAGGAACTTCGCAACGAAAGCCGCTTTGAGGAAGCGCTGAATGTTCATAGTGAAGGACTTAGGCAGGCAGAGTCTGCCGGAGATACGCTTGAGTGGGTCCAGGCCCTGAACAACATCGGCACTGATTATCGCAGGATAGGGATGCTCGATGTTGCCCAAAACTACCACTACCGCGCCCGGATTTTGAGCGAAGAGTGTGCCGATACCTCCTATACGGCAAAGAAGAACCGGCTGATTTCCATCAATGGCCTGGGAAATATTTACCTGACAATGAAGAACTATGATCGGGCCGACAGCGCTTTCCGTTATGCCCTGCAAGGCGAGAAGGAATTGAATAGTTCTCTTGGAATGGCGATCAACTACGCCAACCTCGGGTCCATTTTCGAAGACCGAGGGCAGCTTGATTCGGCATGGGCGAGTTACCGTCTTGCTATGCACTACAATGAGGCGGCGGGAAGCAGGCTCGGCATGGCGTTGTGTCACATATACTTTGGCTCACTTTACGAAAAGGAGCGCCAGCTTGACAATGCAAGGGAAGAATATGAAGTAGCCTATCACATGCTGGAGGAGTCCAAAGACGAATGGCATTTTCTGAATACGCTCGTGGCGTTGTCCGGCATATACATTATGACAGGAGACGGCACTAAGGCCATGGAGTATCTGGAGAAAGCCGGCAATATGGCTGAACAAATCAAGTCGGTGGAGCATCTTGTTGAAATCAATACGCTGTATTACAAGCATTTCAAGCAGCAACGGGATTATCGACGGGCACTACAATATCACGAACAGGCCATTGTCATGAAGGACAGTCTGTTGAACATGGAGATGATCAACCGCATCCAGAACACCAGCCTGAACATCGAACGGGGGCGCCAGGAGAGGGAGATGAACTTGGCCAGGATGCGTTTGCAGCAGGAACGAATTGTACGTAACAGGGCTAACATCGTGGTGAGCTTTTTGCTGATCATTATCGCGTTGCTACTTTATATCCACTGGCTTTACACCCGAAGCAACAAGGCGTTGAAGCAGATATCCCAGGTGCGCGAGAATCTCTTTACCAGTATCACCCACGAACTGCGCTCCCCGCTTACCCTGATACTCGGATTCAGCCATGATCTGCAGCAAACCGATTCTTCTGCAAATGTGAAGGAAAAGGCTCATGCTATTGAACGTCAGGGCAACGAATTGCTTTCGCTTATCAACCAGCTTCTTGATATCTCAAAAATCAAATCCGCCCTTATCACTCCCGACTGGCAAAACGGGAGTATCAAGACATACATAACTATGATTGTTGAGTCTTACCGAGACTTCGCAAGGGGCCGGAATATCGATCTCCAGTTCATTGCCAAAGAAGACGTTGAGATGGATTTTGTCCCGGACTATGTGAACAAGGTTATGGGAAATCTGTTGTCCAATGCCTTCAAGTTTACTCCTGAGTACGGGAAAGTAAGCATTAGTATGTGGCGGGAAGGTGAAAAGCTGCGCATAGACGTGTCAGACACAGGGGAGGGCATGGATGAGGTGGCAGTCGCACATGCCTTCGAGCCTTTTTTCCAGGCCGAGAGCAAGCATAAACAGGATGGGACAGGAGTGGGGCTTGCGCTTGTCAAGCAAATTATAGATGTAGTGGAGGGGGAGGTATCTGTGGATAGTAAATTAGGGCACGGTACTACCTTTCACTTGCAGCTTCCTATTCGTAACAATTGTAAACCCCTGGATGCAAATGTCGGGAAGCCAATTTTTCCCAAGCCCGAGACCGTTCTAGACGACAGCGAGCCCGATGAGAACCAATGCCGGATACTCGTCATCGAAGACAATCGGGACATAGCGTCCTATATCGGCGCTCTGTTCGACAGCCGATACGCGGTGTCATATGCCACGAACGGACGAGATGGATTGGAGAAAGCCATGGATCTCGTTCCGGACCTTATCATCACCGATCTTATGATTCCCGGCATGAGTGGATTGGATATCTGCCGGCAGATCCGGTCGAATGAGATTGTCAACCATATACCAATCATTGTCGTGACGGCCAGGGTTACGGAAGAAGAGAAAATGCTGGGGCTCGAAGCCGGTGCGGACGTATATCTCACAAAGCCGTTCAATAGTGACGAACTGCGTACACTGGTTGATACCCAGCTTGAACGGCACCGCAATCTGCGCAGGAAATACGGCGTGGATGTACCTGTCGGTAAAGAGGAGAGTAAATCACTTACCGACAACGGGCGACGCTTCCTGGCCAAGATTGTGGATCAAATCTATCTGCTCATGGACAGGGGCAAGTTCAATGTGAATACGCTGGCGGGGAATCTTTGCATGAGTCCCCGTCAGTTCCATCGCAAGGTGTTGGCTCTGAGCGGGGAAACTCCTGCATCTTTTATCCTGAGAATCAAAATGAAGAGAGCCCGCCAGCTGCTTGAATCCAGACCTGGTATGACCATAGAGGAAATCGCTGAAAAGTGCGGTTTTGATTACCCCTCCAGTTTCTACCATTCCTTCAAGAAGATGTACGGCGTGACGCCGGCCAATTTCAGGAAAGGATCTTCTTGAAAATGACGGTCTCTTCCTTCAGTGAGATCTTGCTGACCTCATAATCTTACAGGATAACGGATAACGGTTTTTAATTTGTCTGCGGATGTCTTCCTCGGATCGGAGAGATAGATCTCATGGTGCATCCGCTTGTCGTCGATGGCGATGGAGAGCCCTTCCTGGGCGGCCAGCGCCTTCATCTTGCCTATGGTTACCGGCTCCATGTCGTACGGGCCGATGTGCATGCACTGCACGCATCGCCCTTCCTCGTAATGGAAGAACTCGGCTTTGGAGAAGTCCTTCTTCTTTTTTCTCGCAGCTGTCTCAACGGCCCAGTCAAAATCCTCCTTCGTCACGAAATCCGGCAGGCGCAGCATTGAGATGAAATGGAAGTCATCCTTCCGGTCATAGTCCACATCACCCGTCTCGGACCACCAGAGGCCCTCCAGAGGGGGGACGACGAAGTCGAAATAGCCGTCGATACGGTGGTCGCCCATCTTGCTCATCTTGATGGTAAAAGCAATGCCGTACAGTAGCTCGATAGATGCCTTGTATTCACTGTCCTCTTCATTGGGATTGCCTTTGCCCCGAACCGCGACGAAGTTTGCGGGGGGCACATCCACGATGGAAGGGGTGACGGGAGGAAGATAGTACTCCTTGTACTCTTTCTTGAAATCAAATGCCATAGCCGAATAATAAGCAATATTACTTTGTAAATGTATTATTTTTCTATTATCTGTCAATAGGGGCGATGAAACTTTTTTTCTTGCAGGGCATTCTTCTTATTTGAGCGCCTGAATGAGCGCTTCAAGCTGCTTGGAGGTCATTCCTTGAGAGAGTAAATAGGTCGAGAATGATGTAACAAAGTCAGTCTCCGGCAGTTTGGCCTCGTCGCTTATGCTGGCATAATACATCAGGCAGGGGTTGAGCCTCAAGGACACCAATGTGCTGCATACATTGCTGTCTTTTTCGGGTGTTTTACCGTAATAGTTTTTGTATGTAATCAGATAGTCGTCCACTATTTCTGTATACGAAGCTCCGCATAATCCCTCAAGAAGCGCACATACATATCCTGTTCGATCCTTTCCTTCCATGCAATGTACGACATAGGGGGCAGGGTGCGAGGGCAGTTCAATAAGCGCCTTTATCAGTCGGCTGTTGTAGTCTTCTGCCGTAGGATCCGCTTTCAGCGGACACAGTATCACGTTGCCATCCTCCCACAAAGATCTGCTGTAGGACGGCATTTCGTATGCCAGGATCTTTTCTTCGGTATCGGCCAGGTTGAGCACTGTCCTCACACTGTTATCTCTCAAATACTCTGATACATAGTCGGCACGGCCGATATCATTGCAGAATGGAGAAGAACTGCGGTGCAGTTTGCCATTGGCAATGATGCCGGCTTCTACGGCGCGTGCATTTGCAAATTCAGCATTGGATAGGAATGAATAATTGTTACGGCTATTGGTGTATTTCATGCTCAGGGCCTGTTGAACATTAATGCTGCCGCCCTTTTCCTCCATCCTGACTATGACAGCGTGCCCTTCAAGTCCTTGGAGTTCTTCAGGCAGCCCGGTGTTATTGGCCGTAAAGCAGATGCTGGGGTAGGTAGGATATGCGATGCACAGGTATTCACCGTTGCGTGAATAAAAGCCGTCGTAATATGGCATCACAATATCTTTGTTGTCAATGTTGATGCTGATAATATCGCCAAGCGTGAATCCGGCCTCGGCCATGTCGGTCTCCGTGAAATCCAGCATAGCTGCACCAAACTCGTTATAGGATAATACCGTGCCTTTCAGCATGGGCACGTTCTTGTCGGGGCTTTTATGGCACGATATCAAGCATACGATAACGGCTAGGCTCAATGCGATAAAGTTATTCTTCTTGAACATAATATGAGAATATAATTTAACCACCTTTAGACTGGGTGAATCTCTACATCCCGGAGGATTCCAATTCCTCCACTATCAAGGGGAGGAGAATCTCGTCGGCAGGCAGCCATTTGACGGAATGAATTTCATCTTTGGACAGCCACTTGGCAGCCTCATGTTCATTGAGGTGCATAGCGTCACTGACCAGTGACGACATATAGCAGTGCATGGTAAGATGGAATTTGGGGTAATCCCAATCAACCGTATAAAGGAACTTGTCAACGCTGATTTCAGCATCTAGTTCTTCGCGAATCTCGCGCACGAGTGCCTGTTCGGGCGTCTCGCCAGGCTCCATCTTCCCACCCGGGAACTCCCACCAATCCTTGAAATCTCCATACCCGCGCTGCGTGGCAAACACCTTGCCTCCTTTCTGTATAATGGCAGCGACTACTTCTATTGTTTTCATCCCATCAACAAGTTTTCGAACCGGCAATTGCTTGATTTCGCAAAAGTAGCAAAAATGGACGACAAAGCATAACTGCGCCGAGGGTGCGTATTACAGCCTGCTGCAGGCATCGACAAAAAGCTTTGGGTCGATTTTAAGTTCTTTGCAAATGCGTGAAGCGATTCCTAGAGAGGGGACGACTGCACCTCTGATGTATTCGCTGATCCTTGACTGGCTTGTGCCGACCCTGCCGGCAAGTGTTTTCTGAGCCATTCCTTGCTGCTTGAGGTGCTTCTTGATGAGGACGGACAGAGTCTGCTCAGGTTCTCCATCTTCAAAAGAAGGCTCGTTCAATGTATGATCGTACCTAGTTTCCCAGTCTTTGACAGCATTAGAGATTCTTATCAGGTTATCCAAACTCATTCCTCTGTTGCCGCTTAGCCATAGTGACAGTTGACTTTGCCGTATTCCGAGATACTTGCCAAGTTCTTTCTGGGTGATTCTTTTGCTCAGCATCTCCGAATTGAGTTCTGCGAGGAAATAACGTCGTTCTATTCGTGTGATGTCCATACGTTTCTTGTATTACTTCTGCGAAGATAAGGAATAATTTCATTATTTTAATACGTTTAGCGGAAGAAAATTTGCAAAACCGGTTGAGTTAAGATAATTTTGGCAAAGAAATTACATTAAACGTAACATTATGAGTGAATATACAGTGGTGTACTTGAGAGAGAAAGCAGCCCCGCTTTTGTCTTTTCGTGACCACCCAACGGTGGAGGAACTTGAAGGCAAAAGTGAAGAAGAAATACAAGCTATTTACCAGGAGATTCAAACTTACAATGACACAGTAGAAGAAACTTTTGGTTGCGAATTATTTTATCTTACAACTACGCCCAGCAGGCGACTTAATGTCTTGCCATGGTCGCCAGATCCCAAGCCATTGACAAAAGGTTTGCTGGAGGAAATCATTAATTTCTATAATGAAAGGATATCTTCCTACGTAAGGATTATATCTGAAAGAAAAGAGGATGTAGAGCGCTACGAGGCAAGGATTATCAGGGCAAACGCTGATTTATATGATAAGATTGATGAAGACATCTTTGACTGTAAACGCAGTATAGAGGAAAGCCAGGAGGAAATGGACGAACTGAAATTCTATTGTTCCGAATTTAGATTTCTACAGGGAATTCTTGATAATAAATCCAATTCAGAACGCTATGAATTGATATATACAAAATGCTGAAATCTAGCCATGTATACAATAGTCAATTTCAAGGACCTTGGAAAAGTTGGGAGTAAAAAACGCTGGCGTGGATACAAACTGTGCTACATTGACGGAATTCCAGAAACATATTACGACTTTACTCCAGAGGCTAAGGCCTATCGGGAAACGGAAGAGTGGAAATGTGAAGATATGCGCAGGGAAGAGAAATACAGAAGGGAGGGGCGTATGTCATCGGATGATCCAGAGTTTAGCATATTTACAAATCCAATCCTGAGGAGAGGAGCCGAATGTCAGGATTATCCAAATCCACAATTTATCCCAGGAGAGCAGACATTATTCGCATACTTCACACCAATACCTTTGGGAGAGCAATGGGGTGATGATTGGGATGACGCTCCTTATGATTGTAATGCTGGACGCCCTTATGATGACGAAGTTATTGAAGTTAATGGGAATCATGTCGCAACCAAGATAGAGGAGTACGAAATACTCCAGGTTATGTTTTACCTGCCACAAGACAGTTGGAGCGTGAAGTATCCCCTGGACTATGGCTATAATACTCCTTTTTGTGTCAGGGATATCAACGGTGGCGCAGTTGCCTGGGTATACTACAGAGGAGAAACCTACAAGAGTTGTAAAGGAGCTATTTCGATTCAAGCGGGATGCGACCCATGGGAATTTATGGATAAGGTCAATAGGATCAACCAAGAGCTTGGTCCATTTCAGCCAAATGATTAGGAATTATGAAAATACAATACGCATCCGACTTGCATCTGGAGTTGCGGGATAATATGAACTACATTAAGAACAATCCTCTACCTGTAATCGGGGATATTTTGGTCCTTGCCGGAGATATCTATTATCTGGACAATCCATCTATAACCCACTTGCAATTTTGGGACTGGTGTGCGGATCATTTTCAATATACACTTATTGTACCTGGGAATCATGAGTACTACAACTATAGTGATATTCAGGAGCGAGGAGACTCGTGGTACTGGATGTTGAGAAACAATGTGGGTTACTTCCACAATCAGGCTGTAAGAATCGGCGACGTCGCCTTTTTCCTGACAACACTCTGGTCGATCATCACAAATCCCAACAAGACTATTGTTAGCAGGTCGATAAATGACTACTACAGAATCAAATGTGGAAAACGTTTGTTAACTCCAGACGATATAAATGCCCAGCATCTGAAGTGCCTTGACTTTCTTGATAAAGGATTGAAGTTGGACGAAAAACACAAAGTCGTTGTGTCACATCACGTTCCCACAAGAAGTTGCGTCGCTCCGTGTCATCTGGATTCTCCATTAACCGATGCATTTTGTGCCAACCTTGACAAATATATTGAGTACAGGAATATTGACGCTTGGATTTATGGCCATTCCCATACAAATATCGACAGGGGTATTGGAAAAACAAGGGTTGCCCTGCAGGATATCCGCCCTGGTCCCGGGTCCCAGCATCTCGATGAGCAGGCCGATATCAGCCGTGTAAACTTTGAACACATTGTCTTTGGCATTGCCTTCCATCGGGAGACCGGTGATATCGGTATTGTAGCAGCGGCAGATAATGCCGGCGTCTTCCAGCCACTGGAGGGAGCCAAGATAGGTTTCACCTCGTCCGCCGGGCTTAACCTTGCTGTATTGGAATTTCTTGTTCTCCTTGGCCAGCTGCTTGGGGATGGAATTGAAGCACTCGCGGATGTGGGGCTTGTCTTTGTCCGGAGCATACTTGACCATATCGTCGCGGTACTCCTTCAAGATGCCCTTGTATTCCTCACTGACGGCGTTCATGTTGTTTGTGGCCAGGAATGCGTTGATGGGAGCGGGGAGTCCACCGATAGCAACATAGAGGTTCAGATACTGTCTCATGGCCACGCGGATTCCTTCCGGAACCGGCGTTTCCTCCGTGTAGAACTTCCGGAGAGCCTCGATGACATCCGGATTCATACCGTTGGCCCAGAGGAACTCCTCAAAGTCCAGCGTGTACATCTCGATGATATCCTCGCTGCCTACAGGAACGGAGTTGATGCCCAGATCTTTCTTCTGAACCATCTTGCGACGCAGCTTTTTGAGTTCATCGCCGTAGCCCTGGACGCCCAGCAGGGAGCCAGTGGCAATCACGTCAAAGCGTCCGTCCTCTTTGAAGAACTTGAGCGAAGTCCTGGCCTCGGGGCATTCCTGGATCTGAAGTTGATGCGTATCTTCTACGAAGAATGGAAGGGAATTGAGGCAAATTCGTCAGTTGCGACTGACGAATTATACTGACTTCCCCTTAGCGGCCTTTATGAGCATCGGTTTCAGCCACCATTCCGGATTACAAGCAGGCCTTCCGGGCTATACAGATGTTCAAGGATGAGTACTTGCTGGATTATATCAACGTAGAGCAGCTGGGAGAGCGGGATGAGGACATCGATGAACGGGTCATTGAGAAAGAGATTGTCAACAATGTCAAGAACTTCATCATGACCTTTGGCAAAGGTTTCACCTTCTCGGGCAGCTGTCGCATTATCTTCACGTCATTGACGACGATGACCGCCTGGAGTGGGAGAATCCGCCGCTGGGCATTATCCTCTGCAAGGATGCCGACAAAACCTTCGTTGAATACGTGCTGCAGGATTACAACCGCCCGATGGGGGTTGCTACATACAAGACCAATCAGGCGAAACTGAAGGAACTTCTCCCAGACGAGGAAGAGATGAAGAAACTCCTTTAGGCCCTTCTTACTTTACCATCACCAATGTGGACAACGAATGATACTGTGACCGGTATCCGGTAACAGTATCAAGTAGTATGTACCGATGCAGGAAATATGAGAATTTAGTAACTTATTGTAAATAAATACTTTATCTTTTTATTCTTTTCGTCTTTGTCCCCCTGCTGTCCCCGAAAATTTCGGGCGTCCAACTTTTTTGCAGGTATTATAAGGCCCGGGGACAAAAAAGTGCGTGTCCGGGGGACAAAAACCTGATGCAAAGGCATTAGACGGATGGCGTAATGAGCACCCGCCAGCCACCTTCGTTGTCCCGTGCCTCGATGTAGCCTTTCTCTTTGAGGCTGGAGAGCAATCGCTGCACGGCAGACTTATTGATGCCGAGCTGCTCGCGCAGACTGTCGATGGTGACAGATGGCTGGGACTGCATAATGCGAAGGATCTTGGCGTAGTTCGGAGTTCTGAACTCGACCCGCTGGCCGTCATACCACCAGACATTTTCGTCGGGCTCCGTCAGGAAGCGGACATCATTGTATATCTCTTCTGCGACCAATGCTGTGAAGTATCGGAGGAAAGGACGAATCTTGTCAAGCTCCGCGTGAGCACCTATGCTTGGTGCCCGGCCGACTTCCAGGTCTGCCTGATGCAATGCCTCCAGGTACTCCTTCTTTCCGCGGCTGCGGACAACAATCATAGGGTAGTTGTGCCGGGCGAGGATATAATTGACGATGAGACGTGCAATACGACCATTGCCGTCCTCGAACGGGTGTATCCGGATGTAGCGATAGTGGAACAGCGCGGCCAGTTCGACGGGGGAGAGTTTGCCCTTGGTTTCCTCCTCATTGTACCAGTCCACAAGGTCGGCCATCAATGCGGCAGTTTCTTCCGGAGCGGCATACTCAAAACGGTCCCCATAGCGGGTGATCACACTGTTGGGCCGGGTCTTGTACCGGCCTGCGTGGATGACATAGCTGGTCTGCTGTCCTCCGGGCAATTCACGATAGACCGTGTAATCCTCGCGCAGCAACGTCTTGTGCAACTGACGGATGAAATTCTGGGTCAGCGGCATATCCTTGATGCCGGCCTGTTCCTGCATCATTTTGAGGCCTACATTGCTGGCTTTCATTTCCTCAAGGTCTTTCATTTCAGCTTCACCTACAACCTTGCCAAACAGCAGCAGGAGTTCAGTCTGACCATAGGTCAGCGTGTTGCCTTCAATGTGGTTGCTGTTGAAGTTGAAATCTACGGTGAATTTGCGGCTGAGACGCTCGCGATCCCTGTCGGAAAGAGGTTGTATGGCATTCCAGGCATCTATCGCCTTTGGTACATTCAGGTACTTCATTGCAGAAATGTTTTCTAATTGGTGGTAAATATACCACTTTTTTGTCAACATTTGCAAATGTCCCTGAAAAATAGACCGAAAAAGGTGCGGCCGAGCATTGCTGCAGGACCGCACCGGGTGTTAACAATAGAAGTCTGGCATCAGACCTCCGGTCGCAAAGGTACGAATAATCTTCGAGAGTATCAGCTGGTACCAGCCGGGATAGATATGGAAGCATGTCACCGAAAATGTGTAACTTTGTACTGGTCTTCCAGCTCGGATACTGAATACCCGACTGATGCATGGTATCTGTTCACTAAAAAAGGACGCTATGTGGGAGAATATTGCAGTTCCCGGTACTACGGGCACTCCGTGCGTCCTGTCACCGAAGAGTAGCTTTGACTGATTGACTGAGCCACTATGAGGACAGCCGCCGGTATTGTCCGGGCGGAACGCCGGCCATCCTGGAGAAGAACTTGCCGAAGGAGGGGGCGTCGGCAAAGTCCAGCCGTTCAGCAATCTGCACGATGCTAAGTCCGGTGGACTTGAGAAGCATCTTCGCTTCGCTCAGAATAAGGTCATTGATGTGGTCTACAACCGTCCGGCCGGACATCTTTCGGACTATGCGGGACAGATAGATAGGCGTAATACCCATTGCATCTGCATAGAAGGGTATGTCATGATGTTGTGCGAAATTCGACGGCAGGAGTTTCAGGAAAGTGATATACTGTTCCTCCAGGTGTCTGCTCACGGCAACATCCACGCTTGTAACGTCCAGGTAGTTCTTCAGTTCGTAAAGGAAAACGGCGTACAGATGCCTCATGATTCCTTCTTTGGATTTGTTCGCAGAGGCGCCGTAGTCGCGAATCTGCCCCATAATTCTATGAATGGAGGACGCCGCATCCAATGGGAGGTGCAGTTTGGGTTCACGCAGTTCGACAACCGGTCTGAAAACCACACCGGACAGGTTTCGCTCAGCGCCAATATCCAAGCTCAGCCGCTCATCGACGAGAAGGCAAATTCCGCGGTAATCCTCTGACGATGCAATGATGGAAACCGAGAGACCAGGCAGGTACAAATACAGGTCTCCGGGAACGAGAGTGATCTCAACGCCGTTGTAATGGATGCTGAGCCAGCCTTTCAGGACAAGGGTGAATGAGTATGCTGAAATGAATCCTTGTGTTTTGTTTGCACGAAAAGTTATGGATGCATCTGTATCATCGCAGATAACATTCCCTTCCCACCCGATATAGGGGAGACAGCCATGCATCTTCAGCCATGCATCTTTCAGTGAGTACATTTGGTGTCTATCCGGTTAATGTTGGACAAAGTTAGTAATAATTTGATTTGTGTTGTTTGAGACAAGTATTGTTTTGCCCGGGATAACCAGTTTTCGAGAAATAACCCGTATATTCGCCATATAAAAAATCCAAACATCGATCTCTTATGGAAGCCATCAACAAAGTATTTGAATTCCTGCAAAATGCGGGAACCTTCTATCTCGCTACTGTCGAAGGAGACCAGCCGCGCGTGCGTCCTTACGGAGCCATGATGCTCTTCGAAGGAAGAATCTACATAATGGCCTTTGGCCAGACTAATGCCACGCATCAGCTTGCCTCCAATCCCAAGGCCGAGATCTGCGCCTTCAAGGGCCAGACTCTCAGGATCGAGTGCAAACTTGTAGAGGACAATCGACCTGAAACCCAGAAAGCCCTCATTGAGAAAATGCCGGTGCTTAAACCCGCCCTTGGCGAAAATGGCGAGAAAGGCGTGATGTACTATCTGGCCGATGCCAAAGCCACCTTCTTCAAGATGATGGAACCCGTGGAAACCGTTAATTTTTAATATCAAGATTATGAAAGAACAAGTACTCAAGGCCATGCGTGAAGCTGGCAAACCCGTATCTGCAGGTGATGTGACTAAAACCCTCGGCGCTGACCGCAAAGAGGTTGACAAGGCTTTTGCCCTCCTCAAGAAAGAAGGAGCCATCGTGTCTCCAGTGCGCTGCAAATGGGAACCCGCAAAATAATCATCCATGATAATCAAGGCAATCAAATTCAGAAAGGACGGGTTCTATACGCAGCCGTTTGCCTTCGGTGGCGAAGAAGGTCCGCAGAAGTTCAATCCCGATATCCGCTATCGCGGCAGCCTGCAGAATTATCTGATTGACACTGGGAAAGATGTCATCCTGGTGGATACGGGACTGCCTTCAGGGACACCGGAGGAAGCTCCTGACGAACACTCAGCCGCCTATACCGGGAAGGACATCTGCAGCTATATGGAAGCCCTTGCGGCGACCGGCTATAAGCCGGAGCAGGTGACCAAGGTGCTGCTGACGCACCGGCATAGCGACCATTCCGGCGAACTCCGCTCGTTCCCGGGCGCCAAGATATACGTAAATGCAGAGGAAATGGACGCTGCAGAACTGAAGGGCATCCCCAACCTGGTGCCGGTGAGTTTCACCGACGGAGCGTACTATAATTTCCCGGAATCACAGAAAATCTGCGACGGAGTTTACCTCATCAAGGCCAAGGGCCACACCAAGGGCAACAGCCTCGTCATTGCCGAAAGCGAAGGGCTCTTCTACATGTTCCAGGCCGACATCACCTATGTGGACGAGGCCCTGTATGAGAACAAGCTATCTGTGGTATATGACGACCTTCCCGCCGCCCGGCAGACGATGGACCGCGTGAGGGAGTTTGTCCGTAAGCATCCCACCGTTTACATGGGGACGCACACGCCGCAGGGTTATGAAAATCTGGAAGAGGGGAGGGTGATGGATCTGGATAATCCTGTTCCTACGGTCCTGGCCGAGGTGGATTTCTCACAGAAGGCAGCCTCCGGAAAGTATGTCTGCAGCATCTGCGGATATGTCTATGACCCTGCCGAGCACGACGGCGTCGCCTTCGAGGATCTCCCTGACGACTGGAAATGCCCCCGCTGCAAGCAGCCCAAAAGCAAGTTCAACAAAGCATAAACACAATAAACAACAAATACTTACTATGACAAAAGAAGAAGCATTGAAGAAGTTCGCCTTCTATGGCGCCGCCTGGTTCGGAAACAGCAAACAACATTTCGCATTCTCTGCCTATGACCGCCTTCAGGGCTGGAACAAGCTGGCAGACAAATGGAAAGAAGAGGCAGAAGAAGAGTGGGATGAAGCCGAAGAGGTACTCAACCGCCTGGTAGAGCTGGGCTGCAAGCCCGCTGACCTGCAGGAGGCGATGAAGACCATCGAGTTCCCGTTCTACGACGATCCCAAGCAGCAGATCGAATCGGATTACGCGCCTGATGCCGTCAAGGACCTGAGCGAGCTGGCAGAAGCCTTTGCCGATGACTATCCCACCCGCAAGCTGATAGAGAAATGGATAGACGGCGAGGCCGAGCACATGGCCTGGGAAGCCCAGTATCTTTATCAGATCGAGAAACTTGGCTACGAGAATTTCCTCATCGCCATGATGTAATAATCTCCAGCGGGAGAGATAACTGAAATGGCGGCACCGGTTGAGGTGCCGCCATTTTGCGCTTTTTCGCTGAAGAGCCCGAAGGGATGGGTGTCTATATCTTCGGATACCCTGTATCTCCTACGTGTCAATAGAAGTGCTTCCAGAAAACAGGTATTATTTCCCGATGCATTAAATAAGACTAGTTGATTATCAATTAGTTATAAATCTTTGTTTCATATACGGTTCAAAATTTTCCAAATTTTTCCGAACTCTGGAAATACAATCAAAAACGGCATAAAGGTCCTCTGGATCATGTCAGAGGCCGATTCTATCGAAATAAAGAATGTTGAGATTTACGGAGAATTACTGTGCGGAGTGGGGATTTAAGCTTAGATCTTCCGTTTTTCATTAGAAATATGACTTGCGTAGAGGCTTTAACTCGCATTACCAATACTATTTAAGCTCTGTCTTGTCCTTTCAATTATTGAGGTATCAGGATTTATCCTTATATTTGTATTTAATAGAGTGTCGTTTTGCATGTTAGAAGTCACCAAATTAGGGACGAGGTCTAACGGAGGTTGGATAGCTGTTGCGTACAATCTCCACGCTCATTATGGGTACGAGGCAATGCTTCGCCTCTTTGACTTATTTATAGCGAAGTATGAGGCTCGTGTCGACAGGATTGCCAAGGCTGAACTCGCCGGGCAGGCTCATTCTGTCGTTTGGTGGAGGTTGTTGTTTAACAGAACTAGGCCTCTATTAGAAATGAAGTCCTTACAAGGTGAGTGTGGAGAAGTCGCTATCGGCTGCACTGTCAAAACATTTAATGGTCTTCAGATGTATTTGACACTGACAAATCAAACCAGTGTTGTAACAATTCAAGTACCTGAAGAGAGTTTTTGCGAACAGGTTCAAGATCATTTGGATTCTGTGGCTCAATTCTTCCAGCAAGCCTTGATTTCAATTATCTAATATCGAACTTCAAATGATTAAACGTTTATTACTTATATTGAGTAGCTTAATCGCCTACGTTAATCTGTATGCCCAGCCAGCCCAGCTGATTATGAGCCAGAAAGAAGGTCGCATTACCTTTGCCGTTGACGAGGTGGATATTCCGGATAATCATTGCGGTTGGAAGAGGACTGGGCCTCAGTTGGCTCTTGACCTCAACCGTAATCAGGATGGAGTTTTATTTTCGGACTGGAAACCGGAAATCCTGGCCAACAGTTTTGCCGACGTGGACAACCTGTACGATATCGGAGAGGATGTCGTATTCCAGATGCTGCTGAAGGCATGGTGCCAGCATCGCCCTGTGGTCTTGACTCCGGATGCCATCTGGCTGATTATTTGCCAGCAGTTCAGCCATATCGTCAATGAGAACCCGGATCGCTACCGGGGAGTCTTGGTGAATCATGAAGGGAAGAAAGAATTGCGGGTCAAGTCTAATGACCTGTTCTCGGAGCAGGCCGATTGGGAAGGACTCATCAGCCGCTTTACCGCCGAAATTGATAAGTATACCAATAATGGCCTTGCAACGACGTTGGTCGCTGATTTCTCCACTACCGGAACGGATGAACGCATCGCATCGGAAGTGACCTTGATGGATGTGGTCAAGCCCTATTTCGATTATACTGCCGTCTATGCTATCTGCGGTATCCCTTCCATCACTTTGACCGGGACACCGGACGACTGGCGCAAAGTTTTGGAGAAGACACTTGCCCTGGAGGCTTTCGGTCTGGGTTGGTGGACAACTGAACTGGAGCCTATTCTACAGGAGTTCGTCAAGGCTGCGGAAGGACAGCCGGACTACTGGTTCTGGAAGGACATAGTCTGTAAGACCCGCCCCAGAACCATTCAAGGTCCTGTCTGTGCAAAGGGTCAGCCTAAACTGACCAAGTTTGACGGCTGGTTCCTCAAGTTCTTCCCGTATGACAATAAAGGGAAAACTCCTGCCAATGTGGACATCACACAGACCATGCTTCCGGAAACGGTTGTGGTCCCTTTCAAGTATCAGGCCGTCAATCTGGATGGTGTCGTGTTGGAAGAGAAGACGCTGGAACTGGTTGCCGGTATTGTCGGTGTTCTGGAAGATCCGGAGGATTTCATGATGACGCCGAAGATAGGATGGTTTGTCAGGACGGTTAACGAGAATGATCAGGCCCATGTCCAGGATGCGCCGATCGACCTCGGACAAAGTCATAACCCAGGATTGTCGATGGAAGAGACGGTCCGGTACTGGGATGAAGGACCGTTGACTTATGCCGACCTGTCTTCGAGGAAGAGTGAATGGCCCATAATATCCGAGTTCCAATATAACATCTCCTGGACGACAAAGGACTGGAAAATGGGCAATACCCGATTCCATGTACCCCATTCACAGACTTATATGAATCCCTATGCATCCTGGGTACATCCGGATTTTCGGACGGATACGATGCTGCAGTATATCCAGACCGGATTCGATTATGTGGAAATCTGCCGTCGTCGTGCTATGCGGGAACTTATGCAGGGATCGACTTTTGGCCAAGGGAGTGTAATGAAGTTTCATCTCGACGTGGCAGACAGTTTCATGGCAAAGCTGAAGGATGAAACGCAGCAAGGGCGGGATGCAGCGGCTGTGCAAGATTATGCTCGCCGGGTGAAGGCAGAATTGGCGCAGACTGAAGAAGGTAAATATGATGACCTGAGGATCGATCCCCGTGGTTTCGGCCTGGGTATGCACTGGGGCTTAGGGAGCGAGATTTATACTGGACCGATTACTGATTATGTGACTCCGATTGTCGGCCTTGACTTTGGTTTCGATTTATGTTTCAGCCGGGTCAACCTTTATTTAAGTGGCCTTCTAGGCTTTGGCGGACGTTTCAAGCAGGCCATTGTTCGGAACGCTTACCAATGGAACGCGGGGGAGCGTATAAAGGGCGGCAACATCGAGGCATCACTCGGATACACTGTATTTGATTCTCAATGGTGGAAAGTAGCTCCTTTTGCTGGTATCGGTGTCGGTTTCATCGACTATCCATCCCATCCCGACAATCCGGACAAGAAATCCGATGAGATTTCCGGATTCCGCTATCAAGCAGGCATCTCTGCCGATCTCAAGTTTTACAGGATAGTGGGTTATGCCCAAGCTCGAGAAGGCCTTTCCGAGTTCTCCGTCAGGTCCCGTCTTTATGTGGCACATACCGCCTTCCCCGCGCCTGCTCCCTCCTGGACCATCAACTTTGGACTCAGTGTCAATATGCTGCTCGGCTGGATACAGAAATAAAACCCTGTATGCTTCCTTTATACCATGAAGGTGAAGAAGGGCAGAAAAAACTCATGGACTTATATCTCTGAAACCTTTGCGGCGCAATTTACTCCAGTGAGTAGGAATATTTTTCAGAGCGTTGACAGCATCCACGTCGATTGGTTCGAGAACAATGTCTTCCGGCTCCGGATCCAGTAGGAACTGCATGTAGCCCGGGAGCGTGAGCAGCGGACCTTCCCGGCCGACATTGTAATCGCCGAATTTGATGATATGCTTCACATGGTATTTGTCCTCATGTCTTAGAACAGTCTGAACATTCTTAGCCTGGGCAGTTCTGGCCTTCACCTCAAGTGGCACACATTCACCTTTCATCCGGACAAGGAAGTCCAGCTCAAGACCAGAGTCTTTTTGAAAATAATACAGGCTTTGTTGCTTCTTGTGGAGTGTATCTGCCATTAAATTTTCGTATATGGCACCCTTGAATCCTCCTAAATTGCCCTGAAGGATATCTGCTCTGGTTCCAGGTCCCAACATTTCAATCAAGAGACCGATGTCTGCAGTGTAAACCTTGAAGACATTGTCCTTGGCGTTTCCCTCCATCGGGAGGCCGGTGATATCGGTATTGTAGCAGCGGCAGATAATACCGGCATCTTCCAGCCACTGGATGGGGCCCATATAAGTTTCGCCTCGTCCACCGGGCTTGACTTTGCTCCATTGGAACTTCTTGTTCTCTTTGGCCATCTGTTTGGCCCATTTGACTTCTGCCAGCATGGTGCCAGACTTCTCGCCGGTGCAGGAGTTGGCGTAGTAGTAGCAGAAAAAGATCTTCGGAGCCGCAACACTGGGGGCTTCGCGCAAACACGATGGCTGACGTGACCGCTTCAAATGAGGTTACCCTGTATTACAACTGGACCACTGTGTGCGAATAGGCCCTTTTTTGACAACACCCTGCCACACTGATGGACCGGTATGCTCACCCACGGCCGCATAACGGCATCAAGGCCGGAAAGAATGAGGCATATTTCCGGGAGTATGCCGAAGCGCTGAAACAGGTCGTGGATACCCCAGTCATCCTGGTAGGCGGTCATCGAAGCATCGAAGCCATGAATAAGTTGATAAACGAGACCGGCATCGAGTATCTCTCCATGTCCCGCCCGCTCATCCGGGAACCGCACCTAATCAAGCGCTGGATAGAAGGCGACACTCGTCCTGCCCTATGCGTCAGCTGCAACAGTTGCTACCGTACGCCCGGACACGCGTGTGTTTTCAAGTTGAGAGGTATGTAAATGTATGGCGTTTTCGCAGATTATGCTTAACTTGCATTCGATAAATCGGAATTTGTCGAAACCATGGAGTATATCAAGGTAACGAAAAAGAATCTGGAAAAGGAACATATCTGTTGCGCCATTTCCAATAACAATGATGTTCAGGTGGCTTCCAAGAAAGCCTGGCTTGCCGGTCGATTTGACGATGGTCTCGTGTTCCTCAAGAGCGTGGAACGCGGCAAGTGCTTCATTGAGTACATCCCTGCCGAGAATGCCTGGAATCCCATCCTGGCCGATGGTTATATGTACATCGACTGCCTCTGGGTGTCCGGTTCTTTCAAGGGACACGGGTATTCCAGTGATTTGCTGGACGCCTGCATTCAGGACAGCAAGGCCAAAGGAAAGAAAGGCCTGTGCGTCCTGTCATCGGCAAAGAAGAAATCATTCCTGTCCGATTCTCAGTTCCTGAAGCACAAAGGCTTCTCCGTCTGTGACGAGGCCGATAACGGCATCCAGCTGTGGTATATGCCTTTTGCTAAGGATGCCCAGACGCCTAAGTTCAAGGAATGCGCCAGGCATCCGCATACCGACGAGCCGGGATATGTGTTGTATTACACCAGTCAGTGCCCATTCAACGGCAAATATGTTCCCATCATCGAGACTGTTGCCAAAGACAATGGCGTTCCTTTCAAAGCCATCCATCTGCAAAGCAAGGAAGAGGCCCAGAATGCGCCCACTCCTATCACCACCTACGCGCTCTTCCACGATGGCGAGTACATTACCAATGAGCAGATGAACGACAAGCGGTTTCTGAAGCTGATAGGTAGATAAATTCGAATTTACCTCCTTCCTATTATGGACTGGAGCAGATATAGCATGGGGAAAATCTCCAGTCGGCCGACCAGCATTTCCAGCATGGCCGTTGCCTTCAGGACAAGGGGAAATGCCGCATAATTGGACATGGAGCCTACGTCACCAAAACCGGGACCCACATTGCCGATGCAGGCAACGGATGCTGTCACTCCTGTGATAAAATCAAGACCGAAAACGATATTGACGGCCGCAAATACGACCACGATCAGCAAATAGCAGAAGATGTATCCGAAGGCATCGCTGACCTGTTCTTCAGTTTTCACCCTTCCGTCAACTCGGATCAGATAAACAGCATGTGGGTCTACTGCCATCTTTACCTTGCGATAGATACCTTTGGCCGCCAGAATGGTCCGGTCTATCTTGATGCCGCCTGAAGTGGATCCGGAGCAGCCGCAGATGAGAGAGCAGGCAATAAGTATCGTCATGCTGAGCGGAGGCCACGACGTAGTGTCCTGGGTGGCGAATCCTGTCGTGGTGGAGATGGATGCTACCTGGAACGATGCATCCCGTAGAGCGGTCCATAGAGAATAATCATGCCCATTTCCCAGGAGATCCATTGTGACAATGACAATGGCTATGCCGACCAGGGACAGGAATACCTGAATGGTTTCCGACTTCCAGAAAAATCTTGGTTTTCTTTTGATCAGTGCAAGAAAGATGATTCTGAAATGGATACCGGCGGCAAGCATCGACAGTGTCAGGACAACTTCCGCAGCGGGATTATCATAGAAAGCGATGCTTGTATTACGGTTGCAAAAACCGCACGTGCTGCAGGCTGACATCGCGTTTGTAGCAGCGTCAAACCACCCCATCCCAGTGAGTCTTAGTGACAGAAAGGTCATGGCAGTCAAGGAAATATATGTCACGAGCATTCTGTTTGCAAAACTGCCGCTTCTTTCTCCCGTGAAGGCTTCCCGGGCTATACTGGATATCTCGGCTTTTGAAAGAGCGGATTTGTCATCTCCCATTGTAATCGAGGAAAACAAAGTGACAATTCCGATTCCTCCTACCCATGCTGTAGAAATACGCCAGAATTGAAGCCCTCTGGGCAGCGTTTCGATGTCGTTCAAGATGGAAGCACCGGTGGTCGTGAATCCGGATACGCTTTCGAACAAGGCATTTATCGGAGTGAACTCGCGGCCATAAAACAGAAAAGGAAGCATCCCGAAGAGACAGGCAAAAACCCAGGCTCCGACAACGATGCAGTTACCTTCCTTGAATGTAAGTTTGTGGCGCCCTTTCCGCACAAAAATAAGCGGGTAAAAACCTACTGTTCCCGTGAGAAAAGCTGAAAACAGAAGGGGAATGCCGCTATCGTCGCTGTCAGTGCAAATTGCAATCATGCCGGATACCGTCATAAGCGCTGCTATGAGAAGCAGCGATACGCCGATATACCAAGTGATAATCCTCCAATTCATTGTTTTCCTAAATTCCGCAGCCAATTTGTCTGCTAAGTTTCAAAAGCCCTGATAAAGAAACCCTTACCAGGGCTTGGCAATGTCAGAGATTTCACCTAAATTAGTGAGGTCCAAATCAATAAAATAGATACTCACTGACATGGCG
>JAGBNC010000001.1 GCA_017634595.1 Bacteroidales bacterium
AAAAGACATGACCTTGTCGCTCACTTGCAGGAGTCCTTCCTGGACGACGAAACCGATGGCTGCCGCCGTGAAAGACTTCGTCGCCGAGTACATGGCATGCGGCTGTTCCGGCCCATAGGGTTGCCACCAGTGTTCGGCAATTACTTTGTCATGGCGGAGAATCATAAGGCCGTGGACCTCGTATCCGGCATCGGCGACAGCCTTGAACACATCAGCGACCGCTTCGGAGCGGATGCCTTCCGCTTCGGGAGTACTCCGCGGCAGTCCGTCATCATAGGAAAACCCCTGGGCAGGTAGCATCCAGGGGAGAAAAGCAGCCACACAGACTACAAAAAGGCGATGCAATTCATTCATATGCAACAATTTTGGATAAGGCAATTTTTTTCAGAGCAATCCCTTTTTGATTTTTTCTATGTATTCATCATAAGCCTGAGAGGAAATAAAAGCATCATCTTCTGTCAGGCCAAGACGTAAAAACTCAATCTCCGGGAAATCGTTGCGAGAAGAATAAATTTCTATTTCATTAATGCCTTCAAGAACCGGAACAGTCGCTAAATTCCCCTCCTCGGTAACGAGGCGAATAGATTGCCAACCCGGCTTATTGGGAACCAGACTGACATGGAGGTCTTCGCCATTGAACAAAACGCGATAGACGGAATGATTCTCCGGGCAGATAAATGCGGAAAGAAAATAATCCGAAGAGACAAAGGATTCAAATGAAAACGAAGCTCCGACCACATGTCCGTCGATGACGACTTTCGGATTCCGCAAATCGTTGATGGAGGGATTTGTTGAAGGTTGGACTTTGATTCCCTTCGTCACCTGTTCCGCAATGGACATCTCCCTTAATTCCACCCCCTTAAAGAAATCCAACAATGTATTATAATGCTCCTGTTCAGATACCATGATGCAGCAGTGGCCATCAGCCCAAAATACAAAAGCATAGGGACCCTCGAATTTTGAGGAGAATGATGACTGCCAATTCAAAGCAAGGCGATCTCCCTTTTTCTTCAACCAAATTTTCCCGGGCACCATGGATTCCTGTTCAGTAAGCCGCTTAATCGCGGAAGGAACCAGCTCGAGGGAAAATGAGCACAATCCACCCTCCGCGGAAGGCTTTGTCACCATATAGGAAAGGATTTCAGAAAGGTCCAAATATGGTTCCGATACATTTTGCTCTCCTGTGCAGGAAACCATAAACGCCGCCACCAAACAGAACAAAAGGAATATTTTTTTCATGTTTCATTGGATTAGAATAAACAATCGTAATAAGCCTCAGCTAATCTATAATAATTACCCATCATTGTCGGCATCTCACGTAGGCCCTCTTTTACATAGTGAAATGATTTTTTTCTAATCTCAGTCAGTTCTTCAGGAATCATTTCATCTAACAAAAAACCGGCTTTAATATCGTGTTCAAGAAGTTTCTCACAAATTAATAACAAAGCTATTTGTTGTTCCTCTTTACAATTCTTGAGTAATGTTTCAAAAGAAATATCCTCTTTCAAATAATCGGGATTACCTAGACTCGCTTTTTCTGATTTTATGCAAAAATCGGTCCAATCATTATAATATAACTGTAGGTTTTGATACAGCTTATCATGAGCAATTATCCGAAGCCGCTGTTTCATCGCTTTCTTAATCTTATCAGAAAAAGCGGGATTCTCAGCAGGCAGAGCATTGACAACCATATTAGGATTGGGTTTATAATATTTTACAATAACGCCATAGAGATTTCCTCTCAATGCGTCTCTCTCATGAAAAATACGTGGAGAAGAGTATCCAATTTTACTCTCCCAATCATTAGTGTCCACTAAAAATTTATAAAAGTTCTTTGAAAATATTGAGAGTCAGGTAATTACAGCAGTTTTTGGAGCGCGCCGATTTGAAATTATCTTTGCCAGACTAACGTAGAATGGCACATGCATAACGGAAAATACGTGCTCGCGCAGCTTTTAGATTTCATTGATAAGGATGTATTCCTCAGAATATCAAACAAATACAATGGAAATCGCTATGTCAAAGACTTCACCTGCTGGAACCAGTTGGCCGTTATGGTGTTCGGGCAACTGTCAAACCGTGAAAGCCTCCGTGATGTTGTCCTTGCAACGCAAGCCCACGCATCAAAAGCTTTTCATCTTGGCTTTGGCAAGTACGCCACCAGAAGCAATCTCTCAAAGGCGAACGCAAACCGTGACTATCGGATCTTCGAGGAGTTTGCATACCGTGTCGTAGACGAAGCCAGGAGATGCAGAGCCGAAGATATCTTCAAGCTAGGCGGTAAGGTATATGCCTTTGACTCAACAACCATAGAGCTGTGCCTGGAGACGTTCAAATGGGCCATTTTCAGGAAGAACCAGAAGAAAGGCGGTATCAAAGTCCACACATTGTACGATCTTGAAACGCAGATCCCAACGTTCTTTCACATAACGGAAGCCAGGGTTCACGACATGAATGCGATGGATGTAATCCCGTATGAGGAGAACGCCTTCTACATCTTTGATCGAGGCTACAATGACTTCAAAAGGCTTCATAACATCAAAAGCGTTAGCGCTTACTTCGTGGTTAGAGGTAAGAAAGCGAATGACTTCAAACCCATGAAATGGACCAGAAGGTTCCCGGCCGGTTCAGGCATCCTTTCAGATTGCGTTGGCTATATGAATGGTCAGCAGACTAGAGAGAAGTACCCTGACAAGATACGCCGCATCATCTACTGGGACCAGGAAGATAACCGAAAGTTCATTTTCTTCACTAACGCGCTGGATATCAGCCCAATGCAAGTCGCTGAACTATACCACCAGAGGTGGAATATCGAGTTGTTCTTCAAGTGGTTGAAGCAACATCTTAAGATAAAAAAGTTCTGGGGTACTACCGAGAACGCCGTAAGGATCCAAATTTACTCCGCGATAATAGCCTATTGTATGATGGCTATCGTCCAGAAGAAAATGGGTATCAAACGGTCTATCTACGAGATGTTACAGATCGCAAGTGTCTCATTAACAGATACTACGCCTCTCCAAGAACTGTTTGGTGTACCTAACAACAATATTGTCAAAGAGCAAAATAGTTTTGATGAACTTAGTTTGTTTTAAATGTTAAACTTTATAATAATCGTCCACAACTTTTAGTGGACAGCAATGATGTGTGATGCATGACAACCGTGGGCACGGGGAATCCATCAAGGAAAATCGGGACCTTGGATATATGTACAAGGGAGGCAGCAAGGCGCTTGTAGAGGATGTGTTCTCGGTGAACCAGTGGATACGGGATGAATTCGCGGGACAGCGCGTTTTCCTTTTCGGCCACAGCATGGGCTCCATGATTGTACGGGAGTACCTGAAAAAATATGATGACACGATTGAAGGCCTTATCGTCTGCGGAAGTCCCAGCAAGGAGCCGGTAGCTGGTGTAGGGAGGTTTATCTGCCAGACGATCTCACTCTTCCACGGGGAGAGGCATATTTCTCCCACTATGGTAAAACTTACCACAGGCTCCTATAACAAGGATTTTGCCGATGAAGGTTCCGTCAGTTCCTGGATTTGCTCTGACAAAGCCGTTGTCAAGGCATACGATGCAGATCCTCTCTGCGGTTTCCCCTTTACCTGCAACGGATACAAAGCTCTGCTGGACCTTTCAATCGACATATATAAGGACAAAGGGTGGCTGGTGAAACGTCGCGGCCTTCCCATCCACTTCATTTCAGGCGCACTGGATCCATGCCGGAAGACGGACAAGGCTTTCGGCGAAGCGGTTCTGTTCATGCAGAAGGTGGGTTATCCCAAGGTAACTTCCAAACTCTATCCCAATATGCGGCATGAGATTCATAATGAGATTGGGAAAGAGAAAGTGTGGCAGGATATTCTGGAAACGTTGTCTGAGTGGTAATCTTACACCCGGGCATGCCGCAGGCGGAATTCACCGGGAGTCAGTCCGGTTTCGCGTTTGAAATACCTGCTGAAAAAGGCCGGGTTGGAGAAATTCAGCTCAGCCGATATGGCTGCGGCGCTTCGGTCTGTGTAGCAAAGAAGATACTTGGCTTCTGAGGTGAGCGTTTCGTCTATCCAGTATTTGGGATAATGTCCGCTGGCATCGTGAATGCTCTCGCACAGGTAGTGAACGCTGATGCAGAGCCTGTCGGCATAAAAAGAGAGGTTCCGCTCCTGGGTAGCGTATGCGGCAACCAGCGCAAGAAACTGCCTCAGCAGCTCTTCCTTGCGGGATATATGCCTCTCGGGGGTGGCAGCGAGCTGTCGAGAGGCCACAGTGGAGCAATTCTCCACGATGGCATCCACGAGGGAGCGGACCACCTCTTCCCGGAAGGGATAGCGGAGGGAAAGGGTCCACAGGATATGATAAAGCTGCTCAAAGTCATCGGCGTCCTCCCGCTCCAGCTTTATCAGATTTGTGCCGATGGCCTGCAGCCGGTTCTTTCCGGAGAAAGCCAGGACGTGGCAGCAAAAATCGGCGGACATGGACTGGATCTTGAGCAGCGCCCCTTCGGGAAGGAGCACGGCGCAGGGAGCGGACACTTCATACCCCGAGAGATTCAGCCGCCAGGAGGCGCTTCCGCTGATGACGATGGCGATGCGGTTCTCCCCCAAGCGGGCCGGGACCCGGAGCAGCCGCAGTACATCCCTCATGATGCCGCTGTCGGCATCCATCTGGATGGAGAAATCATTCCGGGAAAAGAAGCGCCGTCCGGCAGCAGCGCTCTTAAGGCGCGTGCGGACCTCGGCAATCGCAAGCTGATGAATGGTGGTTTCCATAAAACAAAGATAAGCGAAGTTTTTGAAAAGAGCATCAGAATTGGCGACATAATCAATAAGGGATAACAAATAGTCTATAACGGATAACGCTGGAGTGGATGCTTCCGTGTAATTTTGCCATCACGTTTATACAAAACCTATTACCGATGAAGCACTATCTTACCAAATTACAGGAAACCACCCTTGCATGTTGGGATCGCCCCTCACTGTGCGACTGGAGAGGAGACACCTATACTTACGGACAAGTGGCGGCCGAGGTGGAGCGGTTTCACCTGGCCTTTCATGCCGCAGGACTCCGAAAAGGCGACAAGGTCGCCATCTGCGCCCGGAATTCGGCCTGCTGGGCCATCTCTTTCTGGGCCGTGAATACCTACGAGGCTGTTGCGGTGCCCATTCTGACAGACTTCCGGCCGGAAGGAATCATGCGCCTGGTGAACCACTCCGACAGCGTGCTCCTCTTTACGGATGCCGATATCTTTGAAAAGCTGGATATTGCCAAAATGCCCGCACTCCGGGCAGTAATAAACAATCAGGATTATACACTTCTGGCGTCGCCGGACGAAGCCGTCGGCAAAGCCTACGAGCAGCGGAACAAACTATTCTCCGAGACCTATCCTGAAGGCTTCCGCCGAGAGAACGTCCATTATCCCACTGGCAATGAGGCCGACGTGGCCATCATCAACTATACTTCCGGCACCACCAGCGAGCCCAAGGGGGTCATGCTCACCTACGGTGCGCTCTGCGACACAGACGAGTACAGCAATACGCATTTCCCCAACACGCACGAGGATACCATGATTTCCATGCTGCCTATGGCGCATATGTACGGCCTGGCCATCGAATTCATCCACCCCAATGTGGACGGGGTGCCCATCTACTATCTGGGGAAGACTCCTTCTCCCTCCACGCTTCTGGGGGCCATGAAAGATGTGAAGCCCTACATGGTCGTTACTGTTCCGCTGGTGATGGAAAAAGTGTATGAGAGTTCCATCAAACCTGCCCAGGAGAAGGTAAAGTGGGCATTGAGGATACCGGGAGTCAAGCAGCTCGTCTACAAGAAAGTCAGGGATGGTGTGAATAACGCCTTCGGAGGCAAGGTGCGCTGCTATATCATGGGCGGAGCACCGCTGAAACCGGAAGTGGAACGTTGTTTCAAGGCCATCCGCCTGCCCTACATGGTTGGCTACGGCATGACGGAGGCGTGTCCGCTGCTGGGCTGGGAATGGTGGGAGGACTTTGTGCCGGGCTCCTGTGGCAAGGCGGTCCATGAGGTGCGCATCGACTCCGAGGACCCGGCTCATGTTCCAGGGGAAATCCAGGCCCGGGGCGCCAACCTTACCATCGGATATTACAAAAATCCGGAAGCTACGGCCGCCGCCTTCACGGAGGATGGATGGTTCCGCACCGGTGATATGGGCATTGTGGATGAAGCGGGTAATATCTTCATCCGTGGGCGCATCAAGTCCATGATTCTGAGCGCTTCCGGGCAGAATATATATCCGGAAGAAGTGGAGGCCGTACTGCTTTCACACCCCCTTGTTGCTGAAGCCATTGTTGTGGGACGGGAGTCTAAGGTGGTCGGGCTTGTCTATCTGGATGAAAACGCTGCCAGGGAGTATCCGAACAGGGGGCTGCTGGCAGGACAGATTCGCGTCGACGTCAATAAACAACTTCCTATCTATAGTCAGATTGCCCTCATTGAACTGATGGACAAGCCTTTTGAGAAGACGCCCAAGATGAGCATTAAACGGTATTTGTACAAATGAGCAAAGAAGTTATCGGGCTTGGGGATTCCGTCATGAAGGGCGTGGTTATGGACCGGGACCTGCATTACACCACGCTTGAAAGACCGTTTCTGAAGCAGATCGCCCCGGACTCGGAAAACCTAGGTCGTTTCGGCTCCACCATTACCACCGGTCATATGATGCTGGAGCGTCATCAGGGACGGCTTGCCGGCAAGAGGGTTTTGCTAGAATTCGGAGGTAATGACTGCAATCTGAATTGGGAGCAGATTTCCAAGGAGAAAGAGGCGACTGTCACTGCGCAGACCGACCTGGAGCTGTTCACCAAGTCTTATCTGTCTCTGATTGAGAAACTCCGGGGCCTCGGCTCACAGCCCGTCATACTCTCTCTGCCGCCGCTCGAACAGGACCGGTTTTATGCTCATGTGTGCAGGAGTTTTGATGCAGAGGGCAAGGCGCAGGTGCTGGAGTGGATGAACGGGAAAACAGACTTTATCACCCATTGGCATGAGCAGTATAACCTGCGGCTGTTTGAGATTGCCCGCAAGTCGGATGTGCCCATCATAGACATCACATCAGCCTTCCTACGGCTGCGGAATCACGGCGATTACATCTGTCCGGATGGAATTCATCCTAACCAGGCGGGGCAGGATTTGATTGCAGGGGTGCTGAAGCAAGTATCGTATTCAGTTCAAGGGTTTTCTTCGTCCTCAGGCAGGTAATCGCACAGAATCTTCATCGCCACTTCATGCACGTCCTTTGACCGCCATGAAAGTTTTTCGGCGGCATAGCCTGCCATATAAACTGCCTGACGATACTCCTCCTCTCCTTCAAAACCAAGTTTGAAGCGGAACTTTATCGCATTGATGGCCTTGGTAACCTGATTCAGGTTTGCCCCTGCCCGGTGCATCTCCCGGTAAATGGTAATCAACCACTTGCGGAGCTGCATTAGTTCGCCGTCGGTCCCCCTGAAAACCATTCGTTTCCCACCTCGGTTCAGCACCGTATTGATGATGAAACGGGACCTGGAATGATAGCCGTCAATCTGCATCAATTCCATCATTTTGTCGTACTGCTGCTCCGTCATGCGGAGGCTGATCATTTTTGTCTTCTTTGCAATCATAACTTTTTTCTTTTTCATCGTAATTCGTCCGCCGAAGGCGCAGAGACGGCCCCTCGGGGCCCGCGTTTGTATCACAAACGCCTATCTTGCAATCCTTTGTTCACGGTCGTATTACAATCAATTCTATCATTCTGGTAATCTATGATTCCACAAATCTATAAGTCTACAAATCTACAGGCAGCATCGGCTGTCTCCGTGTTGCGATCATCTCCTTGAAAGCATCTTCCAGCTGTCGCCGTTTTCCGATATCGGGATTCCCGAAATCGGTTTTAACCACCCTGGACGATACGAGAAAGTCATAAACATTGTCTATCGTCTGGTCACTGTAGTAGGTGATGCGGCCGTTTGCTTTCACATCGGCGAAGCATTCCTTCGCTACCTTTGCAAGGCACTCCCGGTTTTTCCGGGCCACCGTTTCCGGGTCTTCCGGCTTCGGCTTTTCCTTCTCACGGCGAATCTGCCGCAAGGCCTCCAGCCGTAGCGGGCAGCTGTGATAGACCTCCATGATGCGGATGAATTCGGCGGGCGACAGCCTGTACATCGGCCCCAGCTGGGAGCACGCCCCGGCACGGATGGCGATGCGGATTTCATCGACGCGCCAGGAACTATAGGTGGTGTAGATTTCCTGTAGCATCAGGCCGATGATGGCGTCCACCAGCTTAGGCTCTGCCGGCTCACATCTCAAGGAAAACGCCTCATCGATGACGATGTCAGCAAGGAGGCATCTCATCTCCTGAATGGGGACGGAGGCAACAGCGCGGCTGGCCCTTGCTGAAAGGATGATACCGGTGGTTATAGTTTCCCACCCCCTTTTTCTTTCTCATCTCCTTCATTTTTCAGCGCCTCCTTGACAGCTTCATTTCGGGAAATAACGCTGCCTCCGAATTGTCGGGCCAGAAATTGCGACATTTCCATAGGCGTTTTAGCGAAGCTTTCTTGAATTTCTTTATTGGTTAAATACTTTTTTCTATTTGCCTCTGCTGGTTTATCTTCTATAGTTTTACTTCGCATCCGCAACACCGACTGGGGTTTTCCCGATTCCGGTGCAGCCGTTTTCAGTTCGCGGACAATGTATTCACATTCCTTCATTCGGCCCTTTTCATCCCGCGCTTGTGTAACGGTGACGTAACCGGCCGACTCCAATTCTTTCAAGGCCGACATAACGGCCTTCCTGCCTTCCTGGATGTAGGACAGGATTCCTGCAACTGTAAAATGCCAGTTGTCAGGGAGGTTCAGAAGAATGGCCAGCAGAGCTTTGGCCTTCAAGGACAGGTTCTTTGAAAGGATAGTATCCCTGGCAAGGGTGTAGTAAGGTACACCCTTGCCTCTGCGTATGCGTGCCATGGCTCAGCCCTCTTGCTCGCTTTTACGGGCTTCGCGCTGCTGCTTTTGGTACTCTTCCGCCAGGGTGCGGGCAAGAGGGCCGTCAAAGACAATGCGTTTCCCTATCTGCGATTTGATAGCGGCGCTTAGAACGCCACGTCTTTTCAAATCGTAGATAGTGCTCGCGCAGCAGCCAATATAGGCCGCGAGATTCTGGATACCATAGATAAACTGGGGTTGTGGTTCCTGCCTTGCAGGAAAAGAATTCTGTGAGAAGGCAAATTCTGCTAACAGCACTAATTCTTCACCACACATCTGCCAAATCGGTTTATCCATCAATTTGGAGATGTCGAATTTGGATTCTGACATATAACTGTATTTAAAAGAACACGAAGTCACACTGTCGTGACTCCGTGCCAAGATAAGTATCTTTTTTTGAAACTTCCAAACTGTTTCCGGTTTTTGCCAGGAAACGCAGCTAATTAATGGCCGTAAATAGCTTGGTAATTAGCCGCTTTCATATATCCGCCAGGTTGCTGTTGTATTCAGTGTTTACGCGTCCATATTCCGAATGCCTCAGAACCCATCCGAGTTAAAGTGCTGACTATAAGGCCGAAGTTGTTCTACTTCGCTTCCTTTATGATTTCCCATTCTCCTCGTGTATTACCCTTCCTGCGAATTCTTTTATTTAACAAACGCTCAATGGCTTCTCTGACTTGTCGCTCGCTGGTATTCAGTTTTTCGGCCAACTTTGCTCTTGAGATTTTTCTGTCTGCGTATATCAATTGAAAGACTTGCTCATCTAAATCCTGTTCGATTTGGATCGGATTTGGATCGGATTTGGACCGATTTGGATCACCCTTGCGCCAAATTACCACACGGAAATCTTCTTCCTGGTGATATTCAGGCTCTTTCAGGCCTTTCTCTTTACAAAGAGTGATGATGTCCTCGGTCCCTGTCCCTATCTTATCCACGTATCCCGTCCAGAACAGCGGGTCTGCTATGAGGGGATTGGCCGGTAAGGATTTATGAGGGATGGTAAGCTTTTGGACTGTAAGGCCATATGGGAGCTGTCCTGGGTTCCAAACTTCCAGACGATTGCGAAACAGCATTACCTGTACACTGCCATTGCTTGTGTAGTCTCTGTGGCAGACGGCATTAACAATAGCTTCTTTGACGGCATCCGGTGGCAGTTCAAAATCTGTGGGCACGGAAGCGGTATTTCCTTCAGAACGTGTACCTACAGCAAGATCTACCCGGTCCATCACGAATGCCGTGGCCTGATCTATCATCTCAAATAACGTCCCGCGACAAATCTGGTATGCCGGAAGAGGTTTTTCCACTACATTCCCGAAAAACTGAACACACTTCACCTCGGAGGTTAGGAAGAATTTTTGGGGGCGCTTGCCGAAAAGAAGCACGGCAGAATTTGAAATACGGCCTTTCTCATCCATCAAGGAAAGGTGGGTCAGAAGCTTTGTGGGAGATGAATTCTCAGGAAGGGGGAAGTTTCGTTTAGCTCTTGCCGCAACGATAAACTCATGCATCTTCTCCTCATCCAAATCATCAAGCGTTGCATTGGTGTCGAATGCCGCGTCAAATGGTTGCCAGCGGATATATTCCTTCTCCTCCAGATAACGCACCAAAGAAGCGTATACCGATGTTCTAAGACCTTCGACATCTACAAATGTCTTTCTCACAATGTCGCGTTCAACTTTCTGAATCAGCGCGGTTTCCTTTGGATGCCGTTTTTCCTCCTCCAGGCTTTTAATGAAAATGAGGCGGGTTTTATGCAATTCGGCGGCGCGGTCATACTCACGTTCTGTAGGGGACATACCTTCCGCATCTTCATAGCCATACTTGTTCCCGTAGAGGCCGAGATAAATATCGGACATTTCAACCTCGCTTAAATACACTTGTTGGGGAGAGGCTTCGCCAGCCGGAACATCTTCGAAGATAAAGGTTTCGAAGAATTTCCCCAGAAGGACGTCCGTCCTGATATATTGGCTCAACATGATACGCTCCTGAGTAAACTCACTCTGAACGCTGCTGATGAATATCCTGATCCTTTTCATACGCGTCTGTACAAACTCTTTACAAATTTGGTAATCTTTTTTGATGTCACAAAATATGATAGCAAAGAACTACAACAAATTGTTGAATTTGGTCATGGACTGGGCCTTGATGGAGTCCACGATGTCAATGTAGGGCTTCATTGCCTTGTAGTCGGAATGGCCGGTCCATTTCATGACCACGCTGGGAGGAATGCCTAGGGAGAGGGCGTTCACAATGAAAGTGCGGCGGCCGGTTTGGGTGCCCACCTTCTCCCATTTCTGGTAAACGGTATCCGTACGAGTGCTTCCCTTGTAGGTGGTGATGCGGATTTCTTCATTGATACCGGCCAGTATACAGAGCTCTTTGATGTCCCGATTCATGGCCTGGTTGGTCAGGTTGGGAAGGGCTTTATTGTCCTTGAAGGGGACATCCTTATATTTTTCCAGAATGGCTTGGGTGATGTCATTAAGTTCGATGGAGATGCTGTCGGCCGTTTTTACCGTGGTCACTTCAATGTGGTCACCTTTAATGTCACTGCGACGAAGGTTGTTTGCGTCGGAGTGGCGAAGGCCGGAGAAACAGCAGAAGATGAAGACGTCGCGCACAGGATCCAGGTAGGCGTTGTCTTCCGACAGTTCTAAAGCCTTGACCTTGGCGATTTCTTCTTTGGTGAGATAGATAACCTTCTTTTGCGTCTGCTTGAGCGTAGGACGGAAGGTTTTATAAGCCAGATTGGCATTATAGCCCTTATCCGTGGCCCAGTTCAGGAACCAGCGGAAGTAACCCAGCTTCTTCTCAATGGTAGAATTACGGAGGCCGGTCACATCCTCGTGGTCATACTCTTCTCTTTCACCCTTCTTTTTTCGGGGAGTCCTAAGTTTCTTGTTGTCCCTCAGATAAACTACAAACGCTGTAAACCAAGACTCCGTCAGGTCCTCGAATTTGATGGTCTTCTTGAATGCCTTCAGGTCAACCCGCAGGGCTTCCATCTTTTCCACTGTGGCCGGAGTCCAGGCGTTTTTCTCACTGGCTTCGGCCAAGAATTGGTCAAAGCATTCCCAGAAGTCCTTGCTTTTCGGTTTCCTTTCCTTTTTCGGGACATCTATAGGCTTCTGTGGAACGGTTCCTTTCATGCGCTCCTCGAACTTCTTCTGGATATCGGCCACGCTGGGAACGGTGTCCATCGCCTCGAAAAACTTGAAGGCTGTATCCATCTGGTCCTTTACGTTACGAAGGTCATTGTTAATTGCCTGGGCTGTTTCGTTCTTAGGCCCCACATACCAATCCCTGACCAGCTGTGCTGTCTCATCCCAGGCTTCCCGGTCGTTAATCTGGCACCCCGTCTTCAAGTCCAGTCGGTTTCCGTTGAAAGTGGTACGAAGCCGTATCTGGAAAAGATTATTATCTTTTCCGTAAACCCGCAGCTTAAAGCTGATATTCCTCTTTATCTTCATGGCGCATTCTTGTTAAATCGTGGCCCAACAATGGCCCAATTTTGGGTGAAGCTATTTAACTCCGCCTGCAAAAAAACGCAATAGAAATCATTAAAACAAGGGTTTCTGGAGGGGTTCGTACTTCATTTACGAATCTCGCTCTCTCCGCGAAACAATGACTCACAGCCGGCTGCGATAGCAGCTGGCTGTTTTCGTGTGCGTCGGACGGGGAGCTTGCTCACCGGACGGCGGACACGGAAACAGACAA
>JAGBNC010000015.1 GCA_017634595.1 Bacteroidales bacterium
AGTGATGAATCTGATCTGGATTCTCTGCGGCTGGTGGGAGATTGCCGTCATTCATCTTGTCTGCGGCCTTATCTTTTGCATTACCATAGTGGGCATACCATGGGGCTTGCAGCATTTCAAGATGGCGGCAGGTTCTGTCTTTCCGTTTGGCAAGGAGATTCGTTAGTATGCGTGTTGTTATACAAAGAGTCAGTTCCGCTTCAGTCACAATAGAAGGGGAGGTGAAATCGTCTATCGGCCAGGGACTTATGATTCTGCTCGGTATTGGGCACGATGATGGCGCGGAGGATATTGACTGGCTGGTGAGAAAGATTGCCGGCCTGCGCATTTTCGATGACGAGGCCGGCGTGATGAACCGCAGCGTGATTGAAGTGGAAGGGGAGTGCCTGGTGGTGAGCCAGTTCACGCTGATGGCCTCCACTAAGAAAGGGAATCGCCCTTCATACATCGGCGCTGCCGGGCATGAACAGGCTATTCAGCTTTATGAACAGTTCTGCGCGGCGCTGTCCCTTGCTATCGGAAAAAGCGTCGGCACAGGTACTTTCGGCGCCGATATGCAGGTTTCTCTGGTGAACGACGGTCCTGTGACTATTATCATTGATACTAAAAACAAATAACATCTATGAAAAAAATCCTTTATTCTTTATCAGCATGCCTGATGCTCCTTTCCTGCGGACAGACCGGAGAACAGAAAGACAAAGCCCTCGTGAATGACTTCTACGAGCATGTCCTTTCCATCAAACCAATGACCGACGAATACCTTAAAAGCACACTCTCTGAAGATATACTTAACTCCATCTGGGGGGCTGATTACGAAGACAGCTACTCCTATTGGGTTTTCCGCACCGGCATGCAGGACGGTCCTTCCAGCGTGTCTGCTGTGGAATCTATCGAAGCTCTGGGCGACGGGTGGTATCGCGTGAGCTACTCCGATCTGGGTAATCCCGGCGTTACCGACGTGCAGGTTGCAAATGGCAAAATAGTGGCTTACAAGCCGTTTGAAAAGGAAGATGGTTACGCTGCAGCCATACGTGACTACATGGTTAGCATCGGCGCTCATTATGCTCCGGCGGAGTACTGTATTCCTTACAGCCTGATTGTAGATGCCGATGAGTCCAATCCCGACGACATACGTGTCTGGGGCGATTTCTGGGTGGAGAATTATGACCAGGCCGGCGATACGCTCAAATTAGTGTCCGGCGGCAGCCATCCTGGCTGTATGCACGTCAAGAAGACAGATGAGGGCTTTGAGGTAACCCAGTTTGACGCCGTTGGCGACGGTTCGGATTTCACACCCACAGCCAAGGCCATTTTCGGTGACCGCTATGACGCTTTCATCGCCCTTAGTTCCAATGATGATTCCAAGAATGCCGCCCGTGAAAAGTCCATCCTGGACTATGCTAAGGCTCATGGTCTTAGCATTTCCTGTTATCAGGATTTCGGCTGGCCGGCCGTGACGATCCAGTAAGGGCTGAGGACGGCTCTTGACGCTCCCGCTGTTTTTCCGTGCAAGTCCAAAAGCCCGTGTGCGCCGGACTACGAATTGCACTATCATAAGTGCGTTCCAGCCTTCCGGAGTCAGGAGGAATCCATCCTCAGTCAGGCAGATTGGGTATGCGGGCCTGGGTTTGCGGTCTCCGGGCCCGAATGGAGTAGGGCAGTGGGAGGTATACGAAAAATCCCCCTCAGACTAATCTGAGAGGGATTTTTGTGGAGCATAGGAGAATCGAACTCCTGACCTTTTGAATGCCATTCAAACGCTCTACCAACTGAGCTAATACCCCGTTTGCGGACTGCAAATATAGTAACTTTTTTTGAATTCAAAACATTTTTTCTTCATTAAAGCTATAAAAATGTTCGTCTGCGACTATCAGGTGGTCCAGCAGGGCCAGGCCGCATGAGGCGCAAGCATCTCGTAGAGAGGAAGTTTCGCGTATGTCGGCGCCGCTTGGACGTGGATCGCCGCTTGGGTGGTTGTGCACCAAGATCAGCCCGGCAGCATGTTCTTCAAGAGCCATCTTTACTATGATCGGTATGTCAATAATAGTACCTTTGCCCCCTCCGATGGTTAATTGGCGAGTCTTCAGAATCCTGTTCCTCCTGTCGAGCAGAATGATCCAGCACTCCTCGCGCCTGAGCCCTTTAAGCCGTGGCAGCATAAGTTGATACACCTGATTGCATTCCATGACCGGATCCGAGGCATTGCCCTGCTCGAGCATGAACCTTCGCCCAAGCTCAAACGCAGCCAAAAGGGTCGCGGCTTTGGGCGTGCCAATCCCTTCCAGCGAGGACAGGTAACCGGCATCGCATTCAAACAAACCAGTGAGCCTGCCGTCCGTAAGCGACAGGATACGCTGCGCCAAGTCCAAAACGCTCTCCCCACGCCTGCCCGTGCGGAGCAGTATGGCCAGAAGTTCTCCGTCCGAAAGAGCCTGAGCTCCTCGGCTGAGCAATTTCTCCCTCGGCCTTTCCGCCTCATTCATCTCTTTGATCTTCATAAATACAATCCACCCGCCCGCCCTTACTCTAAACCTAAACTTAAAAAACGTATGAAAAACGCCGCCAGAAAACGGTATTGCAAAGATAGCGCATCCGTAAGCCCGAAATCCCCAAAAACGCTTCACGGCTGCACTTATTTACGATTTTTTAAGAATCCGCCAATTATTATTATATTTGTAATTCGATATTTTAAAGACTATATGGGTAGAGAAATAAAATTTTCACTCGTTTACCGGGATATGTGGCAATCTTCCGGCAAATACCAGCCCCGCGCCGACCAACTTGTACGAGTAGCTCCCGCTATAATTGACATGGGATGCTTCGACCGCGTAGAAACCAATGGCGGAGCTTTCGAGCAAGTCAACCTCCTTTACGGAGAGAATCCGAACAAGTCGGTGCGTGTATGGACAGCCCCTTTTCATAAGGCCGGTATCCAGACCCACATGCTCGAGCGTGGACTCAACGCGCTGAGAATGAATCCGGTGCCTGCTGATGTGCGTGAGCTTATGTTCAAGGTGAAGAAGGCCCAGGGTACCGATATCGCCCGTTCTTTCTGCGGCCTCAATGACCACCGCAACCTTAAGCTCAGCGTTGAATACGCCAAGAAAGCCGGCATGATCTCCCAAGGAGCCCTGTCCATAACTCATTCGCCCGTGCATACAGTGGAGTATTACATGGGCGTAGTGGACCATCTGGTTGAATACGGTACCGATGAGATCTGCCTTAAAGATATGGCGGGCGTGGGCCGTCCCAACGTGCTCGGACGCCTTGTCAAGGAGATAAAATCGAAATACCCGCATATCAAGGTTCAGTATCACGGTCACACCGGTCCCGGTTTCTCTGTGGCCTCCATGCTGGAAGTCGCAAGGGCCGGCGCCGACTACCTCGACGTGGCCGTGGAGCCGCTTTCGTGGGGCAAAGTACATCCTGACGTGATAACAATACAGCAGATGCTCCGTGCCGACGGCTTCCTGGTCAAGGACATTAACATGGACGCTTATATGCAGGTCCGCGCCCTCACGCAGGAGTTCATCGACGATTTCCTGGGCTATTGGATCAATCCTTCCAACGCCAAGATGACATCGCTGCTGGTCGGTTGCGGCCTCCCGGGAGGCATGATGGGATCCATGATGGCCGACCTCAAGGGCTTCCAGTCAGCTATTAATGCTGCGGAAAAAGCGGCCGGCAAGCAGGAGAGCAGTCTCGACAGCCTTATGGTGCAGCTGTTCAGCGAGGTAGAGTATGTGTGGCCCCGCCTCGGATATCCTCCACTCGTGACTCCGTTCAGCCAGTACGTCAAGAATACAGCCCTCATGAACCTCTTTGCCATGGCTCAGGGCAAACCCCGCTTCAGCACCATCGACAAAGACACCTGGGGCATGATACTCGGCAAGATGGGACGCCTCCCCGGGCCTCTCGCACCCGAAATCATTGACCTTGCCAAGCAGAAAGGCTTTGAATTCTACACCGGCAACCCTCAAGACGAATATCCCGACGAGCTGCCCAAGTTCCGCAAGATGATGCAGGAAGAGGGTTGGGACTGCGGCCCTGACGATGAAGAGCTCTTTGAGCTTGCCATGCACGAGCGCCAGTACCGCGACTACCGCAGCGGCATAGCCAAACAGCGTTTCGAACACGATCTGGAGGAACTCAAGGCCAAGGCCGGAGCACCGATAAACGTCAAGCGTCCGGTGGTGGAAATGCCTGAGTACAAGATAGAACAGTACACTGAGAAATATCCTCACGCTTTCCCTCTGCAGGCCCCTGCAGCCGGCAAACTGTTATGGGAAATTGATGTAGTGGATGCGTCAAAGGCCCCCGTGGCCGGCACAAAAGTTATCGCCGGTGAGCCATGCGGATACGTTCAGACGCGCTACGGCCTCGAGCCCATAGTACCGGCAGCCGACGGCCGCATAGTGGCAGTGCCCGGCTCCCAGGGCAAGGATGTAGTGAAAGGAGAAATAGTAGCATTTGCAGAATAATGGAGAATTACAACAAAGTACTTACCCCCGCCCAGCGGGACAAACTGTCCAAGGTGAAGCATGTGGCGCTCGATATGGACGGGACTATATATCTGGGAAACAATATCTTCCCCTATACGATAGATTTCCTGGACAGGCTTGACAAGGCCGGAATCGGATACTCTTTCCTGACCAACAACCCCACTAAGTCCGTGGCCGACTACCTCAAGAAATTGGCCGGCATGGGCATTGAAGCGGGGGAGGACAACATGTACACCACATCGCTGGCCGCAATCGATTACATCAAGCGTACTTGGCCCGGCGCCAAGCGTCTGTTCATGCTCGGCACGCCTTCGATGATAAGCCAGTTCGAGAAGGCCGGATTCGAATCCTGCGCCGACAGCGCCGACGACCGTCCCGATGTGCTCGTAGTGGCATTCGATCCCACGCTCGTGTACTCCCGTCTGTGCCGTGCATCGTGGTGGGCCTCTCAGGGCATACCCTACGTGGCGACCAATCCCGACCGCGTGTGTCCTACCGACCAGCCTACGATACTCGTTGACTGCGGGTCGCTGCAGAAGTGCATCGAGCACGCCACTGGCCGCAGGCCGGACATAGTGCTGGGCAAGCCCGATCCCACAATGCTTGACGGCATACGCCTGCGTCACGGCTTGAAGCCGGAGGAAATACTGATGGCCGGTGACCGTATCTATACCGACACTGCCATGGCCCACAATGCTTCAGCCGTCGGCTGTCTGGTACTGAGCGGTGAGACCACGCTTGAAACGGCACTTAAGGTGGCTGCGGACGAGAAGGCCTGCGAGGCAGCTGGAACCACCCCCGAATTCTATGCTCCGGATTTCATTGTCCGCGACATCGCCGAACTTGGCGACCTGCTCATAGAGAGTCACAGATAGAGCATTATGCCTGGAGAAAACGATTTTTCACGGCTTGAACTCAGCCTGCCCGCGGCGCGGAAGAACTACCGTTACTTCCGCTCCCTGTTACGTCCTTCCACCAAGCTTCTGGTGCTTGTGAAGGCTAATGCATACGGGCACGGGGCTGTTGAATTTGCATCAATGATGCAGGCGGAAGGGGCTGATTATCTTGCCGTTGCTCTCCCGGTCGAGGGCGTAGAACTGCGCCGCTCCGGTATTTCGCTTCCGGTGCTGGTGCTTACTGCCGGTACCGACTTCTTCCCTGAGATTATAGACTACCGCCTTGAACCCGGAATACCCAATCTCTACACTCTCGAAGCACTTTGTAAAGTGCTGAGGGAGCGTGGGATAAGTGACTTCCCTGTTCACATTAAGCTGGATACTGGCATGCATCGTCTGGGCTTCATGCCCCATGAGATCCCAGCTCTGCTGGATTTTCTTAAGGAGCATCAGGAGGTAAAGATACGCTCCATTTACTCTCATCTGGCGGTGGCGGAAGACCCTGCCGAAGATGAGTTTACGCTCGGTCAGATACGTCTTTTCGAGACCGGAGCCGCTGCCATTACTGATGCCGTTGGCTACAAGCCCATGTGGCACGTACTCAACTCTGCCGGCATCGAGCGTTTCCCTCAGTTCCAGCATGACATGGTCCGTCTCGGAATAGGCATCTACGGCATAAGCGCATTGCCCGGAGTCAAGCTCCAGCCGGTGGCGAGCCTCAAGGTCAAGATATTGCAAATCAAGACTTTGACTGAAGGCACAATAGGCTACGGCAGGCACGGGCATACTTCGCCCGACGGCACCCGCATCGCCACCATTCCTGTGGGCTACGCCGACGGCATCAACCGTCACCTGGGCTGCGGTCACGCGAGCTTCAGCGTCGGCGGCAGGCGCGCACCCACCATTGGCAACATATGCATGGACATGTGCATGATAGACGTGACCGGCATTGACTGCGCTCCGGGCGATACAGTGACAATATTCGGATCCGACCCCACAGTCAGCGAAATTGCCGGCATCCTCGGCACTATCCCTTACGAAATATTGACCTCGGTGCCACGCCGCATCGAAAGAATAATAGTACGCAAATGAAAAGACTGATTGCACTCCTCCTTGCGCTGGGCAGCATGACGGCAATGGCGCAGAACGGCGGAATTACCCCCGCCATGCTTGAGCAGATTTCAAAGGGCTGGAAGGGAGACGCTTCCGACAAGGCGCTCCGCAACGCCATAGGGCAGACTCCGCTTAACACATTGGCTGTCAATGCAGAGAATGCAGCCATGATCGACACCCACTTCTCCGACAGAATCAAGACCACCGGCATTACCGACCAGAAGTCGAGCGGACGCTGCTGGCTGTTTACCGGACTCAATGTGCTCAGGGCTGCAGCCATCGAAAAATGGGATCTGGGCGACTTCCAGTTCTCGCAGAACTACTGCTTCTTCTGGGACCAGCTTGAGAAGGCCAATCTTTTCCTGCAGGGCATAATCGATACCCGCAATAAACCCATGGACGACCGTGAGGTGGACTGGTTGTTCTCCAACCCGATAGGTGACGGCGGTACCTTCACCGGAGTTGCCAATCTCGTGACCAAGTACGGGCTTGTGCCTGCGGACGTGATGCCCGAGACGGCAGTTGCCAACGGCACGGCACAGATGTCTTCGCATCTGCGGACGCTCCTGCGCCAGTATGGCTTGGAACTGCGCGACATGGCGTCAGCTTCGCCCCGTGCCAAGAGCAAGAAGGCCGCTGTGCTGACGGAAGAAAAGTTGCATGCGCGCCTTCAGGAGCGTAAGACACAGATGCTTGCCGATGTCTATCACGTGCTTGCACTGTGCCTCGGCGTGCCTCCTGCGGAGTTCGAATGGAAGGGGGAGACCAAAACCCCTAAGCAGTTCTATCAGGATTTGCTTGGCTACGATCTGGAAGGCGGATACGTGATGTTGATGAACGACCCTTCCCGTGAATATGGCAAGGTGTACGAGATACAGTACGACCGTCACCTCTACGACGGCCAGAACTGGCTCTATGTCAATCTGCCCGTTGAACGTATCAAGGAAATGGCCATCGCTTCCATCAAGGCCGGCGTGGCAATGTACTTCAGCTGCGACGTAGGTAAATTCCTCGACCGCAAGAGGGGAGTGGCCGACCTGGCCAATTATGATTACGAGTCGCTGCTGGGAGTGAATTTCACTATGGACAAGAAGCAGCGTATTCTCACGCATGCCAGCGGGTCCAGCCACGCCATGACGCTTATAGCCGTTGACCTTAAGGACGATAAACCGGCCAAGTGGATGGTAGAGAACAGCTGGGGCGCGGCTTCCGGCTACAAGGGTAACATCATCATGACCGACGAGTGGTTCAATGAGTATATGTTCCGTCTGGTGGTAGAGAGGCGTTTCGTGCCTGCAGATGTGCTGGAGATGCTGAAGCAGGAGCCGGTGCAGCTTCCTGCTTGGGACCCCATGTTTGCAGCGGAACTGTAAACTAGCGGAACTGAATATTGAAGCCTTCGAGGAGCAGCGGCTCCACGAGGGCTTTCATTTGTTCTGTAGAGTACTTCTGAAGGCCGCTGGCCGGGGTTGGACGGTCGATACTGTACACCTGAATCAGCCGCGGGCGCAGCTCACGGACGATATCCATCCAGGGGCCGAGCACCTCTGGAGAGCCCGTATCGAAGCTGCACTCGGCATCCGGAAGGCCGCAGGCGCGGAGGAACATCGTCTGCAGTATGAAGTCGCCTTCGAACCTTTTGAGAGCCTCTACGGTACGCCGTACGCTGTAGCCGGGCGCCGGACGGTTTATCAGCGCCGCCAGCTCGTCTGTCGGGGCATCAATCTTCATTATCGGATTGTCCACCTTGCGAAGGGCCCTGAACACCTCGTCGATATGCACCCTGGTAGCGTTGGACAGCACCGACACCTTGGCTCCGGGGAAGTATGCGTCCCGCAGTAGCAGAGTGTCGTCGATTATGCGCGGGAACTCGGGGTTGAGCGTCGGCTCGCCATCCCCGCTGAAGGTTATCGAGTCGATGCGTGTGCCGTCGAGCATCAGCGCGGACAGCTTGTCTTCCAACGCTTTACGCACTTGTGCCGCCGTGGGCAGCACTGTGTCGGACCGGCCGTCGGCATTCCATCCACATTCGCAGTAGATACAGTCGAAGTTGCAGATTTTGCCCTTGGTCGGCAACAGATTGATACCCAGGGAGCTGCCAAGCCTCCTGCTATGTATGGGGCCGAAAACGGTTTCTTCTCGTAGCATGGTGGGACAAAGTTGCGAAAATATTCTTTGGATTGAAAATTATTTGTGATATTTGTGAAGTATGGTGCAGTGGATGGGCATAATCAATCTTACGCCGGACTCGTTCTTCGAGCCCAGCAGGGCCGGGTCTGTGGGTGAGTTCATGGCTAAGGTTGAGGGTTTTGCTGCCGCCGGAGCCACGTACATTGATGTGGGTGCCGTATCTACCCGTCCGGGTGCTGCCGCAGTGTCCGTCGATGAGGAGTGGAGGCGGCTCGAGCCGGCGCTGCGCCAACTTGTTGCCTCGGGATTGTGCGCTCCTCGGGCGCTGCGGCTTTCGATAGATACTACAAGCAGCGAGATTGTGCGGCGTACTTTTGACCTTGTGGGTCCCTTCATCGTCAATGACATATCCGCTGGCGAAGACGATGTGCTCATGCTGCCTGTGACAGCGCGTCTGGGCCTTAGCTATGTGGCTATGCATAAGCGTGGTACGCCATCTACTATGGATTCTTTCTGTACCTATCCCGGAGGCGTGGTGCCTGAGCTCCTGCGTTATTTTGGCGGCTTTGCGTCAAGGGCGCGGGCTCTTGGGCTGGATGACTGGATACTTGATCCGGGGCTGGGCTTTGCCAAGACGCCGCAGCAGTGCTGGGAGATTCTGGAGCAGCTTCCTGCCCTTAACGTGCTTGGGCGTCCCATTCTGATCGGGGCCGCAGACAAACGTTTCACAAGGGAAGTCCCTTCGCATCTGGCGGCTGCGTATCCCGGGCTCGACGGCAACTGTATTGCCGAGGCTCTGGCTGAGGCCGGCGGTGCATCCATACTTAGGGTTCATGAGATTAGGAAATGTCACGATTAGGAGAATTTGAACTCATAGAGCGCATCAGCGCTGCTTTCAATGGCGGAGAGGGAGTGAAGGCAGGGCCCGGGGTTACCGGGATCGGGGACGATTGTGCCATATTGCCCCAGAGCTCCGGACTTGATACCCTCGTCACCACCGATCTGCTGGTGGAGGGCCGTCATTTCTTGCTTGATGATGTGAGTGCGGAGCAGCTCGGATGGAAGTCTGCTGCGGTGAATATCAGCGACATAGCTGCTATGGGCGGACGCCCGGTGGCGTCGTTTCTGTCGCTGGCGCTGCCTGCTTCGCTGGGGCCGGAATGGGTGGAGCGCTTCATCGGAGGCTTCAAGGAATTGTCCGCCCGCTTCGGCGTGCCGCTGCTTGGAGGCGACACTTCTGCGTCGCCCGACAATCTGTTTATCAACGTCACTTTGCTAGGGGAATGCCGCCACGGTGCGGCTGTCAGGCGTGACGGTGCCCGTCCTGGTGACCTCGTGTGCGTTACGGGTACTTTGGGTGATTCGGCCGCCGGCCTCCGTCTGCTTCTGGAACGGAATTCCCGCCGGCCCGGTGACTCTCTCTGTGATTCGGCCGCCGGCATTGCCCTTATCGACCGTCACTATTGTCCCATGCCGCGGGTGGCTGAGGGTCAGGCGCTAGCAGCAGTGCCGGGCCTCCACGCCATGATGGATATCTCCGACGGTATCGCATCCGATCTCCGTCACATCCTAAGGGCCTCTGCCGGGCCTGGAAATGGTGAATTTGGGCCAAAAACGGTGGTTAGAGGCTCCGCTGGGCCTGGAAACGGTGAATTCGGGCCGGAAACCTGCTGCGGGACGTCCCTCTGTGCTGAGGTCGACCTACGCCTGCTGCCGGAGTCGGACGAACTCCGGCAGATATGTGACAAGCGAGGTTGGGACCCCGCAGAACTAGCTGTGAGCGGGGGAGAGGACTACGAACTTCTGTTTACCTTGTCTCCGGAAGCCTTCGAAGCCGCTGCTGCAGCGGTCAGGGCCGCTTCTGGCGGGAAAGTCGGAGTGACTGCTATCGGCAAGATTCTCACTGCCGGAGGCACCCAACTGGGACGCACCCAAGGCGACATCCGTTGGCTTGGCGGTGCCAAGGACGAATATCAAGGCTTCACTCACTTCTGACGCACATGAGCGCCGAAGCCAAGGCTAGAAATTCTCTGCCGTAATCTCAAAGAAGGACTGGGGATGCGCGCATACGGGACAGACCTGAGGTGCGGCGGTGCCCACCACGATATGTCCGCAGTTGCGGCACTCCCATACTTTCACTTCGCTCTTGGCGAACACTTCTTGGGCCTCGATATTCTTCAGCAGGGCCCTGTAGCGCTCTTCGTGGCGCTTCTCGATGGCTGCTACCATGCGGAACTTGGCGGCCAGAGCCTTGAAACCTTCCTCCTCGGCGGTCTTGGCAAAGCCCTCGTACATGTCGGTCCACTCATAATTCTCGCCAGCGGCTGCAGCGGCCAGATTCTCGGCAGTGTTGCCTATGCCTTCAAGCTCCTTGAACCAGAGTTTGGCATGCTCCTTCTCATTGTCGGCAGTCTTGAGGAAGATCTCGGCCATCTGCTCGAAGCCTTCTTTCTTGGCAACGGATGCAAAGTAGGTGTATTTATTTCTCGCCTGTGATTCGCCGGCGAACGCAGCTTCCAGATTCTTTTCGGTCTGGGTTCCTGAATACTTGTTTGCCATATAGTTAAAATTTCTAGCCAAATGTAGTCATTTTTGTTAAATTTGCGGTATGAAAATGCGTTTTTTATTGAGTCTCTCTGCCGCATTGCTACTGAGCCCTATGATGATGGCGCAGATACAGTGGCATGACCTTGGAAAAGGGGCGCAGGTAGCCAGCTTTCAGGCACAACTTTTCAACTCTACCCAGAGCATCTCGGTGCTTCGTTATCCCGCTAAGCGCCTCAGGATGAGGGTGGTGAACGACCCCGGCACCAATGCCGACAGCACAGGTGCCATGGCGGCGCGCCACAATGCTCTGGCTGCCGTGAACGGTAGTTATTTCAATATGCGCACGCTGGAGCCTGTAACCTACGTTAAAGAGAAGTGCAGGGTGGAGGGCGCGACTACCCCCGGCGAGACATTCCGCACCGACGGACTGCTGGCGATACGCGGCCGCAAGGTAGATATAATACGCTGCGACACACTTACTTACTCCCTCGCAGCCAAGCAGTGCCCCGATGCTCTTGCATCCGGCCCGGTGCTGCTGCTCGACGGGTGGGAGGCTCGCGACGAGTGGCCTCAGAGTTCGTTCTACACCAAGCGTCACCCGCGCACCTTCGTGGGTACGACCAACGACGGGTGGGTGTATCTTGTAGTGATTGACGGGCGCGCGCCGGGCAAGGCAGACGGCGCCACCATTCATGAGACGGCGCTGATAGCCCGTCTGCTGGGCCTCGACAATGCTATCAACCTCGACGGCGGCGGGTCCAGTACTCTGTGGACCCGTGAACGCGGCGTAGTGTCCAATCCATGCGACAACCGCCGCTACGACCACGAAGGCCAGCGGCGGGTACCAAATATCGTCATTATCAAATAATTATCTCCAGAAGCCGCGGAGCTTGGTCTCCGTGATGCCGGGGGAGAGACGGACAAACACCACGCCGTGCGGTGCAACTTCGGTCTCCCAGCGCTCCTTGCGGGCCACGGTGCCTATGTCCTTCTGCCTCCAGATATCGTGAATCTTCTGATCTGCCACGAGCCCGAGGGAGTGGGGGACGAAACCTATCTTCTTGGGAGCGTCGCTCAGATTGAACATGGCCACTGCCACTGAGCCGTCTTCCAGCGGCTTGACGTAGGTAGCGTAAGTATCGTCGCCATATTGCTTTACGCCCTGTGCGCCCAGCGGATCCTGATTCACGTCAATCACCTCGCTGTTGCATAGCAGGCTCACGGTGAAGTCGTCCATCTCTGCCATATCGCAGCCGATCAGAAGCGGCGAAGCGAGTATGGACCAGAGGGTAATGTGGGTATACTGCTCGTCAGGCGTGAGCCCGGTCCAATGTGTCTTGGGGCCCCAGCCCACCTTGCCGACCACCAGCATGTCGGCGTCGGGCCAGTTGCCGGGGGCCTTGAATCCGGCCCAGCGGTCCTGCCCGCCGAATCCTATCTTGAAGATGCTGTCCCAGTTGTCACGGATGTCGCCGGTGGTGCGCCAGCACTCGGCGTAGTCGCGCAGGACGGGCCCCAGCACCACTTTTGAAGAGTTGGAGATGGAGTACACAATGTCACGCCCCGTGGCAAGCAGTGCTGCGCGCATGTCCTTGAGCCACCAGGGGTCGTTGTTGTTCCAGTCGTATTTGAGATAGTCCACGCCCCAGTCGGCCCACTGCTGTGCGTCTGCTTTGGCAAAGGAATAGTCGCCGAAGAACCATACGGAATCACGTTTCATGCGACTGCGGTCAACTTTGTACACGCTGTCCACTATGCCTGCTTCCACCCAGGGATAACGTCCGTCTGGAGTGGGGGAGGAGCTGCCGATATGACCGGCGTAGGTGCCGCACCAGGGCCCGGAGTAAATGCCGAGCTTGAGGCCCTTGGAGTGCAGCCAGTCGGCGAGTCCTTTCATGTCGGGGAACTTCTTGTTGGGCTGTATGCCGCCCCACTTGCCGCCGCGTACGCCCTGCCAGCCGTCATCGATGTTGATGTATGTCCAGCCGTAGTCGGCAAGCCCCTTGTCCAGCATGGCCTGGGCCGAGCTCATGACCTTCTCCTGCGATACGCTGTTGCCCCAACAGTTCCATGAGTTCCACCCCATTGGCGGCGTGAGAGCTATGCGGTCGCCTATGACAATACGCAGCTCGCGTTCGCAGCTTCCGAGTGCATTGACTGCCTTGAGCGCCACGTGGTAAGTGCCTTTCTTGCGTGCGCGGCCCGAGATGATGCCGCTGTCCGGGTCAAGCTTGAGGCCGCGCGGCAGCCCCTTGGCTTCGAAGTGCATGGGACGCACTCCGGTGGCGGGGATACGGAACAGGAACTCGGCCTTGGGCCTGGCTCCGTACACTTTAGGGCCGTTGATGCGCGGCGTGTCGGGAGCCTGTGGAGTGAGGATGGGAGATTGGGCGTTTGCAAAAAGGCAGAGCGCCGAGAACAGGATTAGCAAAGCTATCTTTTTCATAGACATGAATGATTTATTCCCAAATATAATAAATAATTTGTATATTTGTCTGTTTTTGTATCACAAAAGCGGGGCTCACGGCACCGCCCTCGGATGGGGGTAGGACCGATTGGAAAAGCTACATTTCTCCTTGAGCCTGGCCTTGACCGGGTTCGGTTTTTCACAGAGCCCCGGACAGGGGAAGATATACCCAAAATCTAATGAAAATACTTGTTACCGGTTCTGCCGGATTTATCGGAAGCAATCTAGTGTTGCGTCTGCTCGACAGCGAGCAACCCTTGACCATCGTCGGTCTCGACAATCTCAACGATTACTATGATCCTTCGCTTAAGGAATACCGCCTTGGGCTTCTAGCGCAGAAGGCGCAGGAGCACCCGGAGCACGGCTACAGCTTCGTCCGGGGCGACCTTGCCGACAAGGCTCTTATCGACAGGCTCTTTGCCGATAATCATTTCGATATCGTGGTCAACCTTGCCGCACAGGCAGGCGTGCGCTACAGTATCGAGAATCCCGATGCGTATATCCAGAGCAACATGATAGGTTTCTACAATATCCTGGAGGCCTGCCGGCACAATCCGGTGCAGCATCTGGTGTACGCTTCATCCAGCAGCGTGTACGGCGGCAACAAGAAGGTGCCTTTCAGCACCGACGACCGCGTGGACAACCCCGTGAGCCTGTACGCCGCCACCAAGAAGAGCAACGAACTCTTCGCCCATTGCTATAGCAAACTATATGACATCCCTACCACGGGACTGCGTTTCTTTACGGTGTACGGACCCGCAGGCCGTCCGGACATGGCCTACTTTGGATTCACGAACAAACTCATACAGGGCCGTACCATCCAGATTTACAACTACGGTAACTGCCGCCGCGATTTCACCTATGTGGACGATATCGTGGAGGGCATCGTGCGCGTTATGTGTAAGGCCCCCGCGCGCCGTAAAGGCGAGGACGGCCTCCCGGTGCCTCCCTACGCCATATACAACATCGGCGGCGGGCAGCCTGAGAATCTTCTGGACTTCGTGAACATACTGCAGGAGGAGCTGGTGCGCGCCGGAGTGCTGCCAGCCGACTTTGATTTCGACGCCCACAAGGAGCTCGTGCCCATGCAGCCCGGTGACGTGCCCACTACCTTCGCCGATGCTTCAGCGCTGGAGCGTGACTTCGGTTTCGTGCCTAAAATCACCCTCCGCGAGGGCCTGCGCAAGTTCGCCCAGTGGTACAAAGAATACTACGGATAATGCAATATCATATTTTTTCTCCCTACCGCGTGTGCCCGCTGGGTGCACATGTTGACCACCAGAAGGGGCTGGTGACGGGATTTGCCATCGACAAGGGGGTGGACCTCTGGTTCGATGTGCGTGACGACAGCAGGGTGGAGCTCCGGAGCGAGACTTTCACTGGCGACGTGGCGTTCGACATTGCCACTCCGGCCCTTGTGAAGCAGGGCGACTGGGGCGACTACGCCCGCGGTGCCAAATTCGCACTGCAGAAGCGTTTCAGACTGAGCTGCGGCATCAGCGGTGTCATCAAGGGGTCGCTCCCCGTGGGCGGCCTGAGCAGCAGCGCAGCGGTGCTCATAGCTTACGTGATGGCGTTCGCCAAGGCCAACAGCATCAGCCTGGAGCCGTTTGAGGTGATGAAGATAGCGTCGGAGGCGGAGCGGGAGTACATCGGGCTCAACAATGGTCTGCTGGATCAGGCATGTATTGCTCTGGGCAAGAAGGACCATCTGCTGATGCTGGACTGCGAGAGCAATGAGTATCGTCTGATCCCGAAGAACCCGCAGATGCCTGAGTTTGAGCTCGGTATCTTCTTCAGTGGGCTTACGCGGAGCCTGATGAGCAGCGACTACAATCTTCGTGTGACGGAGTGTAAGACGGCTGCCTGGATAGTTCAGGCTTACGAGAATGTGCCGCTGAAGACTCACGACCGGACCTTCCTGCGGGATGTGTCGGAGTCGATGTTCCGCCGTCACCGCGATGAGATGCCGCCGCGTTTTGCGCGGAGGGCGGAGCATTTTTTCGGTGAGCATAAGAGGGTGCGTGAGGGCATAACTGCTTGGGAGACCGGCAATTTGGAGTGGTTCGGGAGCCTGAGTAAGGCGAGTTGTGAGAGTTCGATTCATAATTACGAGTGCGGTAGTCCGGAGTTGATTGCTATCTATGAGGCGATGCTGGATACTCCGGGTATCTACGGCGGGCGTTTCAGCGGGGCCGGTTTCAAGGGGGCGTGTATTGCTCTGGTGGATCCGTCTATGAGGGATAGTGTGGCGGAGGCTGTGACGTCTAAGTATTTGAGTCGTTTTCCTCAGTACAAGAATACGTTTCGTGTGGATTTCTGTAAGTCTGATGACGGTGCTCGTTTTGTATGAAGACGATTGTTTTAGCTGCGGGATACGCTACGCGTTTGTATCCGCTTACTGAGAATTTTCCTAAGCCTCTGCTGGAGATTGGGCATAATACTATTCTGGGGCGTTTGCTGGACGATGTGGATGGTATTCCGGAGGTCGATGGGCATGTGATTGTGACCAACGGCAAGTTTGCACCGATGTTTGAGAAGTGGTCCGAGGAGAGGGAGGCCACGGTTTCAGGAGCCACTCTCTCCTCGGACCGCAAGCCTATCACGGTGCTATCGGACGGGACTTTTACTAACGTGACGCGTCTGGGGGCGGTCTGCGACCTTCTCTTGGCAATGGATAAGTTGAAGATCGACGATGATCTTCTGGTGCTGGCGGCGGACAATATCCTGGACTTCAGCCTCCGGGGTTTTGTGGAGGAATTCCACCGCAAGGGCACGTCCATGATTATGTGCCATCACGAGCCGGAGGTTTACAAGCTGCAGCGGACAGGAGTTATAGAGGTGGACGATGATTTCCGCGTGCTGCAGATGCAGGAGAAGCCGCAGGAGCCGGTGTCACATTGGGCCGTGCCGCCGTTCTACATCTACAGGCGTGAGGATCTGGACTTGGTGCGTGGCGCCATTGCCGGTGGCTGCGGCACAGACGCCCCCGGAAGCCTGGCCCGTTACATGGCTGGCAAGACCGTGCTGCACGCCTGGCCCATGCCCGCCGGCCGCTTCGACATAGGCAGCCTTGATACATACGAACAAGCAAAACTTAAATACAAATGAAAATAGCAGTAGCAGGAACAGGATACGTGGGAATGAGTATCGCCACGCTCCTGTCGCAGCACAACGAGGTTGTGGCTGTTGATGTCATCCCTGAGAAAGTAGAGAAGATCAACAAGCGCATAAGCCCCATACAAGACGATTATATCGAGAAATATCTGGCTGAGAAGCAGCTGAACCTGGTGGCAACGCTCGATGGCCGTGCCGCCTACGCAGGCGCCGACTTCGTGGTCATTGCCGCTCCGACCAACTACGACCCCAAGAAGAACTTTTTCGATACTTCGCACGTCGAGGAGGTCATAGAGCTGGTGCTGGAAGTCAATCCCGACGCGGTGATGGTGGTCAAGTCCACTGTGCCCGTGGGATTTACCGCTCACGCCCGCCAGAAGTTCAGTTACCGTGAGCGTCAGGCGGACGGTACGTTCAAGGTGGTGGTGCCGCGTATTATCTTCGCCCCTGAGTTCCTCCGTGAGAGCAAGGCTTTGTACGACAATCTGTATCCTTCTCGCATCATAGTTGGATATGATAGCGAAGGGACTGATGCCGCAGCATCCCTCCCTTCGCTCGAACAAGCAGCCCATACTTTTGCGGCCTTGATCAAACAGGGGGCGCTTAAGGAAGATGTGCCTGTTCTATTCATGGGCAGTACGGAGGCTGAAGCAGTCAAGCTCTTTGCCAACACTTACCTTGCCCTGCGCGTATCGTACTTCAACGAACTTGACACCTACGCCGAGATGAAGGGGCTTGACACACAGGCTATTATCGAGGGCGTGTGCCTCGACCCCCGCATCGGCACGCATTACAACAACCCCAGCTTCGGCTACGGCGGCTACTGCCTCCCCAAGGACACCAAGCAGCTGCTGGCCAACTTCAACGACGTGCCCGAGAACCTTATCAAGGCCATTGTGGACAGCAACCGCACCCGTAAGGATTACATTGCCGACCGTGTGCTTGAGCGTGCCGGATACTATAGCTCCAACTCCGCCTTCGACTCCGCCAAGGAGAGGGAAGTGACGGTGGGAGTGTACCGCCTGACCATGAAGACCGGCTCCGATAACTTCCGCCAGAGCGCCATCCAGGGCATCATGAAGCGCATCAAGGCCAAGGGCGCCAAGGTGATAGTGTACGAGCCTGCGCTGGAGGACGGCATCACCTTCTTCGGCTCCCGTGTGGTCAACGATCTCGCTGCTTTCAAAGCCCAGTCCGACGCCATCATCGCCAACCGCTACGATAGTGTGTTGGACGATGTGGCGGGGAAGGTGTATACGAGGGATATTTTCAAAAGGGATTAGGCGTGTTTTTTGTTAAATTATCAACTTTATCGTTGAATATTTTGGGAATGTAGATATTTTTCGGTACTTTTGCTGGTGTAAATATGGAGGGTTTGGAGATGGTAGATGCTATAGCAGTAAAAGAGTTCCTGAACCAGTTTAATATTAAAGCTGAGGTGTTCGGAATCCGTTTCAGGAATGACCGCGAAAAGAATAAAGAGGCGCTGTTGCTGTTGGATATTACCCCTTTGCAACGTGAATTGATTGTAAAAAATCTTCAAGTGCAAGATTACGTGGAAGGCCCTGTCATCGACGTATTGAACAAAGAAGGGGAAATGTGGGTGTTCGGCAAGGATGTAAAAGGAAGGGAAGTCTATATCAAGATAACTCTTGGATATGATAATGGACAGACAATTTGTATTTCATTCCATATTGCAGAGTATCCTTTGATGTATCCTTTCAAACATGTAGAGCAATGAATACACTGATGAATTCTGCTGGTAAGCCGATGCGGTTGGTATATACTCCAGATGTGGTAACATATCGAGGAGAGAAGTTCAATTGCATACATCTGACTTATCATGACGATGATAGTGGAGAGGAGTTTACTACGACAGAAAGCGATACGGTGTGGTTTAATCAAGTGACCAATCAGTACCGTGAACGTCATGGTATTCCTTTTACGGACGAGATCGTAGCTTTGCGTGAGAAATATGGTGTCAGTGCTGCAAAAATGTCGTTGATTCTTGGGTTTGGAGCCAATCAGTATCGTCTATATGAAGATGGAGAGGTCCCGAGCGAGAGCAATGGAAAGATGATCAGGGGGGCAATGAATCCGCGAGTTTTCCTTGATTTGGTCAGGAGTACCCGTAACCAATTGTCTGAACGTGATTACGAAAAGATTACCGCCAACGTCGAGAGAGTAATCTCCGATTCTTTGGACTGGAAGAATGATCTTTGGACTGCCAGTCTGCTGTTTCGCAGCGGCCGTGGATTGCAAAACGGCTTTGCGCCTCAGTCCACTGTTCGTTTGAAGAACTTGCTGTTGTATGTTTTGGACAAAATGGGCGAAGTGTTTCAGACGAAAATGAATAAGGTGCTGTTCTACATCGACTTCCTCTCTTATCGCGAGCGTGGTATGGCAATCTCCGGCTTGGCATATAACGCCATTGATTTTGGACCTGTACCTCAGCGATGGGATAGGGTTTACAGTGCATTCGATGAGGTGATTCCTCAACCAAGAATGGTGTTTGGCCAAGAAAGCATAGTGCTTACTACTGCCTGTAAGGCTGATATGTCCAGCTTTACTGAGAAGGAGCTTGAATTGATAGATTTTGTTTGTGCGAAGATGAAAAATCTGTCTGCACACGATATCTCCGAGTTGAGCCATAATGAGCCTGCATGGAAGAATCACCTGCACCAAAGTGAAACGATTCCATACTCTGAGGCTTTTGGTTTGTTGGGGGTGTGAGTTTTATGTTTTGGATGATGAAATGATGACCTATCAACAAAAATATATAGCCAATTGGCACGATAGCTTTGTGAGTTACGTCGGTAGTTTGCTCGGAGTGATTGCCGGGCTGGAGGTCAGACCAGAGGCGACTCACGATGATAAGGCAGCGCTGGAGGATATCAAGATGATGCTGGCAGGCGGGGATGCTGAAGATGTGGAACGGGATTTGGCTGCTGGTATTGTAAAGAAGAGTACGCTGGATAAAATAGAGAAGATAAATGGGGATATGGTCAATGCATGCCTGACGCATATCCCGATTAATCCTTTTGTGCGGGAGTTTTGGAAACAGATGGCACATATTCATAATGCCAAGAATAAGCGTGCGGAGGAGATGAGGTTGCAAGCTTTGCAGATTCCGATAGTAGAGAATTAGGAATAGGATCGAACACGAACACAAGTTTAACATCATGAACGCATCTTTGGACAATCGATGGTTCACTTTGGATTCGAATAATATCAAGGTGACAAAGGTAGGGGAAGATAAAGCATTATTCCGGATAGTCCCCTTTGATATCCTTCTCCAAATGCTTAGTGAAAAGACAATTACGCTTGTTAATACCTACAGATGGGATGATGTTTATGAAAACTTCATCATGAAATATGATTTCGTTGAACATGGGAAGAGAATACCAGTGCATTTGATGGAGGAGAAGTTTTATGGGCTATGTTGGTCAAGTAAAATGAACTCGGATGCGTTGTGGCGTATTTATTCTTCGGATAAGAAGAGTGTTCGTATCAAAACAACTGTTGGGAAGATATTTCGCTCAATTCCAAAAGAATCAGGAGACGGAGTGTATCTGTTTGGTAAAGTCGATTATTATTCTCAGACGAAGATTGAAAATGATTTGAAAAGCGTAAAGACATTGACTAGAGATCAATTAGCGAGCTTGTTGTTGCAATCTTTTTTCGTCAAAAGGAAAAGTTTTAGTCATGAGTCTGAGTACCGGCTTATATATATGTCGGACAATCTTCATGGTGAGATTAATGGTATTAAGCAACTTCCCATAGATCCACTATCTTTCATTGAGAATATCTACTTTGATCCAAGAGTGGATGATTCTTATGTCAGAAGATGTACAAAAGTGATAGTAGATTGCTTTGGCTATCCTAAGAAGAAGGTACATAAATCGTCGCTTTATTCTTTCAGGCCGCAGATATTCGAACTGGAGTAACTATTGGTGTGCATTACCCCTCGATTGTTCGAAATGACGGAGCAAGGAGTGTTCTCCGCTATATGATTGAAAGGGCAACTGGCTGATAAATGTCGGAACTCGTCTTGCGACAATCAAGAAGTGCCAACTTGTGAAAAAAAACAGTGATCACCCTGCCGATGTTATTCCACTATAGAACAACGGAAGGGGTTGCTTCGACCAAGTCATCCTGGAGAACGTCCCCGGCAACCAGCTCCTGCCTCATTGGATCCACGTCAGCTGGAAGCGCCTCGGGCCAACCGCCGGGAGATACGCAAGAAGGTCATCGGTAGCAACAGCTACCCTATGCTGACGCGAAAGGAGGTGGGACTATGACACTAGACTGGAAAAGTATCATCCTCGCTGTGCTGACGCTCCTTGGCGGATGCGGATGGTTGATAGACCGGAAGAAGCACCGGCAGGAGGTGGAGAGCCTGAAGGCGGACAATCGCCAGAAGGAGATGAACCTGAGTAAGGATTATGTGACCGAGTGGCGCACCTACATCGCTGATCCCTTGCAGCGGGAGGTGAACGAACTGCGGCAGGAAGTGGCCGGGCTGCGGTATGCGATACAGCGCATCAGCGACTGTCCTCATCGCTCTGACTGTCCTGTGCTTGACCAGCTGCAGCGTCAGCCGCAGGGCGAGCAGTAGCGAGCGGCTGCTCCGCACGGAGACAACGACAAGGGATACGGTCTGGCAGCAAGTGGTGGTGGCCGTCCACGACACCCTTCGCGAAGTGACCACTATCACCCTCCAGCAGATCGACCAGGGCGACACCCTCAAACTGCTGCAGGTCACAGACCGCACACGCGCCTCCTGCAGCGAAGGCCTGAAAGAGAAAAAGGAACGAACGGAAGTAAGGGTTGATACCGTGTATGTGGAGAAACAGTCCGAGAACACCGTGGCCGTTGCAGGCCCGGGAGTGGCGATAGACAAAGACGGAACATTAACCGTGAACCGTTATCCTTAACCTTTTTTGCCATACTATGTGCAGTAATTGTATTAACTTTAACAATTAAACTCATTCCGCGGAGAGCCTCTTCTTAGGAGAGGCTTCCCGCTTTGGGGTATAAAAGAAGAAATAAACAAAACCAAGATATGTTCAACTTAGATAAATTCATCTCCGAGAGCGTGACGTTTCGTCCCGTGAGTATGTTCGCGGCCGATATAGAGGCAAACAAAGAGCAGCTCACAAAGGAGATCAAAGGGAAGAAAGTCTGTGTCATCGGCGGTGCTGGCAGTATCGGTTCCAGCTTCATCAAGGCGGTGCTCCGCTTTGAACCGAAATCCGTTGTGGTCGTTGACCTCAACGAGAACGGACTGGCGGAACTGGTGCGCGACGTGCGCTCCACCGAAGGCCCCTACGTGCCCGACGAGTTCCGCTGCTATACGCTCAACTTTGCCGACCCCATCTTCGAGCGCATCTTCCGCGAGGAGAAAGGCTTCGACATCGTGGCCAACTTCTCTGCCCACAAGCACGTGCGCAGCGAGAAAGACCGCTACAGCGTGCAGGCACTCATCGAGAACAACGACATCAAGGCCAAGAAGTTGATGGACCTGCTGACTGTTTATCCTCCCAAGCACTTTTTCTGCGTCTCCACAGACAAGGCCGCCAACCCCGTGAACATCATGGGCGCCAGCAAGCGCATCATGGAAGACCTGGTGATGGCCTACAACCAGCATTTCAAGGTAACCACGGCCCGCTTTGCCAATGTGGCCTTCAGCAACGGCTCGTTGCCCGACGGCTGGATCCACCGTTTACAGAAGCGCCAGCCCCTCGCAGCACCCAGCGACGTCAAACGCTACTTCGTCAGCCCCGAAGAAAGCGGCCAGATCTGTATGCTCGCCTGCATTCTCGGCCGTCCCGGCGAAGTGTTCTTCCCCAAACTGGGCGAAGACCAGATGCTCACCTTCAGCAGCATATGCGACCGTTTCATCGATGCCAATGGCCTGCAGAAAGACCCTTGTGCCACCGACGCCGAAGCACGCCACAAGGCCTCACAACTCACTGATAGCGAAAACGGCAAACAGAAGTACCCTACGGTGTATTTCACCTCTGACACCACCGGCGAGAAAGCTTACGAAGAATTCTACGTCCCCGGTGAGAAAGTCGATATGCAACGCTTCCAGGCTCTCGGCGTCGTTGAACAGACCACCCGCCACAAGATGAGCGAGGTCAATGCCTTCTTCGATCGTCTCGAAGCCATCTTCCACCGTGATGACTTCACCAAGGCCCAGGTCGTGGAAGCTATCAAGGAGTTCATCCCGAACTTTGAGCACGAGGAGAAGGGCAAGAACTTGGATCAGAAAATGTAAAATAATAACATATATGGCTTACAAAATTCCTCTTTTTAATCTGAACTTCGACGAGCGCGAGGCTCAGGCAGCGTATGATACCATCAAGTCGGGCTGGATTAGCACCGGTCCGAAGAATGCGGAGCTGGAGCAGATGTTTATTGATATGTGGGGCGTGAAGTATGCAGTGAGTATGGCGAACTGCACCGACTCACTTCACGTTGCGTGTATTGTGTGTGGCTTCGGTCCAGGCGATGAAGTAATCTGTCCCTCGCTGACCTTTGCAGCTTCATGTAATTGCATCCGCTATGTTGGTGCTACGCCCGTCTTTGCAGACATTATTGGCCCCGACCATATCAATATTGATCCGGCTGACATTGAACGAAAAATTACGCCAAAAACCAAGGGAATCGTTGTGGTACACATGGCTGGTTTCCCTGCCAAAATGGACGAGATTATGGCGATTGCTCGAAAGCATGACCTCAAGGTGATTGAGGATGCTTGCCACGGCCCGTTGTCGGAGTACAAGGGCAAGAAGCTCGGAACCATCGGCGACTGCGCCTCGTTCAGTTTCTTCTCCAACAAGAATATCTCCACCGGCGAAGGCGGTATGTTCATCACCGATAACGAGGAGATGGCTGCCAAGGCCCGTCTCATCCGCAGCCACGGTATGAGCACGATGAGCTACCAGCGTGCCAGCGGTCACGCCACCGAGTACGACATCACCTGCCTGGGTTACAACTTCCGAATGGACGACATCCGTGCGGCCATCGCTATTGAGCAGCTAAAGAAACTCCCCGGCGACCTGGAGACCCGCATCAAGGTGCGCAAGCAGTATGTGGACCGCCTGAGCAAGATTGAAGGCGTGGTGGTTCCCTTTGCCGTCAACACCGAGTTCGTGAGCAACTACATCCTGCCCACCGTCCTGCTGAACAGCACAAAGGAGCGTCGCAACAAGATCCGTGAGTACATACACGCTGCCGGCATCCAGACCAGCGTCCACTATCCCGCAGCCCACAAGTTCTCAACCTTCGCAGAACTCGGAGCCGTGCTGCCCCAGACCGAATATGTGACCGACAACGAGATTACCCTCCCGATGTACGCAGCCCTCACCGAAGAACAGGTTAACTTCATCTGCGATACCTACGAAAAAGCCATCAAGGAGATTAAGTAAATGTATCAGGACAAGAAAGTTGTTCTCATCTTTGGCGTTGGTCCGCTCCAGCAGTCGATTATCAAACGTGCCAAGAAGATGGGGCTATATACCGTGGGCATTGACCCTTGTGAGAATGCCACTTGCAGGGGCGATGTCGATGCCTTTGAAGTGGTTGGTGGCCAGGATTACGAGGACACTTGTGTCGTGGTGGAGAAGTATGGCATTGATGCCATCGTCACAGCCGCTACCGACAAGCCCCTTGTGATGATGGCCCGTATTGCAAAGAAATACGGCTTCCCGTTCTACTCTGTAGAGACCGCCCAGTGGAGTACCGACAAGTTCCAGATGAAACAGCGGTTCGAACTCGGTGATGTCCCGCACGCCAGAGGCCGTTTGGTTAAAAGTGTGGAGGAGACCGCAGATATGGTGTATCCCGTCATCGTGAAGCCTCGCGACAACTCAGGCAGCCGTGGTGTGAAACTTTGCCGCACCAAGGAGGAGCTGGAGCAGTCAATGGCTGAGGCCCTGGAGTATTCTAAGCTGGATTCTGTGCTGGTTGAGGAGTTTATCGAAGGTCCGGAATACAGCATCGAAGGACTGCACTACGATGGCAAGAGCGAGGTGATTCAGTTCACCGAGAAGAAGACCACCGAGTTCCCTTACAATGTGGAGTTAGGTCATATACAGCCGGCCCATATCAGTGAGGAGAATAAACAGAAGATTCGTGAGATTGTAACGAAGATTGGCAAGGCATTGAAGTTCGAGAATTGTCCTTCTCATACTGAGTTGAAGATTAATGAACGGGGAATCTTTGTGATTGAGACTAGCCCGAGGCTGGGTGGAGACTATATTACCAGTACGCTCACTCCGCTTTCTACAGGCATCAATATGGAGGACCAGTTGCTGCATATCGCTCTCGGTGAGGACGTTGATACACAAACCGGACGAGAAGAAAAAGCCTCTGGCGTATGCTTCATGAATCTTCCTTGCGGTACGGTGACTGCTATTGATTCTGCTATTAATGAAGTTAGTTCTTGGCCAAATGTCTATAGCTTTGCTACTTCGCTGAAGGTTGGTGATGAGATACATCCGATTACGAGTAGTTTGAATCGCTATGGGCAGTTTATTGTGAAGGGGACCGATAGAAAGGAAGTTGACAAGATGATAACTGAATACGAAAATAGAATCAATACATTTATTCGCGTAGGTTAAAGAATTTAAAATCAATAGATATGAACTTCTACACAATGAAAGAAACCCGTGCTTTCCTGGAGAGCATTGGTATGCCGGGCGGTGACCTCTACGACCTGCCCACTTCTGAAAAGCGTTTTGAGGATGGCGGTCAGTACCGCTTCGAAGTGCCTGGCATTCAGGGACCCGCTCCGATGAAAGCCCTCTTGGAGGCATTGAATGAGTTTGGCATTCAGATCCACCGTGTGACCCAGACCAAGGGCATTATGTTCCTCACGGACGACGAGATCAAGAAGATGGTGGAGTATGCCGAAAAATGGAAGGTGCAGCTGGTCCTGGCCTGCGGCCCCCGAGCTACCACCGACACCTCCGCATCGGTAAAGACCGAGGAAGGTCAGCGTATGGGCTACCGCCTTCGCGGTCAGGAGCAGATTGTCCGGGGTATCGAGGAAATCAAACGTGCCGCTGCCTTTGGAGTTCGTGGATTCCTGATTTATGACGAGGGTCTTCTCTGGGCATTGAATGAAGCCCGTAAGGCCGGTTACATTCCTGCTGACTGCCACTTCAAGGTGAGTGCCCACAGCGGTCATGGCAATCCTTGCTCAGCTCACGTCCTCGAGGCATTAGGTGCGAACAGTATCAACCCTGTCCGTGATATCCAGATTCAGATGCTGGCTGCGATGCGTGCGGCCATCGATGTGCCCATCGACTTGCACACCGAGAATCCGAAGTCTTCCGGTGGCTTCATCCGTCACTACGAGGTGCCTGACTTTATCCGTGTGGCCGCCCCTGTGTATCTGAAGACCGGAGGCAGCGTAGCCGCCAACCACAGCTACGACACCACCGAGAAGGAAGCCCGCCAGAGGGCAAAGCAAGTTTGCCTTGTTAAGAGAGTGATTGATACCTATTATCCCGAAGCTATTGTTTCACCGAAGTAAATGAGACACCATAATTACAACCCGGACTTTGCTTTTGTCAAAGCTCCCGTAGAGTTTAACAAGTACACCGATCGCGATACGCTTCAGTATTGCTTGGGTGCTACACTGTATATGCCTGGCACGAAGGACATCCGTGCCAAAGTAGTTAACCGCGAACTGCCCGTCACATCGTTCGTGATGTGCTGCGAGGATGCCATCAAGGAGGAAGACCTGCCCGTTGCAGAGCAGAACATCCTCGACACGATGGACTACTTCGCCGACCAGATTGAGGCCGGGAAGATCACCATCAACGATATCCCGCTCATCTTCGTGCGTGTCCGAAACCCGGAACAGTTCAAGAGCTTTGCCGCAAGGATTACCAAGAAGCAGGCTTCTGTGCTCACCGGTTTCAACTTTCCGAAGTTCAACAGTACAAACGCCTTGAATGTGCTGCGCACCTTGGTTGAGGTGAACAGCCGGCTGGGGGTGGTGCTGTACGGAATGCCCATCCTGGAAGGTCCGGAGGTGGCTTTCCGCGAGCTTCGCACAAAGGAGTTACTGCTTCTGCGGAACATTCTGGAACCCTATAAGGATCTGATTCTGAACATCCGAGTAGGCGGTACGGATATGTCATCGCTCTTCGGCGTGCGTCGTGGCATCAACTCCACGGTGTACGACATTATGCCCGTGCGGGATGCCCTGTCGGACGTGGTGAACTTCTTCAACCGCTATTGCGACTACTGTGTGTCGGCTGCCGTATGGGAGTACTTCCGTGCATATAACGATGACGACATAGACGAACTGATCAAGCGCAACTTCCACAATGCCCTCATCAAGGGACAGGACATCGTGAATCCAGCCATTGACGGTCTGCTGAAGGAAGTGATGATAGACCGAGCCAACGGTTTTGTGGGCAAGACCATCATCCATCCTACACACGCCAAGTTCGTGAACGGCATGTTCACCGTGGTGGAGGAAGAGTATAAGGATGCCATCCAGATTCTGAACACCTCCGGCGGTGTGATCAAGAGCGAGGAAGGGGGCAAGATGAACGAGATTGGTCCTCACCACCGCTGGGCAGAGAAGATTGTGAAGCGAGCCGAGGTGTATGGTGTGGTGAAAACCGAGGATTCCGTACTGGGCCTTATCCTTGGACACAAAGAATAAAATGGTATGATGAAAATAGTTCTTGGCACAATGAATTTCGGTCCCCAGCTTAACCTGGAGGCCAGCCGCACGATGACCGAGTCGTTCCTGAAGACCGGCAATAACGAACTGGACACAGCCTACGTCTATAACGGAGGGGATACGGAGAAGTACCTGGGTGAGATTCTGCCCAATCTGGATGGATACTATCTGGCCACCAAAGTGCATCCCCGCATCACGGGCAAGCTGGATAGGGAGTGCATCCTGATGGAGTTTAACGAATCGCTCAAGCGGATGAACCGCGACAAGGTGGATTTGCTGTATTTCCATTTCCCGGACGGCAAGACTCCGATAGGGGAAGCACTAGAGACCGTTGCGGAACTCTATGAGCAAGGCAAGGTGAAAGAACTGGGACTGAGCAACTATCCCGCTTGGCAGGTGGTGGACATCTGGCACAAGTGTGAGAAGTACGGCTGCCCGAAGCCGACGGTGTATCAGGGTATGTACAATGCCCTGTGCCGCAATGTGGAGCCTGAGCTGTTTCCGGCGATCCGAGCCTTGGGGATGCGCTTCTATGCCTTCAATCCGTTGGCGGGCGGTATGCTCACGGGCAAGCATCATCACTTTGAGGATGCTCCCGAACCAGGACGCTTTGCCCGCTTGAAGAGCTATCGTGACCGCTATTGGAAGCAGAGCTACTTCGATGCCGTGGATGAGATCCGCAAGGCCTGTGAGGCGGAAGGCATTCCGATGGTAGAGGCAGCATACCGCTGGCTCTGCAACCATTCGATGCTGGATGCAACGAATGGCGATGGCATTCTGCTGGGAGCCTCCAAGATTACGCAGATGGAACAGAATATGGAAGCAGCCAAGAAAGGCGAGCTGCCGCAGTCGATTCTCGAAGCGATGGATGATGCCTGGGAGATAGCAAAGCCTGACAGTCCTGCTTACTTCAAGTTTATCTAAGACTTATGAATATATCACGAGCATATTTTGACGCGATTGACAAAGTGGCCAAGCAGCCCATCCCTGCCAAAGTGATGGAACGGGCAAGGCAGTCGCTGCTGGATTATCTGGCCGTGACCTGTGCCGGTGCCCACTTCCAAAGTGGCAAGATGGAGCGGTATTTTTCTTTTGCGGAGCCTGAGGCAGGAGCCTTCAAAGCCATCGGGACAGGAAAGAGCCTTGCCCTGAAAGAGGCGGTGTTCCTGAACGGGCTGAATGCACATGCTTTGGATTATGACGACGGCACCAACTCGGGCATTATCCATTTGGGTTCGCCTATTTTCTCCTTGCTGATTCCGCTGTCGCAGAGGTATAGCAAGAGTGTGGAGCAGATACTACAGGCGGCTGTGATTGGCTATGAAGCGTCGTACACGATGGCCGTATCCATCCAGCCCAAACACAAGGCGTTGGGATTTCACGCGACAGGCACCTGCGGAATGTTGGGGGCAACATTGGCGGCTGCCTATATGCTTGGCCTTACGGATGAAGAACGGTTTCAGGCATTTGCAGCGGCCTGCGTGTCAGCTTCGGGAATGTTGAAAGTGCTGGACGACGGGTCGGAACTGAAGCCCTACAATGTGGCGAAGACCGCACTGCTCTCGCTCACTAGCCTGCAACTGGCCAAGGCCGGATTCAATGGACACGAGGACCCGCTTGGCGGGTATCGCGGATTCCTGAAGATGATGGCAGGTGACGAGAATGTGGCCATCAAGCCCACCTTGCTGAATGGCACATACGCTATTATGAAGAGCTACACCAAGCCGTATGCCTCCTGCCGCTATACCCACCCGCCGGTGGAGGCTGCTATCCATTTGCGTAATCAGTATAGTATCACGCCGGAGCAGGTGCTTGGTATTAAGGTTGAGACCTACGATTTGGCTGTGTCCGGCCACGACCATCAGGAGGTGAAGGGGGCGTATTCTGCCAAGATGAGCACGCCTTACAGTACTGCGGTGGCTCTGGCTTACGGGAAAGCCGGCTTGCAGGAGTTTGAAGACGATGTGCTGGAGAGTGAATCCATTAAGGAACTGTCCAAGAAAGTGCAGGTCGTATCCGACGAGGAATTGAGCAGGATATTCCCGGAAAAGCAGAGTGCCATCCTGACGGTCACCACTTCATCCGGGTCTTATTCGGAGCGGGTGGACTTTCCAAAGGGCGAGCCGGAGAATCCGTTTACGGAAGCAGAGTTCCTAGAGCGATATGAATCATTGATGTCCTACGGGGGCGTGAAGGAAGAGGTGTTCAAATGTATTTATGAATTGACCGGGAATGCGGACACGAAGGTCGCAGACTTGGTGAGCAAATTATAACGAAATGGTAGATCAAAAGCAATTATTTGATGCTTTGGGCAAGATGGGCGTTGACTTCTTTACAGGCGTTCCCGACTCGCTGCTCAACGACTTTTGCCTCTATATGGTGAAAAATATCCCCGACGGACAGCACGTGATGGCTGCCAACGAGGGGAATGCCATCGGCATTGCCGCAGGCCATTATATGGCGACGGGTCATATCCCGGTAGTGTATATGCAGAACTCCGGCATCGGCAACGCCACCAATCCGCTGTTGTCGCTGACGCACGACTGTGTGTATGGTATTCCGATGGTGCTGGTTATCGGCTGGCGTGGGGATCCTGCCATCAGCGACCACGCCCAGCATAAGAAGCAAGGTGAGCTGACCCCGGTGCTGATGAAGGATATGGACATCCCGTATGAGATCTTGGATGCGGAAGATACCGTGGTGGAGAAGTTCGCCTGGGCAGTGAACAAGGCCAAAGAGATTTCTTCGCCGGTGGCACTGATTGCCAAGAAGGCCATCCTGACGGAGAAGATCAAGAAGCAGGTATATCCCGAGAGTCCGCTGATGAACCGCGAGGAAGCGGTTTCAGCTGTGGTTGAGGTGCTGGGCAGCGATGCCGTGTATCTTGGTACCACGGGTCGGGCTACCCGTGAGGTTCACGAGCAGTTGAAGGCTCACGGCGTAGGTGAAGGTCACGAGTTTCAGAATGTGGGTTCTATGGGGCACGTCTCGTCTGTGGGACTCGGCATTGCGCTGGCAAAGCCGGAGCAGAAGGTCGTTGTCTTTGACGGTGATGCCGCTGCGGTGATGCATCTGGGCGCCTTGGCTACTAACTGTCGCTACAAAGCCGGAAATATGGTGCATATCGTGCTGAACAACGGGGTGAATGAATCCGTTGGCGGTCAGCCGTCTGCCGGATATGTGGTGAACCTCACTGCCATTGCTGAAGCTTGCGGCTATCGCACGCCCGGGCATCCGGTAGAAAACAAAGAGGAGTTGCAGCAGATTGTGCGCGAGCAGGGAAGTGGCGAGATGCCTCTTTTCATTGACGTCCACGTGCGTCAGGGCATCCGCAGCGATATGCCTAAGTTGAACATTGACCATAAAGCACAGAAAGTGGCTTTGATGGAAAACTTAATGGGTAAGAAATGATAGAACTGACAACACCTTTCAGTGAGGAAGCCATCAGAGAGCTGAATGTGGGCGATGTAGTAAGCATCAGCGGGTATATCTATACCGGCCGTGACGCTGTGCTTCCGAAGATCATCAAGGCTGGAGAAGACGGTCGGTTGGCCGAGATGGGCATCGACCTGCAAGGGGCGGTGATATTCCATACGGCAGTCAGCCCTGCCGGGGTTGGCCCCACTTCCAGCAATAAAGTGGAGATAGAGAGCTCTTTCGAGCCGCTGTCCAAACTGGGCGTGAAGATGCACCTGGGCAAGGGAGCAATCTCTAAAGAGACAGTGAAGAAACTGGCAGAGAACAATGCCGTGTTTGCGGTGATTCCGCCTGTGACGGCCTTGCTGGAAAGCCAGACCGTGGAACGTGAAGTCGTGGCCTATCCCGAACTGGGGATGGAGGCGATGAACCGGCTGAAAGTGGTGAAATATCAGGCCATTATTGGCGCAGCGAAAGGGAGGAGCATTTATGATTAGCATACAAGAAAAAGTGGCGGACTGCCTGGTAAGGGCTGGCTCCACATTCCGCGAGGATCAGAAAGAGGCTTATCGCAAAGCGATTGCCAGTGAAGAGATAGAAAGCTCCTGCTGGGTGATGCGTCAGGTGCTGGACAATGCACTGGTGGCTGAAGAGAGGCGTAGTCCGCTGTGTGATGACACAGGTATTCCGCACCTGTTCCTTGAAGTTGGACCGAGCCACAATGTGAGCGGTGAACTGCTGCAACAGATTCAGGAAGGTGTAGCGATGGGCTTGCGCCAGCTGCCGGGCCGTCCGATGGCCATCAAGGGTGATGACTATGCCCGCATTGACCAGAGCGAGGGATTGGATGAGGACAGCGGAGCTTTGGCTCCTTCTCCGATATTGATTAAGCCGGTGGATGAAGAGGTACTTAGACTGACCATTATGATGCTTGGCGGTGGCCCAGCCATTCGGGGTATCACCCAACGGGTGTTCCACAAGCATAGTGTGGAGGTGATGATTGACGAGATTGTGAATCGCGCCATTCCTGCCGTTTCGCAGCTGGGATGCTCGCCTTGTACTTTGGCTATCGGCATCGGGCGTTCGCAGTTCGAGGCCACGAGCCTGATGATGGAAGCGATGGCAAAGGGCAACTATGGCGTGCAGAGTGATTTCGAGAAGCGGATTACCGACAAAGTGAACGAGAGTAAGACTGGTCCCCTTGGGCTTGGTGGCAAGCACAGCGTGCTGGCAACCTTTGCGAAGATTGGCCCTCAGCGTGCAAGTGGTGTACGTATCGTGGCCTTGCGGCCTTGCTGTTGCTTTGAGCCTAGAAGGGCGAGTGTGGAATTGTGACAAAAGCGCAGGATAGACTGTTGTTTATCCTGCGCTTAGAGATTGCTGTGAGAAAAATGACTATGGAATCCATGTTCCTGCGTCGGGATCATTCCATTCTCCCAAGGATTCTTGCAAGAGAGCTCCTTCCATCTTAATAAGATAGACTTGCGTTGACGGTTGTTCGTATTCTGCTTTCATAGATGGATAATTGATATTTCTGGTTGCAAAGATAGCTTTTTTTTGAATAAAGGTATCCGTTATTGTCTTAAATATGGGGTTGGATTGTTATTGACGAGAAATGGATTATCGGATGCAAGGAAACGCATCATTCATTATGGAATATGGCATAGCAGAGATTAAAAATGTACTGAAGCCTTTTTTCGTCCCGGTCCGTGCCAGCCTATGGTAGAAGGAGGGCGATTGTTGAATTATAAACATTTAAAATATGAAGAGTCTTAAAGGAAAGAAATTGTTAGTTCTTGGAGGGTCAGCCTCGAATGTGCAATTGGTTCATTTTGCACAGCAGATGGGAGCATTCGTGGTGGTGGCTGACAATCGGGAAAACAGACCAGGTAAGGATGCTGCAGACGACTCTGTCTTGATAAGTACAGACGATTATGAAGGACTATGTCAGTATATTAAAGCGCATCATATTGATGGTGTCGCAACTGGTGCTGGAGAATGGAATGTCGTGAACGCGATGAAACTGTGTAAAATTGCAGGATTACCGTATTACGCTGACGAACATCTGTGGAATATCTGCCAAGATAAACGCAACTTCAAAGACTGCTGCAAAAAATACGGAGTACCGACAGTACCGGAGTTTTCTATTGACAAAAAACCGCAGGATAAGGACTACCCGGTTATTGTTAAACCAGTTGATGGTTGCTCTTCACGGGGGATTTCTATCTGCCATAATGAAGAAGAACTCAACAAAGCAATTGATTTTGCATTGTCCCTTTCTCAGTCGACGAATGTGATAATTGAAAAGTATGTTGATAATGGTGGTGTCACGATTGATGCAAAATATGTGGTCGTCGACGGGCAATGTTATCTTGAAGCACTTGGTGAAAGATATGTTCTTGAAGGAGGGTTAATTACTGCTATTAGTTTCTACCCTTCGACTCTAATTAGCCGTTTTATGGACAAAGTGAATCCTAATGTTCAGAAGATGTTCTCTTTCTTAGGATATAAAAACGGAGTATTCTTTTTCCAGGCCATTCCAGACGGAGAGGAAATATACGTATATGAAATGGGACTTCGCGTAAGTGGAGGTATGATTTACAATATGACCGAAGCTTCCGGTTGTAATAATGTAATGAAGATGCTAATCTATCATTCTTTGACCGGGAAAATGTGTGAGAAGGATGATATAAAAACTATTGACCCGTATTTTGGTGGCAAACAAGCCAGCACGGTGGCTCTTCCTTTGCGATTAGGGACAATTGCCCATATAGAGGGTCTTGAAAAGGTTAAACGGCTTCCTGGAGTAGTTGATGTTACCGTGTATTACGGAGAAGGGCATGAATGCATCCCAAAACACATCAATACTCTCGATCAGCTTTTTGCACGAGTCATTGTTGTTTCAGATAATGAGAAATCGCTATTTGATACCCTTAAAAAGATAAGAGAGTCTGTTATTGTAAATGACAATGATGGAAACTCTCTGATTAATTGGACGACATTCGACAAACTCTATACATACTGCATCGCCGGAGGAGGGAAGAATCGTTTAGAGCAGTGTCTCAGTCAATATAAAGATAGTTGAGAATATTATAGTTGCACGTGAAATATAGTTTCAAGGTCAATCATTTGTTTGTAACGCTATTGTACGTAACAGCGTTATTCTCATCGTGTACATCTATAGAATTGGACGTTTATAATGATGGAGGTAACGACTCATATCGACGCTCATCTGGTGAGCAAAGTGGCACTAACGATTTTCTATGGGCGAAATCAGAAGGTGTCAGGAATGTCTTGCGGAGAGCTTCACAACTTGCCAACATCACTTGGACACCGATTCTTGATATCCCGGGAAATGCGGGCGTTTATCCTGCGGGGATCGAAGTCTTAGGAATACCGTACTCTTCCACTAAGCAGATTAATAAATATGTTGGGTTAGATGTCACCTTTCATACTTTTATGACGGCTCTGCATAATCCCAGAAGTGTTCTATATACAGAAAACCTTAGAGAGGCTCCATACTTCGGCTCTAATTGTGCAAGTTATTACGGTACGGTTTGCAGTAGTGCTGTTGCCTATGCATTGGATTTGGATGCTCCATTCTCGTCATCTTCTTTCCCGTCTCTGTCATGCTTTTACAGAGTGCCAGGCCACAATCTGGAATCGTTGGAACCTGGAGATGTTTTGCAAAGGCCGGGTCATGTGTTCATGGTATATAAAGTTGATAAGAATAACCGAGGTGCAGTGATAAGTGTATCAATCTTTGAGGCTGCCAGTCGTTATGCTCGTATATCAACTACTTCAGCGAATTCTTTCCAGGAACGGCTCGAAAGAGAGGATTATGTTGCTTATCGTTACGATGCGATTGATGACGTGGATCAATATGAGTCTTCACCTTATGTGGCAGTAGGTTCTGAGTCGGTATCGGTGGTAAAGTATAATGATTCTTTATGTCCCAATAGAGGAGACAGAAGTGTATATCGTGTAGGGGAGCCTGTGGTGATAAATATCTTGGAAGACTCGTATAAGAGTCTGATTGTTAAAGGATCTGAAGGATATTATAATACGTTCGAAAGTGAAGGTGATATAAAGCTAGACAATCTCCCTCCCAGTGTATACGAAGCGTATCTTGCAGATGGCGTAAGGGTGTCGGAGCCTGTTTCGTTCTTGGTTGCGGCACCACAAGTAACTGTTAGGAATGATGCCCAACTTCATGTGTCTTTTTCATGCAGGCAAGGAAAGCCTTCGTACTGCGTATTATGTGACAGAGTGGGCAGTTTTAAGTCCATTCATGTGATTACAGCAGAAGAAGCTGATCAAGGTTATATTGATATAGAACCACTGGATGTGAGTTCATACTTTTGTAAGGTAGTATTTGACACTACATATGGTACTGTTGTTAACGAACCAATTAAAGTTACTCATCTCTAGGTCGAAACAATAGAAAATGCAATATGTATTTATTAAAGATTAAAGACAGAATCATCTCCCCCTCCGCCTCCCTCCTCGATGCGATGAAGCAGATGGACGAGGTGAAGGTGAAGATACTGCTCGTGTTCAGCGGTGAACACTTCGAAGGTCTTATCACCATCGGTGACATCCAGCGGGCTATTATCAAGAACATCGCCCTGAAGGAACCGGTGAGCCGTATCCTGAACAAGAACAAAGTTTACGGCTACCAGTCGGAAGGAGAGGATAGCATCCGCGAGAAGATGCGTAGGATGCGAGCAGAGGTGATGCCCATCCTCGATGAACAAGGCGAGCTGGTGGACGTGTGGTTCTGGGGCGACCTCTTCAAGAAGGCCGAACTCACTGAACGGGAGAAGATCGACCTGCCCGTGGTCATTATGGCCGGAGGCAAGGGCACTCGCCTGAAGCCCATCACCAACGTCATCCCCAAACCCTTGGTGCCCATCGGTGACAAGACTATCCTGGAGACCATCCTCGACCAGTTCGAGGAGATTGGCTGCACGAAGTTCTATATGTCGGTCAACTACAAGGCAGACATCATGAAGTACTACCTCAGCCAGCTCGACCACAAGTATGACATCGAGTTCTTCCAGGAAGAGAAACCGCTTGGAACCATCGGCAGCGTGTCGCTGCTGAAAGGCAAGATCACCACCCCGTTCTTCGTCTCAAACTGCGACAGCATCAACGAGCAGGACTACCGCGATGTGTATGACTACCACGTGAGCAACCACAACGACTTGACCATCGTCACGATGGTGAAGAGTTTCAAGATTCCCTACGGTGTGATAGAGACCGGTGAGGACGGTCTGATGACCGCCCTCAGCGAGAAGCCCGAGCTCACCTTTCAGGTGAATACCGGTGTGTATATTCTCAACCCCAGCTGCATCGACGAGATCCCCGAAGGCGAGTTCTTCCACATCACCCACCTGATGGAGAAGATCAAAGCGCGTGGTGGCCGTGTCGGCTGCTTCCCAGTGAGCGAACACGCCTGGAAGGATATGGGTGAGTGGCCTGAGTATTTGAAGATGATTAATGTGTTGTAAGATATGACCAACAGAGAAAAATATCATTTTGACGATTTTACACTGGAGAACTATAGGCGTTTGATTCGTCTTGCGAAAGAAAAAGGATTTCAGTTCATTCTCAATAAGGATGAGTTTGTGCCGGAGCGTAAGGATATTATCTGGCGTCACGATGTGGAGTTTGAACCGGATATTGCACTGAAGATGGCTCAGATAGAGCATGACGAAGGCGCTGTTGCAACCTATTTCTTCCAACTGCATAGCCCCTACTATAACTTGTTCGACCAACATTATTCCAACGTGTTTCATCAGATTCACGACCTGGGGCACCATTGCGGTCTGCATTTCGACTGCCGCTATTGGGGCATCAATGATGAGGCGCAATTGGACAAGTTCATCACGTTGGACTGCAACTATCTGGAAGCCAACCTTGGCGTGAAGATGGAGACTTTCTCATTCCATAACACCACACCCTTCACACAGAGTTGCTTGGAATACACGTATGGTGGACTCATCAATGTGTATTCCTCCTACTTCAAGAAGCATTACAACTATTGTGGTGACAGCCTTGGCTATTGGCGTTTCGACCGCTTGGAAGATGTGCTGAAGGACGGAAGGGTGCAGCACCTCCAGGCTTTGACCCACGATGCCAACTGGGCGGATGAGGTTCTGTCGCCAAGGAAACGCTTTGCGAAGGCCATGCACGACCATGCTGAGCGGCTGATAGAGGGTCAGGTGAACGGATTGCACAAAAAGGGCATGTTGTGCCCGGATGATAACGAAGACTGATAACGATGCCTGTTGATAATCGTCGCATAGCGAAGAACACTTTGCTGCTGTATATAAGGATGCTGCTACTTTTGGCGGTATCCCTCTATACCTCCCGTGTCATCCTTGCTGCACTGGGGGTGGACGACTATGGCATCTATAACCTCATCGGCGGTTTTGTGACGCTGTTCTCCTTCATTTCACATGCTCTTGTGGGAGCGATGCAGCGTTATTTCAATGTGGCCCTTGGTCACGGTGACAAGGAAGAGTATCAGCGCATCTATACGATGGGTATCAACATCTTCATACTCTTCTCGCTGTTTCTGCTTTTGGTGGGGGAGACAGTCGGCTTATGGTTCGTCAAGACACAGCTCAATATACCTGCAGGACGCGAAACGGCAGCCTTGTGGGTTTATCAGGTTTCAATCATTACGCTTATTGTAAATCTGTTCAGAACTCCCGACAATGCCTCAATCATTGCCCATGAGAAGATGGAGTTCTATGCATATATCAGTATCTTCGAGGCGCTCATCAAACTGGCTATCGTATTCCTGCTGGGAAGGATTGCGGCAGATAAACTTATACTATATGTGCTGCTTTATCTCGGGGCGACACTGGTCATTAATGTGTTCTATACAGTCTATTGCCGACGCAAGATCAGTGAGTGTCGCTATACCTTGATGTGGGATTCAAAGTTGTTCAAGAGCCTGCTCTCGTTCTCCGGCTGGAATATGCTGAGCGGAGGTTCTCGCGTACTGAAGAGTCAGGGCGATGCCTTTTTCCTGAACCACTATTATTCCGTGGCCGTCAATGCTGCCTTCGGTGTGGCAGCGCAGGTCTATAATGCCGTCAATCTTTTCCTGACTAACTTCCAGACCGCCTTCAAACCGCAATTGGTGCAGTCTTATGCGGCGGGGGAAATGGATGAGCATTACAAACTCATATCCCGTTCAGCGAAGATGTCATACTATCTGTTGCTGCTGATTGTGGTGCCAGTGGTGTTCAATCTTGACGGATTGCTTGGCCTCTGGCTGAAAGAGGTACCTCTCTACACGAAAGAGTTCTGTCTCTTTGTGCTGCTAGCTTATCTCGTGGATGCCCTGGGAGCTCCTCTTGGCGTTTCGGTGACAGCTAACGGAAAAATCAGGGGTATTCAGGTGGTTTCATCCATCCTTTTGGTTGCAGGTCTCGTTGCCGGCTACCTGTTCCTCAGGGCCGGAGCTTTGCCCTATATCATTGCTATTATTACCTTTGCTGTCCACTTTGGATTTTGGCTTTGCTATATGTATTACGCCCGGAAATACTGCCAAGTGAGGCTGCGCACCTATTTCCATGAAGTCGTGGTGCCCGTTGTGCTGGTCACGGTTGCCTGTGTGCTTTTGCCGCTTGGTCTGTCTTTCGTAAATGTTGGGAAGTGGATAGTGTTGTTGATATGTCTGGCTGACTTTATTTGGGTAGGTGCGGCAGTGTATGTGTGTGGGCTGACAAAAGGCGAAAAAGAATATGTATTTTTTTCTTTGAATAAGATTATACAGATACCACATGGAAAATAACGTATGAATAAACTGAAAGTAGCACTGGTATGTTCCTTCTCCAATGCCAAGGTACGAGAGCATTTACCGCTGAGTGACCGTAAACTGTACCGGTTGGTGCGGCGAGTTTTTGGCCTGTCGACCAAGAACGGTGGCTATGGTAACGTGGCCGGATGGGACACCTATATGATTGAATTGCTCCGAAAACGTGACGATATTGACCTTACGGTGATTTCAGCGCATACGGGGCTGACCAAAAGGCATGTTGCATTTGACCTGGAGGGAGTGCATTATCACTTCGTCAGGGTTGAGGGAGCAACGCTCCTGAAGCACTTAATCTCAAGTCCTTCGCTTTGGCATCGTCTGAACCCTATGCGTCCCGTCGTAAGGAACATTGTGAAAAAGACACAGCCCGATGTGTTGGCACTGATTGGAGCGGAGAATGCCCATATCTCCGGGACGGTGCTGGGAATAGAAGGAATCCCGCTCATCGTGAAGTGCCAGACCATCTACAACAATCCCGACCGGGGCAAATCCGGTCCGGTAGATGCAAAAAACGCATACGTAGAGCGGCTCATCTTCAAGGATTTGAAGTATGTTGCCGTGGGAACCGGGATGCACTGTCGACTATTCCGTCAGTTCAACCGGACGGCATACAACTTCAAGTGGGCATTGGGCAATCTTTTGCCGGAAGTAAAGCCCTTAGACAAAGAGTACGACTTCGTGAACTATGCAATGGGTATGAGTGACAAGAAGGGCTATCCAGATGCAATAAAAGCGTTAGCTATCGTACAGGAGAAGTATCCCAATGTCAAGCTCAACCTCGTCGGTGGCAACTCAAAGGAAGAAAAGGAAGCGTTAGAGAAGTTGGTCGCAAATCTGCATTTGGAATCGAATGTGATGTTTACTCCATTCTTTGAGAAGCAGGAAGACCTATTCCAGCATCTTCAGAAGTCAAGATTTGCGCTTTTGCCTTGCAAGATAGACTCTGTGGCCAGCACCATTCGTCAGGCCATGCACTATGAACTTCCCGTTGTGTGTTACAAGACAGATGGCACGCCTAAACTCAATGAGGATCAAGAGTGTGTGCTGATTGCCGAAAACGGAAATGTAGAAGATCTGGCTACCAAGATGCTTATGCTGCTTGATGATGATGTGAAGGCAAACCAATTGAGGAATAATGCCAAGGAGTTCTCCCGTCGCTGGAGCGATGATCAGCGTAATTCGCAGCAGATGTCAGACAATTTCCATGCTGTGGTTGAGCATTATCACAACGGCACACCTATTCCTGCCGATCTTTTATGTAACGAAAATATAGTGGCTAAATGAAGAATGCAAAGGTAAAATTGAGCGAGTTGTTGTCTTTCCTTGGAGATGAAGTGATGCGTGTCTATGGGGAGACTTCCGGAGCTTATATTGATAATCTGGCTGATGTGGCACACGTCAATGAGACGACACTCGATTGGGTGAAGCCCAAGAACCCTGACCGTCAGCAGATATTAGAGAATAGCAAAGCCAACGTCGTGTTGGTGGATGAGGGTGTGCTGCCCGTAGCGGGTAAAGTCCTCATTGTGGTAAAGAACCCCAAACGTGCCTTGGCAAAGGTTGGAAATGCCTTCTTTGTGGAGCGTCCGCAACCGGGTATCCATCCTACTGCCATTATTGATGCACAGGCGGAGGTGGGTGAGGATGTATATATCGGACCATTTAGCGTCATTGGCAAGGCAAGCATCGGCGCTGGTTGCGTAATAGACAGCAATGTGCGTATCTATGATGGTGTAATCCTTGGCAAAGGATGCGACATCAAGGCTGGTGCAGTGCTTGGCGGTGCCGGGTTCGGTTTTGAGAAGGACGAGGATGGAAATCGGTTCCGTTTCCCTCAGGTAGGCAGGCTGATAATTGGAGATGATGTGGAAGTGGGAGCCAATACCTGCATAGACCGAGGGGCTTTGTCCGATACGGTCATTGGTGATCATACAAAAATCAATAACTTGTGCCACATTGCTCATAACAATAAGATAGGTAGCAATGTAGTGATAACCGGCTGCGTGAACGTGTCCGGTTCCAATGTGATAGACGATAATGTCTGGATTGCACCCAATGCCAGCATCCGTGGATTCATCCATCTGGGAGAAGGATGTACGGTCGGAATGGGAGCTGTAGCGACAAAAGATATACCCGCAGGAGAGACCTGGGTTGGAAATCCGGCAAAGAAAATGGAAAAGAAATAAAGAACGGCTATGCATATAAATCTGATTACAATACCATTTGTTATAGTCCTGGGGCTAGTTTTCAGTCAACGGGATACGAGCAAGAATCGTCGATGGTATATTATTCTAAGTAGTTTTGTACTACTTCTCGTGGCAGCTTTGAGAAGTCCGGAGTATATGACGAATACTTATAATATCGATACGCTTAATTATAGGGGTTATTTTGAACGGGTCTTCGATATGGATTGGAACGAGTTCCAGAGGCTGTTCTATTTGCGTTATTTCGCCGGTGTTGATGACTATGACGTTGGATTTGTGGCACTGAATAAGCTAATAAGCTTGTTTACTCACGAATTCTGGCTTTACTCCTTGATAGCCGACTTAATTTTCTTTGTGCCATTTGGTATTATTCTGTACCGCTATTGCACAAGAACGAGCCAGATTATGTTTGCTTTCATATTCTATATTTCGCTGGTACAGATCTTTTTCCTTGGAGGTGCCCGTCAGATGTTCTCTCTTGGCTTCGACTTAATGGCTTTTTTGGCAGTAATCGACAAGAAGCGGATAATGGCAATCATCTTTTTCCTTATCGGAATGACCATTCACTTCTCGTCGTTGCTGTTTGCTCTTCCACTTCTGGCTATTTGGTTTGATTTGAAACCGAGCCTGTTGAAGATATTGCACGCCATCTGTTTTATTGTGTTCCCTTTGGTTCTTGCTTTCCCAAACCAGATGATTCAGTTCATGGGGAACACCGTAGGTATGGAGAAATATGCAGAATATGGAGCTAATGCTGTTCAGGGTGGCTCCGAAACCTTTATTTTTTTGATAGAGGCCTTGTCGCTATTCACACTACTAGCGATCAAGAACAAGGACTTGTTAGCCAACCGCAATATCCGCACCTTCTATGTTATGGCTCCGTTACTTACCTTCTTTGCACCTCTGATTATCAGTAACGGTTCGATGATACGAATCTCGCTTTATTATCACCTATTTCTTGCTTTGTTGGTACCATTCGCCATCGATTGTGCCTTTAGTAAATCAATTAGAGGTATCGCATATACTGCCGCTGTTGGTGCTTTGTCGCTGCTATCATTGTCTGGCGGCGGATTGACATATTATTTTTTCTGGCAAGTGTAGAATAGTATTATGACAAAAGTAATAACCTACGGAACCTACGACCTGCTACACCAAGGGCACCTCAACCTCCTCCGGCGGGCAAAGGAACTGGGCGACTACCTGATAGTAGGGGTCACCAGCGATAGCTTCGACCGTGGCCGGGGCAAGCTCAATGTGCGAAACAATGTGTTGGAACGCGTTGAGGCAGTGAAGGCGACTGGGTTTGCAGACGAGGTAATCATCGAGGACTACCTCGGACAGAAAATCGACGACATCCAAAAATACGATGTGGATATCTTTGCTATCGGAAGCGATTGGGAAGGGAAGTTCGACTATCTGAACGAATACTGCAAGGTAGTCTATCTGCCCAGGACAGAAGGCATATCCTCCACAATGCTGCGGGCGGAAAGTCAGGATGTGTTCCGCATCGGTGTCATAGGCAGCGGACGTATCGCCCATCGTTTTGTGCCTGAAACCAAGATGGTGAACGGAGCTGAGGTGGTGGCTGTGTTGAATCCAGAAAAGGAGAAAGCGGACGCGTTTGCGAAGATGCACGGGTTAGAAGCCTTTACAGAGTTTGAAGAGTTCATCCAGAAGGTGGATGCAGTCTATATTGCTTCACCACATTTGTCTCACTATGATTATGCCAAGCGGTCATTACAGGCTGGGAAACACGTGCTTTGCGAGATCCCTTTTGTGATGTCCAAGGAGCAGGCGTTGGAACTTTATCGTTTAGCTGAGGAGAAGAACCTCGTGCTGATGGAAGCCAGCAAGACGGCCTACTGTCCTGCCTTTGGCCATATCGTGACGTTGGTGAAGAGCGGAATCATAGGTGATGTCGTAGATGTGAAGGCTTCGCTCAGTAAGATGGTGCCGCCACCTACGCGCGAGCTGGATGCTGCTCAGGCTGGAGGAGCAATGACAGAACACGCACCACTGACACTGATGGCCATCATCAAGCTGCTTGGTATTGACTGGAAGGATGTGAACTTCCATAGCCGGATGGAAAACGGTGTGGATATATATACCAAAGGAGTGCTGAACTATCCACACGCAACTTCATCATTCACGTTAGGCATTGGCGTGAAGACAGAAGGCAATTTGGTCATCTCAGGAACCAAGGGTTACATCTATGTCCCTGCCCCTTGGTGGCTAACCAGTTTCTTTGAGGTGCGTTATGAGGATCAGACCAAGAACAAGAAATACTTCTATAGCTACGATGGCGAAGGCTTGCGCTATGAGATTCAGGAATGGCTGTCGATGATAGTGAACGACAGACGCAGCTGCTATAAACTGCGCAGGCGTGAGAGTGTGGCAATCGCTGAGATAATAGAGAAATACCGTAACAAAGAAAACGTGACAGAAATATGATCCACAGAATCCTTGTAGTAGGAGGTGCTAACGGAATTGGTTTATCCATCGCCCACGAATTAGCAAATCGAGAAAGTACAGAGAAGGTGTATGTGGTGGACAAAGCACCATTAATGGAAGAGTATGCCCACCCAAAGATCCAGTCCTTCCAGTTTGACTTGACAAGCGAAGACTACTCCTTTTTCGACCGCTTTGATGATATTGATGCGTTGATGATTACGGCAGGCTTTGGAAAGCTTGCACTATTTAAGGATGTGCCGGAGAACTACATTATGAATTCGTTTAACGTCAACACTATTCCGGTGTTGAGGTTGGTGCATAAGTTTTACGGAAAGTTGGAAGCGAAAGAGAACTTCTACTGTGGGGTGATGGTGAGTATTGCAGGGTTTATGTCTTCACCGTTCTTTGCCGTGTATGGAGCAACCAAGGCTGCGCTGAAGATTTTTATCGAAAGTGTGAACGTGGAGTTAAAGAAAGGAGGTTCTTATAATTGCATATTGAATGTGAGTCCTGGATCTATGAAAGGAACGTCATTTGCGAACACGAAAACCGACTTGTCTATTATATCCCCTTTGGCAAAAGAGATTCTCATTCATTTAGAGTCACAAGATGACTTGTTTATTCCTCAATATGAAGATGTGTTTCGAGACGTATTGAAACGCTATTCGAGTGATTTCAGAAAGGAAGGAGAGCATTCGTATGACTATAAGATTCACAGTGGAAGAGTCTCTAATCCTAAATAAATAAAGGCAATGGCTTTAACAATTATCAATGTTGTAAAGCAGAATAAGCTGCTGTATAACGCCTATTATTATGTCGGCAATGCCTTAGTAAGGTTACTCAAGTTTTTTCTACATGCAGATCCAAAGCTTATTGTCTTCAATAGTTTTGGTGGTAGAAGATATGATGATAGTCCAAAGGCAATATATCTTTCAATGCTTGACGACCAACGATTCGCAGACTATAGGTTTGTTTGGGCTTTTGTTGAGCCGGATAAGTATTCAATCCCCAGGGGAGAAACAATAAAAGTAGATACATTTTCGTACTATAAAACAGTTCTTAAGGCAAGAGTCTGGATTACTAACACCACAATGACGAGAGCTCTTAGTTTTAAGGGGACAAAGACATTTTATCTTAATACATGGCATGGTTCGGCAATAAAAAGAATAGGGTGTGATGCTATAGGAGATAAGACTTTTGTGTCAAAAGGCAGTAATAATACAGATCTGTATTTGGCTCAAGGCGAGTATGACAGACGGATTTTTTCCCATGCTTTTGGGATATCGCCTGAACTCGTTAAAGTTACAGGACTCCCTAGAAATGATGAGTTAGCATCGCCTGATGTACAATCCAAAGCATATGACATAAAGCAAAGGCTATCTATTCCTAGTGAGAAGCAGGTGATTTTATATGCTCCTACGTTTCGAGAATATGTTAAAGACGGAACTAATTACGCACTTGATCTGCCAATTAATCTTTCAAAATGGAAGGATGAACTTGGAGATAAATATGTGTTGCTTATGCGGGCACATCCGGCAGTTGCCGCGTTGATGAATATTAAAGATAATGGTTTTGTAAAAGATGTCTCAACATATCCTCAACTTAACGATTTGATGATTGTATCAGATGTTTTGATCTCGGACTACTCAAGTATTTTCTTTGATTATTCCATTCTTGCAAGACCTATGTTCTGCTTCGCTTATGATTACAACATATATCAAAAAGAGCGGGGGATGTATTTTGATATAAGAAAAGATTTAGGTGACGAAATGATCGATTCGGAAGACAAACTTCTGTTTGCAATAATAAACATGAACGAGACAAAACGAGTGGAGGCTTCAAGGAGATTTAGAGATAAATACGTTGAAAAGTATGGGACCGCAACGCGAGAAATCGTTGAACTAATTGTAAAAGAGATTCAGTAAGTTTTTCTATGAGAGTTTTAATATTGTCAGTTGACCCTTGGTGTCAAAACAATAGTTTTGGAAATACATACTCTAACATTTTCGGAAAGATTGATAATGTTGAGATAGGTCATATCTATCTACTTGATGGGTTGCCGGATGGAGATAAGAACGTGTCTCGTTATTATCAGATTTCAGAGAGTAGAATTATTAAAAGCGCTTTGCGCCCATTCGTGAAAGACAAGGGTGTAGGTTGTGAGGTGCATGCTTCTGACGGCTCGACAAATGACAATACTACTTCGAATGTTTCAAAGAATAAAAAAGGTGTTTATGATAAGCTCCTTAGCTTTGGAAAGAAACATCATTGGCGGTCGATGTTCATAGCGAGAGAAATAGCATGGAAGTTAGGTAGAGTTAATTATGAAAGTTTATTTGCTTTCATTGAAGATTTTAAGCCTGATATCTTTTTGCTAGCCTACTATTATGTCTATAATAGCAATCGCATAGCTTATCGTATAAAGCAGCGTTTTGATATTCCGATGGTAATGATTATGATGATGGACCATTATTCATTAAATCGGGTGTCTTGGAACCCTGTTTTCTGGTTTGATCGCTTCGCCAAAAGAGCTCGGATACGAACGTTAGTCAAAGAGTCTGAAATGATGTATGTTATTTCAAAGAGATTGAAAGATGAATTGGAAAGAGACTTACGTATTCCTTGTCAAGTCCTCTATAAGATTCCTGATGAAAACAGAGCATTTTATCCATATCTGTCGACTGCGGGAACAGTGAAATACCTTTTTACCGGAAATATTTATGCTAATAGGTGGAAATCTCTCGCAATGCTTTCATTTGAATTGAAAAGACAGGGTGGAGGTAAGTTGGATATATATACTTCAACTCCTATTTCCAAAGAGATGGACGCTGCTTTAAATATTCCTGGTGTTTCAGAAGTTCATAAACCCGTGCCTCAAGGTGAAGTAATCAGATTACAAAATTATGCAGATGTCTTAGTTCACGTTGAAGCATTTGATAAAAAAAACAAATCATTAGTTAGGTGTGCTATTTCAACGAAAATAATGGATTATTTGAGTGTTGGAAGGTGTATTTTGGCAATTGGTCCTTCTGATATATCCTCTATGGAATATTTAATTGACAATGATTTAGCTTTATATGCCTATGACGAATGTAAACTGGGAGAAATCGTGAGAAAGATCAATTCTGACCATACCGTGCTCGATAGTTATGCTGCTAAAGTAAATGAATATGCAAAAAAACAACTTGATGCCAAGCAATTGCGAAAAGCAGTATATGATAGTTTGCAACAGGTCATTGACCATTATAAGCATAATTTAGGAGAAGTCTCCTGAGATAATAAAGAACCTGTCACTTTGAAATCATTTGTATTAGCACTCCTACTTACTATCCAGTGCTCATTACTGGCACAGCCAGTGTTCAATGTTAAAGATTACGGAGCGGTGGGGAATGGAAAAACCAATGATATTGCCGCTTTTAGAAAAGCGGCTTTGCAGGTTTGCCAGAACGGAGGTGGAACGATCGTGTTCGAGTCTGGAAAGACGTATCTTGTGAAAATTGACGATGTTACTGATGAGCGCCCTGTAAACGGAGCGCAGTCCAACGCGACCATCATGGCCTTCAAAGACTGCAAAAACGTAAAGGTCGAAATGAACGGGGCGACTATCAAACTTGTTCCCAATCACAGAATGGAATATGTTTTCTTCCACTTCCTTAATTGCGATAATTTCACTTTAACTGGTGGAACACTCGTAGGAGATGCTGATGCACATAATTATTCGGATATTGTCCGTTACGGTAAAAAACAGAAGTCATCCCATGAATGGGGCTTTGGGGTGTTGGTAAATGGCTCGAGGGGTACTATCCGCAATATGATTATCACCAATATGACTGGAGACGGCATCAAATCCGGAAGCATCAACCTCAAGAACAAGGGGATATTCCATACAACATTGGATCTTTACGATACTGAAATTTCATATTGTCGTAGGAATGGGATTGCAGTCCTGTCTTCATTGGGGACCAACATTGTAAATACCAATATCCATCATATCGGGACGTATGGGGCATTAAAAGGGACGGCTCCTCAAGCGGGAATCGATTTAGAATATGAGGATGGTGTAGGCGATAAGGGCTCTGTCACTATAAGAAATTGCAGAATAACTGACTGTACGCAAAAAGTTATTTCCGCTTCCAACTCCACCCCTCCCGTCCCAGATAGTTTCCTTATTGAGGACTGCTATCTCGAAGGATCGAGCTTCCAGGTTTACCACGTGAAAAAAGCCAAGTCGAAAGTCATACGCAATTGTACGGTGGTCTGTTGTCCTATCCACCTGGGAGATGCCGATGTGGAGAATACGAAGTTTGACCTGGGACTCGGAGTTCATTACGTGTCAGGTGGTCATTACAAGAATTGCGAGTTTATCGGAACATTGGAGAAATCGGAATCAAATTACGGCTGTACGTTAGCCGGAACGAATCTGAATGAGACCGTGTTTGAGAACTGCTCTTTTTCGGATATCAGAGCCGCTAACAACAATTCTCCGTCGTATCAAGGATTTGCCGGATATCATTTTCCGCTGCGGGCTGTCTTTAAGAATTGCACAATTAGCAACTGCTCCTTTGTAAGAGGGAATGAGAAGAATGCGTCATCGTTCGCTTTCTACGATTCGAAGTTAACAGACGGCTGTATGATCTATAACTTAAGTGAAAACATCCCTATAACATTCGAGCAGTGTGAACTGACGGATGTGTCGGCTTATCAGACCCAGACGGGACGATTCATTTTCAAGAATTCGAAACTCGTCCAGAAAGACAAGTCAATGTCACAGCCGCTTCTTCTTTTTGGTAATAATAGCTTTGAAAGATGTACTATTGTGGATGAGGTCGGTTTCCCGGCAGCCTCTGCAAAGAGGCACGGAGTCAAGGCTTATAAAGTTGAAGCTGTTCGCACAGATTTCACATTTGATTCCGACAATGTGAAAACGGAGGGAATGACTCTGAAAAGGGGGAAAGTACACGGTGTGTCGAAATCCTCGTTCAAAGGGACTCAACGTTCTGTAAAATTCAAATAAAATAGAATGGATAAGAAAAAGATTATCAGAGCCTCGACAGTTCCCCAGTCATTGGATGTGTTCTGCAAGGGAATGCTCAAGGAACTGTCAGAAAAATACGAGGTTGTTGCGTTGTCCTCGCCAGGAGAGCCGCTGGACAGGGTGAGAGAACGTGAGAGGGTACGTACCATTGCAGTGCCTATGGAACGGCATATCTCCTTGATGAAAGACCTGAAAGCCTTGCTGGCAATGATTAAGACGCTTCGCAAGGAGCGCCCGTATATGATCCATAGTATGACCCCCAAGGCAGGACTGCTTTGTATGGTGGCGGGAAAGATGACAGGCGTGCCGGTACGCATCCATACCTTCACAGGTTTGGTGTGGCCTACATCTACAGGACTGAAACGCAAGATACTGATGCTGACGGACAAGCTGACTTGTGCCTGTGCTACCAACATTATTCCCGAAGGCCAGGGCGTGAAGAACGACCTGATTGCTGGCAAGATTACCAAGAAACCGCTGAAGGTGCTGGGGTATGGCAATGTGATGGGCGTGGATATGGAGCATTTCTCCCGGAGACCCGAGGTGTTGAAACTTGCGGAAGAACTGAAACTGCGGGACGAATCAAAGTTCACGTTCCTGTTTGTAGGACGTATCGTGAAGGACAAAGGGATTAATGAACTTGTGGGTGCGTTCAAAAAGCTCTATAGCGAGTATCCTTACATTCGGTTAATACTGGTGGGGCCTTATGAGGATAACCTCGACCCGATCAGTCAGGAATCCCGCGATGCGATAAGCGCATACGATGACATCGTTGCTGTAGGCAAGAAGATGGGAGAAGAGTTGTTGGCTTATTATGCGGCTGCTGACTGCTTTGTGATGCCCAGCTATCGTGAAGGGTTCCCCAACACGGTGCTTGAAGCCGGTGCAATGGGGCTGGCCTCAATCGTGACTGATATCAATGGTTCACGGGAGATCATCGTGGATGGCGAGAACGGAATGATTGTACCGCCTCAGAATGAAGAACGGCTCTATCAGGCGATGAAGGTTATGCTGACCTCACCGGCTGACAGGGAGAAACTGGCAGGCAAAGCCCGCAAGATGATAGCGGACAGGTTTGATCAGGGCTTTGTCAGGAAGTGCTTGTATGAGTACTATGATGAGGTGATTAAGTAGCAAATAAAAAAACACTTTATGTATAAACACTTTTTCAAAAGATTCTTTGATTTCTGCATCTCGTTGGTGGCACTGATCATCGTGTCGCCCATCATCATCGTGGTGGCCATCTGGCTCCATTTTGCCAACAAAGGCGCAGGGGCTTGGTTCCTGCAAGAGCGTCCCGGAAAGGACGGGAAGATTTTCAAGGTGATCAAGTTCAAGACGATGACGGACGAGCGTGGGCCGGACGGTGAGCTGCTTTCGAATGCAGAGCGACTGACGAAGGTGGGGCGCTTTGTAAGGGCAGCCTCGTTGGACGAGCTGCCACAGCTGATCAACGTGGTGAAGGGCGATATGGCGCTGATAGGACCTCGTCCGCTGCTGACGTGGTTCCTTCCGCTCTATGACGAGACGCAGATGCGTCGGCACGAGGTGCGTCCGGGCATTACGGGATGGGCTCAGGTGAACGGAAGGAATACGGTGACGTATGGTGAGAAGTTCAAATACGACGTGTGGTATGTGGACCACCTGACTATGGGACTCGACATCAAGATATTGTGGATGACGGTGATGAACGTTATCAAGCGCAAGGACATAGGAAACGGACTCCAGAACGAAGTGGATGATTTGGGCTGGGGAGAAAGAAAGAAAGAGGCCGAGAAGTTATTTGAAGATAATTATCGTAACAAATAACAACACTAATTATGGAAAGAAAGAAAATAATTATCTTTGGTGCAACAGGCAACGTGGGGTCGTACCTTACACTGTATGCTTTGAATTTCTTCAACAAGGACGATTATGAGGTGATTGCCTCGGGACGTCGCAAAACGGATTTCTGGACCAAGCAGGGTGTGCCTTACTACTCTGTGGACCTGACAAAGGCAGAGGACTTTGATGTGCTGCCGAAGGAGAATGTCTATGCCGTGATTCATCTGGCAGCGGAGATACCGTCGTATATGAACGAATACCATCCCCGCAAGTACATAGACAGCATTGTGGTGGGAACGACCAATGTGCTGGAGTACTGCCGCAAGGTGAAGGCCGACCGAATAATGTTCAGCCAGACGGTGTTCGACGTGTCGCTCTATCCCAGCGACCACGTGCTTGACCCGTATGACAAGCCCAACTTTTCCTACACGGGCGACCATGCCGTGTATGTGATTGCGAAGAACTGTGCCATCGAGATGATGGAACACTACTACCAGGAGTTTGGTGTCAAGAAGTTTGTGTTCCGCTTTCCGACCATCTATGAATACAGCCCATACCAGTACTACTTCCCGAATGGCGTGAAGACGATGCGTCCGCTGTATCAGCAAATCAACAAAGCCATCAAGGGCGAGCCGCTGACCATCTGGGGTGACAGGAACTATGCCAAAGATATGGTGCACGTGTATGACTGTGCACAGATGATTTGCAAGGCTGTGCTGGCTGATCGAGAAGGTGGCTTCTACAATGTGGGAACAGGTATTCCTGTGACGCTGCAGCAGCAGTGCGAAGCCATCATCGACGTGTTCTCGCCCAAGGACCATCCTTCGACGATTGAGTATGTGGACCCCGACCGCAAGAGCGGTGGCGGGTTCCTGATGGACATCACCAATGCCAAGGAGGAACTGGGCTATGAGCCGGTGTACGATGTGCACAAATTGTTTGAAAACTATAAAGAGGAAATGGCTATTGATCGTTTCCTGGAACTGAGAGGAAAATAAGTGAAAGAATTCGGATCTGACTTCCACTACATCGCACCGACAGGTGTAAGCAATACCCTACAAGACTTCTTCCCGTCCGCTAACTACTATGCGGACGGGAGGCAAGCCTTGATTGACCTATACAGGTCGCAGGGCTGGCAGCGGTTTTGGGTGCCGGAGTATTTCTGTTATGACGTGATAGAGTCGCTGAAAGAAGCAGGACTGGAGCTGGTGTTCTATACGGATTATCCTGACTACCACGATGACAGCAAGACTATAGAGGCTATTCAGCGGAAGGGACATTTTCGCCCGACGGATGCTATTTTGCGTGTGAACTACTTCGGGATGCGTTCGTATTGCAGTACGGATAAGCTGATGGTGCCCGTAGTGGAAGACCATACCCACGACCTGATTAGCGGATGGGCTATCAATAGTCACGCGGATTGGTGTATTGCCTCGTTGAGAAAGTCGCTTCCAATACCGGAAGGGGGAATGTTGTGGTCGCCTGTGGGACTGGAATTGCCTATGGCGCCAGCGGTCTCCGAGGAGAATGAGAAGATTGCTGCTACTCGTTGGGAGGCGATGAGGTTGAAAGCTCGTTATCTGGCAGGGGAGGAAGTAGAGAAGGTGGCTTTCAGGGCCGGATTCGTAGATACAGAAGAGTATTTCGACAGGGCTGATGTCTGTGCCTTGGATGTTGAAAGCCAGAAGTTTTTGCAGTTGTTTGATATTCGTGACTGGTACAAACGGAAATGGGAGAACTGGGAACTGCTACGGGACATCAAGAAAGACGGTGTCCGTGTGCTGCGGCCCGAGAATAGAGGATGCTGTCCCTTCTCGCTGATACTGGTCTTTACGACAGGAGAGGAGAGAGACAGGGTGCGCAAGGCACTGATTGAGAAACAAATCTATCCGGCTATCCTGTGGAATGTGCCGGAAGTGACAGAAGGTGAAGTGTTCAAAATGTCAAGAGGGATTCTGTCCATCCATTGCGACGCGAGATATACGAAGGAAGATATCCTTCAAATGAAAAGTATTATTGAATCAACTCTATAAGCATTGATACGTTTATTTGACTTGTCCCAGTCTGCGGAGTGGGACGCTACGGTTCGCTCCTTTGCGGAGCACGATGTGTATTACCTAAGCGGGTATGTGAAAGCTTTCCATATACACGGGGACGGAGATCCGTATCTTCTGTACTACGAAGACAACGGACTGCGGGCCATCTATGTGTATATGTGCAGAAAGACGGCCTTGGAGGGCATATTTGACTCCGTAACACCTTACGGATACGGGGGCGTGCTGTTTGAGGGAGACACCTCGGAAGGCAACCTCCAGTCGTTCTGGACTGCCTATCTGAAAAAGATGGCAGAGGAGCATATCGTGGATAATTTCGTGCGCTATCATCCCGTGCTGAAGAATGCCGTTCCGATGAAAGTGGTCTCGAACGTGATAGACCTCGGGAAGACGGTGGCATTTGATCTGGCCTCGCCTGAGGTGATCTGGAACAACATCATAAGCAAGAACCGCAATATGATTCGCAAGGCGGAGAAGAACGGCATCGAGATACGGCACGGCAAAGGAATGGAGCTGTTTGCGGACTTCAAGCGCATCTATAACGCCACGATGGACAAGGATCACGCCGAGGAGTATTACTACTTCGGTGATGAGTTCTATGAGAGTATCCACAACGACCTGCACGACAACTATGAGATGTTCTATGCCATGCTGGACGGGCAGATTATCGCAATGAGCATTATGCTGTTCTGCAACAAGCAGATGCATTATCACCTGTCGGGCTCGATGATGGAGTATAGGAATCTGGCACCGTCGAACCTGCTGCTGTATAAGGCAGCGCTATGGGGCTGTGAGCAGGGGTACAAGACCTTCCACCTGGGCGGTGGCGTAGGCAGCGGCGAGGATAACCTGTATAAGTTCAAGGCCGCATTCAACAAGAACTCGGATTACCAGTTCTCGATAGGCAAGCAAATCTTTGAACAAGATTATTATGATATGCTTGTGGCCATTAGAGCACAGAATGATCCATATTTCAATCCAGAGAGCAAGTTCTTCCCGCTATATAGAAGCTGAAATGCTGAAGTGGTTTTTTGACAGACTGTTTTCCTTGTTGGGGCTGATACTTTTATTGCCACTATTTTTAACTATAGCGATTTTGATAAAGATGAAGATGCCAGGAGGTCCGATATTCTTTATTCAAAAACGTGTAGGAAAGGACGGTATTTATTTTGATTATCACAAGTTCCGTACAATGATTCCCGTAAAAAATAACGAAGGAAGTACGGGTAAAAAGGGAGATAAGGTTTGGAGCACGGTGTCAGTAGCAGGAGATAACCGCATCACTCCTTTAGGTTCTAAGCTGCGCCATTACAAGCTGGATGAGCTGCCGGGGCTGTGGGATGTGTTCATCGGCAAAATGAGTTTTGTAGGGCCTCGGCCTGACGTGCCGGGGTATGCAGACAAACTTGCTGGCGACGACTGCGACGTGCTGAAGCTACGGCCTGGGATCACGGGGCCAGCGACTTTGAAGTATCGACTGGAGGATGAATATCTGGCGAAGGCGCGAGAGTTGGCTTATGACTTACCACTTACGACCTATGGCATTACTAAGGAGGATTTGGAGAAGATGAGCGACCAGGAGGTGGCGGTGTGGTATAACGATAACGTGATTTACCCGGACAAGGTGCGACTTAACTGCTATTACTATAGGCACTATTCCTTTTTGAAGGATATTCAGATGATCTTGTGCACCGTGCTGGGTAAGAAAATGCAATATGCTGGAGAAGAAATCTAATACAGAAATAGCCTTTTTTGCCCTTGTCCGTGCCGGCCTTTGGGAGAAGGAGGTGCGGCTTGTGCCATCTGGGGGCATTGACTTCGCCGAAGTGTTTAGGCTTGCCGAAGAGCAATCGGTGGTTGGATTGGTGGCTGCCGGAATTGAACATATCGTAGATGCGAAGCCGCAGGAGAAGGATTTGTTGCAATTTGTAAATGTCACTGAGTCTTTGATGATTCAGAATCAGGCTATGAACTACTTCATCGGCATTATGGTGGAGAAGATGCGCGAAGCGGGAATCTTCACTGTGCTGGTGAAAGGGCAGGGCGTTGGCCAGTGCTACGAGCGGCCGCTGTGGCGGTCGTGTGGCGATGTGGACCTGTTTTTCGATGCTGAGAATTATGAGAAGGCGAAGGGGTTCCTGACGCCTCTGGCCAGTGAAGTGGAGCCAGAAGATAAGTGCAAGAAGCACCTGGCGATGACCATCGACCCATGGCTAGTGGAACTGCACGGGCTGATGCCAACGGAGATTTCGGAGCGCATTAATGCTGGCGTCAAGCAAGTGCAGAACGACATCTTCGCTGGCTGCGGCGTTCGGGTTTGGAAAAATGACGGGGCGGATGTGCCGCTTCCTTCGCCGGACAACGATGTAATCATCGTGTTCACGCACTATCTCCAGCATTTCTTCGTAGGAGGCGTGGGACTGCGGCAGATTTGCGACTGGTGCAGGCTGCTGTGGACGTACCGGGAGCGTATTGACCGTGATTTGCTTCTGCGTCGGCTGCAGGAGATGGGGATTGTGAGCGAGTGGAAGGCCTTCGGTGCGTTTGCGGTGGAGTATCTGGGTTTACCGTTGAGTGTTTATCGTTTACTGTTGTTGGACGATGACGTTAACCTTAACCTTAACGATAACGAAAACGTTAACATGAAACCTGAAACCTGGAACCTGAAACCTTCCTTGCGGCGGAAGGCCCGTCGGATCTCCCGTGTTGTGATGGAGGCAGGGAACTTCGGCCACAACAAGGACAACTCTTACCGCTCAAAATACCCGAAGTTTGTGGAGAAGAGCATCACCTTCTTTCGCAGGTTGGGCGAATATGCCCGCTTGTTTGCCATCTTCCCGGCAGATACCCCGAGGTTCTTTGTGACGTATGTGGGACGGAGGACGAAGGCGGCGATTTTAAGATGATTATCGACCAGAAGATATTGGACTCCCTGACCGCAGCGGCGAAGGCTTCGCCCCGGCTGCGGATGAACTACGACCTGCGGAACTCAGCAGAAGACGGTTCGCAGCGGATGCTGAATGCCATCGAGCCGGGAACGGTGATGCCTATCCACCGGCACAGGTCATCGTCGGAGACAGTGGTGTGCGTGCATGGGCATTTCGAGGAGTATCTGTATGATGACTCGGGTGCTCTGGTGGAGACGGTGGATATGGTACCTGGAGGCAATGTGCTGAACGTACCCGCGATGCAGTGGCACTCGCTTCGTTCGCTGGAGAGCGACACGGTGCTGCTGGAGTGCAAGGACGGACGGTGGGGGCCGCTGGGGGAGGGGGATGTGATGGCGGTAGGTGTAAGGAAGATGAAGCAGACTGTGTCGGAGTACAAGAGCAACAATTATAGATAATCAAACTTCTAAGGAATGAGAACGATAGACAAAGTAAACATAGCACAGGCATATATTGAAGGCATGCTATGGGCTGCATTCGGCGTGAGAATCTTCAGTGAGAACGTGGCTGAATGGCAGATAGAGGCTGTGAAGAAGTATGCCAAGAAACTGAAGGAGGAAGAGATAGAGCATTCTGCACTGACTCCTGCAGAGAAAGATGAGCAGAAGAGGTTGTGGAAGCAATGGATAGACGAAACGACCAAGGGCTTCAAAGAGGTGTTGAAGAAAGAGGGGAGGATGGGGTGAAGAAGTTGTTGAATGGCGTTCGGGAGTTTTGCCGCTTCCTGTTTGTGCCGCGGTGAGGGAAGGGGAAGCACAGTATTTGAATGTGTATGAAACGAGTGCGTTAGGGTAGTTAAAAGGATGGGTAAGCGAGTTACATCAGTATTAGGGGCAGGAGCAGTGTTGGACTTCGATTTCCGGAACATTGAGGCTCCAACGACTTCGAGTATCACTCGACAGATAATCGAGCAGAAGATTCGAGGGCTGGATGAAGAGGAATCGGGCTTGATAAAGCATATCTATGGAATGTTGGCAGAGGGCTCGCGTGCTGAGTATTTAAGGACGCATCCTGCTGTAAGGAACTATGATCCTCAGATATCGTTTGAAGACTTGTTTGACGTCATAGAAACCCTGCACTCTTTCAGCGGCACGAGGAAGCATGAGCACTATCCTTTTCCCTTGATATCGACTTTGGTGCGGTCTGACCTCGACTATCATTCGGTGGACTATTACAATGCGATGGTTGCTATTGTGGAAAAGGTAATTGAGATAGTCAGCACATACGATAGGAGATTTAGAGAGCAGGACCGTGAGCAATGGTACAAAGAGTTCTGGAAGAGTTTTGGTGGAGAACTGGATGTGTTCAACCTAAACTATGATACGTCAATAGAGTATAGTTTACAACAATTTATAGACGGGTTTGTTCCATTTACGCAAGGATATGAACGTTTTGAGCCTGAGGTTCTGTGGAATGCAAGGGAGAAAGAACCAACGGTGAGTCATCTGCACGGATGTTATCTATATGGTGATTTCAATACTAAACCCGTAGAAAACTATTATAGTCATCGGGATTTGTATAAACTTTACCCCGATCAAGAACCTTTTATTAGTCGGCAATGGCTACCTATGAATCAAGCCAAGGAAGGACTGTTCTATTCACCCATCATAACGGGGTTGAAAAAGACAGACAAGATTTGCTATTTGCCTCATAGCTTTTATCATGCTTTTCTGGCGAAAAGAATCATTGACAATCCTTCTTTGTTGATATGCGGGTACTCGTTCGGTGATTTGTATGTGAACCAGTTGCTGCAAAGGCATAAACTGATTCATGACAGGGAGGAGCGTGTAATTATAGTCGATTGCTGGCCGGATTATGCGAATGAAGATAATGTGAGTCTTTACAGATATTTCATGGATAAGACTACCGGAGGTTTAAGAGAGTTTGTGATGCGTCTGATTGAAGGCGGCGTCGCCCCACTGGATGCCTTTAAGATGTTCAAGAAAGTGGCTGACGGGTGTTGGGAGTCATCGAACGGTATGCTCCGGCTGTATGTCAAAGGTATGAGGCATGCGGTGGAGAACTATCATGGTGAAATAATGGGATTTCTGTGTCGGTAGTAAAAGGTGAATGAACCGTTAAGAAAGGAGAAAGTTTGTGTAGGGATACAATAAAGTTGGAGAAGTTTCGTTAATTTTGTAGAAAAAAAAGACGGAAACTATGGTAAGCAAGAAAAGTTGGGGCGGCAAATGGACCGAAGAAAAACTGGATGCCTTTGAAAAATACGTGAAGGCATATCTCACGATTATGAACAGTTATCGAGATGTGTATGGCTGGAAACTGTTGTATTTTGACGGCTTTGCTGGAAGTGGCACACGAACCCAGGAGGACTACAAAGTGGAGGTGGAGGAAGCTTTGGATATCTTCGGACAGGAAGTGACCGTTGAGGACTTGAATGTTTACCAAGGCGCTGCAGAGCGAGTGGTGAAGATTGAGAGTGACGGTATGCGCTCTTTCGACTACTATTACTTCGTGGATAAGAGTGAAGAAAACTGCAAGCTGCTTGAGGAAAGGTTAGCGCAATATGAGATTAGCGGAAGGAAACACCACCTGCCATTAGATGCTAACAACGCGGTGAAGCGACTGGCAAGTACATTGCATAACAACAGCAATTGCAAAGCTTTGGCATTTCTGGATCCGTTCGGGATGCAGATTGACTGGGACTCGATAGAGGCTCTGAAGGGACTGCCGGTGGATTTGTGGATACTGGTTCCGACTGGTGTTATTATTAACCGACTGCTGGAGCGAAAGATAGACAAAGAGAAAGGACTGGCTCACGCTGAGAAACTAAAGAGTTTCTTTGGTATGACGGAAAAAGAAATCAGGGATTTCTTCTATACAGAAAAGAAAGTGCAGACACTGTTTGGAGATGATGACATTGTGATAACCAAAGCAGAGAACTCTATCAGAAGGATAGCACAACTGTATGTGGAAAGATTAAAGCACGTGATGCCCTACGTGACGGAGGAACCTTTGGTGTTGTACAATACGCACAATGTGCCAATATATCACTTAGTGTTTGCCGCCAAGAACAAGACGGCAATGAAAATTGCCCAGGAAATAATAAGGAAACAATGAGTACTTCTAAAATAGAATGGACAGATGCTTCTTGGAATCCGATAACGGGGTGCACCAAGATTTCTTCGGGCTGTCAGCACTGCTACGCAGAGGTGATGGCCCGCAGGCTTTGTGCTATGAGGGTCGAGAAATATAAGAACGGCTTCCAAGTTACTCTGCATGAGGATTGTCTGGAAGAGCCCGTGAAGTGGCGGAAACCGAAGACCATCTTCGTATGCTCGATGAGTGATTTGTTTCACAAGGATGTGCCATTTGGGTACATTGATAAAGTCCTGGCTGTCATTGAGCGAACTCCACAGCATAGGTATCAGATATTGACTAAACGAGCAGACCGGATGGCGGAGTATTTTTCAGGCAGGACTGTGCCAAGAAATGTGTGGCTTGGAGTGACGGTAGATGTGAAGACCTCAAAATCACGAATCGATGCTTTGCGTAGTATCAAGGATGCTCCTATCCGTTTCTTATCGTGTGAACCCTTGTTGGAAGACTTAGGGCAGCTTGAATTGACGGGTATTGACTGGATAATAGTAGGAGGCGAAAGCGGACGACAGGCACGTCGAATGAAGGAAGAATGGGCACTGAACATTAAACATCAGGTGGATGTTGCGGGCAAGGCTTTCTTCTTCAAGCAGTGGGGTACCTGGGGTAGTGACGGCGTGAAGCGAGATAAACATAAGAACGGCAAGAAGCTTGACGGAAAGATTTGTCAGGCGATGCCGAAACTGTAGAAAACAGAGTAGATGAAGAAATTTGTTATATGATATCACTCACTGCTGAACAGAAAACGATAGAGGGCATATTCTGTACCACTACGGAAATGTATGTAATTCCCGCCTATCAGCGACCTTATTCTTGGGGCTTTGACCAGTTTTATGAGCTGTATAAAGACCTGATGGGGGCATACAAGGAAAACGAATCGTACTTCCTGGGAAATATCATTATGGCCAGAAGCAAGAGCTACGACAACGACGGAAAGAACTTCGTGGTTGACGGTCAACAGCGTATCATCACTCTTTGGACGCTGTTGAAAATGCTCGCATTGCACTTGCCTGACATTAACCCCCTGCAAAGAGCCCTTACCGTCGAGCAATGGACAGGTGACAAGAATATGCCCAAAATAGATTCCCAAATATTTGAGACTAATGACAATGAAGCTATAAAGTCGGTATTGGCTTTTGATAAGGCATCCTTAGAGGCGCGCTATAAAGAAGTGCTGACTAACGATGTTATCAATGAAAATAAATGCAATTCGCGTGTGGAAGAAGCCTTGCTTTACTTCTACCAGCAATTTGTAGTGCAGCAAAAAGACCTTGACTACCTTGGCGATTTCGCACAATTCCTGATGAAAAAGGTGACGATGTTGCCTATTGTTCAAAGTGCAGACGAACAGCGAGATGCCGAGAACAAGGCGCTCACCATTTTTGAGACCATCAATAATCGAGGTATGGATTTGGAGGATGCCGATATTTTCAAGGCCCGACTGTATGACAGCGCTTATGAAGATGAGCAACGACAGGAATTCATCAATATGTGGGTGGATTTCAAGTCTGAATGCAACGCTCTGCGCTTATCGGTGGATGATGTATTCCGGTACTACTCCCACGTAATACGTGGCCGTGAACGTATTACGACCAATGAAAAGAAACTGAGAGAGTTCTTCTCAAACGAATCATTCTCGCCACTGAAGACCCAGTCGTACAAGTCGGTTATGGAAGATCTGAACAAGATACTGAGTATCCTGAAGTACTTAAATAATGAACGCGGAGCCAGTGACGAGGTGGGAAATTGGTTGCAAATAATGAGTGCCTACACGAATCAGTACCCGACTTATTCCATCATTGTTTACCTGTACTATCACGATGTCGAGAAGGAAGATGAAAAGCAGGATTTTGTTGTTTTCCTTCAGTCGCTTGTAAGATACTGTTTTTATATGGGTTCTACGACTACGGTGAAGTTTAAGATATATGACTTTATCAAGGTGATTGCCAATAACGGCAAAATTGACCCGAACTATGTAAACAATTTAACGCCAGATTCTTTTAATCGACTTGGGCGTTTGTTAGGAGCATACGCCCTGCTGGCTTTTTATCTGGATTCAGGACAGCCAATCCCCGTTAAATACACAATCGATAAGATTGTAAACGTGAGAGATGAGGATACGTTGAATGATAATTGGGAGTATGAAACGATTGATGATATTTGCAAGAGTATAGGCAATATGGTGGTGATGGATTTGCCTAAACGGTATAACTCACTCCAAGAGAAGTATGCCTATTACGCCACTTCGGAGATGGAATATGTGCGTTCTATTTTCAAATCGCCTGATTTTTCCTTTACAGATTGGAAGAATCGGAACGATCACCTGAAGGGTGTGCTGCTGAAATACTTTGCAAAACCAGAAGAGAATGATAAACAAGCTGAAACTGAAAAACTTCAAGGCCTTTCGTGACGAGGCCGAGCTGGTCTTTGACGGCAAGAATGCACTGATTTATGGTGAGAACGGTACCGGCAAGAGTTCGCTGTATCAGGCGTTGAAGGTTGTTTTCCACAGAAAGAGGATCTTCGACACGGAGATTCCGTCCACTGTGACAGACCCGCTGGATAGGCAAAATGCGGAGAAGGATGTGCTGGCGCAGTATAACTATCAGAAAACGCCGCTGACCGATTTCACCCTGGAGATAGACGGGCAGGATTACAAGACTTTTACGCCTGCGGGGATAGATGTCAGTATGATTTCGCGTGACGATATTTTGGCTGAAGAAGTGATTGATGTTGTGAAACTGCTGAAGAGGGCGATAGTGGGTATAGATGATCCTGTGGCATTTGTTGTGGACAAGAAGACTACGATAGAGGAGTTCGTGAATCTGTTTTTGAAAGATTATTTCTGCGAAGAGAATCTTACTATTGAACTGACGTACAGAAGTCCCGACTGGCTGTTGACGATTAAAGATGCCAGCAGGGATAACAGGGGAAGAAACGAAAATCTTACAGAGTATTTCAACGAGGCAAAGCTGCATATTATCAAAGCTTTGCTACTGTTGACCGCTGTGCTTTACAACGGATCTGCTGCACGTGGCGATGAGCGAGTGCTGGTGTTGGATGATGTGATTAGCAGTTTGGATGCTGCCAACAGGACTTTCTTTGTGGAATTGTTGAAAGAGTATTTCGACGAGTATCAACTAATTATCCTTACACACAGCGTTTCGTTCTTTAATATGGCAGAGTATGCTTTTTCTATAGCCTATGGGCAGAAGGATAGCTGGTGCCAGTATCAGGTGGTAGAACACGTAGGAAACTCGGAAATAGTGGAGAGAAGTTCGCAGGACTACGCCTCAATTATTAACCGCGAGAAGAATAGATATCCTATAGGTGATATTGGCAACAGGATACGCAAGCGTTTCGAGTTTCTTGTCTGCGAGGTGTCGAAATTACTCCACACGGGCGGTGTGGCTGAATGTGGCAAACTGATAGAGGCCATCAATACCCCAAAAAAGTTGTACTATGAATATGATGCGGCGACCAAGAAGACAAATACAGTTTATGATTTGATTGAGGAGTTGACCGGAATTATTGATGCGGATTCGGGTTCGCCGTTGAAAACGCAATTGCAGGCTGTGATTGATCGCTACGTGTCGAATACTGAAATAACCAAGCTGAGAGACACTATTTGTGATTTGGTTCTTTATCAGAAAGTGTCGATGCATCCGCTATCGCACGCCACCGGAGCTATGCCGCTATCCACGCAGAAGGAAGTTGACCGCTCTATAACCCTGCTGATGATGTTGGAGAAGCAGATGGGAACGCTGATTGGAAGAGATTTGTACTCAATATAAAGATGACCAAAGAAGAGTTGCTGAACATACCCGTGTCGTGGATTCCCGGTACTACCTCGAAGCAAGTAGTACATCAGAGCCTGCGTAACGCGTTGTTGGCTATATGGCGCGGTGAGCAAAAGGATAAGATGTTGCGGATGAGGGAATTGGTGGATACCAATCACGATGCGTATGACGCGATTAAAAGAACACTGCCCGCCAACATCTTTTCTGGAAAGTTTACGGGCGGTCACGCAGCTACGGATATTACTGAATACAATCGGCTACTGACACTCGATATTGACAAGTTGGACGCAGAACGACTTGAGCAGGTGAGGCAGTATTTAGCAGACGACGAGTATGTGTTTGCCTTTTGGTTGTCGCCGTCGGGAAAAGGTTTCAAGGGGCTTGTGCTATTGGACTATGGGGAAATAGATTTGGTTGACAAGGTGTACTGGCATAGAGAAGCCTTTAATCAACTCTTCAAGTATTTCCACGACAAATATGGTTTTGAACTGGACATAAAATGCAAAGACGTTCCTCGTCTTTGTTTTGTTTCATACGATCCCAATATCAGGGTTAAGAACACGGTGAAGGCCTTCATAGTGGAACCTATCGAGGAAGTGCTGAAGGCGAAGACGGAAGCAGTGAAGCATCGGAAAGCCTTTGCCAACTACAAAGAAAACGGGACCTATCGCCGCAACCAGCCAGGGCGTAACCAGCAGAAAGACCGTGGCACAGTGAGTTCGATAGTGAAGTATTTGGAGAGGAACAGGCTGTCTATAACCTCCAATTACAATGACTGGTTTTGTGTGGCGATGGCTATTGTGACGGCATTTAACTATGATGTTGGGGAGCGTTACTACGTGCGCTTATGCAGGTTGGACGGTGCAAAACACGACGAGCAGGCCAGCATTGCTATGCTGCGCTACTGTTACGAGCACAGTAATTATGAAATTACGCTGGGAACGCTCGTTTACTTTGCCCAGCGGAAGGGATATAAATTCAGTTATAAGGCAGTACCTAAGAGGGACACCGAATCTGATTGACGTTTCATTCGGATGAGGCCCGCGTACGGGTGAGCAAAGCATATTAGGGACCTACTGCGCCCGCAAGGGAGCAGACCTCTCACCAACAGGAAGGTTTATAATCATAATCGAATTGTGATTGTAGTTTGTTCGGAGTTTTAGTTAACGGGGACTGCCTTTTTTTATACGATGAAACCGTTTGGGGAATATATTTCGTTTTGGTCGGTGGCTGACGTGCTTATCAGTAAGCGCGTACAGCTCTGCGACAAGCGGCACAAGAAGCATCAGTTGCATTTGTTGTCGCCCTCGATGAGTTTAGGGCAGATGACGGAAACAGAACAGTTGTTGCTATCGCTGATGCCGCCCCGGAAGCGTTGGGTGAGTCTGTCGACAAAAACCCGTTACCGCGAACTTGACGATGGTCACCGCCAACGCAATGCCGCGGCGAGATGCAATTGGAAGGCTATAAAATGGACAATTAAGAGAGATCTGGCTGATGGCGGAGTTATTCCATATCTTACAGCCTTGAAGGAGTTTGTGAATAAGATTCAGAAGCGGGTACGTGAAGAACATTTTGCTTTTGAGGTACCCCTTTTGTTTCCTGACGTAAAAGACGAGACGAGTTGTCGTCCACTATGCAAATTTGAAAGTCTGGAGGATTCGGTGATACTGATCTTGGCGAATAAGTATCTGACGGAGTTGTTCGACAGCCTGTTTTATGAGGAAAGTCTGGCTTTCAGGTGCAAACGCGATTATCACGGAGAGAACGATTGTGTTACTGCACATCATCACGCCATTGTACGGATGAAGGAATACCGAGAACGATTTGAGGGGAAACGGCTATACGTGAGTGAGTGCGACCTGCAGAAGTTCTACGACACGGTGAGCCATCGAGTGGTTCGCAAATGCTACTATGGCTTGTTGAAGAAAGCGGCCAAGGAGAATCCGGGGTTGCGGTTCGATGAGATAACTCGTGTGTTTGAGGCTTATCTGAAGTGTTACAACTTCCCGAAGAATGTTTTCTGCAAAAACGGCGATAAGAAATTTTGGGAGGGAAACAAGATTGATGAGAAGCAGCGTTGCTTCAAGTGGGTAGATACGATATTATTGGCCAAGAGCCGCCGTGGATTGATGCATTTGCAAATTGGCGTGCCCCAAGGTGGCGCTCTTTCAGGGCTGATAGCCAATATGGTGCTGAACTCCGTGGACTGGCAAGTGAAGAAGGAAATGAAATGGAGCGACCTTTACCTTCGCTACTGCGATGATATGATTATCATATCTACCAGCAAGGCTCGTTGCAAGAAACTGTTCTCTATATATTATAAAGGTGCGAAAAAGTTGAAATTGGTGCCTCACGAGCCAGAAAAAGACTTGGCGTTTGGACGGAAGGCTTTCTGGAAGGGGAAGAGCAAGGATGCTTATCCGTGGGCAATGGGGCAGAAGGATGCAGCTGAGTGGATAGGTTTTGTGGGTTACGAGATGCGCCGTGACGGTGCGATGAGGATTCGAAAGAAGTCGTTCCGCAAAGAACTGGACAAACAGACCAAGGTGGTGTTCGAAAAAACGCTGGATAAAATCAAGGACAAGGAGCGAGTGTCGAACGACTCGCTGCTGAGCTCGCTGGAGAGTAAACTTATCTCTATGTCGGTTGGAAAGATTGAGGTATGGAATGCACCGTTTATGGAGAGTGAGATGTGCTGGAGCGCTGGTTATAAGGAGCTGGAGATGAATTCGGTGCTTGCGAAGCAGCTCAGGGAGCTGGATAGACATCGCTGGATGATGCTGGGTGCAGCAAAACGACGCATTGAGGGTGCAAAGAAGAAAGCAAGAGAGCTTGTCAGGAAGGATCTGGAGCAGTTGGAGAAAGATAAGAATCCGGACTCGCACGGTATGGTACATAGTTATTATTATCAGTTTGCGAGGGGAAAGTGATACAAAATAGGATAAGATACAGGTGAGAGGGGCAACCCTCGGTATCTATAAGTTCTAAATGCTGTTTTCAAAAAGAAAAAAAGTGACGCTATGAGCTGAAAAATGGTAAAAGTAGGATAAGATACGGTTGAAGGGACAAGAGAAAAGATTTTTTATTGTTTCATTTTAACTTGTATTTTATGGCAAATAAACTACTTTTATCAGAAGAGGTGTGGTCGCGACTGGAAGCCGTGACACCCGAAGAAAAGGAGAAGGCGCTGAGGAAACTGGCTCGTTGGATTACTTATGAGATTGTGCATCGCGGTTTTGATTTGGACTACGGTCCATTTTCATTCGCTGCGATGGGCGGCAATACCGTTGAGGTGATTTCACAACAGTGTTACGATGTGCTTTTTGGAGGCGAGTGGCATTGGAAGCCTACTCGAGAGTTGAGCTCGATGCTGATTCAGATTGCAAAGAGCAAGATGAGTCACATCATTAGAGACTGGCATGCGCAGGGTCGTCCTGATATCAAGCATACCAGTGAGTTGAGCTACCGCGAACAGGTGGAGATGGACATAGCCCGCCAGTGGGAAGCGGAGGCCAATATGCGTGAACTGGGTTTCGACATCGCCCGTAAGGCGCTGAGCGGCAATCCCAAAATGCAGGCCTACGTGGAAGCTGTGTATGAGACTAACGATTACAGAGCCGTTGCTACGCGCTTGAAGATGACCTTGAAAGAGGTTCAGGAGCTGGAGCGTGAGCTGCTGGCTATCCTTGAGAAATGCTAAAGCGTTACTGATTCGGGCCCGTGGAAGGGTGACCCAAGCGGGCCTGAATCTTTTCAAATGAATACAGTATTAACAGTTTAAAAGATTACAGCAATGAAGAACGTTATAGACAAGATCGATGCATTGAAGGCAAACACCGAAAACGAAAAAGAATTCAAGACCGTTTGGGGAATCAGCCTGGATGAGCACATCAACAAGATGATGATGTATGTGCAAAAGAGTGATGCACGTATCAAGGAGAAACGTGAGAGCATCAAGAAGTAAGATGACTTTATGGGCTTTTAAGCCTGATTGCATAATGGAAGACCTCCGCAAGACTGCGGGGGTCTTTCTGGATAAATGTGTATGGCTTTTGCTTACGGGCGTGGGCCTTTTTTTGTGCCCGGTTGGAACGAAGGGGATTGATAACGATAACGAAAAAGCATAGGAGGTAACGGAAATGGTAGTAGATGTGACAAGCGTAGTGCTGGGGATCCTTACCCTGGCGGGTGGATGCGGGTGGGTCGTGGACCGCCGCAAATACAAATACAAGGTGGAGGTCAGGAAGCTGAAAGCGGAGGTGAAGGCCCTGGAGGCGGAACAGAAGCAGAAGTATATGGACCTGGCCAAGGAGTATGTGGAGGAGTTTCGCAAGAACATCGGCGAGCCTCTGCAACAGGAGGTTGGTGAACTGAGAAAGGAAGTAAAGGAACTGAAAGATGCGGTGGAAGGTATCAATGATTGCCCTTATAGGGCTGAGTGTCCTGTGCGTGACAGGATGGTTAATAAATCATTTAAATAGATATAGGAGGAAAGTAAAATGGCAAAGATTAGTGGTATCAACACGAAGATCAGTGGTCAGGTGGGTGAGTATCTGTTCCGCCAGACCAAGTATGGAACGATTGTGAGCGAGGCTCCGGTGCGTAGCAGTACGCCGCGCCGCAGCCAGCTGCAGATGAACACGCGGACGCAGTGGGCGAACCTGGGGGCGATCTACCGCCAGTTCGACGATATGCTGAAGCGCGGGTTCGAGAGTCTGCCGACGGGTATGAGCGTGTATAACGCTTTCGTGCAGGCGAACCTGAGGGGTGGTGAAGGTGTATATCATCACCAAGACGATGCGGCTGAACGGCGGTTCGGTGCTGGCACAGTATCAGATTACCAGAGGCACGCTGCCGAGCATCCCGATGGCGGTGAACGGCGCGGGGCTGCTGATGGGCGGACTGAGCGTAGGTGCGCTGAGCATCGACGCGACGACGACGGTGGGTGCGCTGAGCGAGGCGATCCTGGCGGGCAACTTCGACTGGCAGGAGGGCGACCAGCTATCGTTCTTCCACGGGGTGCAGAGGGTGGACCAGGTGACGGGGATTCCGCGTGCGACGATCACGGGCTACCGCGTGGTGATCAATACGGCGGACGAGACGCTGCTGTGGGATGTGGTGAGCCGGATGCGGTTCAGCACGGTGGTGTCGGGCTCGTCCGGGGTGAATGTGATCGGGACGAGCGAGGCAATCCAGAGCGGAGTGGGCGTGTAGGTGCACAGCCGCGAGACGGAGAGCGGGCTGAAGGTGAGTACGCAGTTCTTCTATGTGGAGAATGCGGCGCTGGCGACGTATCAGAGCAGTGCGGCGCAGGTGGCGACTGCGAACAGCTATGGCGGAATCAATACGGGCCAGGTGTTCCTGCAGCCGAGCGTGAGCGGAATGGCGGGAGCGGGAGGCAGCGTTAACGTTAACCAGGGCGGCCCTTCGAGCAACGATAACGATAACGTTAACGACAACCAGGGTGGTAACACAGGTGGAGGAAACATTACCGGTGGTGACACGGGTGGTGGTGACAATGGCGGCGGCGACAATACCGGTGGCGGTGGTGATGGAGGATACACCGACTAAACTTCATCTTTCAGAGCGGGGGGGTGGCAACCCAGCCTCCCGCCTCCCTCTGAATCTTTAAGCAGTAAACAAAATGAAAGAGAAGATGAAGTACTTTACGATTAGCGAGATGCTGCACAGCCCGACGACTGTGGCTCGCAAGATATGGAAGGGGTGCGGGCGTGCGGAGGAGGATAATATGACGGCGCTGATTGAGAATGTGCTGGAGCCGGCGCGGGTGATTGTAGGCCTGGGGCGGTTCGATCAGGTGATTCTGGAGAATGTGCCGGGGAATCAGCTGCTGCCGCAGTGGATTCACGTGATTTATCGGCCTTTTGGACCCAATCGGCAGGAGGTCAGGAAGAAGGTGGTGGGTAGCAGCAGCTATCCGCTGGTGACGAGGAAGGAGGTGCTGGGGGGATGAGGTGTGGTTGTGTGAGCGTTGCCCTTGCAGGGATGGCTGCCCTGTGTGTGATGGGTTGCGGGGTGAGTCGGCAGGTGAGTAGCAGCGAGCGGCTGCTGCGCACGGATGCGGTGACAAGGGATACGGTCTGGCATCAGGTGGTGGTGGCGGTCCACGATACCCTTCGGGAGGTGACGACCATCACGCTGCGGCAGAACGACCGGGGCGACACGCTGAAGCTGTTGCAGGTGACGGACCGCACACGCGCCTCCCGCAGCTAGGGTTTTCGGGACCGGGAAGAGAAGGTGGTTGTCAAGACTGATACGGTGTATGTGGAGCGGCGGGACAGCATGGCGGTTTCTGACACGCGGCTGGCGAAGGGAGCGGAAATTGGCGGTGGCTCGGGTCTGCGGGCGACGCTGAAGTGGATTTTTGCGGTGGTGTGTGTGGTGATGGGGTTGGTGGTGGCAGTGAGGTTTGCTTGGCGGAGGGGGCTGTAGGGGGCTTTTGCGTTGGGCTACATAATAAATCTGGGAAAGATTCGTTATCTTTGTAGGAAAGTTGAATTGAAATGAAAAGGATTAGGATATTCATCAGCAGTGTGCAGAGCGAGTTCGCACAGGAGCGGGCAATGTTAGGGCAGTATATCCGGCAGGATGCGCTGTTGGGGAAGTTCTTTGAGACTTTTCTGTTCAAGGATGTCCCGGCTAACGAGGCCTCGCCGCTGCAGGTGTACCTGAGCGAGGTGGAGATGAGTGATATCTACCTCGGCCTTTATGGCAACCGATATGGCTATGAGGATTCGGAGGGCGTGTCTCCTACGGAGCGGGAGTATGACCGTGCTGCAGAGTTGCATAAAACGCGTCTGATTTTCATCAAAAGCATCGATGAGGAGCACCGGCATCCGAAGGAGTCGGCCTTGATTCAAAAGGTGGAACGCGATATCGTGCGGAAGACGTTTGTGGATGCGGAGGGGCTGCGGACATCGGTGTATGCGTCGCTCGTGCGTTATCTGGAGGAGAAGGAGTATATCCGTTGGCAGCCATTTGATGCGGCGTTTGATACGAATGCGACGCTTGCAGATCTGGATGAAGACAAGATGCACGACTTCATTGTGACAGCTCGGAGGAAACGCGGATTCCCGCTTTCGGAGGATTCGTCGGCCGAGAAGTTGCTGACGCATCTGTCGCTGATGGATGAGCGGGGCCGAATTTCGAATTCGGCGGTGTTGCTGTTCGGCAAGAGGCCGCAACGTTTTTTCATTACCTCGGAGGTGAAGTGCGTGCAGTTTTTCGGGAATGTGGTGGAGAAACCGCTTCCGGCATATCAGATATGCCGTGGGACACTGTTTGAAATGATAGACCAGGCGACGGCTTTTGTGATGGACCGTGTGGACCTGGCCGTAGGAACCCGGGCCGAGGGCAATACGGCTTCGGTGCCGACGAAATATGAGTTGCCACCGGATGCGGTGAAGGAGGCTATTGTGAATGCCGTGGCGCATAGGGATTATACCAGCAACGGGAGTGTGCAGGTAATGCTGTTCCGCAACAGGCTGGAGGTCTGGAACCCGGGGCAGTTGCCTTATGGCTTGACGGTAAATAAGCTGACTGTGCCGCACAAGTCGTTGCATGCGAATCCGCTGATTGCAGCTCCGTTGTTCTGGACCGGTTATGTGGATAAGGTGGGAACAGGTACCGAGGACATAGTGAACCTGTGCAAGGCCGAAGGGCTGAAGACTCCGGAGTATCATCAGGAGGAGGATTTCAGGGTGATGATTTGGCGGAGTGATCCAGGGGGGAATTCTGTAAAGAGTCAGCAAGTAGATAGTACAGCATTCACCAAGCAGTCACTAAGTAGGGACCAAGTAGGGACTAGGCTGGGACTAAGCTGGGATCAAGCAGAAAAACTACTGTTGTGTACACTACAGGCTGCTCCAGCTGTTGAACTTAGACAGACGATGAAAATGACAAATGCAACCAAATTCAAGAGGAACTATATTGATCCTCTCCTAGAGATGGGAGTGCTCGCGATGACTCAACCTGATTCACCTACGAGTCCTACACAGAAGTATTATCTGACGGAGTTGGGGAAGGCTTTGCTGGAAAAAGAATAAAAAAAAGTGTCACAATCAGTGATACCTTGTTTCTTATTGATATATCAAATAACTTTATAACATATTATGTTTGAACGGAAAAGAATTTATCTGTGCCTGGCTCATATGAGCGAGGACGGGATGGAACAGAAGTACATCAAAGAGGCGTTTGATACAAACTGGGTGGTGCCGCTGGGACCGAATGTGAACGGGTTCGAGAAGGACCTGGAGGAGTTCGTAGGTGAAGGTAAGCGCGTTGTGGCGTTGTCCTCAGGAACAGCGGCGGTGCATCTGGGGCTCCTCGCGGCGGGTGTGAAGCCGGGTGACGAGGTGCTGGTGCAGAGCTTTACCTTCTGCGCCTCGACGCACCCGATTACGTACCTCGGTGCAACGCCGGTGATGATTGATTCAGAGCCGGATACATGGAATATGGACCCGGATTTGCTGGAAGAGGCCATCAAGGACCGCATTGCGAAGACGGGAAAGAAGCCGGCGGCGATAGTGCCGGTGGCGCTTTATGGTATGCCGTACAAAGCTGACCGCATTATGGAAATTGCTAATCGTTACGGGATTCCGGTGGTTGAGGATGCTGCCGAGGGCTTCGGCTCGAAGTATAAGGGGCAGGTGCTGGGCACGTTCGGCAAGTACGGCGTGCTGAGCTTCAATGGCAACAAGATGATCACGACCTCTGGCGGTGGTGCGCTGATTACGGCCAACGAGGACGAGTGGCGCGAGATAATGATGTATGCGACGCAGTATCGTGAGAGTTACCCGTACTACCAGCACGAGAAGATTGGCTACAACTACCGTATGTCGAACATCTGCGCTGGTATTGGTCGCGGGCAGATGACGGTGGTTGAGGACCATCTGAAGCATCATAAGCACGTACAGAAATTATACGAGGAATTGTTGGCCGATGTCCCCGGCCTCCACGTTCATAGTCAGCCTGCAGGTGGCGACTACGATTCGAACTACTGGCTCTGCACCATTACCATCGACCCGGAGGTGCGTATAAAAGGGCAGGAAAATGCCTATAAGACAATCGTTAAAGGCGCTGTTGGCGGTGCCGCCGGCGTGATTCACATGGCTGATTCGGCAACGACGGACTGCCAGCCGAACGACAATGTCGAGGCTCTTCGTGTGCTGATGGACCAAGCTCAGATTGAGGCTCGCCCCGTGTGGAAGCCCATGCACAAACAACCCTGCTACAAAGGCGTCCCGGCATATGTGAACGGCGTTTCCGAGAGCCTGTTCAAGGTCGGCATGTGCCTCCCCGCTGGCCCGTATGTGAGTGATGATGATGTGCGGTTTATCGTCGAGACGATTAAGGGGGCGATTGTTAAGTGAGGGATGGGCCTTCTTCTTATCCCTCTGCTTTACTTCGTTCTGGGAAACTAAGCGTCTCCAGGCGCAACAGGAGTATGAGGAGATGCTTTATAGGGTCTAGACCTGATGTGGAATAATCTTCTTTGTCGTATATTTGTGATGCTCCTTGTCCTGCTATGAGACGTATATTACTCCATCCAACCCATAGGAAGTTTGTCAGAATAATAAGAAACCGAGTGAATTCGGGACGTCCTATCATTCTTGCGAAAACAGACATTAAAGCTTTTCAAGATATTTGTCAAGGAACAATGACAATGTTGAAACGTCATCAAGGTATTTATCGAATCGTATTAACGGCAGCCAATCGCCCCATAGAGGGAATAGAAAAAAATGAAAAGGTTTGTGTTCTCGGAAACAGTTTAGTAAACGCTATTGAGAAAGAGTTTTCAAAAGCTGAATGGCGACACCCATGGACAACTGTGTTAAGTGGGTATGTCGTGCCAATCCTTCAGAGGACTGTAAATAAGCGTCTTGCAAAGAGAAAGTGACCGGCAATAATGAACTGATAGCGAAGAAACTTGATATGAACAGATCAGAATTCGCCAAGATACTCAACTCTATAATTGTACCTCAAGGAACGCCTATTGAGGAGATTAATAGTATGGTCCGTCCTATTTCCGAAGCAGTATTCCAAATGATGCCAAAGAGCCTGTACCGATACCGAGCATGCAACGACCGATCGATAGATGCATTTGAAAAGGACATCATCTATGCTGTGACAGCGGACAATTACAATGATCCTTATGACACGTTGGTTAAATGTGATATTGAAGGGATTAAGGCCTTTCTTCGGCAAGTATTCAGTGTCGAGACGCTAGCAAAATTGAAAACTTATATGGCGCATGGCAATTCAATGCCAGAAGAGATAGTTCATAGCAATCCGAATGTACAATGGAATCAAATAAGGGACAAACTTCTCGAGATAGAAGATGTCTCAAACTTAGAGGGAAAGATAGATGAGATTCTGCTGCAGGTCTCAACGAGTATTGATATACTTCTTCCCATTATCTCAGAGTCGGCCAAGCGTTTCTCGACCTATGCCTGCTTCTGCGAGTCAGTAGATAATATGTTGATGTGGAGTCATTATGCAGACTCGCACCGAGGATTCGCGTTGGAGTATGATTTTCGGCAGACGTTAAGTTCTCCCATTGAAAACACAATATTACTTCCTGTTGTATATTCGGAAGATCGCCTTGATGTATCGGCTTATATGATGTGGGCTTTTTTATGGGTTCACGGCAATCGCGTGAGTAATCCTGATACGATGGCTCATATCAAGGTCGCACTTAATAAATCGATTTCTTGGGCTTATGAGAAAGAATGGCGTATGATAAATTCGTTGCCAAGAAATCCCTTTGACCAAACATCAACCGCGATTGAGTATAAACCAGTTGCCATTTATTACGGAAGTAAGATGCCTCTGGATGTAAAGATGCGTTTGCACGAGATTGCCAATTGCAAAGGCTTGCGTGAGTATTCAATGGCAGTAGACTATTGCTCTCCAAAGTATGAGATGAAAGTTAGGCCATTTGAGGGTTTCCCTCTTTTGCAGAAGGACAAATTGACCAGAACGCTCAAAGGGGTTATCGACAAGAAAATGATGGATAATTTGACGGCGCAGGCTAAGGCTTCGCCACGGCTCCGCATAAACCTCGACCTTCGGAATTCGCCGGAGGATAAGTCCCAGCGGATGCTGAACGCGATTGAACCGGGGACTGTTATGCCGATACATCGGCACAGGTCTTCATCTGAAACAGTGGTATGCATTCGCGGACATTTCGAGGAGTATTTCTACGATGACTCCGGTGCGCTTGTCGCAGTTGTTGATATGCGTCCTGGCGGTAATGTGCTTAATGTCCCTATAGGTCAGTGGCACAGCCTAAAGTCCCTTGAAAGCGGAACAATACTGTTCGAATGCAAGGACGGCCCTTATGAGCCACTGGGGGAGGAGGATGTGCTTACAGCACTTGGTGAGGAAAAATTTCAATAGAATAGCTCAATATTAAACTATTATTCGTATCTCTGCGGCACAAGGGTTTATTATTGAACTATTATGGACGATGTATATATGCTGGCGGATGCCGTTATCCTTAGTAGGATAGGCGGTCACTTGAAAGCGGCTCGGCTGAGACAGAATATCACCCAGCAGAGTCTCGCGGATGCTGCCGGCGTGTCCCTTTCTTCTCTGAAGAAAATTGAGAAGGGAGAAATCGGCTCGTTTGATTCTTTCCTGCGGGTACTGCGAACTTTGGGTAAGCTTGACGTGCTTCAACCGCTGGTGGACGACGAGCAGCTGAGTCCGAGCGAATACTATCATCTCGTTCAATCCAATACGGCCAAGCACCAACGCCAGCGGGCGGTTGGAAGGCTTAATAATACAGATAAGGAGGAGTCGGGATGGTAGATGTCGCAAAAGTCAGTATGTTCGGCTTCCCCGTCGGCATCTTCAATTGGGATGACAGGTATGGAGTCGCCAGATTTGAATATGAGCCAAGTTTTGTCGGCCGTGGCTTGGAACCCTCGCCGCTGATGATGCCGGTTCGGGAAGGAAGGGTTTATGCTTTTGCCAATTTGGGGAGGGACACCTTTCAGGGGCTGCCTGGTATGTTGGCAGACTCTCTGTGGAATTGCACATTTTGATTACCGGCTCCACCGGGCTTATTCATACGAGCAAGCCTTCGATGTTATGCGGGCATTGCGATTGTCCTACTCGGAAGCCAGACAGATGTTTCGCCGGATGGTCTTCAATGTTGTGGTTCGCAATCAGGACGACCACACCAAGAATATCTCTTTCTTAATGGGAGAAGACGGAAAGTGGCATCTCTCGCCGGCTTACGATATGGGCTATGCCTATAATCCCGATGGTGGATGGACCGCCACGCATCAGATGTCGATCAATGAGAAGTTCGACAATATCACCCGGGATGACTTGCTGACATTCGCTTCCCGGAACAACATCAAAGATGCCGCATCCATTGTTGATGAGGTTTGTCAGGCGGCTTCGCAGTGGGAGGACATAGCGAAAGATTGCGGTGTCCCCTCGGCCATGATTGATGCTATTATTCCCAATTATATTCTCTGGTGAGCGGGGCCAACGACAGGAGATGTTTAATCTCCATGGTATAGTGTTATGTGCGAACTTCATGCCTCCATATTAGCAGCCGCTGATCCTTCCCAGGTTGAGGGGCTAAGCCGGTTCTTCAAGACGGGGCCGGGGCAGTACGGAGAGGGGGATAAGTTCTTGGGTATCAAGGTGCCTGTGACGCGCTCGATCGTGAAGGTGTGCTGGAAGGCAACGGACTTCGAGGAGCTGGAGCGCTGCATCGGCAGCGAGTACCACGAGATGCGCCTCGCGGCCCTTCTTGCGCTGGTGGAGATCTTCTCGCACGCGAAGACGGATTCTCTGCGACGCGCCTGCATCGATTTCTACCTTTCCCACACCGACCGCATCAACAACTGGGACCTGGTGGACCTGAGTTGCTACCCGCTTCTGGGCGCGTGGTTGCTGGACAAGGACCGCGGCATCCTGTATGAACTTGCCCGCAGTGGCAAGACCATCTGGGAGCAGCGCATCGGCATCGTCTCCACCATGACATTCATCCGGCACGGGCAGCTCACGGACACATTCGCCATTGCTGATATCCTCCTTCATCACCCGCACGACCTGATTCACAAAGCCGTCGGCTGGCTACTCCGCGAGGCCGGAAAACGCGACAAGAAGGCGCTGGAGGCGTATCTTTTGCCCCGTTACCGCCAGATGCCCCGCACCATGCTCCGCTATGCCATCGAAAAATTCCCGGAGCCCGAGCGCCAGCGCTATATGAAAGGGCTCCTTAACTGATTCTGCGCATGCGCATCGTGCTCATACCGGTCCATCGACCTGTACCCACATGCGCGAAAAAGGCCGATTTTGACGATACCCTGCCATCTGCGTGGACCGGTATGAGCACCCGGGGCATGGATGCGGTCGATGAGGCCCGTCCTACCGTATGAAATGCATCGGAGCCCAGGGCTCGTCGCCGCGGCCTGGGGCGGTGGTGCCGCCAGTGGCCTTGAGCAGGAAGGCCATGTTGTTCGCAAGTGCCCTCAGTGTCTGCATACCCTCGGTGTCCAGCGCGGCCTGGCCCGGTTCGCGGCCATATACGATGTTCCAGTACTGGGACGTGACGACGGGCATGTTCATCATCTGGAAGGGGAGGTTCAGCGTTTCAAAACTTGCCGTTGCGCCGCCCCTACGGCACACGGCGATGGCTGCAGCAGGCTTGCCTGCGATGGCCCCGCCGTTGGAGTAGAACGCCCTCTGGATGATGGCGAGAAGGGCGCCGTTGGGCTGGCCGTAGTACACGGGCGAGCCGACAATCAGGGCGTCGCACGAGGCGAATTTCTCGCTGATGCGGTTGCAGACATCGTCATCGAAGACACAGCGGCCGCCGGCCTTCGCCTTGCACTGATTGCAGGCAATGCATCCACGTACCGGTTTGTTGCCGATCCACACTATTTCACTTTCTATACCGTTTTTCTTCAGCTGCGCCGCTACTTCTCCCAGAGCGGTGGCGGTATTGCCATTCTGGCGCGGACTTCCGTTGATGAGTAATACTTTCATAGTGCGAAGTTAATAATTTCCCCGAAAATGACTAAATTTGTAGGATTTAACAACAATCGCAATAAAGAATTAACCATATGAGTGTTTTCAAAGACAAGACGCTGCTGATTACGGGCGGTACCGGCAGCTTCGGCAATGCGGTTCTGAACAGGTTCCTGCGTACCGACATAGGCGAGATCCGCATCTTCAGCCGCGACGAGAAGAAGCAGGACGACATGCGTCATGACTTCCAAGCTCGGATGCCGGAGGTGGCTGGCAAGATCAAGTTCTACATCGGCGACGTCCGCAACCGCAGCACGCTGCATTATGCCATGCAAGGCGTTGATTATGTGTTCCATGCGGCGGCGCTGAAGCAGGTGCCCAGCTGCGAGTTCTTCCCGATGGAGGCAGTGAAGACCAATGTCATCGGCACTGACAACACGCTGGACGCGGCTATCGAGGCGGGCGTGAAGTGCGTCATCTGCCTCTCCACCGACAAGGCTGCGTATCCCATCAATGCTATGGGTATCACCAAGGCCATCGAGGAGAAGGTGGCGATTGCCAAATCAAGATACTCCGGCGAAACGAAGATCTGCTGCACCCGTTACGGCAACGTGATGTGCTCACGCGGAAGCGTCATCCCTCTGTGGATCGACCAGATCCGCAAGGGCAATCCTATCACGCTGACGGAGCCCAAGATGACGCGGTTCATCATGAGCCTCGAAGAGGCAGTGGACCTTGTGCTCTTTGCCTTCGAGAACGGACAGAACGGCGATATCCTCGTGCAGAAGGCTCCAGCCTGCACCATAGGCACCCAGGCCGAGGCGGTGTGCGAGCTCTTCGGCGGCGATAAGTCTCAAATCAAGGTCATCGGCATCCGCCACGGCGAGAAGATGTACGAGACGCTGCTCACCAAGGAAGAGGCGGCCAAAGCCGTGGACATGGGCAATTTCTACCGCGTGCCGGCAGACAACCGCGACCTCAACTACGACAAGTATTTCAAAGAGGGCGACGCCAAGCGTGCCACAATCGACGAGTTCAACTCCGATAACACCCGCAGGCTCAACCTCGAAGAGACCAAGGCCAAGATTGCCTCGCTGGAATACATCCAGAATGAGCTCAACGGCGTGCCGAATATCGTGAAATAATGAAGATACTCGTTACCGGCGCAAAGGGGTTCGTAGGAAAGAACCTGTGCGCACAATTGAAGAACATCCGGGACGGGAAGGCGCGGAATTATGGCGTCGCGGTCTCGGAGGTGTATGAGTACGATCTGGATTCGACGCCGGAGCAGCTGGATGCGTGGTGCGCGCAGGCGGACTTCGTGTTCAACCTTGCCGGCGTGAACCGGCCACAGAATGCTTCCGAGTTCATGGAAGGCAATTTTGGATTTGCCTCCGTGCTGCTGGATACGCTGCGTAGGCACGGGAACGCGTGCCCGGTGATGCTGTCGTCCAGCCAGCAGGCGTCGCTGACGGGGCGCTTCGGAAACTCAGAGTACGGTCGCAGCAAGAAGGCAGGGGAGGACCTGTTCCTCAAATATGGCGAGGATACTGGCGCCCGGGTGCTGGTGTACCGCTTCCCGAATCTCTTCGGTAAATGGTGCCGTCCCAACTACAATTCCGCCGTCGCAACATTCTGCAACGCGGTGGCCAATGACCTGCCGTACACCGTCAACGACCCCAGCGTGGAGCTGGAACTGCTGTATATCGACGACCTTGTGGACGAGATGATCGCTTGCCTTCGTGGCGAGGAGCACCGTTGCGAGTTTGACGGGCTCGGCGTTTTCCCTTGTGCCGACGGCCGCTACTGCTATGTGCCCACTACCCACAAGGCCACCCTCGGGGAGATTGTGAATCTGCTTGACAGCTTTGCCGCTCAGCCCAAGACGCTGATGATCCCGGAGATACCTGCAGGGTCGTTTGCTAAGAAGTTGTACAGCACGTACTTGAGCTACCTGCCTGCGTCCAAGGTCGCGTTCCCGCTGAAAATGAATGTGGACGACCGCGGTTGCTTCACGGAGCTCGTGCATACCCGTAACGCCGGCCAGGTCAGCATCAACATCTCCAAGCCTGGCATCACCAAGGGCCAGCACTGGCACAATACCAAGTTCGAGCAGTTCATCGTGGTCAAGGGCCACGGCCTCATCCAGCAGCGTTCGTTGAACGACCCCGACGGCAAAGTGCTCGAGTGGGAAGTTGACGGCGATCACATCCAGGCCGTCCACATGCTCCCTGGCTACACCCACAATATCATCAATCTCTCCGACACCGAGGACCTCGTCACCGTCATGTACTGCAACGAGGTGTTCAACCCCGATAAACCGGATACTTACTTTGAACCTGTAAAATAAATTCTGATATTTGTATATTATGACAAATCTATCAGATAAAGAACGCGCGGCACAGATGGCAGATATGAAGTCATTTGATGAACAGATGCCGTGCGTTGGCATTTTTTGGTATGACCCTTCTGATCACTCGCTTTTCGGCGTGAGGAAGAAAGAGCTTACGCCCCAGGATGTCGAGGCGGCGGCAGAGAAAGGTGTGCCCTTTATCAACTACCCTCATCTGCATCGGCAAGTATGGGCAAAGGAGTATTTCAAAGCACAGTCAAAGCACCTGGATACCAAGTTCAAGGGGGACTATACACAGGTTCCGCGCGGCCGCGTGGCCTGGACGATAGATAAGTTCATCGTGCTGGTAGGGAAGTGGGCGGAACCCATCCAGGAAGAGCTGACGGTACTTCTGGAGGAAGAGTTCTCCCTTCCATATTTCGAATTCGTCTATGACGAGCATTGGGACCTGGGCCACGGCTGGTCCGGTGATATGCCTAGATAAATGTTTATGCGAATGTCATTCTGAGCGAAATTGTCATTCTGAGCGAAGCGAAGAATCTAAAAATTAACAAGATATGGCACAATTCAAGAATAACGGAAAGTTGAAGCTGCTGATTATCGTCGGCACCCGCCCGGAAATTATTAGGCTGGCGGCGGTGATTAACAAGTGCCGGGAGTATTTCGACTGCCTGCTGGCACACACCGGACAGAACTACGACTATAACCTTAACGGGGTGTTCTTCAGGGACTTGAAGCTCGCGGACCCGGATATTTATATGGAGGCCGTGGGCAAGGACCTGGGCGAGACGATGGGCAATATCATCGCCAAGAGCTACCAGCTGATGGTGGAGGTGAAGCCGGATGCCGTGCTGGTGCTGGGGGATACGAATAGCTGTCTGAGCGTCATCGGCGCCAAGCGTCTCCACATCCCCATCTTCCACATGGAAGCCGGCAATCGCTGCAAGGACGAGTGCCTGCCGGAGGAGACCAACCGCCGCATCGTGGATATTATTTCCGATGTGAATATGGCCTATAGCGAGCACGCACGCCGCTATCTTGCCGATACCGGACTGCCGAAGGAACGCACTTACGTTACCGGATCGCCTATGGCTGAGGTGCTACATAATAATCTGGCCGAGATCGAGGCTTCGGACATTCATGCTCGGCTTGGTCTGGAGAAGGGTAAGTACATTCTCCTTTCTGCGCATAGGGAGGAGAACATCGATACCGAGAAGAACTTTCTGTCGCTGTTCACGGCAATCAACAAGATGGCTGAGAAGTACGATATGCCTATCCTGTACAGCTGCCACCCGCGTTCCCGCAAGCGCCTGGAGGCATCAGGCTTTAAGCTCGACCGCCGCGTCATCCAGCACGAGCCCCTCGGCTTCCACGACTACAACTGCTTGCAGATGAATGCATTCTGCGTTGTGTCCGACAGCGGCACCCTGCCTGAGGAGAGCAGTTTCTTCACCAGCATCGGCCATCCTTTCCCCGCTGTCTGCATCCGCACCAGTACCGAGCGTCCGGAGGCCCTCGACAAAGGCTGCTTCGTCCTCTCCGGCATCGACACCCAGGGCCTGCTGCAGAGCGTTGACGTCGCCGTTTCCCTCATCCGCGACGGCCTTCCCGGCATTCCCGTGCCAGACTACGTCGACGAAAACGTCTCCACTAAGGTCGTCCGCATCATCCAGAGCTACGTGGGCGTTGTCAACAAGATGGTCTGGAGGAAGTTCTGACTTAGTCATTGCCCGGATCGCTCCGTGGAAATATACCGTCTCATTTGTGCGACGGATTGAGTTTTGAAATGATCGGCCGGGTGAATATGCACTGGAAGCTTTCAGAAGCATATTCTCCCGGCCGGTCTCGCTTTTCAGGGGATACCGGCCGGACTTTGAAAATGTAAGTTACTGATAATCAGCAGTGATAGGACTGACGTCCCGGCCGATCATTTCAAAACCAGGCTGCAGCGCGGATTTCGGCGATGACCACCCAGACTGCAGCGCTGGAAGCCTAGGCCAGATATAAAAAATGTGGGGTTGTGAAAAAAGCTATTAGGACGCTTTCCCTCCGGATCAATGGAATTGTGGCCGTGGCCACGAGAACGTGAGGCATGTTCAAAGACCCTTCAGGTACTGCTGGCGGAGAGCTTCGGGGAACTTTTCGATGGCGTAGCGGAGCATGGTACGGGGCATTTGTCGGTAGCGGAGGAGAGTACTTTCAGAACCCCCATGCCCCGGGGTGCCTTGTAAGTAGGCTTCCAGCGCTGCCTGATCGCGTTTCCCGGCCTCGCGGAGGAGCCAACCGACCGCTTTGTGAATTAGGTCGTGGGGGTGATGCAGGAGAATGTCGGCGATGGCAAAGGTATCTTGGAGCTGCCCGTGGCGCACAAAGGTCATGGTGGAGACTATGCCTATGCGCTGTTCCCATATAGTACGACCGCTGCGTGCGAGGCCATACAGCACTGTCCGGTCCTTGTCCAGCAGCCATTCACCCAGAAGGGGATAGCAACTAAGATCGACCAGGTCCCAGTTGTTGATATAGGCAGTATGACCAAGATAGAAATCGATACAGTTGCTCTGACTAAAGGCGTCCTCAGAATGGCCGCTGCCGTGCCCGGAAGGGGAGTGCCGGAAGATTTCCACCAGCGTGAGCAGCGCCGCCAGACGTATCTCATGGTATTCCGAGCTGATGCATCGCTCGAGCTGCGCCCAGTCGGCCGAGCGCCAGCATTCCTTTACCACCGAACGCGTGACCGGCACCTTGATACCCAGGAACTTGTCGCCCTCGCCATATTGGCCGGGACCGCACTTGAAAAAGCGCGAAAGGCCTGCTACCTGCGACGGATCGCCCGCTGCTAGCATGGCATTGTAGAGATCCAGCTTCTCATCAAGCATAGTATTTCTTTTCCCCAAATCTAGGTATTTTCGTTCAAACAGCAAAGATTGCCATCAGCCCTTTCCATTCTTACTGGTTTTTTTGTACTTTTGTAAGTTATGGAAAAGTTAGTTAGTAGGTACATCGAGTCTTTCATGACTGAGCTGGTGTCGAAGAATCCGGGAGAGACGGAGTTTCACCAGGCTGTGGGTGAGGTGGTAAAGAGCCTTGCTCCGTATATTGAGATGAATCCACATATCATGGGACAGAAGATTCTGGAGCGCATGGCTGAGGCCGAGCGCATCGTGATTTTCCGTGTCCCCTGGGTGGACGATGCCGGAGACATACAGATTAACCGTGGCTTCCGCGTGCAGATGAACAGCGCCATTGGCCCCTACAAGGGCGGCCTTCGCTTCCACCCGAGCGTAAACCTCAGTATTATGAAGTTCCTGGCCTTCGAACAGACCTTCAAGAATGCTCTTACCACCCTCCCGATGGGCGGTGCGAAGGGAGGCTCCGATTTTAATCCCCGTGGCCGGTCCGATGCGGAGGTGATGCGCTTCTGCCAGAGTTTCATGACCGAGCTTTACCGCCACATTGGCCCTGACACCGACGTGCCGGCGGGCGATATAGGAGTAGGCGGGCGCGAGATAGGCTACCTGTTCGGTCAGTACAAGCGCCTGACCGACAGCTTCACCGGCGCTCTTACCGGAAAGGGGCTTAACTGGGGCGGATCGCTGCTCAGGCCTGAAGCTACCGGATATGGACTGTGTTATTTCGCTGAGCAGATGCTTGCTACGCGCGGCGAGGGCTTCAACGGCAGGACGGTGGTTGTGTCCGGTGCCGGAAACGTGGCGCAGTACGCAGCCCAGAAGGCCATGAGGCTTGGAGCCAAAGTGGTGACTCTCAGTGACTCCGACGGCTTTATCTACGATCCTGATGGTCTCGATGAAGATAAGATGGCCTATGTCTTCCAGCTCAAGAACTTCTTCCGCGGGAGGATAAAGGAGTACGCTCAGAAATACCCTTCCGCTCAGTATTTCCCCGGGCAGAAGCCATGGGGCATAGCTTGCGACATAGCTCTGCCTTGTGCTACCCAGAACGAAATTGGCAAAGCTGATGCTGAGAGCTTATTAGCAGGCGGTTGCAAGTGCGTTGCCGAAGGCGCTAACATGCCTTCCACCCCGGAGGCTATCCAGGTGTTCCAGTCGGCCGGCATTCTCTATTCGCCGGGCAAGGCATCCAATGCCGGCGGCGTGGCTACTTCGGGCCTGGAGATGAGCCAGAACTCAATGCGGCTCCACTGGACCAAGGAAGAAGTGGACAACAATCTGCGCAAGATAATGTCCGACATACACGAAGCCTGCTGCAAGTATGGCACGGAGGCGGACGGCAGCGTGAATTATGTCAAGGGCGCCAATATTGCGGCTTTCATGAAGGTCGCCGGCGCAATGATGGACCAAGGAGCGGTGTAGAATGGCTCAGATTTCAGATACATTGTCAAGGCTTTCGCCGTCGGCCACTTTTGAGATGGCCAGTAAGAGCGCTGAACTTGTGGCGCAGGGAATCGACGTCATAAACCTGTCGGTGGGGGAACCTGATTTCCCGACTCCCAACCACATCAAGCAGGCGGCCCGGGAGGCAATAGATAATAACTATTCAAAATATTCTCCTGTAGCAGGTTATCTCGCCCTTAAGAAGGCTGTGACAGCTAAGCTCGGGCGCGAGAACGGACTTGACTATACCACCTCGGAGATACTTATATCCAACGGAGCCAAGCAGAGCGTGTGCAATGCGATCATGGCCCTCGTGAACCCGGGCGACGAGGTGATAATACCCGCACCGTTCTGGGTGAGTTACCCGCAGATGGTGAAGCTTGCGGGAGGCACGCCTGTGCACATCGCTACCAGCATAAAAAGCGATTTCAAGATGAGCCCTCAGCAGCTTGAGGAGGCTGTTTCGAGCCGTACCAAGTTGCTCATACTCTGCTCGCCATGCAACCCCTCCGGAGCTGTGTATTCCAAGGCTGAATTGCAAGCCCTGGCCGATGTACTGCTGAGGCATCCCGATGTTTTTGTCATCTCCGATGAGATATACGAGCACATCAACTATACCGGCGAGAGCTGCTCGATAGCGTCACTGCCCGGTATGCGTGAGCGCACGATGGTGGTGAACGGAGTGTCCAAGGCCTATGCTATGACAGGCTGGCGCATAGGTTTTCTTGCAGCGCCGGAGTGGATTGTGAGCGCGTGCAGCATGCTTCAGGGGCAGTACACCAGCGGGCCTTGCTCTGTGAGCCAGAAGGCCGCAGAGGCTGCCTGGAACGGTCCTCAGGACTGCGTGGCGCAGATGTGCGAGAGCTTCCGCCGCAGGCGCGACTTGATTGTGCGTCTGATGCGGGACATCCCGGGAGTAGAGGTCAACGAGCCGCAGGGAGCATTCTACCTGTTCCCCAATTTCGAGGTGTTCATAGGGAAGAACAATGGCGGACGTGCGATAGCTGATGCTACCGACCTTGCCATGTATCTGCTTGAAACAGGCCATGTGGCGACGGTTGGAGGCGATGCATTCGGAGCTCCCGGGTGCCTGCGCCTGTCGTACGCTACTTCTGAAGCCAACATCACTGAGGCAGCCCGCCGTATCAAGGCGGCCCTCGCCCTACTTACTGCGTAGCTCCAGCAGCGTCACGTTGCCGTCCATGGCGGAGGCCAGAATGTATGTCCTGCCGCAACGAGTCCATACTTCCAGCGGATTGATGAGGGCAACGGATATCTTGTGAATCCACTGCAGCGAACCGTCCTGCAGCGAGAGCGCGAACAGATTGCCTTTGTCGGTGGGAGTCAGCACCATGCCTCCGCTTTCCACCAGCGGCGTAGGACCTATCTCGTAGTGAGTGCCGTTGGGCACTTTCCACAACAGCGCCGAATCCGGAAGCACTCCGTTCTCCGGGATCTCCACGTCCGCCCTGAATGCGTAGGACGAATTGAACATGGTCTTGGCCAGCACCGTGCTGCCGTCCGACGACAGTCCTATTGCCTCCCTTCCCCCATCTACAGAGAAGAGCTCCCGCCCGCTGCGGGCGTCAATTGCGTACACCTTGCGGTCGGGGTTGGCAATGAAGATGCGTCCGGCGGCCTTGACGGGCCAGGTGGCGGCGGGGGAATACATTCTTGAGGGCTTGCTGCATCGCCAAATCCACTGAAGCGAACCGTCCCGAGGGTCAAGCGAGTAGAGCCGTCCCGTCCAGCTTCCGAACACAATCTGCTCGTCGTCGACCATGGGGCGGCATTCGACAAATCCTTCCACGCCAGAATACTCCCACAGGGTGGCGCCGGTACGCAGGTCCAGCGCCCGGAATACTCCGTCCGATGCTCCGGCGTACACGGTGCCGTGGCGCACCACCGGAGATGCCAGCACCGACTTGTCGGCGGCAGAGCTCCATCGTATGCGCCCGTTGCGGGTGTTGAGGGCGTAGATGTTGCCGTCGGTGCAGCCGAACACCAGCGTGCCGCCGCTTACCGCCGGTGTGGAGAATATCTTGCCGGGGAAGTCTTTGGCCCACAAACGTTTGCCGTCGCGGACGCGTATGCAGCACACGCTGCCGGATGCCGTTGTGTACCAGGCACGCCGGCCTTTGCGGGCAAACCCGGCTACGATGTTGCTGCTCTCTTGGAATTTCCATACTTCGCGCACTTGCGGGTATCGCTCGTTGACTTCGTAGCGCAGCCAGGGATAAGAGGCCGGGAGCCCGTGGGCGTCGTATTGTACGGTGTCGCGCAGCTCGGGCAGGGCAGCTGAGTACCATGGCACCATTTCGGCCAGCCTTTCAGGATGGAGACGCCGTTCGCACACGGCTACGCTGTCGGGCCATAGCCGGAAGATGTTGTAGCCGGTGCAGCCCTGTTTGTCGGAAAGGGACGAACGCCCGAGCACTGCAGGTATGCCGTCGTAGTTGAGGACTCTGTTCTGATGCCAGTGTCCGCCTATCTCGAAGCGTACCCCTGCCTTCTTGAGGGCACGGGTCACGTCGAAGTAATTGAGAACGGAAGTGTCTTGCGGATAATGGTTTATAAAGATGCTTGGGACTCCTTCCGGGAGGCTCTCCAGCCACTCCATACTCTCACGAGGCAGCAGTGCCGGCGCCATGCGCATGTCGGGTCCGCAGTTGCAGCCGAGGAAACGCCAGCCACCGGCTTCGAATTCAAAATGTTCGTAGCCGAACACGTTCTTGAATGTATTGCAGCCGCTCTCGGACCATTTGGCGTCGTGGTTGCCGGCGACCACCCACCATGGTTGGCGCAGCGAGTCGAGCAACTGCTTGGCTGCACTGATCTCCTCGTCGGTGCCGAAGTCGGTAATGTCGCCTCCGAATATCACGAAGTCTATGGAATCTTGGGCGTTTATGTCGGCTATGCAGCGGCGCAAATCGCTGAAGGAGTGAGAACCGAGAGCAAGATGGGTGTCGGTGATAAAGGCAAAGCGCACCGGATTGGTGAGTGCCAGAATCAAAAGGGGCAGGATGAGAAGTCGTTTCATTCTTAATTGTGTATCAGGACAAAGATACAAGATTTTTGTGTATTTTTGCGCCATGAAAATCTACCGCAGTATCTTGGCTCTGTTGCTGTCGGCGTTTCCGCTGGTTCTTTCTGCCCAGAACGGTCCGCAGCTCTATAACATGGGATTCGATAATTGGTGCAAGACCGGGGGAGTGTGGCGTCTGTATGCCAAAGATGCTTCCGCATCCCAGCGTATATGGGATTCGGCCAATCCGGGACTGAGCAAACTCAGAGTAAACAGCACTACCCCTGAATATGAACACGTTGCTGTGAAGGGAGAGGGTGAAGCTGCTGCTCGGATCGAAAGCAAGAAGGTGCCTTTTGCATTCGTGGCGGGCAATGTGTTCAGCGGACGCTATGTGCGCTTGGTGGACCTGTCGGGAGTGGAGACGGAGCTTGGCGCTCCCTTTACTTCACGCCCCAAGGCTTTGAGCGGATGGTATCATTATATACCGCGCAAAATCAATTATACCGATGAGCCCTACGATGATATGAAGGGTAAGACCGATGAAGCCTTGATAGAAGTACTTCTGATGGACTGGGAGAAGCCACGTAAGCAGATCAGCAATGTGGACGGCTTCATCAATTCCAATACCGACCCTCATATTATCGGTCGGGCAAGGCTGGTGGTGACGCGCGCCACATCAGGCTACGTGCATTTTGAGATACCTTTCGAGTACCGCAACGGCAAGACGCCCCGCTATGTATCGGTGGCCATAACAAGCAGTCGCTTGGGCGGATACAATACTGGAGCGTCGGGCAGTGTGCTGTATGTCGATGAGTTCGAGTTCAAGTACTAGAACGAGAACTTGTAAGCGACCCCTACGATAGTATTCAGGCTCTGGTCCCAGGTGAGAGATTTCAGATAGGTGTGCGTTTTATCTACGTCCAGGTTCTTGTCGTAGCAATAGTCCAGCATGGCGTAAATGTCTATGGCGGAGTGTCTTGATACGCTCCATTCAAGTCCCAGCGCGCCCCTGAGGCGGTTGATGTAGGTATCGTCATAACCTCCGAAGCTATAGTTGGAATAGGCCAGGCTTGTATTGCTCCAGGTAGCGCTGCATGAGGGGTCGTTGAAAATGTTGCGGACCTCGAAGAAGGCATAGGGCTCGATGCGGCTGAAACCTTTGTATTGGACCTTGGCCCTTGACTTGAGCATCAGAGGGTTACGTACTTCCTGGCATGGATTCATGCTCTCTGTCTTGTGGGTGAATCGAAGCTGCTCCTTGAGAGAGAATCGCCAGTCTCCGCTTTTGAATCCCAGGGTGACGTCGGCGCTGAGGCGGTGCCTCGGAGTCCATCCCTTATCTCCACGGTTGTGATAGATGAAGGTGTATGACGCTCCTGTCTTGAGCCATTTGTTGATCTTGTAACTAATCCCGAGCTCGGCCTGGTGGCGGTCAATTGCCCCGAAGCTGTTCTCGGTGCGCAGCTCGTATCCTCCTTCAAGGTGCAGGCCTTTTGCCAGCTTCCAGTCGGCTTCCAGCGATGTGCGGGTACGGAAGTCGCTTACGACAGGGTTGACTGTGCCCTGTGCGAGTGCGGGGATCGTGAGTATGAGAGCCCCGGCAAAGCTTATTAGTCGTTTCATTCTGTAAAGTCTTTAGCACGTGTGAGTTCTCCTATTGTGGCGGGTTCGCCGGCAGCAGGATTGTAGTAGATTTTGATAAAAGCGGCGTCGCGCAGGAAATCGACGTGTCCTATTTCGAGCTTGTCAATGGCCACGCCTACCCTTTGCTCGAGGTCCGCTTTAAGAAGCTCGCGCTTTTCGGGCACTATCAGGTCTATGCGGTCGTAGAGAATAAGGCGTGTCGCCGTCTGTTTGAGCGCCTTGCTGCTCTCCAGGATGCCCACCAGCGCTACTGCAAGCAGGTTGGAGACCAGCAGTACAGCCAGATGTCCGGTAGATAACTGATAGTGGGGAGAGTCTGTAGTGATCCCTTCAATCTTGTAAAGGGGCGAGAGTCCGTTGACCGCGGCAACGGCGATGATAATGAACAAGTAGGTCATTTCGCGTATGGGAACGGTCTCGGTGCGGTAGCGTATGACTCCGAAGATGGCGAAGAGACCTAGCGTGAGTCCTACGCCCACTTCGGCATTGCCCATCATGAAGAGGAGGAGCAGCATGGCGGACGAGAACACCATGAAAGTGAAGTAGTAGTCGCGCCTGCGGCTTTTGGGAAAGTAGAAGCAGCGCACCAGAATCCAGCAAACCAGCAGGTTGAGGAAGAAGCGGATGCCGAGTTCGGTGAGGCTCTGCGAGGTGGTCATCATGGCGTCGGTGATGGTCTGCACGTTGATGAGGTTGTCGTCGGTCAGGTCGAGGGCGGCGGGAATGTCGGTCTGAAGTATCATATCAGCTTGTTGTTAATTTGTTTCTCTATTCTACGGACTTTGAGTTTGAAGCGGTTGGACTTGATGTCGGGGGAGGTGAGAGTGGTGCCTATGCAGTATTTACTTACCTTTATCGGTTTTACCCTGTGGTCAAGTAGGATGCGTTTCATTTCGCTCCAGGCATGGCCCTCCTGTTTGAGTTCTATTATCACGCCGTTGCGCAGGCTCCCTTCGTGGCCGTTGCGGGGGTTGTTGAAACTCAGGCAGGTATCTATGGTCACCCGTTCGGTCATGCCGGGGTTTACCAGGGTGATGCGCCTGAAAATGGTTTCGAGGGCCGGAGTGAGTACGGTCGGGCTGTATTCCGATTTCGTCTCGATATACTTGGCTGCCGAAGGGTCGGATATGACTGTCTTGAACTCTCCTGGCGGGATGGGTATGCGCTTTTTCTTGGTGCGGCCCTGGTTGTTCTTGCGCTTGATCTCCAGGAATGCGAGCCCTGATGCTATGTAAATGCGGGTGCGGATTTTCTGGCGCACGAGCCGCCGGTTGTGATGCTTGATGAACATGTCCAAGCCCGGGGTGTCATAGTACAGGGTGTCGTAGGATGCGATCTTGGATCCTTCTGTGACCAGGGCCTTGTAGCCGGCGCGGGCAGCGTCCCGCAGCAGGGGCAGCAAGGTGGCCTCGTCGGTGAGGTACTTGCTGTCGATGCGGTTCATCAGCTTAACTGAGTTCATCTCCTCCAATGTGATGGGGGCGAAGGCCTCCAGTTCTCCGTCGGGGTATATGTGCTTGGTGTCAAGCATCTTCGGTGATGTATTCGAATACTTTGATGGTTTGCAGACGCCCCTTGGCATCGTAGGTGTACTGGGTCTTCTTGCGGCCGAATTCGTTGTACTGGAGTTTCTTGATGTTATTCAGGCGATTGTGTTCGTCGTAGGTGAGTTCGCGGGACACTTTGCCGTCAGCTCCGTATTCGTAACGTTTGCGCCATTTCTGGCGGGTGCCGCTGTATTCTATCTCTTCGACTTTCTTGCCGTCCGAGTTGTATGTGGTCACATGGTCCAGCACCTTGTTGTTGGTGCGGGCATCGGTGTTCCACTCTTTGATCACCAGGTTCTTCTTGTTTATTTTAGGGGTGTCCTGACCCCGCAGCATTGGCATCGCCGTTAGCAGTACCGCTGCAATTATCAGTATCTTTTTCATATCCAATATCTTAGTCCGTCCATATTCTGTGGCTCCGTGTTATCTGCGGCCGGAAGAGCTGTAGGTGCTAAGGCTCGCGGAGCTGCCTCCGGAGACGGTCCCGGTGCTGCCGTTGCCGCCCCATGTTGTACTTCCTTCCACCGTCACGCCGTATTTGAGAGTGGGCGTCTTGCCGCTGGAATAGACCACCATGTTGCTGCCGGAGCCGGGCGCCTTGAAAGCGAAGACCAGGGTGCCTGAACCGTCGTAGATGGCGTTCCATCCGTTCTTGGTCCAAGCAGTGCAGCTGTAGGCACTGCCGCTAATGCTGCTTCCGGATTCTATTCCGCCTATGGCTACCAGCGTTCCGCTTTCCAAGAAGAGTTTTTTGCCTCCCTCGGTGTTGGCATCTACTGCAACTTCTGCTCCGCCTGCCAGGCATACTGCATACACCGCAGCACCTTTGACGTAGAGGTTTCCGTTGGCATCTATACCGTCGTTGGCAGTGGACCAGCCGCATACCAGGCCGCCGGAGAGAGTCATGTCGCCAGCTGAGTTGATGGCATCGTCGCCGCTGGAATAAGCGTACAGAGTGCCTCCGGTGACATTGAGCTTGCCTTTGGATTCGATGGCTTCGTGGCTTGTGGCGCTCACGCTGATGGTACCGCCGCTGATCGTTATGTCGCCGTCGAACTTGATGCCCTTGGCTGACTTTAGGTTGCTGCTCTCACCGCCGGGCATTCCGCCGCCGCCACCACCGGGGCCGCCGTGACCGCCGGGGCCCCATGCTGCAGCTTCAGCGTCTGCCTTTGTGCCGGCGGAAAGGTTGCTCCCGCTCACTGTCACGCTTACGCTTCCGCCTTTGAACTGGGCGTCCTTGTCGCCGCTGATACCTTTGCCGCCCTGGCCGGTGCTGACTATCGTGAGCACTCCACCGGTGATGCAGAAGGTGGAGTCGGCTTTGACTCCGCAAGCTCCTGTGTATTCGGTAGTTGTCTGACCGTTGGCAGTTACCTGCTCACTGATGGTGCCGCCGCTCACTTTGACGTCAATCGTGCCTCCGTTGATGGTCACTGTGCCGTCGGAACTGAGGCCCTTTTTGCCTGCTGCAGAACTGCTGGCGCTTATGTTGCCACCGTCGATGCGAATTGCGTCCTTGCCCCGCAGCGCGTGCCCGGCAGTGGAGCTTACACTCACGCTCTGGCTGCCCATGAAGCGCAGATAGTCGTCGGACGTGATGCCCGCCTTGCCGGTGGCGGTGACGCTCAGGGAGCCGCTGCCGCTGAATACGAGCTGTCCCTCGCTGAAGAATGCCGCCTTGCAGTCTTCTGAGCTCATGGCATCTTTGTAGTCGCCGCTTGAGTTTACCTGACCGTCGGCTAAGGAACTGCTGCCTTCGAGAACCACGAAGGTGCGTTTCTTGCTCTGGTTGTTGATGGCGGCTCCGCTCTTGCTGCTCAGCTCAAGATTCTGAAGTACAAGCGCTTGCTTGCGTGAACTATAGAGTTTGAACGAGCCATCGGAGCTGCTGCCGGAAAGTTGGTAGCGGATGACTTCGAGGGAGTCGGTGTTGCTGACGGTAACATGTCCGCCGCTGATGCTCACTATTCCGTTTTCGTCTCCGCTTACGCTAGCGCTGTCACCATTCCAGTTGATACTTATGGTGCGGTCGAAGTTGACTGTAGAGAGCTCGTCGTTGTCGCCGATCAGCTCTTCAGGGTCGTCGTTGTCCTTGTAAGAGGTATCCACAGGATCGTCGGTAGTGTCGATGCGGTCCTTTGAGCATCCGATCAGAACAACAGAGATCATTAATAATCCAATAACTACACGTTTCATAATGAAAATTCTTTATTGCCAAGTTAAGCAAGATTTTGGCCATATTTCAAAAGTTTCAGCGAACGCCCATTTTTTTTCAGCGAAACGGGTACTCCATTGATTTTGAATAACTAAATTTGCAGTGATGAATAAAGAAAACAAACTCTACGTCATAGTTTGGGCGTCGTTTTTCGCCTTGTTCGCCCTGCGTATCGTGGTAGAGTGCATCTACCATGGGGCTGGTTACATCGACTTTGGTGCCATTCTGCGGTCATGGTTGAGCCTGGTGCCGTTCCTACTGCTTTTTGCCGTGCACAATTACCTTCTTGCTCCTTTGTTCGTGAGCAAGAAGCAGGTCTGGCTGTATGTGTCGCTCACAGTGATTCTGCTTGCGGTGTTTATTGTAGCTGTTGTCCTTTCCGGCGACGGTCATGCCGGGCCTCCGCCGGAGATAGATGCGTGGGATCCTGGCTTTGGTCCAGGTCCGGAGCCTTCCGGCGCGCGTCCCTTGCACCCGGCGTCGCTTAAAGCCTTGGTAGGTATAATGATGGTGGGTGCAAACCTGGGTGTGAAGATATACTTTCGCGATGAGGGGCAGAAGCGGGAACTTGAGCGGCTGGAGAAAGAGAACCTGCAGTATCAGCTGGAGTATCTAAGGTATCAGATCAACCCGCATTTCTTTATGAATACGCTGAACAATATTCATGCGCTTGTGGATTTTGACCCCGAGAAGGCCAAGGAGAGTATTGTAGAGCTTTCTAAACTGATGCGTCATGTGCTTTACGATTCCGACAAAGCGACCATTCCTCTTTCGCAGGAATTGGATTTCCTGGACAATTATGTGTCGCTGATGCGCTTGCGTTATCCGGAGAATGCGCTCATTGAGTTCCTGCGCCCGGATTCTGACGAAGGTGCGGAAGTGCCTCCTTTGGTGTTTGCCTCCTTCGTGGAAAACGCTTTCAAGCATGGATTCAGCTCCGGAAAAGATAGTTTTATACGTGTGTCGGTGTCGATCGAGGGGGACAAACTGCTGTTCAAGTGCGTAAACAGCCGTCCCGCTGCAGCTCAGGCGCCGTCGGGAGGAGTAGGCCTGAATAATGCCCGAAAGCGCCTCCAACTGCTCTACGGCAGCGATTATACCCTTCATGTTGACAATGCGTCGGGAGGGGTTTACGATATAACACTCTTGTTTCCCAAAAAACCAGCAAAGACAGTATGATTAGAGTCTTGGCAATTGATGATGAGCCTCTGGCTCTCAAACAGTTGGAGTCATATATCTCCAAGGTGCCATATCTGGAACTTGCAGGCTCCTGCCTCAGCGCCATCGAGGCCAGGGCCCTGCTGGAAGACAGTGTGGTCGATGCTATGTTCCTGGATATCAATATGCCAGACTTGTCGGGGATGGATTTTGTGCGCTCCCTTGATAATCCTCCGCTGGTGGTATTTACAACCGCATATTCAGAGTATGCCATAGATGGGTTCAAGGTCGAGGCCGTGGATTATCTGCTCAAGCCATTCAGTCTTGCCGACTTTATGGCAGCGGCAGAGAGGGTGAAGAACCGCCTGGAACTGCTCAAAGACAAATCAGCCCCGGTGTTTGAACATGCTCCCTCCGAGGATGCAATATTCTTCCGGACTGACTATAAGACCGTGCGCGTGCGACTGGACGACATACGGTACGTGGAGAGCATGAGCGAGTATATCAAGGTCTATGTTAACACTCAGCCGGCCCCGCTTATCGTGCTCCTGAGCCTTAAGTATCTGATGGAGAAGCTCCCCTCTGACCGTTTCATGCGAGTGCATCGCTCTTATATCATACCTTTGCGCCGTATCCGCGAAGTCGGGAAAGGGGAACTGGTGCTGGACGGAGGGGATAAGATTCCGGTAGGAGATCTGTACCGCCAGGATTTGAAAGACTATCTGGCGGGGCGCAGCGTGGGCTAGCCTGCATTTGCTTTGTCACGCGGAATTGTTATATTTGTAAGATTAATATTTGAATAGCTATGAAGTACATTTGCACTGTTTGCGGTCACGTTTATGATGAGGCCGCCGAGGGAGTTCCTTTCGAGCAGCTTCCCGACGATTGGGTGTGTCCTCTCTGCGGAGTGGGCAAAGATCTGTTCGAGCCCGATGAATAAACTTGAAGAGGCCAGGCTGGGAATAGGCGCAGTAGATAAAGAAATAGCGTCGCTTTTCGAGAAGCGAATGCGCCTGGCCGGGATAATCCTGGACTACAAGAAGGGGAACGGACTTCCCATTCTGGATGCCGCGCAGGAAGAAAGGGTGATTGCCAACAACATGGGCAATATCTCCGATCCTGAGATTCAGGAGTACTATGTGCTCTTTCTGCGCGATATGATGAAGATTTCGAAGCTCTATCAGGCTCGCCTGATGGACGGAATGAAGATAGCCTACTGCGGCGTGCCCGGGGCTTTTGCCCATATCGCTGCACATCAAGCTTTTCCTCAGGCCGATATAGTGCCTTATCCCGATTTTGAGAGTGCTTACAAAGCCTGCGAGAGCGGGGAGGCGGATACGGCGATACTTCCTGTAGAGAACAGTTTTGCAGGCGATGTGGGCGGGGTCATGGATCTTACTTTCAGCGGCTCCTTGTATATCAACCTGATGCTGGAATTGGATGTGTCGCAGAACCTGCTGGCACTGCCTGGCGCAGTGTCCGGGGACATACGGACCGTCGTAAGCCATCCGCAGGCTCTGGCACAGTGCGCCAAGTTCTTGACAGACAGGGGATATGAGGTGAAGGAGTGTTCGAATACGGCGCGGGCGGCCAAAATGGTTGCCGAGGCTGGCGACAAGACCATGGCAGCTATTGCCTCGCGCGAGACCGCCTCGCTCTACGGACTGGAGATCCTGGAGCCGAATATCAATTCGTCCGTGATCAATACCACCCGCTTTGCCGTGTTCTCGAGAGCGCTCAACAAGGCTACGCTTCCTCAGACTGGCGGGGAGCATTTTATCCTTGTGTTTACGGTTCGCAATGAAGCCGGAGCGCTGGCTAAGATCTTGAACATCATTGGTTCGCACGGCTTCAACATGAGCAGCTTGCATAGCCGTCCGGTTGCCGGGCCGTTGTGGAACCATTATTTCTTCGCCGAGCTGGAAGGATGCGTAGGCACCGATAACGGACAAGACCTTCTGCGTCAGCTCGGGACAGTGTGCGACCGGCTCAAGATGGTTGGGGCCTATCATAGTTTGAAATTGTAATATATGACACTTCGTTTCGATTCGTCAGGCGTCGCTTACGATATCTCTGTGGGCAGGGGACTGCTTGCGGAGGCCGGACGCTTGTTCAATCTGAAACGTAAAGTGCTGGTAGTTACCGACGACGGCGTGCCTCAGCAGTACGCCAATGCGCTGCTTGACCAGTGCCTGGAGGGCACTCTGCTGGTGATTCCCCAGGGCGAAGGCTCCAAAAGTATAGCCGGGCTTGAAAGGATATTGGGCACTCTGCTTGACAAGGGTTTTACCCGCAGCGATGCTATAGTTGCCGTGGGCGGAGGCGTGGTGGGCGATGTATCAGGATTTGCCGCTGCGTGCTATCAGCGCGGCATAGATTATTACAATGTGCCTACCACTTTGCTGTCGCAGGTGGATTCTTCCGTGGGCGGTAAGACTGCTGTTAACTTCCATGGCGTCAAGAATATAGTGGGAGCTTTCCATCATCCTTCCGGGGTGCTGGTGGATCCTGCCGTGCTGGAGACCCTGAGCCTGAGGCTCTTCGCCGAAGGGATGGCGGAAGTTATCAAGATGGCGGCATCGCTTGACGCATCCCTCTTTGAACTGCTTGAATCGGCTGATGATATACATCCGCTGCTTCCTGAGATTATCTACAGGGCGCTTAAGCTTAAGCTGGAGGTGGTTACTCAGGATCCTTCGGAAAAGGGTCTCCGTGCCGTGCTTAATTTCGGACACACAATAGGCCATGCCGTAGAAGCGGCCGGCGCTCTGTGCTGCAGTAGTGGTGACACAGGCGTCGCTTCGCGACCCCTCCCTGAAGGGCCCCTCCCTCTTACGGAGCCGAGGGTGGCTACGGCCTGTGTCACCACTACTGCAGCACAGAGCGCCGGGTACTTTCACGGCGAAGGAGTGGCTATAGGTATGACCTATACTTCAGAGGGAGACGCCAGAAGACGTATAGAAAAACTGCTGCTGAAGTACGGACTCCCAGTTTCCGACCCATTTGACGCCAGCGAACTCATGCGCCTCGCCGCCAGCGACAAAAAACGCAGGGGCTCTCTTACCCGTGTTGTAATCGTCAACAGTATAGGGACATACTCCTTCCGCGATCTGAACGATACTGAACTTCTCACCCTTATACAGAAGCGTAAAGATGAAGAATAGCATAGGCACCAGCGTAATACTTACCCTTGCCGGCGAATCGCACGGATCTATGATTTGTGCAATCCTCGACGGCCTTGCCCCCGGTATCCCTGTAGACGAACAGTTCATCGCTGCTCAGCTGTCGCTCCGACGCCCGAAGGGCCCGGCCGATACGGCACGCAGGGAGCCTGACCCTTTCAGCATCGTAAGCGGGGTGTTCGAAGGCCATACTACCGGTGCACCTGTCACGATACTTATACCCAACGGGGATGTGCGCAGCGCCGACTACGAACGCAACTGTGGTCTGGCACGTCCATCCCATGCCGACTATACGGCTCATGTCAAGTATGACGGCTTTGAAGACTGGCGTGGCGGAGGCCATTTCAGCGGACGCATAACAGCTGGCATAGTAGCTGCCGGCGCCATTGCCCTGACGGCTTTGGAGCGAAAAGGCATTACCGTTGGTACTCACATACTTGAGTGCGCAGGAGTGAAAGACATCCCTTTCGATGAGCTTGATCCTTCTGCCCAGATTGAACAGGTCAAAGTGCTTGAATTTCCGGTGCTTTCCGATGTCCGCGAGGCTATGGAGAGGCGAATTCTCGATGCAAAAGCTGACCTGGACTCCGTCGGAGGCATTGTGCAGACTGCGGTCTGCGGCTTCCCGGCTGGAGTGGGCGAACCTTGGTTCGGTTCGGTTGAAGGCGTGATTGCCAATGCATTGCTTTCCATAGGAGGGATTAAAGGGGTGGAATTCGGCGCAGGCTTTTCGCTTGCAGGTATGCGCGGCTCGGAAGCTAATGACGGATTCTGCGTCAAGGACTCACGAGTGCTTACAAGCTCCAACCGCAGCGGGGGAGTCAATGGGGGAATTTCCAACGGCATGCCTCTGATTTTCAATGCAGTGGTAAAGCCTACACCCTCGATAGGCCGCCCGCAGGACTCTGTTGATATGGCCTCCGGGGCAGAAGCGCAGCTATGCATTTCCGGTAGGCACGATCCTGCAATCGTCAGGCGCGTAAGTATAGTGGTCAGCAGCCTGACTGCAATTGTGCTGTGTGACCTCCTCGCCCAGCACTTTGGTACTGACTATCTGAAATAGAATGCTTTACGGACTGATTGGCGAACATCTTGGACATAGTTTCTCCCGCGATATTCACGGGAGACTTTCTTCCGATCCTTACGAGCTCTGCGAGCTGCGTCCGGACGAGCTTGGAGATTTCCTGCGGCGAAGAGACTTCCGCGGCATCAATGTGACCATTCCCTACAAGCAGGCTGTGATGCCTTATCTGGATGAACTCGAAGAGTCGGCAAGAGGTGCGGGCGCTGTGAACACTATTGTGAACCGGGATGGTAAGCTCCGGGGATACAATACTGATTATGACGGCTTTATAGCTTTGGCCCGGCATGCCGGGATTGATTTCGGCGGCGCTCGTGTGGTTATACTTGGAGCCGGAGGCGCCGCTAAGGCCGTGCGGGCAGCTGCCTTGGCTATGGGTGCAGCGGAGCTTGTTAATGCTGTGCGTACTGTGCGCGGCGATGGACAGCTTCCTATCGATGATCCAGCTACTTACGACGGCTGCAATGTGTTGGTGAATGCTACTCCCGTGGGTATGTATCCTAAGTGGCAGGAGGCTCCAATTGAGTTGCAGGCTCTGTTGCCCCGTATGCAGTTACGGGGTGTGCTTGACTGCATTTACAATCCTCTCCGTACTCCTTTGGTCCTGGATGCACGTTCCCTTGCCGGCAGTCCGGCGCTGGGGGATGCGGCCGGGACCGTGGCCGCCCGTGGCCACGTGAACGGGAGGGGCCCGCGCGAAAGCGTGGGAGGGACGAGCGAAGCGAGGTCAACGGCAGCCTCCCCCAGCACCGTACTGCCAGCAGAGGGCGGACTTATGATGCTGGTGGCACAGGCGGTCAAAGCGAGGGAGTATTTTACCGGGGAAAGCATCCCGGATGAAGTGATAGAAAAAGAATACCGGCATCTGCTTAACACTAAGCAGAATATCGTTCTGTGCGGAATGCCGTCCAGCGGCAAGAGCACCGTGGCCAAGGCTTTGGCTGAGAGAACAGGACGCCGAGTGGTGGATACTGATGAAATTGTGGCTCTACAGGCCGATATGGAGATCCCTGAAATCTTTGCCCGCGAAGGCGAACAGGGCTTCCGGGCTCGCGAGACGGTGGCAATCGAGTCGATAGCTTCCGAGCAGGGCTTGATAATCGCTACCGGCGGAGGTGCCGTACTCAAGCCTGAGAATGTCCGAATGCTCCGCAGCAACGGGCTTGTGTGCCTGCTTGAACGCGACCTTGCCCTTCTCACTCCCGGCGGCGGACGCCCTCTTGCTCCGGATCGAAGCGCACTGCGCGCCCTTTGGCATAGGCGTCTTCCTGCATACCTTGCAGCAGCAGACGTAAGGATAGACAATAACGGCACGCTGGACCATACTATTTCACAACTGCTAAGTTATGTTGACTGAAGACAAGAAGATACTGATAGTCGGACTGGGCCTCATAGGAGGTAGTTATGCACAGGCTCTCAAACGCAAGGGCTGGTATGTGGGTGCCATAACCCGCTCCCAGGCCAGTATTGATTACGCACTTGCTCAAGGCTTCATCGATACCGGTACTACCGAGGTGTCGGAGGAGGCGGTGGCTCAGTACGATCTCATTGTCTTTGCCCTGTATCCCAATGTCCTGCTTAAGTGGTTGCAGACCAATCAGAAATATATCAAGAGCGGAGCTGTCCTTACCGACGTGACAGGCGTGAAAGCCAAGGTGGTTTACAAAGTGCAGGCCATGCTGAGGCCCGATCTGGAGTTTGTGGGGGCGCACCCCATGGCAGGACGCGAAGTGTACGGAGTGCGCAATGCCGACTGCTCTATCTTCAACGGCGCCAATTATATAGTTACCCCAACCGAAGCCAATACCGAGCCCGCCATTTCCGAAATAGAAGAACTCGGACGGGTACTGGGCTTTGCGCGGATTTCACGTCTGAGCCCCGAAAGGCATGATGAAATGATAGGCTTCCTGAGCCAGCTCACACATTGCATAGCAGTGGCGCTTATGACCTGCCGTGATGTGGAACACATGTCGGCCTACAGCGGCGACTCTTTCCGCGACCTTACACGCATTGCCAGGATTAACGATGAGATGTGGAGCGAACTTTTCCTGCTCAATCGCGACACGCTCCTCCAGCAAATAGATATGTTTACAGAACAGATGGGCAGGATACGCAGCGCAGTGGCGCAGGGCGACTCCGGACTCCTGCGGGAGCTGATGAGGCTCTCAACTGCCCGCAGGGCCCTTTTTGATAAGTGATTGTACTATGAATATGCGATTCAACCGCGAGCTTTTCAGCCCGCAGGAACTCAAACGGATGTACGGTGTGAGCGAAGCCGCCGCCGCACGCAAGGCAGAGAATGACGAAGCGATAAAGGCGGTGCTTGACGGATCGTCGCACAAGCTTCTGCTCGTGATCGGGCCGTGCTCGGCCGACCGCGAAGATGCAGTAATAGAGTATATTTCCCGGCTTCGTCCGCTTCAGGACAAAGTGGCCGACAAGATTGTGATTGTGCCGCGTATCTATACCAACAAGCCGCGTACCACCGGCGCCGGCTACAAAGGGATGCTGCATCAGCCCGATCCAATTGCCGATCCCGATCTTTTCAAAGGCCTGGTGTCTATCCGCAGGCTGCATCTGCATGCCTTGGAACAGACAGGCTTTTCCTGCGCCGACGAGATGCTGTATCCGGAGAATCACCAGTTCCTTTCCGACCTTCTGTCGTACGTAGCTGTCGGAGCAAGGAGCGTGGAGGACCAGCAGCACAGGCTGGTCGCCAGCGGTCTTGATATCCCGGTTGGAATGAAGAATCCCACCGGCGGCGATTTGTCCGTGATGATGAATTCTATTTTTGCGGCACAGCACGGTCATTCTTTCGTGTACCGTAACTGGGATGTGGAAAGCAGCGGCAATCCTTATGCTCATGCCATCCTTCGCGGTTATGTGGACAGCCATGGCACCAGTCACCCTAATTATCATTACGAAGACTTGAGGCGCCTTTCCGACTTGTATGCCGCCGGCAGTTTTGAGAACCCTGGGGTCATTGTGGACTGCAACCACTCCAACTCGGGCAAGCGCTACATAGAGCAGGGGAGGATTGCCAAGGAGGTGCTCCACAGCGCCCGCCACAGCGATGATGTGGCGCGGCTGGTCAAGGGCTTGATGATCGAGTCGTACCTCGAGGATGGAAACCAAAAGGCCGGTGAGAACCGCTTTGGCTGTTCTATCACCGACCCTTGCCTTGGCTGGGACAAGACCGAGCGTCTTGTGCTTGATCTTGCCGAGCTTATTTGAGTATTATTCATTCAGGGCATCAGCGCTGGCTACGAAACGCTTGAGGTCTGCCTCTGACACGTGGTAGTTCTGCATCTCTCCGGAGAAGTAGCTGTCGTAGGCAGCCATATCCACCATGCCATGGCCGGAAAGGTTGAACAGGATGGTCTTGGCCTCTCCGCTTTCCTTGCATTTAAGAGCTTCGTTGATGGTGGCCGCAATGGCGTGGCATGATTCCGGAGCGGGGATTATGCCCTCCGTGCGGGCGAAGAGCACGCCGGCCTTGAATGAGTCAAGCTGCTCTATGTCAACTGCTTCCATGTATCCGTCTTTCATAAGCTGGCTAAGGATGACACCGGAGCCGTGGTAGCGCAGTCCACCTGCATGTATGGAGGCAGGCTTGAATGTATGCCCAAGAGTGAACATGGGCAGCAGGGGAGTCATTCCGGCCTCGTCGCCGAAGTCGTATTCGAACTTGCCTCTGGTGAGCTTAGGGCAGGAGAATGGCTCTGCCGCAATGAAACGGGTTTTCTTGCCGTCGAGTATATTGTGCCTCATGAAGGGGAATGCGATTCCGGAGAAGTTGGAGCCGCCGCCGAAGCATGCAATTACTACGTCGGGGTATTCACCGGCCAGGGCCATCTGCTTCTCTGCTTCCAGGCCGATAACCGTCTGATGCAGACATACATGATTGAGAACGGACCCAAGCGCGTACTTGCAGTTGGGGGTGGAAACCGCAAGCTCTATGGCCTCTGAAATTGCGCAGCCGAGCGAGCCGCGGTCGTTGGGATTGAGAGTTAGGATATCCTTGCCGGCACGTGTTGACATTGACGGCGAAGGGGTGACGGCCGCGCCGAAAGCTTGCATGATGCTGCGCCTGAATGGCTTCTGCTCGTAGCTTACTTTGACCATATATACGGCGCAGTCAATGCCGAACTTCTTGGTGGCGTAGCTGAGGGCTCCTCCCCACTGGCCGGCTCCGGTCTCTGTGGTTAAATTGGTGATACCCTGTTCCTTGGCGTAGTAGGCCTGGGCAATGGCGGAATTGAGCTTGTGACTGCCGGCCGGGCTTACGCTCTCGTTCTTGAAATAAATATGCGCAGGCGTGCCAAGTGCGGCCTCGAGCTCGTAGGCGCGTACGAGCGGTGTGCAGCGATATGCTGCGTACTGCTGCCTGACTTCTTCCGGAATAGGAATCCATACGTCTGTCTGGTTAAGCTCCTGGTCTGCACACGCCTTGCAGAAGATGGGGTACAGATCCTCGCTCTTGAGCGGCTGCTTGGTGGCAGGGTTGAGGAAGGGCAGGGGCTTGTTGGGCATGACAGCCTGAATGTTGAAGAAATGGGTGGGAATCTCAGATTCCGGAAGCATGAATTTTTTCTGTTTCATAATGATATAGATTTAATTTTTTGATGCAAAAAGTTAAGGCCGCCCGATTCCGGACGGCCTTTTATGTTCTTTACCCGGTCCAAGACCGGAAGTATATACGCATTAACGGGCCTGACCGGAAGTATCCTTCAGGCTCCACCAGAAATTGGAGTTAGCTATGTTGTTCTTGCGACACATATGTCTGCAAATATAAACAATATTTTTAAAATGCAAGTGAAAATGATTATATTTGTGAGTATGGATAGACGATTGTTTTTGAAGGAGGGCGCTGCGGGCGCTCTGGCCCTTGCCCTCGCTTCGGGAAAAGTTTATGCAGCCCCTTCCGGCAAAGCCTCTCCATGGCAGCCCAAGCTAGCCGGACGCTATGATGTGGTGGTTTGCGGAGGCGGCCCGTCAGGATTTGTGGCGGCTGTCGCTGCCGCCCGCAAGGGGGCCAGGACTGCGCTGATCGAAAGATACGGGTTCCTGGGAGGCATGGCCACTATGGGCTATGTCGCCCCTATAAGCGAATTCGCTTTTGGCGGGAAGCGCGTCATCGGCGGTATCCCGTGGGAGTTTGTCCAGCGTCTGGAAGAGCTTGGTGGCGCATTCGTCGAGTGGCCTAAGGGCAATGTAGATTTTGACATAGAATTATATAAGCTCTGCGCCCAACGTATGGTGCTTGAGGCCGGAGTGGATTTATACATGCATTCTGCTCTGGTGGGATGCGAGATGGAGGGGGGCAGGATAGCAAGCGTCATCATTGAGAACAAGAACGGGCTGGAGTCGCTTGAGGCGGCACGCTACATCGATGCCACCGGCGACGGAGACCTGGCACATCTTGCCGGAGTCCCCATGCAGCCCGATTATGGCACTGACCTTCAGCCTTCGTCATTCTGCTTCGTGCTGTCAGGGGTTGATACCGACAGCGCCCTGATGCAGCGTTACATGTACCATAGCGGCAAGAAAGGCTCCAGCGAGTGCAAGCCTATAAGGGAGAAGCTGTTAAAGCTCAAGGAGAAAGGCGCAGGCCTGCCGGATTTCGGCGGTCCCTGGTTCAACAGCGTGATGCACAAGGGGAGCGTGGCGGTAAACATTACACGTGCCGCTGCAGATTCTACCAACAACAGGGATTTCACCGCAGCAGAGTGCCGTCTAAGGGAGGATATTTTCAAGTTTACCGAGGCCCTGCGCAAGATTGCACCTGAATTCAAGGATTGCTATGTGTCTTCTACCGCTCCTCAGGCGGGAATACGTGAGAGCAGGCGCATCCTGGGCGTGCATACGGTCACGGCAGATGAATATGTAGCCGGCGTACGTTATCCGGACAGTGTTTCGCGCGGCGCCCATCAGATAGACATGCATTCGGGCAAGGGTACCGGACAGGTGCTTATAAAGCTGGAACAAGCTGCCTATGTGCCTTACAGGGCGCTGATTGCCAAGGATTTCCCCAATCTCATAGTAGCCGGCCGCTGCATCTCAGCAGACCGTAAGGCACTTGCCTCGCTGCGGGTTCAGGCCAGTTGCATGGGGCTGGGCCAGGCTGCCGGAGTGGCCGCGGCGCAGAGCATAAGCGAGGGCCGGGATGTGCAGAGCATCGATACGGAAGCTCTCACGGCGGAGCTCAGGCGTATGGGAGCATTTGTATAATCATTAATAATCACAGAATTATGACAGTGACAAGAAAGATTTGGGCGAAGACTCAGGCGGGTGAACCCATTTATCGTTATACTATTACCAATGCTTCAGGCGCTTCGGTGGTGCTGAGCAACTACGGCGCTGCGATCGTGGCCATAAATGTTCCTGACAAGGATGGACAGCTTGGTGATGTGGTACTTGGCTACGGCAAGGCGGAGCATTATTTTCATGACGGGCCTTGTTTCGGCAAATGCCCGGGGCGTCATGCCAACCGTATTGCAGCCGGGCGTTTCAGCCTTGACGGCAAGGTCTATGAATTGCCTGTGAACAATGGCCCCAACCATTTGCACGGAGGCCCTGACGGTTTTCAGAACAGGGTGTGGCAGTCGCGCAAGCATCAGGGAGCCGTGGAGTTTAAATATGTTGCCGAAGACGGCGAGATGGGCTATCCGGGCAGAATGGTTGTAGTCGCCCATTATGAGTGGAGCGAGGATAATGTGCTCCGGCTTACTTTCAGTGCCAAGAGCGACAAAAAGACCGTAATCAATCTCACTAACCATGCTTATTTCAACCTCGACTGCGGCGGTTCCGTACTAGGTCATAAGCTCAGGCTCAATGCATCGGAGTACTTGCCGACTGATGATACGCTCATCCCTCTGGGGCCATCAGAGCCAGTTGCCGGCACCCCTATGGACTTTCTGAATCTTAAGCGCCTCGGGCGTGATATACGCAAGGATTTTCCTGCACTCAAGTATGGCAAGGGTTACGATGCGTGCTGGCTTATAGATGGTTATATCCCCGGCCAGCTGCAGGAGGCTGCATTCCTCAAGGCTGCCCGCAGCGGCCGTACGCTTAAGGTGCATACCACTCAGCCTGGCGTGCAGGTATATACCGGCAACTGGCTTGAGGGTTGCCCAAAGGGTAAACGCGGCAAGATTTATCATGACTATTACGGAGTTGCGATCGAGTGCCAGCATTATCCTGACAGTCCCAATCATTCCGAGTATCCTCCGGTGGTCCTGAAGCCGGGCAAGGTTTTCCATGAAGCTATTGTGTTTGCATTCGGAGTTGAGAAATAATCAGTTATGTTCTCTTTTATAATCAGCATTGTGGCGTTGGTGATCGGCTACCTTGTGTATGGCAAGGTGGTAGAGAAGATTTTCGGCGCCGACCCTTCACGGGTGACTCCCGCCGTGTCTATGAATGACGGTGTGGATTATGTTCCTATGCCTTCCTGGAAGGTGTATATGATCCAGTTCCTTAACATAGCCGGGACCGGGCCTATTTTCGGCGCTATCATGGGCGCCAAATTCGGCCCCAGCTGCTATCTGTGGATAGTACTCGGGAGCATTTTTGCCGGAGCAGTGCATGATTACTTTTCCGGCATGCTCTCAATACGCAAGGGCGGGGCTACCTATCCCGAGATTATCGGCTCCGAGATCAAGGGCAGTCGTACTATTATATTGCTGTTTACCACCATCTTGCTGCTTATGGTGGGGACCGTTTTCGTGTATAGCCCCGCGCTCATACTTGGCGATATTGCCGGCAACGGTTCTTCTAATGCCGTGCTGGTGTGGGCAATTATTATCTTGTTCTACTATATCATCGCTACGCTGCTCCCAATTGACAAATTGATCGGGCGCATCTATCCTCTGTTTGCCATTGCGCTCTTGTTTATGGCAGTGTCGATGATGGTGTGTCTGTTTGTCAAGTGGCCCTCGATCCCGGAGTTTTGGGACGGACTTCAGAACCGTGCTCCTTCCGTGGGCGTTAATGGCCAGAACATTTTTCCTTGTTTGTTCATAACTGTTGCTTGTGGTGCAGTGAGCGGTTTCCATGCCACTCAGAGCCCTCTGATGGCCCGATGCCTCAAGAACGAGAAGATGGGGCGCCCGATTTTCTTCGGGGCTATGATTACTGAAGGCGTGGTTGCACTCATCTGGGCTGCAGTCAGCTCCTACTTCTTCTTCGACGGCGGTATGGCAGAATGTGGTTTGAAGAGCGCTTCCGCTCCTCAGGTGGTGACGGCTATAAGCAAACACTGGCTCGGTATTGTCGGAAGCATTTTGGCCATCCTCGGAGTTGTTGCAGCTCCTATAACCTCGGGTGATACTGCCTTGCGCGGCGCCCGTCTGAATATTGCCGAGTTCTTCCACGTTAAGCAGGCAAAGATAAGCAATCGCCTGCTGATCAGCCTTCCTATTTTCATTGGCGTCGGCTTGTTGCTGTGGTTCAATGTGAGCAACGAAGACGGATTCAATATTATCTGGCGGTATTTTGGTCTGTCTAACCAGACTCTTGCCGTGTGCTTCCTGGCTACGATTACTGTATGGTTGGTAAGGAAGTATCCTAAAGGCTGGCAGTTCTTGATCTCAGGTATTCCTACGGTATTCATGTTCTCTGTGTGTTTGACATTCTTCTGCGTGGATAAGACATGTCTGGGGCTGCCAATGGAGTGGACTGCATGGCTTGGACCTCTTTGGGCCGCTGTTGCCGCGGCTATCCTTATTGTCTATGTTATCCGCACTAGAAAGAAACATTAAACCATGAATCTTAAACGTTTTGATGTTCCGCTTAGGGCATCTACTGAAAGAATCAGGCAGGTGGCCGGGGCCGCAGACACTGATTATACTTTGATTTATACTCGGGAAACCAAATTGGACTGGGTGAAGTTCGGTCTCGAGAGGCTGCTTCAGATTGCTGCCGACAGCGGTGCGGCCATGATTTATGCTGACCACTTCGACGGTGACAAGCCGTCTCCGGTCATTGATTATCAGCAGGGATCGCTGCGCGATGACTTTGATTTCGGGGGCGTTCAGTTGTATCGGACGGACGTGTTGAAAAAAGCCGTGGCGGCAATGGATGCCGATTATGAGTACGCCGGGCTGTATGATTTGAGGCTTAGAGTCTCGGAGCTTGGCTCCATTGTACATGCTGCCGAGCTTCTTTATTATGAAATTGAGACCGACAGGCGCGACTCCGGCGAGAAGCTTTTCGACTATGTGGACCCGCGCAACCGTGTCGTACAGATTGAGATGGAGAAGGCTTGTACCGAGCACCTTAAGCGTATCGGCGGCTATCTCGAACCGGTTTTCAAAGAAGTTGACCTTGACAGTTATGCCTTCGATGTAGAGGCTTCTGTGGTGATCCCATGCCGCAACAGGGTATCCACTATAGCTGATGCCATTCGCTCGGCGCTGTCTCAGAAGACGGATTTCCCTTATAACGTGATAGTCGTAGATGATAACTCCACAGATGGTACTGCGGATGTGATCAAGTCTTTCTGTTCCGACCCTCGGCTAATCTTTATTGCTCAGGACAAAACGTATCATGCGATAGGCGGGAACTGGAATGCGGCGGTGCATCATCCGGCTTGCGGACGTTTTGCCCTGCAGTTGGATTCGGACGATGTCTATTCCGATGACGGCGTGGTGCAACGCTTCGTGGAGGCTTTTAGGGAGCAGAAGTGCGCAATGGTTGTAGGAACGTACAGGATCACTGACTTTGACCTCAATGAACTCCCTCCTGGAAAGATTGACCACAAGGAATGGACGCTCGAGAACGGACGTAACAATGCTCTGCGTGTCAATGGGCTGGGGGCTCCGCGCGGCTTCTGGACCCCACTTCTGCGGGAGATTAATTTCCCCACTACGAAGTACGGTGAAGACTATGCCGTCGGCCTTCGTATCAGCAGGGAATACCGCATAGGACGTATCTGGGATGTGATGTATAACTGCCGCCGCTGGGGCGGTAATTCGGACACCTCTCTCGATGTTGAGGCGGTAAACCAGAACAACTTCTATAAAGATAAAATCCGCACCTGGGAGCTCCAGGCACGGATTGCTTTGAATCGTAAGTAGTTTTTTTACAATCCCCAGTCAGAGGCTTTATACGAAGTCTTTGGTGCATTTGGTACGTTGGGGAAGTAGGTGACGCCGGTGATCTTTTCCAGATCAGCGACGGACATCAGTTCCTTGGACGTGACGCTCTGTCCCTTAAGCTCGTTGGTGTGCGTGCGTACGAAAGCGACACACTGTAGTTCCGATGCAGTGCAGTCCGCGACTCTCTTGCCGGTCTGGCCGCTCTTCGTGCGGAGCAGGACATAGTAGAACATGGTGGGCATTGACACATCGGATCGGCCGCCGAAGCTGATTGTGGACGGGGTCTGTGTCTTGCCGTAGCCGTCGGTGTATTTCTTGAAATAGCATCCAATCACCTCATAGAGGGTGTCCCGGCATACTTGAGTATCTACATAGTCCTCAAGAGTGTTCCATCCTCCGCCTCCAGTGTTGAAACCGCTGGAGAGCTGGGGAGCGATGTTGGTATAATAGAAAACCTGACGGTTTGTAGAGGCAGAAACCAGACGCTCGGCGCTGCCAAGCATGTGGCCCTTGTTGCATCCGCCTCCTGTGCTCTTGCTTGAGTACTGGATATTTGACGGCACGTCGGGATCCTTTCCGTATGCATCGGTCCTGTCTGTCCCTTTTGTGCTATACATAGTATGACGCGGGGCTGCCACCCATACAGGACAGTGATGCTCGGAGCTGTAGCATACAGTGTAGTTACGGGCAAGCTTCCCGCCGGGGCCGTAAACGTCGGGACAGATGTGCCAGGCGTAGTATTGAGTGTTATCCGCGCTGTTGATCATGTATTTGCCGCTCTTGCTGATGTTCATGAGCGGGACTTCCGCCCAACCTGGCTGCAGGCCTGCCGGTGGTACGTCGGGTTGCAGGGCGGTGGTGAAACTGGCGATGTTGCCATTGAATTCAACAATTTTCTGGCCGTCCTGGAGTATTACGTAGGCGCGGTAATAATAAGTGATATTAGGATCCAAGGCATCCAGGGTCACAGAGAAAGAGCCTGATGCACCAGTGGAACTGAGGTCGGCCTGGAAAGTCTGGTCCAGGTCAGCAGCACTTGTCCCGAGTGTGAAACCAGCTTCGCGTACGCTTGTGTTCGCCCCGCTCCAGCTGCCGCTCAAGGTGGCGGAGGTCATTGTGATCCCCGACGCATCACCTGTGGTGACTTTGACGTACGGATCGTCGGGGTTGTCAGGCGGCGTAGTCCCGCTCCCGCCCCATACGACTGACAGCTCCGTGATATTTGCGACAGCAGAGGCATACACGAACAATTGATTGGCGTTAAGTGAACTAACGTCGATTGTTACTGTGCATGTCTTATTGAATGCTCCTCTAACTTGGTTGCCCGAAGGGGATGAACCATTGGCCGCAGTGCAGACGATGAAGTCGCCGGACCTGTCAGAGATATTGTTTATAGTCAGTTCTTTTATCGCTCCTTCAAACTGTGGCGTGCCCAGATATGCGACCTTGCCGTTGTTCAGCTGGAAAGACTTCTGTTTGGATGCGCAGATGGTCCAGGTCCCGTATTGGTTGGTGTATTTCTGGACGGAACCATAGCCTTTGACGTAATCGGACGCCTCGTCGTAAGTGAGCATTGCAGTGCCGCCGGGCTCAGTATAGTCGTCCCAATCCTTGTCGCTGATGGTGAACGGGCTGATTTTTAGTATTTTGCTGCGCTCAATGGTGAGGGTGGCGTCTTTGGTGAAAGTGGCTGTGCGGCCGTCTTTGTTGGTAAAAATGACTTTCAGATTGTTATAGATGCCGGGGTAGGCAAGGGCCAGGTAGCGTGAACCGCTCTTGATGTTGCCCTTGAGTTCCACCATGCCGTATCCGGAGCTGAGGTCGGACACGCTGAACGGAGCGTCGCCTGTGAATTCTGTGAGTGCGCTGCCGGTGAGTGCGCCGCCCGATTTCTCGTCTGCGCTGAAGCTGATGGAAGTGATATCATCGGCGGTGACGGAGAAGGATAATATTCCGCAGATATTCTTGAAAGAAAGCTTGTCCCCTTCGACCTTGGAGATGGCCAAATTGGCTCCTGACTCGAAACCGTCTTCTACGGCATTCTGCCGATCGGGCAGTGACAAGGTGATGGCTCCATCTTCTAATCTGATTTCGCTTTGGGCAGGGTAGATGGCGTATTTGCAGCCCGTTTCGGGCACTTCGCCGGTGAAGGTGGCGGTGAGGCCGTCGGAGCTGACATCATTTTGTGTAAGTTTGTAACATAAGCCATCCTCGTCCACGATGGTGATGGATTCGCCGGAGGCGTCCCACAGTACTTTGCCCTGTTCGCCGAGACTGGTTCTGGTATCGGGAGAAGCATCAAGTGATGCGGTGAATTCACGGGTTACCAGAGCCTTGGACGAACTTAGGTCGAGGTTGCCAGCCGTGCAGGCGGCTGCCAGTATGGCTGAAGCAAAAGCAATAAAAAAACGTGAGATTTTCATATCAGGCAAAAGTAATCATTATTTGCCATAAAACAAACAGCGCTTGTTTTCGGCCGGAGCGTTTTCCTGCCGTCATATTTAGTGATGACTGCAATAATCTTCTGCATTCCGGGGCCCGTAAAGCATGGGAAAAGGGCCCCGGAATGCAGAAGATTATAAATCTATCCTTCCATCGCAATAGTCTTACCGGAAGATGTATTAGATGCTGATACTGAAGGGTATATAGATAAAAATAAAGTCTGTGCCGGAGACACAGACTTTTCAGAGTGTAACTGCTTGATCAGCAGAGTTTTGTTCAGCGGAAAGACAGGGATTCGAACCCTGGAACCGCTTTGGGCGGTCACACGCTTTCCAGACGTGCCTCTTCAGCCACTCGAGCATCTTTCCAATTGGACTACAAAGGTAATAACTTTTTCGATAATTTTACAGGAAAGACAAAAAAAACTGTCAATTATCGTATTTTTGTAGTTGATATGAGAACTATCAAGGATACTATTACCCTGCAGGATGCGGAGCGGCTTACCGGTCCGGCGGCGTTCAACCTCATGCTCAAACCGGCCGGCTCGCTGTGCAATCTTGACTGTTCCTATTGCTATTATCTGGATAAATCGGAGATCTACGGCGGACTCGAACCGCGTATGACCATCCCGGAACTGGAACGCTATGTCAAGACATATATCGAATCCTGCGGGATCGAGGACGTGACTTTCAACTGGCACGGCGGGGAGCCGCTGGTGCTTGGGCTGGATTTCTACCGCAAGGCAGTGGAGTTCGAGAAACGCTACGCCGGTGGTAAACGTATTCACAATACCCTTCAGACTAATGGTACTCTTATTACTCCTGGGTGGGCTGATTTCTTTGCCGGTGAGCAGTTTCTGCTCGGAGTGTCCATGGACGGCCCGGCAGAGGTCCACGACCGATACCGCCGGGACAAAGGCGGCAGACCTACTCATGCCAAGGTGATTGACGGCATACGTTTGCTTTACGCAGCCGGTGCCCAGTACAACATCATGGCTACGATAAACAGTGCCTCTGAAGGCAAGGGATTGCAGGTATATCAGTTCCTTAAGGGCCTTGGCAGCGATTACATACAGTTCTCGCCGGTAGTTGAGCATGTGGTATATCCGCTTCGCAACGGCAAGCCGGACAAGCATGCCCGGCCGCATATAGTGGATCCGTCAGTTGACGGTGCCGTGCTGGCGCCATGGTCGGTGAGCCCGATAGGTTTCGGCAAGTTTATGTGCGACATTTTCGATTATTGGGTACATCATGATGTGGGCCGGACCTTCGTAAATTTCTTTGACTGCACGCTCGCCAATTGGTGCGGAGTGATGCCGGGGACCTGCAGTTTTGCGCAGACCTGCGGGGGCAACGCAGTGGTGGAACACAATGGCGACGTGTACTGCTGCGACCATTTTGTGTATCCTAAATATCTGCTGGGGAATATATATCGCGACGATCTCGGAGCCATGATGCAGTCGCCGGTACAGGTTAAATTTGGCATAGACAAGCGCAATTCGCTGCCACGCAAGTGCCTTCGATGTGAAGTGTGGTCTTTGTGCCACGGGGGCTGCCCGAAGCACCGTTTCAACGTCACCGACTCTGGCCAGACCGGACTTAATGCCCTGTGCGAAGGCTACTACATGTTTTTTATCCGCAGTTCCGATGCTATGAAGCGAATGAAGGCGCTGCTGGAGGAGGGAAAGGCACCGGCGCTGATAATGATGCAGTAGCGAAAAAATGTTATATTTGTAGGTATGGGTGAACTGAAAAGTGACATACAGTTTCTGCCGGGAGTGGGCCCCAAGCGGGCGTTGCTTCTGAAGAGGGAGTTGGAAATCAACACCCTCGAGGACCTTATTCACTTCTACCCGTTCCGCTATATCGACCGTAGCAGTATCTCCCCGATTGCCTCCGTGAGTCCCGACGTGGCCTATGTGCAGGTTCAGGGCAAGGTGGTGTCGCGTAACCTGATAAGCATTAAGCATCTGAGCGTGATGGTGGAAGATGCTTCCGGGCGTATGGAGATGGTGTTTTTCAAGGGGGTGAAATGGACTTTCGATAAGTTGGAACCCGGCAGGGAGTTCATCTTCTTCGGCAAGCCGCAGTTGTACAACGGTCGTCTTAACATGGTGCACCCTGAGATCGACGCTCCTCAAAACAGCCCCGCATCCATGGGGGTGCTCACCGGAGTTTATCCAAGTACCGAGAAACTGAAATCCGGTGGAGTCACCGGAAAGGTGATGTGCAAGTTGCAGAGCGCTGCGCTTGCCCTTTGCCTGGGGGAGATAAACGAGAACCTGCCGGAGCAGATACGCAAGACACATGGCTTGTGCCCGCTGCGGTACGCCATGCAGAATATTCATTTCCCCGAGAATCCCAGGGCGCTGGAACTTGCTACACGCCGGCTCAAGTTCGAAGAACTCTTCTTCCTGCAGCTTAGCCTTCTCAAACAGCGCTATGTGCGCAGCAGGGCGGCCAACGGAATCCCTATGCCGGTGGTCGGCGCTCCTTTCCATGCTTGTTACAACGCTCTCCCGTATTCGCTTACGGGCGCGCAGCAGCGGGTTATAAAGGAAATTCGTTCCGATCTTGCCGGAGGTACTCAGATGAACCGCCTGCTTCAGGGAGACGTGGGATCGGGCAAGACAATGGTTGCCGTGCTGAGTTGCCTGATTGCCGTAGGAAATGGTTATCAGGCTTGCATAATGGCGCCGACGGAAGTGCTTGCACAGCAGCATTATGCAAATATTCAGAAGTACCTTGCCCCTACCGGCGTACGCTGCGCCCTTCTGACCGGCAGCACAACGCGCAAGGAACGTAAGCCGCTGCTGGCAGGCCTCGCCGATGGCAGTATAGGGATTGTGGTAGGCACTCATGCACTTATCGAGGATACCGTGCAGTACAAGGCTCTGGGCCTGGCTGTCATTGATGAGCAGCACCGCTTCGGAGTCGGCCAGCGCGCCAGCTTGTGGTCCAAGGGACACAATGGCCGGCCTCCTCATATTCTGGTTATGACTGCAACTCCTATTCCGCGTACGCTCGCCATGACTCTTTACGGCGACCTGGAAGTGTCTGTTATAGACGAAATGCCACCCGGGCGCAAGCCGGTGCAGACCATGTTGATAGGGCATAATCGTCTGCCGGCAATGTATAGATTTATCAGGGAGCAAATTGCAGCCGGCCGTCAGGCTTTTGTGGTGTATCCTATGATTTTCATAAATGAGAAGATGGAGGATATCAGCAATGTGGAACAGGGCTACGAGGATATATTAAAGGCTTTCCCGCTGGAGGAGGGGTACAAAGTAGCAATCGTGCACGGACAGCAGTCCAATGACGACAAAACGTTCAACATGAGGGCGTTCGTCGAGGGACGTGCCCACATTTTGGTCTCGACCACTGTAATTGAGGTCGGAGTGGATGTCCCCAATGCAAGCGTGATGGTGATAATGAGCGCGCAGCGTTTCGGACTGAGCCAGTTGCACCAGCTGCGCGGACGTGTTGGCAGGGGGGCGGAGAAGTCGTACTGCATCCTGGTCAAAGATCCTAAGACTGGGGCGGACGCTCTCAAGAGGCTGGAATTGATGTGTGCTACGGAAGACGGCTTCGAGATTGCGGAGCAGGATATGAAGATGCGTGGTCCCGGTGACCTGGAGGGCACCCAGCAAAGCGGCCTGCCTGTTAATCTTAACATCGCTTCGCTTGCCCGCGACGGCTTGCTGCTTGAAGAAGCACGCCATTGTGCACAGTCTGTACTTGACGACGATCCGCAGCTGCAGTCGCCACGTAATGCTCCTCTTGTACAGGAACTTCGGAAGGATAAGTATAACATTAAAGATTACAGTAACATATCCTGATTTTTTACTATATTGCACAAAATATTTTCAGTTATGCTACCAACAATTATTGTTATTGCAGTCATCGCACTTCTGGTGCTTTGGGTTATTTCTGTACAGCGCAAGCTCGTTAATGCCGAGGAGCTTACCAAAAACGCTATGAGCCAGATCGGTGTCCAGCAGTCAAGCCGCTGGGATGCACTGACTAGCCTTGCGGAACTCCTTAAGTCATACAATGAGCATGAGTATAACACCCTTAGGGATGTTATTGCGAGCCGTGCCGGTATTGATTCCAATAGTACAGCAGAACAGGCCCAGGCTCAGGAAGACCTCCTGGAGAAGGCGCTGGTACAGGTGAGGGCTGTGTCGGAGAAGTACCCCGATATAAAGGCCAATGCCATGTACATCAAGACTATGGACTCTGTCAATTCATACGAAAACATGGTCCGGGTCAGCCGTATGACTTACAATGATACCGTTACCCGCTACAACCGCCAGATACGTCAGATTCCCGACAGTATAGTGGCTGGATTGTTCCATTTTACCGAGAAGCAATATCTCAGGGATAATGTAGCCAAGGCAGACAGGCCTTCGCTCAATATCTGAGTTTATTTATATGAAGAAACTGTTCCTGACCTTGCTGACAGCGATGTCGGCATTCTGCTTGTATGCTTATGAACCGGCCATCAACGACATAAACATACATGTCAGTTTGTCGCAGGACGGCACGGCCAGCATAGTTGAGGTGTGGGATGTGGTAGTGGCTTCAGGAACAGAATGGTATTTGGTGCGCCAGAATCTTGGAGACATAGAGATAAAGAACCTTTCCGTTTCCGACGAGAGCGGCACCCAATACACTAATACAGGCAGTTGGAACATTGATCTCAGCCTTGAGCAGAAGGCGTTTAAGTGCGGCCTCCACTCTACAGGCTCCGGCTATGAGATATGCTGGGGAGTAGGTAGTTACGGGCCCCATGTCTTTACGGTCAGATATGTCATGACCAACGCGGTGAAGTCGCTCAACGACTATGATATGCTGCACATGCAGTTCATAAGCGACGAGCTGTCTTCGCCCCCTTCACACGCAAGTCTGACACTCACAGCTCCTGAACCGTTAGGGGAGGGCAATTCCAGAATATGGAGCTTCGGATACGAGGGCACCATTAATTGGCAAGGCGACGGTAGCGTGAAAGCTGAATCGACTGAGCCCTTTATCCGTGAGAGCTCGATGATCCTTCTCCTGCGCTTTGACAAGGGTATTTTTGAGCCTTCAAGCATTCGTGACAAGGATTTCTCCGAGGTGCTGGACAGAGCGAAGGAAGGAAGCTTCTATCCTGATAATGAAGAAGATTCGTGGGTATATACTCTCTTGGGAATGCTGCTCAGCCTCGGATTGTTGTGGCTCTTCATCATCCAGCCGATTAAGAAATTCTTTCAGGCTCTCGGGCTTTTCCAATCTAAGGACAGGAGACGTATAAAAGATATCTTCGGTGTGCGGCGGCTCCCCAAGCAAGTTGATTGGGTGAGGGACGTGCCGTTCGGTGGCGACCCATATAGGACATATTATGTCGCATCGCACATAAAGGGCTATGATAACGGTAGTTACACCATAGTATCTGCTATGTTGCTCCGGATGATTCTCGATGGTGTAATAGAGATGCGTACCGCTGCCGGTGGCAAGAATGAGTTCTGCTTCAGCAATAAAGCGTCACAGTACCAGGCTGACGAAGCTGAGGGCGGGCTTCTTCGTCTGATCCAAAATGCTTCCGGGGCTGACGGTGTGCTGCAGGAACAGGAGTTTAAAAAGTGGACCCGATCTCACGAGAGCTCTGTACGCAGTTTTATTTCGACTGTTAAGACTCGGGTGGTGAATAACTTCCGCACGGCAGGCATGTTGGGAGGAAGGGATAATTATTATGACCTTAACTTGAATGAAACCGGCCGCTCGGAAGCAATGCGGGCTCTCGGCTTCAGGCAGTTTCTGAACGACTTTACTTTGGTAAGCGAGCGTAATTCTGTGGAGGTGGCTTTGTGGGGAGACTATCTTGTCATGGCCTCCGTGTTCGGACTTGCCGACAAGGTGGCGGCAGAGATGAAGAAAATGGCGCCTGATCTGAAGGTGTTTGACAAGTTGCCTGTGAACCAGTTGTCCGATCTTGTGATCTTTACGAACACCTTTGGCAGGCTCACAAGCAATGCCTATAGGTATTCGTTGGCTCCGTCATCGGGAGGCTATTCCGGAGGTGGACGCTCGTCCGGCGGCTTTGGCGGCCATTCTTCTTTCGGAGGCGGCGGAGGCTTCTCCGGCGGCGGAAGCGGTGGCGGTAGCCGTTAATTTATTGATAATTAATATTTTTTATGAAACAATACTTTTTAGCCTTTGCGGCTCTTGCTTTGATTGTGATGAGTTGTGGAAAGAAGGAAGAGGGTCCTCATTACGTGGGACCGTCCGACATTAAGATTGAAAATGGGGTGATGACCCCCGAGACGCTCCTTTCGCTCGGGCGCCTGAGCGACCCTCAGCTTAGTCCTGACGGTAGTATAATAGTGTACGGGGTGTCTTGGAACGACATCGGTGCCAACCGTAGCTGCCGTAATCTGTGGATATGCAACACTGACGGCAGCGGTGCCGCTCAGCTGACGCGCTTCGGCCGCAGTGTCTCGAACGCAAGGTGGTCGGCCGACGGTAAAGAACTGTACTTTGTACAAGGAGGCCAGATATGGAAGGCTCCTTATGCCGGAGGCAAGTTGGGTAAGAAGGTTGTATTAAGCGATGTAGAAGCCGGGGTGGGGGAGTTCGCCCTGTCGCCTGACAATTCCAGGCTCATCTATACCACTACCATCAAGAATCCTCTGCTCGAGCAGCCTGCCGATTCTGATCCCGCACTCGACAAGGCATCAGCTTATGCTACTGAAGACTTGATGTACAGGCATTGGGATCATTGGGTGACGGAGATTCCCCGTACTTGTCTTGCCAAGCTTGACGGCGGCGTTATTACTTCCGCCAATTCTGTTGACCTGCTTGGCGGCGAGCCCTTCGAACTGCCGACCGAGCCCTTCGGCGGAATAGAGCAGCTGTCATGGTCGCCTGACGGCAGGTACATTGCTTATTCTTGCCGGAAACTTAACGGGAAGCAATATGCTTTCAGCACCAATACTGATATTTATGTCTATGATACTCAGACCGGTAACACCGTGGCTGTGACCAAAGGCGGTGGCTACGATACCGATCCTGTGTGGAGCCCTGACGGTTCCCGCCTTGCCTGGATATCCATGGCTCGCGATGGATATGAGGCTGATGCCCAGAGGATCATGGTATGCGCAATCGAACAGGGGACTCCCCTTGACGAGCCTCGTCAACTGGCAGCATCCCTTGACCGTGACGCTGCCGGTCTGGTCTGGCACGGTGAAGAGCTGTATTTCAATGCATTGATCGATGGCGTGCAGGCCATATTCAAGGTGGATATGCAGGACAAACTTACCCGGCTCACTCCTCCTGAATGGCACTATGATTTCTTTACTCCTTTCGGTTTTGAGAGAGACCGTCTCCTGACGAGCTACTATAGTCTGCATTTCCCTCTGGAGCTTGTGGCTGTGGATATTCAGAACGCTTCATTCGATCGCATTACTTCTGTGAATAAGGACATTTTTGCTCAGCTGGATGATGTCACTACCGAGAGCGTTTATGTAGAGACTGTTGACGGTAAGCAGATGCAGTGCTGGGTGATGTATCCTCCGGCATTCGATCCGTCCAAAGTCTATCCTGCCATTGAAATCGTGCTTGGAGGACCTCAGGGCACCAATTCTCAGGACTGGAGTTATCGCTGGTGCTACAGGCTCATGGCTCAGCAAGGATACATTGTGATGATGCCCAACCGCCGCGGCACTACTGCTTTCGGCCAGGAGTGGAAGGAGCAGATTAGCGGAGACTATCCCGGCCTTAACATGCAGGATTATCTGAGCGCAGGGCGTTACATCAAGAGCAAACCTTATGTCGGGAAGCTTGCATGCGTCGGAGCTTCGTACGGCGGCTATTCAGCTTATATGCTTGAGGGCCTTCATGGAGATCTCTACGATTGCTTTATCGCCCATGCCGGCATATTCGATGAAGAGCACCTCTGGTTTACTACCGAGGAAATGTGGTTTGCCAACTGGGACAATGGCGGCCTGACCGAATATGCCTATGCTCCCGGTGAGCAGGGGCCTGCGGGCGACGGCATTACCTTCGGCGGCATGCAGCAGGCGGGCGCGCCTTATTCTTCGTCGCCTAAGGCCAAGAGGCATTATGCAAACTCGCCTAAGTCAATGGTTACCAAGTGGCATACCCCCATTCTCTGCATTCATGGCATGATGGATTATCGCATTCCTTACGAGCAGGGTATGGCGGCGTTCAATGCTGCTCAGATGATGGGAGTGCCCAGTAAACTTGTGATTTTCCCCGAAGAGAACCACTGGATTCTCCAGCCTCAGAATGCATTGTATTGGCACCGTACTTTCTTTGACTGGCTTGATCGCTGGATGCATTAATGGAAGCCTGGCAGGAAAGGAGCGCCCTTATGTTCGGCGCTGAAGGATTGGAAAGATTGGCATCCAGCCGCGTGGCAGTAGTGGGGCTGGGCGGCGTGGGCGCCATGGCCGCCGAGATGCTTGTGCGCGCCGGGGTGGGGCACATTGTGCTCATCGATGCCGACACTGTGTCTGAAAGCAATCTCAACAGGCAGTTGCCGGCCCTGCGTTCCACTATCGGACGCAGCAAGTGCTCGGTGTTGAGGGATCGGTTCCTTGATATCAATCCGGCACTGGATGTGGTGTGCATTGAGCAGTATCTTGATGAGCATTCCGTGCCCGGCATCCTGGGAGCCGCCGCTCCCGACTGCGTGGTTGATGCCATCGATACCCTGAGCCCCAAGATTGCGCTTATCCAGTATTGTCTTGCCGGCAAGTTGTTCCTGGTAAGTTCCATGGGCAGCGGGTCGAAGACCGACGCCACAAAGGTGCGTCTGGCCGATATTTCCGGCACTTTCCAGTGCCCCCTGGCCCATATGCTGCGCAAGCGCCTGCACAAACTGGGCATTACGACGGGATTCCTGGCCGTGTTTTCTACGGAAAAGCCCGACAAGAGTTCAGTTGTGCTGGAGGAGAGCCGCAACAAAAAGTCCCAGACAGGCACGGTATCGTATTTGCCCGCGGTTTTTGGCTGCGTGTGTGCCCAGGCTGTGGTTCAGCATATTGTAGGAGTCGAAGTTAATTGCTAACTTTGCAGGCTATGTTTACTGTACGTGAAGTCAAGACCAGAGCCGATTTGATGAAGTTCATCAAGTTCCCTGACGAGCTCTATAAGGATTGCCCGCAGTATGTGCCGGCACTCCATTCAGATCAGGTACATTCTCTGACCAAATGCGCCAGTTTGAAGTATTGCAAGCGCAAAATGTGGCTTGTGCTCGACGGACGCAATGTGGCCGGGCGTATTTGCGCTATGATCAATCCCCGTTACAATGAGCGCTACTCTACCAAGCGCGTACGTTTCGGGTGGTTCGATTGTATCAACAATCTTGAAGTGGCGCGCCTGCTTATTTCCACTGCGGAAGAATGGGCCCGTGGCGAAGGCATGACTGAAATACACGGCCCCCTTTATTACAATACTCTCGGCAAGCAGGGCATGCTGGTTGAAGGATATGACAATATCCCCCCGTTCAATTGTATATACAATTTCCCGTATTACAATGACTTCATGAAGGCTTTGGGCTTCGAGAAAGAATGTGACTGGGTGCAGTTCAAGATGGTGGCCAATCATGGCGTGCCGGACAAGGCCCGCCGTGTGGCCAAACTGGTGGAGGAACGTTATAACCTTCATTTCGGAAGCCTGGATGAGCTGAAGAAAGATAAGCAGCTGGTGCATAAGTTCTTCAGGGTTTACAGCGACAGTTTCTCCCAGACAGTTTACAACTTTATACCGTTTACCGATGAGGAAATAGAGGAAGAGGCTAAAGTGTCGATGCGTTTTGTCTCCGACAAGGCCAGCTGCGTGCTTTTCGACGAGCACGATGAGATTGTTGCTTTCGGCATCTCTTTCCCGAGTATCTCTAAGGCGCTGCAGAAGGCCAAGGGACATTTGTTCCCGTTCGGCTGGTACCATCTGCTGAAAGCAATGAAAGACTACGAGACCACCGACCTTATGATCAACGGCGCAGTGCCCGAGTGGCAGAACAAGGGCGTGTCGGCTGTGTACTACAAGGAAATGGCGGACAAGGCAGTAAAGATAGGCAACCGTTGGGCGATCTCCAACCCTCAGGTCGAGTCGAACAGCGCGGTTAATATTTGGAACAGTTATGAGCACGAGCCATTCATGAGGCGCAGGTGCTATATCAAGAAAATAGGAGGTTGATATATGGCGGAGAATAATTCGCTTCTTGAGAAAGTGCTCTCGCTGGAGAGTAAGTTTAAGTCGATTCAGGAACAGCTCTCGGATCCGGGAGTGATGTCCGATATGAAAAAATATGTCCAGCTCAACAAGGACTACAAAGAGCTGGAGCCCATCATCAAGGCCGGTCATGAATACGAAAAAATGCTCGGCGACCTGCAGTCTGCCAAGGACATTCTGCTGAACGAGAAGGATGATGAGCTGAAGGAAATGGCCCGCGAGGAAATAGCCGAAATAGAGCCGAAGCTGCCCGAAATGGAGCAGAACATCAAATTGATGCTTATTCCCGCCGATCCGGACGACTCCAAGAATGCCATCGTGGAAATCCGCGGCGGTGCAGGAGGGGACGAGGCGGCTATTTTTGCCGGCGACCTGTTCCGTATGTACCAGCATTTTGCCGAGCGCCGTGGTTGGAAACTTGAGGTTACCGACCAGGCCCCCGGTACTTCCGGCGGCTTTAAGCAGGTGGTGTTCAAACTTAGCGGAGACGGTGTGTACGGCGTTATGAAGTATGAGTCCGGAGTGCATCGCGTGCAGCGTGTCCCCCAGACCGAAACCCAGGGCCGTATCCAGACCTCGGCAGCATCAGTGGCCGTTTTCCCTGAGGCTGGCGAGTTCGATGTCGATCTGAGCTGGGATGATATCCGCTTGGATTTGTTCTGCTCCTCAGGCCCCGGAGGTCAGGGAGTTAACACTACTTATTCTGCCGTGCGCCTTACCCATATTCCTTCGGGACTCGTGGTCCAGTGCCAGGAGGAACGCTCGCAGCTTAAGAACAAGGACCGTGCATTTGAAGAACTGCGTACACGTCTGTACAATCTTGAACATCAGAAATACCTCGACGGTATTGCTGCAAAGCGCAAGACCATGGTCAGCACCGGGGACCGCAGCGCAAAGATCCGTACTTACAACTATCCTCAGGGGCGTGTTACCGACCACCGTATTAACTGGAGTATGTACAACCTTCCCGTGTTTATGGACGGGGATATCCAGGAATGCATAGACCAGCTCCAGATAGCGGAGAATGCAGAGCGGCTCAAGGAAGCCGGGGAATGATTAGATTTTCCTGAAAGCTATGCAGGCGTTGTGACCGCCGAATCCGAATGAATCTGAAAGGCCAAGCGTAAGCGCAGCCTTTTTTGCTGTATTGGGAGTGTAGTCCAAGTCGCATTCCGGATCGGGTTTATCAAGGTTGATAGTGGGAGGGATTATGCCTTCCTGAAGGGCCAGCACGGTGGCCACGGCTTCTGCGGCACCGGAGGCTCCGAACATGTGCCCGTGCATTGACTTGGTGCTGCTGATGTGTATCTTGTAAGCCTCATCTCCGAACGCGAGCTTAAGGGCTGTGGTCTCTGCGACGTCGTTGAGCTTTGTGCCTGTACCGTGGGCATTTACGTACACCTGGTCGGCGGCCGGGTCGAAAGCTGCCTGGTCCAGTGCCTCTTTGATGCAGGCTGCCTGGGTGCTCCCGTCGGGACGCGGAGCGGTAGCGTGGTAAGCATCGCAGGTGCTGCCGTATCCTACGACTTCGGCGTAGATGTGCGCTCCGCGGGCTTTGGCGTGCTCCATCTCTTCAAGAATAAGCACAGCAGAGCCGTCTGCCATTACGAAGCCGCCTCTGTCGGCGTTGAACGGGAGGCAGGCGTGCTTGGGATCTTCGGCACGCGAAAGTGCCCTGGCATTGCCGAAGGCTGCGGCACCAAGGGGGATGGCGCAATGATCAGTACCGCCTGCAATCACTGCATCGGTGTAGCCGTGATGTATGGCCCTGAATGCCTCGCCTATGGAGTGGGTAGCTGTGGCGCAGGCTGTTACAATCCCAATGCAGGAGCCTTGGGCGCCATATTTAATGGCAATCTGTCCACCGGCCATGTCGGCTATCATGGTGGGCACGAAGAGGGGAGAGATCCACTGGCCGGTGGGATCTTCTATCATTTTGGCAACCTCCCTCTGGATGGTCTCGAATCCGCCGATCCCGGAGCTGACGTATGTCGAAAGCCTTAGTGGGTCGATATTCTGTCCGGCTACCAGCCCGGAGTCGTTCATGGCCTGCCAAGCGGATGCCATGGCGAAGATTGTGAACGGATCCTGCTTACGTATGAAGGGCTTGTCCATACCATACTCTTCAGGGTTGAAATTGCGGATTTTTCCGGCAATCTTTACGGGGAGGCCGTCGGTGGGGAATTCTGTGATATAATCTATGCCGCACACGCCGTGGATAAGATTGTTCCAAAAGCTCTTTACATCGTTGCCGATGCAGGAAAGGACACCAAGTCCAGTGACGGCTACTCTTTTACTCATAAGCACATGATTTAGGCCGTAAATATACAAATTTTTCATATATTTGCAGAAGCAATGCACTCGCTTCGAGACCAGTTTCCCAGGGCCCTCCTTGGAAAGCATCAACTTGTGACGACCGTGACTTTCACGGCCTTTTTCTCTTTGGTGTTCTTGCTGGTCAGTGTCCCTTTCTCGCACAATGCCTGGTTCAACCTGGGCAGGAGCGAGGCCTTCCTGTTCACTGTCTTTTTCTATATCCTTGCTCTGGCAATAGTGTGTTTCAGCAAGATGGGCCTGTATCTGATGCGTAATTCCAAGAATTTTACCGTCGGGCATTACATTCTTTGGAATTTGGCAGAAGTGCTGATCATAGCAGCTCTCTATACTTTTTTTACGGTCGAGGGAGACAAGATAGGCATTATCGACCTGGATGATATGCGCTTCTGGCCTCTGTTCCTCAGCGCTTTCGTGTACGCATTCATCTCCCTGGCTATCCCATATGTCCTTGCCGCCCAGTTTTTTCTGATTGAGGAGAAGGACAATACGATACGTCTTATGAACTATGAAAACGTGGTCAGCGACGAGCCTGTGCCTCTTGCCTCTGAAAGGCGTATAACCTTGTTTGACAATGGGGGAGCGCTGAAGTTCTCTATCAATCCTGATAATCTGTACTTCATAGAATCCGACGACAACTATATTCAGGTGTGGTACACCGACAGCGCGGGGACCATGAAGAAATATATGCTCAGATGCCGTCTTAAGACCGTTGAGGAGAGTTTCGCCGACAGCGATCTGGTGCGCTGCCATCGCAAGTATATAATTAATATACGCAAGGTGCGCTTGCTCAGCTCGGAGAGGGAGGGCTACAGTATTGAGCTTGAGAGCGATGCGACACCGCGTATCCCGGTATCAAAGACCTACGAGCAAGCAGTGCTTGCCCGGTTTAATTCGAGAATCTGATTATGTGGCAAAGAATACAAACACTTTATCTGGCGATTGCCACGGCGCTTGTCGCCGCTTTGTTTTTCTGCGATAAGGCTGGAGACATCTCATTCGTAGCTTACTGGCCTTACCTTGTACTCATCATTATTTCCGTGCTGCTGCACCTGCTGGCCCTTACGACGTACCGTTTCAGGGTCTTTCAGGTGCGCACCGCCGTGCTTGCTGCTATCATTACTCTGGCCTTGCAAGCATGGCTGGTGGTCGATTTTATAGTTACAGGGAACAATCCTGTGTTCCATATCCCTGCCGTGTTCCCAATCGTGGCAGTGATCCTGGACACCCTTGCCGCCCGTGCTATCTGGGCCGACGAGCTGCTGGTCCGCAGCTCATCAAGGCTCCGTTCCGCAAAGCGTAAAAAACATTAATATTCAATAATATGCGTATTCCTGAATCTGAACTCATCATCAACGGTGACGGCTCCGTGTTCCATCTGCACATCCGTCCCGAGCAATTGGCCGACCTTGTTATACTGGTCGGCGACCCCGGCCGCGTGGCCATGGTCAGCTCCTATTTCAGTTCTATTGAATGCCAAGGCTCTTCCAGGGAGTTCGTATGGGCTACCGGCCTTTACAACGGCAAGAGGATTACTGCTTTATCTACAGGTATAGGTACCGACAATATCGATATCGTCATGACTGAGCTGGATGCTCTGGCGAATGTGAATTTCAAGACACGGGAGGAGAATCCGGAGCACAAGTGTCTCCACATCCTTCGCATCGGTACTTGCGGGGCTATTCAGCCTGAAATTCCTCTTGGCGCCTTCATTTTCTCACATATCTCCGTGGGTTGTGACGGCCTTCTCAACTGGTATGACAATCGCGACAGCATTGCTTTGCTGGATTTTGAAGAGGCCTTCAAGGAGCATGTGCATTGGAACAAACATCTGCCTGATCCTTATTTCGTCCGCGCTGGGCAGCAGATTATAGACCGCTTTGCAGATTGTACCGTCAGGGGTATGACCATTTCGGCATCGGGCTTCTATGGCCCTCAGGGACGTGTTGTGCGTCAGGGCCTGGCTATGCCGGACATGCTTCAGGACTTCGAGTCATTCGAATTCAAGGGGTATAAGATTACCAATTTTGAGATGGAAGGCTCTGCGCTTGCGGGTATGGCAGCCAAGTTGGGACACCAGGCCGGCACAGTGTGCTGCGCCATAGCCCACCGTTATCTCAAAGATGCCAATACAGATTATAAGCCGCGTGTGGCTGAACTCGTGAAGCTGAGCCTTGATAGGCTGACAGCTTAGCTTAGGTGCGGGTTTTCGGTGCCGTATCCTTCGCGAATGCGTTTTTCTATTGCGGCAGCCATTAAAAGAGGGTCCGGAGTTGTGTCCGGGCCTTCTTCTTTTTCGCCTCCCTTGATCCCTAACCCGTACTTAGCCCAAGGCAGCCCCGACGCTTCAACCAGACTGCGGAGACTTATGCCTTCAGAGTCCAGCCAGTCGTGGCTGTAACTGCCCGAGATGCGGCTGCAGGCAAGCAGAAAATGCAGCGGCTCTATGCAGGAAGCCCCGCAACGGGCGGCTTCGAGTGATGCGTGCTGGAGCATAGATACTGCTGAGTCGCACAGATTTATGCTTTCCCTCTCCTCCCATGGGATTTGCTCACTTACGAACAGAGCTTCGTCGAGTTGTACCTTAAGCATATCGGGTACTGCCCCTGCCGACTCGAGTGCGAGCACTGCGTTATTGTCGGCATGCCTCAGGATTCCGAGCATAATGTGGTCGGGACATATGTTGTGCCAGCCGGTTCTGAGAGCCTCGTCGCGGCTGAATTCAAGGACTTTCACAAAATCGTGGGAGAGACATAATTCCATGGTGCAAATATGGCAAAAAATACTAATTTTTTTATTATCTTTGTACGTTTATAACGATAGGAAATTTTATGGATAGTGAAGAAATCGTTCACGGCTATATAGAGCCGGTAGAGATAGACCACGAAATGCGCACGGCTTACATCGATTATTCGATGTCCGTTATTGTCTCCAGAGCTTTGCCCGATGTCCGTGACGGCCTTAAACCCGTCCAGAGGCGAGTGCTTTTCGGAATGGACGGCCTTGGCTTAAGTTTCAGCGGCCAGACCAAGAAGTCGGCCCGTATCGTAGGTGAGGTGCTCGGTAAATTCCACCCGCACGGTGATTCAAGCGTATATGATGCCATGGCACGTCTGGCTCAGCCCTGGAATCAGCGTTACCCGCTGGTGTTCGGCCAGGGTAACTTCGGCTCCATGGACGGTGACCCTGTGGCGGCCATGCGTTACACTGAGGCCAAGCTTGCCAAGATGACAGAGGACATTCTCGCCGACCTGGATAAGGATACGGTTGACATGACCCTCAACTTTGATGACTCCCTCCAGGAGCCTACAGTTCTCCCTACCAAACTTCCGCTCTTGCTCCTCAACGGATCCAGCGGTATTGCCGTGGGTATGGCCACCAACATGGCCCCTCACAACCTCGGGGAGATTTGTGATGCTATATGCGCCTATATCGACAATCCTGACATTACCACCGAGGAATTGATGGAATATGTCAAGGGACCTGATTTCCCTACGGGAGGCATTATCATGGGCCGCCAGGGCATTATCGATGCGTACAATACCGGCCGCGGCAAAGTGGTCGTTCGCGCCCGCACCGAGATTGAAGTGGCCGACAACGGCCGTGAGACAATAGTGGTGACGGAGATCCCTTATATGGTCAACAAGCGCGATATGATTGCTCATATTGGTGAGCTCGTGCGTGACAAGAAGATTGAGGGAATTGCTGACCTTCTGGAACTTACCAACCGCGAGGGCATACGTATCGAGATCCCTCTGAAGATGGGTGCAAATTCCAACGTGGTGCTGAACACCCTGTTCAAATATACTGCCCTTCAGTCCAGTTTTGCAATCAACAACGTTGCCCTGGTGAAGGGCCGCCCCCGCACGCTTTCCCTGAAGGAAATGATACAGAACTTCGTGGAGTTCCGTCACGAGGTTGTGGTGAGGCGCACCAAATTCGAGCTCGACAAAGCTCTTAAGCGCGCCCATATCCTGGAAGGCTTGCTGAAAGCTATCGATGTAATTGACGAGATTGTGGCCATTATCCGTCATTCCAAGAGTGTTGACGACGCCAAGGCGGAACTCATGGCTACCTTCGGATTCACTGATATTCAGGCTTCCGCTATCGTGGAGATGCGTCTGCGTCAGCTCACAGGACTCGAGAAGGAGCGCCTGCAGGCGGAATACGACGAGCTGGAGAAGTTCATCGCACGCTGCCGCGAGATCCTTGCAAGCGAGGCCGAGCAGCTCGGAATTGTAAAGCAGGAGTCAGCAGAGATGAAGGCCAAGTATGGCGATCCCCGCCGCACCGAGATTACTCTCAGCGCCGACGAGTTCAATCCTGAGGATTTCTATCCCGATGAGGATGTGGTGATTACCATATCCCACATGGGCTATATCAAGCGCACTCCTTTGGCCGAGTTCCGTACCCAGAGCCGCGGGGGAGTGGGCAAGAAGGCCAGCTCGACCCGAGACGAGGACTTCATAGAGCATATCTATGTAGCCAACATGCATTCAGTCATGCTGTTCTTTACCGACAAGGGCGTACGTTACTGCAAGAAAGTCTATGAACTTCCGGAAGGTACACGTACTTCAAAGGGCAGGGCAGTGCAGAATCTGCTTGCAATCGATCCTGAAGACAAGATACGTACATATCTCAACATCCCTCTGCCGAAGAACGCCGATATGTCTTCCGAACGCTTCGTGATTCTTGTTACAAAGCGCGGTGTCATCAAAAAGACCGATCTGGCGGACTATACCAATCCACGCAGTTTCAACAAGGGTATCATTGCCATCAATATCCGTGAAGGAGACGAGCTTCTGGATGCTCTGCTTACAGACGGCAACCATGAGATCATGATCGCAGCCCGCAAGGGTCGTTGCTGCCGCTTCGACGAGTCCGAACTCAGGTCGCTGGGCAGGAATTCGAGCGGTGTGCGCGGAATAAATATCGACGATGACGATGAGGTGATCGGAGCCAATTCCTGCAACCCTTCATCACCCGATGCTTCGCTCCGTACAATACTGGTAGTCAGCGAGAACGGCTATGGTAAACGGACCGATCCTTCGGAGTACCGCAAGACTGCCCGAGGAGCCAAGGGCGTGCGCACAATCAACATAACAGAAAAAACTGGCCCGCTTGTTGCAATTAAATCAGTGACCGAGGAAAATGACCTTATGATCATTAATAAGTCCGGCCTTACCATCAGGATGTCGGTAAAGGATATAAGGGTTGCCGGTCGTGCGACGCAAGGCGTCAAACTGATTAACATACGCGAGGGAGACTCGATTGCAGCAGTCTGCCCGGTAGCAGCAGGCGAAGATTCCGCAGAGGAATCGGAGAATATGAGTGAAGCAAACGTTGAATAAAACAAATCATTAAAGAGATGAAAAGAATATTTACAGTTTTGGCCCTTCTGGCAGTGGTGACTGCCGCTGCCAATGGTCAGGTAAAATCGTTCTCCGCAGCTAAGACGGCTGTCGAGAACGCCAAGAAGGACGTTGACAACCCCAAGAAGAACACCAAGTTTGCCACTTGGATCAAGTATGGCAAGGCACTTGTCGATGCTTATGACGCTCCTGCCGGGAACGGCTGGATCAATGCTTCCCGCCAGGAACTCCAGCTGGTTTTGGGAAACGAGAAGCCCTCTTCAACCGAGAGCGTGGTGATCGCCGGCCAGAACTGGGAGAAGGAAGTGTATCCTACCAGGAATTACTATTTCAATCCTGCCGGTCAGCTGGCACTCATCGAGATAACCAAGCCTGTGTATGACAATGCCCTTGATATGGCACTTGAAGCATATTCAAAGGCTAACGAGCTGGATGTCAAGCACTCCAAAACCAAGGATATTACTGGCGCCATCCTCTCGATAGCAGGCAAGTACGTTGACGAAGCCTATACGGCATACACTCTCGGCAACGTGTCCAAAGCATCGGAGTTCTTCGAGAAGGCTGCTGCAGCAAGCGCCACCGAGCCTGTAGCTCAGATAGATAGCAACTCAGTTTACAACGCTGGTTTCACTGCCTGGCTGTCTGGTGATATGGAGCGTGCCAAGGGCTTCTTCGAGAAGAGCCGTGAGATTGGTTACTATGGCGAGGATGGTGAGACTTATGCCAAACTTGCTGATATTGCTGAGAAGGCAGGCGATGCCGAGAAGAGCAAGGATTACCTTGAGGAAGGTTTCCAGAAGTTCCCTCAGAGCCAGAGCATCCTGGTCGGACTTATCAACTACTACCTCAACAACAACGGCAGCACCGACCGTCTGTTCGAACTGCTTGGCGAGGCAAAGAAGAATGAGCCCAACAATGCTTCCCTCTATTATGTGGAAGGTAATATCTGCAACCAGCTTGGCAAGACCGAAGAGGCCGTGGCCGCCTACGACCAGTGCGCCGTGATCGATCCTAACTACGCCTACGGTTATATCGGTAAGGGTCAGATGTTCTACAATCAGGCCATCAAGTACTCCGAGGAGGCCAGCAACGAGATGGACGACGCTAAGTACATGGCACTTGTAGAGAAGTTCGAAAACAGCCTCAAGGCTTGCATCGAGCCTTTCGAGAAATCTCTTGAAGTCCTTAAGGACGAGCAGACTAAAGTAGCTGTTGCAGAGTATCTTAAGAATGCCTGCTTCCGTTTCCGCGAGTCGGATCCCAGCTATCAGGAGAAGTACGACAAGTATGCAGCAATGGTGGCTGCTCCCCAGCAGTAATTATTGAATCCCGGTAATTGATTTTACCCGCTCAAGGGTCTGAATCATATTATCATAATCTGAAGACATGAGCCAATCGCCCCGGCGGTTGGCCCATTCTTTTATCATGATGGTTGCATAGCTGTGGGTCAGACGTCCGGGAAGGGTACACCACATGAAATCCAGCTGAGGCTCGAGCATTCTCTTCATGCCGCTGTTGCGGTCGAAGATAAAGCGCAGTGTGACTGCCAGTTCCAGACGTGTGTTTTCGGCACTCATGTTGGAAACAGCGTTGCCCATAGAGTAGATCACAGGGGTTCCCTTGATGTGTGTCGTGTCCTGCACTACATGCGGATGGGCTCCTACTACCGCGCAGCAGCCTTCGGATACCAGCCACTCGGCCCAGCTTTCTTGAGCCGGACTGTGCCTGAGTTGGTATTCATTGCCCCAATGGGGGAGAGCCACTATGAAGTCGGCGCCTTTTTCTTGTGCTTTGCCGATAGCCTTGGCTACGTCTTCCTTTCTCATTCGCAGCACGTCGGGACTGCTTACTTCGGGACCGACATTTGTCCCGTAAGTGAAGTTGACCAGCGCGATGCTTATGCCCCTGCGGCGTATGATCAGAGGCTCGCTGCCCACGCCCGTGTAATGGATACCGAGCGAGTCAGCCATCTTGTCATACACTTTAAGCGTGCGGCGCAGGCCCTTGAGACCCCGGTCCAATATGTGGTTGTTGGCCGTGAGGAACACATCTGCCCCGCACTGGGCCAGGTAGTCGGCGTACCAGTCGGGGGTGGAGAATGCAGGGTAGCCTGTGTAGGGCTTGCCTCCAAGGGAAAATTCCATGTTGGCCACACAGAAATCGGCCTTCTGCATGTGTGGCTCTATATATTCCAGGAAGGTCGTATGGTCATGCTCCAACTGTTTGCGGTGCATCATAACGTCTCCGATGATGAAGACGGTTGTGGTATCGCATGGAGCATAAACCGCCTGAGGCGGCGGCAGTTTGTAAAGAAATTGGGCGGAGGCTCCCTGGAAAGCCAGCGCTATCAGTATAAGTATGAATATCGTTTTGCGCACTCGCAAATATAAGATTTTTATTTAACTTTGCGTTTTATGAAGAAGGTCCGTCTTTTATTGTCCTTGTTGCTTTTGCTGTGCATGCTTTCGTCGTGCGACTTTGTCCGTCGTATGGCCGAACGCCCGGATTCTGCATGGATAAGGGCCAAGAAGGAGAGGATAGAGCTCTCCGCACGCATGAGGGATTCGCTCGAGCTTGTGCGGAAAGATTCCGTTCTGAGGGCGGAACGTGCCTATGCTGACTCTTTGCATGCCGTTGACAGCCTGCTGAAAGCCGGCAAGCTCCGCAAGGCTTCTGAAGTGAGCAGTATCCCGGAGTCATGGCTGGATGCCCGCTGGGGGGTGGTTGTAGGAGCTTTCTCCAATGAGTCAAATGCGGAGAAGCTTGCTGCGAAATATGGGGCAGAAGGGTACAGGACGCGTATTTTCCGCACGCGCTACGGCCTGAATATATTGTTAGTCGCACCTAGTTCCAATATAGCAGATGCCATGAAGGCTTTCCGTGAGGTGAAACGGCTTCCGTTTGCATCGAAAGAGTCTTGGATGATAGTTAAAGAATAGCTTATGAGACGTCTGTTGCTTTTTATCTCCATGCTCCTGCCGTTGTGCGCTGCCGCTCAATATAAGAATCCCTTGTATTCCGATCTTACAGAGAGTGATGTCGTTCGGGAAATGAAGGAAGATGTTGGGTATTTGGCCTCTGCAGCATTGGAGGGTCGTGCCGCCGGCTCCGAAGGAGAACTGGAGGCGGCAAGATACATGTACTCCCGCTTCGAAGCTTCCGGAGTCGATTTGCTGTATGGAGCCGACGGGGACTTGTTCGGAATCAAGCGCGAAGTGGATGGCGATACCCTCAGGTCAAGAAATGTCGCGGCCTTTATTACCGGCTATGATAAAAAGCTGAAAGATAAGTATATAGTGGTTTGTGCAAGGCTTGACAACATGGGGACTTCTATTGTCAACGTCAACGGTGAGCAGGTCCGACGTACATATTATGGCGCCAACGGAAATGCATCCGGACTTGCACTTTTGCTGCAGCTTGCAGGTAAGCTTGAGACCAATAAGGTCCTCCTCAAGCGTTCCGTGATACTCCTTGCTTCCGGCGCATCACTTAATGATTGCGCAGGGTCGTGGTATTTTCTCAACCGTTCTTTCGGAGCAGTAGGGGATATAGATGCTGCAGTCGAACTTAACATGCTTGGTACGGCGAGTGGAGGTTTCTATGCCTACACCGCTTCCAATGCCGATCTGAACAAGGTCGTGACCGCTATGTCTTCAACACTCCAGCCCCTTCATCCTGAGCTGGTTAATATGGAACCGTGCCCCTCGGACCACAGGATGTTCTATGACAAGAAGATTCCTTCTGTGATGTTTACTACGGGCATGTACCCTGAGTACAATACCGAGAAGGACACGCCCTCGGTGCTTGAGTACGACTCGATGGAGAGGGAACTGGAGTATATCTACAATTTCATTGTCGAGCTTGCCAACGGCCCCAAACCCGATTTCGACCCGTCTGAAGCTGCCAAGGAGCTTTATCTGACCGGCAGGAGCGGAGCGGTGCCGTATTATGAATGTGACGTGCGTCCCACTTTCCTCGGAAGCCCCGATCCTGCAATGTTCCTTAAGAAGTGGGTATATGTGTATCTGAAGTATCCCAAGCAGGCCGTTGAGCAGGGCATCCAGGGCAGGGTGCTGGTGGATTTCGTCATAGATGAAAAGGGCAAGGTGGTAAATGTCAAGGCTGTACGCAGCAGTCACCCCCTGCTGGAAGAAGAAGCCCTGAGAGTCATCAAGGCCTCGCCCGACTGGAAGCCTGGCCGGGTAAGAGGCAAAAAAGTGAGGTCGGAGATATCTCTTAATGTTGAATTCCGTTTGGAGAAGAAAAAGTAAACATATATGGAGTACGATTTTAAGTCGATAGAAAGCAAGTGGCAGGCATACTGGGCCGCCCATAAGACGTTTAAGGCGGTGGAGGATCCGTCCAAGCCTAAGTATTATGTGTTGGATATGTTTCCTTACCCTTCTGGGGCAGGCCTGCATGTAGGACATCCGCTGGGCTACATTGCCAGTGACATTTACTCCCGCTACAAGCGCTTGAAGGGATTCAATGTGCTTCATCCTATGGGATATGATGCCTTCGGACTTCCGGCAGAGCAGTATGCAATACAGACAGGGCAGCACCCGGAGAAGACCACCAGCGAGAATATTGCCCGCTACCGCAGCCAGCTTGACCGCATCGGTTTTTCTTACGACTGGGACAGGGAAGTGCGCACCTGCGATCCGAATTTTTACAAATGGACGCAGTGGGCTTTCTTGAAAATGTTCGGCAGTTGGTATGATCCGGCAGCCGGGAAGGCACGTCCTATCGAAGAGCTTGTCCGTAAATTCGAGACAGAGGGCTACGATGATGTCACGCCTGAGCTGTGGGCTGCCGCCGACGAGAAGCAGAAGTCAGATATCCTGATGCGCTATCGTATTGCATATCAGGGCGAAACATCAGTCAACTGGTGTGAAGGCCTCGGTACCGTGCTGGCAAATGACGAAGTAAAGGACGGTCTGTCGGTGCGCGGCGGATTTCCTGTGGAACAGAAAAAAATGACACAGTGGCAGTTGCGCGTGTCGGCCTATGCTTCACGTCTTCTGGAATCGCTTGACAAGCTTGACTGGAGCGACTCCTTGAAAGAGATGCAGCGCAATTGGATAGGCCGTTCTGACGGTACCGAAGTTGAGTTCGATACTGTGTGCGATGGCAGAAACAAAACAGTTACAATATTCACCACTCGTGTAGATACGATATTCGGTGTTACTTTCATGGTGCTTGCTCCGGAAAGCGAACTTGTGCAGGAACTGACTTCTGCCGACCGCAAAGCCGAAGTCGAGGCGTATCTGCAGGAGGTAAAGAAGATGACAGAGCGGGAGCGCATTGCCGGAGGTAAGAGTGTAAGCGGTGTGTTTTCAGGAGCATACGGCATCAATCCTTTTACTGGGGAGAAGATCCCCGTGTGGATATCCGAATATGTGCTGGCCGGCTACGGTACTGGTGCCATTATGGCAGTGCCAGCCCATGACAGCAGGGACTACGCCTTTGCGCGCAAATTCAATTTGCCGATAGTTCCTATTATCGAGGGCTGCGATGTGTCGGAGGAGTCATTCGATGCAAAGGAAGGGAAGATGTGCAATTCGGGATTCCTCAACGGTATGGACGTCAAAGACGCAATAGAGGCCGCCAAAGTGTATGTCGAAGAGCATGGACTTGGCCGCCGCAAGACCAACTGGCGCCTCAGGGACGCTATTTTCTCGCGTCAGCGTTATTGGGGTGAGCCTTTCCCGATTTATTACAAAGACGGTATTCCTTGCCCTGTGCCCGAAGAGGATCTGCCTTTGACGTTGCCGGAGATCAGCTCTTACAAGCCTACCGGTGAAGCTCCTTTGGCCCGAGCCGAAAACTGGACATATAATGGATATCCTCTTGAGACATCTACAATGCCCGGATTTGCAGGCTCAAGCGCATACTACTTACGCTACATGGATCCTCATAATTCAGAGGCACTTGTGTCTAAGCCGGCCGACGATTACTGGCGCTCGGTCGATCTCTATGTGGGTGGAACAGAGCACGCTACCGGTCACCTTATCTATTCACGCTTCTGGAACAAGTTCCTGTATGACCTTGGTTATGTATGCGAGGATGAACCTTTCCGTAAGCTCGTCAACCAGGGAATGATCCAGGGACGTTCCAATTTCGTGTACCGTATCGTGGGCACGAACACTTTTGTTTCAGCCGGCCTCAAGGACAAGTATGAGACAACTGAGATTCATGTTGACGTGAACATTGTTTACAATGATAAGCTTGACCTTGACGCATTCCGCAAGTGGCGTCCCGAGTTTGCCGATGCAGAGTTCGTGCTCGAAGACGGTGAGTACCGCTGCGGCTGGGCCATCGAGAAGATGAGCAAATCGATGTACAATGTGGTTAACCCTGATATAATCTGCGATACCTACGGTGCTGATACCCTCCGACTGTACGAAATGTTCCTCGGTCCTGTAGAGCAGAGCAAGCCTTGGGATACCAAGGGCATTGACGGCGTGAACCGCTTCCTCAAGAAGTTCTGGCGTCTCTTCTACTTTAAGGATGAATGGCTGGTAACTGATGACAAACCTGGCCCAGAAGAGCTTAAGGTGCTTCACAAGCTTATCGGCAAGGAGCAGGAAGATATTGAACATTTCTCGTATAATACAACCATCAGCGCATTCATGATAGCTGTCAACGACCTGACGGCTCTTAAGTGCAGCAAACGTGCAATCCTTGAGCCTATGGTGGTGCTGCTCAGCCCCTTCGCTCCGCATGTGGCGGAAGAATTGTGGGAGCGCCTAGGCAATGACGGCTCTGTGACTTATGCTTCTTTCCCTGAATTCGTGGCTGCTTATGCCGCTGAAGACAATGTGACATATCCTGTTCAGTTCAACGGTAAGATGCGCTTTACCATTGACATGCCTAAATCGGCGTCGGTGCAGGAAGTGGAGGCCGCCGTGCGCGCGGCGGAACAAACGCCTAAGTATGTGGGTGAACAGAAGATAGTTAAAGTGATCGTAGTTCCCGGACGTATTGTTAATGTTGTAGTAAAATGATAAGCAAGAAAGCCTTGAAGCTTGTTTGGGAGTATATGGCTCTCACGATGGCATGCTTTGTCTTCGCCATCAGTTGGGAGTGCTTCATGATTCCCAACGGCATGTCGGCCGGAGGCCTCATGGGTCTCAGTACCGTCATACAGTATGCTACCGGAGGTTTCATCCCGGCTCAATATACATACTTCACGCTCAATGCGTTGCTTATAATTGTGGCTGTGCTGGCCATGGGCATTGGCTTCGGCTTCAAGACAATCTATTGCATCATTGTTTCTACTTTGGCTATGCAAGTCATGTCGGGTGCCGTATTCCTTCATTGCGTCCCAGGCGAGTTTTTCTTTGTCAAGGAAACAATCCTTATCCCTGTGATTGCCGGTATGCTAGAGGCCGTGGGCATTGGCCTGGTGCTTCGTTATGGCGGCAGTACCGGGGGCACTGACATCATAGCCCTTATGGTCAATAAATACTGGCCGGTGTCACTCAGCAAGGCGTTCCTGATCTCCGACCTCATAGTTATTTCCCTGCTGTTGTTCCTGCCGGACAAGTCTTTCTCCGATGCTTGCTACGGCGTGGTAGAGATAGTGACCTTCGCGCTGATCATTGATTTCGTGGTCGGTGGCCAGAAGTCTTCTTACCAGCTTATGGTCTTCTCCGATAAGTATCAGGAAATTGCAGATCATATTGTCAACAAGATGGAGAGGGGAGTTACTGTGCTGGATGCCCAGGGCTGGTACACTAAGCAGTCAAGGAATGTACTGCTTATCCTCATAAGCCAAAAAGAATTCCCTGCCCTATCCAGGGTTATCAAAGAAGTCGATCCCCGGGCGTTCATGTCCGTGTCGCCTACAAACAATGTTTATGGAGAAGGTTTTGACGAAATCAAGACCGGAATAAAAACAAATCGAAAGAAAAATGCCGCAAACTAAAAAAAATGCATTGGTAATTCTTAAAGAGTATGGACTTATAGCTTTAGGCATCCTGCTCTATGTTACCGGCTGGAATCTTTTCCTCGTTCCCAACAATCTGGTAGGTGGTGGGGTGTCCGGTGTGGCAGCCATCGTACAGTATGCTACGAAAGGCCTGATCAAGATCGGTACTACTTACTTTTTTGTCAATGCCGTGCTGCTTGTCGTGGCTATGTTCATCCTCGGGAAGAGTTTCGGCGGCAAGACTGTATTTGCGGTGATTCTGGCTTCTGTGGGATTGAATGTACTCCAAGGCCTTATTCCTCAGGAAATCTGCCAGACCCTGGCTGTGGATAACGGCAAGCTGATGAGTACCATCATGGGCGGCATCTTGGTCGGCGTCGGAATAGGTATGACCATGTCTCAGGGCGGCAGTACCGGAGGTACTGATATTATAGCACTGATAGTCAATAAGTACCGCAATGTTTCGCCGGGGCGGATGATAATGTGGATGGATGTGGTGATAATACTATCTTCGCTGCTGGTTCCGTCATATTCTGCTGAAGGGGAGTTGCTCCCCTGGACCGAAAAGGTTACGACGGTGGTATATGGTTTTATCCTCGTGGCAGTGAACAGCACGGTGATAGATATGTACCTGTCGGGTTCGCGTCAGTCAGTGCAGCTGTTTATCCTTTCTCATAAGTATTCTGAGATTGCCGATGAGATTACTCACAATCTCCACCGCGGTGTGACCGTGCTTGACGGTAAGGGCTGGTACACCAAGCAAAGCACCGAAGTTTTGATGGTGCTTACTCGCAAATCTGACTTGAGCCTTTTGCTCAAGGTAGTCAAGTCTATCGACCCCAATGCTTTCCTGTCAGTGTCATCTGTCACCGGTGTCTATGGCAAAGGCTTTGATCAGATCAAGGAGAAAGTCAAGGTAAAAAAAGATTTACCGAAAGGATCGTAAACATTTGTAAAAACCACCTTGCAGACCACTCTGGAGTGCTTTTAAATACATATTTTTGGCTTCGCTATGAAACTAAAAATATGTAAACACAGGCTTATACGTCTGCTCTCCCTATTTGTTGTTGTCTTACTTGCGATTCTTGATGTCTTGATGGGGAACGAAACAATCCCTGATTGCCTCAGAATTGATGTGTACTGTGCTACATTGCTTTTGATGCTGTACCCTGTTAATAAAGATTCGGTACACTTTTCTTTAGCAGTGTCTTTGTCATCGCTGGCGTTGTTTATTCTTTTAAAGGTCTTGAGGACCCCCGGATGGCTGCTCTTGACTTGCGCGCAGCTGGTGATTCTCTTTTCCGGGGTGCATAAAGTGAAATTCAAATATGCGGAGATCCCTCCTTTGTTTCATGTGTCTGCTGTTTGGGGCGGTGTAGAAGACTACATGCACTTGTTCCATGTCGCAGTGTTTCTGTCATTGGGCTTTCTTATTGTCGCCCCTGTTGGTTCGGCACTGTGGTCATGGCTGTCCCTCGCTCTTGCAGCGTTGTTCTACTCGGTCCAGTATTACCGAGTGTTCACTCGCTCTACTGTGCTTCTCGGTGCCCGTAAGGAAGAACAAATCAAAAGTGGCCAAAGGGGCTCTGAATTCAAGCAGCCAGTGCAGTATGTCGATTCAGACTGTCGTTCGGCAGTTCTTTTCAATGAAGTGGTACGTATAATGGAAGTACGAAAGCCGTATCTTCAAGATGATTTTTCAGTCGATGATCTGGCTAGGATGACGCATACCAATCGTTTGTACCTGTCGCGTTCAATAAATTTCCATTCCGGCCGCAATTTCAATCAGCTTGTGAATCATTATCGCATTAAGTATGCTGTGGCACTATTGAAAAAGGACCCCGGACTGAAGATGAATGAATTGTCACAAATGTGCGGATTCCATACCGTGGTGTCGTTCAATATGGCATTCAAGCTGAATGAGCGCATGACGCCAAGCGAATATGCCCGCTCATTGAAAACAATCAATTGAGACGCCTAGATGCCCGGCCAGCTGGAGGGCGGGGGAGCGATGATGTGCACTTCGGTGTGCTTGACCGGATGTTCGAAGCGAATTTCATGGGCGTGAAGACATATACCTCCGTCCGGATTGGACCTTGGGGCTCCGTATTTCAGGTCGCCTTTGATGGGACATCCGATATTACCGAGCTGGCATCTAATCTGGTGGTGCCGTCCTGTGAGTAGTTCCACTTCTACAAGGTGGTAGTGGTCGCTGCTCCTGAGGTATCGGTATTTCAGTTTTGCCAGTTTGGCTCCCGGGCGCTCGGTGGTGACGTAGGATTTGTTTTTGGGCTCGTTCTTTATAAGCCAGTCTTCCAACATACCCTCGGCCGGGTCAGGCTTGGCCGTGCACAAGGCCCAGTAGGTCTTGTGGGCGCAGCCATCTCGAAATATTACACCGAGCCGGCCCAGAGCCTTGCTGGTCTTGGCCAGGACGCATATGCCGCTGACAGGACGGTCCAGACGGTGCGGAATACCAAGGAATACTTGGCCAGGCTTATTGTCACGGGCCGCTATGAACGCCTTGTAGGTGTCTGCGAGGCATTCGTCGCCAGTTTTGTCTCCTTGTATAATCTCTCCGTTCCTTTTGTTGACTATCAATAGATGGTTGTCTTCATAGAGGATGCGGGAGGCCAGGTCGGCATATTCTGTTTCTGTCAACTGTCGGTATGTCATAGGCGGCAAAGATACGCAAAATATGACAATTTGTCACAAAATAGCCGTTGGCAAAGGATTTGATGTTTCAAGACGCGGACCGAGCTCCGGAAGCGGCGCGAGGTACCGGATAAAAGAAAAACAAAAAGGAATTAAGAATATGGGAAAAATTATTGGAATCGATCTTGGCACCACCAATTCGTGCGTAGCCGTAATGGAAGGCAACCAGCCTACAGTAATTATTAATGATGAAGGCGCCCGTACCACTCCTTCAGTGGTGGCATTCACCGACGGCGGCGAGCGTAAAGTCGGCTCGCCAGCAAAACGACAGGCTATTACCAACCCTAAGAATACTATCTTCTCCATCAAGAGGTTCATGGGCGAGACCTATGATCAGGTGAGCAAAGAGGTTGCGCGTGTACCATACAACGTGGCACGCGGCGAGAACAATACTCCTCGTGTTGACATCAACGGAAGGCTGTACAGCCCTCAGGAGATATCTGCAATCATTCTTCAGAAGATGAAGAAAACCGCCGAGGATTACCTCCGCCAGCCTGTCACAGAGGCTGTCATCACCGTGCCTGCATACTTCTCCGACAGTCAGCGTCAGGCTACCAAGGAAGCAGGCAAGATTGCGGGCCTGGATGTAAAACGTATCATCAATGAGCCTACAGCTGCAGCACTTGCTTACGGTCTTGACAAGAAGAACAAGAATATGAAGGTGGCAGTCTATGACCTTGGCGGCGGTACCTTCGATATCTCCATCCTTGAACTTGGCGACGGTGTATTCGAAGTTCGTTCAACCAACGGTGACACCCACCTCGGCGGTGACGATTTCGACCAGGCCATCATCGACTGGCTTGCCGGTGAATTCGCGTCCGAGAACGGCGGCATGGACCTGAAGAAGGATCCTATGGCCCTCCAGAGGCTTAAGGAAGCTGCCGAGAAGGCAAAGATTGAGCTTTCCAATGCTGCCAGCGCAGAAATCAACCTTCCTTACATCACTGCGGTCGACGGCATGCCGAAGCACCTCGTAAAGACCCTCAGCCGTGCTAAGTTCGAAGCTCTTTGCGACGATTTGTTCCGCCGCAGCATCGAGCCTTGCCGCAAGGCCCTCGAGGATGCAAAACTCAGCGCATCCCAGATTGACGAAGTCCTGCTCGTAGGTGGTTCGACACGTATCCCCAAGGTGCAGCAGATGGTGAAGGAGTTCTTCGGCAAGGAGCCCAACAAGAGCGTCAACCCCGACGAGGTGGTGGCCATCGGTGCTGCTATCCAGGGCGGTGTGCTTACCGGCGATGTCAAGGATGTTCTTCTTCTCGATGTTACTCCTCTGAGCCTCGGTATCGAGACATTGGGCGGTGTAATGACCAAACTCATCGAGTCCAATACTACTATCCCGGCCAAGAAGAGCCAGGTGTTCAGTACTGCGGCCGACAACCAGCCTTCAGTTGAAATCAGGGTACTTCAGGGCGAGCGTCCCATGGCAAAGGATAACAAGCAGATTGGTGTGTTCCATCTGGACGGAATCGCTCCAGCACCGCGTGGCATACCTCAGATTGAGGTCAGCTTCGATATCGACGCCAACGGTATTCTGAGCGTGTCTGCACGCGACAAGGCAACCGGCAAGGAGCAGAGCATACGTATCGAGGCCTCCAGCGGCCTTAGCGATGCTGAGATCCAGCGCATGCGTGATGAGGCGAAGGCCAATGAAGAGGCGGATAAGGCAGAGAAAGAGCGCGTTGACAAGATCAACAATGCCGATGCCATGGTGTTCCAGACAGAGAAGAACCTCAAGGAGTACGGCGACAAGATTCCTGCCGAGAAGAAGAGCGCGATCGAGAATGCTTGCTCCGAGCTTAAAAAGGCTGTCGAGGCCAAGGACCTGAGTGCCATCGAAAGGTGGAATTCAGAGCTCGAGACCGCATGGCATGCGGCTTCTGAAGATATGGCCAAGGCAGCTCAGGGAGGTGCCCAGGGTGGCCCTCAGGGCGGATTTGGCGGCAACGGCGGCGGATTCAACCCCGGCGGTGAAGGCTCCGGATTCGGCGGAGGCTCCCAGAGTGGTCCCGGTCCGGATTATGGGAACGGGCAGCCGGATGAACAATAGTTCGTCACCGAATTACAATCCCCCTGCACCTCCAGGGGACTGAGGGACGGACCCCTCAGACACCCTGTAACGAATGGCAGCTTCGGCTGCCTTTTTTTATTGTTCGTCACCGAACTACGATCCCCCTGCTCCCCCAGGGGACTGAGTATGTATCGCTTTCTTTCTGGAGAAATACCAATATGTTGGTATTTGCAGATATCTTTAATAGTAGTATCTTTGGCATCTATTAGTGTTTTTAAAATTATTATTGGTCTATGAAAACAATTAGATTTGTTGCAATGCTTGCCTTAACGGTAGCTGTGATGGCTTCTTGCAAAAAGGAACCTCAGGATGTGAAAATAGTTGGTGATATCACCCTCACCGGTGAATACACAACTTATTTACATGGCGGTAACGGCTGGCTGGAAAGCGATGTACTCGGTGTCTTTGTGACATCCGACGGCTTCCCCCAGAAGAATCTCGAATACAAGCCTTCCGAGGTCTTGAAAATGGTAGAATCTCCTTATGTGCCCGGTTATTTCATTCCCGGTGACCCTGTTGGCAATGTGACCCTTACTCCGGCCGGTACTGCAGCTGGCTTCAAGGCAGGAGAGCATAATATCTATGCCTATGTCCCTTACGCAGCCGGAAACGAAGACCTTAAAGCGATTCCTCTGCCCGACCTTACTGTTCAGAACCCTGTTCCCGATCAGTACACTCCCGATGCCAAATATAATTTTGCATACGCTTCAATTGCACCGTTCAGCGAGTACAGCGCAGCCGCCAAGGACTTCGGCAATTTCAAATCCGCTTTTGTCCAGATGACCGTTCCTTCTCCTGACTTCCCTGCAGAAGTTGAAGGAAAGAAACTTACCAAGGTAGTAGTGTCAGCTGGCAGCAGCATTGCCACCAAGAAGGCCACCATCGATATTACCAACGGCCAGATCACTGGAGATACTGCTAATTCTATTGAATATGTCTTTGCCGGAGAGGGTGAGGTCCTTACAAAGGGATTCTTTGGCATCAGCGCCCCCACTCTTTATCTTGTCCTGAGCATTGATGAAGATGCGGCCCTCGCAACTACCTTCACCTTCAAATATGTCGTTGACGGCAAGGAGTACACCTGCAGCGGTCGTCCAATCGGCAAGGACAGCAAGATGTACACGGAAGGCAATCTGAATATGTACGGCAGCCTTGCTTTCTGATAAGCAAAATCGGCAGTCTTTAATTATCAATTAAATAATTAAATGGCGACAGCCCGAAAAGGGCTGCCGCCTTTCAATGAAAATGGCAATAGTCACAGTAGAACACCTGTCACATAGATATGCCCTGCAATGGGCTGTGCGTGATGTATCTTTCAGCATCGAAGAATGCGGGGTCACCGGTCTTCTTGGCTCAAACGGAGCCGGCAAATCAACAATAATGAACGTGATCTGCGGGGCCCTTTCGCCCACGGCCGGTAAAGTGATAATAGGCGGTCATAACATCGCCACCGATCCGGTGGCTGCCAAGGCGTGCATCGGTTTCCTCCCGCAGCGTCCACCTCTTTACGGAGATCTTACGGTGAGTGAATACCTGGTGTTCGCTGCAAGGCTGCGCGATATGAAGGAAAAAGATATTCCCCAGGCTGTGGAGTCTGTACTTCGTCGTTGCGGCCTTACGGACTATGCTAAGCGCCTTATACGCAATCTTTCCGGAGGTTATCAACAGCGCGTCGGAATTGCCCAGGCCATAATACACAATCCAGCCCTCGTGGTTATGGATGAACCTACCAACGGTCTGGACCCCAATCAGATAATGGAGGTCCGCAAACTCATTACAGACATTTCAAAGGACCGTGCGGTGCTTATTTCTACCCACATCCTTTCGGAAGTACAGGCACTGTGCAGCCGCATAATGATGATTGAGCACGGCTCGCTGGTGTTCAACGGCACTATGGACGAGTTCGATTCTTCTGTGCGTCCCGACAGTTTTGTGATATCGCTGGAAAGAGCCCCGCTTGAAGAGGAAATGATGAAAGTCCCCGGCGTTCTTAGAGTCGAGCCGCTTTCGGAATATGGCGACCGCTTCCGGGTGATCTACGACGGCGACCGTGAAACTTTGAGCAGGATGGCTGCAGCCGCTGTGGACGGCGGATGGGGACTATACGGAATAGGAGTCGAGAAAACTTCGATGAACGACATTTTCGCCCATCTTGCAGCAACGGGGAAGAGATGATGAGAAAGGTTTTGTCTATAGCAAGGACTGAGATCCGTATCCTGTTTACCACGCCGGTAGCCTGGATAATGCTCATTTTCTTTGCCGTTTATTGTGCCGTAGTGTTCACGGACACGCTCGGAGCTTACGCAGCAGCGCAGGAGAATGCGGCAGGAGCAGGGCATCTCAGTTTCATAACGGAGGGACTTTTCGCCTCCAATAGTTCTGGCCTTCTGAATAAGGTTAAATCTTATCTTTTCTTCTTCATCCCGCTTGTGAGCATGGGAATGTTCCCCAAAGATGCTTCCGGCGGGGCTGCAGCTTTGCTCGGATCTTCTCCGGTGAGGCCGGTGGAAATCGTGCTCGGCAAGTATTCCGCACTGGTCGTGTATTGCCTTTCGCTCATGGCAGTGCTCGGCGTCTTTGTGCTTACCGGCTGCCTGCTCATAGATAATCCGGGTGTGCCGCTTGTGCTGGGGGGCATGCTTGGGCTCTTCCTTCTGTGCTGCACCTATGCAGCCGTGGGCCTTTTCATGTCGTCCCTTACATCATATCAGGTCGTCTCCGCCCTTAGCACTTTCGCCGCTCTGTCTGCCCTCAATTATATAGGTTCCGTAGGACAGGATATAGTGTGGGTGCGCAGAGTGACGTGGCAACTATGTATGAGCGGCCGCGTGAATGAGTTTGTGACCGGCCTTATATGCAGCGAGGATGTGATTTACTTCCTGGCGGTTTCGGCTTTCTTCGTGTTCATCACCGTGCTTCGCGCTGGGCGTATGACCACTCGCGGGAAGTTTTGGAAGACTTGTGCCGCCATTGCCGTACTCGTTGCTGTGGTGACGCTTTCTTCAGTGCCCAAACTGATGTTCTTTAAAGACACCACCGCCACCGGGAAACGCTCTATCACGGTCCCGAGCCAGGAAATCATGCGCAGGGTCGAGGGCCCGGTAGTTATGACCTCCTATGTGAACTTGCTGGACGATGCCAATCTTTATCTTGGCCTTCCGGGGCGTTTCAACGATGACAGGGCATACCTGAAGAATTACCTGCGCTTCAAGCCCGACATTAAGTTGAAGTATGTGTACTACCGTGCCGATGCCGGCAGTCCCTCACTCGAAAAGCGTTTCCCCGGTAAGCCGTTGGAAGAGAAGGCGGTGCTGCTTGCAGATGCGTACGACGTGGACGTGCGTAAGTTTCCTCCGGTGGAGACACTCCCCGAGGCTGATTCTCTCAAGAAGGAAGGATATCGCCTAGTGCGCAAGATAACCCTTGCCGATGGTTCTTCTACTTGGCTGAGAATGTTCGAAGACATGCAGAAGCTGCCGGAAGAGAAAGAAATTTCGGCTGCTTTCAAGCGTCTTGTTGACTCTGCCGTGCGCGTGGGCTTCAGTACCGGCCACGGCGAAAGGAGCATTGCTTCCATGTCCGACAAGTCCTACAGCATATTTGCCACCTGGCCCTGGTTCCGCCATTCGTTGGTGAACAATGGATTCGACCCGGTGAGCATCAGATTGTCTTCCGATATCCCCTCAGATGTGTCTGTGCTTGTCATTGCTGATCCTTCCGAGCCTTTCAGCGGTGAGGAAATGGAGCGGCTTCGCTCATTCCTGGACCGTGGCGGAAACCTGCTGTTGTGCGCCGATGCGGCTCATCGCGGAGTAGCAGATCCCGTAGCGAAACTTGTGGGAGCGAGGCTTGGAGGGGAGGTGCTTGCTTGTGCCGGCACGGACGGCTCTTCGCAGGACCTCATCCATTCGTCTTTCTCAAAAGAATCACTTGACCTCGTGCCTTCGCTCGATGAGTATGTGCGGGAAGGTTACACCGTGGCCATGCCAGGCTGCGTCGAAGTGAGCGCGGAGTCTTCTGATTATACTGCAATACCGCTCCTGTTCAGCGGTGACGATGTTTTCCCTATTGCCGGCAATCCTGATTTCGAGGCCGGGCTGGTGGCTCCTGCTGCCGGTGTGCAGGCGGGGGCGAGATGCACCGGGCTGTGCCTCAGGCGCCAGGCAGAAGGGCGCACGCAGACCAGTATCGTACTTGGCGATTCTGATTTGTTCTCCAACAAAGAACTGCAGACGGAGCATTATGGCAGGCAGGCTGCCAACTTCGGCTTTTTGTACGAGGCCTTCCGGCTCCTCAGTGGCGGGGAATATCCTGTCGAGACCCCCCGCCCGGAATCCACAGACAATTACCTTGCCATATCCACCCATGGGGTGCTTGTACTCAAGTGGCTGCTGATCGGCCTTTTGCCTCTGCTCATGCTGCTTGCTATGTCCGCCATAACTTTCATCAGAAAAACCAGGTAGCTATGAGGAAGATAAGAATCATAATGAATAATGAGCTGAAGCTCCTCTTCTGCTCCCCGATTGCATGGCTGCTGCTGGTTATTCTCTTTGTGCAGACCGGTATCTCTTTCTCCGGAGCGCTGCTTGCCATAATTCGCAGCAAGATACTGGCATACAACATGGAGAATATGTCGGGCGTTCTGTTCAGCAACGAATGGACCGGCGTGCTGGTGTCTCTGCAGTCTTACCTCTATCTTTATGTGCCGCTGCTGACCATGGGACTTGTGAGCCGCGACCGTCAGAACGGAACATCGCGACTGCTTGAGTCTTCGCCCGTCACTCCTGTACACATTGTCTTCGGCAAGTTCTTCGCCATGGCCGTATTCGGTCTTGCCTTCTTGTCCGAAGCATTCATCTTTGCCGCCATATCCTGGCCCCTTGTAGAGAATTTTGATATTCTGGCAGTGTGTACTGGTATCCTCGGCATATATCTGCTCTTCCTGGCATATTCTGCCATAGGACTTTATATGTCGTCCCTGACATCGTATCCTATTGTCGCCGCCGTAGGCACCCTTGCCGCGCTGTTCGCCATGAACCTGATTCCGCGTTTCGGGCAGGACATTCCTATCATGCGCGATATTGCGTACTGGATAGGGATTTCCGGCAGGGCCGACAGTTTCATCGCAGGTATGATATGCAGCGAGGACGTTATATACTATGTGGGGATAACCTTGTTCTTCCTCGCGCTTTGCATTTTCAGGCTGGACTCCTTCCGCACTCGTCCGGGCTTCGGGAAGTCTTTCCTGCGTCATGGCATAGCGGCTTTGCTGCTCTTCGCCGTGGCGTTTGTAAGCTCGCGTCCTGCTCTGAAGATATATGCTGATGCCACGCAGGTGAAATCCAATACGCTTACCGTTCAGAGCCAGGAGGTGGTCTCCAAACTTGACGGCCCTCTGGAGATCACCACTTATGTAAATATCCTTGGTAAGGACGCCTATTACGGCTATCCGCGCTACTATCTCAGCGACGTGTCGCGATTCAGCCGCTATAGCAGGTTTAAGCCGGACATCAGCTTCAAATATGTTTATTACTACCATGATACGCCTGACGGCAAGTTCGCCTCGCGTCCGAAGTATCGTGGCATGACTACGGAAGAAATTGCCCGCTCAGTGATGAAGACCGAGCGGCTGCGGGAAAAGATATTCATAGACAGCACAGCTCTGAGAGCGCTTGATTCCGAACTTGACCTTGCATCGGAAGGCTACAATCTCTTCCGGGTCGTAAGATATGGCGGAAGGGAAGCGCGCCTGAGGATGTATGACGACATGGACAAGCATCCGGCAGAGACTGAAATCACCGCAGCCATGAAGACTCTCTTGAACGGAGCCGTGAAAGTGGGAGTACTTTCCGGTCATGGCGAGAGGGCGATTGACGCTACCGGCGAGAAGGGCCTGTACACCATGGCAGCGGAAAAGAGTTTCCGCTATTCCCTTATCAATCAGGGATTCGAGGTGACCCCTGCGTACTGCGACAGCCTGAACGCATTCGATATTCTTGTTATCGCCGATCCGAGGGAGGACTTCAGCGAGCCGGAAATCGAAGCCCTACGGGGCTTCATTCAAGGCGGCGGAAGTTTGCTGATAGCGGCCAAGAAATACAGCCGCCAGGTGCTTGCTCCACTTTCTTCCATGCTAGGTGTCAGTTTCTCGGCAGAGACGCTCGTGGGAAGCAATCCCGAGTTGGAACCGGATCTGTGCGTGGCGGAGTTTACCCATTCTGCATGTTCGCTCACGCCCATGATACATAGTTATAAGCATGAAGGCTATGTGGTGTGCGGCAACGGCACCCTTGCCCTTGACTGCACAGATGCTTCTTCGAAAGGCTTTACCGTGACCGAGCTTCTCCGTGCTCCGGAAGGCTGCGTAGCTTGCGCCCTCAACAGGAACATAGGTGAAACGGAACAGAGGATCATCGTTCTCGGCAATGCCGATTTCATTACGAACGGAGAAATGATGACAACCCATACCGGCGTGAATTCAGCCAATTATGGCCTTGTGATGGAGTCCATGCGCTACCTTTCAGGCGGGGAATTCCCTGTGTATATGTACAGGCAGGCCCCGATTGACAACCACATGAGGCTACTTGACAGGTCATGGAAGAAGCCGGTGAAATATATTTTTAGGTGGATACTGCCGCTCCTGCTCTTGCTTGCCGGAGCAATATTCTTGATAAGGAGGAGAAGTAGATGAGTGAGCATAGATTCATAAGCGATTCTCAGACGATTGAAGATCTGGCCCTTTTGAAGCGCTTCCGTAAAGACGGAGTGCTGCCGATATTCGACCGTACCGTTACTCGTAAGGCCTCGGCGCGGCTCGAAGAGATGTTCCGCACCCCTCTTGCCGATGCCGCTGAAATCAACCGCCGCAGGGCAGCCTTCGATTATTTCCGCAAGGCGGGAACGGTATTCCCATTCGATGCCGGTCAGATAGAAGATGCTTCCGGCTTTATAGGGCCTTCGGCTATAGGCTTCTTGCCCGCAGTGCTTGAAAACATCGGCTTGAAAATAAAGGGGATAATATACGGCGGAGACATTCAGGACAGCCTTAGGCGGGCACGTCTTGCCGTTTATTCGCTGTCAGCTAAGATGCTTGAGTTCCTCAAGGGACTGCCGTCGGAGGATTGTCCTTTCGCAGAGCTGCGTGACCGTCTGCTGAAGGAGCTTCCCGACATGACATCTCCTCGAAAGAACAGTCTCGGTGATGACATCCTCCTGCGTCATGACAAGGGGGACGTACTTGCTGCAATGCTTTCGCTGATATACGACATCGACCTCTATACTGCTGTGGCCGGGGTAGCTGAAGAACGTGGTTTCTGCAGTGCCGAAGCTGTGGCGGACGGCGATGTGCTGGACATAAACGGCGTGTATCATCCGGCGCTTGAGCATCCGGTGGGGAACGACCTTAGGATGGATGCTTCCTCGAACATGCTCTTCCTTACCGGTGTGAACATGGCGGGCAAGTCCACTTTCATGAAGTCGGTTTCGATTGCCGTTTATCTTGCACATGCCGGATTCCCTGTTCCCGCCAAGTCCATGCGCTTTACGCCTATGGACGGGCTGTTTACATCCATCAATGTGTCGGACAGCATTGCATTGTCGCTCAGCCATTTCTACGCAGAAGTGCAGAGAGTCAAAGCTGTTGCACAAAAGGTGGCTTCCGGCGGGCGTTATTTTGTAGCCTTTGATGAACTTTTCAAAGGAACTAATGTCAAGGACGCCTACGACGCCACACTCGAAGTGACGGCGGCATTTGCCGGCTTCAAGGCATGCCGCTATATAATCTCCACTCACATAACGGAAGTGGGGCAGGCGTTGAAAGAGCAGTGCCCCGGGGTGCTGTTCCGCCGTTTGTGCTCTTCTTCTTCAGGTCCTGGAGCCGTGCCGGTGTACAGTTACCGCCTTGAAGACGGGATCTCCACCGAGCGTCATGGTATGGACATAATTCGCGCCGAACATATTCTTGAAATCCTGGGAGGGGATATTGACAGATGAGCTTTATAATAGACAGACAGACGATAACGGATCTCGGAATAATGTCCGTGCCCCACGGAAAGGCGGTCGTGTCACTTTTCGGTCCGGCTCGCACGGCGGCAGGCGATGCCATGCTGCGCGAGATGATTTCGACTCCGCTCGACAACTATGCCAGGATTTCTACGCGGGCGTCGCTGATAGAATACTTCACCTGCCACAAGACAGCCTTTCCTTTTGAAGGCGAATGGTTTGACACGGCCCACGCCTATCTGTCCGAAGAAGATTCGCGGCAGCGCAGTTCGCTTACTGGCGGTGCTGGATTCCGAGGATGGCTTGCAAGGCTCATGAAGGCTGATACCGGTTATATAGCTGTACTTTCGGGTGCGAGGTCGGTGGCACGTATTGCACGAGCGTCCCGAGGCTTTTTAAAAAGCCTGTCTTCGGACAGTAAGCTTATTGAGCTGTGGCCGGCCCTTCCCGATATGCTGAAAGTCTCAGAAGAGCTCTGCGCGGTATTCCCGGAAGGGGAGAGATGGAGTTTCTCCAAGCTTGTGGCCACCGACGCCGCCCTTCACGGTCCGCTGGCTGACAGGGCTCTAGGGCTTCTGGATTTCCTGGGCAAGACAGACGCATGTATAAGCGTAGCGGAAGCCTCGCTTAAGCTTGGATTCCATCGTGCAGAAGTGTTGGAAGACGGGCTTGATACGCTTGAAATCAAGGGTTTACGCCATCCGCTCCTGCAGGCTGGAGTGCCTAACGACATTCAGCTCGGTGCAGAAAAGGGGAACGTCCTTTTCCTTACAGGCGCCAATATGGCTGGAAAATCCACTCTTATGAAAGCATTGGGCATTGCCGTTTACCTTGCTCACGTGGGATTCCCGGTGCCTGCCGAGTCCATGAGACTGTCCCTTCGGGACGGAATATGTACCGCCATCAACCTTCCGGACGACATTAGCCGCGGCTACAGCCACTTCTACTCAGAAGTACGCCGCCTCAAGAGGGTAGCAATGCTCGCCGGCGCAGGACGCAGGATGCTGGTAATATTTGATGAGTTGTTCAGGGGCACCAATGTCAAGGACGCTTATGACGGTACGCTCGAGGTGGTTAAGCGCTTTGCCCGGATACCTTCGTCTATCTTCCTAGTCTCTACGCACATAGTAGAGGTTGCGGAAGCCCTGAAGAAGGATTCGGGGAACATCTCTTATTGCTATCTTCCCACGGTGATGCACGGCAACAAGCCCGAATACACCTATAAGCTGGAAGAAGGAGTCTCGTCCGACAGGCACGGGCGCCTTATCATACGTAACGAAGGTCTTTTAGACATACTGAAATCAAGATGAAGAGAATCTTTTATATAATAGTTTCGCTGCTGTTTTTGCTGTCAATACCGCCTCTGGCGGCGCAGAATAAAGGCGGAATGGTCTCGGGAACGGTTACGGACAAGCTGAACGGGGATCCTTTGCCCGGTGTGCTCATCGTATTCGAATCTCATAGCTGGGGAGTCATGACCGATTCTGAAGGGCATTACAGCATCCGCCGCCCGGAAGGTGGCGGTGAACTGGTATTCTCCTTGATGGGCTTTGAAACCAAAAAGGTTAAGATTACCAATCAGTCCGCACTCAATGTTGCGCTTGTAGAAGCGCAGGAGACCCTCAACGAGGTGGTCGTGACAGGCTATTCGCCCATCAGGAAGGAGGGCTTTTCAGGCAACGCCACCCGCGTTACCAAGGATGAACTTGCAGCGGTGAACCCAAACAACCTGGTCTCCGCGCTGCAGTCTTTCGATCCGTCGTTCCGCTTGGCGGAGAACCTTGTGAACGGTTCCAACCCTAATTCTCTTCCCGAGTTTTCCCTGAGAGGACAGACCAGCGCGGTCCTGGATGTCACGGACGTGTCGCGCCAGTCCCTCGTGGGAACTTCCAACATGCCTATTTTCATACTGGACGGCTTCGAAGTTGATATAGAGAAGATTTATGACCTCGACCCTTCACGTATTCACAGTATAAGCATTTTGAAAGATGCCGCTGCTACTGCTTTCTATGGCTCCCGTGCTGCAAACGGCGTGATAGTGATAGAATTGCGTGCCCCGGAAGCGGGTCGCTTGAGGGTGACTTACAACGGGTCGCTTCAATTCGAGGTACCTGATCTATCGTCGTACAATCTAATGAACGCCAAAGAGAAACTTGAAGCGGAGAGCCTGTCGGGTGTCTATGATTATCCTGAACCCTCTATTTCCCAATATTCCAACGGCTATTATGCCCGTATGAACAACATAATAAGGGGGATAGATACTTACTGGCTCTCCATGAGCCTACGTACCGGCGTTAAGCAGAGGCACTCAGTATATGTGGACGGCGGTGAGCAGGATGTTCGCTGGGGCGTGTCGATGGACGGCAACTTGCACAACGGTGTCATGCAGTTGTCTTCCCGTACAGTGATGGGTGCGGGCTTCTATATCGACTACCGCGTGGGCAAGGTCCAGATCAAGAACAAGGCCAATTTTACCTACAGGAAGTCCAACGACGTGCCTTTCAATAACTTCGGAGATTACTCCCACCTCCAGCCATATCTTTCGCCCTACAACGAGGACGGCAGTTATGCCCGTTCGCTTGAAGCTCTGCCGGGCTATGCCTGGTCGCTGGTGAACCCGCTTTACGAGCTGCATAACTACAAGAGCTACGACACTTCCTACCATCAGGAAATTGTTGACAATCTGCTGGTTAACTGGAACATAGTCAGGGGGCTGAAGCTCCGTTTGCAGAGTTCCGCCACCATTACCGAGGACGGTTCCGATACATTCAAGGACCCAGGGTCTGCATCGTTCGGCAATTCCTCCCTGTCGCTTTCCGGTACCAAGAACACCGGGTACGGGAGAGGCTATCTGATAGACGGTACCCTGCAGCTTATGTACAACCAGACTATTGATAAGCACAATATCAACGCCAACCTTTCCGCTAACCTCCGCTCGTCGGACAACAGCAGGGAGTCAGCTTCCTACAGGGGCTTCCCAGGAGGCGACCTGACCGGAGTGAACCATGCTTCAGAAATAATCGGCAAACCAGTTCGTACGGATGACAAGAGCCGTCTGCTTGGTTTCCTCCTGACCGGCAACTACACTTGGGGAGACATCTATTTCGGAGATCTCACCGGCAGAGTTGATGGCGCTTCTGCTTTCGGCAGCAAGAACCGCTGGTCGCTGTTCTGGTCTGTCGGAGCGGGTATCAACATCCACAATTACTCATTCCTCAAAGACAACAAGGTGCTGTCAACCCTCAAGTTGCGCGGCTCCTACGGGCTTACGGGCAAGACCAACATCTCCCAATATTCTGCACTTAACCTGTACGACCTGCAGCCCCAGTGGTTCCCCACGGGATATGGAGTGTTCTTGTCGCAGATGGGCAATCCCGACCTCAGGTGGGAACGCACTTACCAGCTGGACTTTGGTGCTGAAATAGGACTTTGGAGAGACAGGGTATATCTGAAGGCGTCACGTTACCATGAGCGTACAGTGGACCTCATCACTGACTTCGCCTTGCCGTCATCGTCCGGATTCACTTCACGTAAGCAGAACATGGGTGTGGTACAGAACGTGGGTACTGAGCTCGACCTTCGCGTACGTGCATATCAGGACAAGGATTTCCTAGTCACCGTATTCGGCAGTTTTGCCAGCAACAAGAATACCGTAGTGGAGATCTCCGAGGCTATGGAGGCATACAACAAAAAGGTTGAGGAGTTGTTCAAGGACTTCAACCCCTCTTCTTCGAGTTCCGCCGAATTCGCCCGTCCCTATCTTAAGTATTATGAGGGTGCATCCATGACTGCCATAGCCGGTATGCGTTCACTGGGCATCAGTCCTTCCAACGGAAAGGAAATATATCTGCGGCCCAACGGCGAGCCCACCGACAAATGGTCTGCAAGTGACTGGGTCGTGATCGGCGACACGGCACCCAAGGGCCAGGGTTCCTTCGGCGCCAGCTTCAGCTGGAAGAAGCTTACCCTGTATTCCACATTCCTCTACCATTTCGGTGGCGACGCCTACAACTCCACCCTCGTGAACTATGTGGAGAATGTCAATATGGCAAGAGACAATGTGGATCGCCGCGTGCTGCTGGACAGGTGGCAGAAGCCTGGCGATGTGACGACCCTTAAGGACATCCGCGACAGGAATGTAACCACCGGATCCACCTCGCGCTTCATCCAGAAGGATAACACCCTGCAGATGAGCGCCCTTACGCTGTCCTACGATATGGATCCGCAGTTCCTCAAAAAGCTGCATGTCTCTATGTGCCGCCTTTCCCTGACGGCGAACGATGTGTTCTACGCTTCCACCATACGCAGGGAGCGCGGACTTTCATATCCCTTCGCCCGTTCTTTTAGTTTTTCACTTAATTTGTCGTTCTGATATGAGAAAGATTTTGCATGTTTTCACGCTTTCCCTGCTGCTAACTGTTGCAGGAGGCTGCGGGTGGCTGGATGTCACTCCGGAGAACGTCATTGCGCAGGACGACCTGTTCTCGACCGGATACGGCTTCCGTAACGCCTTGAACGGAGTTTACCTTAAGATAGGGGAGAATGCCCTCTATGGCAGGAACCTTTCATGGGGATTCCTCAGCGCAGCCGGACAGGAATATGTTACCGATGCCTCGGTTCAGGGCATGAATACCTTGCAGGAGTTCAAGGACGCCGCCGCTTTCCAGTACAATTCATCTACTACCGAGGGGGTGGTGCAGGAGATATGGGATTCGCAGTATTCGGCCATAGCCAACCTTAACAACCTCCTGTCTTCACTGGAGGATTGCCCGGCATCCGAATTCGCCTACGGCGAGGATGAGAAAAACCTTATCCGAGGCGAGGCCCTTGCGCTCAGGGCGTTTCTGCACTTTGATTTGTTGAGGCTCTTCGCCCCTGCGCCCGCCACATCTCCGTCCGGTGCGTGGATTCCGTACAGGACCGAGTTTGAAGCATCGGCCGGAACGCCCCTGGGCGTGACGCCTTTCCTTGAGAAGGTGATTGCGGATATCTCTACTGCAATGCCGTTGCTGAAGGACTTCGACACGCGCATGCATCCGGAGGCCATGTACTCTTCCATGATGAGTTCGGCCACCCCGCATTGGTGCGCCCGCTACCGATTCGAAAGCCGCTCCTATATTGACAATATGGGGCAGTTCTTCTGGTACCGTGGCTGGAGGATGAACTATATGGCATCGCTTGCCCTCATGGCCCGGGTGTGCCTCTATGCCGGCAAACCCTATTACCCCAACGCCAAGGCTGCCGCGAGGGAATTGTATAACGATTTCGCTACCACCCGCCGATGGTTGGGTTTCACCCCTTCGGAGAACATCACGGCGCAGAGTGCCAACCGCTTTGCGAAATTGAGCGACGACGTGATTCTGGCAGCCTACCATAAAGATCTCGCAGCTGAGTACGAAGGTGTGCTGTGGGGCTCCAACAATATTATTCGCATGCCGCTCAACGGCATCCCTGAGCTGTATGCCAGCGACAACACCGGCATTTATGCCGATTACAGGCTCGGCTATACGATCTCACAGAGCAATGCCTCCAACCGCACTTATTACTCAAGAAAATACCTCGTGTCCTCTGACCAGGTGGTGGAGAGCATCGAAAACCCTATGATACCGCTGATCCGTTTCAGTGAAGTCTGCCACATCCTTGCGGAGATCGCCGCATCGGAAAACGATGTCAAAGGCGGAATCTCCTATCTTGAGACCGTCAGGCGTGCCCGCGGGGCCGAAAGGTCGCTGTCGCTTTCCGTGACCGATACCGCCTCCCTCATGGACGAGATCACCCTGGATGCCCGCAAAGAATACATCTGCGAGGGCGGGATGTTCTTTTTCTACAAGCGCCGTGTCCTTACGGACATGCTGCCGCTTGATGCCGCCGTGCTGCCAATACCCAAAAGCGAGAATCCCTTATGAAAAAGTATATCTATTTGTTGCTTGTAGCCTTGTCCTTCCTGGCCGTCTCCTGCGAAGAAAGCAAGCTGGAGACCTGGCACGGAAAGAATTTTCTGCACTTTGTGCCTGGGCCGGATGGAAGCGTGAAGACAAGGTATAATTTCGCCACAGAGGGCACTACGGACCAGATTTCGGATTCGGTGCCTCTGCCCATCGAGATATGGGGATTCATGGCGGAGAACGATTTCAGCCTCTCTGTGACAATCAACGGCAAACCGGTCACTGCTACCTTCCGGGCCGGCCATCCTGTAGATACCCTGTGGGTGCCGGTGACCCGCAATGCTGAGCTTCTGTCTACATCCTATGCAGTCGAAGTTGAGATTACCGGAGCCGGCTCCGATTATGAAGTCTCGCCTGCATCGTGCTGCAAGGCGGAAATACTGGTGGAAGACACCCTGGAAGGCTTGCAGCCCGCGTGGTGGGCGACGACTCAGGCTCTGGGACCCTATTCTCCACTTAAATTCAGGCTTTTCAATATTTATTCACGGGGATTCGTAAAGAGCATCGATAACTATACGGCCATAGTATTCAAGGACTTCGCCCTTGAGTTCCGCGAATGGCTGCGCGGGTTGTGGGATGCCGGTCAAAAGTATTACGATACCGATGGCACTACTCCCCTTTATGAAAGCATACCGTTATGATTTTCAAGAAGTTCATTTGCCCGTTACTGGTCCTGCTGGCCGTATGCTCCTGCTATAGGAAATCAGAAATTGTGGCCCCGGACCCTTCGCCAGTAACCTTCTTGTCCATGCTTGAAGGCTTTACCGTGTTGTCCGGCGAGACGGCCCAGCTTACCGCGCCCGTCAAATTCCCCGACGGCTACACTGATCGTGAGACTATAGATAAAGATTTCGACGTGCAGTGGTATATAGACGGGGTCTATGCCGCTTCCGGGTACGAAGTGTCCCTTACCATCGATAAAATCGGCGGTTGCAACGTGGTGCTCAAGGTCATACGCCGTGCTACCGGCGAGACCTGGCTCAGCGACGGTTATCCCCTTAACTCCAAGAGTTCCATCGGCTGGGGATGGATGGTGCTGTCCGACCACGGCGACGGTCGGTCTTCGCTCGGATTTGTGAATCCAAGGACTATGCATGTGCATCATAATCTGGAGCTTCAGGTGGAAGGCGGCATAGGCACCGGCCCTAAATCCATGTACTATTACTATGTGCTAGGCTCTATTCCCAATTCCTACATCTCGGGACTTCCAAAGATTCTCATCAACCAGTCGAGCGGGAGCGTCACCTTGGACGGTTCTACTCTGCAGAAGGATATGTGGCTGAAAGATGAGTTCGAAGGGGGAGCGGAGCCGGAACAGGATTTTACGATAAGTGGATTCGCATGGAAGAGCAGTTATTACCTCATTGCGAGTGCGACGGGCAATATCTACATGCGTTGCATGAACAGTTCGTTCACTTCCATTCCGTATTACGGCACGTACTCATCCATGCCCATGCTTTTCGACGGAGGTTGCCGTGCTGACTATTTCCAGGGATTCCAGAATGTGAGTTACTGGTGTGCCGACGAAGACCTTGTGCTTGTGTACGACGGAGCCTCCTCCCGCTTCCTGGTCATTACCAAAGGGGGATACGGCCAGAGTTTTGACTCATACCGGCCTAAGGTGGTGTACCTTTCGTATTACGATGTTGACGGCAGTTTCGACCCTGCCATGCGCCATGTTGATAATCTTGGCGCCGGCACCCGTTGCCTTGCTGCAGGGGCCTATGAGAAGGTGGGAACGGACGAGAGCGGACTGGGCCTGAATTTCTATCCTTCCTATGTGGCACTCATGGACTTCGATGGAGTCGGCAACTATCAGCTGCTTCGTTTTACCGTTGATCCAGTAAACCCCGATGCCCACGTCATTACCGAGGCTTCTCAGACAGCTTTTTCCGGAGCCTCCCTGCTTAAGGATTCGAGCCTTGTGAGGATGTCTGCCAATTTCGAGGCCAATCCCTTCTTCTACTTCACAGACGGTGGCAAGAACCTGTATGCATACAGCATGGAGGCTGGAACACACAGGCTGCTCTACAGCGCCGAAGCTGATATTGTCTCACTTTGCTCCAGCCCCGTGAACAGCTCTTTCTCAGCCTACGGCGGCAACCCGTCCGATGTCAACTGGAGGCTTGCAGTAGGCCTTTCTGACGGTAGCATAGACTTCCTGGATGTCTCCACATCTACCATGGTGCGAGTCTTCGAAGGTCTCTCGACTGTAAGTCCTATGGCTTCCGTCCCGGGATTCGGGAGCATCAAAACTATAGTCTGGGCTACCAACTACGAGTCGGAATATTAAGAGTTTTTGGCTATATTAGCGCGATGAAACTAATAATCGCCGTGCTGCTGGGAAGTTCCTTATTGTTATCTTGTTCGGGGCCAGGTAATGAGTTCCGCTACCAGACCGATGCTCTGGACTGGGGGACAGACACTTGCCTGGTGTACGGACATAAGGCTCCCGATGTGGATGCAGTGGCCAGTTCCATTGCTCTCTCTCGCCTGATGTGCAGCCTTGGCCATTATTGTGAGCCCAGGCTTGCCGGCCCGGCCAACCGTGAGACCAAGTTCGTGAGCGGACGTTTGGGCTTCAGCCTTCCCATTGTGCAGGAGAGTGTCCTCCCCGGTACCCGGATCATTCTCACAGATCATTCGGAATATGCCCAGAGCGTAAACGGCGTCAAGGAAGCCAAGGTGCTGCAGATCATCGATCACCATCCGGGTGGCGACATTGATGGAGTACCCTTTGTTGTCTGCGATAAAATCGGAGCCGCTTCGACCCTTGTGTGGGAGTTGTATGGCAAAGCCGGAGTGGAGGTGGATAATGCTACAGCGTCGGTGCTGCTCTCAGGTATTCTCTCTGATACTCACTTCCTTACCAAAAACGCCACACAGCGCGACAGCACGGCCCTTCTCTCTCTTGCCGCCCAATTGGACATGGGTGCAGAGCAGCTGGCCGAACTGAGTAAGGGGATGTCGGAGGCTGACAGTGACTACTCGGGGATGAGCGACACGGAGATGTATCTCGACGATGTGAGGGATTATGTCATGTCCGGCCGTCAGGTTAGGATTGGAAGCCTCGACTGGGCAGGCCATGAAGCGCTTGACGCCTTCCTTGACCGCGTACTCGGAGCCATGCATTCGCTTGATGACGGTAAGACCTTGTATTTTGCCAAGGTGGATGCTCGTGCTGACGACGGAACCGCCGTCAGTTATATTCTGTACAGCGGTGCTGAAGCTGAAAAAACAGCGCTTGCTTGTTTTGGCAAGCCGGTGCGTGAAGGCGTGTGCCGCTCCTCACGCAAGATCAACCGCAAGTACGATCTGGTGCCTATGCTTACAAAAGCCCTTGAGTGATATGAGCTTAGGGAGGATTATAAGCGCTTTATGCCTTGCCGCCACAGTATATGGATGCTCCGGCAGCAGGATCGATGACTTGAAGCCGAAGGAGCAGGTCCCTGAAGAGAAGACTCCCGACACCCAGGATCCTCAGCCGGGCGATGTGCTGTGGGAAGAGAATTTCGACCTGTTTACTGTGGACGAAGGACCTGACATTCAGTCCGATGACTTCAGAAACGACATACAGAATCCGCTAAGTCATGTGGATTTCAAGTCAAGCGTTTGGAAGACTGTGGCTACTTCTCATGTGTGCTCGGATGACTATATCCGGCAGAAGAATCTCGGCGAATGGGTGTACCTTTTCCGCTGCCGGGAATACAAGGGATGCCTGGGCTGCGGCATAAATGACAGGGGAAAGAGGGGAATAGCTCAGTCTCCTATGCTGACGGCCATATCCGAGGTCTCCGACATCAAGGTCAGTTTCAGGGTTAAGACTGTGGACGGGTTCAGCGACCAGCTCGGGTTCAGGGTTATGTTGAGCGGCGTTATCCGGGCCGTTTCTCTTGACGGCAAGCCACTGGAGGTCAATACAGCGCATGACGGTCTCGAACATGCTTTCCTGTTCGACGCAGCCCAGTTGAAGGCGGGTTGGCATGACATAAGCGTTGAAATAGAAAAAGCGACAAACGGCACTATGCTCCAATGGTGCGGCAACTCCAAGGAGACCAATCTTGTGCACGGATTCTGGCTTGACGATATCAAAGTCGTACGGTTGAGGGACATGACACGCCCGGCAAAGAGCCTGAGAGTGCTGTTCTGGAACATTCAGAACGGTATGTGGAGCGACCAGCCACAGCAGTTCAGCAACTTCCGCAAGTTTATCCAGAAATACGATCCTGACGTGTGCGTGTGGTGCGAGGCGCAAAGCATATACAGGGACCATTCCACGGAGAAGAAACTGCCTCAGGATTGGTACTTCCCGTCTCACTGGAAAGGATTTGCAAAGGCTTACGGCCACGATTATACGGCAATTGGCGGCTACAGGCTTTATGCTGATGACTATTATCCGCAGGTCATTACTTCCAAGTACCCTATAAAGACTCTGCTGAAGATAACCGAGACTGATCCGGGCGTAGATACGGTGAGCTTCACTCATTCTGACAAGGATCAGAGTTATATGCCTGTTGCGCACGGGGCCGGTGTTTTCGAGGTCGATGCCGGCGGTACCAAGGTCAATTTCGTGACTCTGCATCTCTGGCCCCATGCATATAGCTATTATGCCAAATTCGTAATCAAGAAAACGAGTTACGACTCGGCCCAGAGCAAGGGCGGGAACGCCCAGCGGGAAGCCGAGATTAAGTATATTTGCTCGAAGAGCATATTCAACCCCGACTTCAAAGACCAGGACAACTGGCTGATGATGGGAGACTTCAATACCCGCTCCCGGATTGACAACTGGCATTACGGGCTCCCTGAAGACAGTCCCTTCCTGAGCTCACACGATTACATACTTCAGCAGACTCCATATCAGGATATTATCGGCCTGACCTATCCCGGGCACTTCTTTGCAACCCGTACCTGGGCTAACGATGCTGCTGGCAACACGCCTCCTCGGTATGATTTCATGTACGCCTCGCCGTCAATGTTTGCCCGTGTGAGGAACGCCATGATCCTGAATGAAAAGTGGACCAACATGGTATGGGAGCGGAGCAATTATTACAACTCTTCGGACCATCGTCCGATACTGGTGGACTTTGAACTGTAAAGCTATACATTATGAACCTTGAGAACATTGCAAAACACTTTGACATCCAAGGCGAAGTCAAGGAGATAAAGCCGCTCGGGAACGGCCTTATCAACGACACTTATAAGATAACTACCGACGGCCCCCAGGCCTATGTGCTTCAAAGAGTCAATAATGCCATCTTCCAGGACGTAGAACTGCTCCAGAACAATATTGTGGCGGTGACACGCCACATACGCCGCAAGCTTGAGGCGGACAATGAATGCGATATCGACCGCAAAGTCCTGAGATTCGTGACACTTAAGGGTGAAGACCGCACTTGGTTCGAGGAGGACGGCAAATACTGGCGCATATCTGTTTTCATTCCTGATGCTTATACGTACGAGACCGTCGATCCGAAGTATTCCCGCTTTGCCGGAGAGGCATTCGGACGTTTCGAAGCTATGCTGTCCGACTTGGAAGAGACCCTTGGTGAGACTATTCCGGATTTCCATAATATGGAGCTTCGCGCCCGCCAGCTGCGTGAAGCTGTAGCATCTGACAGAGCCGGCCGTATGGCTGATCCTGAGGTTAAGGCCATTCTGGAAGAACTGCTGCCCTTCGAGGAAGAGATGTGCAAGGCGGAACGGCTGCATCGCGAGGGCGTATTGCCAAAGCGTATCTGTCACTGCGATACCAAGGTCAACAATATGCTGTTCGATGCCGATGGCAAAGTACTGTGCGTGATTGATCTGGATACTGTGATGCCGAGTTTCGTGTTTTCCGATTTCGGAGACTTCCTGCGTACAGCAGCCAATACAGTGGCCGAAGACGATCCTGCCGTTGATAGAATAGATTTCCGTATGGATATCTTTGAGGCATTTGCTCAAGGCTATATCAAGTCTGCAAATGTGTTCCTGACAGATGTGGAGCGTGACAATCTTCCGTATGCCGCCTGCCTCTTCCCGTATATGCAGTGCGTACGCTTCTTCGCCGATTATATCAACGGTGACACTTACTACAAAATCAAATATCCCGAGCATAATCTGGTGCGGACCCGCAATCAGCTTGCCCTCTTCAAGGCGGCACGTGCCAAGATGCCGGAAATGCGCAGAATCATAGAAAATCTTGCCTCATTATGAAAGCATTTAGATTTTTAGCCATTATGGCCGTTTTGTCTGTTCTGTCGGCATCTTGTGCGCAGAAGCAGACACTTATCCGTACCGAAGTGCCTCCCCGTCCAGCCGGACAGGAGGATATGATTCAATTCCGTGCCGAACCTATAGCGGACGTGGGTGTTGGTATTGTAGGTCTCGGAGACAGGGGCAGCAGTGCCGTTAAGCGCATCTCTTATGTCCCAGGCTGCCATATTGCGGCAGTATGCGATGTAGAGCCTGACCGAGCTCAGGCAGGCGTGGATTTTCTTGCCGGCAGGGGCATTGAGACCAAGGCCTATTCCGGCTCTGAAGAGATTTACAAAGAGTTGTGCGAGGATCCAGGGGTGGATCTGGTATATATTTGCACCGATTGGGTACATCATGTGCCTATCGCCCTTTATGCAATGGAGCATGGCAAGCATGTCGCCCTGGAAGTGCCGTCGGCCGAGTCGCTTCAGGCCTGTTGGGACCTTGTGAATACCTCCGAGCGTACGCGCAAGCACTGCATGATTCTCGAGAATTGCTGTTATGACTTCTTTGAGCTTACGGCTCTTACCATGGCGCAGGCCGGTTTGTTTGGAGAGATTATCCATGCAGAGGGCGCTTACAATCATAATCTTGATCCTTTCTGGGACGGATACTGGCGCAACTGGCGTCTGGACTTCAACCAGAAGCATCGTGGCGACTTGTATCCTACTCATGGATTCGGGCCCGTCTGCCAGGCTTTAAACATCCATCGAGGGGATCGCCTTACCACTCTCGTGTCCATGGATACAGATCCGTTTAACGGCCCCAGGCTCGTGGAGAAGCGCACCGGTCAGCCTTGTACTGATTTCAAGAACGGCGACGTGACCATGACCATGCTCCGTACTGCAAAAGGCAAGACCATCCTGATAGAACATGATGTCATGACTCCCAGACCCTATGACCGCATGTATCAGCTTGTCGGCACTGACGGATATGCAGGCAAGTATCCTACTAAACAGATATGCCTTCGTGCCGAAAACACCGGTGATGTTGATTATCAGAATCTTGAGTTTGAGAAGATTTATGCCGGAGATGAGCTGAAAGAGCTTATGGCAAAGTACCGTAGTCCTATTCTGACTCCGGAGCTGGAGGAGAAGGCAAAGGAAGTTGGCGGACACGGCGGCATGGACTTCATTATGGATTACCGCCTGATGTATTGCCTCAATCACGGACTGCCTCTGGATATGGACGTGTACGACCTTGCCGAGTGGTGCTGCGTGACCGAACTCAGCCGTATTTCACTGGAAAATGATTGTCTGCCGGTGGAAGTTCCGGATTTCACCCGCGGGGCATGGGACCGCGTCAAAGGTTTCAGCTACGCCTTTGCTGAGTAAACGATAGTTACATCATCCAACTGCTCATATCCTCGCCCGCAGCAATTCCTTGACGTATGCGGGTCGAGGATATGTCAATTATTGGGGCGTCAATGATGTCAATCTTGTACATGCGGTCGCTCTCTTCAAGCCCTACCGTGCCGGGAGTGTCATGCAGCGACGAGTAGTCCAGGGTATAAGGGGAGGGGAGTTCCTTCATCTTTTGATAGAGGAAAGAGCGTATGGACTCCACGTCGAAGCCCTTTCTGGGGTACACAGCCACTCCGTATTCGGTAAGGATGCGGGGGGCGTCCCTCCACTGCAGCATGCGCTCCAGATTGTCGGCTCCGACTACCAGGGTGAAGTCGTTTTCGGGCTCCCGGCGCCTGAGCGCATCGAGGGTTCGGATAGTGTAGTGGGGGGGATCCATGGCAAGCTCGATGTTGTCCACCCATACATGCAGTTCAGGATGCCTGCGCACGGCGTCGATAGCGGCCCTGTAACGCTGCTCGCCCGTAAGCGCCTTGGAAGGGTCTTTGAAAGGGTTCTGCGGGGATATCACAAGGTAAACCCAATCGAAAGCCTTCTCGTGCGTCAGGTATTCCATGATTGCCTGATGCCCGACGTGCAAGGGGTCGAAGGATCCTGAGTAAACAGCTATTCGCATAAAAAACCGTCAACAATGGCTTCTGCTTCTGAGAAAGTATCTTCCAGTTTATCGTTGACCAGTTCGCGGTCGAACTGGCCGGAGGCGTAGTCAAGCTCCCATTGAGCCTTGGCGAGGCGTTCGGCAATGGCTTCTTCGCTGTCGGTGCCCCTGCCGCGGAGGCGCTTTTCCAGTACTTCCATGGATGGCGGGACGATCAGAACGGAAAGTGCTGCATCCCCGAAGTATTTCTTGAGACTTACTCCGCCCTTCACATCCACGTCGAATATAATCACATGACCTTTGGCCCAGATACGTTCGACTTCGCTCTTGAGCGTCCCGTAGAAACGGTTCTCGTACACTTCCTCATACTCTACGAACGCATCCTGGGCTATGAGCTCGCGGAAGCGGTCGGCACTAATAAAATAGTATTCAACGCCGTCCTTCTCGGTGCCGCGAGGCTGCCGCGAGGTAGCGCTGATGGAGAATTCAAATTGGGGGTACAAGCCCAGGAGGTGGCGTACCACTGTGCTTTTGCCTGCTCCTGAGGGGGCCGAGAAAATAAAGACTTTGCCGTTCATCATTGTAGATTGTTATCGTTCTTCCGGCAGGGCACCGTTCCTTCAGCCCATAAAACATGGGCAAAGGGCTGAAGGAACGGTGCCCTGCCGGAGAAAATATCGAGGCTAAGATAGCAATTATTTCACAAAGTTGAAAAGAATTGCTATCTTTGTATGATTTAACGGAACGTTAGTTATATCAGTATAAATATTATGAAAGTTTCTTTTAAAGATCTTGGCCTTGTAAACACCCGCGAGATGTTTGCCAAGGCCGTCAAGGGCGGTTACGCCATCCCCGCATTCAACTTCAACAACATGGAACAGCTGCAGGCCATTATCCAGGCTTCTGCAGAGACTAAGTCTCCGGTTATCCTCCAGGTGAGCAAGGGCGCACGCAACTATGCCAACCAGACCCTTCTCCGCTACATGGCCCAGGGAGCAGTTGAGTATGCCAAGGAACTTGGTTGGAAGCACCCTCAGATCGTCCTTCATCTTGACCACGGCGACAGTTACGAACTCTGCAAGAGCTGTGTCGATTTTGGTTTCTCTTCCGTTATGATCGACGGTTCCGCTCTCCCTTACGAGGAGAACGTGGCCCTGTCCCGCAAGGTTGTGAACTATGCTCACAAGTATGATGTTACCGTTGAGGCCGAACTCGGTGTTCTGGCAGGCGTAGAGGACGAGGTCTCTTCTGAGGCCTCCCATTACACCAAGCCTGAGGATGTTATCGACTTCGTCAAGAAGACCAAGTGCGACTCCCTCGCTATCTCCATCGGTACCAGCCACGGAGCTTACAAATTCAAGCCCGAGCAGTGCACCCGCGACCCCAAGACCGGCAAGCTCGTTCCGCCGCCCCTTGCTTTCGACGTGCTCAAGGCCATTGAGAAGAAACTCCCCGGATTCCCTATCGTCCTTCACGGATCTTCATCCGTCCCTCAGGAATATGTTGACATCATCAATGCTCACGGCGGCAAATTGCCCGATGCTATCGGTATTCCCGAAGAGCAGCTCCGCAAAGCGGCCAAGAGCGCAGTTTGCAAGATCAACATCGACTCCGACAGCCGTCTGGCCATGACTGCTGCCATCCGTCAGCACTTCGACGAATTCCCCGGTCACTTCGATCCCCGTCAGTATCTGAAGCCTGCCCGTGAGGAGATGAAGAAGATGTACATGCACAAGATTATCAATGTGCTCGGATCCAACGGAAAAGCCCGTTAATCAAAAGATTGTTACTAAAAATAAGCAACCTCGTCCGGGGTTGCTTATTTTTTTATAAAAATTATTTACCTTTGCAGCGCTAACACGAAAGTTCAACCCCTTCCGACAAGTGTGCCGGGAACAAAAAGGAAGGCAAGATGATCAGGATTTTCTATCGGAGCGGAGGCGAGATTCTGCTCGCCCAGTCAGAAAAGAAATTTGCTGCCATCGGCAAGGAAAATGTGCTTTGGATTGACCTCATCTCCCCGAGCGGAGAGGAAAAACGTGCTACGGAGAGTTTCCTTGATGTGGAAATACAGAGCCGTGCGCAAGCCGAAGAGATTGAAAGTTCCTCCCGTTTCTCGGAGGACGACAAGGCTATTTACGCAAACACCAACTTCCTTTCGCCTGCTGACGACGAGATGCTTATGGATCCCGTCTCCTTCATCCTTACCGATAGGATTCTTGCTACGTTGAGGGAGATTCCGCTGCGTTCCTTCGACACTCTGCAGCGTAAGATTCAGGCTCTCCCGGACCAGTTCCCTGACGGTTTCACCGTGTTTGTGGAGATCATGGACAAGCGTGTCGATCTGGATGCCGATATTGTGGAGCTGATATCCAAAGATGTCTCCCAGTTCAGCAAGCGTATCAACCAGCAGGAAGATATCAACGAGGAATTCCTTCTGGATATCAACCAGTTGCAGGAAAACGCCATGTTCGTAAGGGAGAACGTTGTGGATAAGCAGCGACTGATTTCCAACATAGTCAAGAGCAAACGCTGTCCCAAGAATTCGGATCTCCGCGAAGACTTGTCGGTTATCCTTCAGGATATTGCATCCCTTATCAACCATACCAATTTCGCTTTCGAAAGGCTGGAATACCTCCAGGACACCGTAGTGGGTCTTATTAATTTGGAGCAGAACAGGATCATGAAGATTTTCACGCTTATATCCCTGCTCCTTATGCCTGCGACGCTGGTAGCCAGCTTCTATGGTATGAATGTGACTTTGCCCTTCGCCGAAAAGTGGTGGGCGTGGATAGCCATCGCCCTTGTGATGGTCTTCCTGGTATTCAGCATCTGGCTGATTTTCAAACACAAGAAAATGTTATGAAAAAATTGTTTCTCCCTTTTCTTGCCCTCTTCGTCGCTGCATGCAGCACAGATCAGGGCGTCAAGCTCATTCCTGAACTGGCCTTCCAAACTGAAATCGACGGGAAGGAGGTATCGATTTATACCCTGCAGGGTGGCGGCCTCACGGCTCAGATTACAAACTATGGCGCCCGCGTAGTCAGCCTCTGGGCTCCCGATAGGGACGGCTGCCTTCGTGATGTGGTGATAGGACGTGCAAGCATTGACGATTATATCAACGGAGAAGGGGAGCGCTTCCTCGGTGCTTGTGTTGGGCCTGTGGCAAACCGTATCGGCGGAGCCAGTTTCAGCCTGGACGGGGTGGAATATGTACTCGACAAGAATGATGGCGACAATACGCTCCACGGCGGCTTCGTGGGCATAGACCGGCTCGTATGGGATGTGGTTGAACAGAGCGAGTCCAGCATCAAGTTTCAGGTCGTGCATCCTGACGGTTTGGGCGGCTTTCCCGGCAACAAAACGATCAGCGTCCGCTACACTCTTACGTCGCAGCATGACCTTAAAGTTGAGTTCGAGGCTACGACTGATGCGCCTACTCCCATAAACCTTGCCCACCACCCGTTCTTCAATCTTAAGGGCAGCGGCGAGGGTGACATTCTCGGACATGAGATGCAGATTCTGGCGTCTGGGGTGTCAGCTGTAGACGAGAACCTTATTCCGCTCGGCAGGACCGTCATTATTGACGGAGGCCCGCTGGATTTCCGTAAGCCCAGGCCTATAGGCCAGTTCATCGACGCCGACGACGAGCAGCTTAGGAACGGCCATGGATATGACCACAACTGGATTATCGATATTGACGGCAGCAAGGCCATGAGCCTTGACGCCCGCGTACATGACCCTGTGTCGGGACGCATTCTGGAGGTTTATTCCGACCAGCCCGGTCTTCAGTTCTACAGTGGCAATTTCTTCGGTGACGGCAAGACTGTTGATCAGTTTGGAAATACAGTTGCCTACCGTGGAGCTTTTGCGCTTGAGACCCAGAAATTCCCTGATGCTGTGCACTTCCCTCAGTTCCCGGATACTATCCTGCGTCCTGGCGACGTGTATAAGCACACCTGTCTGTACAGGTTGACAGCAGAGTAGCTTATTCCGGCAGCCGCAGCGCTATGCAGACATTGGCTCCCGAAAAGGGAGGGGACCCACGGAGTGGGGAGGATCTGCAAGGTGCTGCGGCTGCCGGAATAAGCTATGGGGTGTGAATCTTACAACAGAAGGGAGATACCGATTCCGACCAGGATACAGCCGCCTATTATCTCGGCTGCGGGACCAGTGCGGCGCCCTATGGCTTTACCACCGCATATGCCGAGAACGGCAGACAGAGCTGTGATGACGAAGACGGAAATCAGCAGCGGAACAAAATCATGGAATGATTGATCTGCAAGAGAGTGCGCCACGCCCACGGCCAGAGCGTCAATGCTCGTAGCCACGCCGCCCAGCAGAATACCTTTCCAGGCGCTGAGGTCGCGGATCTCTTCATTGCCCTTGGCGCCATCCCATATCATTGATCCTCCTACATAAAGAAGCAGAAGGAATCCAAGTATGTGGGATACTCTGATTACATACGATGCCAGCAGGCTCCCGAATGCCCATCCGGCCCAGAGCAGGCCGGCCTGTATCACGGCAAAACAAAGCGCAACCTTAAGCACCGTGGTCCAGCGCAGGTTCTTCAATGTGATGCTTGAGCACAGTGACACCGCGAAGCAGTCTGCGCAAAGCGAAGCGGCAATGAGTATTGCTTCAAGTATTCCCACTGTGGCGCTAAGGTTTGAAAATCTGCCTGTTAGTGATTGACCGCCCAAGAGTCATTGAGTCAGCGTATTCCAAGTCGTCGCCGAATCCCAGGCCGCGGGCAAGGGTAGTGACCTTGCAGCCTGAGGGAGCAATCTGCCGGTAAATGTAGAAAGACGTGGTCTCGCCTTCAACGTCTCCAGACAGGGCCAGGATCACTTCTGTGCCGGCAGATACCCGCTCTACAAGCTCTTTGATGGTCAGATCGGAGGGACCAATTCCGGCAATGGGGGAAATAATGCCCCCCAGAACATGGTACACCCCGTGGTACTGCCCCGTGGCCTCTATGCTCATAACATCGCGCACACTTTCCACCACACAGATAGTGTCATGATCCCGCTTGGCGTCGGCGCAGATGGAGCAAGTGTCGCCGTCGGAGACCATCATGCATGTCTTGCAGTAGTGGACAGAGTCGGCCAGCCCTCCGATAGCTGCGGAAAAACGGTGTATCTTGTCCGCCGGCTGCTTGAGCAGGTGGAGGGCAAGGCGAAGGGCGCTCCTTTTCCCTACACCGGGCAGGGAACTGATGGCCTCCACAGCCTCCTTAAGTGCGGTCGAAGGATAGTTGTCGGCGGAAATCATTCTTCTACAATCACTCCGTTCTTCTTCCAGTTGATGAACCCAATGACACAGGTGACGATGTAGTATGAATACATCACCGCCATGAGCCATTTGGACTGAGTGGCATAGACGGAAATTATAAGGATATTGGCAATCACCCAAAGGGGATACTGTTCGATGTGGGAGCGAGACAGCAGCCAGGCTGCCACGAAGCTCAGGACGAGCGAGGTCCCATCAAGCACGGGGGCGGGGTCGCTTGTCTTGCTGAGGATGAAAGACACCAAGGGAGCTCCCACCGCTATGATGGCCAGCACGATAAGCAAGCGCTTGCGCTTGAGGGGGACTACATGCAGCTGTCCGCCGGCTTCGCCGTCAAGCTTGCGCCAGCGGATAATGCCCAATATTGCAATGACTATCAAATAGATATTCAGTATGACCTGAGCCCAGAGGGGAGCCCACTGCGCCCCCTCGTGGTTGGTGGAGGCGACTATAAGGGCGGTGGTGGAGGTTGCTATGCTGAAATACCACATCCATTTGTGCTGGAAGATCTGCAAAGTCATGTATGTTACGCCGCAGAAAAGTGATATGGCCTGGATCCAGGAACTGTTGGCGCTAAGCCAGGTTACGATATTTTCCATTCTGCAAAAATAGCAATAAAAAGTGATATATAAGTTTTCGTAAATCAAATAATTTGTCTAAATTTGCGCGCCTTTTAGGGAAACTGTTCCCGCGGGCACAAAACATAATGTCAAATTACTAATTCAAATTATTGAAACAATGGCAAATGAAGAAAAAAGACTGAATGCATCCATTCCCCCCGAGGAGTTTGATTGGGATGCTTTCGAAAGCGGTTCCGAAGTTTATGGAACATCCGAAAAAGCGGAGATAGACGCCGCTTATGACAAAACCCTTGCAAGGATCGACGCAAACGAGACCAAGGAAGGTGAAGTTACCGCCATCAACAAGCGCGAAGTGGTGGTTTCCGTCGGTGGAAAGAGCGAGGGTGTCATCATGGCAACCGAGTTCCGTTACAACCCCGACCTCAAGGTGGGCGACAAGGTGGAAGTCCTTGTAGAGTCTCCTGAGGACAAGAAGGGCCAGATCGTCCTTTCCCACAAGAAGGCACGCGCCCTCAAGTCTTGGGACAGGGTCAACGAGGCATTCGAGAACGACGAGGTGGTAAAGGGTTTCGTGAAGACCCGCACCAAGGGCGGAATGATCGTGGACGTTTTCGGCATCGAGGCTTTCCTCCCCGGCAGTCAAATAGATATTAAGCCTATCCGTGATTACGACCAGTTCGTTAACCAGACGATAGACTTCAAGATCGTTAAGATCAACAATGAGTACCGTAACGTGGTCGTTTCCCACAAGGCTCTGCTCGAGGCTGAGCAGGAGGCCAAGAGGGCTGAGCTCATCGGCAAGCTCGAGAAGGGTCAGGTCCTCGAGGGCGTGGTCAAGAACATCACCAACTACGGCGTATTCGTGGACCTCGGCGGCGTGGACGGTCTGATCCACATCACCGACCTCAGCTGGGGCCGCGTCAACCATCCCGAGGAGATCGTCTCCCTGGATCAGAAGATCAAGGTGGTCGTGCTCGACTTCAACGAGCAGCAGAAGCGTATCGCCCTCGGTCTCAAGCAGCTTACTCCTCATCCTTGGGACAACCTGGATCCCAACCTCAAAGTTGGCGACAAGGTCAAGGGTAAGGTTATCCTTCTTGCCGACTACGGCGCATTCATCGAGATTGAGCCCGGCGTGGAAGGTCTCGTGCATGTCAGCGAAATGTCCTGGAGCCCCAGGCTTCACAGCGCTCAGGAATTCCTGAAGCAGGGACAGGAAGTTGAGGCACAGGTGCTCAGCATCGACCGCGAGGCCCGCAAGATCTCCCTCGGTCTCAAGCAGCTCACTCCCAACCCTTGGGAGAACATCCGCGAGAAGTATCCCGTCGGCAGCCGTCATACCGCTACCGTGCGCAATGTCACCAACTTCGGCGTATTTGCCGAGCTTGAGGACGGCGTAGAAGGCCTTGTTCACATCAGCGATCTGAGCTGGAACAAGATCAAGCACCCTTCAGAGGTTGTTAACTCCGGTGACACCATCGATGTCCAGATTCTTGACTTCGACGAGGCCAACCACAAACTCAGCCTCGGACACAAGCAGCTCACCACCAACCCTTGGGACGAGGTCGAGGCCAAGTTCCCTGTGGGATCAGTAGTAGAGGGAACTATCGCTTCCGTGACCGACAAGGGCGCAATGATCACCCTGGCCGACGGTGCTGAGGGCTTTGCCTTCAACCGTGAGATTGTCAAGGAAGACGGTAAGCCTGCAGTCGCCGGTGAGACCCTTCCGTTCAAGGTGGTCGAACTCCGCCGCAGCACCCGCCGCATCATCCTCAGCCACCTGCGTACTTACCAGGAGGTAAAGGAGAAGGCCGCTGTCAGCGAGGCCGAGTCCACCAAGAAGGCCGTCAAGAAAGTCAACGCCAACGTGGAGAAGACCACTCTCGGTGACATCGACGCTCTTGCAGCCCTCAAGGAGAAACTCGAGAAAGGCGAGTAATGATATTTACCGTAACTACAATGGGCACAGCTTCGGCTATGCCCATTTCTGATAGAAATCCAAGCGCCCAAATGCTGTCTGCTGGCGGGCGCTTGTTTCTTATAGATTGCGGTGAAGGCACGCAGCAGCAGATGCGGCGCTGCCATTTGTCATTCCTGCGGGTCGAGGCTATTTTCATTTCCCACATTCACGGAGATCATGTGTTCGGCTTATTCGGCCTCCTCAATTCTATGGCCATGTACGGCCGTACAGCGCCGCTTGATATATATGGTCCGTCGGCGTTGGGGGGCGTACTGCATTTTTATTCGTCTTACTTCGGGTCTGACGATAATTTCGAGATCCGTTTCCATAAACTGGACTGCAAGGAGCCTCAGTTGGTACATACGTCCAAGTACCTGACTGTCAGCGCTTTCCCGTTGAATCACAAGATCGAGTGCTACGGTTTTCGCTTCGATGAAATTGTGTCGGCACGACATGCTGAGGCCAATCCTGAATATCGTGCCAAGTCCTATGCCTATTGCTCTGATACGGCACCGTTCCCTGAGCTTGCGGGCTGGGTGAGGGCTGTGACCTGCCTGTACCATGAGGCCACGTATCCGGATTCTATGGCGGACAAAGCCGCCCATCGTTACCATTCCACCTCTGTCCAGGCCGCACGCTGCGCACTCGAGGCAGGGGCAGGCCGTTTGATTGTTGGCCACTATTCTTCGCGTATTACTGATTTTGAAGCACTTGCAGATGAGTGCCGTGCAATTTTCCCTGATACAGTTGCGGCATCTGATTGTGATGTGTTCGAAATTTAGTATATTTACGCCCGTGAAAAGAATAGTTGTACTTATTTGCGCACTGGTGCTGTTCTTTGCAGCGGCATCAGGCCCATACGAGAATTATATACAGAAGTACTCTTCGGTAGCAGTATCGGAGATGCATCGTTCAGGCGTACCTGCTTCTATCACTCTGGCCCAGGGGCTTGTGGAATCTGCGGCAGGGCAGTCTTCGCTGGCGGTCAAGGCCAACAACCATTTCGGTATAAAATGTCACTCCGACTGGAAGGGGAAGAAGACCTATCGTGACGATGACAAGGCCAATGAGTGCTTCAGGGTGTACTCCAATGCCGCTGCATCATTTAAGGATCATTCTGATTTCCTGCGTTACCAGGACCGTTATAAATTCCTGTTCGACCTTGATCCTACTGATTATAAGGCCTGGGCCAGGGGACTCAAGAAGGCAGGCTATGCCACCGACCGCCTGTATGCCGATAAACTCATAAAGGTGATTGAAGATTATGAGTTGTATCGTTTCGATACAGAGGCGGGGGAGATCCCCGAGTCACCAAATCAGATCGAGGCTCCTGTGGAGCTTGCACCGGTAGCTGCCAGGGAAGAGTATCGTTTCTCGCTCTCCCGCAAGGTGTTTAAAGTCAATGGTGTGCCTTGTGTGTACGCTGTGCAGGGGGATACTTACCAGTCAATTGCTCAGTCGAACGGTTTATTTGCAAACGAGATTCTTCGCTACAATGATGCTACGGGCAGCGACCAGCCTGCTGCTGGCGACGTGGTGTTCCTGCAGGCCAAGAAGAAGCGTGCTGCGCGTGGAATGGATAAGTATATTGCCGGCGAGGACGGTGTTTCACTTCGTGACATTGCCCAGCGCTTCGGCGTGAAGCTGTCGGCCATCAAGCGCTTCAACAATCTCCCCGATGATTATGTGCCCCTGGAGGGCGATACAATACGTCTCCGCTGATGAAAAACATCTTGAAAATCCTTGCCCTGGTGCTTGGCGCCGTGGCTATACTTGTCGGATTTAATTGGCTGCGTGACAATAAGATGTCTAACTTCTACGGGACGGCGGACTTGTATGTTACTGAGTCCAATACACCTGATGACGTGATAGAGTCCCTAAAGAGTCAGCTGAAAATACTCAGCGAGAGGCGCTTGAGGAAGGTGTTTGCTCAGAAGGATGTGGCTTCATACATTAAGCCGGGCCATTATCGCGTGAGCAGCTCCAGTACCAGCGTGTATGTGGCGCGTATGCTGAATAATGGTTGGCAAAGCCCCGTAAGCTTTACCTTGGCTGGTTCTTTGAGAAGCAGGGAAGAGATAGCCCGCAAGATCTCCCGCCAGCTTGATCTGGATTCTGCATCGGTGTACGCGGCTCTTCAAGATTCCGCTTTGATGGCGGCGTATGATGCCACCCCTGATACTTTCTTCGAGGCCCTTTACCCTGCTACTTATGAATTGTACTGGACAGCTAGCATCCAAGACGTGCTGGATCGGTGCAAGAAGGCTTCGGACAACTTCTGGACGGACGACAATCTGGTAAAGGCGGCACGTGCCGGACTCTCCCGCAGGCAGGCCGTGATCCTCGCTTCGATTGTGAAAGGGGAGTCTCACTATAAGCCGGAACTTGCCAAGATTGCCGGTGTTTACCTTAACCGTATTGCCCGCAATATGCTTCTGCAGGCCGATCCTACCGTCGCCTACTGTTATGATTATAAGTTGAATCGTATCCTGTTCAGGCACTTGGAATTCGACTCACCATATAATACATATAAGTATCCCGGGTTGCCTCCCGGGCCGATATGCGTCCCCGACAGAGAGTATCTGGAGGCTGTGATCAATCCCGATTACGGCGGGGGCAATTTGTATTTCTGCGCCAGCAAGCATCTGGACGGTACACATGTGTTCGCCAAGACCTTGGAGGCGCATAACCGTAATGCAAAAGCTTTCCAAGATGCAATCAGTAAACGTTGAAATACTAAGTTAATATCCTTCCGGGGACCATAAAACATGGGAAAAGGTCCCCGGAAGGATATTAACTTAGTAATAAAATTGTTGAATTTTAATAATTGTTTATTATATTTGCGAAAATTATTATCGAAAAACGATGAAGAAAGTTTTGTTTTTCCTTGCGGCTCTCATTGGAGCCGCCATCGTGGGAAACGCACAGACTGCGCTTCCCAATGATCCTGCCGTGAAGGTTGGCAAGCTCGACAACGGAATGACTTATTACATCCGTCACAACGACAAGCCGGCCCAGCGTGCTGAGTTCTACCTTGCCACTCACGTGGGTGCCATTCAGGAGACCCCCGATCAGGATGGTCTTGCGCACTTCCTTGAGCACATGTGCTTCAACGGACTTAAGAACCTTCCGGGCAAGCAGATGCTGGAGTATCTTCAGAGCATCGGCGCCGAGTTCGGCCGCAACATCAATGCTTCTACCGGCGTTGAGTCCACACAGTATATGCTGAACAACATTCCTGTGACTCGTGAGGGCATCATCGATACCTGCCTCCTCGTGATGCATGATTATTCCCACTTCGTGCTCTGTGAGCAGGAAGAAATCGACAGCGAAAGGGGAGTCATCCTTGAGGAGCGCCGTACCCGCCGCAACGCTTCATGGCGTATGTATGAGCAGAACAAGCAGTATATGTACAAAGGATCGAAGTTCGCCGACTGCTCCCTTATCGGAAGCCAGGAGAACCTTGAGACCTTCAAGCGCGAGAGCTTGGTTAATTTCTATCAGACCTGGTATCGTCCTGACAATCAGGCACTCATCGTTGTCGGTGATGTGGATCCCGACCAGATTCTCAGCAAGATTCAGAAACTCTTTGCCGATATTCCCGCCCCTGTCAATCCCAAGGCAAAGGATGTCATAAAGGTTCCGGACAACGTAGAGCCTATAGTCGGTATCGTCACCGATCCTGAGACACCCAATTCCGAGGTCACCATTCTCTGGAAGAGCGAGCCCCTCCCCAGGGAACTCAACAATACAGATGTTGCCCTGCTGACCAATATTCTTAAGGATATCATCGGCAACGTGATGAGCGAACGTTTCCAGGATATTACCTCCAAACCTGATGCACCATTCCTCAACGGCGTGCTGATGTGCTCCCAGATATGCGAGACCTGCGACGTTGTGCTCGGCGATGTGGCCTTCAAGGAAGGCGAATTCGCTCCCGCCCTCAAAGCTTTCTATACCGAGGTTGAGAAGATGAAACGTTATGGTTTCACCGACAGCGAGGTGCAGAGGGCCAAGGACGAAATCCTGAGCGGCTATGAGAAGCGTGCAGAAGGTGCTGAAAGCCGTAAGAATTCCGAGTTCGTATATCCTCTTATCAGCAACTTCTTCAACAATACTCCTTACATGGATCCGGCCACCGCGCTTCAGGTTGTAAAGTCTGTGCTCCAGATGGTTCCTGCCGCTGCAATCAATCAGGTGGTTCCCCAGCTCATCACCGATGAGAATATGGTGGTTATCTACAACGGCCCCAAGAAAGAAGGTCTTGTCAACCCCACTGAGGAGCAGCTTCTGAGCATCATCAACGATGTCAAGGGCTCCGAAATCGCCGCCAACGCGGAGGAGCAGATTGCTTCTGAATTCGTAGATCCTTCCACTCTTAAGGGCTCCAAAGTCAAGAAGACTCATCAGCTTATCAAGGGCATCACCGAGTGGACACTCCGCAACGGCGTGAAAGTCGCCTTCCTGCCCACTGAGTTCAAGAAGGACCAGGTGCTTATCCGCCTTACTATGGATGGTGGCTCTTCCCTTATTCCTACTGAGGATCTGCCTTCATTTGAAGACAATCTCTGGAGCCTCTGGCAGAGCAACAGCGGTATTTCCAAGTTTAATTCCGCTACCTTCAGCAAGATGCTTGCCGGAAAGCAGGTTAACATGGCCCCCTACATCAACTCTATCCGTCATGGCATCTCCGGCAGCTGCCAGCCCAAGGATCTTGAGACAGCCCTGCAGCTTCTCTATCTTAACTTCGTTGATCCCCGCTTCGACGCTGATGAGTACAATGTGGGCAAGCAGCAGATATCCGCTGTGCTTCCCAATCTGCTTCAGACTCCTAATTTCAAGTTCCAGCGTGAGCTGACCAAGACCATCTACGGTGACAATCCCCGCGCCATTGTCATTGATGATGACGTTCTCGCCAAGGCCGACGTGGCTGTGCTCGAGCGCAACTACAGGAAGCTCTTCAAGGACGCTGCAGGCGCCAAGGTATATATCGTCGGCAATGTGGATCCTGAGACCCTCAAGCCTCTGGTGGAGAAGTATATAGGCTCTCTGCCTAAGGGACGCAAGGCTCTCAAGTACGTTGATACTGGCGAGCGCTTTGTCCAGGGCGATGTGGCCAATGAGTTCAAGGCTGACATGCAGACACCTATGACCACTGTCTTCCAGCTTTATAACAATTACTCCGACAAGTACAGCGTGGCACGTGAGGTCAACCTCGATGCAGCCAAGTCGATACTCGACATGATCTACACCGATACTCTCCGTGAGTCCGAAGGCGGTACCTATGGCGCTTCAGTGAGCACTTCCATTACTAAGTATCCTGTGGACAGGTCTGTCATCCAGGTGTACTTCACCACCAATCCTTCTTCATCTGCTAAATTGCGTGAGATGGCGGTGGCTGAGCTTAAGAAGTTTGCCCAGAACGGTCCTACCGAGGAGCAGCTTACCCGCGTCAAGGAGAATTTCAAGAAGAATCTTCCCGAGAGCCGTATCCAGAACAATCACTGGATGAACGAGATTTCTTACTTCTACAACTACGGCGGCATTGATTACGATGCCGAGTACGAGGCTGCTGTGAATGCACTGTCGGCAGACAGCATCCGTGAGGCAGTGGCTTCAGTGCTTGCTTCCGGCAACCTTGCAGAGGTGGTTATGTCTCCTGACAAAACTGCAGAGAGAGAATAGACAATAAGCTATTTCTTACCTTTATAGGCCGTACCTTTTACGTGAAGGATTACAGGCTTGTCAAGGTCGGAAATATAGACGGTGAGGGTCTTATCGAAAGGATAAGGCCCTTCGTCGTTTGTGTAGGTGACATCAATGCTTCCTTTGGCGGCGGGAGCGATATCAGTTCTGGTCCACTTGACAGAAGTGCAGCCGCAGGTCGTGATGACTGCGAAGATATTGAGCGGCTTGTCGCCTGTATTGGTAACTTCGAAACTGCAGCTTACGGCCCCGTCTTTGGTATTGATTTTGCCAAAGTCGTACACGGTGCGGTCGAAGCGTGCCGCGCCAAAATCTTTCTGCGCTGCAGCGGGGAGGGCTGCAAGGACGCAGAGGAACAGAAAGATGATGTGCTTTTTCATGGCTGCAAATATAAAAATAAATTCTCTTAAGGCTTGATTATTCAAATTCAATACCGTAAATTTGCGATGTTTAAATTTTTAAAAGAATTATGGCTTACAAAATTTCTGCAGACACCTGTGTTGCTTGCGGCACCTGTCAGGGCGAATGCCCTACCGGAGCTATCAAAGAAGGCGATGTTTACTCAATCGATCCTGATATTTGTATAGATTGTGGCACTTGTGCCGATGCTTGCCCGATGGGCGCTATTACACCGGGAGAATAAGATGCGTAAATTGATCTTAGGGGCCTTTACGGCCCTTTTTGCTTTCTGTGCGGCGGCGCAGAACGTCAAACCCAATGTGACCCTGAAGCTTTATCCTGAAGGGCAGACTGTTGACAAGGGTATTGTGGAAAACGGAGTGGCAGTGACTCTCGGCCCTTGTGATGATAACGGACTTCGCGGTGATGTGGAAATGAGCGGAGACGGCAATATGGGCAATATCAATGACCCGTATATCGATATCTATCTTCCCAAGAAGGGCAACGGTCAGATGCTCGTATGCTGTCCTGGCGGAGGTTATAGATACTGTTCCTCCTATAATGAGGGTACCCGCGTGGCGGCATGGTGCCTTAAGCACGGGATCGCTTGCTGCGTGGTTCTGTACCGCATGCCCAACCATCATTGCAAAGTGCCTCTGACCGATGTGCAGAACGCATTTCGTTACTGCCGTGCTCATCAGGCCGAATGGGGCATCAAGCAGCTTGGAATCATCGGGTTCTCTGCCGGAGGTCATCTGGCGGCAAGCGCTTCCACTCTGTGGGTGGATGCAGTCACCAGACCCGATTTCAGTGTGCTGGTTTACCCTGTCATAACCCTTGAGCAGGACGTGACTCATAAGGGCACCCGTTCCAATCTTACCGACAACAAGGTGGACCTCGTGACTTACTATTCACTTGAAAATCAGGTTAATGCATCGACTCCCCAGACTCTTCTCATCCTTTGCCAGGACGATAAGGTAGTCCCCCCGGAAAACAGCCTTCGCTACTATTTCAAGATGATCAAGTGCAAGGTCCCCGGAGAGCTGCATATACTCACTGACGGCGGCCATGGCTGGGGCTTTACTACTCCCGAATATGGTCATGACAAGCTCAGTCCCGGGCAGAGGAATGACTTCTTCCGCATCCTTGAACGCTGGCTTGCCGACCGCAGGGCAGAGATGAATTGATTTTTTAGCAATACGTAAATAAGCCGTTGTGCTCCGGGGCCCGTTAAGCAAGGGAAAAAGGGCCCCCGGAGCACAACGGCTTATTTACAAATCTATTAAAACGATTGACCTTATCGCTTTTGCTTATGGGCTACAGACGTCCTACCGATTCTCCCTGGATAATAGTGGGGGAGAGTCGGAGCTGGGATGCGCCAGGAGTCAGACCGTCGATACGGTCAAACAGAATCTTGGCCGCCAAGATCGCCATATCTTCCACAGGCTGACTCACCCTGGTCAGCGGCGGCTCCATATAGTCCATGTAGGCATAATTGTCAAATGACACCAGCGACAAGTCGTCCGGAATCCTAAGGCGTGCTTCCCTAAGAGCTTTGAGCACTCCGAGGGATATGTTGTTGGACAAAGCGAATATAGCTGTCGGCCTCTGGTGCCTGGAGAGCAATAGTTTAGTCTCCAGATAGCCGTTCTGAATCGAAAACTCGTTGCCGGCCACAAACTCGAAGGCGCTGAGCTTCGCCTCTTCCATAGCATCGCGATAGCCCCTGACGCGTTCATTGTTGGGGGCGGATGTACGCACGCCCTGGATGCAGGCGATACTTTTGTGCCCGGCATCAATGAGCAGACTGGTGGCGTCGAATCCTCCCTTGTAGTTATTGGTGGTGACATACGGGAGGGCATAATCCTCATAATAGCGGTCCACAAGCATCACAGGCACGAAGTCGTTGTTGATGCCATCTACAAGTGTGTGGTCCTGGCCGCATGGCACGGCTATGATGCCGTCCACCTGCCGGGCGACAAGCTGGGTGAGGCCCTCGTTGAAATTGCCCTCGTCTTCCATTGTATCTATGACGATGGTGGTGTAGCCGCGTCTATGGACCTCGGAAATGATAGAACTCGCCATTTCCGCAAAATAAGGGTTGGACAGCGAAGGGGTGAGTAACCCGATAGTGCGTGTCTTCCGTTTGCGCAAATTTTGCGCAACTATACTTGGTGCGTAATTGCAGCGGGCCGCTTCTGCCTTGATGCGCTCTGCAGTGGCATTTGAGATGCGATATTTACTGGCGTTTCCGCTAAGGACACGAGATACCGTAGTGATGGAGACACCCGTGCGGGACGCGATTGTGGACAGGTTTTCTTTCATGTGAGGAAAAAATCAAGCGCAAACTTTTGTGCAAAAATATCGAATAAAAAACATCTTTTCAAAAAAAATAATCGTTTTGCACATGAACTTTTTAATTAATTTTGAAAAACCGCTCAAACGATTGTGCAATTTTAATTAACCATATGGAAAAAATAATTGTTATCGGAAGTTCGAATGTTGATATCACGGCCAGGGTCAAAACACTTCCCAGGCCTGGTGAAACTATCGGAGGAGCTACCTTGCTGCAGGCAAATGGCGGCAAGGGTGCAAACCAGTCCGTGGCTGCGGCCCGGCTTGGTGCCGATGTTACCTTCCTTACCTGCCTCGGCAATGATGCGAACGGTGAGCGCCTCTCATCGCAATTTGCTGCCGATGGCATTGACACGTCCCGAATCAAATTCTCGGCAACTCCTACTGGTACCGCCTTAATCTTTGTTGATGATAAGGCTGAGAATTGTATTGCCGTGGCCCCGGGGTCGAATAACGACCTGCTTCCTTCCGACGTGGATGCTATTTCAGACTGCATTGCAGGTGCGAAGTATCTGCTTGTCCAGCTGGAGATTCCTATCCCTACGGTTGTGCGTGCAGTGGAACTTGCTGATTCATGCGGCGTAAAGGTAGTGCTTAATCCGGCCCCTATGAATCCCTTCCCGGAGTCGCTCCTGAGTCATCTGTGGCTTATTACACCTAACGAGACAGAGGCCGAGACACTCACAGGCGTGAAGATCAGCGGCGAGGCCGATGCCCGCAAAGCTGCCTCACTGTTGATGGAGCGTGGAGTCGGGAATGTAATCATTACTATGGGATGCAAGGGCTCTCTTGTGTGTACTCCCGAAAGTGTCGATTTCGTGCCATCACGTAAGGTTGACGCCGTTGATACTACCGGCGCAGGCGATGTGTACAACGGCGCGCTCGTAGCTGCGCTTTCGGAAGGGAAGAGCCTTCTGGAGGCTGCCAAGATAGCCACTCTAGCTTCGTCTGTGGCCGTGACACGCATGGGCGCGCAGACTTCGGCTCCTTTTAAGAAAGAAATTGAAAACATCTAAATAGAAACACTTATGTTTATCGTCAATAGTTACGCCCTTGCCGTCGTCCTGTGCTTTGTGACGATGCTCTGCTGGGGATCATGGGGAAATACCCAGAAGCTTGCCGCCAAGAGCTGGCGCTACGAACTATTCTACTGGGACTATGTTATAGGCATGGTCATCTTCGCGCTGCTTCTTGCTTTCACGCTGGGCAGCATTGGCTCTGAAGGACGTCCTTTCCTGCAGGATCTCGGACAGGCTTCAGCATCCAGCATCCTGTGGATATTGCTCGGCGGCGTTATTTTCAATGCCTCCAACATTCTCCTCTCCGCTTCGACATCCATTGCTGGTATGTCGGTGGCTTTCCCCTTGGGAGTCGGCCTCGCGCTGGTGCTCGGTGTCATTAATAATTACCGCGTAGCAGTACAGCAGGGCTCCAAGACTGGCAATGTAGTGCTTCTGATAATAGGAGTGGCGCTGGTTGTATGCGCAATCGTATTTAACGGCATTGCTGCCGGTCGTAAGGGAGAGAGCAATATCTCCAAAGCTGACCAGAAGAAGGGTATCATTCTCGCTCTCATAGCGGGCGTCGTGATGTCGTTCTTCTCTTCATTTGTCATGAGGGCCATGGATACCACCAATTTCGTGGCTCCTGCCGCCGGAAAGGTCACTCCGTACACAGCCATAGTCATTTTCACCGTGGGTGTGCTGCTGAGTAACTTTATCTTCAACACTATAGTCATGCGCAAGCCCTTCGTGGGCGAGCCGGTGAGCTACAGTCAGTATTTCAAAGGTGATTTCAAAACTCATCTCGTGGGCATGCTCGGAGGCGCTATCTGGTGTCTCGGTACAGCTCTCAGCTACATTACCGCCGAAAAGGCGGGCCCGGCCGTGTCCTATGCGCTTGGCCAGGGTGCTCCCATGATCGCCGCCATCTGGGGCGTGTTTATCTGGAAAGAATTCAAAGGCGCAAAGAAGAGTGTGTACTGGCTGCTTGCAGCTATGTTCTGCTTCTTCGTAGCCGGTCTTGCAACTATCGTAATAGCTGGAAACTAATATGAGAAAACTGTTGATTTCCATCATAGGCTTGGCCTTGGCCGTCTGCTCCTGCAGTCAGAGTGAGCAGGCGGTTCAGGCCCCGCTTAAGATGATCATCGAGACTGATATGGGCAATGACATAGACGATGCCCTTGCCCTGGCTCTTGCATTGCGCGCCGTGGACAACGGTCAGGCCGAGCTGCTTGCCGTCGGCTGCCACAAGAATTGTCCTACCGCCGCTGCTTATACCGATGCCGTGTGCACCTTCTACGGTCACCCCGAAGTTCCCGTGGCCATGAGCCTCACTCCCGTGCAGGAGTTTTCTAACTATGTGGATTATAGCGCCACCGAGAAGGGTTTCGTCAAGTCTCATACGGAGTATCCCGAGCCCGTGGCCCTGTATCGTAAGATATTGGCTGCTCAACCCGACCGATCCGTTACCTTTGTGAGCCTCGGTTTCGGTACTACCATTGCGCAACTGCTCGAGAGCGGCCCCGATGAGTATTCGCCCCTCAGCGGCGTGGACCTTGTGGCCCTCAAGACTACAGGCCTGTCTATCATGGCCGGCAGCTATGGCGAGAAGAAGCGTTCTGAGTACAATGTCCGCAATGACATTCCTGCCATGCAGAAGGTGTTCGAGCTGTGGCCTACTATGATTTGGCAGAATCCTTTTGAGATAGGCAAGCAGACCATGTATCCGGGAGCTCTGATAGAGAAGAATCTCGGTTACTACGAACCCAACCCTGTGGTAGCCGGCTACGAGGCTTATCAGCAGATGCCTTACGACCGTCCCAGCTGGGATATCCTCAGCGTCCTGTACCCGATTCATCCCGAGCTGTTCACACACAGCGTGAAGGGCACCGTGAAGGTGGATGACGAGGGCTATACCTGGTTTACACCTGATGAGAACGGACGCCATATTGTGCTTAGCGCTACTCTGGACCAGCCTCAGGCTCTCATGAAGGCGGAGCAGGATATGACCTTGCGTTATGGTGAGTGGGCCGGAAAGAAGAAACTCCTTTGCTTCGACCTCGACGCCACCTTGACCGCTCATCGCTGCCCGCTGGAACCGGCAAACCGTCAGCTACTTGACACGCTTAGGCAGAAGTACGACGTCATAATGGTCTGCGCCGGCAACTGCCAGAGGGTTTACAAGCAGATGGGTGAGTATCCCATAACGATACTCGGCAACTACGGCATGCAGGAAAGCACCGTAGAGAACGGCGAGTTCAAGATTGTACGCGAGGATGTGTTCCCGGCCGACACGGCATTCTTCCGTAAGCAGAATGACTATCTGCGTGCCAAGTATGGCTACACGAAGTACTACGGCGAGCCTCTGGAGTTCCACAAGACAGGTATGGTTACCATGGGCCTGCTTGGCACAGAGGCACCTGTGGAGCTTAAGCACGCCTTTGATCCCGACCGCGCCAAGCGCCGCGTGATGTATCCCGAGGTGTGCGAAATCTTCAAAGACTACAGCGTGTACATCGGCGGCTCCTCTTCCTTTGATTTCTCCGCCAAACAGTACAACAAGTTCGATGCTGTGATGCGTTACGCAGGTGAGCACGGCTACACTGAAGATCAGGTACTCTTTGTCGGCGATGACTTTGATGACGGCGGCGGTGACTCCCACGTGCGCATCAAAGGCATGGACTACATACGCATTTATGATTACACTAAAGCTCCTGAAGTGTTGAGTTTTCTGTATTGATTATGAAAAACAAGCTACTTCTTATCCTTCCTCTGATTCTGGCTGTGGCTTGTGGCCCGGAAGTCAAACCCGAGCCAAGTCCAGGACCAGAGCCTACGCCAACACCCACTCCGAGTCCCGAACCGACTCCCGCCGGACTGCCGGATGCGAACTCTTTCAAACTCGGAGACAGTTTCATCGTACCCTTCGACAGGCCGTTGAATATGCCTTATAAGGGATTCAAGAAAGGGGATAAGATCACTCTTACCGCGCGTTGGGATTCATCATTGTCTTATGAGCTAGAGTGTACTGAAGCTTCTGATGACAAGGGAGCGCTTTTCAGTACTCCCAGACATTTCATCGGAGGCATGTGCAATGTAAACTGCTCGCGTTTCACTGGCGGGACGACTTTTGTTGACGTGGTTGACAGTACCGTAGTCGATAAAGTTCCCGGAAAAACTACTTATGGAAGGGTAGTTGACTGGGACGGCAAGCCCATTAAGGGCGTGGCTGTTTCGGACGGTGCAATGGTGACTGTGACCGATGACAACGGTTGTTACTGGCTTGCGTCACAACGCAAGTACGGATATGTGTTCATATCTGTACCAGGAGGCTACAGGGTGTCGGTTAACCGTACTATTCCACAGTTCTTCAGGCGTTTTAAAGCGGCAAGGTACACGGAGTATGAAATCAACAACTTCATTCTTGAACCCGAGAATAACAAGACTCATCGTGTGGTAGCTTTTACCGATTGCCATTTGGCTAACCGGACCGATGATATCAGCCAGTTTACCGCAACATTCAAGCCTGACCTGAAGTCTCAGGCTGATAAGGCGCGGCAGGAAGGTGTACCTTTCTACGGACTGACACTCGGCGACCTTGCATGGGACCAGTTTTGGTATGACAACCAGTATTCGCTTGAAAACTACCAAAAGACCCTCTTGGATCTGGATTTCCCGATTTATAATGTACCGGGTAACCATGACAACGATCCATACGTGGCTAATGACTTCGGTGCAGAAGCTGCGTTCCGCAAGTGGATCGGCCCAACATATTACTCTTTCAACATCGGCGACGTCCATTACATTTTGATGGATAATACGGTGTTCAATAACAAAGGCGGTGCGCAGGGAGTAATAGGGGATGTTCAGGACTATACAGAAGGTTTTACTCCTGACGAGATGAAATGGCTGCGTGCCGATCTTGCGCTTGTCCCTGCGGGATCGACCGTTTTCTTCGGTACTCATATTCAGTATTCGAACAGGCCGTCGCTCAAAAGCGGGGGAGAATTCAGTTATTCTTTCGCTATGCCGGCACAGTTCCGTACTGAGCTGGTTGATCTTTTTGCTCCATTCAAGGTGCATTACTTGTCGGGACATACTCATATTGCTTATACCAATGAGTTTTCCGATAAACTTATGGAGCATAACGTTGCGGCCGTATGCGGAACCTGGTGGTGGACTGGCTATTACACTAAAGGACGCTGCAACATCTGCCGTGATGGTACCCCACAGGGAAGCAAGGTCTTTGATGTAAACGGCTCTGATGTGAAGTGGCGTTGGAAGTCAATGGGACACGACGATAACTATCAGTTCCGTGTTTATGACTTGAACAACTGCTTGATCTCGAAGTCCTTGTATTGCAAGTCAGGCACTAAGATTTCCGATGCTTTCTTCTCTGAGCATGTCCACGGCTATGATGCCCAGCGCTCAGATAATAAGCTGCTTGTCAATGTGTTTGACTACGATGATGGCTGGACCATTTCCGCTATGGAATCGGGCAAGCCTTTGACAATAAGGCGAGTAGATGCTTATGACCCTTTGCATATTGTGCATTTCAACACAAGGCGAATGAATACGAACTCTACTGCCATGACCTTCCCCACAGTGCTTACTTCACACATGTTCGAAGTTAGTTCTCCTACTTCTGATGGTTCTGTGACCATCACGGTGACTGACAGGTTCGGGCGTCAATATGTCGAGACCGTTACTCGTCCGAGGCGCTTGTATGATATGACAACATCTAACAAGTATTAATAACCATGAAGCGAATTTCATTCATCTTCCTTGCTGTGGCTGCGGCTTTGGCCTTGCACTCCTGCAAGCAGGTTCCCGAGTATTACACAACCCGGGTACCTATTTTCAGGGTGCTGCCGCCTGAAGGCGCTACGGATAATACCGTGACAATCGACGGCAAGGCTCAGTCCGTTAATTTTACGGTGCTTTCTACTGAAGAGTGGAGGGCAGAAGTCAGCGGTCCGGAAGCTTTTACTTTGCCTCTGCAGACCGGTGGAGTGGGTAAGACCACTGTCAGCATGCTTGCCGCAAGTAATGAAAGCGGTGCAGTCAGGACTGGCAAAGTGTCATTCTATCTGGGGAATGAGCTCAAATATGAGTTTAATGTTTCTCAAGAAGAACAGTTCCCTTATCTTGACGTTCAGCCTGCAGATGTTGCTGTGGGAGCAGATGGTGACGTGTTTACGGTGACGGTAGATACCAATCAGTCGTCTTGGTCATACGACCTTGGTGACGCTAAATCCTGGATATCAGAATCGGCCCGTACGGATAATTCCGTCAGCTTTACAGTGCCTGAGAATACCACAGGATCTCGTCGTATGGCAGAGATTCGTTTCTATGCTGTCGAAGCGCCTGAACTTATGGGCTATGTTACTGTGAACCAGGCTATTCCTGCAGTTCCTCCAACCGATTACATACTTGATGTAGTGTTCAATGATGACCGTAGCGCCACCGATAAGTCATCCCTCGGCATGACCGTTGACAATAGTCGTCTCGATGCTGACGTGGCTGTTAAGTATAGTGAAAAGTTCGGACGCTATGTTGCGCAGTTTACCAACGAAAAGATCGCCCGCAGTGGCCTCACCAGCGGATACTATATGATTCCTTACAAGACTACCGATGTGTTCGCTCAGAAACTTGCTGACGGATTCTCTTATGAGCTTGTGTTCTGCTGCTACAATGACGCTACGGCTACTCAAGTCAAGCCATTCTCTTCAACTCAGGCCGGTGGTACAGGAATGTGCTTCCGCGCTAAGACTGGAGAGATCAACTTTGAGTGTCATGTGGGTGGCAGCTGGAAAGAGCTGTACAGCGGTATCCTTCCTGTCAAGAACCAGTACTACCATGTGATTGGTACCTGGGACAAGGCAAATGGTATGTGCAACCTTTACGTAGATGGGCAGCTTACAGCGACCGTTAATGCTACCGGAGATTTTAAGTTCATGGATACTAGCGTCGATGCCAGATGGTTCGGTATAGGCGCCGATCCCAGCGGAAATGACAACGGCGAAGCCTCATTCTACGGCGAAGTCGTGATAGCGCGTTTGTACGACAACCCCATGCGCGCAGAAGAGGTGAAGGCTTTGTATAAACTTGTAAAATGACGGCTATGAAGAATTTAGAATTCAGAATTCTTACTGTGGTCCTGCTGTTGGCCGGACTGCTGACATCCATGTCCGCTGCAGCTCAGCAGAAGACTGTTTCGGGCCGTGTCGTGGACGATAAGGGTGTATCTGTCATCAGTGCAGCAGTTGTCAATACTGCTACTCGTGACGGTGTTATTACCGATTATGACGGACGTTTCTCAATCAAAGCTTCTGAGGGTCAGACCCTGCGCGTAGAGCTTCTGGGCTATCAGACTCAGGAAGTGAAGGTCGGTTCCGGAGACAGCATTACAATTGTACTTGCAGAAGATGCAGAAATGCTTGACGATGTGGTGGTTGTGGGTTATGCCGTCCAGAAGAAGGTTAATGTTACAGGTGCCGTGTCGTCTATCTCTGGCGATGAACTTAATGCCCGCCCTGTTACCTCTGCTATGCAGGCCCTGCAGGGTGCGGATCCGTCGATGAATATTACATTAAGTTCAGGTAGTCCTGTGGGCGGCAGTTCGGTGAACATTCGTGGCGTCCCTTCTGTAAACGGCGGTTCCCCTCTGGTGTTGATAGACGGTGTGCCTGGAGTTTCGCTCGACCATATCAATGCTGCCGACATCGAATCTGTCTCGGTTCTGAAAGATGCTTCTGCAAGCGCAATCTACGGTGCAAGGGCTTCTGCCGGTGTAATCTTGGTTACCACCAAGAGCGGCTCGAGCGGAAAGACCAAGGTGTCGTATTCCAATAGCTTCGGATGGATTAAGCCCACAACGAGCACTGATTTTATCTCGACCGGCTATGATTGGGCCAAAGCTGTGGATGAAGTGTATTACGCCCGTTACGGTTACAGTGCCTTCCGTTACACAGAGGCTGACTGGGCTGAGCTTGAAGCTAGAAGGAACGATAAAGTCGAAGATCCTTCGCGTCCTTGGGTAGTAGTTGATGATAGCGGACAGTACCATTATTATGGTAATTATGACTGGTATAATGCCCTGTTCAACAGCAGCCGTTTCCAACAGCAACATGATCTTTCAGTATCTGGAGGAAATAAGACTGTGAAGTATTATGTCAGCGGCAAGTACTACGACCAGGAAGGTCTCCTCAGCGGTCCCGCCATTCCTGTCAAGGAACACTACGAGAACTACGCTTTCCGTGCAAAGCTGGATGCGCAGTTGTTCAAATGGGCCAAGTGGTCTACGAATGCTTCGATTCACCGTGTCCATCAGGTATATCCCGGCACTACAGGCGAAGCAATGTCTATCTCCGCTCTGGACCAGGCTCTTGGACCCATGTTCCCTCCCACTAATCCTGACGGATCATATGTGATTTATCCTTACGATATAAGGGGAGTCGGTATTGGCAAGGGCCGTGGAGCCCTCCTCACTAATCCTGATATGCGCCATGACATTGACAACCGTACGCTTACTCTGTCTAACAGTCTGGAACTTACACCGTTCAAGGGCTTTTCCATCAAGGGTACTTACAATATCACAAATTACTGGCGCTTGTATCGTGACCGCAATCAGGCTGCTACTTATTCCGATAAGATAGGTACGATAGTTACCAATACCGCCTATTCCAAGGACGAGTACCGTGAACGTCACTATGAGTACAATGTGCATAGCTTCGATCTGGTTGCTACCTATCGTGCTACATGGGCCGATAAGCATCATTTCCAGGCTCTGGCAGGTATGAACTATGAGCACAGAAGAACGACTGACCTTACAGTGGACCAATTCGGGGTCGGCAACAAGTCGCTCAGTACCTTTAATTCTGTGACTGATGATACTTACTATACTATCACACAGGATATTACGGCATACAAGACGCTTGGCTTCTTCGGCCGTATAAACTATGACTACATGGAAAAATACCTCTTTGAGGCTTCTTTCCGTGCAGACGGTACTTCTCGTTTCGCCTATGGTCATAGGTGGGGCTATTTCCCCTCTGCATCGTTGGGCTGGCGCTTCACTCGGGAGCCTTTCATGGCCGCGACCAGGTCATGGCTCGCCGACGGCAAACTCCGTCTCTCGTACGGTTCTCTTGGTAACCAGCAAGTGTCTGACTACAGCTATCTGGAGACTATATCATCATCTCAGCTGTCATATTTGTTCGATAATAGCGGCAGGCCTAAGTATGCTTCAGTTACTGACCCTGTGTCTTCCAACCTTACATGGGAGACCGTGAGCACGTGGAACCTTGGCCTTGACCTCAGTTTCCTTGACGGCAGGCTTAATTTCACCGGTGACTGGTTTATCCGCCAGACGAAGGACATGCTTACCACATCCCTTACACTGCCGAGCACCTATGGTGCCTCGACACCGAAGGAGAACTGTGCCGACCTGCGGACTAATGGCTGGGAAATCAGCCTTGGGTGGAAGGACCAGTTCAAACTTGGCTCCAAACCATTCCACTATGGTATTACTGCTACTCTTGGCGACTACAGGACGATCATAACCAAATTCAATAATCCTGAACGCATATTCAGTAACTATTACGTGGGCAAGGAGCTTGGCGAGATCTGGGGATATCACATCCCTAAGCTCTTTACTTCCGATGACGAAGCTGCAGCATATGAGGCTGCAATACACAGGGCGACCAATATCTATCAGCGTATCTACAACATGTCCGGAGGTGGCTATGGATACTTGATGGCTGGAGATATGATGTTCGAAGACGTGAATGGCGACGGTTACATAAACAGCGGAGCCGGTACTGTTGACGACCCTGGCGACATGATGAAGATAGGTAACTCGCTACCTCATTACAACTATTCTATGCGTTTTGACTTCGGATGGAATAATTTCGACCTCTCGTTATTCTTCCAGGGCGTCGGCAAGCGCGACTGGTACCCTAGTGCCAATCAGGACGATGTGTATGGAGCTACCCGCTTGTGGAACCTCTACAGTTATCCTGTGATGACTTTCATTGCGAAGGACTATAAGGATAATGTCTGGACTCCTGAGAATCCGGATGCGTATTTCCCGCGACTGAGGCCTATCATTTCCTACAACGGCGGTCCGCTCGCTGCTCGTAACGACCGTTATCTGCAGAAGGTTAACTATTTGCGTCTGAAGAATATAACCTTCGGCTACACAATTCCTTTCAAGAAGTCCTTCATATCTTCTTGCAGAGTGTATTTCTCCGGTGAGAACCTGTTCTACTGGTCTCCTTTAAAGAAGGTCACCAAGTACATCGATCCCGAACTTGCCGTAGCATCGGGAACCTACATCACAAGCAAGATGTCCGGCACGACCGGCACGGGTTACACTATGCCACTCACTCTTACTTTTGGTCTTAACGTCAACTTCTAAACAATGGGCAATATGAAAAAGCATTTTATACTCTTTGCTGTTTTGTCGCTCGTCTTTACGGCCTGCAACCTCACACTGATGCCCGAAGATGAAGTATCTCCCGACAAGTATTTCAAGACGGAATCAGATCTGCTGCTCTGGAGCAATCAGTTCTATACCAATAATCTGGAGGGCGCCGGGCTCGGAGCTACTACTGATTTTTACATGTCAAATGGTATTTCGGCTTATGTTACCGGCGGCCGTAATCCTGCCACGCAGAGCTGGAGTTTCTCCTCGCTGCGTAAAATCAACTATATGCTTGAGCATCTGGACCAGTGTACAGATAAAGCCGTGGCCACGAAGTATGAAGCAGTTGGAAGATTCTTCCGCGCTTACTTTTACTTCAAGATGGTCCGCACATACGGCGACGTGCCTTGGTTTGACAAAGTGCTTGGCTCTGCAGATGAGGACGTGTACAAGGCTAGGGATGACCGCGGCTTTGTAATGGACAAAGTCCTTGAAGATTTTGACTTTGCAATTGCTAATCTTCCAGCGAGCTGGGAAGCCGGCAATACCCGCGTTACCCGTTGGGCTGCGCTGGGCTTTGCGAGCAGGGCGGCTCTCTTCGAAGGAACATTCCGTAAATATCATGGATTGTCTGATGCCGACAAGTATTTGACAAAGGCGGCTGAATACGGACGTGTCTTTACCACCACCTCTCCGTTCTCTCTGTACAATACTGGTGCGACTCCTTACCGTGACCTGTTCGTGGCTGACAATGCTATTACTCAGGAAGTTGTTCTGTGCCGTCATTATGATACCCAGTACAGCGTTTTTCACAGCCTCGGGTATCAAGTGAACTTCAGCCGTGCATCTTTGACGCGTCGTTTTATCAACCATTACCTTTGCGCCGACGGCACACGCTTTACGGACAAAGAAGGATGGGAGACTATGGGCTATGTTGATGAAATGAAGGGCCGTGATCCACGTCTGGCCCAGACCGTTCTGTGCCCCGGATATGTACAGAAAGGTGGCAGTGCCGTAACTCCTTGCGAGTTCTACTCATGGACCGGATACGAGCCCATCAAGCATGTTCCGGCAGCTGCCAAATGTGTATCTTCTTCTGATGACACAGACTGGATCCTGCTTCGTGCTCCCGAGGTGTACCTCAACTTCGCCGAAGCTCTTGCTGAGCTTGGAACCCTTACTCAGTCCGATCTTGATATATCAGTGAACAAGATACGTGCTCGTGCCGGCATGCCTGCTCTTTCAATGGATGCAGCCAACGCCAAACCGGATCCCTATCTCTTGCAGTGCTATCCTAATGTTACACGCAGTGCGAATACGGGTGCGATTCTTGAAATCCGCCGTGAGAGAGCGGTAGAGCTTGCCCTTGAAGAACCAGACCGTTCATGGGATATGTTCCGTTGGGCGGAGTGCAAGCAGTGTCTTCAGCACTTTGTGCCTTGGTATGGTGTGTACATCCCCGGCCTGGGAGATTACGATACTTCCGGTGACGGCAAAGCCGATGTCAACTTCTTTAAGGCGGCAGATGGAAGCGTTAAGATTAAAGTGGGAACAAAAGTACAGGATGTAGTGCTCTCCGAAGGCGAAAAGGGCTATATCGTGGCTTATCCCGCCAATGATTATGGCGCACAGTGGGATGACGCCCGTGACTACCTATGGCCAATCCCCGCAACTCAGCGCGCTCTTTATCCCGATATTCTTACCCAGAATCCCGGCTATGTGGATGGTGTTAACTAGAGTGATATGAAAAAGTATTTTACAATATTGTTTGTTGTTTGTGCAGCATTCCTGATTTCCTGCACAAAAGGACCTGCTCCGGCATCCATCGAACTTGACAGGACAAGTTACGAGGCCGATTTTGCCGGGGAAGAGTTTACGATTGCTGTACTCTCCAACCGTAATTGGGAAGCAAATTCTGATGTGGACTGGCTGACCATGCGTCACACAGCAGAAGCTGCTTTGGATGCTCGTACTTATATACTCGTTACGGTGACCCCAAATGCCGATGAATCGCGTACGGGTACCATTACGGTCTCTGCCGTGGATGGCAGCACAAGTGTGACATATACTGTTGTGCAGGGAGAGAATACCCATGTCATCCGTAATGCAGAAAAGTTCGTGTCTTTCCTTGAGGCGGCAGCTAAGTCGGAAGCGGCGAACGATTTCAGGCTTGGAGCCGATATCGACCTTTCCGGTGCCAGCTTGCCCGAAGTGGAAAGCTTCATATATACTTTTGACGGAGGTGGGCACTCAATCAAGAACTGGAACAGTTCTGCTCCTCTTTTCAAGAGCATATCTGCAAGTGGTGCTGTGCGTAACCTGGTCATCGACTCCTCCTGCAAGCTTTCAATACCCGCTGGTATTGAGAAGTTTGGTTTCGTGGCCGGAGAGAATGCCGGTACGATAGAGAACGTGACCAATAATGCGGCTGTTTCAATTGCCCAGGCCTCCAAGGGTTGGAAAGGATCAATCTGTGGAGAGAATACCGGCATCCTTGCTAACTGTATCAACAATGGTGCAGTATCATACAGCGGCGCTCCTCATGCTGACGGTAGTCTCTATGTCGCCGGCGTTGCCGGCCGTTCGACCGGTGAAGGTGCTAAGACTGACAATTGCAACAACAGCGGAGCTATATCTCTGACATTCAATGGCAGTCTTTCGCAGAGTATCTATGCTGCGGGCGTCATTGGTGCAGCCAACAGCGGAGCGAAGACCCTTTCCTGTGTAAATTCAGGTGCCGTGACGGTACGCGTGCCTTCTACCAGCACCAATGGGCAGGCCGCCGGTATAGTGTGTTACAGTGGTGGAGAAATAACAAGTTGCGCTAACTCAGGCAATATCTCGTTCTTCAGCGAGAGCGCCGAGGGCAAGGCTGACGGTTCCGTGAAGGGCGTCGGCGTGGCCGGTATAGCTTGCTACTCCGGCTGGGCAGACGGTGTGACATCGTCCTGCAACAACTCTGGTGCAATAACTCTTCGTGCTGGCTATACTCTTGCGCAACAGACTGTAGGAAGCGCTACTAAGTATTCTTCCAATGTCGCCGGTATTGTGGGACACGCCTTCAAGTGCGGTATAGATGACTGCCATAATACCGGTGCCGTGCGAAGCGAATTTAGAAACATAGACAATGCTGAATCGGTTTACAATACTACAGCACGCCAGAGTGTCGGCGGTATTGTGTCCTCAAGTTGGGGCAACATAACTGGTTGCACCAACAAGGGTTCCGTAGACGTGGTCTGGGTTACTGCAGCTCATAATGCCAATCTTGCCAAGCAGTTCGTCGGCCAGGTGGGCGGTATAAGCGGAGGCGATTATCACTCTGACCAGTTGTCTTCCAGCATTATCAACTGTACCAATGAAGGAGCCGTGACGATTGTATGTGACTCGTCACAATCAAATAATGCTTTCGGTGGTATTGTAGGCTGGGCCGGCAAGGAAAACGCTTCAGGAGTTAACGAAATCAACGGATGCATCAACAGGGGAGCAGTAACCCTTGACGGCTACAGCAAGTCACGTATCGGCGGCATCAGCGGCGGAGCTACCAAGGCCACCGGCTGCAAGAACTACGGAGAGGTGAGGTTGAAAGGCGGCCTTTCCAGCTGCTCCGTCGGTGGAATCATCGGTTTCCAGAATTTCTTCAATATGGATGCCTGTGAGAGCTACGGCAAGGTCGGCACAGATATCAAGCTTGCAGGTGCTGAGACATCAGCGGCAGGCGGCCTTGGCGGCCTCGTGGGTGCACTTGGCAATACGGCTCAGACCTATTCAGGATGCAAGGTCGATTGTGCAATAGAAGCTCCCGAGGGCTCGGCAGCGTCAATGCTGCTTGGCGTGATCGGGCAGAACAAGGCAGTATCTACAAAACTTGAGGTTGGCACGGCTGCCTCCCCGCTGAAAGTCAAAGGCAGTTTCAACGGCACAGCCTTGAATTCTTCCAACTTTGAGACATACATACGCCGTCCCGATTTCTCGCTGGTCAATAACAATATATCCTTCAATGTTCAGTATGGAGAATAAAGTCTTACATGGGAAGTACCGCTTCCCTGACTGCCAGATCTGGGATTATATTCCAGACTTGTTGTGCGAAAGCCCCACTGGAGATACCGAGCCTTTCACGGATGACGGAGTTTTCCAATGGTAAAGGAGACATAAGTATGAAAAAGATTCTTTTCTTTTTTGCTGCGGCTGCCGTATTAGCTGCCTGTACCAGGGAAAATGCTCCCGACGTGCAGCCTTCGGGGCCCATGGTTGAGATGACCTTCGAGGCAAGTGCTTCGGATTTGACTAAAGCCGGCCTTGATGATCTGTCGGTAGTGTGGTCCGCCGGCGACAAAATCGCCATATTTGACGGCATCTCGGAGACTCCCAACGAGTTTACCCTTGTGTCTGGTGACGGCTCCACGTCAGGTATCTTTACCGGTAGCCTCAGCACCGGTGCTACTGACTTCTATGCAGTGTATCCCTTTGATGCTGCGGTACGCCTTGTGACCGGAGAAACCCTGCTGCTGGAACTTGAAATCCCGGCCCAGCAGGCAATTCCCGATGGGCAGAAGGTTGATCCGAAGGCTCTTGTCGCAGTGAGTAAAGCAGCTGGCGACAAACTTCAGTTCCATAATGTAGTGTCGCTTGCAAAAGTGAGCATCTCCGACGCGGGCGTTAAGTATTTTTCACTTACTCCTGCCTCTGTCGGCGCTGCTCCCGAGGTGATGGGCTTTGATCCGGCTACAGGCGAATTCGGAGGTGAGTTCTTCGCCCAGTCATATACTGCTTCGTGTGCCGGATCATCATTCGCTCCGGGTGACTATTATCTTGCTGTACTGCCAGGTAGTTATGAGGGTATCAACCTGATTGCCGCTACCGAGTCCTCCAAGGCTTTGAAATCCAGCACCAATACGGCAGTATTCCGCCGCAGCGGCTGCCTTAATCTCGGCGATTTGCAGTCCGGTATGACCGTGGCACCCTTTGAAATCCATAATGCTTCCGAACTCCAGGATTGGGCTAAATGTTCCACCGCTTACAGCTCTGGCGATATAGTGACCATAGTCAACGATATAGACATGTCAGGCGTTGACTATGTGCCTGCCACTACCTTTGTCGGCACGCTTGATGGTCAGGAGCATGTTATCAAGAACTGGATCAGTTCGATACCTCTCCTTAATATTCTGCGTACCGACGGCGAACTCAAGGACATCAAACTTGCGTCCAGCTGCGTGCTTACTTTCACGAACACGCTTTCCAACTTCGGCTTTGTGGTGGCGAACAACCGCGGTAAGGTTTCAGGTGTATCCGTTGAGGCATCTGCTTCAGTGCCTGCAATCAGCTCCGATAGTGAGCAAGACGGCCGTTTTGGCTTGGTGGTAGGCAATAACGCCGAAAGCGGATCGGTGCTTAACTGTACAACGACTGGCAGCATAGACATGTCCACCACCGGACTGGTTGCCAAACACAACCTCTATCTGGGGGCCGTGATTGGGCGCAATGCGGGTTATGTAAGCGATTGTACCAACAGTGGCGCCGTGAATGTTGAGTTCACCGATGACAGCATGACCAAGTGTTTGTACGCCGCTGGTATATGCGGTCATGCCGCAGCCTCAGGAATATTCGAGGCCTGTATCAATATCGGCGATATAACGATCAAGACTCCAGGCTCAGGGGAAGACTGTCTGTTTGCCTGCGGTGTTGTCGGCTTTTCCGGTGCACGCCTAATCGAATGCAATAATTCCGGTGCTGTTTCAGTAATATCCGAGTCTTCCGAGGGTGCCGGAGACGGCCCGCTCAAGAGGGCTTGTGCAGCAGGCGTTGCAGGATACAGCGCTGGCGAGTTGAGCAATTGCGAGAATAGCGGAGATGTTATTCTGCGCGGTGGGTATAGCACGGGATGTCTTGGCGTGGGCGACCTCAAAGTCGTGTCGAACGTTGCTGCAGGCGTTGTCGGTCTTGTGTACAATGCCGAGGTCAATGACTGCACCAACAGCGGCGACGTGAGTTCGACCCTGCTTAATATCGACAATGCTAAATCCGATTACAATACAAATACCCGGGCTACCGTCGGTGGTATCATCGGTAACCTCCAGGGTACGGCCACCGGCTGCACCAACAGCGGAAAGGTCGATGCGTACTGGGTTACTTCAAGCCATAGTGCCGGACTGTCCAAGCAGTTCGTTGCCCAGGGGGGCGGTATCAGTGGCGGTTCCTATAATTCCGTTGACAAGAAGGTATCAAGTATAATAGGCTGCACCAACACGGGCATATTGTCCTTTACCTGTGATGCCACAGGCTCTAATAACGCTTTCGGCGGCATCGTAGGCTGGCCCGGTTCGGAACCGTCAAATGGGGTTGCTACTCAGACAGGATCGGTCAGTGGCTGTACGTTTGCCGGTCAAATGACAATCGACGGCTTCGGCAAAACCAGAGCCGGAGGTATTAGCGGCGGTGCTTGCACTATCGACGATTGTTCCGTTAAGGGGACTATTACTATCGCCGGTAAGACAAATTCAGCCTATATCGGAGGAGTCATAGGATATCAGGCTGCCGGCCACACCTTGACCAATACCATTGTGGACGGCCTGACCATCGATTATACCAACAGTGCTTACATGAACGGCACTATTTATGGTATCGGCGGTCTTATCGGCTTGCCGCAGAACTATGCTGGTTTTGAAGGCGGAGCTGGATGTTCAGTACTTGTCACGATTAAGTCAAATCATTGCCGTGATATTGGCTTTATTGCCGGACGAGTCACGAATACGGTCAATACTATGGTGTTAGGCGCTGCCGGTAATGAGCTGACAATTAAGAAAGGTTGCTCAATTGTAAATAAGACTACCAATAACACCGTATCCGTTGAGTCCGAAGCCGATCTGGCCAATGTAATAAGTTCTTATGAGGATGCAAATACGGCTCCTATCAATTACAAAAATGGCGGATTCCTTATAGGCTCGCTCAATTACGAGAAATGGAATAATTTGGTAACTCTTAATCTTAAGTATTCAGAATAATCTATGTACAAGCGCTTTATCTTGTTCGCTGCCGCCCTGTTGGCTTTCTCTTGCATTAGGGAAGAGCCCTCTGAGGATTTGCTCCCGGCCGAGTCCATGCGTACTTTTGAGGCCGTGCTTGAGGCACCAAACCGCACGTTGCTGCTCCCTGGCGGCAGTGTGGTGTGGAACGATGGCGATCAGATAAAGCTCTTCAGTGTTGCACAGCCAGGCGGCTCGGTATTTAGTGCCGATGCCGCCTCGGCAGGCAGCAATTCCGCTGTTTTCCGAGGTAGCATAGACGGTGATGCACCATTCTTTGCCGTGTATCCGGCATCTGACGGAGTTTCTCTGTCCGGTAGTGCGGTCAGCATATCCCTGCCTTCTGTTCAGCAATATGCTTCCGGGACATTCGCTCCAGGAGCAAATCCGGGGGCGGCTCTGTGCCCCGACGGAACTCATCTGCAGTTCAGGAACCTGTGTGCGCTGCTTTGCATACAGTTAAAAGGCTCAGCCAGCGTAACTGCAGTTAAGATTACCAGTGCTTCCGACGAGGCGCTATGGGGAAGCGGCACATTGACTTTCGATGACGAGCCGCAGCTTGCCCTTCCATATAAAGCCAAGGAGCAACGCACAATTACTTTAGAGTGCTCTCCTGCCGTTCAATTAATTAAGGACACTCCCCAAGACTTTTTCTTTGTGGTTCCTGCCGGGACCCTTGCCGGCGGCTTTACGGTTACGGTTGAGGATTCTGCCGGCGGCTTTCAGACTAAGTCGGCCCGTGCGGGGCTGAATCTCCGGCGCTCGGCACAGTGCTCCATGAGCCCACTGCAGTACAATGGAACAGCCCTGCCGGATATCTCAACTATGAAGCTGTCCGACGGTGTTTTTATACTTAATTTCGGGGCCACTACAGTGCTCCCTTATTCTGGTGCTTCTGTGGGGGATTATATCCGTTTCACCTCCCGAAGCAACTCTTCACATGTGCTTGTGGCCCGGGTTACGGCTGTTGACAGCGCCTCGGGTATTACGATCGAGCCCATACAGGGCTTCATAGGAGGCATGTACGATGTCAAAATCTGTGTCGGCGGCAGTTTGCGCAGTCTCGGCATGGCATTCGTTGATGTGCGGGACACCTATGAGGTGGAGCCCCGCACCGGCTACACGATGTACGGCCGCGTGATTGACAATTCGGGCAATCCTATTCAGGGCGTGAGCGTGTCGGACGGTGTAAAAACCACTACGACTGATGCCAACGGCTGCTATTATATTAGCTCTGCCCGCAAGTATGGATACGTTATGATCTCGCAGCCTCGTGGTTATAGGTTGCCTGTGAATCGTAGTACGGCTCAGTTCTTCCGAGTGGTAGGTTCGGACAAGAATGTGCCGGAAATGAACAATTTTGTGCTCGAGCCCATTGATGCTGGCACGCACAAGGCCATCTTCTTTACTGACAGCCATATAGCCAATCGCTCAAGCAACGATGCCCAGCAGTTCCGGGCTGGATTCAAGAAGGAGCTTCAGCAGGCTGAGACCGACTCCAAGTCTTCTGGCGTACCCCTTATAGCTCTGTGCCTTGGCGACAGCAGTTGGGACGAGTTTTGGTATTCTATGCTCTATCAGCCCCAGAACTTCAAGGAGGAGCTGAGCGGCTTCGATATTCCTATTTACGTAATTCCCGGCAATCACGACAATGACCCTTATGTGGCGTCGGACCTGTTGTCAGAACAGCCATTCCGGAACGCATTCGGCCCTTGCTACTATTCTTTCAACTTCGGCGATATCCATTATGTGATGATGGATAATACGGTTTTCGCCAACCGGGGCGGCGCGCAGGGTACAATAGGGGACCTTAGCTATGCCTGCAAGTTTACCTCCGACGAGCTTAGCTGGCTGCGTGCAGATTTGCAGAATGCACCGTCCGACTGCCGCATAGTCTTGGGTGTCCACTGTCATTTCAGCACCAGAACTTATCTGCCCGACAGCAGCCACAGCGGGCCGTGGTTCAAATACAACATGCCACAGTCCGACCTTACAGCCCTCTTCAACTATGCCGGTAAGCGTCCGCTTGAGATAGTTTCGGGCCATACCCACCAGCGTTTTACCAACTATTTCTCCGATGTTCGCCGCGAGCAGAACATAGGTGCGATCTGCGCCTCATGGTGGTGGGTGGGCAAATACACCAACGGACGTACCAACTTGTGCCAGGACGGTACTCCCGCCGGCTATATGGTGCTCGATGCTGTCTCTTCTGATATTTCTACGCGCTACAAGCCTGTGGGCAAGGATCCCTCGTATCAGTTCAGGGCTTACGATCTGAACAACTGTCTAATTGACAGGGCGACTTATTGCCCCAAGGTGAAAGATGACTACTCTTTTGTGACAGAAGAGTATTATAAGAATTATGTACACGGCTATGATGAGCCGCGCAGCGACAACAAAGTGCTGGTGAACGTGTTCAACTGGAACATTAACTACACGGTTAAAATTACTGAATTAGGAGCCGGTCCTCTGGAAGTAAGACGGGTAGAAACTTACGATCCGCTTCATATTGTGCATTTCAATTGCTACAGGATGAATTCTTCCAGTTCGAGCATGACTTTCGTGACCAATGCCACGGCGCACATGTTCGAGGCGACCTGCTCAAGTGCAAGCTCGTCGGTATTGATTGAAGTTACCGATGAATATGGCAATACTTACAGCGAGACGATGGCTCGACCACGCAAGCTTTACGATATGTCCAAATCTGAACAATGGTAAGATACAGCAATAGCAGTGTCCCATCCGGGACGCATAAAACGTGGAAAATCGTCCCGGAGAGGACGCTGCTATTGTTGGATACTGCTTGAAATGATCAATGTTTTGAAACGATGAAAAGACATTTATTATTTGTATTCTTAATTCTGCTGTCAGCAAGTCTGGCGGCTCAGGATTATTTGCCCCGGTGGGAGAAGGGAATGTTTGACATTCATTTTATCGCAACCGGCAGGGGAGACGCTTCTTTCATAGTGTTTCCTGACGGAACCTCCATGCTGGCCGATGCCGGAGATGTCGGCGTAGGCTGGCACGTGGATCAACCCAACGACAGCATGCGGCCTGGACAGTGGATCGCCAAGTATATCCATGATTTCTCCGAGGGGCTGCCTCACCGCGATACTGTTGATTATTTCTACCTTACACATTACCACGGCGATCACTGTGGTACATGGGGTATTTCCTTGCCTGGGTCTCATGGCTACAGGCTGGCTGGCGTGACCGAAGTTGGGGAGAGCATTCACTTTAACAAAATAGTCGATCGTGCCTGCTGCGGTCAGCTCCCCATCCCTTCAGAGAAGTATATGCAGAACAGGGAGAAATTCATTAAGGAAGCTTACTTCCCATTCTGTATATATCAGAGGGACAGCTGCGGGACCAAGTTGGAGGCATTTGAAATAGGCAGCCGCAAGCAGTTCCGCACATTGTACGACAAGCGTAGCTACAGAAAGAGTTTTGAGGTGTACAACATAGCTGCCAACGGCTATATCCATAGTGGAAAAGGGCGCAAGACAGTATGTATGTACGATGAAGACCCGGAAATATTCGATGAGAACATGTTCAGTTGCGTTATGCTCTTCAGATATGGAAAGTTCACCTACTACAATGGCGGAGATCTTGGCAGTGGCCCTTGGGAGTCTTTCAAAGCCCAGCACCGCGATTTTGAGACCCCGGTGGCGGACCTGATCAATCAGCATGTTACACTGCTTAACCCAGATCACCATGGCTGGAAAGAATCTTCCAACGGCTATTTCCTTAAAAAACTTAGCCCGGAGGTGATTGTTGAGATGTGCTCCAACCGTACCCACCCTTATGCAAAGACTCTGGAACGTTGGGTGGATCCTATGACGTATAATACACCACGTAAATTATACATCACCACGGAGGGCAGCCGCGAGCGTCTTGGTGAAGAGTTGTGGAGCCATTTCGAACCATGGTACGGGCATGTTGTCGTGCGTGTTTACGATGGCGGAGAAGCATATCAGGTGTTTGTTCTCGATGCCAAGTCCGGAAACTATGAAGTGCTTCATGCCAGCGAAGTTGTTAATTTGTAATTTCTTTTAAATAGCTATGAACCAATACTCTAAATCGGCTTATACTCGCCCGTGTTGCAGAGTTTTATGCGTGTATGGCCTCTGTCAGGTCCTGAATGATTCCACAAACAGAAATCAGGTGCCCATTGATTACGACGACACCGAAATAGGTCTTTCTTAAATTGCTGCGTCATGAGAAAAAGTATTTTCGTATTAGCAGCAATTTGTGCTGCGGCCATTGTTTCCTGTACAAAGAAGGAACTGGCAGTTGATTATCCTACAGAACAGTCAGAGGCGAAGCTCATTCCTATCACTATTACCGCCAATCTTGAAGGGACCAAGGCCGATATGGCCGGTGAGAACGGCACAGTCTGGACATGGCAGTCAGGCGACAAACTTGCCGTGTATGACGGCACGACCAAACAAGAGTTTGTGCTTGACGAGAGCAGCGCCGGTACGTCAGTAGCTAAGTTTACTGGTTCCGTGACTGAGGGTTTCACTACCTTGCAGGCCGTTTTCCCTTATGATAAGGCTGGCGATAGTTTCGGCACTCCTCAGGTTCCCGCCTCGCAGAGCATTTACGAGGGCACTGTTGATGCATCTGCCATGATAGCCGTGGCCTCCGAGGCCGAGAAGGTTTCTGACGACGAATACAATTTCTATTTTACCAGCGGAGTGAGTTTGCTTAGATTTACTCCTCCTGCAGGCGCCACCAAGGTAATCCTCCACGCAGTGGCCAAGGATGAGACCCTCGCAGGCGATTCCCCGTCGGTCACCGTTGAACTTGGCTCCGCCGCCGATGGCACCAAGCGCTTCTGGGCAGCCGTGAATCCCACCAAACTCAGTGGAATCCATGTGTTTACGCTCAAGAGTGATAACAAGTACTATCATCTCAGCACCACCAAAGAAATCGATCTCAGTGCCGCCGGCAAGGCAAAGAACCTCGGCAGTCTCGCCGCCGGGGAGGAAGTGGCTGTGATAGAGAACGGTACGGAGCTCGCTGATTATCTTGCTAATTCCGATCTTGATGGATTTATTTGCAAAGATATTGATTTGTCGTCAGTTAGTATTGCTAAGTGTGCTACTTTTACCAAGACTCTTGATGGATTACATCACAGTATTGGCAAGTGGACGGCTAATGGACAGCAATCGTTAGTAAGAAGCCTTAAAGGTACAATTAAGGATATGACTATTGCCCAATCTTGTAATTTTAGTATCTCTAATACATATTCTTGTTTCGTATGCGATTCTGTTCAGACTGCGGGTGTACTCTCCGGAATAATAAATAAAGCAACCGCTTCAACTCGAACTGAAGATCTTTCCGGATTGCATTTCGGATATCTCTGCAGGGTGTGCTATGGTAGAATGGAGAACTGTGAGAATTATGGGCATCTAAATATTAATGTGTCCAGTTGTAATGGAAATATGTGGATAGGCGGACTTTGCGCTTTCTTTAATACCGGAAGCCGTGATGGTATTGTTTCTTGTTTCAATGCTGGAAATCTTGCGATCAAGGTGAGTGGAACTAAGAAACATATTTACTTGGGAGGCATAACTGGAGGAACAACAAATGCTGCCTATGCAAATAGATCAAATCGCGGGACAATCAAAGGCTGTAATAATGAGGGAAGTATTACCTATACAGTTGAAACAAATGCCGGTTCAACTTACTCAAATATCGGTGGCGTAGCCGGTGTAATTATGGGCCATATCAAAGATTGTTCGAATACTGGTGCTATAACTTATTCGGGTCCTTTTAACGATACTAACTGTACCCGTCCTGCAATTGCAGGAGTAGCAGGATGCGTTTTCTATTCTGCTGAGAATTGCGAGAATGCGGGGCCTGTTACAATTACAGGCACTTTTGCTGCGGCTAAAAACCTGGATTCTGGCGCGGGAGTACATACAAATCCTTCTTATGGGGGAGTCTTTGGACAGGCAGGTGGGAATAATCAAGCTGACGCAGCCAAAGACAAATGCTCAATAAGTAATTGTATGAACAAAAAGAGCGGAACTCTAACTGTCAGGACGTCAATGAATAATACTAATGCTACCAATACGTTCGCAGGAGGTGTGGTTGGCTTTACATGCGCTCCCGTTAGTAACTGTCATAACTATGCCAATCTATCATTGACGACTCAGTCTGCTATAGCTTATCTCGGTGGCGTAATAGGAAAATTCTTTAATTCTGCTGAAGAATGCACAAATAGCGGTGATGTTTCACTGGATTTGAATATCATATCTGCAGATGGAAATCGTTCTACTAACTGCTATGTGGGTGGTGTTATTGGCGATCAAAACCAGTCCAATATGTCATTGAAGAAGCTTACTAATTCAGGAAACGTAACAATTAGCAAAGGGTATCTTTACACTTCTCTTTCGTATGCAGGTGGTGTTATTGGACGCTCTAATGCATCACTTACTGAATTCTCGAATTGCGATAACAGTGGCAATGTTTCATGGCCTGTTGCTCTTGCAAGTCGTGTGGGCGGTGTCGCAGGACATATTAATGCAAAAGTAATTCAGGGGTGTGACAATACTGGCAATGTTTCCTCAATGATGAATTATGCACAGTCTTCTGCTGGAGGTTTTGCTGGTTTTATTACATGTAATGGTGTCAAAATGAGCTCTTGTAGTAGTAAAGGTACTGTTACTGCTGGTGGTGATAAAGGTGGCGCTGCTTTGCTGGTTGGTGGAATCGGTAATACCAATCAGACCTGGAATAACTGCAGCGTTGAAGGAACTCTTACAACATCAGGAAACATCTATGCGGGGTATCTTCTTGGTTGGACAGTGAATATTACTGCAGGGTCTAGCCATGCTACCAGTGCTGGTTCAGATAGTCCATTGATAATCAAATCCAGTTCTCAAATGAATGGATCTGTGGTATCTGAAGATGATATTCCTGGCAAGCTGTGCGGCTATAAAGCAAATGATTATACACTTAACTGGAATGCTCAATTACAATAATGTAGTTGACCTCGTGAGGCGTCTACTGTAGAATAAATACTTGTAATTGTGATAGTTATGGGTTTTTAAAGCTAGCGGAAGCTGTACTTTAAAAACCCATAACTCTTTGATGCATTAGTTGCTGTTTCCAGGCGGCTCTGCAGGCCCTGCCGGTAAGAGCGCTCAGTAAAGGATATGCAGCGGATCTGCCTTTACTGGCAATAATTGCTTTAAACCCCATCCTCGAGAAGGGGGTTTAAAGCAAGAAACCTTGATTCAAGTGAGTTATTGATTTATTATTTATGGATGAGAGCCTGCTTCGGGCTGCTCTCCCCGAGTCTATGATAGTCTTGTCAGCTATGTTTGCAGTTAATCAAAACTATTTGGGTAATATTATGTCGGTTTCGGAAAAAAACGTAAATTTGTACTTGACTTA
>JAGBNC010000016.1 GCA_017634595.1 Bacteroidales bacterium
AGCAGGACGAAATCCACGATTTCGTGCTGGACAAGCAGAACCAGAGTCGCTATACCATGATACTGCTGGCCGATATGCACCTGTCGAACGATCCGGCGCGTGACGATTTGCGCCGCTTCAAAAATGTCGTTATGCCGGTCATCAGGCGTGAAGCGGCAGCCTCAAGAGGGCACGTGTACACTGCCAATCTGGGCGACACCACGCATGAAATCTACTGGGGCGAATTCAATTTCAACGAGTCCGACGGCCTTCGCCTTCTCCAGGATATATGCTATCCCACACCCATGTACAGCATCATGGGCAACCACGACCACGATCCTTCAATGGTGGGTGAAGACGTGGACCGCCGAGCAGGCTGGCGGGAGCGTGACTGCTGGGGCCCCGGGCAGTATTCAGTCAACATAGGCTCCGACCACTGGGTGTTCCTGGACAATATCTATTATGTGAACGTCGAAGGCAAGGGCAAGAAAGCCCCGGGAGTCAAAGGAGACCGTTCGTACAAGCACATGCTCACGGAGCAGCAGTTCTCCTGGCTCGAGCAGGACCTGTCGCTTGTCGATGAAGACTCGCGCATATTCATCTGTACTCATGCCCCTGTGCTTTATTCAGGCAAGGCGAGCGGCCTGCTGATGCCCGAGGAACAGGTCCGGAGGCTGCATGAACTGTGCAGCGGTTTCACCCACGATGTGGCCATTTTCTCGGGCCATACGCATAGGACCGACATATGCGACCATCCTGACTTCCCGAGGCTTCACCAGCGTACCCTGCCGGCAACATCCGGCATCATGTGGACTACTCCCGTCGACTGGCCCATGTACTCCAGCGGCGGCGAGGACGCCGGATTCTGGCTGGCCACGTTCGAACCCGGGCAGGATCCGCAGTACCGTTTCGAAACCTATCTATATGGCCCGAAGTATTATCGTTTCTACGATATGAATGCTGTGGGCGAAGCCTACCGAAACAGCGAAGGAGTAAAGAAACAGCAGGAACTCTATGGTTCCACGCGCTTGGACTACGGTAATAAGAAATGGCGTAACTATGTGTTCCTGAACTACTGGGGCTGGGAACCCGGCGACAGGGTTGAAATGATTGAAAAAGGTCGTAAGCTCAAAGTTGAGGCCACTCGCTATGAAGATCCTTCAAAGAACTTTGCCTATGAGTTGCCGCGGGTCATGAGTCCATACAAGCACAGCAGCAAGTCCTCCAAAGATGTGACATATCACATGTTTGTAGCCAAGACTTCCTCGCCCAAGACAGACATCACCGTTCGCATCTATGGCTCCGACGGAAAACTGAAACACGAGAGCGTGTTCTCACGCCCCCGTGCCTTCGATCCTTCAAAACCGGAAGAATAAACTCTATTTAATTCCGCTCCCTGACTTATTTCCCGGGAGCGGAATTTTGTTTTACAATAATGCAATCGAAGTAGTCTCCTAGCATTACATTTATTCTGCATTTTCGGAATGATCCCGAATTCGGACTTACTTGAATGTTGACAGCCTCCAGGTGATCAGAAGTAGAAGTTTTATGAGCTTCTATCCAGTCACCCTTGAGAAACATTTCTGAACCATTTATGACCCTTCCGCAAGAATTGTCCATGGGAACAGCCTTTCCGGATGAATCGTATGTGTATAATCCCTCAAGGGTAAAAGCTCCAGTAGCATCAATAACTACGACTCCGCCTTCTGCACCTAAAGTAATTTCATTTTGAGATAGCCCGATAACATCTTTCACAGGCTTCTCACACGAAACCAAAAGAAAAGATAGTGCTATTAATAGTATATTTATAGTTCGTTTGTTCATATCGCTACACAAAAACTAAATCGAATAAGTTACTAGCCTAAAATTCCAATCAAAGCTCCATTTAGTAGAAAAGTCGTCGCCAGAGTCAATACTATCTACTCCTTGTCGATTTGATATGTTGAACCAGTTATGTTTTACGTAATAACCATCCCACTGGCCGTACCATCCCCAGTTACAATGAAAGTGCCCATTATATTCTCCGTCGATTACCCATGCATGGCCCCCTCCATTATGGAAATCTGAGCCATCCAAATATGCTGGAAGACCTGCGGCTAACATTGATGAGACTTTGCTTTGATTGGTAGCCCCAAATCCAATATATTTGTGGACATTAGAATACCCATAATAATTTAGTGTAGTTACTACACCTGAGGCATATCCACCTGAATGGTCTGTGACATAATTAATATTGCATAAGGAAGGCTTGCCAATATGGAACAAAAAACGAGCAACTTGTTCTTTACCAAGAGAAGTAGCCGTAGCACCATAAGGATCTAAGTAGTTACATACGGATCCCATAGTTGACCAGGAGCAACTTACGCCGTCAAAAACCGGATTTAACGGTTTCTGACAGTACTGCATTATTTGTGCACAAGCTGTAGCTACGCACCCGGTGGGACATGTACCGCCATGGGCATCCGGTGGACAATACGTGTCGAATGGGGAACGTTGTCCCCATTTTGTTGTCATAAGAGCAACGTTGGTTGTTAATACTGTCGGAGACTTAGTTTTTATGCTTCCTTTGTTGTTCTGGATGTCAATAATCATTGATGACAACATTAATGCAGGCACAAATACTTCCCCCATGTCGTAAAAAGATTCTTGGTTTTCTGGAGCTTTTGTATAAGTCCGATCATTTGATAAATATTCAAATGCCTTAGCAAAATCATTCGCACTGATACTTCCTTTTTCTGTAAGGCAGTATACGTTCTCTCCAAGACGTGTGTCTCCTGCTAATACAGCAAAGCCTTTATCATTGTCGAAATTAACCAAATACATTAGAGTGTCAGGAAAACCAATCCTATTCTGTCAGTCTTTGTCTTAGGGAATGTGGATTGACCAATAGTAATAATAGATGCTGTTGAATATGTTGGGGCCTGAGAAGATTTCGTAACCATACTCAGGCCTTGAATCATTTCATCAAGCGAGCATAAAGCTTCGGATAATGGAATTGTTGTGGAAAGATTATGGTTAATAGTGGGTGGTGTAATCACCGGTAAATCCTCTTTAGAGCAGGCCGCTAATAGTAGAAGAACTGCAAGATAAAAACTCTTTTTCATAGCATGATGTTAAAAGTGATGTGATAAATAAGTTTTAAAAGTTTAATTATAGTTCATTGATAATTTTACTTTGAGTGAATGTATCAGGCTGGAAAATATAACAGTTCTCGAAGATCATACATGATAACAAGCGACGCCCCTCCCCTAGCACCTTTGAGAAGATAGTTTTAAAAGCTGTTGTAACATTTCTAATAAACTGCTTATCCCGGAGCAAAGGTATCTCGAATTAAATTATATAGCAAATTTTTGTTGGTGAACACGACATTTTGGACCGTGAACACGACATTTTAGAGCGTGAACGTGTTAAAGGCACAAAATGAGCGCGTATTTGCGATGCTGCCAGAAAGATAAAGCACGAGAGCGTGTTCTCGCGCCCCCGTGCTTTCGATCCTTCAAAACCGTAAAGCATTAAACCCGGCCGCACTCGCGATAATGCAGCCGGGTAACGTTTACGAGTTAATTATTCCGTTTGCAATACTCTGTATATTCAGATTCTGTCATGATGGTCCCTAGATACTTAAATAGTTTTTGGTTGTCCCACTTATATTCTTTGATCAGAGTAGCCGTGAGGTCATCGGTGAATTCCTGAATAGCGGCGGAAGTATCATTCTCGGCATATGCCTCAGGGGTTATATAATCGAGGAGAGGCCGGATGAGCTCTTTTTCCGATTTTGACAAATTCTTTGAGCTTAGAGTATTCTCTATTTTATATTTCCAGTACTCACACTGTTTTTCCGGTGTCAAAGCTTGAATCATATGAACTTGCTCGGGCAAAGAAAGAGACACTAGGTCTTCACGGATAGCAACATCAACATTTGGTGTTGATACATTTGTACACGATACCACCAAAGTGGAGGTGATCACGATTTTAATTGTCTTCTCAATTAAGTTGTTAATAATGGACTCCATAGTGCTGTTTAATTAAATGGATATTACTTCTAGTCATCTTGTTCAAGGAAGAATAAATCGTTTACTGATGCAGAGAAAACATTTGCGATTTTTAGTGCAAGGAGAGTTGACGGATTGAATTTGTTCTTTTCAATTGCGTTTATGGTTTGCCGACTGACACCGACTTTATCGGCTAATTCCTGTTGGGTCATGTCCTTTTTTGACCGCTCTATTTTTATATGGTTAATCATCTGCTGGTCTGCGGCTGTTAATAAGAAATCTAATTTTAAACAAGAACAGATAGAAGAATATCCATACTTCAATGTCCTCCACTACCATGTAATTAATTGCTTCTATCGCTCTCCCCTCAATGTTAGTAAGATTAAGCACATTGAGAATTGTAAACAATACGAGGAAGATTGCAGCAGTAATTCCGATGGAACTGAGTCTCATTGAAGAGATCATTTCATCTTCGACTCTCTCTCTCGAAAAACAAGCCACAAAAAGAGCGATACAATTGATGATGATAATCCACTCAGGCCAGTTAATATTGGAGTGAGTCAAGAAGGGAAGGGTGCACCTGCAGATTAGCCAACCTAAAAGCCAGCAATATGCAGCAATGTTGAAAGCGTGTGGTAATAATTTCATAATGCTCTATTCTTTTTCTGCAAATGTAGATAATAATTTACAAAATGTCAAGTAAAATTTACATTTTTTGAAAAAGCGACCGTGCCCAAAGCCCAAAGCTCTGATGATCAGGCTAGAAGTTACAGTAAAGTAAGTACGTTATTGCCTGCCGTTGTCAGGAAGGCAGGGCCTGCGGGTTGTTGAAGGCTTCTTCTTGCCCTTAAGGGTGCCAGCCATTGCACCTTTGCGGGCACAACGGCTGTAAAATGCTCTTACCGGTCCGCCTCGAGGCACCGGTGAGAGCATTATCGGGCATCACATGCCCTCCAAAGTGTAAAGAATCTATTTAATTCCGCCCCATTCTCCCTTTATGACCTTGCACTGGGAGTAGCATGAAGGGCAGTTGGAGACTATATACAAGTTGTCTTTGGCCTTGATTTCAACGCTGCGCTGCTTTGTGTCCCATCCCTCTGCATAGATGAACAGGTACGAAAAATCACCGGTGCTGCGGTTGGGGCTTGGCATCATCTGTACGGTATAAGGTTCGTCGGGGGTATATGAATTGTCGGCGCGGGCGCCTTTGAGAAGAGCAGCCGGAAGGTAGCGCTGGTAGTACTGGTCTTCGGTTGGAGAGTATGAAGAACGGTACATCTTGGAGTATAATTCCCTTGTTACCGCGTCGGCATTTGCCACTGACCCGCAGAGCAGCTTAATGCATCGCTCGCCGGTCATACGGTTACGACCGTAGATCTCCATTGCCATAGGAATCATAGCCGCTGCACCCATGGGCGACTTGCCAAGGAACTGGGTATAGACGGTGGAGAATTCGTTGTAGCCTGCCGGGTTGGCAGTGAAGCTCACCCATCCAGTGGGCTCAGTCGGTACGGCGGATATTAGAACTCCGTTCTTGTCGTACTCAAGCTCTGGGATTGATCCTCGGATGGTGTATTCATGGTCTCCCCATGTCATGGTGTTGCCGTCAACCTTCCATTCGCGTTTGCTCTCATCGACTCCAGTGAGTCCTTGGCAGCCGACAGCCATCAGTATGGACAAGGCGAAAAATACGAATCTTCTCATCTTTATTGCATTAAGTCACTAACGTGCAAATATAAAAAATCAAGGACGCTTTTGCAAGCGCCCTGACTGTTTAAGAAAAAACAACAGGCAGGGCGAAAAAAAAATCGACCTGCCTGTTGTAGTATAATTTAGGAAGTGTTTACTTCCTCTCGTCGCGGCGGTCACCACGGCCACGGCGGTCGCCACGGCCATGGCGGTCACCCCTGCGGTCGCCACCCCTCTGGCCTGCGGCCTGGGAGTTTGCGGCTGCGAGAGCTGCCGGAGTCAGATCCTGACGTCCATACTTCTCGCCGTTGCAGATCCACACCTTGATACCGAGGGTACCAACCTTGGTGTTTGCTACTGCCAGAGCGTAGTCAATGTCGGCGCGGAAGGTGTGCAGAGGGGTACGACCCTCTTTGAACATCTCGCTGCGGGCCATTTCGGCGCCGCCCACGCGACCTGCGATCTGGATCTTGATGCCCTCAGCACCAACGCGCATGGTGTTGGCGATGGCCATCTTGATAGCGCGGCGGTAGCTGACACGGCCTTCGATCTGACGGGCGATGGAGTCCGCCACGATGTGGGCGTCAACCTCGGGGCGCTTTACCTCGTAGATGTTGATCTGAATATCTTTGCTGGTGACTTTCTTGAGCTCTTCCTTGAGTTTGTCAACTTCCTGTCCGCCCTTGCCGATGATGAAACCGGGACGTGCGGCATAGATGGTGACGGTGATGAGCTTCAGTGTACGCTCGATGACAATCTTGCTGAGGCTGGCCTTCGCAAGGCGGTTGCCGAGATACTCGCGGATCTTGTAGTCTTCAGCTATCTTCTCTGCATAGTTGCCACCACACCAGTTGGAGTCCCAACCACGGGTGATACCGATTCTGTTGCTGATAGGGTTTGTTTTCTGTCCCATATTACTTATTCTCCACTGGTTGTTTTACATCGAGGATGACGGTCACGTGGTTGGAGCGCTTGCGAATGCGGCCCGCACGGCCCTGAGGGCACGGACGGATACGCTTCAAAGTGCGGCCTTCATCTACCATAATGGTCTTGACATACACATTGCCGTTGTCCAGCTCCTTGGCCTTGTCCTGGTTCTTGGACTCCCAGTTGGCGATGGCGCTGCGGAGAAGCTTCTCCAGACGGATGGATGCATCCCTCTTGCTGAATTTCAGAAGATCGAGGGCGTGATTAACCTCCTTGCCACGGATGGTGTCTGCTACCAGACGCATCTTGCGGGGGGAAGTGGGGACGTCATTCAGCTTGGCAATAGCTGTAACCTTTTTGGCCTCCTTGAGGCTTTCAGCCATAAGTCTTTTACGCTTTCCCATAGTGATTACTTCTTATTGTTACCTGAATGACCTTTAAATGTGCGGGTGGGGGCAAACTCTCCGAGCTTGTGGCCGACCATCTGCTCAGTAACGTAAACAGGAATAAACTTGTTTCCATTATGAACGGCGATAGTATGGCCGATGAAGTCCGGGGAGATCATGCTGGCGCGAGACCAGGTCTTGACCACCTCTTTCTTCTTGCTACCATCATTCATAGCAAGAACTCTCTTCTCCAGGGCTTCCTGGATATACGGGCCTTTTTTAAGTGAACGACTCATAATCTATACTTGTGTTATTCCGTTATTTCTTTCTTCTCTCAATGATGAACTTGTTGGACGTAGCCTTAGGGTTACGGGTCTTGTATCCCTTGGCAGGCAGACCCTTGCGAGAGCGGGGATGTCCACCGGATGCACGTCCTTCACCACCTCCCATAGGGTGATCGTGAGGGTTCATGACAACACCACGGTTGTGAGGGCGCTTGCCGAGCCAGCGGCGGCGTCCGGCCTTTCCGTGGGATTCGAGGTTGTGGTCGGTATTGGACACGACACCGATGGTGGCGCGGCAGCTAACGAGAACCATGCGGGTCTCGCCGGAGGGCAGACGCAGTACTGCGTGGTTGCCTTCGCGGGCTGCGAGCTGTGCGCTTGCGCCGGCGCTGCGGGCCATTGCGGCACCCTGGCCGGGACGGAGCTCGATGTTGTGAACAAGGGTACCGACAGGAATTTCACTAAGAGGGAGGCAGTTGCCGACCTCGGGAGCGACACCGCTTCCGGAAGCGACTACCTGACCTACCTTGATGCCGTCGGGGGCGATGATATACCTCTTCTCGCCGTCTTCGTACTGGACGAGGGCGATGCGGGCGCTGCGGTTAGGATCATACTCGATGGTCAGAACGGTAGCGGTGCATTCGTCTTTGTCGCGGAGGAAGTCGATGATACGGTACATCCTCTTGTGGCCGCCGCCGATGTAGCGAACGGTCATCTGGCCGGTGTTGTTACGGCCGCCCGTGCTCTTGAGAGGCTCAAGCAATGATTTCTGAGGCTTCTTGGTGGTGATCTCGCTGAAAGAGCTGATCACTTTGTTCCTTTGACCGGGAGTTACCGGTTTGAATTTTCTTACTGCCATAGCTTATTCCTCCCTTAGATGTTAGCGTAGAAGTCGATCTTGTCCTCACCTGCGAGGGTGATGTACGCCTTCTTATAGTGGTTGGCGCGGCCGCGGAGAAGCCCGCTCTTGGTGTAGCGGCTCTTGCGCTTGCCGTGATAGTTGGCTGTATTGACGGCGGCGACGTTGACGTTGTACATCTTCTCTACCGCGTCCTTGATCTGAAGTTTGTTGGCCTTACGATCAACGATAAAGCCGTAACGGTTCAACTTTTCGCCCTGAGCCGTCAACTTCTCTGTAACGATTGGCTTAATAATGATTCCCATCTTCTTGTGCGTTTTTATGCCCTCTCAGCGAGAATATCCTGAACACCGTCGATGAGCACCAGTGAATTGGCGTTCATGATTGCGTAGGTGTTGATCTCGTCAACGGTAATGACGTTGACCTGCTGGAGGTTGCGGGATGAAAGAAAGATATTGTCCGAATTCTGGGGAAGCACGATGAGTACCTTGCGGTCGCCAGCCTTGATGGCCTTAACGATGCCGAGGAGCTCCTTGGTCTTGGGGGCTTCCATCTTGAAGGGCTCGAGCATGATGATCGCATTCTCCTGGGCCTTGTAGCTCAGAGCGGAGAAGCGGGCAAGCTTCTTGACCTTCTTGTTCAGTTTGTTGTGATAGAAACGGGGAACGGGTCCGAAGACGCGGCCGCCGCCCACGAAGATGTTGGCCTTACGGGAGCCGTGGCGTGCGCCGCCGCCGCCCTTCTGGCGTCCGAGCTTCTTGGTGCTGTATGCTGTCTCGCTGCGGTCCTTGGTCTTGGCGTTGCCGTGACGCTGGTTGGCAAGATACTGGATAACATCCAGATAGATGGCGTGGTCGTTGGGAGCGATGCCGAATACCTTCTCATCGAGGGTGACATTCTTTCCGGACTGGGTGCCGTCGATTTTCAATACTGCAAGTTCCATAATCTTAAGCCTCCAATAATACATAAGAACCTCTGGCTCCGGGGACGGAACCCTTGACTACGATAATGTTGTTCTCGGGAAGGATCTTGACGACCTTGAGGTTGAACACCTTTACACGGGCGTTGCCCATGTGGCCGGCCATGCGCATACCGGGAAGTACGCGGGAAGGCCATGAGGATGCTCCCATAGAACCGGGGTGACGAAGACGGTTGTGCTGACCGTGGGTCTTGCCGCCGACTCCTGCGAAGCCGTGGCGGTGCACAACGCCCTGGAAACCCTTACCTTTAGAAGTGCCGACCACGTCGACGAACGGAACCTCTTCCTTGAGGATGTCCGCGACGGTGATCACGTCTCCGAGCTTGAGCTCCTTGGCGAAATCCGCGGGGAATTCAACGAGCTTGCGCTTGGGAGTGGTGCCGGCTTTTTTGAAATGGCCCATAAGGGGCGCGCTGGCGTGCTTTTCGGTGGTTTCGTCATAGGCAAGCTGTACAGCCTCGTAACCGTCGGTCTCAACTGTACGGATCTGCGTGACAACGCACGGACCAGCCTCGATAACGGTGCACGGTATATTCTTACCGTCGGCACCGAAAACGGAAGTCATTCCGATTTTCTTTCCAATTAATCCAGGCATTGGTTAATTAATTAATTGATACTTAATAAGTTAATCTCCGCAACACAATTTTGCGGGCTGCAAAGATACAACTAATTTTTTGATTTGCAAAGTATTATTTATCTTTGCGTTATGAAAAAACTCACAGAAGATTGTATTGCATGGATACAGAATTGGTTCGCTTCCAACGGTCCTTCATGCACCGCCGTGCTCGGTATGAGCGGCGGTAAAGACAGCACTATAGCTGCAGCCCTGTGCGCCCGTGCCCTGGGCCCCGAGAGGGTGGTGGGCATTGCCATGCCGGCCGAAGGGCAGAGCCTCAATGAGGCCGATGAAATCTGCAAATATCTTGGCATCAGGTACTTGTGCTTGCCGATAGGCCGTATCGAAGCTGAATGCGACGCTCTCGGAGCGCTCATGCCCGGTGGAGAATTCTCCCTCCAGACCATCCAGAATATACCTCCCCGCATACGCATGACGGTGCTTTATGCCGCCGCTCAGAGCCTTAACGGCATGGTGGCCAACACCTGCAACCTCAGCGAAGACTATATAGGCTATGCCACCCTCTACGGCGATGCGGCAGGCTCGTTCTCGCCGCTTGGCGGGCTGGTGGTACGTGAGGTGCTGAGCATAGGCCACGACCTGGGACTTCCTTCCAAGTGGGTGGAAAAGACCCCGGACGACGGACTTCCCGGCTCCTGCCCCGACGAGGCCAAGTTCGGCTTCAGCTATGCCACCCTCGACCGCTACATCCGCGAAGGTGTGTGCGATGATCCCGAAATCAAAGAAAAGATCGACCGCATGCACAGGCGCAACCTCTTTAAGACAGAAATACTGCACATACCTACATTTATTCCACAGCTATGAACCAATATGCCCAACGTATCTCTTCCCTCCGCGCGCTGATGCGCTCGCGTGACTGGGACGCCGTAATACTCACCGGCTCGGACCCTCACGGCAGCGAGTACCCGGCGGAACGCTATAAGCAGATACGTTGGCTTACCGGTTTTACTGGCGAGGCGGCCGACCTGGTGGTCACTGCCGACCATGCCGGCCTGTGGACTGATACACGCTACTTTATTCAGGCTGCTGAGCAGCTCCGGGACACGGGAGTGGAGCTGCACAAGACACGGGTGCCGGAGCAAGTGCTTATCCCGGAGTGGCTTGCATCGAAGTTTTCCGACACTCAGGAGCCCGTGCTTGCCGTTGACGGGCAGTGTATGATGCAGGCATTTGCCGACAGCATCACGGACGCCTTCTCAGGTGTGAATGCTGAACCATTGATTGTAAGTGCTCCTGAGCTTATCAACGTGCTCTGGAACAATCGTCCTCCCATCCCTCAGACACCGGTGTTCACTGTCGATTCCGGTTGTGCCAGGATCGACAAACTTGAGATGCTGAGGGAGTTCTGCCGGAGCAAAAACTGTGACGGCATACTTCTTTCCGCTCTTGACGAGATAGCCTGGACTCTTGATGTCCGAGCCTCCGATATTGAGTATAACCCCCTGGTAATAAGCTATCTGCTTGTTACCGAAGATGCGGCGTCCTGGTTTGTGCTCAAAGAAGCCATTGAAGATCCCGATACCGAAAGGGCCTTCGACGAGCTTGCCGAGGATGGGGTAAGCCTGGAGAGGTATGATTCCATCCAGGAATATCTGTCCGAGTTGGACGGCATGAGGCTGTTTGTCGATGAGGGCTCGCTCAATCATCAGCTATACAGCGCCTTGCTCCGGTCCGGCGTCACCCCTGTGCAGGGGAGAACCCCTGTGGCCCTGGCCAAAGCCGTCAAGAACCCCTTTGAAATAGAGGGCATGCGTCAGGCGCACATACGCGACGGAGTGGCAATGGTGCACTTCCTTTACTGGCTCGAGAAGTCCATCCAGGCCGACCGCCGCGTGAGCGAGTGGGATGCCGCTGTCAAGCTGGGCGAGTTCAGGGCTTCGCAGGCCGGCTATCAGGGCGACAGTTTCGAGACAATCTCCGCCTATGGTCCAGGGGCGGCCCTGCCCCATTATGTGACTCCCCGTCAGGGCGCTCCTGTGCTGGAGCAGCGCGGGCTATATCTTTGCGACTCAGGCGGTCAGTACCTCGACGGCACCACTGATATTACGCGCACAGTGCCGCTCGGCGACCTTACTCCTTTGGAGAAAGAAGACTACACCCTGGTTCTCAAAGGGCACATCGACCTTGCCATGGCCCTGTTCCCCGAAGGCACCCCCGGCTGCCGCATCGACGCCTTGGCCCGGGAACCATTGTGGCGCTTCAGGCGCAATTTCGGCCACGGCACCGGCCACGGGGTAGGTTGCTTCCTTGGCGTGCATGAAGGCCCCCAGGACATGCGCCAGAATCTCAATCCGGAGCCTCTGCGTGCCGGAATGATAATTTCCGATGAGCCCGGTATCTACCGCGAAGGAGAGCACGGAGTGCGTCACGAAAACCTCTTGCTCTGTGTTGAAAAAGGAGCCAACGAGTTTGGACGCTGGCTCGGCTTCGAACCGCTGACTCTATGTCCCTTCGACACTTCTGCCCTCGATCTGACGCTGCTTGACAGCAGCGAGACGGAGTGGCTGGATGCTTACCATCAGAGGGTGTATGACACCCTTTCTCCGCTGCTGCCAGGCGACTTGGCCCGATGGTTGCAGCAGAAATGCAGGAAAATTGCTACTTTTGCAAACTAATTAAAACAATTATGGAAAGAGAAGATCCCCTTGAGAGACTTGAACGCAAGGAGCAGGAACGCAAGCAGAACGGCGGCCCCAAGACCGTCATGTATGTAATGATTGCGGTAGCCGCGCTTCTGGCCGCAGCTCTCGCCTACGTGCTGTATCAGAAGAACAGCCTCGTGGGCCAGTTGAATATTGAAAAACAGGAACTTACGGACCAGATAGTAGCCCTTCAGGGTGACTATGAGGCCCTGTCGTCCGACTACGATGCCATCAACCTTCAGCTTGATTCATCCCGCGAGGAGGTGGCACAGCTGGTAGAACGTATCAAGAAGACTGAAGCCACCAACCGCGTAAAAATGCGCCAGTACGAGAAAGAACTCGGCACCCTGCGCTCCATTATGCGTGGCTACATTGTACAGATTGATTCCTTGAACCAGCTTAATCACAAGCTTACCGTGGATGCCGCCAACGCCCGTAAAGATGCGGCTGAGCACCGCCGTATGAACGAGAAGCTCACCGCACAGGTGGAAGACCTTACAGGCAAGGTGGCTACAGGTTCCGTGATAAAGGCTCGCGGAATGCGCATCGAGGCTTATAACAATGCAGGCAAGGTGGTGGACCGCAGCAAGAACGTGGCCCGTCTGATGGTGACACTCAGCCTCGTTGAGAACGCCCTTGCGGAGGCCGGTCCCGTACGTGTGTATGTGCGGGTCAAGGATCCGAGCGGCAACCTGCTCGACGACGGCCGCGGCACCACATTTACCTTCGGTGATGAAACCCTCGAGGCCACTGCTTCGCGTGAGGTTGATTATGAGGGCCAGGAGGTTGAGCTCAGCATCTACGTCAACAATATCCCGGCGTATGTGAAGGGCATCTATACTGCCGAGGCCTTCACATCCCAGGCTAAGCTCGGAAGTGCCGAACTGATGTTGCGATAGTGCAGTGATATACGTTCATGTGCCTTTTTGCAGGAGTTTCTGCACATATTGTGACTTCTATTCCGAAAGGGCCTGCCCTTCGGCAAAGTGGCTCGATGAAGTCTGCTCTGAGGCTCTGGCAAGAAAGGACGAAATAGCAGCAAGCGCTGCGGTGAATACTCTTTATATAGGAGGCGGCACCCCGTCGGTGCTGCCTCTTGATTATATTGCCCGCATTGCCGATGCATGCGGAGGCCGGAGCTACTCCGAATGGACGGTGGAGGTTAATCCGGATGACATCACCCGGGACTATGCCGGCGGGCTCAAGGCGCTGGGTGTGAACAGGATAAGCATGGGCGTGCAGTCGCTTGACGATGCAATGCTGCGCTGGATGAACCGCCGGCACTCGGCCTCCGGTGCACGTAGCGCGTTCGGTATGCTGCGGGAGGCCGGATTCGACAACATCAGCGTCGATATCATTTTCGGTGTAAACGGGATGAGCAGGGTTATGCTCCAGGACACTTTGCGGGAGATTCTTGAGTGGCGTCCGGAACATGTTTCGGCATATCAGCTGTCGGTGGAGGAGGGCAGCGCCCTGGGGAGGCTTGTCCGTGGAGGCCGCTACACTGAACTGTCCGACGAGGAATGCAGCGCGCAATATTATTTAATATGTAGCATGCTCGCTGCAGCCGGATACGAGCATTATGAAATATCCAACTGGGCGCTTCCGGGATTCAGGGCAGTGCACAATAGCGCCTATTGGACCAGGGCGCCGTACGTCGGGCTGGGAAGCTCCGCCCATAGCCTGCGGCGCAATCCCGACGTACGGAGCTGGAACTCAGACACTCTGAGCGGCTGGACCTCTTCTTCTGAGGTGCTCACGAGCGAGGAAATACGCGAGGAGCAGATCATGCTCGGCCTTCGCACAGCCGAGGGGATACCGGGCTATGGCCGCATTCCGGAGGACCGCTGGTTTACCGCCGACAGCATTATCGCCGGCTTGATTTAAATTGGCCGTGGCGAGCTGCGGTGTGCTCTTACCGGTCCATTCGGCAGCACCGTTGAGAGCATACTTGGCCCATAGCTAAGAAGGGACGGTATGTCTAAATACGAAAACCCCGGGCCGCTCAGCCCGGGGTTGATCGATGAGAGTCTGGCAGTTACTTGCTCTTCTCGACTTTTGGATTGCGTCCCTGAGGGGCGCCGTGACCTTTACCGCCGCGTCCCTGCAGACGGCCTATCTGCTGCCTGCGGAATTTCTCCTCGCAGGTGTAGAATTTGGCTACCTTCTCAACGGGAAGTATCTTGTTGTACTCCTTGGCGTTGAGCACTTGCAGGTTGACGTTTTTGGATTTGGCGTCGAGGTATGCGTTCAGGAGTGTGGATACATCTCCTTCTCCTTCGGCAAGAGCCTTGTTCAGAGCCATGTAAGCCTTCCGCTCCGACTTCATGAGCTCTTTCTGCTCAGCCTCGATCTTGTTGAACACGGGCCAGAATACCTCAGCTTCCTGGGCTGTCAAGCCCACCTCGCTGGTGATGAATGCCACCATCTCGGCCTTGATTTTTTCAAAATTGTGATGGCCGCCCTTGGGCTTTTGATCGTTCTGCGGCTGCGCCAGCGCTGCTGTGGCGATACCGACTGTCAACAAAATGGAAATCAACTTTTTCATAACCGTTTGCTTTTAATAATTGTTTACCGCACTTTCCAACTGGGCGAGTGTGGTGCCCGAGTCAATCAGGTATTCGATTATCTCCTGGTCGCTTGCCGGCTGGCTGGCCGTTGATTTGGTGAGTATGAAATTGCCCAACATTACCAAAAGTGCAAAACTCACCGCCAAAGCAAAGTATGGAACAAAACTGAACCTGCTTTTGCTCTCTGGAATTCCGGACAGCTGCGACTTGAGGGAATCAAAATATCCCGGAGGTACGGAGTATGGTAATTTTTTATTCATTTCGTATTCTTAGACGTTTATTCTTTGGCAAAGTTTAATCAGAATCGAGTAAAAGCTGCTTAACTTTCTCGTATGCAATATGATATGATGCCTTAAGCGCTCCTACGGAGGTGCCTGTAATGCCGGAAATCTGTTCGTAGGACAGGTCTTCGTAGTAACGCATCGAGAACACCATTCTCTGCTTGTCGGGAAGAGAGGCAATAGCTTTGCGCAGGTTCTTCATGGCTGCATTTCCGTCGAAGTATGGGTCGGGGTCAGATACCCTTTCGGCTTCGTCGTCGATGCGGGTGAAGCTGAGCGCTGCCCTCACGCGTGCCTTGCGCAGGTGGCTCAGCGTCTCGTTTGTCGCTATCCGCCAGAGCCAGGTGAATACATCGCTGTCGCCTCTGAAGCTTGGAAGCGCTTTCCAGGCCTTTGTAAATATATCTTGCAGCAGGTCGTCGGCATCTTCATGGCTTCCCACCATGGTGCGGACGTGCCAGTATAAGGGCTCGCTGTACTTGTTTACCAACTGGTTGAAATATTTCTCCAACTCCTGCATACGTTGGTTTTGACGCAAAATCCGCGCCGTGGTTTAAATGATTGTACTAAAAAAGCTACTGCGCCCCGGGGGCCCGTTAAGCATGGGTCAAAGGGCCCAGGGGCGCAGCAGCTTCTTATAAACAAACCTCTAATGTGGGTCACATCAAAATAGGACGGCTTTTTTTCTTATTGTAAAAAATGTTTATATTTGTGGTGTTAACTATTTATGGCACTATATCTACAAAAAGATCTTGACGACGACTATCACTTGCGGCTAGGCGTCTGGCAAATTACAGAGACCGAGGCCGAGCTTCGGGCCCTAACGTCAATACCTTCCGACGAACTGGAAGAAATCTCATACATTAAAAGTGAATCCCTCCGCAAGCAGAAGCTTGCCGTCAGGGCGTTGCTTGACGTTATGTTTGAAGAGAAGGTGTACTTAAGTCATCACGACAACGGGAAGCCCTACATCGAGAATAACGCCATTAATATAAGTATCACCCATACAGATAAATACGTCGCCGTCATCCTGAATGATATCGACGAAGTCGGCATTGACTGCGAGTCTCTGGACAGGGATTTCAGCGCAGTGGAGAAGAAGGCTCTCTCGGAAGAAGAACTGGAAGAGCTGGACGACAATGCCGATGACCGCCGTACGCAGCTGGCCATCTACTGGTGTGCCAAGGAGGCTGTGTACAAGAAGATGTCACAGTACAAGGTTGACTTCGCTGAACAGATTGAGATTGAGGCGGTACGCCCCCGCAAAGAGGGCGAGTTGGACGCCACTTTCATCAATAAGGACGGCTACGAAGAAGAGCTGAAGCTCGAGTACATGACCTTCGACAGGCACGTGCTCGTATGGGTCAGCGGAGATGCTGAATAAGTCTTAGCGCAGCCATTTCTCAGGATCTTGCGGATCGCGCCCCTTCCAGAGCTGGAAGTGGAGCTGGGTCCCGTCGGGGCTTGTGGCCACATGCCCCAGGACCTCGCCTGTCTTGACTTTGTCGCCGGCTTTTACTGCTACCGATCCCATTTTGCAGTAGAATGTAAAATACTCTCCGTGCTGGATGAGTATGCATTGGTTGTATCCCGGGACGACGACTATCTGCTTCACGACCCCGTTGAATACGGCCTTGACCGGCGCATCTTTCTCCAGAGCTATTCCTACGCCGTTGTTGAAAGGCATCTCAAGCTTGGTATATACGGGGTGAGGGTTGCGCCCGAAGTGGCTGACCACCCTTCCGTCGGCAGGCCACGGGAGTTTGCCCTTGTTGGCCGAGAATTCATTTGACAGTGCCAGGTCTATCTTGGTGGTGGTCTTCTTGCCTCCGGCCTTGCCCTTGCCCTTGGCGCTTCCGCCTCCGTCGCCCATGGCTGCACTGATGAGCCTTTCGATCTCGCGGTTGAGGGCTTCAACTTCCTTGCGCTTCTGCGAGAGCTGATTCTGGTACTTGCGGCGGTCTTTCTGGAGCTGGCTCACCAGGCTCCGCGATTTTTCTTCTTCCTTGCGGAGCTTGCCCAGCTCGGTAGCCCTCTCGTCGCGGATCTTGCGGACCTCGGTGCGGAGACTGTCAAGTCGCATGCGCTCCGCTTCAAGCTCCTTGCGTTCGTCAATGATGCGCCGTCCCTGTGTATTCATCTGCGACGACAGCTCCCGAAGGTAGCCGTAGCGCCTCATGCCCTGGGCGAGATTGTCGCTTGCCAAAATGTACAGGTACCATGCGCGCGCATCGCGGTTCTTGTATGCATTGCGTACCAGCTTGCCGTAGTAGTGGGTCATGGTGTCGAGCCTGCTCTGCAGGACGTCGATCTGTTTCTGGCAGGTGCGCACGCTGTCGCCCATTGTCTTGAGCTCGCGTTCGCTGTCCTGAAGCAGCTCCCGCCGCGCCTGTGACTGAGCATGCAGCAGGTCCAGCTGCGTGGCGGCGCTGTTGCTGCGCTTGGTGGCATCGGACAGCTGCCCCTCGAGCACCCGTATGTCCTTTTCAAGGCGGGCCTTGCGGTCACGTTTGGCCGTCAGGTTCTGGGCCTGGAGCGGGAGAGCCAGCGAGAGAGTGAGCAGTGCGGCTGCTATGATTCGGAGAGGTCTCATTTCTTCTTGTTTTCAGCCAGGTTGCGGTAGTATGCTGCCAGGTCTTTCTCGCCCAGCTTGTCCAGCACAATTGCGTAATGCATAAGTATCACGGCGCTTTCCTTGCCGCCGTAAATCATTGCATGCTTGAAGTATGGTTTGGCCTCCTTAGCCTTGCCGCGGAGGAACAGTATCCAGCCGTAGGTGTCGAGGTAGGTAGCGTTGTCGGGCTCCTTTTCTACCGTGATACGGCTCATGCGTGCCGCTTTGCGTAGCTTGCGCTTCTGCTCGCTGAGGTAGTAGGCGTAATTGTTCAGCACCGGGCAGTACTCCGGATCGATCTTCAGCGCCTCGTCGTAGCACTTGTAAGCTTTGCGGCTGTCGCCCATCGAGTGCCAGGTGTCGCCGATGATGGACAGGCAGGTGAGCTGCTGCTCCTTGTCGTCGGGCTGGAGCGCCATGAGCGTGCGGCATTCGCTGATAACCGTGGGGTTGTCTCCCCGGGTTGCGGCCAATTCCATGCGCAGGCTGTGGGCGTGAATGCTGGACGGTTCCGCTTGAGTGTAGCGGAGTACAAGCGAATCCATCTTGGGAAGGATGGAATTGAAGGTGCGGGCATCGAAACCGCCGAGGGCGCCTGTGAGGGCCTGGTACTTCTGCTCGTCGTCGATGTCGGGGTCCTGCACAAGCTCGGTGAGTATGTTGAAGAATCCGTCGTAGTCCCTCTTGAGGCGGTATGCGTCCGCCATCAGCGCAAGGGTGTATGAATTGCGGAATCTGTCCGGATTCCGCTCGGCCAGGGTGCGGTAAAGCTCTCCTGCCTGCGCCGGCTCGCCCAAATATATATATAGGTTGGCCAGTGTCTCCAGATACCAATTGTTGTCAGGATCCAGTTCGACGGCTGCTTTGAGATGCTCCGAGGCGCCCTTGAAATCACCGGCGGAGAAACGGCATATGCCCATATAATAGTGCACTGCGTCGTTGTCGGGAGAAATGGTCTTAAGCGAGTCAAGAGTAGCGTACGCTTTGTCCCGCTCACCTTTTTCGAGGCTCATAACTGCATCCAGCAGTGCATTTTCCACGCTTGAACTGTCGATCTGCCGCTCCTGCGCGCGGAGGGGTATCAGGCAGCATATAATGACCAAACTGAGCAGGACTTTCTTCATACAATTGCAAAAATATTGATTTTTTGTCTATTTTCGCATAATCATTTGAGGTTTTGAGATTTTTTGGTGGCCGATGCAACTTTTTAAGGACAACTCGCATCTTTATACTTGGACGATTGAAAAAGCCAAGGAAGGCGACAGACGTGCACAAAAAGCCATCTACGATGCTCTATCCCCGAAAATGTTCGCGGTTTGCCTGCGTTACATGGGAGACAGGGACGCTGCGGAAGATGTTCTGCAGGACGGTTTTGTGACGTTGTTCGCCAAACTTGACACCTTCACGGGGGACGGTTCCTTCGAAGGGTGGGCGAGGAAGATCTTTGTTAATACGGCCCTTATGAGTCTGCGCAAGAATGATGTGCTGAAAGAAAGCGAGGATGTGGATTCGGCGCGCAGCCTCTCGAGCGAAGCTCCATCGGCAATCCAGGACATGGGTTACAAGGAGCTCTGCGCCATGATTTCGGAGCTGCCACCCGGATTCAGGACCGTGTTCAACATGTATGCGATTGAGGGTTACGCCCACAATGAGATCGCCCAGGCGCTCGGGATTTCCGAGGGTACGTCGCGTTCGCAGTTGTTGCGGGCCCGGTCGTTGCTGCAGGCCAAAATATTGGAAAAGAAGAAAGCATAAAGATACTAAGATGCAAGACAATTGGCAGGATTTCGACCGACAAATCAAGTCGGTGATGCAAGACGCAGAGGAGAAAGTTCCCCGACGCGTATGGCGTGCCGTGTCTGCGCGTCTTGATTCAGCAGCCGCAGCCGCAGCCTGGTGGAAATGGGCAGTGCCCGCTTTCGCCGCCGCAGCTCTGGTGGCCGGTCTGTTCTTTGCCGTTCACCGGGACGGAGGTTCCGTGAACCCTGATGATATACAGGTACTTGCCCAGTCTGTTCAGGAGCCGTCGGCTGCTGAGCCTGTGCAACTTGCCGAGGCTGACATCCCGGAACTGATAGCGGAGGTGACCCCGAAGGTGACCCATAAGGTGGTACACGCGTCAGTGCCCGTCAGCAAGGAGCTTGTTCCCGCCGGAGAAAAAGCTGATCAGCCGGCATTGCAGGCGGAGGAGACAGTGAAGCAACCGGCAGCGGAACATAAGACCGGCGGGCATGAGGAGAATCAAGACAACGCGGAGCAGTGGGCCCGCATAATACAGGAAGATAACATGTCCCGCTCTTCGGGCATCAACGTGCGCGGCTTCTATGCCAGCGGCGGGGTCGGAGGCAATGATTCCAACATTTCCTACGGAGGCAACGGTATCAGCCGCATGGCTCCCGGTGCCGGCTCGCCCGACGCAGGCATCAGCGAGGCAGGGTCATCTACTTACGGCGTGCCTTTCACTTTGGGCCTGGGCGTACGTTTCAGGGTGGCTGACAAGCTTTCGCTTGGCACGGGTGTGGAATATTCGCTGCTGACCCGTTCGTTCAACGGAACCTACGTGGGTTCTGCTGCGAGCCCGTATGAAGGATCCATTTTCCACAACGTCCACTATATCGGCATCCCTCTGAACATTTATTACGATCTGCTCAGTACAAGGGACGGACTGATGAACGTTTACGCATGGGGCGGCGGTGCTGCCGATTACTGCATTGCCAACAACTACAGGCTCATGAGCGCCACTCCCAGCGTGATAAACGACAAGGCTGGCGGCTTCCAATTCTCTGCCGCTCTTGGCTTGGGCTTGGAGTTCAAGCTTTCTGACAAGCTGGGGCTCTACCTTGATCCGGCGGTGCGCTACTATTTCCCTTCGCCCGGGCAGCCTAAGTCGGTCCGTACAGACAAGCCGTTCATGTTCAACTTCGACGCAGGTCTGAGGTTCAATATTTAATGTGCGCTATGATTATTAAGGCGCATGATATTCATAAGAGTTTCGGCAATCTTGAAGTGCTGAAAGGCATTGATATTAGCGTGGACAGAGGCGAGGTGCTTTCCGTTGTGGGAGCGTCAGGAGCCGGCAAGACCACGCTTTTGCAGATTCTTGGCACATTGTCCACCCCTGACAGCGGAATGCTTGAGATAGACGGGACCACAGTCTTCGACGGCTCCGGCCGCTCCCTTAAAGGGGATGCTCTGGCGGCATTCCGTGGGCGCAAGATTGGCTTTGTATTCCAGGAGCACCACCTGCTGCCAGAGTTCAATGCATTGGAGAATGTGATGATTCCTGCTCTGATTGCCGGCCGTTCCGAGTCAGACTCTCGGGCGGCGGCCACTCGTCTGCTCGGGCTCGTAGGCCTTCAGGGGCGTGTCTCCCACAAGCCGTCTGAGCTTTCGGGCGGCGAGCAGCAGAGGGTGGCTATTGCACGTGCGCTGGTTAATGAGCCGGCTGTTCTTTTTGCCGACGAGCCCACGGGCAACCTTGATTCCGCAACAAAGCAAGAGATTCACAGTTTGTTCTTCAACCTTCGTGATTCGTTGTCCCAAACTATCGTGATTGTCACTCACGACCCTTCTCTGGCGGCTCTTTGCGACCGCACTCTTGAGATGAAGGACGGAAGATTTGTGTAAAAAATTGAGTTTGGTATTTGTTTTGTGATACTGAACTCGTATTTTTGCAGAACGACACAAATATATTGCTTATGAAAAAGATACAGATGACTATCCTTGCTTCGGCAGCATTGTTTGCCAGCATGTCTCTTGGTGCCCAGCAGACACCTTCCCTCGGCTTGCCTTCCAATGCTTCGTCCGCTCAACCCGAGATGGCGGCGGCAAAGGTGTCTTATTATGCCAGGAATTATACCGTGTCGCGTGACGACAAAGGCGGGCTGGTGCTTACCAATGCTGCTGAAGTGCGCTACGACGCCAAGACCGGCAGGGAGTATATCAAGTTTGCTGACGGTTCCGTGCAGCTGGCTGTTACCAAGACTGACGGCAAGGAGATAGAGACCACGGTGTATCGTGTGTTCGATGACAATAAGACATACACCAAGAACGTTTTTAAGCGTAAGGATAAGGAAGGGAAGGTCAAGTACGAGGTGTATATGGGCCGCTGGAGCCAGATAAGTGCTTTCAAGACCATTACGCGCTATGTTGATTGCGAGACAGGTATTCCCTTTGCTACTCTTTCTAAGGATGTGCTGGTGCAGATGACTGCCGGTATCGAGAGGGGAGAGCAGCCCGCTGAGTTCTTCGTCCTGCCCGAGGACAAGGGTTACAAGCTGGTAGAAGATGGTATGTCTAAGCTCTACGATATGGTGGGAAAGACCAAGTAAATAATCAATTTGCTATACAATGACGAGGTCGGCTCTAAGGGCCGGCCTTTTCGTTTATACCCTTCCGCATGGCCACTCCAGTGCCGCTGCGGGCCTGGATTTGCCGTTCCCGGGCCTGTCAGTTCAGAGGCTTGGCGTAGTGGGTTTGGGCCTTGGGAGCAGGCGTGGGATGTACAATTGCCGCCGGCTTCTTGCTTACGGCTGCGTACACCAATGCCGCCACGCCCAAAAGGACGAATGGTATCGAGAGCAGCTGCCCCATGTTGAGGGCCATAGTCTGTTCAAACTCCACCTGCGGCTCCTTGATAAACTCAATCAAGAACCTCATGCCGAAGCATCCTATCAGGAACATTCCGAAGAAGAATCCTCGGTGAACCTTGTCCAGCTTCTTGGCATAGACCCATACAAGCACCAGACCCAGAACCAGATAGCTCAGGGCCTCGTATATCTGCGTTGGATGCTTGGGCTCAGTTTCGCCGCGCAGGTCGAAGATGAATCCCCAAGGCAGAGTGGTCACGTCGCCGTAGATTTCGGAATTGAACAAATTGCCAAGGCGGATAAGGCAGCCGGCGAAGGCCACGGTTATGACCAGACGGTCCAGAATCCAAAGATAATCGAAGTTGTACTTCTTGCCGTAATGTGCTGAATACCACCACATGCCAAGCAACAAGGCTATGGCGCCGCCATGGCTGGCCAGGCCGCCTTTCCATGGCATGAATATCTCCCAGAAGCCCTTCCAGGAGCCGAAGTAATAATCCGGCTGATAGAAACAGCAGTGCCCGAGGCGGGCGCCCACTATAGTGGCGATGAGCAGGGTATATAGCAGCGGGTCAAGCAGTTTCTCCGGCACTCCCTCCCTTCTGAAAAACCAGCGGAAGAGGTACCAGCCTATCACGAATCCAGATACGAAAAGCAGGGAATACCAGCGGATCCCAAAGTTGCCTAAATGTATGAGTACTGGATCAATGTTCCAGTGAATTGCCAAAAAATCCATTTGTATAAGTTTTCCTCAAAGATAGAAAATTTAAACAATATATCCCAAAACGGGCTTGTGAGAAAAGCGCATTTGAGAACAATCTGGCCATCGGAAAGGCTGTCCGCATCAACTGGGTACGGGATACTTTTGAAGGTGTAGCGTCGGTTTTAATGCCGCAGCCGCACCGATGTGAATGGAGGCATCGAGGATGAGAGTAAGGATCCGTGCTATCTATTTGGTATAAAACCTATATTCCGTACTGCTATAATACTTCTCACCAGGGCGAAGAACTGACGACGGAAAACGGGGTTGATTCGGGGAATCGGCGAAGTGGATGGTCTCCAGTAGCATTCCGCCGTATTTTTGGATTGGACCATACTTGCCGATATGCTTGGACGGATCGAAGGTGCGACCTGTAAAGGTGAGGAGGGCTGGCTCGGTGGTCCAGGTCTCCACGCCCCTGCCGGTGCGAGGATCGAACAGATCTGCTGCTTGCCTAAGGGTTCCATCGTAGCCTCGGATCTGCCAGCAGGCAGACATTCCCTTCATGATACGCAGTTGCTTGTTGGGCATGTCGAGCCTGTAATCGACCGTATGGGGCTCGCGGAAGTCGAACGGAGTTCCATCGACCGGGAGCAGGAGGTCGGGGCACATCTGCAAATTGTTCTGGACCGTAGTATCGGCCTCAACCTTAAACAGTTGCTCCATTACGTAGCTGCCGCCTGAGCCATGCATGTTGAAATAAGTATGGTTAGAAAGGTTCACCACGGTGGGCTTGTCGGTAGTGGCCTCATATTCCATCTTTACCGTATTGTCATCTGTCAGCCAATAAGTAACCGTGGCATCCAGATTGCCGGGGAAACCCTGCTCGCCGTTGGGGCTGATACGGTGGAACCGGACTCCGCAGCGCCCCTGTTCAGTTATGGCCGTCCCCTCCCACATCATGCGGTCAAAGCCCATAGGCCCGCCGTGACAGCAAACGGGTTCGCCGGCGAGATTCTCGTTGGCTGCGATCTCATAGCGCACACCGTCGATTTCGAATGCGGAATGGTTGATGCGGTTGCCATAGCGCCCTATCACCGGGCCGAAGAAGCGTTCCGGGCCGGTCTCGAAGGCCTCGATGCTGCCTGGCCCGACCACGACGTCATCTATGCGCCCGTCCCTGTCGGGCATGGATATGGAGACCACCCTGCAGCCGTAATCGATCACGTCCATGCTGGCTCCACGGCTGTTGTGAAGATGGAAAACGGTTACGGCTGTGCCGTCGGACAGTGTGCCGAACGACTCCTGGCTCACGCCAGCAGGCTTTGAACATGCAGACAGCAACAGGGCTGCCGCAAAAGGTATGTAGTTTATTCTCATTTGAGCCGTAAAGTTAACCATTCTGACGGATAATCGCTGTTCTCGCCATCGAGTTCCTCCCAAAGGCGCGTACCTTTCTCGGCGCTACGGGCCTTGTCCCAATGGGCGGGATGTGCCTTAAGGGCCTCTCCGCCAACGGGACTACCTCCAATGATGCCCCAAGGGATTCGGACCTGTGCGGCGAATCCCGTGTCGGTATCAGAATCGTCGTTGACGGTTCCTGCAAGATCGTACTCGGCCACCTTCCCCTCGGATATAATGTGCCAGGAATTGTTCTCGAGCATCGAAAGCACCCATTTCCCGGCTGCATTCACGACAAGCTTATAGGTCCACTTCGCGCGTTTGAAAAGCAGGACGGAAGCGTCCGAGTTCTCAGGGGTGAATGCGGTGAGCTTTTTATCCAGCACCCAAGTGTTGAACACGAAGTTACTTTCGGTGGCACCGAAGTCGTAATATACGCTGGAGTCGTATTTTCCCCCGAGGAACCACAAGCCGGATGCCGAAGGGTCAAATTCGCCAACCGGCTTGTAATTACCGTATCCGCCAGGAACTTCGAGGCCCCTGTTGAGGCGTCCCTGGATGATGTTGATGCGCCCGCGTGTGGCACCGTCAAGAGTGTACTTCTCCGTACTGGTGACGATAATCTTTCCGTCTCCTATATAGTCCACCGAGCCCCAGTATCCGGGGAACGGGGACGTGGCATGACCGAAATTGCCGGCTTTCTTGTCTCCGACCAGTATCCAGGTGCCCTGCATGCCCTTGTACAGACCATTAGCGTTGACTAGAACCTCACCGTCGGGAGTGCGTGCGATATATGGACCGTATGCGATGAAGTCTTTGTTGACCTGCCGCTTGTCGGGGTACGCAGGACCTCCTTCTTCAAGCAGTTTCTTCTGATCAACCTTCCAATTGTCGCGGCTTAGGACCACTACAGGCGTCTGGTCAACCACATATTTGCCGCTCCAGACCTCGACGGTCATCGCTATCGAGCCGTCATCTAGCAGGACTGCCGTTGCCATCCCGTCGTAGCCGAACCTGTCGTCAATGGTGTAAGAAATGCCCTCTACATCCTTCCAGGTACATTCTTCCTTGCCCTGCCAGGTGCGGCCTCCGTCGAAAGAGCGGATGAGGGATGTCTTGGGACAGGACATCTTGTTTACTACATTCTGGCTGTCAGTGAGATACAGATGTATTTCTCCGGAAGGGAGCTCCAGCATCGCAGGTTCCCAGCAGCGTCCGCGGTAGATGTTGCGGGGCTCGCCCCAGGTCTGGCCCCAGTCATCGGAAAATATGATGCCTATGCCGCAATTCTCGTTGGTGTGGGGAAGATCCCCATAACCCTTTAGGTAGCGCCACTGATAGGCAAGCATCAGTCTCCCGTCCGACAGGCAGATGAAATCTGGATTGACATATACTATTTCATCGTCACCGACTGTGGATTGTGCGGGATGCCTTGAAAGAAGCTTTTGCGCAGGAGCCCATGTCTTGCCGTCATCTTCGCTGCGCGTAGCGAAGATTTCCCAACCGAGATGGTCGTTCATGAAAGTCAGAAGCAGGGCCCCGTCGGGGAGTCGCTTGACGCGAGGGTAGTAAAGGTTGGACTCCACGGTGCCATCTGAGAGAGGCATTTCCGTAATCTGGCAGTACGTGCTTTTGTCCCAACTTATCCGGACACCCTCATCAGGGACCTTTGAAGTGACGCATGACGCCATTATTGCGGCTGTAGCGGAGAAGAGAAATAGTGTGATCTTTTTCATATTACAAAAATATGAATCCACAGTCCTGATTAGGAAAAGAAAAGCGTCATTTTTTGCAAAAATACAGGCACGCATTCGAGTGGAAGAACAGAATTGAACATTTTATTTTAAATTTGTATTGATGCTTTACAGGTTGTTTACAACACTTCTTTCCCTTGTGCTTGCACTTCCATTGCAGGCATATCAGTTCACGCATTTCAACACAATCAACAGTGGTATTTCCTACGACGGAATCAGTTGTTTCCTGCAGGATTCCCGCGGCTTCATGTGGATTGGAACATATAAAGGCCTCAACCGGTACGACGGCTCAAATTTCTACGTTTACGATTCCAAGGATCTCGGACTGCCGGTCGATTTCGTGCATTGTCTTGAAGAGGATACGCAAGGAAACATCTGGATTGGGACTGATGCCGGCGTTTCTGTCTATGACTACACCCTCGACCGCTTTATGCCCCTTCTCGTAACGAGTGACAAAGGGTCCGTGATTCACAACAAGGTCACTTTCATATCTTGTACGGATGACGGCACTATTCACCTACTCGTCAACAACCAGGGATACTTCTCATACAACGTGACCAGCAAGGAACTTACGAATGTAAGTTATGAAGAATCAGGTGCTTCCGGAGCGAGGCGCATGCTCATTATGGAAGACGGGAGTATGCTCGTCTCTAGATTCCACGTAAACCTGTATAAAGCCGATGCCGGAATGAAGAACCTGCGCAGCGCCGGACTTCCGGGCAACGACTACATGGGAGACGAAATCGAAAGGATATTTCCCCTGAATTCAAGTTCCGTTTATATTGCCAGCGCCAAATTGGGTCTGTCGGTCGCCAACTTCGAAACCGGAGAGGTAACTGTTTTGTTTACGCTCCCGGAGGACACCGTACTCGTTGACGCTTTCCACGATTCAGACAACCGTTTTTGGCTTTCTACGCCTAAAGGGGCGTGGGTATATTGCCCGGATACCGGTGAGGGATCATATATTTCTGCAGACCACTCAGATTCGTTTTCCCTGTCCAGTAGCTACGTAACCTGCACCTACGTTGACCGCAGCGGTGGCCTATGGATCGGGACGCTGGAGAACGGCGTGAATTACAGCGGCAAGTTTCAAGAAAACATAGAAAAGCAGTACATGGCGGCAGGCAAGACCCTTGCCGGATGCGGGGTGAGCGGTTTTGCCGAAGATCCTTCGGGACGGATTTGGGTCGCGACACAGAACTCCGGTCTTTTCGTGTATGACCCGCAGACTCACGTGACCGTTCCCTTCGACACCGGCCTAAAATCGGTTACCGTATGCTCATTGTGCATAGATGGAGATTGGCTCTGGGGAGGAACGTTCAATGGCCTCTGTCGCATCGATACACGCACCGGGCGCGTTAAGGATTACGGCGTACTGCAAAGGTCTTCAGGGCGCAACGACCCTCGTGTATATGTGCTGTACCGCACTGCGGAAGGCGATTTGTTTGCAGGTACCACGCTTGGCATTTTTAAGTATGACAGAAAGGCCGACACGTTCAGGGAAGTGGATGAATTTGACGGTATATTTGTAACGTCCATCGACGAAGACGGCTCCGGGCGCCTGTGGCTTTCTACTTTCGCCGCCGGCCTGTATTCCTGGGATTATCAACTCGGTAGCCATCCGGTAAATTATCGTTACGGGGACGGATCCGGTCTACCTTCAGACAAACTGTCGTCAGTATTCATCGACGCCACTGGACAAGTCTGGGCCATCGGCTTCAGCTCTGGAATCGCCCGTTTCTCGCAGGCCGGACAGACGTTTAAGGTTTACGACAGGTCTTCCCACAAAGCATTCCCTTCCAACGTCTTTTTCAAGGCCGTATCTGACAGTGAAGGAAAGATGTGGCTGGCATCTGACAGCGGCTTGATTCTCTTCGACCCGAGGACTGAAGAAACCAGAGTCTTCGCCAGCGTTGACGGACTTCTGGACACAAAACTGAAGAAAAGCTGCCTGGGCAGCAGTTCCGGAGAAATGTACTTCGGCTCTGATAACGGTTTCATCCGATTCAAACCCGAAAGCCTCTCATCTTCAACTGGTCACACCCGCGTCGCTCTGACCAAACTGAGAATCGGCCCCAGAAACATACCCGTCGAGTCCAATATCGATTTGATGGACAGGTTGGAATTCAAGCCGGACGAAAGGTCTTTCGGTTTCGCATTGGCGTTTCTGGGACAGGACTATCCGTCATCCTCCCGCGTGCAGAGCCGACTTACCGGCTTCGATGATGATTGGAGGGACGTCCCCCAATCCCGCGCCATATACTACTACAACGTGCCACCGGGGAATTACACTTTGGAATTCAGGTCCGCAGCGTTCCAGGATACTTGGACTCCGGCGAGAAAAGCCCTTGCTATAACAGTTCGCGAGCCATTCTTCCAGACCATCCCCGGTGTACTTCTGTCTTTGACTGCCCTCGCGCTCCTGATAACACTGGGTTCTTTGGGACTCCAGGCGCTGGACCGCCGTAAGAGGGCGAAGGAAGAGCAGGAATACAGGAAAGCTAAAGAGGATGAACTGTATCAAGAGAAACTCAATTTCTTCTCCCACGTCATTCACGAAATAAAGACCCCGCTCACTCTGATCAAAGCTCCGCTCACGAGCGTTATGAGCAAAGAAGATTTGGGCGAAGACGTACGAAAAGACCTGGAGGTGATGAACAATAGCACCGGATACATGTCAAAGCTCGTCAACGAATTGCTTGATTTTGTACGGATTGAGAAAAACGGATATGCGCTCAATCCAGAGCCGGTGGACCTGGTGGAAAGGCTTAATGCGATGGTCTTCGACTATAGCGAGACCGCCCGTACCGCCAACCTTAAGCTGAATTTCCGGAGTGACATGCAAAGCGCTTGGGTCAGTGCAGACCTTGCGGCACTGAACAAGATACTCAATAATTTGCTGCTCAATGCAGTAAAATACGCAGAAAGTTTCGTAAACGTGAATATGTATGTTGCCGGGGACGATATCATCGTCGAGTTTTCCAACGACGGGCAGGTCATTCCGGATGAGTATAGGGATGATATCTTCAAGCCCTTTGTCCAGTATCACGATGACGACCGCGTGTATGCCAATGGTGTCGGCATAGGTCTGCCGCTTTCCAGGAATCTTGTTTCCATGCACTCCGGATCCCTTGTCCTTGATCCACGCAAGGATATTACTCTGTTCCGCCTAGCCCTCCCGCTCATCAAGGACGGTGAACCTGGCATAAAAGCTCAGGCCTTGCCGGTTGATAATACGCAATCCGACGGCTCGTGTATACTGATTGCCGATGACAACAAGGACCTTACCGACTATCTGGCCTCCAAATTGAGCGAATTTGAAGTCCTATCTGCCGACAATGGCGATGCAGCCTTGCGTATGCTGAAAGAGAAGAATGTGGACCTGCTAGTTTCAGATATATCCATGCCTGGAAAATCTGGACTCGAGCTATGCCGCGAGATCCGCGCGGACATCGAAATCTCACATCTTCCCATTATTATCGTGTCCGCCCGGGCTTCTGTTGAGTCCAAAATTCAGGCGATGGAGGCAGGTGCGGACCTGTATATCGAGAAACCTTTCGACATGGGATATCTGCGTTCCAGCATCCGCAATATCCTCGACCGTCGCAACCTTATGAAAAACGCTTTCAGTAGCGGCCGCATAGGCACGGACGTGGAACTGTTCGGACTGCCCAAGAAGGATGAAGAATTTTTCGCGCGCTTCGACGCCCTGGTCAAGGAGAATCTCGACAACGCCGAACTGTCGAACGACTTCCTCGCCGAGCGCCTCAACATGAGCAATTCCACCCTCACGCGCAAGATCCGCAAGCTTCTCAACACGTCGCCCAACAACTACATCAGGGTCACTCGCCTGTCAGTGGCGGCTCAGATGCTCAAGAATTCGCATGGAAACAACATCAGCGAGATTTCCTACGCGGTCGGTTTCTCCAATGTCTCCTACTTCGCCAAGTGCTTCAAGGAGCAGTATGGCGTAACTCCCACTGAATACTCCGAGAAATAAAAAAGGGAGAGCCGAAACTCTCCCCAGGGCCATTGGTCGAATAAGAAACTCTTTTGGAAACTCCGCCGGAATCCTACCTGCGTCCCCAAACGCGGCGGTAGTACTGGCGGATGTTTATAACCTTACCGTTGATGATGCGTCTATGCGCTTTCACTTTGATAAGTTTTGGAGCTTCGAACTCAAAGTCCAAGCTCACCTTCATATGAACAAATCTCTTCATAAAAACAATAATAGGAACGTGTAAAAGATTGTCAGGAGGGTGTAACAGTACCCCTTTGGCCCTATTTTTACGGTTTCGAGAAGAAAAAGGCATTTCAGCCCCAACTGAAATGCCTTTGATTGTTGTTCCTATTCCGCCGAAGCGGCGAGATTGTCTTTATTCTTCTGCAAAGATAGGATTATTTTTTGATTCACAAAAAAATAAGCCAATCTTGTTTGCGAGCTTCGTTTCGGGGTGCTTCGATTTTGGTGATAATTGACCGTTTTCTTTCCAACGGTCGGGCCGAGTTGTTGTATTTTTGTATCAAGAGAAATTATGACTATCATGTCCACTGCACCAAAACGAATAACTATTCTTGTAGAACTTGCGATCGCGCTTGTTTCCTGCTCTCCTAAGGAATCATACCTGGCCGATGGCGCCCTCAACATGAGACTCCCCGCCGAATTCGAGACAGAAAAAACGAAGACCGTACTTGTTGACAACGGCGATGCGACTTACCAGATGAACTGGACTTCCGGCGATGAGATTGTCGTCAACGGAAAAACATCAAACAGCATCGAAGTGGATGCATCGGATGCACGCAAGGCCATATTCGATATTCCGGTAGTCGAAGCCCCATATGCAGCTATTTCCCCCGCCTCTGCGTTTGACGGAAGCTATGTTGCTGCGGACGGAGACAATACCGCAAGCATGAAGATATCGCTTCCTGCCGTTCAACAGTATGTGTACGGCGGATTCGATCCTGCTGCAGCCGTGACCCTTGGCCGGGGTGATGCTTCGTTGGTATTCTACCATGCCATGGCATACCTGAAGGTCACAGTGAACGGCACTTCTGATACGGACGACATCAAGAGCATTCGCGTCCAGGCCAACAACGGGCAGGCTATGAGCGGTTCCTTTATCGCGAACTTTGCTGACATTCCTGCGCTGGGCAGCGGCACGGACTCCTATAGCAGCGTGACCCTGGATTGCGGCTCTGGCGTTGCCCCGGGAACGGCAATGTTTATTGCAATCCCTGCCGCGACCTATTCGAGCGGCATCAACCTGCTTATTACAGACGCTTCTGATCACTTCATGACCGTACGCTCCACGGCCTCATTCTCGGCCCTTGCCGGCAAGGTTTACCCGACCACGGTCGAATTCAATCCTTCTGCCGCCTCTCCAGTCGAGGACGGTATCTATACCGTATCCGACTGGGCGGCTTTCGCCGAATCGGTGGCAAATGGTTATGACTATGAAGGCAAGACAGTTACGATAATGAGAGACCTCGATGTCGAGGATTACTTTGCCTATGCCAGCGGGACTTTCAACGGCACCCTGGAAGGCAACAACCACACCTTCACAGCTGGCGGTAACATGTGGCCACTCTTCAACATCATCGGAGCTAAGGGCGTTGTTCGCAACCTTACCGTGGATGGTTCCTTCAGTGGTATGGCCAACCCGGGAGGAGCAGGCAATGCCGCGATAGCCAAGAAGAACCTAGGACTGATCGAGGGATGCATCAACAAGGCCTCAACCGATATTACGATCAACGGCAGCTGCATTTTCGGTACGATTTGCGCCGAGAATGGCGGTGAGCTCAAGAATTGTAAGAATTACGGAAACGTAACGATCCACCATAATGCCACCAGCACAGTCGCTTTGTTCGGAGGCGGAATAGCTGCAATAGGCCACTCAATCCTTGGCGGCTCCTCGGCCTCCAATATCGATACCGACTCTTCCTGCTCTCCCGGCAAGTTCACCGGCTGCGAGAATCATGGAAACATTTATATCGAGGTTCTTGGTTCCTACGTGGTAAAGAGCTCTGTCGGCGGCATTTGTGGTCAGGTATATCTCGACGGCGTCGAATTCTCCGGATGCAAGAATTATGGAGATGTAACCCGTCTTTCCAACGGCGAGACGACTTCCAACAAATCCACAACTATTGGCGGCATCCTCGGCCGCAGCTGCGCATGGTACACGACGGGCTCAGGCGACAGCGGCGCCCTGGGATTAGACAAAGGCTACAACACCAAGTTTACCGACTGTTGCAACGAGGGTACGATAAAGACCTTCTGCCGTCATAGCGGAGGCGTGACCAATAGCTCAACCGGCGCCCGAGTGGACGCTGCTGGAGGAATCGTCGGGGCGGTTGCCGGAATCTCCAGCTCCGTCGCGTTCATGAGTGGATGCACCAATACGGGTACCATCATCGGCGGATGGAACACCTCTGTCAATACTTCGGCAATCGGCGGTCTGGTCGGCGTAGCCAAGTTCATCAACATCTCTTCCTGCTCTTCAACCTGCTCCCTGCTGTCGGCGGACAAGACGGCCGTTGGCGCAGCGGGAGGCCTGGTCGCTTTCGCCCTTTCCGACGTCAATATCGAAGGCAGCGTTGCCGTGCCTGCTATTGACGTCTTCTGCAAGGCATCCTCAACCTGCCTCCCCGGCCTGCTGATAGGCAACGTCGTCACCTCGGCGACCGTAAGTTCCTGCCAGGTAGCAGGTTCGGTCAAGGTTGACGGTTCAGACCTGGGTGTGACCAACAGCAACTACAGCGAATACGTAGTGGCGAAACTCCCTACGGCATCGAAGGTAAAGCCCAATGTATCAACAGTAACATGGTATGAATAAAACAATAAATAAACAATAACCATCATGATTAAAACTCAACACCTCTTCTCAAGCAGAACTGCTTACGAACAGCCTAATGTGCGCGTTCTAAGCGTTTCGACCTCTTGTGTATTCCAAGCTTCCGGGACGACCAAGGCCAACCCTGACATGGATGAAGAATCCTTCGATTTCAACTGGCAGTAATCTTAGAAATGCAAACGACCATGAAAAAGACAACTCTGCTTGCAGCCTTTGCTCTTGCACTTCTTTCCTGCACCCCCAAAGAATTAGACGTAACCGTTCCCGCCCCTACAATGAAACTCCGCGCCTGCCTTGAGACCGGGGCTACCAGGACCGTCCTTTCACCCGACGGCGCCGGGCACTATCAGGTCCACTGGGCATTAGGAGATGCCATTTCCGTGAACGGACAGACTTCCAACAGCATAGCAATTGATGCTTCGGATGCACGAATTGCTGTGTTCGACCTCCCGGTGGTCGATCCTCCTTATGCTGCCATCTATCCTGCATCTGCATACGCCGGGGATTATACAGCTGCAGAAGGCGAGAATGCTGCAACCATGAAGGTGACCCTCCCTGCGACGCAGACTTACGTGGCCGACGGGTACGATCCTGCGGCGGCAGTGATGCTCGGGACAGGCGATGCCGGCAGCGGCCTTGAGTTCAAGCATGCCATGGCATACCTCAAGGTCACCGTCTCCGGCGGCTCCGACACCGACGCCATCAAGAGCGTGCGTGTGCAGGCCAACGACGGTGTGCCAGTGAGCGGAACCTTTACCGCTACTTTCAGCGACGCTCCATCTCTTGGCGGAAGTTCCGATAACTTCAGCAAGGTAACGCTTGACTGTGCATCTGGAGTCGCTCAGGGAACGGCAATGTATATTGCAATACCTGCCCGTACCTATTCGCACGGCATCAACATCATGGTGCTTGACGTCAACAACCATTATATGGTGCTTAGGTCCACGGCGTCCTTCGCCGCCGGTGCCGGCAAGATTTATCCTACCGGCATCGCTTTCAACGCCCAGGGAACATACGTTGACGCCGGTATTTATACCGCCGCAGACTACAATGCATTCGTGGTGGCTGCAAATGCCGGTGATTACTCCGCATGGACGGATGAAGACGGCGTCGTGAATCTTATGGGCGACGTGATTTTCGAGACAGCCCCTCAAATTGTCAGCAAGTCTTTCTCCGGAATTCTTGACGGACACGGCTTTACAATCTCGGGGGAGACCCAGACGATGCCTCTGTTTGCCGAGATAGCGAGTGCGGGCGTTGTGAAAAACGTCAAGCGCGGAGGCAAGTTTACCGGCATCGCTAACCAGGGAGAAGCCGGTACAGCTGCAATCGCAAAATTCAACTATGGCACAATCAAAAACTGCGTGAACAACTGCACGATGGATGAAATGACTTTCACCGGTAACTGTGTCATTGCTGGTATAGCAGGACACAATGCGGGCACAATTGAGGATTGCGTCAACAATATGGATATTAAGTACAACTTCGATGCGTCTTCTAACATTGTTTGTTATGGCGGCGGCATTTCCGCACTTGCAAGTAGGTCAACTACTCCCGGCAGCTTTGTCCGCTGCATCAACAATGGTGATATTACCGTAACCAAGACCAGTGATAAAGGTGCATATGCGATTTCCAATCTTGCCGTAGGAGGAATCGCGGGCAGAGTGGCCGCCGGCGATGCATCTTATTATTCCCTGTTCGATGGGTGTGAGAACCATGGAGACGTCAAGGTATATGAAGCTCGCCATAGCGGCACTAACTACGCATATTGCGTCGGAGGTATCGCCGGACAGGTTACAACCCGTCAGAACAGCAATGTTTACGTTATATCAGGCGCAACCGGCCATTATGCAAAGTTCAAGGATTGTATGAACGACGGCACCATAGATGTCAGTTCGCGAAACTCTTCCGGTTTGACTTCTGTCCAGACGGGCGCAAGGCAGATATACAACGGCGGCCTGGCTGGTCTCGCCATGGGACTGGCTGCAAGCTATATAGATGTAATCAACTGTACTAATACAGGCCGTATTTTGGGTGGTGGAGCCGTGCATTATAACGGTTCTGACTGCGTAGCCAACAACTTCTCTTCCGGCCTGCTTGGTGCAGCCGGATGCGTCAACATCTCCGGCGGTTCAGCAAAGAACACTTTCGGCCTGACCGAGAACACCCTTTCCGGTTCCACCGCATACGGTTGCGCCTCCGGCGTCATCGGCTGGGCTTTCGACAATTGTACAATCAGCGATTTTGCTGCAGAGATGACCGTCAGTACCGGCTCCGTAACTCCTCTCTATACAGGTTATATCGGAGGTATTGCAGCCGGCAAGACGGTTACGGCAAGCGGCAGCTGCACAGTTTCCGGAGCGGCCGCAAAGAGTACATATGGCGCAACCGGAACACTTTCAGGCACAGTAACAGTCCTCTAATCTCATTACTATGATAAAGACTCTTAAACTTTTGTCAGCCGCAGGCATGGTAGCCCTGCTCTTTGCAGCTTGCCAGAACTCCACGGACGACAACCGTCCCATGGAGTACGACTCCCTGGACGTCAATTTCGCGGGTACGCTTGCGGGTGCAAACTGGGGCCCCGAAAACGTTGTAGGCGTGTTTGCGACATGCACCCGCGGCGACACTGAAGGCACTGCCATGAGCACCAAGACACCGGCTTGCTTCCATCCTGTGGCCCCGACTGTCGAGGGAGCTGTTTTCAACCTTGTCCGCAAAGACGAGGGCGACAATATCCTCGCGATTGCGGGAGACCATAACTTCAACTTCTACGCTTATGCCCCTTATGATCCGGGCATAACCGACATCAGCAACATTGACGTGAACGTTCCCTCCAAAGTGACATTCGTCCCCGGAATGGAAGCCGGCGGTCTGTATGTCGCCAAGAAGAGCGTCAGCAGCGTTGTTGCGGCCGTACCTCTCGACTTCAAGAGCGTCGTTTGCTCCATGCGGCTCCGCGTCCCTTCCGCAATAGTAGATGAGGACGGCGGCACCGTGCTCCGCAGCCTGGTAATCAGGCCTGTGGACGAAGGTGCATTCGACGGCCAGCTGGCTTTCAACGCTTCCTATAACCTTAATACCGACGCTCTCACTCCCGACCCCGCGTCCCTCTCCAAGACCATCACCGTTGATTTTGGGGCTGAGGGCACCACCCTCACATCGAGTTATACGGACGTAAACCTTCTTGTCGCTCCTTTCACAGTGCCCGAAGGAGGGCTCGAACTTGTCTTCACCGACGTGAACGGATATGAGAACATTATTCCTTTCCTTGCGAAGAACGCAGGCAAGGAATATCCTGCAGGCAGCGCCCTCACCGAGACGGTAAGCACCAGCAGCGACGGTGTCATACCTTGCTCGTCTCCCGTCGAGTGGCCCATCGGCTACAAGAACGACAATGGTGTATTCAACACCACCACTCAGCCTCAGTGGATTGCCGAGACCAATGTCGATCCGTATGCACTTTCCACGCACATCTGGTCCAATCCTTCGCAGGCGCAGGCATCGATCACATACGTGATGGCCGAGAACCACCCTGCCAACTTCCGTTTCGAAAACAATAACTTCAAGCAGTACAACTACAGTTCGCCATGCATAAAGGGACTTTGGACAGGAGACTACTTTGACATTGACGTCCCGGTGAAGAAAGTCGCTGCGGGAACGACGGTTACGCTCACAATTCCTTCCTATAGCCGAGGTGGATCTCTCTTTTGGGATGTAGAATACCTCGACGGCGAGACTTGGAAGTGCAACCGCGAGAACTTCACTTCTCCTGACGGCCAGTTCTCCAAGGACTGCACGCTGATGATAGAGCACGGCAACCGTGACGGCTCGTTTGAAGGCATTACCTACAAGGTGCAATTCACCCTAGAGAATGCCATCAAGAGCGGCCATATTCGCATTCACCTCAAGGTCGCCGACGGCCGCTACGTCTGTTTCCCTTCCGCAACATACACAACCGAGTGCCGTTATCTTTCGGAAGAGGAATTCGCCGCCCGCGACTTGGGCGCTTATCTGTTCGCTTTCGTAAATAAGAGCGGTAAAACGACAGCGTTGTCTGTAGAATGGTAAAAGAAAAAAACTATGATTAAGCGAATACTTACAACGATATTGCTGGCACTTGTTGCAATAGCAGTATTTGCCCAGAATACAGTTACCGGAATCATCCGGGACGAGGCCGGCGAGCCTCTTCCCGGAGCTTCCGTGGTCATTCCCGGTACAGGCAACGGAGTCGTTACCAATCTAGATGGAATATATGAGATTCAGGCGCCTCAGGGGGCCACTCTCGAAGTGAGTTTCCTCGGCTATACCACTAAGTCCGTAAAGGTCAGCGGCTCAAAGATGGACGTCACCCTCGACCCTGACACCTCCCAACTGGATGAGGTCGTGGTAGTGGGATACGGCACGCAGAGACGTGTGAACGTCACCGGAGCGGTTGCGACGGTGGATTATTCCAAACTTTCAGAATCCCGGCCGGCGACGACTACCGAATCGATGCTGGCGGGAGCTTCCGCAGGCCTATATGTCGCACAGACTTCGGGTATGCCTGGCGCAGAAGACATTACTATGCGGATCCGCGGCGTCGGTACGCTCAACAATGCGGCTCCTCTAGTCATCGTGGACGGCTTCGAGGGCACGATCAATAACGTCAATCCTCAGGATATCGCTTCCATAAGCGTGCTCAAGGATGCTGCTTCCTGTGCCATTTATGGCAACAGGGGTGCAAACGGTGTCGTGCTCATTACCACCAAGGAGGCCAAGGAAGGAAGATTCAGCATTGAATATACCGGAATGGCAGCCTACCAGGAGCCTGAGCATTACTTCGGCGTCATATCCGATTATGCTGACTACATGGAGATCATTAACGAGTCTGCATGGCAGGTGGACAAGGCCCAGCCTTTCAGCCAGACCATGATTGATCTGTGGCGCGAGAAGGCAAAAGACCCCAACGGACTCTCCGACTCCGGCTATCCCAACTATGTGGCATATCCGAATACCGACTGGATGAAGGCCATGTTCGAGCCTGGCATCTATCAGAAGCACTCCGTTTCCGCATCCGGGTCAACCAAACAAACCAAGTTCCTCATTTCGGCATCCTGGATGGACAATCCGGGCGTGATTGCCAACACAAGCAACAAGAGGGCTACTTTCCGCACTAATGTGTCTTCCAAGATAAACAATTGGCTGGAGGTTGGCGCGAGGCTATTCGGTTACCGCAACGACAGGACCCTGAGCGACATTTCCGGGTCCATGAGCCTGCTGTCGCGCGGCGTCCCGGGCATCTATCCTTATTATGACGGGAAATACGGCTGGATGGAGAACCCCGAACAGAGTTCGGAGTCCCGCAACAACCTGTACTTCTTCTATCGCTACAAGGGCAACGAAACGGCGCACTATATCAGCGCAAACCCCTATATCAACATTTATCTTCCCTTCGGTATCAAGTATAATGCCTCATTCGGCTATACCCTAACCGAATCGCTAAAAAAGCAGCATCCTACGACCGGTGATGCTTACTCGTTCAGTCGTGACACCTGGGCGTATTTCTACGATGACCTCAGCAAGCTGACTCTGAAATATACCCAGGCGCATACATCCCGATGGACTTTCCAGACGAACTTCAGTTGGAACAAGACATTCGGTAAGCATGAACTCGGAGCCCTCGCAGGGTTCGAGGCCTACGAAGTCAACCATCAAAGCTATGCCTCTACAAAGACCGGTTTCGAGAATGATGTGCTTGACGAATTCGACAACGTGCTAAACCCTTCGGAGATAACTGGTTCGCAGGAAAGCTGGGCTTCGGCATCCTTCTTCGGCAGGCTCACCTATGCCTACGCCTCAAAGTATCTGGCTGAAGTCAACCTCCGTTACGACGGCTCCTCCCGCTTTGCATCCCGAAGCCGCTGGGGACTCTTCCCTTCGTTCTCCCTCGGCTGGCGCATAAGCGAAGAAGACTGGATGAAGGGCAGCGGAATCGACAATCTCAAGCTCCGTGCTTCCTGGGGGCGCCTCGGAAACAACTCCATAGGAAACTACGAATACATGTCAACCTATGCCTCAGGATATACTTATCCTTTCGGCGGCAAGTTGAGCGCAGGTACCGTAGCGTCCCTTTCCAATGACTTGCTGCGTTGGGAGACAACTACTTCTACCGACTTCGGCGTTGAATTCGCCACCTTACGCAACCGTCTGACACTCGAGGCGGACTGGTACAACCGAGTCACCAGCGACATTCTGTATCGCGCTCCCGTATTTGCAACCATAGGCAATAAGAGCGCTCCTTATCAGAACCTTTGCGAGGTGACCAACAACGGGGTTGAAATCACTCTCGGCTGGCAGGATACCGTCAACGGTTTCCATTACGGCATCAGCGGCAACTTCACCCGCAACTGGAACGTAGTGAGCAAGTACAACGGCCCGCTCGTCGCTGGCTGGAAGGCAGACGAAAACGGCGTCCGCACCTATCAGACCAACATCGGAGACGTGACGACCGTAGTAGATGCCGCACGCCGCACCTTGGAAGGCAAGATTATCAACGAGTACTTCGTCGCCACCGTTTACAACGGCAACGGGTCCTACTTCTTCCCAGACGGCTCAGTTAACCCTGACGGCGGTCCGAAGGATGGTATGATACGCACCCCCGAAGACATGGCATGGCTCGAGGCGATGGTGAAGGCCGGCAATATCTTCCTGCCTAACAAGACCATAGGCAAGAAGGGCATCTGGTATGGCGACTATATCTATGCCGATGTTAACGGAGACGGCGTTTACGGAGACGCCAACGACTACACATTCCAAGGCGTTTCCCAAACTCCCAAGTTCTTCTACGGATTCAACCTCGAAGCCTCATGGAAGGGAGTGGACTTCAGCGCACGCTTCGCAGGAGCCGGCGGCGGAGCCCGTTACTGGCGCTATGTGGGTTTCAATGCATATTCCACCGACGCCAAATTCACACTTCCCAAGGCAATCGCTTACGACCACTACTTCTACGATCCCGAGACTCCGGACGATCCTCGCACTAACATAACTTCCAGGAACGGCCGTATGACCATGAATTACGGAAGCGAGCAGAACGGCGCCAACATCTATTCGAACCTGTTCCTTTACAAGACGGATTATCTCAAACTTAAGAACGTAACCATCGGTTACACATTCCCCCAGAAACTCATTCAGAAGATTGGGGTCAAGGGTCTGAGAATCTTCCTCACAGGCGACAATCTCTACACGTTTACCAATTATCCCGGCGTGGATCCGGAATTCACGGACAACATGAACTACTATGCAAATCTCCGTCAGTACACTGTCGGCGTAAACCTTAAATTCTAAGCGGTTATGAAAAGGATTCTTAACATTTTGCTCTGCACAGCGGCAGCTGTCGCACTCGTGGGCTGTAACGATTTTCTGGACCGTGCACCATATAGCAAGAACAGTTCCTCATCCATGTTCTCGTCGGCATTGCTGGCCGAGAGCGTGGTAAGCGGAGCCTATTCGAACGTAATTTGGGATTACATTACAACCGACGCTCTCAGCGCTGACGCCTTTTCATCAGTAATGGATCCCAATTATACCGATATCGACCTCAGATATCCTTACCTGCGCGGTACCGTGCTGTCCAATCACGGAATGTTCACAACGTACTGGAAGAGGCTGTACGAAGGTGTGAACCGTGCCAACGATGTCATTAACAACATCGATAAAGTCCCCGACATGGAAGACGCTCTAAAGGCACAGAGAGTTGCAGAGTGCCGTTTCCTTAGGGCCTATCACTACTACCGTCTCAACAGCCTCTGGAGGGGTATTCCGATTTACGAAAAGAACCTTGCTCCGGACGAATACACCAAAGGGCGCGATACCGAGGAAGCCGTATGGGACTTCATCATCGATGACCTCACCAAGTGCATCGAATGTGAAACTCTCCCCACCAAATACGCATCCGGCAGCCCCGATTACGGCCGTGTAACCAAAGGCGCAGCTTATGCTCTCCGCGGCAAGGCTCATCTGTGGAAGGAGGAGTGGGAACTCGCCGAGAATGACTTCCGTGCCGTGATGGACTGTGGCTACAGCCTCTACACCCGTGGCTCTTATGCGGACCTCTTCACACTTGCCAATGAGCACTGCGACGAAATGATATTCTCTGCCCAGATGGTTGAGCAGGAAGGTAACGGAAACGTGCTCAGCCGCGTTTACGGAAACTACTGCACGACCGGTTATGCCTATTGCAACCTGGTGCTCAATACCAATTTCGTGGAGTCGTTCACCGAGAAGAACGGCAAGCCCTTCAACTGGGAGGACTACATTCCTGGCTATAATTCCATGGACCCTAAGGCCCGCAGCGTATTTTTCTTGCGCAACAACCTCACGGACGCAGAGAAAGCCACCCTGTCGGAATATGGCGCAGACCTATCCCAGTACAATCCTACAGGGAACGAAGCCAGGGTCGCTCAAGCCTATGCCAACCGCGATCCTCGTCTTGCGGCTATTGCAATCACTCCATATTCGGTGTACACGGGCGGCGCGTCCGGAGCAGCGGTGGATTACACCTACCGTTTCCCTTACCGCGACTGGGCGTCTCCGAGTTTTGACCTCAACAACTGGACTACGGCATACATGTTCTATCCCATCCGTAAGTTCGTCACCTCCGGCCGCGAGTTCCTCAACGTACTCTACAATCCAGTCGATATCCCCATCATCCGCTTTGCCGATGTGCTCCTTTGCCTTGCAGAAGCCCTTAACGAGCAAGGAAAATGGCAGGAGGCCGTCACCTTTGTGAATATGGTTCGCGACCGTGCTGGAGTTGCCCTTCTGAACGCTGCGGGCAACGAGTACACCGCCGTTGCGAGCGTGGATGAGATGCGCGATCGCATACGTGCCGAGAAGCGTTGGGAGCTTGCCTGCGAAGACCAGCTCTACACTGAAGAACTTCGCTGGGGTACTTGGAAAGACAACAAATTTGCTTCAGGGAACGGCCTGCTGCAAGTTTGGGGTGCTCCCTTGTATGAATATATATGGGGCGGCAATGCTTACAATAAATGGGCAATCCCCCGTAGCGAAACGGAAAAGAATACCAATCTTGAACAGAACGATTATTGGAATTAATGAGAACTATGTACATATTATCGACGATGCTGGCAGCTTGCTGCATCACTTCCTGCGAGCCGAAGGTGCCTGACGGGCCTGGCCAGCAGGAAAACAAAGGCGAGCAGAGGACCCTTGCATTGACGGAATTCTCCATGTTGAATGCCAGGCAGGATCCGGTGAATTCTCACGCGGACGGCTGGGACCGGTCGGTGCTCAAGATGGACTATAGCTCGCTCGTCGAGGTCACCTCCAATGTGCAGTATCCCAATTATCCGCGTCTGAGGACCCTACCTGACGGATCCTATATCCTGTTCTGGCATAACTCTACGGTATCGGATGCTAACGGCAAGGATACGCATTATGCCTTGAGCAAGGACCTCAAGAATTGGACGTACATGGGAAACCTCTGGAAAAGTTACGATGTGACTACTTCCATAGGGACCAAAGATGTACGATACTTCACCAACGCCAATGGGCTTGTGCTTTCCAACGGTGAACTCCTTGTTGTCGCGGCATTCCGGGCCGTCCGCGCTTATGGCAAGATTGACGCCCAGGCGGACCAGGGGCTCATCGTGAAGAAGAGCAATGACGGCGGAAAGACCTGGTATGGTGAAACGGAAATCTATCATGGGCCCTGCTGGGAAGCTCATCTCGTCGAGCTTCCCGACGGGGAAATCCAGTGCTTCTATTCCGAGAGCCGTCCATGGATAAGTTCCAGCCATTCCGGAACTGGCATGGTATGGTCCAAGGACGGAGGAACCACATGGGAGCCTGCACTGGGCAGCCATTTCCGCGTGATGCGCAAGCACTGGTGGAACTTCAAGCCCAGCAACTCCTCATACGGAGCCATGAACTGTTATACCTATCAGATGCCCGTCGGCGTAATCCTGAACAACTCAAAGCAGTTTGCTTTTGCAATGGAAAGTGCCAACCAAAGGGTCGCCAATAGCTCGGGAGGCACCAATGACCAGTTCTCAGTCGCCCTTGCTTTCTCCAAACCGGACGGCGTGTGGGTAAACCTCGTCGATGACGAAGTGCTGCCGCGCGAGCAGCGAATCGATTCTCTTGTCGTTCGAGGCGCCGCACCCTATCTCGTACAGTTCCGTTCTGGAGAATGCCTGCTTGCATATGGTGGCACCGATTCCAAGCAGCACCTGATGATAGGCAGCCCTACTGCACGTGAGTGGGGCAGCGCTTTTGACGGACTGCCTTACCGTGGAAGTTGGGGCGGATTTGATCTCACGTCTTCCCATCAGGTGATAGGATACATGAGAGATTCCCGTATTTCTGCTGAAGAAGCATGCATACAGATAGCACGTTTCAATCTCGACCACGACATAACGGCTTCCAAGAATTCCGTCAAAGTGGATGCCGACAATTCCGACTGGTCGGTTGAAGACGACGCGCTGTTCGTGGGAAGCAAGGGAGACGCCCGTGCTACACTGCGCTGCAGCGCAGATTCCGACAACCTGTACTTCTTGGTTGAGGTAATGGACGATAAACTCTCTAAGAACGACTTCTGCACCATTTATCTCTGCAAAGGCGAGAAATTCGGCGCGACATCCAGGCGCATCAAGGTAAACCTCGACGGCCTCAAGAGCGTCAGCAACTTTGCAGGCAGCTGGCGGGAGCTGGAGAATTGTCCCGTATCTGCCAAGGCAGCATACGACGGCACCCCCACATCACTCACCGATATCGATAATGGTTATCTCGTTGAGGTCTGCGTGCCCCGCAGCGAAGTGAGCATCAACGAAGGAGAGTGTCTTGTCAACTTCTCCATTTTCGATGCTGTTGCAAATTCAGAAGATTCGGTAAAGGATACTAACACTCCTGCCGGATGGCTTAAAATCAAAGGACTATGATCAAAAAAACACTTAGCATATTAATCGGCGCCATTCTTGCTTTCACCACCCTCTTTGCTGCTCCCAAACCCCGCTGGAGTGCAGAAAAAGCCAATAAATGGGCTGCCGACAAAGGATGGATAGTTGGATGCGACTACGTGACTTCCAATGCAATCAACCAGATTGAGATGTGGCAGGCGGAGACATTCTCCCCAGAAATCATCGACCGAGAACTCGGTTATGCCGAAAGCATCGGATTCAATACCGTCCGCGTATTCTTCTCGCATCTCGTTTATCTGGACGACCCCAAGGGTTTCAAGCAGCGCTTCAGCCAGTTTCTGGACATCTGCGAGAAACATCATATTCGCGCTCTGCCCACGTTTTGGACGAACGGCGGCAAATGCAAGGAGCCCAAACTCGGCCCCCAACCTCCGAGCCGCAAAGGCGTCCACAACTCTGAATGGTGCATGGTGCCCGGCACGGAATGGGTAAACGACCCTACCACCTGGCCGAAACTTGAGAAAATGGTCAAAGACATTCTCCGTACTTACCGCAACGACAAGCGCATCCTCATGTGGTGCCTTTACAACGAGCCCGAAAACCTGAGGCGTGGAGTAAAATCGTCGATTCCTCTCATGAGCGCCACATTCCACTGGGCGAGGGAAATCAATCCTTCCCAGCCACTTACGGCACCCATCTGGCGTCCGGTCGGTGAAAAGGGCACATCCCTCCCTGAAGTGAGTTTCGTACTGGAAAACAGCGATGTGATATCGTTCCATGCTTACAAGACTCCTGAAGTCACAGAGCGCTATATCCAGACTTTACTTCCGTACGGACGTCCTCTTGTCTGCACCGAATATATGGCGCGCACGCTTGGCTCCACCTTCGAAGGCTGCATGCCGGTATTCAAGAAGTACAATGTGGGTGCCATCAACTTCGGCCTTGTGACGGGCAAACTCAATTGCCATTATCATTGGAATAAGACGGACAAGAACGGCTTCTCCATCCCCTGGGACAAGGAACCTGATGTCTGGTTCCACGATATTTTCCGTGAAGACGGAACCCCGTTCAGCGAGAAAGAGATAGAATTCATAAAGTCAATGACTGGCGCCAAATGAAAAGGGCCTGTTACATAGCATCGGTTTTATTCATCCTTGCGTCCTGCTCGGAAGCCGCCCCTCTGGAGACGGCTCCCGGTGATGCCGTCCTGACCATAATCCCACAGACGGAGGTTTCCCGCACCACTCTCAGTCCTGAATTTGCCATGCTCTGGGAAGATGCGACAGACCGTATCGGAGTATGTATTCCGAGCCGTTCGAGCGGCAATGTGCAAGCAGAGCCTCAGCGAACTACAACCGGCGGCGTGGTCTTCAGCGCCTCTGTCCCCGAGCCCCGTTCAGGCAATAAACTGTATGCATACTATCCTTTTTCGGAATCCGTAAAAGGAACTTCTTCCCGTTTCTCCCTTACGGTTCCGGAGTTGCAGACTCAGGCTGCGGCCGGGCAATACAACGGCTGCAACAACCCCATGGTGGCGGAGCCTTATGTTTTCGGAGAAGATCTGTCGACGGACGGATTACAGCTTATGTTCCGTCCTGCGGGCTGCATTCTCGCATTCGGGATTTACGACTCTTCGGGCGCTTACGCCTCAGAGCAGATTGAGTCGGTAAAATTTACTGCTTCAAAGGGCACCGTGGCCGGAACCTTTATCGCCGATGCCGAAAACTTCTCCGCGGATGCTTTCTCTTTCACCGCAGCAAAGGGCTCCGTTCAGGTTACGCTCGACAAAGCCGCAGCGGTGGGACAATCAGAAAACGGATATGTTTTTCTTACTGTCATTCCGGGGACATATACAGGTTCCTTGACCGTAAGCACCGCCAATTACGACTTTGTGTTCCCCGACCGTACATTTACCTGCAACCGTGCGACACTCAAACAATTCAGGGTTGATCTCGCAGGGGCCGGATCCATGTCCTACAAAGGTTCCGTCATACTTACCCCTTTCAGTGAGCTCAACGCGGGGAAACAGACTGTCAACTCCCATGCAGGAGAATGCGGCGATGCCAGCCTGATGAAGAACATGCGAAGCTATGTGGAGCTCGGGCCTTCGTTCGGCATGGACGCCCCCAATTATCCCAGGGTGCGCAGCATGGCCGATGGCAGCTTCCTCCTCACTTGGCAGCAGAGCGACATTGACGGTGACGCCAATGGCATGGATGTGTACTATGCCCTGAGTCCCGACGGCATAAACTGGGAAAACAGGGGTTACCTCTTCCAGAGGGTCAGGGGATATTCTACTCCCAACGGCAACAACACCAAGGTCTATACCAACGGCAACTCCATAGTGCTCGCCAACGGATACGTATGCGCGGTGGCGTCTTTCCGCCCGTATTCGTTCTATGGTAAGCCTGAGAGCCAGCTATATAGCGGCATAGAGCTCAAGCGGAGCGCCGACAACGGCAAGACTTGGACAACGACGGCCAAGGTTATCCATCGCGGGCCCAACTGGGAAGCCCACCTGGTCCAGAAGAGCAGTGGACGGCTGGAGTGCTACTTCTCAGAGAGCCATCCGCTTATAAGCAGCAGCAACTCGGGAACTGCGATGGTGTATTCCGACAACAACGGTTCCACATGGTATCCCGCTCTCGGGTCGAATCCCTGGAGCTCCTATTCGCCTATTCATGCCATAAGGCACAACTGGCCGGCTGATTCCGAATACCCAGAGCGTTATACCGATCAGATGCCTGTGCTCATTCAACTCAATGGTTCACAACAGCTTACCGGGGTGTTTGAGACGGTTAAGAGTTACAATGCCTCCAGCAATAGTGTCTCTTTCAAGATATCCCAGTCGTGGTCTCCCGAAGACGGAAACTGGCCTGACCTTGCCGACGGCCCTGATGGCTGGAGAGGCACAGGCGGACAAGTTTATTCTACCGATTCCGAGTTTTATAATCCCACCATCGCAAATTCTGGAACGGCCCCGTACATCATCCAGTTTCCTTCCGGTGAAACAGTTGTATCTTATTCCAGCGGCCGCCAGTATGCAATGATAGGCGACGAGACCGCGCGAAATTATTCAGCCGCGTTCCGGCTGTTCGATGAGGGAGCATGCTCATGGGGCGGACTCGACCTGTGCGGAAGCCATGAGATGATGGCGACGGTCCGCATAGGGCGCGGTGGAGACACCAGCACATCGAATCCTCCTGTTATCGCCCTTGTGCGTTACGCGCTGAACCATAGCATTTCGGCAACTTCGCGCATGGTAAAGGCCGATGGTGTGAATACGGAATGGGAAACAAGCGACGAGGCCGTTTTTGTAGGTTCCAAGTCTCAGGCCCAGGCCACCTTGAGGTGCTCTTCGGACCAGGATAACGTGTACTTCCTTGTAGAAGTGATGGACGAGTCCTTGAGCTCTTCCGACTATGTTTATCTTGACCTGTCGGCACCGGGCACCGTCCTTGGCTCAGACGCGTTTCGCCTTAAGCTTGGCAAAGACGGGCTTGACTCCGTCAGCCGTTGGAACGGTTCGTCATGGGCCGTGGACGGCTCGCTTGGAATAACGGCATCCTCGGCAGTCGCCGACGGCCAAGGCTGGCTCGCGGAAGTCTGCGTTCCGCGTGCCTCTGTCCCCGCTGTCGGAGAACTTGCGTTGAATCTTACCCTGTACGAGAGTTCAGTGTCGACCACCGATGTCCTGCGTGACTCAATTCTTTCCAATTGGATTAAAGTAAAGAATTTATGAATAGATATCGAATGTTGACGAGTATTTTGCTTCCCTGCCTGCTGGCAGCATGCCAGAAACCGATGGATCCCGAACAGGTCCAAGAGCCTGCAACCGTGCTGGAGGCTGGTTTTTATGCCGGCAGCCGTACGGCTTTGGACGGTCTGACTTGCACATGGTCGGATGGTGATGCCATCGCAGTCAACGGAAAGGCTTCCACCGACATCGAAATACTTGAATCAGGTAAAAAAGCTCGTTTTACCCTGCCGCTTATTGATGCTCCGTACCATGCAATCTATCCTGTCTCTGCATACAATGCAGGTTCTTATGCTCCGGAATCCGGACGTTATGGTACCGTAACCGTTCCCGAGACTCAGTCATATGTCGCCGGCTCTTTTGATCCTGCGGCAGCGATCATGGTGGCTGCCTCCGAGACCGGGTCCAGCATAGATTTTGTCCATGCCATGTCTTATCTCCGCCTGACGGTAAATGCTGGTTCTGACAATCATTCAATCGCAGAAATCAGTGTATGGGCCAATTCCGAAGAGGATTTGAGCGGAGAATTCTCGTTTGATCCTTCAAGTCTCAGACTTGTGGGGAACGGAAAAAGCGGCAAGAGGATTATCGTTAGCTGCGGTGCGGGTGCAGCACTGGGCGATCCTATTGTAATAGCTTTGCCAGCCAAAACATACCAGACGGGTATTTCCATGAGAATCAAGGATATAAAGAATCACTACCAGGTAATCAAGTCTGCAAAGCAGTTTACTGCCGAGGCGGGCAAGATTTACGATACCAGCATAGACTTCAAGCCTACCGGAACCCTTATTTACGGGCAGGCTCCGGGGTCAGCTTCCGGCAAAAAGACCAGAATCCTGTTCATCGGAAACAGCCATACTCTGGATGCAACCGACCTGTTGCCGCTCATGCTCAACCACGAAGGAGTCCGCAACGTGGAACTAACGAGAAGCTATCACGGAGGATACTATCTGGTAGGATACAATAACAATTATGACAAGGCCAACAATGCGGCATTGTGCACCTGGACTCCAGGACAGCGCTTCTGGAACGGCAGCATAGACCTGCATCATTCGCTCAAAGACATAGCAGCAACAGGTCCTTTCGACATCATCGTCCTGCAGGAGTATTCCGGAGGCGAGTATGCCTGGACCTGGAGCGACACCGAGAAGAATGCAATTCACGGACTGATTGAAAAACTGAGGGTTACGAGTCCCGATGCAGAATTCGTTTATTTCCAGTCCCATTGCTGGTCGAATAATCACGACGTCATCAAGAGCAAGTTCGACGGAAGCAATGTAACGCAGTTCGAGACCGTGGTCCGCGAGAATTCATCCCATGTAATGGATCCTGCGGAGGGCTATCCTTTCAAGCGTATGTTTTCCACCGGTGCGCTGCTGCAGAACCTCCGAACTACCGGCCTGAACTCCGTTCATCCCGACGACCTTTGCCGCGGCGACCATATCCACCTGGACTACGGAATGCCTCGCGCCGCTGCGTCGCTGCTCATCTGGAAAACGCTCATCACACCTCTTACGGACATAGCTCCCGAAGATGTAACCTTCCGCTTCACGGAGTTTTATCCTTATCCGGAAAGATATACCACCCCTTTCACGGACGACAACAGGGCTGCTGTGCTTGCCGCAGTCAACGCTGCATACAGCGACCCGTTCCACATCACTGACCTTAGTTCCTATGCGGGAGCTCCTGATTATGTGGACAATCCGGGTAGTGTTTGCCTGAATGACAAGGGCGTCGATGTCAAACCTGTCGCATTCCCTGTACGTTTCATGCTCAATGACTGGGGAGGAACCGGATGCCAGTTCCTCTGGAACCCTCTGGGAATCTGGTTCTCGGCTCAGCCACAGGCCTTCGCCAAATGGGTAAGCGTGAGCAGGCCTGTTGATAACTTGATTTATAACAGGGGTTTCTATACTTCCGGAGGATATTCGGTCACTCTGAATTCCATCTGGACCGGGGATTATTTCGAATTCGTGATTCCCGTCAAGGGCTTCAAGGCAGGAACAACAATACGCTTCAGCGCTCCATTCTACACCCGCCAGGGCCCTTGCTTCTGGTATCTTGACTATCTAGACGGAGACGAGTGGAAGCACAATAGCAGCGAATGCTCTACTTGGGACGGCGCTTTCAAGCATGATGCAACGTTCGCCATCGGACACGGCAATACCGCCATCAGCACAGACTGCACCTTCGAACACGGAATCCAGGAAGGGTTCCTGCGTTTCCGCCTACGTTGCGCCGACGGCAGCATCCAGGCCACCGCTTCTGGCGCCGTTCAACGTTCTACGCCGAATGTCGCAAGCGGAGCTTATTCCTGCGCATTTTACTTTACCGGAGACCAGAGCCTGAGTTTCTCCATGATTTACGAATAACAACTGAACCGATATGAAAAAGAAAACTCTCAAACAGCTTTATGCCACTCCGGATACGGTTTTGTATGCTGCGCAGGAAAACGGCATCCTCTGCCAGTCCTCCACCCTTCCGGACATGAATGAGGGAGAGCACGATTTCAATTGGAATTAATAATCAAACACAGCATATGAACACAAAAACCTTCACAACGCCCTACAAGGCTCCGGACACAACATGGTCCGCAGCGGAGGAAGAAACACTCCTCTGTCAATCAAATACCCTTCCCGACCTCACCGAGGGAGAGAATGATTTCGACTGGATTTAAATACATCGCAGGTCATGAAAAAGAACATACTATTTACAGGACTGGTCCTGACCGCAGTGCTCGTTTCCTGCGAAAAGAAGATTGAGCAGAATATCGTTCCGTCAGACGGCGTGAAACTCGAGGCCACGATAGCTTCAGATACCAAAACAGCCCTCGATGGCCTGAGCTGCTCGTGGAGCAGCGATGACGTAGTCGTCGTCAATGGTGAAACGTCCACGGGGATAGAAGTTTTGCCCGGCGGTAAAGCGGCATATTTCACATTCCCCATCATTGACGCGCCCTACTACGGCATATATCCCGCTTCGGCTTACGTGGAGGCTTCATTCGACCCAGACAACGGAAGTTACGGCCGCGTCGCCGTGCCCAAGAGCCAGACATGGGTAAAAGGCTCCTTCGACCCTGCCGCTGCCATAATGGTCGGGATACAGGAAGAAGATGGCAAAGGCATAGCCTTCAAGCACGCAATGTCGTACCTCAAGCTTGTCATTACCAGCAGCAGTGACAGCGATGCCATAGCCGAAATACAAGTGAGTGCGACAGCCAGTGAGAACCTCAGCGGTACGTTTACATTCGATCCTGAGACCTGTGCCATAATTGAGGAGAGGTTCAATGGTAATTCAGTCGTAGTTGACTGTGGCCCTGGCGTACCGCTTGGTGAACCTATTATCGTGGCCATTCCCGCAAAGGTATATTCCCAGGGCTTGAGCATACGTGTCAAGGATGTCAAGAATCACTATCAGATTCTTACATCCAGCAAGGAGTTCATAGCTGAGCCGGGTGTTATTTATCCGACCACTATAAAGTTCGCACCAACTGGAACGCTCATCGACGGAGGTATCTACACCATCGCCGACTGGACTTCCGTGGCAGAAGCCGTCTCCAACGGTGACGATTTTGCCGGAAAGACCCTCACCCTGATGGAGGACCTTCATGTGGCGACATATTTCCCTTACGCCAACGGCGTTTTCAACGGAACTTTTGACGGAAACGGACATAAGCTGACAGCTGATGCCAACATATGGCCGTTGTTCGCAGAGATCGGCATTGATGGCATCGTCAAGGACGTGAAGTACTATGGCGCTTTCGGTATGCCGGCGAACCAGGCGATTGCCGGGAATGCAACAATCGCGAAACTCAACTATGGACTAATCGAAAATTGCGAGAATCACTCGACCACAGAACTCACAGTTGGCAGTGGGCTCGTATTTGGAACCATATGCGCCCAGAATGGCGGAACAGTGAAGAACTGTAAAAACTATGGGGACATTACCATTCATCATACTCCTTCGGGAATAGTTGGCATGTATGGCGGCGGAATATCAGCTGTCGGCCATATCATCAAGGGTGGTTCTACCGCTACCACGCTTGATATTGACGAGGAGTGCACTCCCGGAACGTTCATCGGATGCGAGAATCACGGTGATATTTATGTGGAGGGCATGGGCCCTTCTTATACGACCAAAAATGCTGTCGGCGGTATCTGCGGACAGGTTTACATGAACGGTGTTATTTTTGACGGCTGTATAAATACCGGAGACATCACCCGTATATCCAATGGTGAAGGTTCCTCGAACAAGTCTGCCACCGTCGGAGGAATTCTTGGACGCAGCTGTGCCTGGTATACTTCGAGTACGGGAGACAGCGGAGCTCTCGACAACGGTAGCGTAAACGGATTCAATACTCAGATTCTCAATTGCTCCAACAGCGGGACAATCAAAGTGTTCTGCCGCCATAGCGGAGGTGTTACCAATAACGGTTCAGGTGCCCGAGGAGACTTCGCTGCCGGTATCGTCGGTGCAATAATAGGCAAAGGCTCGAATGTGTCGAAAGTTAGTGGCTGTACCAATACGGGAACCGTAGAAGGAGGCTGGACGGCACTTGATGTCAATTCAGCATGTACCGGCGGCATAGCCGGTCTTGCAAATGCGACAACTTTCTCGTCTTGTAATACGGAGTGCTCTCTCAAATCTACAGAGAATTATGCAGTCGGAGCTGCTGGCGGTATCGTCGCCTTTGCCATCGCCGATGTCAGCCTTGACGGCTGCAATGCGAAGCCAGTAATCGATATCATGCAGGGGTACAAAGGCGAGACGAAGCGTCAATGTATGCCAGGACTACTTATCGGTAATGTAGTCACTTCTGCGACTTTTACTTCCTGCAAGGCTGGCGGCTCCATCGCTGTCGATGCTTCTTCCCTTGGCGTCAACTCATCCAATTTCAAGAATTTCGTCGTTTCATCATATCCTACAGCATCGAAAGTAAATCCCGACATGTCTGGCGTTAATTGGTTTTAGATTAACTGACTATGAAAAGAACAGTGTTGATTGTGTTGGCCTTGGCTATCCTTGCGCCTTTCTGTGCGAAGGCACAAGGAGTCAAAGCCTATGAAGGCAAGATTACTCTTCCCACCTACCTGCTCGATCCCGCAGAGCAGGCGCCCATCTTCGAACGCGACTGGAGTTATCAGCGAGCCAAAAGAAGCGTTTATCCGTATCCGCTCAACGACAACATGACCCGCAACCGCCAGGACGTCACCTATGACTGCCTTTACATGGAGAACGAGTATGTGGAGCTCTGCGTGATACCCGAGATTGGCGGACGTTTGATGTATGCCATCGACAAGACAAACGGATACGATATTTTCTATCACAACCATGTGGTCAAGCCCGCCAACGTGGGCATGACAGGTGCCTGGATAAGCGGAGGCGTGGAATGGAACGTGTTCCACCACCACCGCCAGACCAGCCATATCCCCTGCGACTGGCAGATAACCACGAGCCCCGACGGTTCCAAGACCATATGGCTGGGCGAGACCGAATACCGCCACCGCATGCAGTGGGCCATCGGTATTACGCTGCATCCCGGAAAGAGCTATATGGAAATCAGCGGACGCCTCATGAACGGCACTCCCGACAACAACTCAATCCTCTACTGGTCCAACGTCTCCACCCTCGTGGACGAGAACTACGAGATATGCTTGCCGCAGAGTACCGAATTCGTGACCTTCCACTGCAAGAACTGGTTCGCACACTGGCCGGTAACACACGAGGCCTTCAACGGAATGGACTTCTACAAGGACGGTGTCGATGCAAGCTGGTGGAAGAATCATTACATGAGCAACTCCATGTTCATTTATGACCAGAAGGCCGACTTCGTCGGCGGTTATGACCACGGACGCCACGCAGGTACGATGCTCACCGGCAACCATAACATAATCAAGGGCGGAAAGTTCTGGCTCTGGGGTCCCAACAGCGAGTGGGACACCAAGATTCTGACCGACGACAGCGGCCACTACATCGAACTGATGGTCGGAGCCTATTCCGACAACCAGCCCGATTACAACTGGAGCTTCCCCTACGAGACCAAGACCTTCAGCCAGTACTGGTACGCCCTGAGGGACATTGAAGGTGTCAAGGCAGGCGACCGTCACGCAGCCATCAACATGGACCTGCTGCAAGACGGGCAGGTGCTTCTGGGTGTGAATGCGACAGAGAAGATGAAGGGACTTGGCGTATCCCTGATGCGTGCAGGCAAACCAGTCTTCGAAGATGTGATCGCTTCAATCGACCCGGGTAAGCCTTACGTGAAGACCGTTCCCGTGGATGCCGGCGTACAGGAGCACGAACTGACCATGGTGCTTTGCGACGGCAACGGCAAGCAGATGCTCAGCTATACTCCGGTGGTAAAGGACCCCACTTCTCCTCTGCCTCCTATCGTCGAGCGTCCCAAGAAGCCTCAGGACATTCAGAATACCGAGGAGTGCTACCTGGTCGGTCTGCGTAACCTCCAGTTCCACAATCCTTTCATCGATCCTACCGATTATTTCCTTGAGGTGTTGCGCCGCGATCCCGGTGATACCCGTGCCAATACCCAGATGGGAGTTTGGTACCGCAAGAGGGGAGAATACGACAAGGCGGCATCATATCTGCGCTCCGCAATCCGCCGCCAGACCAAGGATTACACCAGGCCCAAGGATGCCGAGGCCATGTATAACCTCGGCATCGTCCTGAAGGCTCAGGGCAAGTACGATGCAGCCATGGATACGCTGTACCGTGCCACCTGGAATTATACCTACAACTCCGGAGCGAATACCCAGCTGGCTCAGATGTATGCACAGAAGGGTGATTGGGAGATGGCGCTCGACCGTCTGGAAGAGGCAATTGCCTACAACGGACGGAACTACCAGGCTCTTGATTTCAAAGGGTTGGTGCTGCAAAAGCTAGGACGGTCCGCAGAGGCCGACGCTTGCTTCAAAACTGTCCTTGAGGCTGATCCCGTCAACGCGATGGCGTTGTGCGAAACAGCTTCGGTTGTTGATTTCCACAAGTTCATGCGGGAGCAGCCGGAAAGCTATCTGGAACTGGCTCTCCTGTACTGGCACAACGGCTTCAAGGACAAGGCGCTGACCCTTTTAAAGGATATCGACGAGAGGGTCGCTTACCCTACCGTAAAGATGTATATCGCATATCTCACCGGAAATGACGCCCTTTACCGTGAGGCGCTCGACCTCCCTGTGGGTTACTGCGCGCCTTTCCGTCTGGAAACCATAGACGTGCTCGAGCAGGCCAAGAAGGCTTGCCCCGACAGCGAAAAGCCGTATTACTATCTTGGCAACCTGCTCTACAACATCCAGCCCGACAATGCAATAGCCGAATGGCAGAAGTGCGTGGAGATGAATCCTCAGGACGATCTGGCATGGCGCAATCTCGGATGGGCCAACTGGCTGCATACCAAGGACTATGCTGAGGCCGCAAGGTGCTACAAGAAGGCCATTGAAATCAATCCGGCTCCTCTGTATCTCGAAGAATGCGACCAGGCCATGGAAGCCCTTCAGGCTCCCGTAAGCGAGCGCTACCAGTTGCTCAAATCGCACCACGACACAGGAGTCAAGCGATATTACCCTCTCGCGCAGGAAGTCATCCTCGGCACCTACGAGGGAGACTATGATTATGTGCTTAATCTTCTCGACAAGTGCTATTTCCCAACCCGCGAGGGCGTTGCAAACTTCCACGACAACTTTGTGGACGCTTGCATCCTTGCCGGCAAGAAAAAGATGGCGGAAGGTGATGTGCAAGGTGCCATTGCCCTGTACAACAAGTCTTTCGAGTATCCCGAAAACCACCAGGTATTTCTGGTGAACGAGCGAGCAACGCACGACGCCCAGATCAACTATGAGCTCGGATCGGCATACGAAAAGCTGGGCGATCAGGCCAAAGCTCGCGAGTACTACCAGCTTGCAGCCGAACAGGACTTCAACCTCAAGGGCAGCAAAGACTTCCGCTACTGGACTGGACTTGCGCTTGCCAGGCTCGGCAAGAAGGCTGAGGCCCGCAGCATCTTCAAGAAGATGGTCGAAGACGGAAAGTCTTCTGTGATAACGGAGTATATCAACTTCTACGGTGCAGAGGGCACAACCGGAGCTACCGTGGAGGGAAAAAACTCCGCAGCCTACTTTACTCAGGCGCTTGGTGAACTCGGTCTCGGCCATAAAGCAAAGGCACGCAGGCTCCTCAAAACAGTCCTGGAACTCAAACCCGACCACCTCTGGGCAAACGAACTTCTGAAATGATCAAAATACGGTACAGATATCCCGAAATGACGGAACTGGAGAGCAGGCTCCCAGAAAGCCTGCTCTCCAGCTCCTTATGGGATCAAGAGGGTATTGAGGATATCATCGTAGAGGATCCTGTCGATTTCTAATTCCACATTATCTATTTGCATCAGCGTAAATCCAAGGAGTTGAACAATAGTTTGTGGCATATTCTTAAAAAACCAATGGAGATAGATCATAGGACGCCCCCTGTTGGGTAATACCTCTGTTTTTACTTAGACAAGCCTCGCCGCGGTATAATTTTTGCAGCAGAATCGCGCTCGTTAGAGTAGTATGAAGAAGATTTTGATTTCTGTTGCAGGCCTGATTCTGATGGCCTCACAAATTAGCTCCGCGCAGCAGATCATCACTCTGGATGATGCACTGCGGATTGCATTGAGCGAGAATGCGTCGGTCCGAGTTGCCGACCTTGAGATTGAGCGCACCGGATATGCCCGCAAAGGCTCCTATGCCGCTTTGTTTCCACAGATTGACGGCTCCGCCAATTACCAGCGTACCATCAAGAAACAAGTCATGTACATGGACTTCGACATGTCGTCCATGATGGGTGGCGGCGGCTCATCAGAGGCCGGTACCGGGTCTGATACTCCGAAGCCTGCAGCCACAGGCCGTTCTGCCGACGGATTTGAGGTGGGACGTTGGAACACTTGGTCCGCAGGAGTCCAGGCCAGCATGCCGCTTGTCAACGCACAGCTCTGGAAGAGCCTCCATATTTCCGACCAGGATGTGGAGCTCGCTGTGGAAAAGGCCCGCAACTCCCGTCTCGAGACCGTCAATCAGGTCAAGAAGGCTTACTTTACGGTACTCCTTGCCAAGGAGGCGGCCGCGGTGTACAAGTCGGTGTATGACAATGCCGTGGAGAATCTTGAGCTGACGCAGAAGAAGTACAACGCCCAGCGTGCTTCGGAGCTGGATCTGACCAGGGCCAAGACGGCGGTTGCCAATGCAGTGCCCAATGTGTACGATGCCGAGAATTCGGTGGATATAAGCCTCTGGCAGCTCAAGGCCGTCATGGGAGTGGCGCTTGATACCGACATCGATGTGGCCGGGGCCCTTACCGATTATGCCGACGCCATGCTCACCGAGCCCCTGCCCAGTGACGACCTTAGCGGCAACTCAACCCTGCGCCAGCTTGCCATTCAGGCTGATCAGCTGGCCTCTACGGTACGCATGCAGCAGTACGCATACCTGCCTAGCCTCGCCGTGGCTTTCTCCTACAGTCTCAACGCCATGGCCAATGACTATAAGTTCAACCAGTACAAGTGGAGCCCCTATTCTTACGTAGGGCTAAGTCTCAATATCCCCATTTTCTCCGGGGGCAAACGTTACCATGCTGTGAAGGCAGCCAAAGTGCAGCAGCAGGAGCTTGAAATACAGCGGACCAATACCGAGCGTCAGCTCCAGATAGCCATACGTCAATATCTTGGCACCATGGAGACAGCCGTCAAGAGCCACGCTTCCGCGCTTAGCGCCGTGGAGACGGCGGGCAAGGCTTACGGAATAGCCCGCCAGTCTTACGACGTAGGCCGCAGCACGCTCACCGACCTTAACGACGCCCAGCTCGCCCTTACCCAGTCGCAGCTTGGCGTGTGCCAGGCAGTGTACAATTACCTTACGGCTAAATCTGACCTCGAAGGCACAATCGGTGCCGATTTCCTTGATAAAACATCACACAATGAATAAACATATCTATTTCATCGCAGCCGCCCTGCTGATGGCCGGCTGCGGTTCCAACTCCGGCAACGGCAATACCTCCGGGCAGCAGCAGGCCCCCGTGCAGGAACAGGCTGCCTTGGTATCAGTAGTGTCCGCAGCGCGCGAGACTGTCCCTCAGACCTCCGTGTATTCGTCAACCGTGCAGGCTAAGGTAGTCAACAATATAGCGCCCCAGGGCGCCGGGCGCATCCAGAAACTCAATGTTGAGGTGGGTGACTTCGTGGCCAAGGGCCAGATCCTTGCCGAGATGGACCGCGTACAGTTGGACCAGGCCGAGCTCAAGCTCGCCAACGACCGTACAGAACTCGAACGCGTGCGCGCCCTGCTTGCACAGGGAGGCATAGCCCAGGCCGATTTCGACCAGCTGGAGCTCGCTTACAAGGTGAGCAGCAGCACTTGCAAGAACCTGGAAGAGAATACAATACTGCGTAGCCCGGTGAGCGGCGTGATTACCGCCCGCAATTATGACCGCGGCGACATGTTCTCCATGGGCATGCCCATCTACACCGTGCAGCAGATAACCCCCGTCAAGATACTTGTCGGCATATCCGAGACCGATTATACCCGTGTCAAGAAGGGCGACAGCGTGAGTCTCACCGTGGATGCCCTGCCCGGCAAGAGTTTCAGCGGCACAGTCAACCGTCTGTATCCTACCATGGATGCCGCCACCCATACTTTCAATGTGGAGGTGCTGGTGCCCAACAGTCGCCGCGAACTCCGCCCTGGAATGTATGCAAGGGTGACAGTCAACTTCGGCAGCACATTTAACATTACCCTGCCCGACACAGCCGTACTCAAGATGCAAGGTGCCGGCACCCGCTCGGTGTTCGTGGTTAATGATGAAGGCAAGGCGGAGGTGAGAGTGGTGACGCTCGGACGTCACTTTGACGGAAAATATGAAATCCTTTCCGGACTGGAAGAGGGCGAGCGTGTGGTAGTCAAGGGTAATTCCGCACTGAAGGCCGGCCAGGCCGTACAAATCGGTTAAAAGATGAGCATCTACCGCACTGCTGTTAACAACCCGGTGACGACCGCTCTGATCTTCATCGCGTTCATGATATTCGGATTCTTTTCGCTGAGCAAGACAAGTATTGCTCAGTTCCCGGAATTCGACTCCAACACCATCATGGTCATGTCGTCCTACCCCGGCGCCAATGCCGCTGATATCGAGACCAACTTGACCAAGGTGCTGGAGAATGCACTAAACGGCGTGGAGAACCTCAAGGAGCTGAATTCCCGCTCCAAGGAGAACATCTCCCTGCTTACCCTGACTTTTGAATACGGTACCGATATAGAAGAGGCTACGAACAATGTCCGCGACAAGCTGGACATGGTCAACTCGGTGCTGCCCGACGGCGCGTCCATGCCTGTCATCTTCAAGTTCAGCGCTGACGACATGCCTATCATGCTTCTCACCGCTACCGCCGACGAGAGCCTCCCCGGTCTTGACAAGATACTTGACGACCGTCTGGCTACGCCTCTGGCGCGCGTGCCCGGCGTGGGTACGGTCAGCGTGGCCGGAGCTCCTACGCGCGAGATACAGGTGTATTGCGATCCCGCCAAGCTCCAGGCTTACAACCTGAGTATCAGCGCTATTGCTGGCATCATCTCCTACGAGAACAAGAACCTCCCTTCGGGTAATATCGACATAGGTTCCAATACCTATACCCTGCGCGTGCAGAAGGAGTTCAGCAATCCTTCCGAACTGCTCGATATAGTGGTGGGCTCCGCAGGCGGCCGCACGGTGTATCTGCGCGACGTGGCCACTGTGCGCGACGGAAGCGAGGAGCGCGAGCAGGAGTCGTACACCGACGGGCAGCGCTCTGCCCGAATCGTCATCCAGAAGCAGTCGGGAGCCAACACGGTCAACGTCATACGCGGCGTCAAGAAGCAGCTGGAGAAGATACGTCCTACGCTGCCCGCCGACGTGGATGTGACCATCCTAGTGGACGGCTCTACCGAAATCATCAACACTATCAAGACGCTGCGCGACACCATCATCATTACGTTCCTGGTGGTCATGCTGATAGTGTTCATCTTCCTTGGCAACTTCAAGTCCACTTTCATCATTGTGCTCTCGATACCTATAGCGCTGCTGGCGTCGCTGGTGTATCTGTTTGCAACGGGCAACACGCTGAATATCATCTCCATGTCGGCCCTTGCAATTGCCATCGGCATGGTGGTGGACGACGCTATAGTGGTGCTGGAAAACGTATCCACGCACCTGGCGCGAGGCGAACGGCCCAAGGAGGCGGCTGTGCACGGTACGTCCGAAGTGGGTATATCCGTCATAGCGTCCACTCTCACAATGCTCTGCGTGTTCCTCCCGCTGACTATGATCAACGGCATGGCCGGTATCATGTTCCGTCAGCTGGGCTGGATAGTGAGCATAATCATGATTGTGTCCACTACGGCGGCCCTGACGCTCGTGCCCATGCTTTGCTCCCGCTGGCTCAAGCCCAACGAGAAGCACGGCAAGGTGTACAACGCCATATTCCGCCCTATCAACCATTTCATTGAATGGATCTCGAGGGGCTATGCCCATGTAATTCATTGGGCCACAGGCCATAGGACTATCGTCATATTGGGCTTTGCCGCAGTGTTCGTGGCTACCGTGCTCATTTTCGCTCCAGGGCTCAAGACTGAGTTCTTCCCTCACAGCGATACCGACCGTATCTCCTGCAATATCGAGCTGCCCATGGGTACTGCGCAAGACGTGACCCGCGACTTCGCATTCGGCCTGTGGAACGAGGTAAAGGCGGAAGTGCCGGAAGCACAGCGCATTAACTTCACATTTGGCCAGGCCGATACTGACAATACCTTCGCCAATATGCAGAACAACGGTACGCACGTCATATCCATGAATGTGCGTATCGGCACTAGCAGTACGCGTAAGCGCTCCAGCGCCGAGATTGCCGACGTGATACGCGGCATCCTCAGGCGCCATCCCGATATCCACCGTGCTACCGTATCCGAAGGCGGCGGCGGTATGGGCGGCGCTTCTACCGTCAAGGTTGAGGTGTACGGCTATAGTTTCGAGACTACCGACAGAATCGCCCATCAGCTTCAGGCCAAGATGCTTGCCGATCCTGCCTATGCGCAGGTAACTCTCAGCCGCGACGAGTACACCCCTGAGTACCAGATGGATTTCGACCGTACCAAACTGGCGCTCAACGGCCTCAATTCCACCACCGCCGGTGCTGCATTCAGCGCTGCCATGAGCGGAACGGTGGCGTCTTACTACCGCGAGGACGGTGAGGAATACAGTATCCGAGTGCGTTACGCTCCCGAGTTCCGTACATCCATTGAAGATATGGAAAATATCACCGTGATGGGGCCGCAGGGCTATCCCGTGCGCATGAAGGAGCTCGGCACCATCGTAGAGACCCTGGTGCCTCCTACCATCGAGCGTAAGGACCGCGAGCGTCTGATCACCATCAACGGTATAGTCGGACGCGGCGTGGCGCTTTCCGATGCCGTGGCTGCTGCACAGAAGGCTATTGATTCTACCGATGTGCCTTCCGAACTCAATATCGTGATTGCCGGCGACTACGAAGACCAGCAGGATATGTTTGCAGACCTCTTCCTGCTCATCGCCTTGATAATCATACTTGTATATATGGTCATGGCGTCGCAGTTCGAGTCGTTCATGAGCCCGTTCGTTATCATGTTCAGCGTGCCGTTCGCAATAGTCGGCGTGCTCATAGGATTTGCCGTTACCGGCACCAACCTTGGCATGATGTCGCTTGTGGGTATCATCATCTTGCTGGGTATTGTGGTGAAGAACGGCATTGTGCTCATAGACTATACGATACTGCTGAGGGAGAGGGGACTCAACGTACGTGATGCGTCCACCACTGCGGCTCGCAGCCGTCTGCGTCCTATACTTATGACCACCCTCACCACCGTGCTCGGTATGCTTCCTATGGCTATCGGTACCGGCGAGGGCTCTGAGTTGTGGCGTTCGCTCGGCGTGACCGTGTGCTGGGGACTTACCATTTCCACGTTGGTGACTCTGGTGCTGATTCCTACCCTTTACTGCTCAATAAGCATAAGACGCGAGAAACGAAAGAAGAACAAACTTGCAAAACAACAGCAATGAAAGCTATATTCATAAGTTACAATCAGGCTTACAGCGACGAGATTGTGGCCGTGCTCGAAGAACATCGCCAGCGGGGATATACCCGCTGGACCGATGTGCAGGGCAAAGGTGGATTCAATGGCATTCCTCATCTGGGAAACCATGCCTGGCCTGAGCAAAACCATGCCATCCTGACCATCGTCAAAGACGAAAAGGTGCGACCTATCATTGCTACCCTTAAAGCAAAAGACGAGGCTGCACCAGATCTCGGACTCCGCGCTTTCGTGTGGAGCATCGAAGAGTACTGATCTTAGACTATTTGTCTATCATTTTGAGTTTCCAGCCATCCGGAGTCTTTACCAGAGGCTCGCTTGATTCTTTTATGGACCCGTCTTTGAACTTTGACCAGATCTGAACGGTTGCAGTATCTCCGTCAATGGATGAACCTTTGATGCTGAAATCGGTGATGCCGTTGAAGTCTTCACTCTGTGACTTGGTCTCCAGAGTTTCAGTCCATGCGGCCTTTTGTTCTTCATCCATGTTGTAGTAGCTGAAGAAAGTCTTGAAGTCATGTGCTACATACGCATTGTACGCGGCCTCTACAACTTCAACGGGGCTCATGTGCTTGGGATCCTTTGTACAGGAATTGGCAAGCACGGCAGCGATCCCGACAGCGAGAACACTGACAATAATTGCTAATTTTTTCATAACGTTAATTTTTAAGGGTTAGTATTTAAAGTAAGATTTGTTTCCTGAATAACGATAAAGGTCTGTGGGGGATATGCACCCCTCTTCGCCCAGCGAAGGAAAACCCCGGTGGCTGCGCCTGCCTTCGCTCAGATCTATCCCTTCTCGCCTGTACAGCAGCCAAAGCAGTTCTGTGCAGTATAGCTTTGAACTGTCGGTGAGATTGAAAGCACCGTCGAAGCGTATGCTGTCGCGTACGAAGCCTACGGCTGCATCAATCATGTCACGACCGGCCACAAGGCCAGTGTGTACCAGCTCTCCGTGGAGTGCATAGGAAGGATCGAAGAACTGCTTGACTGATTCCATCTTCACTCTCTCGAAATCCGATGGCCCGTCGAGTTCCTGCGGGACGGCATGAATAATCACCCATTGGCTGTCCAACTGCGCCACAAGCCCGATGTGACTGTAATACACGGTGTCAGTACTGGCGGCATTGAGCATCTTGCTGTACAACCCCGTGCCGGTGCGGAATGCCAGGTCGCCGGGGAGCATTTCTGAATAGGGGAATTCGGGAACGACTATGGTGTCCGGGCCCTTGTAAAAAGGCGAAAGATTCTTGTGTACCCACAACAGGAACGCAAGAATAATTACTGCTAGTAATGATGTAAAGATTATGACCCAAGACCGCCTTTTCATTCTAAGATGCTAATTTCCCGCAAGTTAACAAAAATATTTTGGAAAGCAAGAGAAAACGCGTGAGTTATGAAATAAACAAATTATTATTATATTTGTGAATTATGGAAAAAGTAATTACATCAACCAATTTTCAGGAGTTCCTGGACACTCCGGGACTTCTCATAATAGATTTCTGGGCCACCTGGTGCGGCCCTTGCCGTATGCTCAGCCCCATCGTTGACGAGATTGCCGCCGAATATGAAGGACGCGCGACTGTGGCCAAGTGTAATGTCGATGATTGCGAAGACATTGCTGCCCAGTTCGGCATCCGTAATATTCCTACCCTTATCTTTGTCAAGGACGGAGCGGTCGTGGACCGTACTGTGGGAGTGCTGCCCAAACAGGAACTTGAAGCCAAGGTGAACCTCTATCTATGAGGGCGGTTTTCTTCTGCTCATCAGTTAAAGACATAGCTCCGGAATATAACGACGCTGCCCGCAAGTCAGTCAGGGCTGCGTGCGGCAGGGGTTATGACATAGTCTCCGGCGGTACCGTCAAGGGGACTATGGGGGTAGTGTGCGATGAGGCGGCAGCCTGTGGTGCTGTAGTGAGGGGCATCCTGCCTCGTTTCATGAAGGGGCTGGAACATCCCGCACTCACCGACCTTGTGTGGACCGATACCATGTCGGAGAGGAAGGAGCTTCTACGTGAAGGCGCAGATATTGTAGTCGCCCTCCCCGGCGGAATCGGGACCATGGATGAGTTTTTCGAGACCTTCGTGCTTGTCAAGCTGGGCCGCATTGATTCGCGCCTTGCCGTGCTTAACATCGGCGGCTTCTATGATCCTCTGAAGCAGCTGCTTGAGCATTTTGTGGCTACCAACATGCTTGATAGGGAGCACCTGGACCTCGTGCATTTTTGTTCTAGCGTAGAAGAGTTTGAGGAACTGTTGTGAAACGGGAGGATGCAATAGCGGTTCTTGGAAGCGGCTGGGATGACTTCGAGCGCCTGGTCCGAAGCACCTTGCATTCGGGCATACAGCTGCTTGACGAGGTCAACGAGTCGTTGCTTTCCAATGCCGGCAAGCAGCTCCGTCCCATGCTGCTTCTGTTTGTCTCCAAGGCACTTGGAGGCATCAGCAAGGACAGCCTGCATCTGGCCGCTTCGGTCGAGATGCTCCACAATGCCACGCTCCTGCACGACGATGTGGCCGACGGCAGCTCCATGCGGCGCGGACAGGCCACCATCGCGGCCCTGATGGGGCCGTCGGCGGCAGTGCTGGTGGGCGACTACTGGCTGTCCAAGGCTATGGACCTGGTGCTGGAGATAAAGCACAAAGACGAAGCCGTGACGCTGTTTTCCAGAGTGCTATCCAAGCTCGCCGAAGGGGAAATGCTGCAGCTCGAAAAGGCAGAGACCGCCGATACCACGGAACAAGACTATCTGCGCATCATCTACTGCAAGACAGCATCGCTGTTCGAGGCGGCTTGCTTCGCCGGGGCGCTGTCTGTCGATGCTCCCTCTGAGCTGTGCCGGGCTGCCGCCGATTACGGGCGTGCCGTAGGGCAGGCATTCCAGATACGCGATGATATTTTCGACTACACCGATGGATCCGAAATTGGCAAGCCTGTGGGCCTTGACCTGAAGGAGCGCAAAATTACGCTTCCTCTCCTCGGGGCGCTGAAAGACAGCCCCGAAGCGGATGCCATGAGGTCCAAGCTTCGCGATATAGGCGGCCATTCCGAGTATTTGGCGGAGCTGCAGGCATTTGTACGTGATTGCGGCGGCATCGAATACGCAACTTCGCGGCTCAATGACTTTGTGACGGAAGCGCTTGAGGCTTTGCGCGCCTTCCCTGAATCCAAAGAGAAAGAGATACTTGCCTCACTTGCAGAATATATTGCAATAAGAAAAAAATGACGACGGAAGAAATACTGGCCGGTATGGTCGCTTCGGGGCGGGTCCCCCATGCAATTATGCTGTCCGAGCCCGACGGAGGCCCGGCCTTCGGCATTGCGCTCCGTTTCCTGACCCGCTTGTACGGTGAAGCGGGGGAGAGGGTAGCCAAGCTCATACATCCCGACGTGCATTTTATCTTCCCTGTCACCTCTCCCAATACTTCTTCCGCCCTCATGCCCCAGTTCCGCTCCCTTGCCTCCGCCAATCCGGCTTTTACAGAAGCGGAACTCAATGCTGCCCTGGGCATTGAAGGCAAGTCGTCGCTGATTGCCGTGGCTGAAGCCAAGGAAGTACTGTCCAGCTTGTCGCTGAGCGCGCTTGAGGGCGGATGGCGCAGCGTGGTGATCTATCTTCCCGAGAAGATGAACCAGGAGACTGCGAACCGCCTACTCAAGTCAATCGAGGAACCTTCCGAAAGGACTGTGTTCGTGATGATTACCCATGCCCCTGAGAAGGTGCTGCAGACCATCTGGTCCCGCTGCCAGCATTTCCAGCTGGGCGATGAGCTGAAGGCCCCCGACTTTGATTCGCCCGAGCTGCTCGATGCCCTGATGGACGCCCTGGCTTCTCACGATCTGTGCGCAGCGCTTAATGTCGGCGAGTCGATTTCCGCCCTTCCCTCGCGCGAAAGTGCCAAAGCTTTTTGTAAATTTGCGGGCGACGCTATGCGCAACCTTTTCGTAGCTCAGCAGGGCCTGAAGCTCCCTGTCACGGCTTCGGGCAGGGCTGAGGAGTGGGCGCCCCGGTTCAAAAAGACCTTCCCGCGTGCCGCTTCCGCCTGCTTTGACAAGGCCTGGAGGCTGGTTGACCGTAACGTTAATACTAAAACTGTATTCACCGATTTGGTGGATAAGCTATCAAGTTTGTGCTGATGGACAACGAGACTATACATTACGACTGCTTCCGCGGATGTACCGTAGTAAAAGCAGAGCAGAGCGATGATATAAATTGCAATTACAGGGCTGGCTGCTGCAAGCTGTCGGACCGCGACTGGCTCAAGGGCATGGACGACGGAACCTGCCCCGACATATTTGAAGTGCGTTTCAAGAATACGCGCAAGGGCTTCTATGTCAACGATTCGCAGCAGAAGCTCAACGAGGGGGACATGGTCATAGTGGAGGCTGCTAACGGACACGACCTTGGCATCATCACTCTGTGCGGCCCTATTGTGGCCCGCCAGATGGCCTGCAAAGGTGTCAACCCCGAGAACATGGAGTTCAAGAAGATATACCGCAAGGCCAAACCTCTTGACATCCAGAAATGGCAGGAAGCGATAGCGCGTGAGCACGAGACCATGATAAAGGCCCGCAAGATTGCTGCAGAGCTCGGACTCGAAATGAAGATAGGCGATGTGGAGTTCCAGGGCGACGGCACCAAGGCCATCTTCTATTACATAGCCGACGGGCGTGTTGACTTCCGCCAGCTTATCAAAGTTTTTGCCGAGGAGTTCCGCATCCGCATAGAGATGAAGCAGATAGGTGCCCGTCAGGAGGCCGGCCTCATTGGTGGGTTGGGCGTGTGCGGACGCGAATTGTGCTGTGCCAACTATATTACTTCTTTCCAGAGCATCTCCACCTCGGCAGCCCGCTGCCAGGACCTCTCGCTGAATCCGCAGAAACTCGCCGGACAGTGCGGCAAACTGAAGTGCTGCCTTAACTATGAGGTTGCCACATATCTTGATGCCCAGTCACGTATTCCCAGGGTGCAGGGGCCTCTGGAGTTCGAAGACGGCTTGGCGTATCTTCGCAAGACCGACATCCTCAGGGAGATAATGTATTTCTCCTACGATCGTAATTCCGACGCCGATCTGTATCCTCTCGATGCGGCCGAGGTGAAGGAAATTCTTGATATGAACCGTCACGGCGAGCGTCCCGAATCGCTCCGCACTGAGCCGGAGCCTGCGATTCCCGAATTCGTTACAGCCGTAGGGGATGACAGCATCAGCCGCTTCGATGCACCCAAGCGCAAGCGCAACCATTCGCGCAAGCGTAACGGGGGACGGCGCAACGGTGGAGGCAAGCAGCAGCCGGACAAGAAATGAAACGACTGTTCCTGCTTCTCTGTGTCCTTGGCATGGCTGCATCATGCTCGCAGCCTCTGTCCAAGGAGCAGTTTATCCGTTCGGACGGGAGCGGGGAATACAGTTTTTCAGTAGAACTTGCCGATACGCTTGCGGCATACGATATTTCTTTCTTCTCCGCAATCGACCGTCCGCTTTTCCAGCCGGACACCTTGAGGAGTTTCCCTCTCCAGGTGGTGTGGCGTTCGCCGTCGGGGCGCTATTTCTCCGAGACCGTATATTATCCTGCCGATTCGCTGAAGGCCCGGTACCGTAGCGGTCTGGTGCCCTCCGAAGGAGGCGATTGGACTCTGTCCGTAACAATAAGCCCCGAGCCGAAAGGACTCAGGGGCTTAGGGGTTATTTGCCGCCGGATTTCAGCACCAGAGTAGAGTCGTAGCTCTGGTTGACCTTGAGTATGAAATCTTTGAATGCCGGGTATGTATCCTTCCCGGAGCGGTATTTCTTGAAAGAAATGCTTTGGACAATTGTGACGCGGTCTCCTGAGCTTGAGGCAGCTGATGAATAACAGGCCCAGGGCGTGTCCAGGAGCACAGCGTCGGGCATGCTCTCCACTACGTAGCCTTCGGGTATATGGACCACTGTAGTGTCGGCATGCGTATAGGCCGCAGGGATGCAGATGTCGTTGACCCTTGCGCTTTTTTGGGTGGGCATTTTCTTGCTTACAGGGTTGACAGGGACGAACATACGTCCGTTCTCAGTCCTTCCGTATATAGGTGCATTGAAACTGAAGTCGATGCTCTCTGCCGGGCAGAAGGGCTGCCCGGGGGTGAAGCTGTCGAAGTTGTCTCTGTTCCAGTTGATGCGGAACGACTCCGGATGCATCTTAAACCCTTCGGTCAGAAACCTTTGCCTGCTCTCCGGCTTCATGTCGTCCCAGTCGAAGAAGCTCTCGGCAAGGTCAAGGAAGTACTCTTGTCTGACATTAAAGTCTGCGCTCCCGTCTGCTGCCAGCAGCACGTCAGCGCGCTGGGTGCTGCGGCTCAATGAGTCGGCGTAAGCTCCTACTCTGGTGAGCTCGCCTCCTTCGGGATGAATCAGTACTATCTGGTGGCCGGCCACATCTTCGTGCCTGTAGCCGAGGGGGATCCGTGGATTGGTGCATTCTACGAACACAGTGTCGCCGCTTTCTCTAAGTGGCACAGCAAGCATGGCATGGTTCATCTGTCCGGTAGAGGTAAACCCCGGAAACAGCGTGGCGCGCTTGGTGTTTATGATATAGTACACGGAGGGCACGCCGACGGCTTTCAGCATGGCATACAAGTAGTTGGAGAGGGCTTTGCAATCTCCGTATCCGCTGCGTTCCACCTCGCTGGCGGCAATCGGCTTCAACTTGCCTATCCCGAGTTCGATGGCCACGTATCGGGTGGTCTCCCTCAGGTGGTTGTACAGCACTTTGAGCTTTTCATAATCGCTGGAGCAGTCTTTTGTGATTTCCTGCAGTTTAGCTATCGCGCTTTCCGGGAGGACGTCCGATCCTTGCTGCAGCCCGCTGAGCCACAGGCCGTACTCTTTCCAGTCAGACTGTGAGCCGCTGGTGAGGGCGTATTCGAATTGTCTTGGCGCAACATACACTACGGGCACTAATTCTGTGCCTGGCGGCATCAGGAATTCATTCTTAAATGGCTGAAAATCTTCTACTTTCCATTGCAGCTGCACCCTGTCTTTGGTGTGGACAGGCGGCAGCTCCTGCACGTTGTGGGAGTAGCTTACTATTTCGGTCCCGGCCGGCAGATCAAGTGTGTACGAAGCAGATTTGATTAATACATTTACGGCCCCCATTGGGGCGAAAACCGGGAAAGTCTCGATCCCGCCTTTGTAGTTTACCGTGTACTCATATCGCACAGTAAAGGGGTAGCGGCCCGACGGCTGGTATGCCGATATGTAGCTGTCTTCCGCCAGACCTGAAGATATGGACTGCGTGAAGAGGTCTTTCTTGCCGAATTTGCTTTTGCGCCCGCCATCTTCAATCTCTCCGCTGAAGCCGCCGATAGTCTTGAATGAATCTGTGTAGATTATCGGTGTGGCGTGGCGGAGTCCCTTTTCGTTATTGACGAGCACTTCGGCGCTGACCTTGTAACTGCCGCTGACAGGCGAGGTCAAGGTAAAGTTCTCTTTGAGCGACAGGATCACCGCATCCGGTAGCAGAGCCAGAAGTAGAAGGATTAAGCGCATTATTGTTTTTAAGTACTACGGTAAAATTGTAAATGTTGCATAGTTCAGCCCAGAAGTCCCTCAGCTCGTTGTAATGGTCCGGAGTTACTAAACGTCCGTTGTTGGTGAAGCGGAAGTTCATGGTGACGGTGCGGCCGCCGTCGTAGTTGCACTGGGCCATAACCTGGCTGGAAGAGCTCGGGCATTTGATGGATACCGGCCTGGGCATCGACTCCACCGTGAAGCCTTCCGGGATAGTGACAAGGGCGCTGTAGTTGATAATCTCGGGGTATGCAAATTCGACAGGGATTTTGCGCTCCTCAGACCGGAAGTCCGACTCGTCATGATACTTGCTGAGGAAAGGCTTCAGGTAGATGATGTCCCCGGCCGCATTTGCGTGGCCGCTGAAACTGTATGTAAGAGTGGCGTCAGGAGTCCAATCCTTGTCTCCTTGGAAGGCAATGTCGTCAATCTCAACACCGTCTTCGTTTTCAATCTTTTCGGCAAATTTCTCTGCATCGTCATAATGAGAATAAGCCTTTTTCATGGTTGCCGCCCAGTTGTTGAAGCCGCGTTCTGTCCTGCTTCCCTTGATGCTTCCATCTGCAGTCACCTCTATGATGGCATTGTCGATGAGCTGGTTGCGGCACAGTTTGCTGAGGTCTGCCCAGTAGCCTTTTTCACCTTTGGGAATGACTCGGGCCCTCTCTACCAGGTAATATGTGGGGAGCACATTGAGGTAGCCAGACTTGTCGGATGCGTCGAAGATCCATGCTGTCCCAGAAGGCGCCGTTACCTTGAGGATCACCACGTTGTAAGCGTCCATGCTCACGTGGTGGCTCATCAGAAGCCCTCTGTCCCTGGTCATAAGGAACACCGGATCGGCCTTGAAGCCCATTTCGTTGAGGGCGGCACCGGTCAGTGCGTTTATGTCGGCAGAACTGCCTTCTTGCTCTTTGATGGCTTTGGCAGAAGAGGGGAAGATGTTTTGTCTTTTGTTCCAACGTACTTTTTCAGCCACAGCGTTGCGTATGGCAACCACTTGTTCCGCTTCCGACAGTCCGGAAGAAGCGATACGTGCCGCATCTTCGCTGAAATGCGACTTGGCGTAGAATTCTTTGACGCATCTTTCGTCGCGCAGCATCTCGTCAACCTGTGCCCAATCGTATGAGTAGTCCTTGCGGAAGGCCTCCGGGATGCTTATGCTCTGCAGATCGTAGGTGAATCCGAGCCGGTACATATCGGGACAATAGCAGTAGGGTGCTGACGTGAGGGCGGGGACGTCCACTGCCCTGTGTTTGTCCACGTTGACCTCATAGTCGAGACGTCCGGATCCGAGAAGCAACGAAGCCTGACGGATATCTGTATTGGTAGTACTGGGTATGAATCCCTGGAGTATGCGGCTGAAATGGAAGTATTCTGCGCTGGTGAACTCAGCTTCGGATATGTTTACAGGCACATCTTTCTGAAGGAAAATAGTCCCGATGTCTGCAACGTAAGGGGATTCAAAGGTAAATGTGACCTCCACAACCGAACCTACGCGCACATTAGGAGCGGAAAAAGATACTGAACGCCTGGTGTCGGAAACTTTTTCATCAAATATCATCTTCCGGCTTAGCTTGTCGGCCGTCTTTTTGCCGTCTACCAGATTATATGTTGTAAGTTTGATATTGCTTACCGATTCCCAAGGGGTACAGCTTGTGGAATAGAAAATCTTGAAGTCAGGGTAATCTTTTCCGGACTCTTTGAGGATTTTAATCCTCTCTGTATGAATCACTTTGCGCCCGAACTGCAGCGAGCTTGAAAATGCGGCCTCAACTTCCTGCTTGCAGTACAGAAGAACCACGGCAGCGGAAGTGTCAGGAGGATAAACCGTCATTTGAAGCTCCTCGTCAGATACGGCTCCGAACTTGGTGTTGACCGGAATCGTCTGACCCCCGGCCCCCAGACTAATAGCCAGGGCCGGAATCAGAAGCAATCTTCTCAGATTCATTTCGTCTTGATTATGATTGCACTTCCGTAGTCAGTAGAGCCTAAGATGGCAGCGTTGGAAGAGTCAAGCACGGAGATGTTCTTTACCTTGCTTAGTGGTACAGCATTGAACGACTCTGCTTTTTTGTCGTCAATCATGATCAGGACCTTTCCGAATTTGTTGTAATTCGGGGCTTTTGCCTTGAGGAAGGCTTCAATGTCGTTGTTGAACCTGGTCACGTCGTCTTGGGTAGGAGTATAACCTTTTGATGAGGAGATACTTCTGCTGGTTTCACTTGCACTTTGGGCAACAGCTGTACTGTTGCTCTGGCCCGACTGACTCTGGAATGCTGCAGAGCATGCCGTAAGAGTCAGGGCGGATAATAATATGACTAATTCTCTCATAACAAAATAACTTTGCTTTCAAATATACAAAAAACAGTCCGAAACGTGTTGCTTCGGACTGTTTTTTTATGAACTGAGCGATTTTAGTCGTTCAGGGAGAAACGCTTGAAGGCAACAACCTTGGCGTCTTTGTCCTCAGCTGCGATAGCTGCCTTGACGGACACCTTCTCGTCGCTCATCTGGTACTCCTGCTCCTCGAGAGTCTGCTCCTTGAGGAATTTCTGTACACGGCCGTTGGCGATATTCTCGATCATGGCAGGGTTGAGGCTGTTAGCCTTCTCCTCACCCACGGTCTTGATGATCTCGCGTGCCTGTGCAGCCTGCTCGGGAGTGATCCATCCCTTGGCGGTGTTGGACTCGATGTGATCCTCGCTGTCCACGTGGGCCGGATTGATACCGGCCTTCTTGAGGGCGGCGTCAATAGCCTTCTGGACCATCTCGTCCTTGGTCTTCTGGATGGCGACGGCCTTCTCGTTGTCGAGAACGCTCTGAGGGCAGTCAGCTGCGCCGATGGATACAGGATTCATGGATGCGACCTGCATCACCACACCTTTGGCGAGAGCCTCGCTGACGGGTTTGTTGAAGCCGACCAGTGCACCAAGCTTTCCGTTGATCTTGTGGATGTATTCGGCCACGAAAGGAGCCTCCACAAGTGCGTAACCCACGAGCACGTGCTTCTCACCGGTCTTGCCAGTCTGAGCCTCTACGGCCTCTTCTACGGTGTAACCGTCAGGCATCTTGCAAGCCTTCAGACCTTCGAGGTCGGCAGGGCATGCTGCGATAGCCACGTCGGCGATGGCGTCGGCGAGGTTCTGGAAGTCGGCGTTGCGGGACACGAAGTCGGTCTCGCAGCCAAGGCATACCAGGATACCTTTACCGCCTGCGATGCGAGCCTTGACGGCACCTTCCGATGTCTCACGGTCGGCCCTCTTGGCTGCAACCATCTTACCCTTCTCGCGGATGATGCCGATAGCCTTTTCGAAGTTGCCTTCAGCCTCTTCGAGGGCCTTCTTGCAGTCCATCATACCGGCGGAAGTCATCTTGCGTAACTTCATTACGTCTGCTGCTGTTATTGCCATAGCTTTATTTCTTTAAGAGTTAATGGAATTATTCGGCCTTGGGCTCCTCGACGGGAGCAGCTTCGGGGGCATCTTCTGCCTTGGCGCCCTTGCGGGAGCGGAGCTTGCGGGTAGCAGCCTTGGCTTCGGTGTCGGAGGTCTCCTCGGCGGCAGCTTCCTTGTCTTTCTCGAGCTTGCGCTCCTCAAGACCTTCGGCGATAGCACCGCAGAGAATGTTCATGATGCACTCGATGGACTTTGCCGCATCGTCATTTGCCGGAATCACGTAATCGATAGTGGTGGGATCGCAACAAGTATCAACCATTGCGAAAACCGGAATGTTGAGGCGGTTGGCTTCCTTGACAGCGTTGGCTTCCTTCTGGATGTCAATCACGAAGATTGCTGAAGGGAGGCGGCTCATGTCGCGGATGGAGCCGAGGTTCTTCTCGAGTTTAGCCCTCTGACGGTCAACCTGGAGGCGCTCACGCTTGGCGAGCTTGTCGAAAGTGCCGTCTTCTTTCATCTTGTCGATGGTGCCCATCTTCTTGATGGCCTTGCGGATGGTGGGGAAGTTGGTAAGCATACCGCCCGCCCAGCGCTCGGTGACCGAAGGCATGCCGACAGCGGTAGCTTTCTCGCTGACGATGTCCTTGGCCTGCTTCTTGGTGGCCACGAAGAGAATCTTGCGTCCGCTCTTGGCGAGCATCTTCATCTCTTCTGCAGCCTCGTCTATCTTGACGATGGTCTTGTGCAGGTCGATGATGTGGATTCCGTTCTTCTGGTCGAAGATGTACGGAGCCATCTTAGGGTTCCACTTGCGGGCAAGATGTCCGAAGTGTACGCCTGCATCAAGCAGTTCTTGGAAATTGGTACGTGACATTTTTGTTGTTCTGTTTTGTTGTTTAAACTGTGCCCGTTTGCGGGCCTCTTTACTTCAAGGCGGAGTAGCGGAATTCCGGTCTCCGGCCTTTTCCGCAGGGTGGCAACAATCCCGTAAGGATGTTTAAAACCACCTCTGTGCCGTAAATCATCAAATAACTAACGTTTGCTGAACTGGAAGCGTCTGCGGGCTCCGGGCTGACCGGGCTTCTTGCGCTCGACCTCGCGTGCATCGCGGGTGAGGAAACCGGCTGCCTTGAGAGCGGGACGATATGCTTCCTTGTCAACCTCACAGAGTGCGCGGGCGATACCGAGACGGATAGCCTCGGCCTGGCCTTTGGTGCCGCCTCCGCAGATAGTGACCTGAATGTCAAACTGACCTGCGGTACCGGTGACCTCAAGAGGCTGGTTCACCACGTAACGGAGGGTATCCTCGGGGAAGTAGTTCTCCAGGGCACGGTCGTTGATGGTGATGTTGCCTTTGCCGGCGGTGAGATAAACGCGAGCTACAGCTGCTTTACGTCTTCCAAGGGCGTGTGTCTGTTCCATTTGCTCTGTTTAAATTTCGTTTAACTTGATTTGTTTGGGGGTTTGTGCCTGGTGCGGATGCTCGGGACCTGCATATACGTGCAGGTTGCCAAGTATCTTGGAACCAAGACGATTCTTGGGGAGCATACCCCTTACGGCTCTCCGTACGAGTTCGGCCGGCCTCTTGGCGAGGATCTCCTTGGGCGTTGTGAAACGCTGTCCGCCGGGATATCCGGTGTAGCGCGTGTAAACGCGGTCGGTCATCTTCTTGCCGCCCAGGCTGACTTTCTCTGCGTTGATGACGATGACGTTGTCACCGCAATCCACGTTGGGAGTGAAGCCGGGTTTGGTCTTGCCACGAAGGACAAGAGCCACGCGGGAGGCCAGACGACCAAGTGCGAGATCTGTCGCGTCAATGACGACCCACTCTTTGTTCACAGTGCCCTTGTTCAGGGAAACTGTTTTGTAGCTTTGTGTGTCCACTGTCTTGATCTTTAAATGGTTAATAAAAACATTGCGATCCCTCTAAAAATTAGGGGACGCAAAGGTAGAAATTATTTCTTAAATATCAAAGTTTATGCTTGCTAATTCAATTTTTTCCTCTATCTTTGCAGTCCATTTCCAAATGATGGCGGGGTAGCTCAGCTGGTTAGAGCGTCGGATTCATAATCCGGAGGTCGTGGGATCGTGACCCACTCCCGCTACCAAAAGAGCTTCAGGCAGTCGCCTGGAGCTCTTTCTTTTTCCCGGCCCGGCCCGAAAAATGCATTCTCAGGCCGAAAACCATGGAAAACTCATCAATCCGGCCCGGCTCCGGCATTCTCGGGCCCAAACCCCGCTACAGATTTAATAAGACATAATCCAGCACCATGTTACCTTCGGAGTCGAGAGTTCCGAAGTAGTCTGCGTCCACTATGATGGACGGATGGGTGTTTGCTGGATCTACAGCGACAAAGGATATTGAATAAGTGCCGGCAGCGGATACTTCGTAGGTGTAGTAGTAATTGCTGGATACTCCGTACGCGGGATATGTCTCGTGTACTTCTACACCGAGCGCTTTGTCTGCATTCTGTCCGCTTGTAGGTGTCAGATCTTCTGTAAGCAACTTGACTTTGAAAGGCAGTAGTGCTTCCGGGAAGTTGTCAGGTATCGTAAATGTCAGATTGTAAGAATTATCCGGAGAAGAAGATGCCTGAAGAGACGCATTGAAGTCGAACGCCGTTATGGAGAATATGTTTATATATCTGGATAGACCGTACTTCTGGTTGGTAAGCAGGATCCTTCCCTCTTTCAAATCACTTGAAATAGGCTGATAAAGAGGTACATGCAGCTGGAAGTATCCGGGCGTGCCCAGCGAATCGGTGATGGTCATTACCGAATTGGGGTAGGATACATATTTATTGGACAGCCATATAGCCGCAAAGTCTGAGATGCTGGTGTCAGGATCCGCCAGCCCGTCTTTGAGGAACGAAAAGCCGATCACTGCTGTAGCAGGGCCGCCGCCGGCATCTTTCTGAAACACATGTGAAGTCCCGTCAAGAATAGCCATACTGTATCCTTCGGAACTGATCTGAGGCACAATGTCCTGCACTACAACCGTTTGATTGTTGGCCGGACCTCCAGCCAGCGCCGCCTCAAAGCTGTCGTACGCTATTGAAGAAGGCAGATTCCTAAGGATGATATTATACCGGTGGTTACGCCGTATCTCATATAGCGAGAACTCGCTGTCCATCAGCATTACCTGATGATACTTTACGAGTGTGGTCTGAACCCCCGAGATCTCCTGCTGATAGGTAGTCTCCAGAATAACTTTGACGTAGTTTTCAAGCGAATTTTCGTCCTCAAAAAGAAACTGTTCCTCCGTGATGGGCACAAGCTCCGAAGAGCTGCCGGTATATCGTGATGCATCGTCTGGCAGCGACAGGGGAGCATCGTAACTGAAAGTCAATGAGCTCTTGTCGAAAGGAGCAATCTTGCCGCTGCTTCTTCCGTTGCATACGGCAAAACGCACATCTACAATAGTTTCGATGACAGCCGGATCGGCACTGTGATTCCACGTGGAATCTGGATTCTCTACTGTAATCTTGGCCCTGTCCCGCAGAAGCTCTATCACATTCATGGGCGAGGCGTCAAGCCATTGGGCCATGCTCTCGGGGCTGGATTCGCGGTGGTAGCCCCAGTACACTATGTTTGTATAATTAACATCGGAGCACATGCTCCCGATAAGATCATTCTCCGTAGAAGTCTTCCAACTGTCATCCGGAATGAGCCCTGCGTTTGCTATGAAATGAATAGATGCAGTGGTGCTGGGGACATAACCGGCAAGAGTGCCGGACAGCTCGCTGCCGCCGGATGCCGGCACGAAGGACACGGATCCTAAGCCTGAGTATAAGCCGTTGACATCAAAGCAGATAAGTTGCATGCTGAATATACCCTCGGTCCCGGATACCGAGCTTTTGGTAGATATAGTTCCAGGAGCCGATACGTCGAGGTGCAAAGGAGACCCCGCATCAGAAACACTCACCCCCACGGTCTCCCTGCTGCAGGACGACAACACAGCCAATGCAGCAAAAGCGGCAAATATAACAGGTCGGATTCTCATGTTACTCCAAAACATTAATTAGTTGCAATTCAGCTTCGGAAAGGTCTCTTACACAGCGCACGTGCCCCGAAGTCGAATCGTAGGAAGGATTGGAAAAGTATGTCTTGGACACAGCTTTGCCCTCCAGAGTCCAATAGTAGTTTCCAGCCAAAACTTCATCTATAGTATCCGAAGTGTATTGGTATCCCATTATTATACCTATTTCCTCCCTTGTCGGCAGGCGCCAAGAGTCGAAAACTCTCCCGTCTGCAGTAACCTCTTTATAGGTGCCGCAGTGGGAAGCAGCTGTAAGCCCGTTGTTGAGGGCCTGAGTGGCGCCGAGCTGTGAGGCGATTAAGAATGACGGGGAAACCAAATGGTCGTTTGACTGATAGTTCCCGTCCAGCCTTACACGTCCTACGGTGTAACTGTCTGATGTACTTGTGATTTGTATCACGTACATTCTATTGTTGCTCAGATTGGTGTACCTTGTCCCGCGGCTTGCGTAATAGTAGCCGCTGCGATAGCTGTCGATTATAGAATAGATGCCGTTGTTGTAAAACACTTTGGCGGTAAACAGGCCGTTGTTGCAAGTCTTGGCTGGCCGGTGGGCCGCCTGATCAGTATCCCAGTTCACCCAGTTATTGGTAATGAGGCTGGACCATAAACCTTCCACATTCTGAATATAGTCCAGAGGGTAGTGACGGATGATGATGTCTTTGTACAAAGCGGGATTGCCTGTAAGGTAGATGCGGAAACGTATGTATTTTACTGAATTATTGCTCAGGGCCGTGCTGGTTACTTGTACGGTTCCGTTCTTGAGGCCTGATACTTCGATATCGACAGGAGACAGGGCTGAAGCGTCAATCCTGTTGCTGTATTTATCGTAATAATATACTTCAGGGGTGGATACTGATATAGGTCCGGACGCCCAGAAATTGATTGTCCTGGTCCTTGGCCCCAGATTATCTGAGAGCACTTTTTCCCTTATCTCATCTTCTGTGGGATCGGCCATAAGATAGTCCAGCTCATGTCCTATGACATCTATGTCGTCGAGCTCTGACTGGTACTCCCAAGGAATCACTTCAAACAGCAGATTCAGAGGGATTTCGGACGTGTTTTCTCCCGAACTGCCCAGTGTTTCCAGGGTGGCGTTTACCCGGTACTGATAGTTCCTTTCCAGCGAATAGGGGCCGGGCACGGAAATATCCACCACCGGTATAGCGTAATAGTTATTCAATATTACGTTATGCTCCGCATCTTCCAATGGAACATTCAGGATAATCATCGTAGCGTCGTCAATGTCAGACCAGCTATGAGGATAGCTATAGGTTATAATTGTTCCGCCGTTGGTGCTGCTGCCCGAGACATTCATCAGGTACTGTGTAGTCATCAGGTTGACCTCCGACGGAGAGTCGTCATCCAGCACGGAAGCGCTTGTGGAGTAGTTGACGAATTTCCATTGCGGCGTTCCGAACAAAGAATAAGCGCTCATGCCTTCTGACAAAGCGAACGATATTTCAATCTTGGCCGCGGCTCGTTTGAATGTGAGCGGAATCAATTGTTCCGGATCTGAAGTTGGAGTCCAGATAGTACTGGCATCCATCAGGAACAGCTTTGAGTTTGTTTTCGAAAGATCGTAAGTGCCCGCATCGGGGTCGTACAGACGATATATATCATTGTCGCGGGCGGTTTCAAGCGCTTTGAGCGCGTCGATTCCGTCAATCCCGGAAAGGTCTGATCCGGGATTGGCCACCGCGTACACTTCATATTCCTGACCGGGGACCAATCCGTCTTCCTTCCACCTGGAGGTGAGGAAGTTAGCTTCGTCTATAACCGGGCTCCCGACATTGTACCGTACAAAGGAACCGTGGCCTGATATGAAGACATCAATGCCTCCCGCCAGGTTTCTTTCATTCAGAGCCGGCACATCTTCTATCGTTGCCTTTGTCTGAAAATCATTTTCTATTCCCGGCAGCAGATTCAAGACTTGTGTGCGCATATCTGTCCCAAACTTCGTGCAAGATGGGAGCAGCGGCAGCAGAATCGCGAATATGAGTATTGTCTTTTTCAATTTGCTATACTAAAATGCGTCCGGAGTTACATAATGATACAGAATACTGTCTGTATCGCCCGGGAGGCCTATTGTGTTAAAAGGAAGTCGGATCGATGCAAGCGACTGGCTGCTGAGCAGCAGTTTCAGTTGGCAGACTGGGTTGGACGGATTGGGCCCGGACAAGTCAAAAGCATGCTTGGGAACAACGTAGAAGATAACAAACTGATCTGTCGTTTCAAGCGGCATGTTTATGCTGTCGGTAAACGTCGAAAGCACTCCGCCATCGTCTCTGATAAAGCCGAAATCGGGATTGTCGAGGACGAGAAGCATAGACGCGTTCGAGGGCACGGATGATCTACCGCTTAATTGGAGCTTGGGAGAGTATGGAAGCCCGTCCGTTCCCATGCCCCAGGCGCACTTAATGTAATCCACAGCATTTTCATTCATTATATGTGCGTTCCCATTAAGGTTGGAAAGAGTCAGGGAGTAACTCCAATCAAAAGAAAAGAGGCCGGCATCTGTCCACGGAGATACTTCGGGTAAAATGTACAAGCGGTCCTTGGCGAAGAAAGCATAGATGATCCATTCGTGATTTCTCACAAAAAGCTCTGTATCAAGACTGAAATTCAATTGTTGAACCTTAGAGCCGCTGACACCCATTTTATAATAAATGGTCCCGGAGAGAGTCCTGCCGGCCTCTTTAAGATAAGTTATAGCGCTAGGCTTGACTGAAGCGGCCTCCAGTCTGCCTACGTAGTCTTCAATGTCTTCATCCGGCCCGCGGGTAAGACTGGCGGGGTCGGGATGATAGCTGATGGCCGATTCCGAAATGTTAATTTGCATCGGCGAAGAATGGTAACCTCCTGATACTCTGTAATGAGCCTGGGTGGGATCAGGCATGTCATCTGAATAATCTGAGGCTGCCGGGAAAAAGTAATCTTCATTGCAAATGCTGCCTCCGTCCAGAACCACCTGCTGTATCGATGCATTCTGGAGCCCGGTGGGGTACAGGAAATAAAAGCTGATTTTACAAACTGACCGGACCAGAGGGATTCTGATAGGAGGAGCGGTGGAATAAGCCGACGAGAGATATTGTCCGGCATCGATATGCCGGACAACTCTTGAAATGGGAAGTCCGCCCTGCGGTACCGTAGCCACGGAATCGCTCGGGCTGAAGTATCTGAGAACCGCCGTATCGAGGTTTGAAGGGTGTGCGTCCGGAGCCAGTATCACTCCGGAAGCCCCTGCATTGGCGGCAACGTATATGTCTATCTGACGTCCTGAGCTAAGGTTGTCAGGATCTATTTCAAAGGTAAGTGTAACTTCTCCGTAGCTGTCAACCAAGCGGCTCAATTCGTCACCGCTCAGTTCTTTGTAGGCAACGGGGAGTGCATCCGAGTCGGAGTTGAATACCCAGACTTGAATCTGCTTGAATTGGGATTCTTCGCTCAGCCCGGAGTGGGTATTGTCCGCCTTGGTAGCAGGAAGGCTGCTGCCTGCCGAAAAAGTCATACGGATAAACCTGCCCTGGGACTCCTCAGGACGCACGGAGCGGTCCCGGGAGCAGCCCGACGGCAGCATCCAGATCAGCGCGGCGCAGACAACTATTTTAACCCAGCGTGACATCATCCAATGAAAGTACCCATCCGTTAATGAGTATTTTTGATTTGACAAAAGTCCCCTTGTCGATGAAGAAAGTTATGTTGTAAGCATCTTGACGGTCCAGGTATTCTTGTGACGACCATTCGGCGCGGTGCTCCGCAATACCTTGCAGGGACAGCAGCCACGCCAGATTGACCCGGGCGATTTCTTTCCCACCGTCTTTGCTTGAAACGACAAGGGTCGGCTTATCTTCTACGATCAGCCTTGAGAGTTGGAAATCAGCAAGCACAAAACTGCTGGTCTGACCTTCGGGCATGATATCGGACGAGTGTGACGAACTGTAGTAAGGAAGGAACAGGGTCGGTACCGGCCGTATCATATCTCCTTTATAATCAAAATTGACGGCGCTGCTGGTTATCGAAAAGTCGAAGTCGTCTTCGGACAGAATGTCGGACCCGTCATAAGGCAGAATTAATAACCGGAGCCGATTCGTTAACTTATTTAACGAAATGTCAATGTACTGTGAGCCGCTCTTCATCGTTTTCTTGGCAACGCCGTCATAGATTGATGCGAAATCCTTCTCTGATATATCGTTTGTAGTTTTAAGTTGCATGGTTAAGTCTTCGATTCCGGATTTTCCAGGCATGAGGGGGGCAAATTCGAACTCCCCGTCCTGGGAGAGAACCTTCCGGTTCCTTCCCAGGGCGACGAAAGTGTATTCGCCACCAGCCAGGCTGGGGAGAGTCATGGTGTAGCCGTCAGGGAAGCCTTTATCGGGTGATTCGTGATACTTTTCCACAAAGCGGCCGTCGGAATCGAAAATATACAATTCTACTTCTTTTACCTCGGAAGGAAAAGCATCGGCTTCCTTTACATTGTAAGTATAGGAAAACCTTACGGACAAGTGGCAGCACGACCTGTCATCGAAAACGCAGGAACTAACAACAAACAATAACTCAATTGCTGCCAAAGCCTTGAATAAGGAAGCCGATTTTTTCATATTACTCTCCGAGATGAATGTTAGTTACATTAGCAACCCACTTATTGACAAGGAGTTTCACGCGGAGATACAGCTTGTCGCTCTCGACGGGCGTAGTGGGATCGGGATTGATGGTGGGGTCGTCCGGGACCCATCCTCCAGGAATATCGTCGCCGAAGTTGGTAACCTCGGTGACCATGAGCTGATACCAAGTATTGCGGAATACGCCGTAAGTGTTGTAGTTGTTGTCCTTGATAAAGTATGTGTAGTACATCACACCGTCTTCAAACACGTTAACCTTGGTTATGGCACGGAACCTTGCCACATCGGAGGCGAGCAGAGATTCTGCCGCTGCAAGATTGGCTGGATCGTCATCGGTCACGCCGTCGGCAAGCTTGTTCCCGAACACGTCGAAAGCATTGGGATATGCTGCCTGGAGAGCTGCAAGCGTGACGAAGTGAGATGAGTTGTTGTTGTATCCGAAGAATGTTGCGGGGGTTCCGCTGCCGGTTGCGTCAAGGGTGACCTTGAAAATAACGCCGGTGGTGGTGCCCCAGACGGGGATAGCCTCGGCTGCATTCTCAAGAATATAACTGGGAGAACCGGTGGCGATCAGGCGGTCTGCAACATCTCCAATGCCTACGGACACATACTCTCCGCCGCTAACCTCGATGTTTGAATAAGCGGTCTGTCCGGCGGTGCTGAAACTGCCGTTCACGAAGCCGTAGCGTTCGGTAGTCGGAGTTGTCAACTGGGTCATGGCATCGTCGGCCCACTGCTGCTCGATGTACATTGTCTTGGCAGCGGAGATGGGGAAGAATCCGTTGATGGCAGCTGAAGCAGCGGCAAAAGAGCCGTTGGCGATATTGGAACTCACTGAAATGGAAGGATCTTCACCGGCGGTGATTTTGGCGGTAAAGCGATCCAGATATATGGTTTCGCCAACGGCGGGGTTGGACATGCTGTTATTGGCTGCCGTGAGGGTTACTGTAGGAATGTGGCTTCCCTGAGTGCTGGCATCGTGCTGGCTGAACATAATAAAAGAATTGTCCTGTGCAGCGGTGTTGCCGGCATTGATGACTCCCTGGCGTGCCTGAGGCTCAAAACTCTGGGTCGTGTTACCCTGCCAGCTGTCTCCTACACTGTATCCGAATGGATCGGTGCTGGAGCCTGCGTAGGCATACATATCGTAAGTGCCTGCAGGAACGGTGGTAGTGAGCACGGCAGATTCATATCCGTCGTCGTAGCCCTCGTGTGATACCCTGTTGAGAGCATCGACACTCAAGATTGCCTTGACTACATCGCCCTGCACGAGATACACCACGGCCTCTGACACTACGCTTTCTGCAGCGGTGCCGTCCAGCAGTGTTCCGGAGTTGTCGGTTTTGGTGCCGGGTGAAGTAATACCCAGCTGAACTGTGAGATAGCTCCTGGAAGAATCGGGCACATCAGTTTTGCCCTGATCTTTTGAGCAAGCGGCAACGGCAAGTATGCCCATGCCGATAAGCAAAAATTTAATCTTTTTCATCTTTTTGATATTTGGTATTTATAATTATGTAATCACCTTCGATTATTTCAACGCAGCATTTTCTCCTGCTGTCAGACATGTACAGCATGGCATTGTCCATCCAAGGTTCGTATGGGAATCGGGTAGTGTATGGGATTATCTGATCCGAATTGCCATCCCTGCGATAGACCTCAGTAGTGCCGCTGATTTTGTTCCGCAGATAATAGATATGAAGTTTCTTCCCCATGATCTCCACGGAGGGGAGTTCAAGAGAGTCTTGCGGGCTTTTAAAGATCGGGGTAAGTATGAGTGAAGATGCTCCTTTTATTTTTAAAGAGGATATATCAATGCTCATTGAGACACATACTGAATCTGCCTGTTTTTCCACTTTGGCATCCTGAATGTCAATTTTTTTCCGGGCCTGTGTCTGGTCTGCGGCGTCAACAGCGCATAATAGCATCAGCGACAAGATGATTGTTCTCCACATAGGCTGTCTAATGTTTTCAGAAGAAAAATACAAGTGCTACATTCGCCTTGGTCAGACCCCAATAGTGGCCGGGCAGGTTCTCCGACACCTGTAACCCGCACACGGGATATTCAAAGGCTACAGAGCGGTAAAAAGCATAGCCGGCGCCCAGCTCGAACTCCAGATTCAGCTTCTTGGTCAAGACCAGCTGATATCCGGCATCGGCTCCCGCTCCTACGAACCAGCCCTCTCTTCGCAAGGACTTCAGGTCGCCAAAGGGGATATTGCCGAAATTGAAACAACCCCCGTGTACATATCCGCCAACAAACCATCCAAAATACTCACGGCAAGGCCAATACCTCAGTTGTGTATCCGCCATAAGTACCTTCCATTTCCGATTGTCGGTGAATGTCCAGGGGTTGTAGGTTGCTGATACGTCGGCAGTCAGTTTACTTGCCAACTTGCATTCTACTCCTGCATCAAATGATAACAACGCGAGCTTTGTCAGTCGCGTTTTGAGCGCATTGTCCTGAGCGCTCACAAGCATACAGGATAGCAAAGCTCCGATAATGAAAAAAAATCTTTTCAATGATAAATAATCTTTTTATCAGTTTATTGATGCGGCAAATTTATTGCGCTCATACCAAAACGAAATGCCATCACCGGGTATCTTTGTGACTATCTTTTAGCCCACCCCCTCTGGATATCTTTTGTGTTGCAGCGGGTGTTATTCTCTGTATTTTCTTTTGTGTTTCAGTTTATTAGTTTACCTTTGCTTATTAAGTTCTTATTATTATGCCTATTTCTTTAAAAGATTTTTTTACCCCTCGAAATACTGTTGATGCGTTGGACGAGCGTCTGTATGTGAACCAGCCGGCGTTGATAAGGATAGCTGAAGCATTTGCCCGAAGCCTTTATCAGCCGGTTATTGTTATTGATCTCTACAAGCGCAATCTTTTGTACATGTCGGGGAATTTTCAGTATATGTTCGGCATATTACCTGATAAGGATCCAATGGACAATGATCGTCTGTTCTTTGACTTTGTCCCCGAAGAAGAGCAGCAGATGCTTCTGGAAGTAATGGACAGGGCTTTTGAGCTTCTGTACAGCCTTCCGGTTGATGAGCGGCTTGAGTGGTCATTGTCCTACTACCTGACCATAGACAGCGGCGAAAAGCGCCGCCTCGTACATCAGACCGTTACCTCTATGTATCTGAGCCCTCAGGGGAAAGTGTGGCTTGCAATGTGCACGTTCTCTCTTTCTTCGCGCAAAGATCCGGGACATCCTAGTTTGAGACATTACCGTCACCCCGATTATTTCATTTATTCTTTTAAAAAACACGTCTGGTTCTACAAAGAGGGAGTGGTTCTGTCCGATGTTGAAAGGGATATTCTTATTCTTTCGTCCCAGGGCTATATCATGAAAGAGATAGCGGTTAAAATCGGTAAAAGCGAGGATACTGTGAAGTTTTACAAGCGTCAGTTGTTTGCCAAACTTGGGGTGAAAAATAATACCGAGGCGGTGTTTGCAGCCATCAATGACAATCTCTTGATTTAGAAACATATTAACTAATAGGCTGCTGCACTCGGGGACCCTTTACCTATGCTTTCGGGCCCCCGAGTGCAGCAGCTTATTACTTAACTTTACTACTGATGCGATAAATAAGCCAACACTTTGTAAAACGGGCGAGGGTCGTGTGACTGGGTCAAAAGTCATTCTTGTATACGTTTTTATACTGTCAATAAAAAGATTTGCCAATATTTTTATATTAGAAATAAAAAGCTACATTTGCAGTGAAAAAATCATATGAAATGGATAAGGTGATACTGAGAAATATTATCCGCGAAGGGCAGGAAGACATTGCCGCCGTTGAGGCCGAACTATACAATCGCCCGTTCGTTTTCGAACAAAATGGCCGTTATGTGATAACCGGGATCCGTCATGCCGGCAAGTCATATCTGCTTTACCAGAAGGCCCTGGAACTGATACGCGAAGGGCACAAGCTAGAAGAAATGCTCTACATCAATTTCGATGACGAGCGTCTCTACGGCGTGATTACGGCTACTGAATTGGACGACATCCTGCAGGCCTATGCTTCCATGTTCCCCTACAAGCCTATCCTCCTGCTGGATGAAATCCAGAACGTGGATGGCTGGGAACACTTCGCCCGGCGCTTGGCGAACAGGAAACACATCGTCATTATCACCGGGAGCAATGCCAAGATGCTCAGTAAGGACATGGCGACTGTCCTGGGCAACCGGTATTTGGATGAGTGCGTGTTCCCTTACTCATTCAAGGAATATCTCGGAGCGAAAGGAATAGAGCTGGATTCCAACTGGCAGTACGGCGCACGGAAGAATGAGGTCATATTGGCTTTCAATGATTATTTCGGATGGGGAGGATTCCCCGAGCTCCTTCTTTACAACAACAAGCGCAAGTGGCTCAACCAACTCTACGAGAAAATCCTGCTGGGCGATATCATCCAGCGCCACAAACTCAAGAACGAGATGGCTGTCCGCCTGACCTACAAACGCCTCGCCGAGACCGTCAAGCACCCTGTCGCCTATAACCGTATTTCCAACCTGGTCAAATCTACCGGTGTCAGGACCTCTCCCGCCTCAGTCATGGACTACGTGGATTTCGCCAAGGAGGCATTCCTTGTATTCTCACTCGACAACTACGCCTCCAAGTTTACCGAGAAAGAGACCGTGAAGAAGCACTATTTCGCGGATAACGGCCTCCTGAGAATCTTCTTGAGCGATCCGGATACAGCATTGCTGGAGAACTTATGTGCCATTGATCTGCATACCAGACATGAGGAAGACCAGGTCTGGTTCTGGAACCGCAACGTCGAGGTGGACTTCTTCATACCTGAAGATAAGCTGGGTGTCCAGGCCTGTTATTCCACTTCAAAGGACATCAATACCTTTGAAAGGGAGGTGAAGGCGCTGGTAGAACTGGACAAGGTCCATCCCTTGGACCGGATGGTCATAGTGACCTTTGACGAAGAACGTTCCATCAAAGCAGACAACGGAAAGGACATCGAGATCATCCCGATCTGGAAATGGCTACTCAGGTAGTAGCAGCTTATTACTTGAAGGGACGTTACTCCCAAGCTGCGATTGTACGAGGGCCTGTCGATATAACAAACAGGAATAATTAGTATCTTTGCGACTCTAATATAAATAACATGAAAAAGTTATTCTTGTTTATGATTCCTGCATTGATGCTGGCTGCCTGCCAGCCCAAAGATGCCAAAGTACCCGCCCTCGACCCTACCGACATGGACCTGACGGTAGCCCCGGGCCAAGATTTCTACATGTATGCCAACGGCGGATGGATGAAAAAGAACCCGCTCAAGCCCGAATATGCCCGCTTCGGATCGTTCGACGTGCTCCGCGAGCAGAACGTCAAGAATCTCAACGACTTGTTCTCCGGCATGACCTCGCTCAACCCCAAGCCCGGCACCACCGAGCAGAAGATTGTCGATCTGTACAAACAGGGACTGGATTCGGTAAGGCTGAATGCCGAAGGAGCAGCACCGCTCAAGAAATATCTCGACGAGCTATATGCCGTAGCCGACAAGAAGGCCCTTGCGGCGCATCTGGGTAAACTCAACCTCGTTGGCGAAGGAGGATTCTTCGGCGGCGGAGTCCAAGCCGACCTCATGGACAGCAAAACTCAGATTTTCTACCTTGGCCAGAGCGGCCTTGGCATGGGCGACCGCGACTACTATGTCGATCCTGCCAATGCAGAACTGCGCAAGGGATACGAAGCCATGCTCTGCAAACTCTTCGCCCTCGCCGGGCTCGACCAGCCTGAACTGCGTGCCGCCAATGCTGCCGGCATAGAGGACAAGCTGGCTGAGTTCTCATGGACCAGCGTCCAGAACCGCGACTACACCAAGCTCTACAACCCCATGAGTAGTGAGCAGATTTTCAAGGCATTCCCGGGCTTCGACTTCAAGGCCTTCTGCGAGGCTATGGGCATCCCCGCCCAGGACAAAGTCATAGTGGAGCAGCCCTCATTCTTTGAGGGTTTCAGCAAACTCTACCAAAGCTCCGACCTCGAAGTGCTGAAAGACTACCTTGCCGGTCAGCTCGTGAGCGGTGCCGCCGGTGCACTTTCCGACGATTTCTACGCTGCATCATTTGACTTCTACAGCACGCAGATGAGCGGCGTCACTGAGCAGAAGCCACGCTGGAAGAGGGCCATGAGCGTGCCCAACAGCATACTTGGCGAGGCCGTGGGCCAGATGTACGTTGCCAAGTATTTCCCTGAGAGCTCCAAGCAGAAGATGCTGGATCTGGTTAAGAATCTGCAGATATCCCTGGGGCAGCACATCGACTCACTTGACTGGATGTCCGACGCCACCAAGGCGCGCGCACGCGAAAAGCTGGAAGCCTTCAGCATCAAGATAGGCTATCCCGACAAATGGAAGGACTACAGCACTCTCAAGGTCGATCCTGAGTTGAGCTATTACGATAATCTTCGTGCCGCCAACGCCTGGTATGTGGCCGACAACCTCTCCAAGCTCGGCAAGCCCACAGACCCGACCGAGTGGGGCATGACACCTCAGACCGTCAACGCATATTACAATCCCACCACCAACGAGGTCTGCTTCCCCGCTGGTATCCTTCAGCCTCCGTTCTTCAACCCCGATGCTGACGATGCTGTCAACTACGGCGCGATCGGCGTAGTTATTGGTCACGAGATGACTCACGGCTTCGACGACCAGGGCAGTCTCTTCGACAAGGATGGCAACATGAACGACTGGTGGACCGCCGAAGACCGCGATGCCTTCAAGGCCAAGACACAGGCCTTGGCAGAGCAGTTTAACAAGGTGGAAATACTGCCTGGTGTGATGGCCAACGGCGAACTCACGCTCGGCGAGAATATTGCCGACCACGGTGGAGTGAGCGTAGCATGGACTGCATACCACAACGCCCTGGGCGACAATGTGCCCGAGCCCATAGACGGCCTGTCTGCCGACCAGCGCTTCTTCCTGGGCTACGCCCGCGTATGGGGGCAGAATATCACCGATGAGGAGAAAGCGCGCCTGACCAAGCTCGACGTGCACTCTCTTGGCGAGAACCGCGTCAATGTGACGTTGCGCAACTTCGACGCTTTCTTCGAGGCATTCGGCATCAAGGAAGGCGATGTCATGTGGCGTCCGGCACCGGAGCGGGTACACATCTGGTAAGTAGCCATATTACAGAATAATTGATAAAAAAGTCCCGGGGATTAACTTTTCCGGGACTTTTTTATGCTTTTAAAATTATATTTAGTATCTTTGCAGAGTCTCACTGAACTCTATGCCAAAGCGCTTGCACGGGTAAGTTCCGGAAGCGCATTTTTGTCGAGGTGGGGGGGGGTAACTGATTGATTTCCAGTTCTTTGGATTTATCTTTCAGGATTAGAAGGTATTTTTTCTTTTTATTTTCTTTGCTTTTCCTTTGTTGAGTTCCTGTTTTGAGACGGGTAGATTGTTGTTTGTGCTGTTGTTTGGATGCTCTTAGATTTACGGGAAAACTGTCAATCGGTGAATGCCGAGCGATGGTTTGTGATGAGAGATTTAAAAAGATGGAATGCATTGCTGCCGGCTTGGAGGCAGCTTGGCGATGCAGGATTCGAGGTTTTCACTCCGATGCAGGAAGTTCTGGTGAGTGTGAAGGGGGCTGCGCGCAGAGTCAGCCGGCCCTATATCCAGGATTTGCTTTTTGTGCATTCCACTCGCGATAGACTCGATCCTGAGGTGGCTAAAACTCCTACCCTCCAGTACCGCTACGCTAAAGGTCTCGGCTATAAGACGCCGATGATTGTCCCTGACAGGCAGATGGATAATTTTGTCAAGGCTGTTACTGCCGTCAGTACGCCTGTGTACATCTGCCCTTCGGAGGTTACAGAGTCGATGGTAGGGAGTAGTGTCCGCGTTATAGGCGGGCCGCTGGAGGGGTGCGATGGCAGACTTTTAAGCGTTCAAGGAACGCGCCGCAAACGATTGTTTGTTACTATCCCGAATTTGGTAGCGGCTTCCGTTGAGGTTGAGCCAGACTATCTTCAGATAATGAAATGAGCAGTGCCGACAAGCTCCTGAAATATATTTTTGACAGGATTGTGGCGCTGACGGGGCTTTTGATTTTATGGCCTGCGATGCTGGTCGTAGGTTTGACGATTGCTATCAGCATGCCTGATGGCGGCCCCTTTTTCTTCCAGAAGAGAGTAGGTAAGGACGGCCGCTTGTTCACTATTGTAAAGTTCCGGACCATGTATGTGTCGGAACAGGACAGGAATGGGCGTCCCGTTCCTGCCGCTGTGCGTTTTATACGCCGCTTCAAGCTGGACGAACTCCCGCAGCTGTGGAACGTGCTCACCGGGCGTATGAGTTTGGTCGGTCCCCGGCCCGACGTGCCAGGATACGCCGACAAGTTGACCGGCGAGGATGCGGAAATCCTTCAGCTGCGCCCCGGCATTACCGGCCCGGCGTCACTGAAATACCGCTGCGAGGAGGAGCTTCTGGCCTCTGTGCCGGATCCGCTGTCTTATAACGACAATGTAATTTATCCCGATAAAGTAAGGATAAACAGATACTATCTTCACAATTACTCATTCTTCACCGACATGAAGATTATTTGGGCCACAGTCACCGGCCGCAAAATCTTCTACGGGGGAGAATGGATTTGATTTTTTGAATATGACCAGAACTCTTCTACATGTCCTGGCAGCGGTTGTCCTGCTCGGCGCTGTGTCTTGCAGCGCTGTACCCAAAATCGCTTATATGCGTGACCTTCAGCCAGGTGAAAGCCTTGCTGTACAGGAGGTGCGTCAGCTCAAACTCAAGCCGGGCGACCGCCTGCGCATTCATGTTTTCAGCCGTGACCGCGAGCTAGCCAGCTTGTTCAATCTGTACGAGAACAACAACGGGACCGGACGTAACAGCTATCTGCCCTATACCATTAACGGTGACGGCAATATCGACATGCCTATCTGCGGCATCATGCATGTGGCCGGCCTTACGCGTCTTGAGCTTGCCGACCAGATAAAGTTCCGTCTGCTGTCGGCCAAGCTGCTAAACGACCCCACTGTGATCGTAGACTATGCCGACATGTGCTTCTATGCGCTTGGAGAGCTGGGCCGTGCGGGCAGGATAGAGATTCCGCGTGACCAGCTGACCCTGCTTGAGGCTATATCGCTTGCAGGAGACTTGTCTATCGATGGCCGGCGCGACAATGTCTTGGTGCTGCGTACCGAGAACGGAATCCAAAATTCCTACCTGGTGGACCTTACCAGCACCGAGAGCATTTATTCGTCCCCGGTGTACTACATCCAGCAGAACGATATTATCTATGTCGAACCTAACGTGAAGAGGGCCAATCAGTCGGAACTGTTGGCCAATCAGGTGCGCACCCCTGGCTTCTGGTTCTCCACAGTGTCGTCGGTGGCTTCTATGGTGCTGCTTGTTTTAAGGCTTACAGACGGACATTAGTATGGAAAGAAAACCTACCCCATCCTCTGACTCGACAAGACGTCCCGCCCTTTCTGCGATGTCTCCCGGCATCATGGTCAAGAAGGCCGCGGGCATGCTCATTCGCAACTGGTACTGGTTTACGCTGTCCCTTGTGCTTTTCATGGCCGGCGCCTGGTTCTACGTCAAGAGCAAGCAGCCTGTGTATCTGCGCTCCGCATCCATCATGATAAAGCAGAGCGGTAACGAGGGCTTTGACAAGACGCTCCGCGACATCGGAGTGCCGCAGGCTTCCACTAACCTTGTCAACGAGATACTGCTCATGAACTCCAGCGTTGTGGCAGAGGAAGTAGTACGCAGGCTTCATCTGGACGTGGATTATTATGTCGAAGGACCATTCTACGACAGGACTGTGTACGGAGTCGAGCTGCCTTTCAGGCTCTCTTTCCTTGACCTTAACGACAATGACCGGGCAGACCTGACCGCTACTTTGGTGGCTTCGGACAGTACCGTGCTGCTGAGCGGATTCGTATCCAAAGGCGCCGCCATGGCGGGTCTTGATGTACTTGCACACCCAGGCGACACAGTACAGACACCAATGGGCCGGGTGGCTGTGGCTCTCAGCCAGGGATGGACGGCGTCTTCTGCCAGGACATATAAAGTCCACCGCTCCGGCATGTATGAATCGACAGAGAGGGTGCGCTGGCGCATCTCCGCCAACCTGCGCGACCGCAATTCATCCATTATCGACGTCCGCTACAAGGATGTGTCTCTTAACCGTGCCGACGATATCCTGAATACATTGGTTACGGTGTACAACGAGCAGTGGATGAAGGAGCGCAACAAGCAGATAATCAGTACCAATGACTTTATCCGCGATAGGCTCTCCGTTATCGAGCAGGAGCTCGGCAGCGTGGACCACGACATATCTTCCTACAAGTCGGAGAACCTCATTATCGACATAGGTCAGTCCGGTGCAATGGCCATGGCCGAGGCCAACGAGACAGCCAAACAGGATGCTGCACTGCGCAGCAGGATAAGCCAGGTGCGCGCAGCTTATGACTACCTGGCGAGCATTACCGACGACAGCCAGCAGATTCCTTTTTATTCCAATATCAGCAATGCTGCCATACTACATAAGATTTCAGAGTACAATACTCTGGTGCTCAAGCGCAACAACCACCTCTCGTTCTCTTCGGCCCAGAATCCTCTGGTAATGGATCTTAACCAGCAGCTTGCCAGCATAAGGGCGTCCATTATACAGGACCTGTCCAACGAGATTGCCGATCTTCAGTCTCAGCAGAGCGCAGTTCAAAGCACCCGGCGCGAAGCCGTGAGCAAGGTGGCGCGCAACCCCGGACAGGCCAATCACTTGCTGTCTGTAGAGAGACAGCAGAAAGTCAAGGAGTCGCTTTACCTCTTCCTCTTGCAAAAGCGTGAGGAGAACGAGCTCTCACAGGCTTTTACAGCATATAACACTCAGCTCATAGAACCTGCACACGGATCCTGGCTGCCTATCGAACCTGTGGCAAGCAGCATCTATCTTATTGCCCTTCTGCTCGGGCTGGCGCTTCCGGCCGCAGTTATAGCGCTCAAAGAGGTGCTCACAACAACCGTGCAGGGGCGCGAAGACCTCAATGGCCTTCTCATACCTTTTGCTGGTGAGATTCCCGAGCATGTCAAGAATAAGCGCAAAAAGGGTGAAACGCCTTCGGTTATGATTACCGACAACGGGCGTGACATGATTAACGAGGCTTTCCGCGTGGTGCGCAGCAACCTTGAGTTCCTACTGGGCTATGAGGCTTCACACAAGGTGATTATGCTCACCTCCATGGACCCTGGCAGCGGCAAGACTTTTATATCGGCCAATCTCGCATCGGTAATTGGCCTGAAAGGGAAGAAGGTGCTTGCCATCGACCTTGACATGCGCCGCGCGAGCCTTTCCGGCTATGCAGGGCGTCCACACAAGGGTGTGTCGGGTTACTTGAGCGGGCAGTTCGATGATTATCATCCGCTGATTGTGCACCTGGACAATATTGATATACTACCCTGCGGCGCACTTCCTCCCAATCCTTCCGAACTGCTTTACACCCAGCGTTTTGCGGATTTGGTGGAGGCAGTGAAGACGGAATACGACTATGTATTCCTCGACTGTCCTCCCGTTGAGATGGTGGCTGACCCTGCCATTATCAACCGATTTGCCGACCTTACGGTGTTCGTGGTCCGTGCCAAAGTGATGGAGAAGTCACTTCTCCCGGAGATAGACCGCTGGTACATGGACCGCAAGTTCAATAATATGGTCTTGTTCCTCAACGGTACCGATGTGAAGAGCGGCCGCTATGGCTACCATAAATACGGATACCACAAGTACGGCTACAGTTACTACGGATCGTCGCACAAGTAAGATGAAAGAAGGCTGGACCTTGGTCATACGTCCGCGCAAGCGACTGCTCGACCTGGACCTGAAGGGCTTGTGGCGCTATCGGGATCTGTGGCTGATGTATGTCAGGCGGGACATAGTTACCGTGTACAAACAGACGGTGCTGGGGCCCTTGTGGTTCTTGATCCAGCCGGTGTTTACCACGGCTATGTACATGTTCGTCTTCGGCGGGCTGGCGGGAATTTCTACTGACGGCGCGCCGCAGCCGCTTTTTTACCTGTCGGGTATCATGATGTGGAACTACTTCAGCGAGTGCTTCGGCGTGTCGTCCAATGTGTTTACCAACAATGCGGGCGTGTTCGGCAAGGTGTATTTCCCGCGCCTTGTTGTGCCGCTGGCAGGACTTACATCCAATCTGGTGAAGATGCTCATTCAGCTGATGTTGTTCGTCGCTGTGTATATAGGATATCTTATTGCCGGTCAGGAACTGTCGGTCAATGCCACCCTGCTGCTGTTCCCTTTTTATGTTTTCTTGCTTGCCTTCCACGGGCTGTCATGGGGACTTATAGTCTCCAGCGTCACTTCCAAGTACCGCGATATCAGGTTCCTTGTGTCTTTTGGCATGCAACTGTTTATGTACGCCACTCCTGTCATCTACCCAATGAGTGTGGCAAGCGGCAAGGTGAAGGCTATCCTCGAACTCAATCCGCTTACGCCGGTGTTCGAAGCCTTCAAGTACGGCTGCCTTGGCTGCGGCTCCTTTTCGTGGGGCGGCCTGCTGTACAGCACCGTGTTCATGCTGGTGGTGCTTTTCATATCAGTCCTGATCTTCAACCGCACCGAGCGGACATTCATGGATACAGTTTAGTATGAACGCCATCGAATTTGACAATATAGGTAAGCTCTATCAGCTGGGCACCGTGGGCACCGGAACTCTGTCCCACGACCTTAACCGCTGGTGGCAGACCAAAGTGCTCGGGCATGAGGATCCCTATCTCAAGGTGGGGGAGACCAACGACCGCGCGAGCAAGGGTACTTCCGGCTTTGTGTGGGCGCTGAAGGACATATCTTTCAATGTGGCCGAAGGCGAAGTTGTAGGCATCATAGGCAAAAACGGCGCCGGCAAATCGACGCTGCTGAAGCTCCTTTCGCGCGTTACGGCGCCTACTACCGGCGAGATCCGCGCCCGCGGCAGGATAGCTTCGCTGCTGGAGGTGGGCACCGGTTTCAACGGGGAGATGACGGGGCGTGAGAATATCTTTATGAACGGCTCCATCATGGGGATGACCCGTGCCGAGATACGCTCCAAGCTCGATGATATAGTGGACTTTGCGGGCGTAGCCCGTTACCTCGACACCCCCGTCAAACGCTATTCCAGCGGTATGACGGTGCGCCTGGGCTTTGCCGTAGCCGCCTTCCTCGAACCGGAAATCCTGGTGGTGGATGAGGTGCTTGCCGTGGGCGATGCGGAGTTCCAGAAAAAGGCCATCGGCAAGATGCAGGACGTATCCCGTGGGGAGGGTAGAACCGTGCTGTTCGTCAGCCATAATATGTCGGCGGTAAGGAGCCTTTGCACCAGGGGCATATTGCTTGAGAATGGTTCTGTCGGTTATATCGGAACGACCGAAGATGCTATTGCCAGATATATGCAGAAAAGTGAGGACAATCAGCATGTACGTATTGTAGATCATGTTCGCTGGTCAAAGAGTTATCTCCGTATAGACAATATCGTTGTCAACGGAACCGACAAGGATAAATCTGAAATAATACGGGGGCAGAGAATACTCGATTTCAGACTTGACGGATATGCTCATTCAAATTGTAAAACGGACTTGATTGTTATTCTTCGCAATTCATTTGATGTACCGTTGGCAAGTCTGTATTCAGGTAAATACAACGGTGCGCCAATTATTATTAAAGAAGGTTCGTTCAGTATTGTCAGGAAGGTTTTGCTGCCAAAGTACATTGCCAGGGGTGAGTATGTAATGGATATCATTTTAAAAGATCCCTTGGCCGAATATCATATGGGGGCGCGTCATTCTGTTTTCCTTACAGTAGAGGGCAATTGTGATGATAATTGTCATCCTATTGACCAGGGAAGCTACGGATTCATGGGGCTTGAGCTTGTAGCGGATGAAAGCTAAAAGAGTATTGTTTGTAATAGATTCTCTTGCCGGGGGCGGTGCGGAAAAGGTTCTCCTGACAGTATTGCACTATCTGGACAGGGAAAAGTTTGACCTGACCTTATGTTGCCTGTTAAGGAAAGGCAAGTTCCTAGGCGATATTCCTTTTGATGTCCGCACAATATTTCTTTTGCCGGAAAGCAGGAATCTATCCTCTATAAGTCTGTTGTGGTACAAGATTAAGTATAAACTCATATACTCCTGGTTGCCTCCAAGAATGGTTTACAGGCTTTTCATTCCCAAAGGTAATGATGTGGAAATATCATTCTTGGAAGGGAGTCCGGCCCGTATTCTTTCCGGATCTACGAATAGAAAGGCGCGAAGAATAACATGGGTACATATTGATTTTCAAAATATCCTTCACACTTCTTTATATAAAAGTGTTTCTGAGGAGATAAGAATATACAACTCATTCGATACGGTCGTTACCGTTTCCGATGATGCGCGGAAAGCTTTTAGAAATGAGCTTCCAGAAGTAAAAACCCCCGTGGTTGTGTGCTATAATCCTGTCGATAATAACGAGATTATAAAGAAATCACTTGATAATGATGATGTTCCTGATAAGTGTCAACGGATTCGGATGATTTCAGTGGGCCGCCTTGTCCATCAAAAGGCTTTCGATAGATTGTTGCGCATTTTCAAGCGACTCACAGAAGATGGTTTTGCGATTGAGCTGTGGATTGTCGGTGAAGGAAGTGAAAGAAGGAAACTACAGGATTATATTGATGCCCAGAATCTGGCGGGTTATGTCCGCTTGTGGGGATTCAAGGAGAATCCTTATTCTTATATAAAGAAAAGCGATTTGTTCGTCTGCTCTTCGATTGCAGAGGGTTTCAGCACTGCGGCTACCGAAGCATTGTTGTTGGGTATTCCTGTGGTAACCACGCGATGTGCAGGTATGAATGAGCTTTTGTCTTCGGGTGGCGGAATAATAACAGAAAATGATGAGTCATCTTTATATGCTGGGTTGAAGCAGGTCCTTTCAGACAATGATCTTTTTGAATCTTTAAAAAAGGAGGCAAAGGCTCGCGGCGGAGAGGGCTACATTAAAGATAAGATGGCCTCAATTGAGTCCCTGCTCCTTAAATGATTTCAATCATAGTCCCAGTTTATAATGCTTCCGTGTATCTGGATGCTTGTCTTGAATCAATTCATCGTCAATCATTCAAGGACTGGGAATGCATTATTGTTGACGACGGCTCAACGGACGGAAGTGATTTGATCGCCGCAAAATGGAAAGAACGGGATTGTAGGTTTAAATACATTCGCCAAAGTAATCAAGGTCCGGCAAGTGCGCGTAACTGTGCCTTGAACTTATCTTCGGGTGAATTAATCGCTTTCATTGACGCTGATGATCATGTGGATCAGGAATACCTTTCTGTCCTATATGAATTACTTGTTGGCCGGAATGTTGAAATTTCCGTTTGTGGAATGACTGCTGAAACCGGTTCCAGGGCTCATCGGATTTTTTCGTCAAGCTTCAATGGCGTGGTATCCATTAAAGAAGATACTTCTGTTTTTGTTCGGCTATGTGAGAACAATTTGATGTATGGGCCTGTGATAAAGCTATATAAGAGATCTATCATTGACCATCAGAATGCCCGTTTCGACGAGAGATATGATTATGGTGAGGACCTGATGTTCAACTTGTCATATCTAAAAGGGGTAAACAATATAGCCGTCTCTGCAGCGACTCCTTATCATTATAGAAGGCATAGCAATGATACATTGTCAACACGTTTCCGCGAAGATCAATTCCAGATAGACTATGCACAATGGAAGGCCATCTTTTCTTTCTTTGAGGACAGTGGCATTTTAAATGATACCGCAAAGCAATATCTGTACAGAAGATTGTGGGGGGCGGTATATGACGGTGTCTTTCAGTATCCCAAAGTGATGGAGAATAAGCCGGGCTATCTTAAAAGAATCTTGTCAATACCAGAGATTAGCAGCCTTAAGGCCTATTCAAGTGTTTTTGATTGCTCCCATTGGATAAAGAATTTGATTATCACGAGGAACGTCCGTGGTTTCGAATTCTATTTCAAGTCCTTTTATAATAAATGAGAGTGATGTTGTATCCTCACGGTGGTTGTGGCAACCATGGATGTGAGGCAATAGTAAGGTCGATAAAAGGCTTGACTGGGGCTGATGTGATGTTATTGTCATCATCGCCTGCACAAGACAAGCAATACGGTCTTGATAAAATATGCGACATCCGCAAGGACCGCCAGCCAATAAATAAAGTGTCTTTGAAATATTGGAAGGCGGCTTTGGATTATTATTCTGGCAGAGATAAAGGAGCCTTTGACAAGCTGGCATTCTCGCCGATTTTTGTGGCGGCCTGCCAATGTGATGCAGCTTTATCCGTGGGTGGAGATAATTATTGCTACGGAACGCCAGAGTATTTGTACTTGATCAATCGAGTTCTAAGAGCGTCCGGTAAAAGAAACGTGCTTTTGGGCTGTTCCATCATTCCTGAGTCTTTGAAAGGCGAATTGTTGGACGATCTTGGTGGATATGACTGCATTGTAGCAAGGGAGAGCCTAAGTTATCAGGCCTTGACAGGAAAGGGTTTGCGCAATGTTTACCTGTGTCCAGACCCAGCATTTGCACTTCCTCAAGAGCAAACACAGTTACCTGAGGGCTTTGTTCCTGGCAATACAGTTGGAATCAACCTGAGTCCTATGGTTTGCACTGATGATAAACGAGGAACGCTGGTATTTGACAATGCCGTTCAGCTCGTTTCGGACATTCTAAGCAAGACGGATTATCAGGTTGCGCTGATTCCTCACGTGGTATGGAAAAGAAATGATGACAGGATTGTATTAAATGACTTGTACAAACAGTTCGGTAATACTGGCCGTGTCATCATGGTAGGAGACCGTCCAGCAGGCGAACTGAAAACTATCATAAGCAGTTGCCGGTTTCTTGTAGCGGCCAGGACGCACGCGTGTATAGCAGGTTATTCTTCTTGTGTCCCGACACTTGCTTTGGGGTACTCTCCAAAAGCTCTGGGAATTGCCGAAGATGTAATGCCAGACAGTCTATCATATGTTATCCCTGTGCAAAAGATTGTCTCAAGGGACTCTCTATCTGAACGATTCTATTTTATGGTCTCGAGAGAGAAAGTAATTTTGGAGCACCTGAATTCATTCATCCCTGATTATAAAGCCAGGCTAAGTGAGCTGAAAGGTTTTTTGGATTGAAGCAGTGATCGGGTCTATAATTAAATGGCAGGCCAGAATCAAGATCGGTCGTTGGAATTCTCGTGAGGATTGGGTTAAGTCCGTACACAGCCGTGCTGCATGCTGGCTGGAGCGCCCGCCTCATATCCAGTTGCCAGGGAAGACCGCCAGAGAGAGGGTTCTTACATGGCAGGTAGGGGCTCTCCTGCTTGCCTGTGATAATAATTCTGTGCGAAATTATGCATCCAAATATTCTGAGCTTCTTTCCATACCTACGGTTGAAAGTACATTTCTTGCTTATGCACTAAAGGCCAAAGGAGTTCTTTCTCAGGATGATGAAGAACAGATCAAGGCGAGATTTGAACATTATGCCGATTCGGGAATGGTTCCGTACCATGGCAAGCGCTTTTTTGTGGATACTATCGGCATGATTTGCCCTTTCCTTTATACATGCGGCATGGACGATCTGGCGGATCGTCAAATCTCCGGATACGACAGTGCGCTATATGCTGGTGTGTTTCCGTTCCATTCTTATGATTTTGAGAGGAAATTACCTTTGGGCGTATGTGACTGGGCGAGAGGTACCGGGTGGTACATATTGGGTCTGTTGGGCTCTGATCACAACCGGGTCCGTATCCTTAAACTAGCCGATAATATGCTCCGCCTTCAGAGGCGGGATGGCGGTTTCGGCTGTTTCTTGTTCAATCCCGAAAGCCATATCGAGAGTTCGGGGTCGGCAGTTGCCGGATTACTATTCGAGCGAGCTTATAGATTAAGTGGCGAGACACAATACCTTCTGGCGGCCAAGAAAGTAGAGAAAGCCCTGATGGGAATGACCCGGCGTGACGGCTCGTTGGATTATGCCCAGGGTGATACATCTGGTGCTGGGATGTACTCTGACCGCTTTGACATTCTCCCTTTTGCTCAGGGTATGACTTTATTGCTTGTCGAGAGACTTGACACATATAATAAACATGAATAGAATCTACCTCTGTCTCGCCCACATGAGTGGAGCAGAGCAAAAATACATACAGAAAGCATTTGAAGATAACTGGGTGGCGCCGCTCGGGCCCAACGTGGATGGGTTTGAAGAGGACTTGAAAAACTTCCTCGGGGGCGGCCGCGAGGTGCTGGCGGTTTCGTCAGGCACCGCGGCCGTGCACCTGGGTTTGATCGGATGCGGTGTGGGCCCCGGCGACGAGGTGATTGCTCAGTCTTTCACTTTCTGCGCTTCGGTCAACCCAATCGTATATCAAGGTGCTTCTCCTGTTCTTGTGGACAGCGATCCTGATACTTGGAACATGGACCCCGTGCTGCTTGAAGAGGCTATCAGGGACAGGATTGCCAAAACAGGGAAGGCCCCTAAAGCCATTGTCCCGGTATCGCTGTATGGTATGCCGTATCATATTGACCGCATCCTTGAGGTTGCCGGCAAGTATGGCATCCCCGTGGTTGAAGACAGCGCGGAAGCACTGGGCAGTGAGTTCGCAGGGCGCAAGCTCGGTACCTTCGGACGCTTCGGAGTGCTGAGCTTCAATGGCAACAAGATGATAACCACATCGGGCGGGGGAGCATTGATCTGTCCCGACGCCGATACCAAGGAGCGCATGCTCCACTTTGCAACGCAGGCTCGCGAGCGTTATCCGTTCTACCAGCATATTGACCTCGGCTACAACTATAGAATGTCCAATGTGAGCGCCGGAATAGGCAGAGGACAGATGAATGTGCTGGAAGACCATATCGCACATCATCGACGCATAGCAGCATTGTATGCTGAATGTTTCAAAGACATTCCCGGAATCACCGTTCATCTTAATCCCTCGGCTGATATTGACAGCAACTATTGGTTGAGCGTCATTACTATCGACCCCGGCGTTCAAGTGAAGGGGCAGGAATGCCTGCCACCCTTTGAAGGTGCTCCAGGGGGCACCCCAAACGCCAATGTAGAGGCTCTGCGTCTGGCGCTCGACACGGCCGGCATCGAGAGCCGCCCGCTGTGGAAGCCTATGCATCTGCAGCCTTATTACGCCGATGCACCATATTACGGCGGCGTCAATCCGGTGAGCGAAGAACTGTTCCGTACAGGCCTGTGCCTGCCTTCCGGCCCGTTGGTAGGGGATGCGGAAGTGGAGTATATCATCGGCATTATAAGAGACAACCTTAGATAGATGGCAATCATTGCGGTTGCAATACTACTGGCCATTCTCCTTGCGGCACTGCTTCTGGCCGGGCTACTCCCGTTGCCAGAAAGACGTTTGAAGGATATCTATGCAGGTCTCCTGGATAGCGAAGAATCTGAGTTGCTATCGCTGGCTTTTGATGAGACGAAGGGGCAGGATGATTTTGATGCTTTCTTGAGTGCTTGGGATGCTGAGAATGCATCTCTCAAGACGGTGTTGCTTGTAGCCCATGTGCTTGAACGGCGCGACTGTTTCAAGGTGCCGGATGCTTTGCTGCCCCGAATCAAAGGGGGTATTGCCGTTGCAGAGCTTCATAATTCGGATATATCGGGGCATTTCGACAGAATTGCATGTGCCTTTGCCGATGAGTCAGTGCCCTTTGCCGTCATCAAGGGCGCAGCGATGCGAATCCGTCGCCCGGATTATCCCCGCTGGATGACAGATACGGACGTACTGGTTGAAGAGCAGAATTATGAAAAGGCGGTCCGCCTTGCTTCCGGGCTGGGATATGGTGAGCCCATGGCGTGTGCTTGTAATCGACCAGCCAAATGCCGGAGAAGCTGCTGCGAGAAAGAGGGGTTTTTTCTCGGCCAAAGGAGAATGGCTGGCCTTTGTGGATGCTGATGATTACATTCCACAAGATGCGCTCAAATTCCTTCTCGAACGCGCCTCCGATTCAAAGGCAGATGTCGTGTGTGGCGGGATGTCACGTCAGGCTGGATGTCTGATACGAGGAAGAAAAAAAACTGCAGATAATGGGAAACTGCTTGAGCAGCCCGAATTATGGAATAAATACTATGTTTCCTTCTTCGGAGTTAACCTATTCCCCGTCAATATGTGTGGAAAGCTGTATAGAAGGTCGGTGGTTCAGAAAGCATTGGACCAGTCGGATATTTTTTGCGAGCCAAAATTGAGAATGGGACCGGACGAATCCTTCAATCTGCAGCTGTTCCCGCATATCCGATTGGCATACTTGACCAGTAAAACAGTGTATGTTTACCGCTGGGGCGGTTTTACCTCGAGATACAACCCATATCTGACTGAACTCCTTGATTTTGCTGATTTTCGCATTGGCCTGCTTGATAAATACAAATATGAGCTTGGCTACAAGTATCTTTTTATCGAATATGTCAATGTTCTCATAAGTCATATTTATCAACTGCTGGAATACAAGGTGATGGATGAGGCCGGAATTAGTGATTGGTTGAAAGATGAACTGCAGGGAAGGTATCTGGTTAAGCGTATGAAAGATTGTTTTCAAGGCTTAGATGCACCTGTAAAATGCACGATGGTTCTGAATGAAGACATCGGCCAATTGATAGCTTCGGCCCAAAAACGTCTGCACAACGACAGGTGGCGCATCCTCGCTAAAAAGGTCTTAAGCATATTTTAGAGATACTCAGCACAATAATAAGCCTCCGTTGCAAACTGTTATGAAGAAGCGCCTCCTTTTTTTCGTACATTACCTCGAACTCGGCGGCGCCGAGATGAGCCTCATCGGTCTGCTGGAGTCTTTGGATTACAGCAAGTACGAAGTGGACCTTTTCGTGTATGCGCACAGGGGGGGACTGATGAAAGCCATCCCTCCGCAGGTCCATTTGCTGCCGGAAGTGCCTGAATATGCGCAAATTGAGAGACCGATAAAGGATGTCCTCAAAGACGGCTACTGGCGGATTGCGGCAGCAAGGCTGCTTGCCAAATATGAATACGCACGATATGTCCGGCGCAAGCATCCACACGACGGCAGTGCGATATTCTCTTTCGTGGCGAGGAGGGTTGCGCCTCTTATGCCCGTGCTTGACAGGAATTACGATATAGCAGTGAGCTATCTTGCTCCTCATGATTATGTGCTGGGCAGAGTAAAAGCGGGGAAAAAGCTGTGCTGGATTCATACCGACTACAGTCAAATTGATGTAAACCGTAAACTTGAACTGCCGGTATGGAACGGATACGATACAATAATTGCTCTGTCGGAAAGTGTCAGAGACTCCTTTGCAGAGGTATTTCCGGAGTTGAAATCCAAGCTTCAGGTACACAGGAATCTGATTCCAAAAAGCTATATCAGCAATAAGTCCAAGCAGATTCCTGCCGATGTTGTGTCCCGCGAGATGCCTTACAGGCAGGGTGAGATTAAACTTTTGTCTGTCGGAAGGTTCTGTGCAGCCAAGAACTATGATAATGTACCGGATATCTGCCGCAGGCTTAATGAAAAGTTAGCCCCGTCGGGGCTCAAGGCTGTGTGGTACTTGATTGGGTTTGGTGGCGATGAGGCTCTTATTAGAAGTAAGATACAAAGTGAATGCAGCCCCGGGCAGGTGGTTATACTCGGCAAAAAGGATAACCCCTACCCATACATGCTGGCATGTGACTATTATGTCCAGCCTTCTCGCTACGAGGGTGATCCGGTGACCGTGCACGAAGCAGCTGCACTGGGCAAGCCTTTCGTTATCACGGCATTCCCGACGGCGGCTGATGTAGTATCTTCGGAGCCCCTTGGCACTATTGTGCCGCTCGAGAACGAGGCTTGTGCCTGCGGACTTGCTGAAATTTTATTAAAATAGATGATTCCTAAAGTAATACACTACTGTTGGTTTGGAGGAAAACCGCTCTCGGTTGAGGCCAGAAAATGCATTGAAAGCTGGTACAGATATCTGCCGGGATATCAGATCAAAGAGTGGAACGAGAGCAACTTTGATGTAAATATGATTCCCTATACTCGGGATGCTTATGCGGCAGGCCTGTATGCGTTTGTGAGCGATTATGCCCGATTCTGGATACTGTTCAGCCAGGGAGGAGTGTATTTCGACACCGATGTTGAGCTCATCAAGCCTATGGCGGATATTATCTCCGAGGGCCCTTTCATGGGCTTTGAGAGCCTTGGACAAGACTCCCCGATAGCTGTTGCTCCCGGCCTCGGTATGGCTGCCGAGAAGGGAATGGAATTATTTGCCGATATATTACATCGCTACGAATCCATGACGATGTTCTTGCCCGACGGCAGGATGAATCCTTACACTATGATCCCTATGGTGACGCAGATGATGTTTGACCGTGGCTTGAAGGGAAATGGTGAAATAGAAAATGTAGCTGGTATAAGAGTCTATCCACCGGAGTGGTTCAATCCTTTTGACGACGCCACAGGCAAGCTTAATAAAACTAAGAATACCCGGTCTATCCATTGGTACTCCAAGTCCTGGATGAAACAGCAACCGGCGGTAATTGTATCCGGGAAAAGGCTCTTCCGCAGGGTGTTCGGCAGAAACGCCCTGACGAATCTTAAGTCTTTGTTCAAGACACGATGAGTCCCTGGCTTTACCAGAAAGCATTTTTGGGAGCGATGGCGCTTGTTGCCCTCGCAATAGGCGGGCATCGGACCACGTCTCTGGATTATAGTATTCAGGAGAAAGGCAGCCGTATATGGCTGCCGATGCTGATGTGTCTTGGCCTGTCTTTCTGGATAGGTCTCCGGCCGATTAGCGGAGCGTTTGGCGATACCGTGAACTATGCATTGGAATATGCAACTATGGACCCCCGTCATATTTCAATGGACTGGCATAGTGAATGGATATGGCAATTGCTGATGAACGGATGTAAGGCGGCAGGGCTCAGTATCAACGTGTTTTTCTTGATAGTGGCAGCGGGATATGTACTGTCTGCTGCGTGGGCTGTATATCGTTTTATGCCTGGCGATACTATGCTTGGCGTGGTTTTCCTGCTGACCTCTTTGATGTTTTTCCCCTTTGCGGTGAACGGGTTGCGGAACGGCCTCGCCTGCCATCTGGTACTGCTTGGCGCTAGTTTTCTGCTGGATTCTAAATGGCTCCCAGGAGCTCTTATTTGCCTTGTGGCTTTTGGCATACACAGAAGTACGATGCTGCCTATTGCGGCACTGATTGTAGCCTTGTTCGTGATGCGCAACGTGAAGGTATCCATCATTTTCTGGGGCGCGTCGATACTTGTATCGTTGATAGCAGGCGGCGCTATATCCGGGATATTCGCCGGACTTGGCTTCGATGACCGCATGACTCAATATGTTGCTATCGGTGATATGTCGGAGTTCTCAAGGTCTGGTTTCCGCTGGGACTTCCTCCTGTACAGCGCAATGCCGGTAGTAATGGCTTGGTATGTGTGCATAAAGCAGCAGGCCTCGGACAATTGGTATGACGTGTTGTGTACTGTTTACTGCCTGTGCAATGCATTTTGGATTATGGTCATACGTTCAGCTTTCAGCAACCGCTTTGCGTATCTGTCCTGGTTTCTATATCCTATTGTTATAGCCTATCCTCTGGTAAACCTTGAAATACAGCAAGATCAGGACCGTTTTACGGGCCTGGTCCTGCTTGCTTATGCAGGTTTTTCAGTATTTATGTGGTTCGTTGTTTGGTGATGCATACGCTCACGGTTTTTACTCCTACATACAACAGGGCACATACTCTTCCACGCTTGTACCAGAGCCTTTGTTGTCAGTCTTGCATGGACTTCGACTGGCTTGTGATTGACGATGGCTCTTCCGACGAAACTCGGGATCTGGTGCAGGGCTGGATAAAGGAAGGGATAATAAACGTCCAGTATATCTACAAAGAGAACGGAGGCCTTTATACAGGATATAACACTGCCTACGAGGCCATCAGTACCGATCTTAACGTATGCATAGACAGCGATGACGCGATGCCACGTGATGCAGTGGAGACAATACTTTACGAGTGGCAGAGAAGAGGATCGAAGCATGTTGCCGGCCTGATAGGCCTTGATGTATATATGGATAGCGGGAAGCCCATAGGAGGCGCTTTCCTGGAAGGCCTGACGGAATGCTACCTGCTTGACCTGTACACCAAAAGGATACATCGCGGGGACTCCAAGCAGGTTATGCGTACCGACCTTATGAAGCAGGTGGCTCCGCAGGTGGGCTTCCCGGGCGAGAAGAACTTCAACCCCATATATTTGCTCCTTCAGGTTTGTGATGATTATCCCTTACTGGTAGTCAACAAGCCGCTTTGCCTTGTCGAATATCAGACAGGCGACAGCATGTCCAGAAACATCTGGCATCAGTATTTTGACAGCCCCCGGAGTTTTGCTAAACTTCGTAAACTTGAAATGCACCTTAAGCGCAGCACTCCAATTAACCGCTGCCGCAGTGCCATCCATTATGCTGCCGAGAGCCTTATAGCTTTCTTCGTTTACACGCTATGCAGGAAGAACTGATCAGCATCATCGTCCCTGTCTATAATGTGGCTCCTTACTTGGAGGAATGTCTGGAAAGCATCGCCGCCCAGACATACACCACATTCGAATGTATTCTGATCGATGACGGCTCGACAGATTTGTCCGGCGCTATCTGCGACGATTTCTGCCGTAAAGATTCACGCTTCCGGGTCATCCATCAGGAGAATGCTGGGGTCGGTTTTGCGCGCAACAGCGGCCTGGACCAGGCCCGGGGGGCATATATCCAGTTTATCGACAGCGATGACGTTGTACTCCCCGGGATGCTGCAGGCTGCGATGGATGTGATGAATTCTGACACTTACGACTGGGTATCATGGGATGCGGCCAGAATCGATGCCCATGGAAACCCGATAGGCGATGTCCACGAGGTAAGCTCCGGCACGCTTATCCGGGAGTATGATGCCGATGAGAGGTTGCAGCATCTTACAGGGCTATCGGGCACTTTGCAAATGTACGCCAGTGTCCTTTGGAATAAACTCTACGCCCGCTCGCTTCTGGGTGATCTGCGTTTTATCCATGCTTGTTACTCCGAAGATTTCTGTTTTAACTATGTACTGCTGCGGAAGACACGGCAGACCGCACATCTCTGCCAAACCTTGTATTTCTGGCGTCAACGAACCGGCTCCGCAACGAATGCCAATTTTGGGAAACAGGTGCTTGCAAGCGTAAACAACATCGTTTCCCTGCTATCCCTGACAAGTCCGTACGAGGATACTCCTTTCCGTTGGCGGCTGCTTAGATTCATTTACAGGAAATTGCAGACGGCTCGCTACAACCTTATGGGCACGGATTATTATCCGGAGCTCAAAGTCCTTTTCAAAGATGTACGGAGCCATACTCTGCGGGAATATGCCGCCACGAACAATATTCCCCTGGTGGAGCGGCTCGCCATCCTTGCCATATGGCCTTTCCCGCATATAGGAAAACATATTTTCAAATGGCTCGGCAATTGAGACCCTCCATTATTCAAGACCCACTGTCCCTGGTCCATCCCTACTTTATCGGAGAGTATCATCTGGACAAGATGAATTACGAGGTCATGTCTCTGCCGGCACGGGACCTCTTGAACCGTTTCGACATTTTCAGCAAGCTGTTCTATATACGTAACAGGAAACGGAGGCCGCAACTGGCACGTAGAGTGTATATTGAATGTCTCCGCGCATTTGTGCCGTTTGGAAAAGAATGGGGACAGGAGAAGGAGAAAAACAGTTTCCCAAAACACATAAAGGTATTCAACTCCCTGATCGACCACTTTGCAGTAGAAGACTTCGACCCGTCCGTATCCATTGTCCCTGTTGATAGCAATTATGCTGTGATAGACGGGGCCCACCGCGTGTCGGCACTGGCTTTTTATGGAAGGGATGTGATGGTATGCCGCTTTGACAAACCGGTGTTCCGTTTTTATTACGACTTTTTTCTGGAAAGGGGGATGTCCAAATATGCAGCCGACCTCACGGTGCTGGAAGAGCTTCGCTGGCGTGATGGTATATGCGTCAAATGTGTGTGGGATTCAAGTAATTGTGATACTACTGATATCCCGGGCGAAATCCTGTATGTCCGTGGTTTTTCACTTGGTGCTGGTTCATACAGGCGCCTTAGTGAATCAATAGATTCGGTGGCTCCCACAATAGGCAAGGATGCCAAGAAGATAAGGGTCAAGTTTATTTTCTATAAAACAACGGATGGCATTTGCGACAAGGAACGTACCAGTCGTATAGCAGGCACCGTGCTCAGTGATGAAGGGCGTGCCGGATGGTACTATTCCTGCAATAATGCATACTGGATGGCTCTGCCATTCATCCATTTTTCGGATAAGTTATGTGCCGACTTGACTTTTTTACAATATCGCATACGTTCTCGCATGCATCTTAAAGACAGGCTGGAACAAGGGGGCAACAAGTTTTTGCTGTCTCTATACAGAGCTCTCAGTCCGCTGTGGGTACGAGGCAGGTAAACAGAATTAGCTATGAGGGTCAGTATAATCGTTCCTGTTTATAACTCTGAAGCATATCTTCGGGCGTGCCTTGAGAGTATCGAGGCTCAGTCATTCAGGGATTTCGAGGTTCTGCTCGTAGATGACGGTTCCTCTGATTCTTCGGGGCGGATATGTGACGAGTGGGGCTTGCGCGACAGCCGGTTCAAGGTAATCCACACAGCCAACAATGGCGTATCGGCCGCCAGGAACCGCGGACTTGACTCGGCGTCGGGCGATTTTGTTTATTTTGTAGACAGCGACGATTCTCTTGTGCCGGAAACGCTTGAGCGCCTTGTCTTGGCTATGGACGGAGGGAAGTATGACATCGCAGCTTCCGCTTATACCTATATAGGGTCCGGCGGCGAACGCGAAAAAAAATTATCCCCTGAGAGCCATTTTTCTGTTTACGGGGGCGAAGAGGCCATTCGGCTGATGTTGAATGGAGGAGACACCATCTGGTTTACTTGCTGGAACAAACTGATAAACAGACGTCTGGTTGAAACTTTGAGATTCAAGCCGATAGCTCAGGAAGATTTCCTTTTCTGTACTGAACTATACCTAAACACTTCCGAGATTATCTTTGTGAATGAGTCGCTTTACCGTTACTACGACAGGCCGGGTTCACTCAGCAAAGATGTCTCGATTATCGGTTTGCACAAGACAGTTCCGGTGCTGTGGGAATTGTACCAGTCCGTGCCTGAGAGCAGACATTCGCTGCGCACCCTTATACTCATAAAGCTTTACAGAAGGATTTTATCTACTTCCTACATAGTAAAAGAATCCGGAATCACCCCGGCAGAGTTGCGTTCCCACAGGAGCCTGTGTGCCTCTATCGTGAAAGAAAGCAGAAAGGCTTTTATGTCGGACGCCTCAATACCTCTTAAGGAGAAGTTGCTTTTTATTACTGTCAGGGCATTGTTCTGGCGTCGTTGCAAGTAAAAAAGATGAAAATCGTTTATTGTACCGACAGCATTTGTTATCAAGGCGGAATAGCAATGACTACCATAACAAAAGCCAATGCACTGGCCGGTATTCCCGGCAATGAGGTGTGGGTTGCTGTCACTGACAATAAAGGAAATGCACCAATTATCCCGTTGATACCAAATGTACATCTGGTGGATTTGGATGTCAATTATTATGAAGATGACTGGAAGTCGAAACTGCATGTCCTTAAGGGTATATTCTTAAAGCGACGCCAACACAAGAAGAAATTGCGCAATTTCTTGGGCACTGTTCGACCCGATATAGTCGTTTCTACCGGAACATCTGAAAAACTGTTTCTGCCATACCTTAAGAAAAGAGTTGGGGGCTCATATATCAGGGAAATACATTTTACCAAGAGTTATAGGCGATTGGCAGCATGCGGGCTGTTCGAGAAGCTATCTGCATCTGTAGGAGATATTCTTGATTATCAGGTCTGTATCCGCCATTACGACAAAGTGGTTGTTCTTACGGAAGAGGACAGGGTGGTTAATTGGCACTCGAAAAGGAATGTAGAAGTCATTGCCAATCCTATTGAACAAGTCCACGACAAGGAGTCTCTTCTTGAGAATGAAACTGTAATTACAGCAGGTCGGCTTGTTCTTCAGAAGAACTTCAGCTCTCTTATAGACATTTGGAAAAAAGTTAATGTAAAGCACCCGGACTGGAAACTGGAAATATGGGGTGAAGGTACTTTGCGAAATACTCTTCAACAGCAAATAGCTTCTCAGAACCTCGCATCTTCTGTATTTCTCATGGGTTATTCAGACAATATCGGTGAAGCAATGTCCAAGGCCTCGATCTATGTATGCAGCTCATCTTTCGAGGGATTCGGGCTGGCGATAGTAGAAGCCATGAGCCATGGTGTGCCCGTCGTGTCCTATGGTTGCCCCTGCGGTCCAAAGGATATCATAGAAGATGGCAAGTGCGGCTACATAGTGCCTGTGGGGGCTGAAGAAGAATTTGCCGACCGAATCTGTACTTTAATTGAGAATTATGATTTGAGGAAGAGGATGGGCAGGTGTGCTTCAGAGAGGGCGGCGGATTATTCGGTCGAGAAGATTACGGCTGAATGGATGCGTTTGTTCAATGAGCTTTCTAAATGAGCCAGGGCCTTACATATTCCATAGCCATCCGGACTCTCGGCACCGCCGGCGACAAGTTCCGCCGCGAACTTGAGTCAATATCGACTCAGACTGTGCTGCCAGAAAGAGTGCTGGTATATATTGCAGAGGGCTATCCTAGGCCCGATTTCCAGATAGGGAAAGAAGAGTATATATATGTACGCAAGGGGATGGTAGCCCAGCGAGCATTACGGTACGATGAGATTGGCAGCGACTGTATACTTATGCTTGACGACGATGTGCTGCTTGCTCCGAATAGCGCCGAGAAGTTGTTGCTTGCTATGCAGGAGAACAATGCCGACTGCGTAGGTGCAGACGTGTTCCGGAACCATCTTATGCCATTGAAAACCAAGCTTTTTGCTGCCGCCAGCAATCTTGTGCTCCCTCATAATGGAAGCAAATGGGCCTTCCGGGTATGCCGGAACGGCTCTTTCACCTACAATGCGCATCCGCACAAGTCATACTATCGTTCGCAAAGCTGCGGCGGCCCTGCAATGCTCTGGCGCAAGCAGGCATTTCTTAACCTGCATATCGAAGATGAACTCTGGCTTGATTCCCTGGGCTTTGCTTATGGTGACGATATGCTGGAGACCTATAAACTGCAAGCAAATGGGGGACATTTAGGGGTGCTGTATGATGCCGGTATAGTCAACCAGGATGCTGGCACTGCCAGTGGAGGCTACAAAAAGAGTGCTGACCGATTAAGGATACGTACCCAGGCGATGTACATGATATGGTGGCGCAGCATATACCGCAATGGAGCGGATACAGCCTGGACCAGAAGCCTGGCTGTTGCTGCGTTTGGTTTAAAGACTGCATGGATGCTGCTCTGCTTGATTATAGCTTCTCCTTTTATGAAGCTGGAGCGTGCGGTGCCGTCTTATATTGAAGGCATGAAAGAAGGCCGCAAATCTGTGAGAAGCGCTGATTTCAAGTCGTTGCGCCCTTATATAGCATGAAGATCCTGCATTTTATAACATCCCTTCGTACTGGAGGGGCCGAAAGGCTTGTGACCGACCTTATGCCGCGCCTCAAGGCGGAGGGGCATCAGGTCTCCGTCCTGCTTATGGATGGGACGATGACACCTTTGTACGAGGAACTGAGTGCTGCCGGCGTGCCAGTTTCCGCCCTTTCCTGCGGCTGGAAGGCGATGAGGAATCCACTTCTGATTTTCCGGCTGATTGCATTTTTGAGACGCGGGCGTTATGACATTGTGCATACGCACAACACTTCATGCCAGTTGCTGACCGCTGTGGCCTCTGTGTTTGTGCCGGTCAAGCTTGTAACTACTGAGCATAATACCTCGAACAAGCGCCGCAACTGGAAATGGTATAAGCCTTTGGACAACTGGATGTACAGCCGCTACAAGCATGTGATATGCGTTGGAGAAGAGACAAAGAATGCACTCCTGTCTCATTTCCATGGATTGAGCACCAAGGTCTCGGTGGTCCTTAATGGTATCGATACTTTTAAATTCACTTCTGCTTCACCTGCTCCTGATTTGATTTCTGTTAAAGGGCGAAGAATAATAATGGTCGCAGCTTTCCGCGAGCAAAAGGACCACCCGACTTTGATAAAGGCAATGAAACTCCTGCCGGATGATTATAAACTGCTTCTTGCCGGAGGTTCCGAAACCGATGCCGACCGCCTCTATCTTGAGCAATGCCGCACACTTGTCTCGGATTTAGAGCTGGATAGAAGGGTGCTGTTTCTCGGTGTCAGAAATGATGTGCCCCAAGTGCTTGCTGCTGCAGATGTGGTTATTCTATCCACTCATTACGAAGGGGGGACATCCTTATCAGGACTGGAGGCTATGGCAATGGGAAAACCATTTATCGCCAGCGATGTGGATGGTGTCCGCTCTATGGTAGAAGATGCTGGGGCTTTGTTTACATGCGGCGACTCTGCAAAACTTGCTTCTCTGATTCGCCGGAGCTGCGAAGATCCGGATTTCGCTCGTACCATAGGAGCGGCGTGCCGTGAAAGGGCTGCACAGTATGATATATCAAGAACGATCCAAGGTTATTTGGAAATATACTCACAATTGAATTAATATATTATTTTTACTGATATGAATAAGTTGTTGAAAATCACCTGCCTGCTGGCTATGGCGGCGGGTCTCGCTTTCAGTGTACGGGTGCAGGCATCCTCTGATGTTAAACCCCAATGGGTGCGCAAGGGGGAAGAAATGATGAATCGCAAGCGCAAAAGCACTGGCTACGAATTCAAAGTGTTCCACACATTCAATGCAAGTCAGGCCAAGCTCAAGGATCACCGCTTTGATCCTCTTCTGACCTATGTTAGGGAGAAGTACGGCGCTGATCCTATGACCGTCAAGCTTGACAGCCTGATTGCAAGCCCTGGAGCTCCTACTACCTACCGTATCTCTTTCGGGGAGAACCAAGCCCAGACGGTATTCGCTCAATTGGTAGATGATTACATGTCATTTGAGGATTATATCGATAACGAATATGGCTTCGAATTATACCAGTTATTTGCCGTGTCTAATCCTGGTTCGATGCCTGTATTCGACAGTTTCGAGGTTAAAGAATGTGACAATACCAAGGCTACGCTCCTGTCAATCATCCCCAGTGCCGGACAGTTCTACAAAGGTGCAAACGGCCGAGGCGCAGCCATCCTGGGCGGTGAGCTTGCATTCGCCGCCGGCGTGGCAATATATCAGTACAAGAAGAATGTCGCTTATGACAATATCGCCAAAGGAATATCGTCCATTGACAGCTGGCAGAGCAAAGTAGACTCCTACAAGGTTTCACGCAACGCCTGCATTGGTGTCATGGCCGGAATCTACATCTACGGCCTGCTGGATGCGGCCTTGTCCGATGGCTCCTCGAGAGTGAAGGTCAGCGATCCTCAGAACGGAGAACTGACGCTCGGGCTTTGTGAGAACGGCTTCGGGCTGACGTGGCGCTTCTGACGAAAAGATGAGCCGCAAGAAGATAGTACGCATAACCACGGTTCCTCTGTCCCTGGATATATTCTGCCGGGGGCTGCTCAAGGAATTGTCTGAAGAGTACGAGGTGCTGGCCGTGTCTTCTCCGGGCCCGTTGCTAGATAAAGTAAGGGAGCGCGAGGGTGTGCGTACTGTTGCTGTCTCTATGGAGCGGCGTCCTGCTCCGCTCAAAGATTTAGCCGCCCTGATCAAACTTACGCGGCTGTTCCGGCATGAACGTCCGGACATGGTGCATTCCATGACTCCCAAGGCGGGACTGCTGGCCATGATGGCGGCACGTATCGCAGGAGTCCCTGTGAGGGTGCATACTTTTACAGGTCTTGTTTTTCCTTCTGCAACTGGCATCCGCAGGGCGGTCTTCAAAGCCACAGACCGTATGACTGCATCCTGCGCGACGCATGTTATTGCTGAGGGCAAGGGCGTAAGGGCTGATCTGACTGGCTGCGGAATAACTCACAAGCCAGTTTATGTGCTTGGCAACGGCAATGTCAGGGGCGTGGATATGAGGTACTTTGCCCAAACAGAGGAGGTAAGTGCGCGTGCGGCAGCTCTACGCCGTAAGTTCGGCATCCCCGATGGGTCTTTCACCTTCGTTTTTGCCGGCAGGCTTGTCAGGGATAAGGGCGTAAGCGAGCTGGTGCGTGCTTTCATGAGGCTCCCGGAAGCTGCAGGAGTGCAGCTGTTGCTGGTAGGAGAAGAAGAGACGGGGGATTGTCTGCCGGCAGAAATAAAGGAGGCCATAGCATCCAGCCCCAGGATTTATATTTCAGGCGGATGGGTTGAGGATGTGCGCCCATGGCTGGCGGCTGCAGATGCGCTGGTGCTGCCGTCTTATCGGGAAGGTTTTCCGAATACTGTGCTGGAAGCCGGCGCCATGGGATTGCCGTGCATAGTGACTGATATCAACGGCTCCCGCGAAATTATTATCAACGGACAGAACGGCCTGATAGTACCTCCGCAAGATGAAGAGGCACTCTTCAAGGCAATGGAACGTCTCTCAGGCAACCGTGCCGAGTCGGCATCTATGGGCCGTAATGCCGTTCCTCTGGTCGCCTCCCGGTTTGAGCAGGGATACGTGCGAGGCTGTCTTAAAGAATTCTATCACAATATATTGTAATGGTTAAGCTACTGCTTGCTATCAAACATGCATTCCCCTGGCTTTGGAATGTAGCCGAATTTATCAACGGTTTAATATTCAGCCTTATTACCAAGAGAGTGTCGGAACTTGCTGCTGTCATGGTCAAGAACGAGGCGCCGGAAGGATACCGTTTTTCGATGGTCCGGGAAGAGGAAATCCCAGCCCTCTCGGCATTCCTCTCCGCTATTCCCGACGAAAGCCTTAAGTTTTTTACCCCTCATTCGTTCAGCGAAAAGGCTCTTCGCCGTCTGTGGCGCAATCCCTCCTTTCTGATGATGAAAGCCACCAAAACAGAAGACGGAACATTTTCAGGATACTTTTTCCTCAGATGCTTCTTCGTGGGAGTGAGCGTGGCCGGCTTGATAGTAGGTGACGAATACCGCAACAGAGGCATCGGCACAGCCATGTGGGAAAGTCTCATGCGAATAAGCAACAAACTGAAATTCAGGATGTTTGCAACTATATCGAAAGATAATATACCTTCCCTTAAATCTTGCGGCAATGTGAACGAAATGATTGTGCGCAAGCGGATGAGGAACGGGTATATGTTAGTTGAGTGCAAAGAAAAACAAACAATAAATAATTCTATCATTTATGAGAACAACGATTAAAACTGCCTGGGCTTTGCTAGCGCTCGCCCTGGGATTGTCGGTCGCAGCCCCGTCATGGGCCCAGATTGACGACAAGTACAAAGATTACCGTGAGGTGTACCGCGACACGGTAACCGCCCAGCCCCGGACCGAAATCGTGGCCAAAAAAGACACGTTGATCGATCCCCAGAGAGTCATGTCCAACTCGTTCGGCCGCAACTGGTTCGTTTATGGGACCGTCGGCGCCCACACCTTCCGCGGCGACTACTCCAGCTGGGGACCTTTCTGGGGCACAGTTACTCCTGATGTGAGTATCGGCTTCGGCAAGTGGTTCATTCCCGGACTCGCCCTTAAAGTCGAGGCCATCTATTCCAACTCGCGCGGCTATACCGAGTACATGATTGGGAACGAAGGTTATGGATATGGCGAGCAGATAGGCACCCATGGCGGCACCCCCTACCGCCGTATGAAGACCCCGTGGATTGACCTTGGCGCTCTTGTGTGCCTCAACCTTTCCCGGCTGTTCAATGGTTACGAGGGATACGGATCGGACCGCATGCTGGGCCAATGGATGGCCAACATCGGCTTCAGCGGCATCCACCACTTCGGCTATAATCATGCTTATGGCTCCGACAACGAGTGGGCCGGCCACTTTGAGCTTCAGTATAGCCAGTTCTTCAACAAGAACAAGCGCGTGTCCCTGGACATCAAGGCCCGCGACATCCTTTACCAGACCAACCATGACCTGCAGTACGGCCAGCGTGACCGTGCGGCGCACAAATTCGACAACAACCTCGGACTCGACGTGGGCTTTACTTTCTACCTTGGCAACCAGCGCAACAACGGTTGGAGCAGCGGTGCCGCCACCATGTACCGCAACGAGTACCGCGAGCGTGAAATCCAGGTAGTAAAGGTCAAGGAAGAGGAGGTCATCAAGCCCAAGAATGCAAAGCACGGCGTGCTGTCGTTCTACGTATTCTACCCCAACAACTATTCTGGCCGCAACGATGCCCCTCTCATCGAAGACGCTCCAGTCAACGCCCTTGACTACCTTGCCGGAGGTATCTTTACTCAGAAGCAGTATGCCAGTAGCGAAGCTGTCGAGGACCGCATGCGTACCGGCGCATCCCTTAACGGACTTGAGACAGTTGATCTGCCTACCGAGGCTGCCAATCAGGACTTTGCAGTCAACTTCATCCCCCGTGGATACGAAATGCTGACCGATCAGCCCATCTCCCTCAGCCTCAAGCCTGCGGACATGAAGTCGTTCGAAGACAAGACCGGATACTTCTATGCTCCTATCTGGGACGGGCTTAACGTGTGGCAGTATCGTATTGACGACGCCACGCTCCGTCAGCAGCTCCTGAGCGCACAGAACTATACTGAGACTGCAACCTTCGGCCTGAACGCCCATAGCGGCCTTGATATAATCCGTAAGAACATGGCTGTCGATTCGAATGACGAACTGGTGAGCTTCGCCGATGTGTATGCTGCGCTTAAGTCCAACGAGGGCTATATCTCTCAGTTTACCGATGAGGCCACTGTGACCCGTGTACGCGAGATCCTTGACAACGGCATTGTGCTCCTCATTCAGGTTGAGGGACTTGCCACCAGTCAGGACAACTACTCAGGCAATGATGCCAAGCGTATCGGTACCGAGCGTAACACAGCACTGTCTCAGAACCGTGCCGGCACCGTCATATCCTGGCTCAAGCAGGATCCCAGCCTCAAGGATGCATCGTCGCAGATTTACCTTGTGGGCAGCATGAACGGAGGTATCCGTACCGTCACCGACAAGAGTACCCGCGGCCTCAACGCCAAGCTTGGCCGCTGCGTGAAGGTGAGAATCCAGTATATGATGCAGTAATATCGCGCGAACCGCTTCCCCTGTTGCGACGAGGCCTCTCCATCATCCGGCGGAGAAGCTCATCGCGCAGGGGTTAATTGTAGTTATTCGGAATGTCGGATTTGATGGATGCCCTTATAAGTGTCATAGTTCCGGTATATAACGCAGAGCATTATTTACCGTACTGCCTTGAAGCGATAACGGCCCAGAGCTGGCAGAATCTGGAGATAATCCTGATTGATGACGGTTCATCCGATGCTTCCGCAAGGCTGTGCGATCAATTCGCAGCTTCCGATGCCAGGGCCCGAGTTATTCATCAGAAACACAGCGGGTTGTGGGCCGCTCGTAACAGGGGAATTGAAGAATCCACAGGAGTCTATCTATTCTTCCCCGATGCGGACGACTATTTCCACAAGGATATGCTGCGGATACTGTTCAAGGCAATCAACTTGGGCGGGATCGAATACCCGTTGGCCATTTGCGGCTACAAGAAAACCGAGCGGATGGACGAGGACACTGACAGTCCTGTACGCTCCGCTTTTTCCGTTCTCTCACAGGACGGGTTGTTTTCGTCCATCTTCGGCCGTGGTAGCAAGGAGATGCAGTGGGACAAGCTATACAGGACATCCTGCATCACCGGAATGAGGTCCCGTGACTATGAGAGGGCCCAGGACCTTGATTTCAATATGCGTCTGTATTCTGTCATCAGCAGCGCAGTATTGGTTGATGCTGATCTTTACTATTGGGTCCAGCATCCTTCCTCGCTTACGAAGCAGGCGGACTCTCTGCAAAAGACTTATGACTGCACAGTCAGAATGGCTTACAGGAACTATATGGAATTACCGCAGGACAAGCGCAGGAGTATAGGGCATTACCTGCTTCATTTTTTATTCAAGCGGATGCTGCTTTATAAGAATTACGTCATGGACAGCGACAATAAGGAAGAGGTTTTCTCCCTTTGCCGGAAATATCGGAAGGACACAATTAACGATTATCTTTCTTGCGGGCATTTCGGGCTATACAAGTATTTGGTGGCCTTTCTGAACTACACGCCGCATCTGGCAAGGGTTTTAATCAAGACAAGCGGAAACTGAGTTCTTTGTAATGAAAAAAGTATTGATTCTCATTGACAATCTTTATGGCGGTGGTGCACAGCGGGTAGTCAGTCGTTTGTCCAATGCACTGGCAGGGAGTGTTGATGTGGTCATTATGACTTTTTCTATGGAGAATTCGTACCCGCTGTCCGACAGAATACGCCAATATTGTTTCAAGGAGCCAGATCTGCTCACAGGATACAAAGGAATCCTTGGTACCGTTGTTTATGTTTTCCGGCATTATACTGCATTATGCAGGCAACTCATTGATGTAAAAGAGCGCGAGCATCCGGATACGGTTATCAGTTTCTTGTCGAAGCCGAACTTACTGAATGCCTTGACCCGGACAAGAGGATGCCGGACTGTTATGTCGGAGCGTAATAACCCCAAGAAAAAAGGTGCCAAGTATTATTTGCAGGGATTGTTCTCATATCTGTTGGCGGACAGGATTGTATTTCAATCCAGGACAGTTATGAAAATGTTTCCTTGGATTGTCCGTCGGAAAGGAGTTGTCGTTCCCAATCCTGTCCGTGCCGATTGTATGGCTGTAGGCGGCAGTCATCGGATCGTAACAATGGGGAGATTGAAGCCCCAGAAGAACCATCAGCTTCTTATCAAGGCCTTTGCGCTGTTTGCGGAAAGTCACCCTCAATATTCGCTTTTTATTTACGGGAGGGGGTATGAACGTGAAAGTCGGCTATCCTGCCCTGATTGAACAGTTGTCACTGAGCGGCCGGGTCTTCCTTGAGGGCCATAAAACTGAAGTTCACAAAGAGATAGCGACTGCCGAACAATTTGTACTTTCCTCTAACTTCGAAGGTGAGCCCAATGCTTTGCTGGAAGCGATGATGATGGGTTTGCCTTGTATCTCGACAAGATTCGAAGGCGCGGACGAATTGTTCAAAGACAGCGACGCGTGCCTCCTGACCGATATGGGCAATGAAAAAGAGCTTGCGGAAGCAATGACACGTATGGCAGACGATGAAGAATGCAGGAGAGGGTATGCGCTTCGCGGGCAAGCTTTTGCCAAGGCTTTTTCTTTGGAAAAAGTAATTCCGCAGTGGCACAAAGCCTTGTTTGAATGATAATAGAGCGACAAGTATGAACAACGATGAAGTTGCTCAAGTAAAAAATTTAGGACGGTATCAACTGAATTCTTTTGTAATCAGGTGGGAACTCACACGTTTCTGCAATTACTCCTGTGACTTCTGCGTCCAGGGCTCACACGAGAGTCATCTTAAAGCCTTTCAATCAGAGTCGGGCGAAAGGAGAAAGATGATAGCGGCTTCCATTGCCAGATATATTGAGCGGTTCATTCCTGCCAGCAAGATTGTAGAGATTTCTTTGATAGGCGGAGAGATAACGGCGCTGCCGGATTTCAAAGATAGTCTCGCTGAAATTGTCAACTGCATTTTCCGGGGCATAATCATTATTCGCATTACAACTAATTTCTCCCGTCCCTCCCGCTACTTTTCCGATCTGTTTGAATTATTTCACGGGCGGTCGGACAGGGCTCTTTTCGTGTCTGCAAGTTTTTACAGGCGATATACTGCTCCAGGCGCTTTCGGGAAAAAGCTGCGCGCTCTTTTTGAGGAGACGGACAAACCTGTCAAGCGTTATTTCAGATTGAGACAAAGATTGTTATCTTTCATTCCCGGACGCAAGCCGTTCTTCAAGAATTGGCAGAATGTATTCATCTCTGTAGGCTGGCCCATTCTGGATGATGACAGTTACCAGGATTTCCGTCAATTCCAGAAGGACTATGGTAGATATGCCAGGCAGGTATTTCCTATCATAATAAGGAATTATCCTGTAGCTTTGTCGGACAGTATACGAGCGGCATTGAAAACAAACGGAGCTTCCGGATCACCGGCCGGAAACAGCCTCGAAGTCAAGCTGGCTGATGGACGGAAGATGTATTTTAGCAATATGCAGAATCTTGGGAATCATATATCCGATGCAGGCAAGTTTTGTCCTTACGGATATCTTTGTGATGCCGGCTGCAACAGTATGTCCATCGCTCCTGACGGGAGAGTCTTGCGTTGCCCCACAATCGATGCTCCCGATGATTTTTATCTTGGCAACATAACGGACGATTCTTTCCGTTTGCTGGACAAATCCGCCGTATGCCACTCCGGTCATTGCTCTTGTAATTCATTTAAAACAATCAGAAAGAAGTAAGGATGGATTTGGAAAGTCTGGTAAAGGAAGGATGGCAGTTCAGTAATTTGGGATGCAGCAGTAATACAAAGTTTGCGGACAGTCTGGATAAATTTTTTTTCTATTTCAGATGCGTCAATCCCAGGACGGAGAACTTTTGCCTGTCTGCCACGTTTGAGGTCGCTGACGCATCGCAAGCCGACTTCCAGACTGGATACGGGATAATGGTCGCGGATACCGTCGAGACCCCGGACAAGGGCTCCTGCCACAGAAATTACGCGATGGTGGGGCGCTCACGGACGCTGAACGGGCAGAATTACGGACTTCAGCTTCGGGTAGTAGGCGGTTATACAAATCCCTTGGCTTATGCACGGCGCCGTCAGCGCCGCCTGGACCCTTCGCGGACCTTCAGAATGCAGCCGTCTGAGGATTCTCTGAAAAAGGGCGACCGGCATCATTTACGCTTGATAAAGACAAATGAAGGACTCGAGGCGAGCCTGATTACGGACTCCGGCGTGGAAACAATTCGCTTCCCCGGCTGTGATTTTTTGTTGCGGCAGGATAAGAGTTCCGTTTATGTCGGCTTTGCAGTTGCGGGGAAAATAAAACTTAATCTTTCCGATATAACGTTTGAAAAATCGGCGGGAGTACTGAGCCATACGCCCGAAGATGCTATAAGGAACTTTATCCCGGATTATCCTTTCAGCAGGGAAATGTTGAAGGACCTGGACCGGAAGGGGATTGCGAAGCTTTCCGGACAGAAGTTGGTCGTGTCGGCAACTGGGGACTCATTGACCCTTGACGCCGCTATCCGGATGGCCGGTCCCGGGTGTGAGATTGTCCTTAAGGACGGAATCTATACTGCCCGTGAGGCTTATTACGTACCCAAATCATATTCGGGCACTAAGAGAAAGCCGGTTATCCTTAGGGCCGAACATCCCGGGAAGGCTGTCTTGGACGGATCTGCAATCAGTGTGAAATTACCGGCAATGACGCTGCGCGCGGACTGGTGGGTCATCGAAGGATTGATTTTTAGGGGAGCCCCCTCATCAGGATTGTTCATATGCGGTTCACACAACAGGGTGAATAATTGCGACGCTTGCTGGAACGGCGATACGGGAATACTGCTGTGCGCGTTCCCGGGCGTATCCCGAAAAGAGTGGCCGAACAATAATCTTATTGAATCGTGTTCTTCCTACTGCAATTGCGATACAGTGCGATGCAATGCCGATGGTTTTGGCGCCAAGCTTTCTGTAGGGTGGAGGAACGTGTTTCGCTCCTGCAGGGCCTTCAACAACATTGACGACGGCTTTGATCTTTATACGAAACAGCCCCTGGGGCCTATCGGACCGGTAATCTTTATTAATTGCGAGGCTTTTTCCAACGGCTGGTTGCCGGATGAACCGATGCCGGGCAGGCCGGCAAGGTGCGGCTGCGGTTTTAAACTTGGAGGAGAGGATGTCCCGGTCAGTCATATTCTGATTGCCTGTTCGGCGCATAACAATGCCCGGATCGGTTTCCACAGGAATACAAACCCCTTGAGTTTACTGTTCGGCTGTAAGGAATGGGGCAACGGACCTGCTTGACAAGGAACCGGAATGAAGACAAAAATAGTATATATCGTCACGCTGAGAGACGGCGGACTGCGCTTCTTTGAGATGTTCCAGCTGTCGGTGGAATCATTGAGGTTGCATCAGCCCGATGCCCGGATAGAGCTGGTAATGGATAACGTGAGCTATGCCAGCCTCTGCGAGACAGGCCAGGCTGTGCCCAAAGGTGTAAAATTGATAAACGTTGATGTCCCTCAGGAATGGGAAAGGCAAAAATCCCGATATCTGAAAACCAAATTACGTACTCTGACCGGCGGCGATTATCTGTATCTTGACGTAGATACGTTGATTTCGGGAAATTTGGAAAAGCTTGATTATACGGACGCGGATTTGGCCGCAGTCCCTGACGGAAACGGGCCTGCAGGACTATGGAATGAAAGTGAGGCTGAATTGTGCGTCCGAGCAGGGATTCCCTCTCCGATGGGGAAACCCTATTTCAATTCAGGAGTTATGTTCGTAAGGGATGTCCAGTCATCGTATGTCTTTTATGAACAGTGGCATATGCTCTGGAAAGCTATGGCCGGCAAGGGGATTCGCAGGGATCAGATGGCACTGCTTGAGGCTAATGAAAGGCTGGGGCGTCCCGTCAGGGAATTGGCCGCCGAGTGGAATTGCCAGATATGTTGTTCTGCAGCAATTCATTACTTCCGGAATGCCAAGATCATTCATTACTATTCAGACATCAGTTGTTTTCCGGATCGCTTCGTGACGCCTCATTTCATAAACGGATGCCCGGATAATACTGCATTGGCATTGGCGGCAGACCCCATCAAGAGCGGTTTTCGCTTCTATTATACAAAGCACAGGCGTTTTTCAAGATTTGTGAGCGAGTTTTTGTATATATTCCGGAACAATCAGCGCATATTCCGTTATATCAAGTCTTTACCTGGAAAAGTAGAAAGGTTGATGAAATGACTGGAGAGCCGGAACTTGTCAGCGTCATAGTCCCAGTATACAACGTAGAGGATTATTTGCCAGGATGTCTTCATTCCATCGGGGAGCAGAGTTATCGTAATCTGGAGATTATCCTGGTTGATGACGGATCCACGGACGGTTCCGCCGGCTTGTGTGATGCATACGCAGAATGCGACGCGCGGACCAAGGTCATTCATCAAAGTAACCAGGGACTATGGGCGGCCAGAAACGCAGGGCAGGATGCTGCATCAGGAACATACCTGTTCTTCCCTGATGCTGACGACTGTTTTCACAAAGAGACTATCCGTCTTCTTGTAGAAGCAATCCATTTGAATGGAAAGTCATATCCTTTAGCAATCTGCCTTGGATTGAAATTTTGGGAAGCGGATGAGATAATCAGACCGGAAGCAAAACCTGTGTTTCGTGAAATTCCAGCCGCGCAGTTGCTTGAAGGAGTTCTGTCCTCTTCTGATTTCCCTGGTCTGTTCCCTCAAAACCAGTGGAATAAACTGTATAGGGCATCGGAAGTGAACGGATTACGCTCCAGAAACTACGCCAGGGGGCAAGACCGCGATTATCAGATGCGGCTTTATACTATGATAGAATCTGCAGTCTTGGTTGAAACGCCGCTTTATTACTGGCGGCAAAGGTGCGGCAGTCTGTCTTCTACTGGCGATTCTGCGTTCCTGCAGTACAAAAGCAATGTGGAGATGACATTTGCAAACTATAAGGCCCTGTCTGAGGAGCAGATGAAATACAGACACTTATTCCTGCATTATTTGTTCCGGAGAATGGTCTTCTATAAAAATTGTGCTTGGCGTACATGCCGGCAAAAAGAGGTTTTTGATGCTTGCCGCGTGTATGAACGCGAGACGCTCCGGGACTATATTACCTGTAGGAACGTCGGCCTCTTTTCAAAGATGGCTGTTTTGCTGTTTCTCCATTGTCCGCCTTTGACCAGGATGTGGACGGTTTTATCACACAATACAGCTTAATACAGAACTGAAGATGGGGCGATATTTTGCGCCCGGCGAGCGTTTCGAGCGGCTCGACCGTGGCCTTGTAGCGATGAAAGTCGCGGACGGAGTGTTTCTTTCCTGGCGTATCTTCGATTGGGAGGATCCCGAGTTTGGAACCGCAAAAGAGCCTTTGACATTCATGGTGTTCCGTGACGGGAAGCAGATTGCTGAACTGAGCGGGAAGACAAACTACCTAGATCAGGACGGGGCTATGGACTCCGAGTATGCGGTAATGACTACGGGCGGCGGCGAATCAAAGCCCGTCCGTCCCTTCCCTTCCGGCAAGAATTGGTTCGACATACCTTTGGCCAGGCCTGCGGACAGTCCTTACGGGCCGTACACGATCAGCGATGTGTCCGTCGGGGATCTTGACGGGGACGGCGTATATGAATTAGTGGTCAAATGGGACAGTGCCGGCAAGGACAACAGTATTCCCGGGATGACCGGGAATGTGCTGTTGGACGCTTATAAACTAGACGGTACACGCCTCTGGGAACACCCGGTCGACCTCGGAGTGAATATCCGTGCCGGAGCTCATTACACTCAGGTTCTGGTTTATGATTTCGATCAGGACGGCAAGAGTGAGATTATCCTGAAAACCGCCCCCGGATCGAAAGATGGCAAGGGGCGGTTCGTTAATATGGTAAGCGCTGCTCCTGACATCAGGCAGACCGACAACACCAAGGATTTCAGGGATACCCGGGGAATGGTCCTTGATGGCGATGAGTTTCTGACCATATTCAGAGGCGAGGACGGAGCAGCTTTGGATACTATTTATTATCCCAATCAGCGGATTGATACCAAAATATGGGGAGATGATGCTGGTAATAGGTCGGAGAGATACACCGCCGCCGTGGCGTGGCTGGACGGGAAAAGACCTTATGCCTTTCTTATGCGGGGTTATTATTGGGGAAGAAAGATTCGGACGAGGGGAAGGCAGTGCGCATGTGCGGTTACTTTTGACGGGGCTCGCCTGAAGTGCCGTCATAGTTTCGACACATTTAGTTTAAGGTCTTTTACAGAACGTGGTTCTTCTTCCAGTTTTACGCCCCAAGGACGATACAAAGGTGTGAAGGGCTATCACAGGGGGAATATTAAGTATATCGGAGAGGGCAACCATAACTGCGCAGTGGCCGACGTTGACCGGGATGGACGGGAAGAGGTTCTGACGGGGGCTCTTTGTTACAAGTTGAGCAGATGGAACAGGTTGAAAGTAAAATGGTGTACTTTCAGGGGTCACGGAGATGCCTTGCATATAGGAGCCTATCGTCCTCGTCATAGAGGCTACGATTTTTTTACGGTTCACGAATGCGGAAGCAAACATCCGTTTCTTGAATCTTTAAAACTGGACTATGGCTTTTCCGTTTTGGATGCCGGCACGGGCAGAACGCTTTTCCATCAAGCGTCTCCGGGCGATATGGGCAGGGGAATGATGGCTGATGTCGGCGCCGGTGGATGGTATCAGTTTTGGGGAATATCTGAAGTAGAAGGACATGAAGAGCGTGTTGAGGTCGGGCCTTTCGCCAGAACGGCCGATGGGTTTGAACCACTTGATATTCCAGGGGTTTCTACCAACTTCAGAATATTCTGGGACGGGGACTTGTACGATGAACTGCTTGACGGTGAAAACGGCGGTCCCCTGGAAGTGACATCATGGAACGGGGAAAGGATGGAAAGTATTTTCAGGACAGAAGGTTGCGTGTCAATCAACGGGACGAAGGCCGTTCCTTGCCTGCAGGCAGATATCCTTGGTGACTGGAGGGAGGAGATTATCATGGCGCGTGAGGACAACAATGCCCTTCGGGTGTTCGTCTCGGACATTCCCACAGAATATTCATTCAAAACGCTTATGCACGATCCGGTGTATCGGGCAGGGGTTGCCGCGGAGCAGACGGCATACAATCAGCCGCCACATATCGGATTCTGTTTGAGAGAGTTGTTATGATTTATTATTTTGACATACACAGGACCAGGGTATTCGGACCGATGTTCATGAAGAGCGGAGTAATACACCGCAACCAATTCCGGAGTCCTCTCATGATGCGTGCATTGTCTTTCCCGGGAATATATCGCATGCCTTCAGCACTGTTCTACTCCAGACCGAAGTTCAAGAGAGGGGACGACAAAATCATTATATTTGATACATATTCCAATGAGAGGATGGTTAATTGGCTCTGCAAGAACTGGCCGGACAAACGAATCATCTTCTGGTATTGGAACCCGGTTAACGGCTCCCGGCTTCGGGAGCAGGTGCCGGAGAGGGTGGAGTTCTGGTCCTACTCCAAGGCGGATTGCAAACAATATGGCTTCCGGCACAATACGCAGTTCTTTTTCGACTGTCTCGCTGCAAAAGCGGAACGGTGTCGCGCCAGAAAGGAAAGGAATCCTGTTACAAAGGCGCTCTTCATAGGTCGGGATAAGGGAAGGGAAGGAGCGCTGTGTGAACTTAAAGACCAGCTCGAGATGGCCGGCGTTCGGGTGGACTTTCAGATTGTGCGGCGCCCGGAGGGCCGTTATGTAAGCATAAGAGAAAAACTCATGCCTTATTCTGCGGTCATAGATATGGTTATGGATGCGGATATCTTGGTGGATTATAGTCTGACTCCAACCAACGGGTTGTCCCTAAGGCCTCTGGAGGCTTTGTTCTTTGGGAAGAAACTGATTACGAACAACATTGAAATACTATCTGCGGATTTCTATTCGCCGGCAAATATTTATGTGCTCGGGCATGACAAGCGGGCGCTGAGGGAGTTTGTGGAGTGTCCGGGCAAGGAAGTGGCGCCTGAAATCCGGGACCGTTATCTGCTTTCCAACTGGCTCAGGCGTTTTGATGAGAAGTTATGACGGGACGGGGTTTTGAAGAGGGCTTCGAGCGGGTTCTTGCCATGGAATCGCTGGCGGAAAAGTATCGGGATGTACTTCGACGGCGGCGGCGAGCACAGGAGCGTCAGAAATATCCGTTTGTAGTACTTGTCTGGAATTTCCTGGTCTATCGGCTGGGAAGGCTGTTGGGTAGTTCGGAGACTCGTTCCGGACTTGGTGCCGGCCGGCCCGGCGCGTCTTTGCGCCCCGAAGGGTTCCTTGCTCTTGATGCGCAGAAGGCTTCAGAGCGGAAAGATCTGTATGTCCGGGAAGAGCGGATTGCGGTATATACTTCTTTCTTCGGCGCTTATGACCAGCTGAGGGAGCCGTTGATGCATCCGGACAATATCGATTATTTCATCGTAACCGACCAGGCCGTTCCTGAAGGCAGCCTATGGAAAAGGGTTCCCCTTCAGGTAGTGCCGGACGGGCTTGCATCCGACCCCATTCTGGCTAATCGCTGGTGCAAGATGCATCCGCATCTGCTGTTCCCGGAATATGCTTTCAGTGTGTATGTGGACGCGAATATCTGGGTGCTGTCCGACCTTACGCCGCTGACCGCCGGCCTGGGGCGTTTCCCTGTGGCGATGTTCCGGCATAAGAAACGAGACTGCGTGTATGCGGAGGTGGAGGCTGCCATTAGGCAGGGGAAAGGGGCTCCGGAGGCATTGCAGGCCCATGAGGCGCTACTCCGCTCACACGGAGTCCCCACGCATTGGGGACTGCTGGAGGCCAGCGTGATAGCCCGGCGGCACCAAGATCCTGTGTGCGTTGAACTGATGGAGGCATGGTGGGAATCCTTCAGCGCAAATTCACGCCGGGATCAGATCTCGCTCATCGACTGCTTGTGGCTCAAGGGAATACAACCTTCAGCAATAGGGATATTGGGAGATAACCTCCAGCGCTGTAACCTGTTCCTGCAGATGCACCATAAGGTTGAAGGGGTGGCAGAGCCCGGGACCCTGGAGGAACTACTGGCTCTAACCAATTAGTAAAGAGGCCGTTCTGAACCATGCGCCTGTTCCTGAAACGTTTCCTTCTCTTCCTGCTCTTGCTGGCAGTATCCCTTCCTGTCTTTGACTTCCTGCTCTCCAAATTGTTACAGCAGTCATCACGTCCAAGCGTAGAGGGTTGGTATAATCTGATGTCCAAACAGATTGACGCCGACCTTGTCATCGTAGGAAGTTCCCGAGCCAAGAACCACATCGATCCGGTAATTTTGGACTCCGTCTTGCACACAAATGCCTATAATCTTGGGATGAGTGGGACCAGATTCAACTTGCAGACAGCGCAATACGAGCTGTACCGCTCCCACAACAAGAAGCCGGAGGTAATCGTCTTTTGCATTGATGTGTTCTCCTTGATTCCGATAGATAGAGTTGCCCAACGGGAGCAGTACTTCCCGTTTTTCTGGGACCGGAGATTTCGAGATAAAATTTTTCCGATTATTCATTTCTCACTCGCCGAGAGATTCATCCCTCTCTACCGCTATTATCCCGGTGAGCTATTAGGTATGCTCAGGCTATATCCTAAATCCTTGCGGAAAGGTTTTTTTGCAATTGACAAGCAGTGGGATTCTCCAGAGATTAATTCCGTACTCTTCGAAAAGGAAGAACACTTCCAGGCCCTGTTCGAACAGTTTGTTGAAGATGCGTCTAAAGAAGGCGTAAAACTGGTTTTTGTCCTGCCTCCGATGTACTACGAAAAGGCCCGGCGTATCCGGGCGCTGGATGAGATGCTGGATTATTACACGGAAATCGGCAAAAAGGATAGCATTCCGCTGTTAAACTATTACTTCTCGGATATTTCCAAGGACAGTACCAATTTCATGGACCCCAATCACCTCAATCGGAAAGGTGCGGAGGCCTTCTCGGAAGTCCTTGCCCGCGATTTGCTGGAATGGATGGAACGTCAGCAACACTAGTAAAGCACCAAGCAGATAAATAAGAGTCAGCGAGCCGCAGTAAGACTGGCCAATCGGGCAGCGGAAATGCTGTTGCAATAGGTTTTTCTTGAAACTACATAATTGTAAATATTCAATCAGAACGTATGAAGCAAATACTTGTAGCGGGAGGAGCCGGTTTTATCGGATCTCACTTGTGTGAACGTCTTTTGGACGAAGGGAACTCTGTCGTTTGTATTGACAATTTTTATAGCGGTAGAAGAGAGAATGTAGGCCACCTTTTAAAGAACCCGAACTTCGAATTAATCCGTCATGACGTAACCGAACCTTACAGGGCCGAAATTGACGAAATCTATAATCTGGCTTGCCCGGCTTCGCCGGTTTATTATCAGACTGATCCTATACAAACCACCAAAACATCTTTTTTAGGAACGTTTCATCTGCTCGGCCTGGCTAAACGGACAAAGGCTAAATTGCTTCAGGCTTCAACTTCTGAAGTATATGGTGACCCTGCCATTCACCCCCAGACTGAGTCTTATTGGGGTAATGTGAATCCAATAGGAATACGTTCATGCTATGATGAAGGCAAACGTGTCGCAGAGTCTTTGTGCTTCGATTACCACAGGATTCATGGCGTAAGAATAAAAGTAGTAAGGATTTTCAATACTTATGGCCCCAGAATGTCCGAAAACGACGGACGTGTAGTGTCAAATTTCGTTGTACAGGCGCTTAAGGGCGAGGATATTACCATTTATGGAGACGGGGCTCAAACCCGTTCTTTCCAATTTGTTTCGGACCTTATTGAAGGTCTGCTGAAAATGATGGCCACCGAGGATTCGTTTACCGGCCCTGTCAATCTTGGGAATCCGGGAGAGTTCTCCATGCTGGAACTGGCGCACAAGGTGATTGAAAAAACCGGAAGCCGCAGCCGCATTGTTTTCCAACCTCTTCCGCCAGACGACCCCAAAAAGCGCAGACCGGATATTACTCTCGCTAGGAACAAGTTAGGATGGGCTCCCTCGGTATCTTTGGATGCCGGCCTGGAACAGGTTATTCAATATTTTAGAGAAAGGCTATAGAAACATGCCCAGGCTTACGTCTTTATGCTTCAGATTGCTTGGAATTGATATTGGAAACATACCGAAAGGCAGAATCTAATAGAGAGAGAAGATGGACACTAAAATCGTTTATGTGCTTTGCAGCACAGAATCGGATGTGTACTTTGAACAATTCCTGCTTTCGCTGACTTCGCTCGGTATTCATGATCCGGACTGTGACGTGGAAGTTGTAACTGACGGCGAAACATACCGGCGGCTTCAAGCAATGGGCGAAATATTGCCTGAAAGAGTTTCCCTGAAGTACGTAGATATACCTGAAAAAGGCCGGGACGGATTCTATAATTCAAGATGGATCAAAACCAATCTGCGGCAGATTGTCAGCGGGGACTTCCTGTATATAGACACTGATACTGTCATTGCCAGGCCCTTGTCGGGAATCGATAATATCGATGCAGATATTGCGGCGGTAATCGACGGCAATGGGCAGTCCCGCTTTGTGGACCGGGGTGAACGGAAGAAACTCGATGATGCCGGTATGCACGGACTGGGCGAGGGCCCATACTTCAACGGCGGAGTATTTCTTGTGAGGGACACCGCGGCGTCACACGCTTTCTTTTCAACCTGGCATTCCTCATGGCAGAAGATGGTGGATGCAGGGGCCCGTCTCTATGACCAGGCATCGCTTTTCAAGACCAATCTTGAAAGCGGACAACTTATCCGCGAACTCCCCGGAGAGTGGAACGTGCAAACTTGCCATGATGCGGCAGCGCATTATTTCAAGGAAGCAAAAGTCATTCATTATTATGCAGCATTGCACACATTTGATCAAATAATCATTGAGCACATCAAGGATAATGGAGGCCGACTGGATGCTATTGCCCGGGACCTTGCTTCAGGCCCTTTGCGGAACGGAATTGACATTTACCGGCAAAAGTCTTTCAAGGGCAGGCTATTATATCCGTATTCGGAATTGCTTTATCGTCTTAAGAATCATCCGCGGCTATATCTTTCCGTTCTCCACTTTGTGAATGATTTTGCAAATATGCTGTCGCGGTTTATCCGTTTCTGATACAGGCCGGCATCATCGAAAAGGAGCAAAGGCACTCTCGGAAGTCCTCGCCCGCGATCTGCTGGAATGGATGGAACGTCAGCAACACTAGTAAAGCACCGGAGCAGATGAAAAGAAAGAGTATAATAATATTCACACTTAATTTAACTCATGGAGGCGCCCAGCGTGTAGCAGCGAGGCTGGCCAACGCTCTTTCGGACAAATATAATGTTTTCTTCTTAACATTATCAAAAGAGCAAGACTATCCTTTATCCGGCAAGGTCAAGCATTTATCCTGGCGAGTCCCAGACATAATGCAGAAACAACCATTGGGCCGATACTCTTATACTCTTGCCAAGCTTTATGCTTTCTTATATATCTTTGGACTAAGGACAATTAAAAACACGGTAGCCACAATAAGTTTTCTGCGCGACGCGGACCAATGGAGCGTCAGGATCCCCGGCAAAGGAAAAAAGATTGTATCGGAAAGGAATAACCCTTTGGGGAAAGAACACGGGTATTTTGAGGTTGCCTGCTGGGTTTATAACAGGGCAGACAAAGTGGTTTTCCAGTCTGAAACTGTAAAAAGCCTATTCCCCGGTTCAATACAATGCAAGGGAGTAGTAATCCCAAACCCTGTTGAGGTTCCTTTGATGGCGGGCCCGCCCAAACATGGAAAGATAGTATGCGTGGGGCGTCTGCATCCTCAGAAGAATCATGCCTTGCTGATCAGGGCTTTTGCCCGTTTTGTCATTAATCATCCCGATTATTCTTTGCACATTTATGGCGATGGAGAATTGAAGGAGGAGACCGAAAAACTCATATCGGACTTGTCGCTGGGCGGATGCGTGTTTCTTGAAGGGTTTGTGCGCGATGTACATACGGCCATTCGCGATGCCGAGTTCTTTGTGATGAGTTCTGACTACGAGGGAATGCCTAATGCCCTTCTGGAGGCAATGATGATGGGTATTCCCTGCATTTCAACGGGGTTCCTGGGCTCTGAAGAGTTCTTTGGCCAAAGCTGTTCTTGCCTTATCACACCTGTCGGTGATGAATTATCACTCAGCGACGCAATGCAGACGCTGGCTGATGATGAAAAGAAACGCAATGAACTGGCTGCGAAAGGTGCAGAGTTTGCCAAGAAATACTCACAGGAAAACATCATTCCGCTATGGGAGAGCCTTTTGAGTTGAACCTGCCGGATGGATGGACCAAAACCATTCTCGGCAGACCCGATGGAGGAAAGCTTACAGATTCCCAGGACAGCTTTGTCTTGTATTACAGGAGGATAGACCCGAATAGGGATAATTTTTGTCTGCGTGCTACTTTTGAGGTTGGCAATGTAGAAGGCGTGACTTTCCAAACCGCTTATGGGCTTATAGCCGTGGACACAATAGCATCTCCGTCAGATGATTCCCGTCACCGCAATTATGCCCTTGTGGGGCGGTCCCGTACGCCAGAGGGCTTGAACTATGGCAATTTACTTAGAATAGTCAGCGGCTACTCGGATCCAGAAGCAAGAAGGCAAAAAGAACGCAGGATTCTGGACCCCACCAGATTGTTCCCCACACAGAATCAAAAGGATGAAATAAACCAAGGTGACCGCCACACTTTTATGCTTCGAAAGACAGACTCCGGTCTGGAGGCATCAATGAATACCTCTGAGGGATGTGAGACAGTATCCGTACCAGGCTGTGATTTTCTGCTTAAGCAGGACGGACGGTGGATCTATGTCGGAATTGCCATAGCAGGGGAAGTGGGATTGAGTATTACAGATTTTTCGTTTGAAACATCACAAGGGAAGGTCAGCCATACTCCGGAAGGTGTTTTTAAACATACTGTCCCCGATTACCCTTTCAATAGGTCGCTTGTCAAAGCATTTGCATCAGAGGATACCACAAAAACTCCAAATCTTGTGCTGAACGTTGCTCCGGACGGGCATTCCCTTATCGACGCAATCTCAAAAGCCGGCCCGGGCTCTATCATCAATCTTGCCGACGGCACTTATTTCGAAGGCCCGATTTATATTCCGGCCACATGTTCCGCAGAGCCGGGAAGCCCCGTAACCCTTCGCGCCGAGCACCCCGGCAGAGCAATAATATGTCCTTCAGTTTCATCGCCTAAAATGCCCGCCATGACTCTCCGCGCAAGCAACTGGATATTGGACGGCCTTGTGTTCAGAGGAGCATCTTCTGCCGGATTGTTTGTGTGCGGATCAAACAATGTAATCAAGCATTGCGAGGCATGCGGGAATGCTGACACCGGTATTCTTTTGTGCTCTTTCCCTGGTGCCTCCAGGAGCGACTGGCCGTCATTCAACAGGATAGAATACTGCACCTCACATGATAACTGCGATTCAAGCCGCACTAACGCCGATGGATTCGGCGCAAAACTGTCGATAGGCAAAGGCAATGCATTCTATGACTGCAAGGCATTCCATAACATTGATGACGGATTCGATCTTTACACCAAAAGTACAATAGGCCGCATATCTCCGGTATTGCTTGAAAGGTGTGAGGCCGCGTACAATGGATGGCTTGAGGGGGAAGTACGCCCGCAAGGGCATTTTAGGGCAGGTTGCGGTTTCAAAACAGGTGGCGAGGGCGTCAAGGTACGTCATCGTATAAAACAATGCTCGGCACATGACAACGCCCGTGACGGTTTTGCTTTCAATTCCAATCCGTCATGCGTTCTATCAGGATGTAAAGCATGGAATAACGGACGGGATTTCGATTCTCTGGCAGGTTCCTGCAGGTTGATTCGGCTATTGCACTGTTGTTGCTCTCGCTTGCATCGCTGAAGTTTTATAATTTGGATTGTTACGCTATATTTATCCGAAGATCAAGAAAGACAGGGATTAAGATGACGAGAGTATTATGAATCAGTAAACACGCGAATCTTTGTTCTAATGAGTTTCATCTCATTTACATTTCCCGCCTTTTTGGCGATTGTCTTCTGTCTGTACTGGTTCGTCTTCGGGCGTAACCTTCGCTGGCAGAATGCATTCGTCGTCTTGGCTTCCTATGTCTTCTATGGCTGGTGGGACTGGAGGTTCCTTATACTGATCGCGTTTACGACCATTTGCAGCTGGTCAAGCGGCCTGCTGATCGGAAGATTCCGGGGCGAGCCACGGAAATCCAGGGCCGTCAGCGTGGCCAATATTGTCCTGAACCTCGGCATCCTTGCCCTTTTCAAGTATTATGACTTCTTTGCCCAATCTTTTGCCGACGTCTTCCTAGGAGGGCATTCGGATGGACTTCTCCTGCATCTGATCCTTCCGGTAGGAATCAGCTTCTATACCTTCCAGGCTCTGAGTTATTCCATCGACGTTTATAGGGGCAGGATTGAACCGGTCCCGGACGTCGTGCAGTTCTTTGCCTATGTAAGTTTCTTTCCGCAGCTGGTCGCCGGGCCTATCGAGCGTGCCACCAACCTGCTTCCGCAGTTCGGTCGGCCCAGGACCTTCGACTACTCCCAGGCCGTGGACGGCCTGAGGCAGATGCTTTGGGGCTACTTCAAGAAGATTGTTGTCGCGGATTTCTGTGCCGTTTATGTAGATGATGTTTTCGCCCATCCCCAGAGCTTCTCCGGGATGCAGCTGATTGTCGGCGCCTTTTTCTTCGCTTTCCAGATTTATGGAGATTTCTCCGGTTATTCCGATATAGCAATAGGCTCAGCAAAGCTCTTCGGCATCCGTCTGACGCAGAATTTCCGCGTTCCTTATTTCAGCCGGAATATAGCGGAGTTCTGGCGCCGCTGGCACATCTCTCTCATGACCTGGTTCCGGGATTATTTGTATATCCCGCTGGGCGGGAACAAGGGCTCTAAGGCAAGAGTCATCCGCAATACTTTCATTGTGTTTCTTCTGAGCGGCCTCTGGCACGGAGCGGACTGGACCTACGTGGCATGGGGAGGCTACAATGCCTTGTTGTTCCTTCCCCTGATCCTGAGTGGCAGTACGCGAAAGTTTCGGGATGACATCGCTCCGGGACGTCTATTGCCATCCTGGAAAGACTGCATTCGGATGACGCTCACATTCTTTATGGTGATGCTCGGATGGATCCTGTTCCGTTCAGACACCCTTGCCGATGCAGCTGATTTCTTCATCAGGATGTGGCAATGGGGACCTGGGGCTGGCCTTGACTTCCTGCTTTCGGGGTCCTTCCTGATCCGGATCGTCTGGATAGCGGTCTTGGTAATCGTGGAATGGCTTAACCGTTCAGCGAGTCACGCACTGGCATTGGACGGAGTCCATTCCCGTACGGCGCGCTATGCCATATATATCATCCTCGTTGCACTGATAATGCTGCTTTCCGACAATACGGCACCTAACTTCATTTACTTCCAGTTTTAAATCTTACCTGATTTCCAGGGGTAGCGAGCAACGGATGTCCTCTGAGGAGGAGCCTATAAGTACGGTCCAGGAGCCAGGGTCCACGACCCAGCGGTGAGCCTGGGCGTCGAAGCGGGAGAAAGCGCTGCGGGGTAGGGAAACCGATACCCGGGCGGTTTCTCCCGCTTTTATTGTGACTTTCTCGAAGCCGCGAAGCTCCTTTGCGGGGCGCTCCACTCCGCCAGCCGGAGGCGCAATGTACACTTGTACCACCTCGGCACCGTCATACCCTCCTGTGTTGCTGACTTTGACATCTACGGTCAATACAATTTCGCTTCCCGATTCGGTGTCGAAGTTGCCGGCACCTGTCACGGAACTCTTGGACAGGCGTGCATCAGCATACGAGAAGCTGGTGTAGCTAAGACCATGTCCGAAGGGGAACAGGACGGGGATGTCCTTGCTTGCATACCAGCGGTAACCTACAAACACTCCTTCGTCGTAGTACTCCTGCCACCATTTCTTGCCTTCTTCCTGTATGCCGGGGTACTGGCGCTCGGTCTTGAGCGGCCCGTCGGCAACTGAGCGAGGGAAGGTGAAAGGCAGCCTGCCCGAAGGATTGACAGCCCCCGTGAGCACGTCTGCAAGGGCATGTCCGGTCTCGGAGCCGCCGTACCATCCTTGCACTATGGCGTCAACTTTGTCGGCCCAAGGCATGGCTACCGGCGAGCCGGAAATATTCACCACTATCAGCGAAGGGACGGCCTCGGCAAGCGTCTCTATGACCTCGTCCTGGCCATAGGGGAGTACGATGTCCAGCTTGTCGGTGCTTTCGTTGTCCTGATTGGCGCTCTTGTTGAGGCCCCCTATGAACACCACGGCGTCGGCCCTGCGTACCTTGGCCAAAGCGTCCGAGAGCAGCTGCTCAGGGCTTCTCGGGTCCGAAAGGTCCTGGCCTGTATCAACTTTGTTGTACGAAGTGGATGTGTCTCCTACGTAGGCCCTTTCCCATTCCACGGAAGCATTGGGGAATGCCTCCTGCAGCGCTTCCAGGGGCGTGATTTCGTATTTCGTCTTGAGGTTGGAGCTGCCTCCGCCCACCACCATTTTCTTGACGGCGTTTTCGCCCAGGACCACCAGCCTGCCGCCGTCGGGTACTTTCAGCGGGAGCGCCCCGCCGTTCTTGAGCAGGACGGTGCCGGCGGCTGCAATCTTGCGTGCCGCCTCATAGTGCTCCGGAGAATTGAAGCTGCCCCAGTGCGGCTCGGAGCTCATGGATGTACGGAAAATGGTGCGCAGGATGCGGCTGGCTTTGTCGTCAAGCTCCTTGGTGCCTGCGCGCCCGTCGGAGAGGCGCTCAAGGTACGGGTCGGCGAGGTGATAGTTGCGGTAGCTGTCCGATGCGGCACCCCTCAGGCCGTTGGTCCAGGTGCCGTACTCAAGGTCGAGCCCGTTGGCAATGGCCTCGTCGGTGTCGCGGCAGCCTCCCCAGTCGCTTACCACAACCCCGTCGAAGCCCCATTCCCCCTTGAGAATGTCCAGCAGCAGGCGCTTGTTGTGGCAGTTGAATTGTCCGTTATACAGATTGTAGGAGCCCATGACGGCCCATGCTCCGCCGTCCTTCACGGCTGCCTTGAACGCAGGCAGATATATTTCGTACAGGGTGCGGTCGTCCACCACCGAATTGGTGGCTGTGCGGCGCGTCTCTTGATTGTTCACTGCAAAGTGTTTTACGCACGCAGCGACTCCGTTCTCCTGGACGCCGCGGACGTAGGGGACCACCATTTGCCCGGCAAGGAACGGATCCTCGCCCATGTACTCAAAGTTGCGGCCGTTCAGCGGCGTGCGCGCTATATTGATGCCGGGGCCCAACAGTATGTCTTTCTTCCGGTAGCGCGCTTCCTGCCCGATGGAGCGTCCGAACAGGAGGCTCATGTCGCGGTCCCAAGTGGCTGCGAGGCAGGAGAGAGCTGGAAATGCAGTACAGGAGTCATTGGTCCATCCTGCCTGGTCCCATTCGTCCCACAGCACCTCGGGACGTATGCCGTGAGGGCCGTCGGTGCACCAGACTTCAGGTATGCCGAGCCGTGGCACCCCGGGAGAGGAAAACTTGGACTGGGCATGTGTCATGGCCACTTTTTCCTCCGTGGTCAGGCGCGGGAGTGCGTCGGCCACGCGCTCTTCCACGCTGTAGCTCCGGTCGAGGTAAACGGGGCCGCCGGCATGGCGGACCTGTGTGGTGCAGGCGGTCAGAAGCACTGCCGCAAGTATCGGGACGTACTTTTTCATTTCTGATTGTCTGATATTTCCTGTAGAATGCTGGATATTTGATAGAGACCTCTTGGCACGTGGAAACACCCTTTCCATTTACCGCCTTTGAGAGGCAGCAGTACCTCGCCCCTGCGGTCCAGGTAGCCGAACCACTCAGGGTAGAGAGGGTCTTTGAAATGTTTCCACAGGTAGTCGTCGAGTTTGAGGAACCACTCCAGGGCCTTTTGATTCCCCGTAAGGTGGTAGCCCTTGATCATGCATATAGCGGCTTCCAGATGTACCCACCAGAGCTTCTGGTCCCATTCCAGTTCCTGGGTGGGATGCCCCAGCCTGTCCATGAAATAGAATATTCCGCCGTACTCTTTGTCCCAGCCGTATTCTATGACGTCCAGGGCAATCTTCATGCTTTTCTCTATTATCTCCGGGCGGCCCAGGCGTGTGCCGAGGTTCATCATGAACCAAAGCGCTTCCAGGTCGTGGCCAGGGTTGACCTTGCGCCCTTCGAAGCAGTCGAGCAGGGTCCCGTCGGGAGCCAGATTCTCGACCATCACGCCAATCGACGGCTGGTAGAACACGTCGAACACCTCGTGCAGGGCTTCTTCTATGGTCTTGTCCAGCAGCGCTTTGTCGTCTATGATGGCTTCGATCTCAAGGGCCATGTTGCATATGATCATGGGGAGGGCGAAGTCCTTCATGGGACGGGTCCCGGGGTAGCCTTTTGCCCAGATCCCCTTGGGGTTGGAGCGGCGCTCAAGGATGCGCTTGAAGGTCTTCTTGGCTGCGTCCGCCCATTTGTCTTCGCCGGTGGCGATCGCCATCTGTGCAAATGCCATGCAGGCGAAGGTGTTGGAGAAAATGTTGTAGGGTTGTACCAGCGGCCTGCCGTCGCGTGTGAGCGAGAAGTAGAAATCAAAATTGCCGTCATGGCCGTGCTTCAGCAGGAACTCTGCTCCCTGACGGGCACATTCGAGCCACTCGGGATTCTTCTCCACCTTGTTGTACAACATAGCGAACATCCACACTTCCCGTCCCTGCAGCCACACGAATTTATCTGTGTCGAAGACGCTGCCGTCGCGCTCCAGGCAGGTGAAATAACCGCCGAATTCCGTGTCCTGTGACTTTTCCAGCCAGAACGGGAGGACACTCCCGTAAAGCTCGTCTTTGTAACGTGCCGCCATTGCGGCGAAATCGATTTTCTCCATCTTCAATATTTGATTTCTACAAAAATACAATAAATCTGCATAATAAAAATGTTAATTTTGTACCATAGTACACCAAAGTTGAAGTTTATGGACGACAGAAGAAGTTTCCTGAAGAAAACGGCGGCAGCCGCTGCGGCAGTGATTGGCGGACCGGCACTGCTTCAGGCTTGCGGCCCCATGGAGGGCTCCGGGGCTGAAGAAGCATCCGGCAGCAGGCTGATAGTTCCCAAAGGAGCGGGGCTTCGCATTACCGGCACCTTCCTGGATGAAATCTCCCATGATATTCCGCACCAGAACTGGGGCGAGAAAGAGTGGGATGCCGATTTTGCCTACATGAAAGCGATAGGCATTGACACCGTGATAGATATACGCTGCGGCTATCGCAAATTCATAACTTATCCCTCTCCGTATCTGCTCGGCAAGGGCTGCTACATGCCCTCGGTGGACCTGATCGACATGTTCTGCCGCCTGGCCCAGAAGTACGGCATGACTTTCATGCTTGGCCTGTATGACAGCGGTAAGTTCTGGGATACCAGGAATATGTCCTACGAAGTAGAGGCCAACCGTTTTGTCATCGACGAGGTATGGGAACGCTACGGGAGCCGCTACAGCAGCTTCGGAGGGTGGTACCTGAGCGGTGAGATAAGCCGCGCCAACCGCAGTGCAATAGAGTCTTTCCGCAAGCTCGGCAGGCAATGCAAGGAGGTTTCGGGCGGCCTTCCTACGTTTATTTCCCCTTATATCGACGGCAAGAAAGCGGTTAAGGCTGCCGGAAGCGCCCTTACCAAGGAAGAGGCGGTGAGCGTGGAGCAGCATGAGAGGGAGTGGAATGAGATATTCGACGGGATACACGATTTCGTGGATGCCTGCGCCTTCCAGGACGGCCACATCGATTATGACGAGCTGGACGCATTCTTCAGCGTCAACAAGAAACTCGCCGACCGCTACGGGATGCAGTGCTGGACCAATGCCGAGACATTCGACCGGGACATGCCCATCAAGTTCCTGCCTATCAAGTTCGACAAGCTCCGGCTCAAGCTGGAGGCGGCTGCGCGCTGCGGCTATGACAAGGCCATCACCTTTGAGTTTTCCCATTTCATGAGCCCCCAGTCGGCATATCTTCAGGCGGGTCATTTGTATGACAGATATAAAGAATACTTTGGAATATGAGCAGAAAAGTTAATATGGGATACGTGGTATTCCTGTGTGTGGTGGCCGCGTTGGGCGGTATATTGTTCGGGTACGACACTGCGGTAATATCCGGCACCACTGCGATTGTCAAGCAGCAGTTCGGCCTCTCCACGGGGCTCGAAGGCTGGTATGTAGGATGCGCCCTGATAGGCTCCATCATAGGCGTGGCGGTGGCCGGTATACTGTCCGACGGCCTTGGACGCAAGAAGACCATGCTGATATCGGCCCTGATGTTCAGCATCTCCGCCATCGGCTGCGCAGTGTGTTCCGACTTTACCCAGCTCGTGCTGTTCCGTATAATCGGCGGCTTCGGTATAGGCGTGGTGTCCATAGTTTCTCCTATCTATATTTCCGAAGTGGCGGTGCCGGAGAAAAGGGGTACGTTGGTATCGCTGTACCAGCTTGCCATTACTATCGGATTTCTGCTGGCGTACCTGGTCAACTATCTCATTCTCAAGGGGGCGGAGCTCGATGCGGCAGATCCGTCGCTTGTTTCGCGCATGATGAACAATGAGTACTGGCGCGGTATGCTGGGGAGCGAAACGTTCCCCGACCTGCTGTTCCTGATAGTGATATTCTTCATTCCTGAAAGTCCGCGCTGGCTCATAGTTAAGGGACGCAGTGCTGATGCTACGCGTATCTTGGAGCGCATCTACGGCTCCCCCCAGGAGGCCGCAGCCCAGCTTGAATTGACACGCGCGTCCATAGCGGGAGAGGTGAAGTCGGAGTGGAAATCCCTTCTGGAACCTGGTATTTTCAAGGCTGTGCTGATAGGCTCCGCCATTGCCATACTTGGCCAGTTCATGGGAGTTAACGCAGTGCTGTACTACGGGCCCAAGATATTCATGGACGCAGGATTGAGCGGAGAGGGGTCGCTGCTTTCCACTGTGCTCGTCGGTGTGGTGAACATGCTCACCACTGTCATTGCGCTGCTCATTATCGACAAGGTGGGGCGCAAGAAGCTAGTGTGGTGGGGAGTCGGCGGCATGATTGCCTGCCTGCTGATGATAGGGCTCTATTTTGCCCTGGGCACGCTTCCTACCTGGTTCCTGCTGGTGTTCTTCCTGCTTTATGTGTTCTGCACAGCCATCTCCATCAGCGCAGTAGTGTTCGTGCTCCTGAGCGAGATGTACCCCAACCGCGTACGCGGCCTGGCCATGTCTGTGGCCGGCCTTGCGCTGTGGGTGGGCACTTACCTGATAGGCCAGCTCACTCCCTGGATGCTGGAGACGCTCACGCCGGCCGGTACCTTCTTCCTGTTTGCCTTCATGTGCCTTCCATATCTCTTCATCATGTGGAAATGGGTGCCTGAGACCACTGGCAAGAGCCTGGAAGAGATTGAGGCATATTGGAAGAAATAGCGGCTCAGTATTCCAGCGTCAGAAGTATGGGGAAGTGATCCGACAGCAGCTCATTTCCCTCTGTGAGAACGGCAGTGCTGATGCATCGTGCTGCGGCGCCTGACTTGAGAGCCAATATATAGTCTATGCAGCGCTCTGCGCCCTTGGTGGGGTAGGTGTAGTCGGTGCCTGATAGAAGCGTCCATTTCTCTTTAAGCAGATCCAGTACGGGGCTGTCGGGCAGGGAGTTCATGTCCCCGCAGAGCAGGACAAGCTTGCCGCTGCCGGCGTACTTTGCTGTGAACCAGTCATTGATAAGGCGCGCTTGCTCCAGCCTTGCATCTTTGCCGGTATAGTCCAGGTGGACTGATGCAAATACGCAGCTCTCCGTCTCCACCACCGCTACGCTGCGCGGCTCCGAGCCGTCGAATCGCGGCAGGGCCAATTTGTACCGGTCCTTCACCTGCTCCCGGCATACTATTCCGTTGCCATACCCTCCGCCGGCGAAGGGGAAAGAAGAAGTGAAGTGGTGGTCCCATCCTCCTAGTGAGTCGGACAGTGCCTTGAGCTGGAAGAAATTGTGCCGGCGGTTGCAGCTGTCGAGTTCGTTGAGGGCGACAAAGCTCGCCCTTGACTTCAGAATGGCCCTGGCTACGCCGCCGGTGCTTTCGCAGTATTTGGAGAATGCACCTACGTTCCAGGTCATGACGGTGAGCTTGCGGCTTCGTAGCCACTTGTGCAGCAGGCTCTTGCATAGCTCCGGCACATTGGCTTCGGCTTCGGGCCCGTGCAGCTCCGGCGCTGAATCTACAAATCCGCGCTCCCATGCTTCCATCTTGGTGTCGAACGCTTGCTGGCTGAATTCCTTGCCTTCATGCAGACAGGTGAGTGCATCCCGGAGGAAGATGTCCCAGCGCATGGCATAGTACTTCGATATGAGGCCGCTCCAGAGCCTGGAGGCGTAGTCATTGAGGTTCTGGGTGTAGCCCCATGTGGTCAGCAGATGCCAGGCGTTGTGACGGTAGTATTGCTTCTCCTGCTCGTCGCTGCCCATGGCTTCTGCTTCCTTAAGCCACTTGCTCATCCTGAAAGTGGGCTCGCAGTCCGCCAGGGCGTCTATGTCGGCAAGCAGAGCGCGCATGTCCTCAGCGGTCCTCTCAGCTTCTGCTGCGTTGCCCTCTTTGAAGGCACGGGCGAAGCGGTCCCGCAGGTCGGCGAAATGATTGCCCAGGACCTGGCATCCTATTGCTACTGCGTCGAAACGCCACGTATCGCTGTCCTGGGGTGCCTCAAGCAGCGCTTCCCACGCATTTGCGAGAGCAGAGTGGGCATAAGCCGTCTGGTGATGCACCCTCCAGTCGTGCCTCCCTTCCATGCAAGGACGGCTGCATACAAGCGCTCCCTCGGAGAAAGAACCTCTGGTGTAGATGCTGTCGGCCATGTGCTGCCAGAAGCCATGCGGGCTAGCGTGCCGGCGGTCCAGGGCCTTCAGCCATGCTTCGTCTCCAGCGCTGCCCTCCCACGCCCGCGAGAGTACGTATTCGTAGAACCAGCGGTTGATTCCGAAGCCCTCCAGCGTGCAGCCAATTCCCGATGCGCCGCCGCTGCCGAGGGCCTCGCTGATTCTTCCGCTCTCTTTGCGGAAGGGACCGGCAAGGCGCGTATTGCCTCCGAAGTTGCCAAGATAGCAGAATATGTACGGCTGCCCATAGAAGCTGTCCGTCTGTGCCCACACGGGGACGTTCTCGGTGTAGTAGTCAAGTATGGTCACTCTGCCTTGAGGGACGGCTTTCTGGTAAGCCTCGATGATCTCTTGGCTCCAGTGCTTCCTGTCATAGTAGAACATCCAGCCCATCTGCAGCCAGCGGGCGAGCGGATCGTGGGCGCTGATGCTGCCGTAGGCTTTGCGTGAGATGTCTGCGAGCGTCTCCGGGTCCCATGAAGGGGGATCCACCTCGTTGAACAGGTCGAAGCCGTATATGTGGTCGGTGCCGTATTTGCGCTCCTGAATGCTCAGGAACTGCTTCTGCAGCGCCTCGAAGAGACTGTCCTGAGGCGAGAGGAAATATGGCATGTTATCCTTCGGGAAGCCTCCCCAGCCTTTGATACGAGTGATCTGGGCATCGGGATAACGGTTTTTGATTCCTTCGGGCACGTGTCCGTTGAATGCCGGTAGCACCGGGTGCATGCCGAGCTCGCGCTCGCGTCCAAGGATAAGTTGTTGGAGCTTCTCCTGGGAGTCTATCCATCCCTGGGGCAGGGGAGCGTCCACCCCGTCTATGTTGCACATGCGGTGCCAGGGAAGATGGGCGGGGCCTGTGAACCAGCTGCTGATTTGCTCGTCGCTTAGTCCGTTCTGCCTCCACAGCTCCTGCCACACTGCTTCCTGACCGGTGATGGCAAGCGGCATGTTGATTCCCTGCAGGGCCATCCAGTCTATGAAATGCTCCCAGTCTTCCCAGGTCCACCAGGGCATGGTGTAGCCGAAGGTGCAGTAGTTGAGGAAGAAACGCTCGCGCACCAGGGCTCTGCCGCTCAGGGTGCTGTCCGGCAGCGGCATCACTTCGGGCAGCCGGGCAGAGTGGCTGCGCTCCCAGCTATAGTCCGCCCCGCAGCAGTCGCTCAGATATCTCCCCAGGCCGGTGGACATGGCGCTCGTACTGCTGCCCGAGATTATGATTTTCCTGCCCCGTGTCTGGATAGAGTAGGAGTCGCAAGTGTCGGCCTTGTGCTTGAATACAATCCGCGATGCATATTCAGGGGCCACTCTGGCCGCCAGCTTCGAAACGGCTTTCTCTTCGGGATGCACGCACAGCAGCGATGCTGCAATGGTGATAGCTGTGATCAACGTGTACATAGTCATGATGCTTCTAATGCAAATATAACAATAATTGTCCGAAGCGTGCCATCACGATTCGGCGGCCCGTCCGGAGCCAGGCACATAAATGCTAAGAGGCCGACCTTCATAGTCGACCTCTTGGCTCTTAATATTGGACAGTCCGCCCCTTTAGTTAGCCGTCATCTTGAAGAGGCTTAGACCTACGTTTTGTTTGAGGCAAACCAGATAGACTCCGTCTTCTTTGACGCGGATGCAAAGATCCATTGCATTGTTGCCTGAACTGCGGACACTGGTATTATATTCTCCCTGATTCTCAGCATCTTCCTGGATAGCAGCATTGTACACTACCTTGTGATTTGTGATGATACTGCTCCATGCCTCTGTGGCATCTCCCTCCAGTATTATCAGGCGGCCGTCGTTGCCACCCACCTGGCGTGTGTATGCAACATAACGGTGTCCATTGTAGCTGAAGAACTGATAGGAGGGTACGCTTGTGTACCAGCCGCTTTCAATCACTTCGCAAACAGTGTTGGAAAGCTGGTTCCCGGTTGCACTCCACAGATTGGGTGCGCCTGCGGCAACTGATCCGTAAACAGATTTGACCTCATAGTTCCTTGCTCCCCAAATACCTGCGTCTTTATTCTCAGGGTATGTCCAGAATGCTCCGCCGGCAGAGCTTCCGTTGTCGAATCCATATCTCGACTGAACCGCCTGGTCCATACTTGGCAGGCTGCCCTTTGCCCAGCCGTTGGTCTTCCATATTCTTATGCCGTCACCGGAGAACATGGCGTCAAAATATATCATGCCCTTGCTAAGGCCTTGTCCGTCAGCGCTGTTGGTGGCACTGGCGCCCCAGAACGTGAATGTATCGCCAAGTCTTCCTGCGCCATTGATGAGTTTGATTGCCGTAGGCTCTTCCTCTATGCCGTTCTGATACACGTACAGATAAAGAGGGGAGCTCGACGCATCTTCTGTCATGTTGCATACGACCAGTACTGGCTCACCGCTAAGGTTCATAACCCTGGGGCAGGAGAGATAGAAGGTGCCGGCATCCTTGACGGTGGAGGTGGGAAGCGCCTTGTAGAGGCTTCCGTCTTCTACTTTGAGAGCCCAAAGGTTCTTGGTCTTGTTTGCTTCTGCTATGTAGATGTATTCGTCGTCCATCGCTACATTGCGGTCAGAGTTGACAGCACCGCCGAAGTACTCATTCCATGAAGAATCTGCGGTGGAATACTTACCCCACAGGCGTTCTACTTTCAGAGCGGGCATCGACTTGAGTTCGCCCACCTTGCCGATAACGCCGCGCTTGACTTCCAGAGCTTTCTCGGAGACTATTACAACGGGATCGCCGCTGGCGTGGTTGAGAGTGAAAGTTATGCCGCTTTCGAACTTGCATGGCAGGAGCACAGCGTAGTATGATTCACCCTTGACAAATCCGCCTTCGGGAGCGCTTACTGTCACTTCTGTGGAACCCGAAAGAACGTTAGCGACAGTGGGAATCCACGCGTCACCGAATTCAACGACTACCCTTCCGGCAATAGCTTCGGATGCGTTGCCACGTATGACAACGGAGGTGACATTATCTTCGCCAATACTGAACTTTATGCCGCCGGCTACATTGAGGAATCTCATCGTAGTGGTATCAGATACGGCCACAGCGGGGAAGAGATTGCTCTCGAAAGTGCCGGCAACTGCAGTCTGTGCGCTGCGAAGCGTGAGACACACGCTACCGTCGGAGCCAACCTTGTTGTCCGATGATGAAGGGTATATACCGAAGTAGTGACGTGCCGCTGCGGGATACTCATCAAGCGAAGCGCTTCTTTCAAGATTGCCTTTGAAAGTAGCTGAAGCGGCCGGTTCGCTATTCTCTCCCACAAATTGTGCTCCGGTTTCACCGGGACCGTAGAAAAGGTCAATGGTCTCGGCGGCGCTCCACCAGACGCTCTTGCCGTCCGGCTGAACCACGGTGCGGGTCGCTCCATCCTCGCGGGTGGCTGTAATGGTGATGTTGTCCTCCTGGACTGCCGGAACAATCTCTGCCTCCTTGTTGCAGGCTGCAAGAGCCAAAACTGCCAGCGCAAAAGCGCCGAATATATAAAGTTTCTTCATCTTGCGTCTGTTTAAAGGGTCCATTCTTCTTCCTCCAGACCCTCGAGTTCGCCATTGCTGGTGCTTTGGCAGATCAGGCCCGGAACATAGACATCAAACTCCGTCTGCGGAGCTTGATAGTTGAGTTTTGTGGAATAAAATTTCATATTCTTTAATGAATTCGGCGCCCGTACTGGGCGGACGCCGAAAGATAAAGTATCATGTATTAATTATTCTGCATACATACGGAACAATACAATTCCGACCTGTGTCCTGTTGAGTGCAATGTAGACTTCGTTACCTACCTGGAATACGGCACAATCGGCTCCTGATTTCCAAGTAGTGGCCATCCCTGCGGTGAAGGACTCGCGAACGACGGTTCCCTGGGTGTTGATAATGCTTGCCCAGTCGGCTGATGCATCACCTCTCTTGACAATCAGATCGAATGCTTTGGTGTTGTCGGAGCGGTTGAGACACCAGATGACATATCGTTTCCCCATATACTGGAGGTAGTTGAAGCCATTACCGTTATTGTTCTCATAATTGCCCATCCAAGTTGTGAGCTTTTCAAGAGTTGCAGGATGTGCTCCTTCTTTTTTAATTGCTTCCTCAGTGGATGCGATTGTCATAAGCCTGTTGCGGTATGCTGTTCCGTCATCGTGATTTCCGCCTCTCCAACTGAACATACCTCTCGTAATCTCGCCAGGGAACGGATAGAAGGCGGCAAAATCAGTCAGATCAATGGCAAGCCTGCTGATCAAGCTTGCTGAATTTCCTTCAGTAGGAAGCTTGAAAGTTACAAAGCCGTTTCCTGTTTGTGTGCCGAATATGAGCCAGCAATCTTCATAATTACCATATGTTGTGAAGGTGTCACCGAGTCGGCGTCCTGCACCCCACTGCTGTAGCGTGATTACTCTGGGGGCATTGTCAATACCGTTGTCCCACACATATAAACGGCCAGTAGAATTATTGCCCCCATCTTGGAAAAGGTTTGACGCAATCAAGACAGGGGAGCCATCATTCTTCTTGACTACACGTGCGCAGGACAGATAAATGCTGCCATCAAAACCGGTTGATTCAACCGTCTCTGTGTTGACGAGTTTAACATTGGTTTTGTCATTGACATCAATGGCCCAAATATGCTTGGAGCCACCGAACTCGGTCACATATACATATTGTCCGTCCGTTGTGATGTTAAAATCACTTCCGGCAGCACAAGTCGCGCCACCAGCAGAAAGAGCAGATGTCCAGGCAGAGGATTCCGTGGAAAGCATTTCCCACACTTTATCAATCTTGATGTTAAATACATCTTCATCTTTAAAGGTAACTTTGACGGGAAGAATCTGACCGGCGCCAAGTACGACCTCCTTAGGCATTGTGAGAGTCTTTTCGACGGTGCGTTTGTTGGTAACGATTGTAACGATAAGTTTGCTGTCCTGAGCAAAGGTCTGAGGGACTACACCGAAATATGCAGCCTGGCCTACGGTTGTCACTGCAAATGTGTCGGCCTCATAAATTGCGGTTACTTTTTTATAACCGGAATTTTGGTTGACGAGCCCTTCGGTGCCGGAAATCCTGAACCTGCCTACAAGATTGTTTTCTCCTTGTACGGCAACTGAGGTTGCATATTCTCCATTGAGTGCGGCTCCGGTGGTGCCATCAACGACAGTGAGTTTGATGAACGAGCCAAGGCGCTTGAATCTTACCACAGTGGGGTCCGTGCTGTAGGAGCCTTCCTCGCTGACCTCGAATGCTTCAGAAACCAGAAGGTCTGCCGCAGGGTCGAAGGATGTAAGAGAAGGATGCTGTTCATTGCTGACACGGACAGTAACGCCCTCCGCACTGGGAGCGTAGCTGGCGTTAGCTTCGTTGAAATAAGGGTAGTATGCGTAGTAAGTGCCAGCGGTCTTGACGGTTCCGGTGAAGGTCGCCCTATTCTCGGAGTCGATGACTGCGTCGTCGGACTGGACGTTGACATTTGCTTCTCCATTGATGAAGCCGACCTTATCACCTGCGCTCCAAATGACATTTGTAGCACCGTCAAGCTGGGTCTTGGTGGCGGAAGCGTCGGCTACGATCGCTACTTTAATTCCGTCTGCATTGGGTGTTTCGATCTTTTCAATTTCCTTGGTGCAGGAAACAAAGGCGGATGCCGCAACTATTGCGGAAAGCGCAAAAATCTTTGTAATCTGTGTCATAGCCAAAAGGAATTAGAAAGAAAGTTCATCAAGCTCGTCGAGCTCTTTTCCGGCCTTGCCGGGATCACCGAATGAACCGCTGAGGATAGCGGATGAAAACCGCACCAGCCTTATGGTAAGGTCAGGGGTTTGATAATAACTTTTTGCCATTGTATTAATTAATCTAGTTGTTTGCAATTTGTTAACTGTGGTGTACTGTGGTGTGTTGCTGCAAAGTTACGTATTTAATTACAAATAACCAAATTATCAACTTCAATTTAAGCAGATTGTCTTGATGATGATTACCGCTCCCGGGCCCGATTGAAGGTTTTCGTGCTGCTGCGGGCCTGGTTTTGCCGTTTTCGTGCTGCGTCGGGCCTTGGCCCGACTTCGCCCTGGTTGGCAAGTTTAACTGAGGTAATTTCAAGGTGGGGCAGTATAGCGTCGATAAGGCGCAGAAACAGGTCTTCGTTACCGCGTTTCCCGAAGACAAGGGCAAATGCGTAGTCAAGCCGCAAGTCGATGAAGACATTGCCTTCGGAGATGTTGAGAGGCAAGCTACCTTTCGAAAAACCCTATGCTTGACTTGACATCACGGGAAGAGTAGCTAGTGATCAGCTTTCCGGTGCCGCGCACCTGCATCTGGGTGGAGAGGCCACCGTCGAGGTTCATGGCATAATTGCAGCCCAGCCCCTTCATGAGACGGGCCAGATTGGTAAGCGTTATGTTGCTTGAAATGGCAACCAGATAGACTTTGCCGGTAGCAGAATTATATCCTATCGCCGTGCGCTGGCGCGAAGAACCGTAGATATTGCCGGAAGTAGTCTCCCAGAGCTCATAGTTGGTGTAATACACTCCGGTCCGTATTTTATCTTCCGATACGCACACTTTGCCGTCGTAGAGCAGCATGGGGCCGGTGGACAGGGCTTCGACCGGGGTCCAGTTGCGCTTGGGTCCGGGGCCGGCAGATGCGCTGACCTGAGGATACACTGCGGAGCCCGCAGGTATGGGACGGTCGAAGAAGTAAGGGGTGCCGCCAATCAGCGAGCACCAGTATGCTCCCGGTTCTCCCGAAGCATCTACCCCCAGTATTGCCCTTGTAATGGGCTGCCAGGTAGTGGTGTATGTGTTGCTGTAGCCGCGGCAGGCCGAGATGCCGTCGTCGGAAGAATTGTTGTAGCGCAAAGCTCCGCCGGTGTAGCTGAGTCCTATGTTTCCTTGCGAGCCGAAAATCTGTCCGTTGATCAGCACTAGGGCTCCGCTGGATGAGAGCTGACTGGCCAGTGACACGGCGCTGGCCCTGCCCATGGGATTGTTGTTGACCCCTAACCTTATGCCTGATGAGGCTGAGCACACTGCCTCGGCACAGTAGCCTTTGTAAGAGCCCCCGGCGGTGATTGACGATATCGTGACGAGGCTCGACGGCGAAGATAAGGCCGTCTTGCTGACCGACAGCGCCGAAGGCTGCTCGGTCAGAGTAAGAGTCTGCACGGGGCTGTACACATAGTTGCCGGCGGCATTGTCGAAGCAGTAAGCGCGCAGGTAGCATGGCTGTCCGACCCGCAGCGGCGCGTTGGGGATGCACTGGCTGAACTGGACCGTGCCCGTGCTGCCAATCACCGGGCCGGGCAGCTTGCCATCTGCACCTACGGCACCGCAGGTGGGTGCGGAGTTGGTATAGCTGAATATGATTCCGTGCTCGGCTGCAGTAGAAGACAGCCCGCTTATCTTGTAGTTTACCACGAAGTTGTAGTAGTTGGCGGCAGCACTATCTATGCTCACGCTCATGTTGCTTACGGCGGCGTTGATGGTGATGTCTTCAAGCCATGTGATAGGGGAGTCGCCGTAGCCGGCCTCTCCAGTGCACGCGGCGCTTACTCCGAGGTCGTAGGTGCGTCCTGTGACAAGCCCTTCGAAGGTGTAGGAGAAGCTCCCGTACTGTCCGGAGCCCGTGTCAAGAGTCCCGACCTGGGTACCCTCGCCCATCGAAGCAGCATCGCGAATGTACAGCTTGTACGTATCGCGCTTGCCGGAGCCGCAGGAGAAGCTAATCTTTGCGGATGTGCTTGATACCTGGCCGCCGGAAGCGATGACCGGAGCTATCAGTTCTGTGCCGCTCTCGTTCTGCGGCCTGTCGTTGACCACGGCCCAGTTCTTCTCGACGAGGCGTACAATCGAATTCCGCTTAAGCTCAAGGGCTTTGCTGGAGTAGTAGCGGTTGTACATCTGGTCTGTGAAGAATGTGACAATGAAGCCCTTGCTGTAATTGCCCGGATATACAGAGGCGTAGAATCGCTTGCCTATGCTCTTCTGGGGGACGCTTACCTCGACATAGTTCTTGGAGGATGTGGTGGCAGACACTGTGGGAGCGCCTGCGTTGTAGCTGATGTTGGCGGGGCCTGTCATGGCCACCGAGCCGTCGCGGCTCTCGATCCTTACCTTAGTGACCCAGTCTCCCGGCACAAGGAAGGACAGCAGCGCTCCGGCGTTCTTGAAATGAAGGATATTGTTGGCATCGGCCGCCTCGGTATCGACCCGCGCCACCGACAGGGCGGCAGCAGGGTCGTAGCTGTCCTGGACCCCCGTCTGCACAGTGGGAAGGCTTGCAAGCAGCGTCCCGGAAGTTGATACTAGGCGGGATGCAGTAGAGGCAGGGTACAAGGCGTAGTAATAACCATTTGCACTCTCGTGACTGAGCCCGGTAAAAGTGGCCACGGTGCCGTCGCTTTCGGTAGAAGCTACTTTGAAAGTCTCACCTGCCTCTCCCGTGCGGGCGAATATGGTGACTTCGTCGGAGCTGCTCCAGTGGATACTGAAGTCGCTGCCGAGGCTGGTCTTGGTGGCCTCTGAGCCACCCTCCTGGACGCCGGTGAAAGACATGCTGATCAGCCCGTCCGGCAGGCTCTTAATACCCTCGGTGCTCAGAGGTGTGCATGCGCACAAGGCGCAGGCGAAAATAAGTCTTCTAAAAGCCATCATACACAAGTGGATCGTCATAAGGTTCGCCTGTTGCGCTGGCGGCGATCACCGACCAGCATATCAATTCGCAGATGCTAAGATCTGGGGCTTTATAAGAAGCCGGAGCAGAAATCATAATAACGTCAATAAGTATTGCGATGTATCATTTTGAATGGACAGTGTACTTTCTGCGGCTCGCGCGAAAGAATCATGTCAGCGGCAAGACATCCCATCTGCTGGAAGTCGGTGGATACGGTTGTGAGTCCTCCGAGTATCAGTTCGTTCATATCATACTCGTTGTAAGAGATGATTTTGACATCTGTACCAATTTGTAGCCCGGCCTTTTGAATGTTGCGTGACAGGGTCACGAGGCCGGCGTCGAGCTGGGAGTTGAGGACGAGGAATATATCCCCTTTGCTTACCGATTCGGGCGCCGAGGTCAGGAACTCAGCTTCAACCCCTTTGTCGGCAGCGAATTGCTCCACTCCCTTGCAGATGCACTTCCCGTACAGCGATGAGGGCAGGGTGATGACGCGCAGGCGGGAATCCTTGCCGCTCTCGACCCATCCCTCGGAAAGGCCGGAATAGATGTCGTGATCGAAGTCTTGATACACGGCCCCGAAGTTGCCTGAATAGCCCGGCTGCAGGCGGTCGAGCATGATGAGCTTGCGGTTGGGGATGCGCGACAACTGCTTAAAGGCTTTGTCTTGAGTGGCCTCGTCAAGCGGGAAATGTGGGGTAACTACGTAATAGTCAAAGTTGTCCAAATAGTTGTTGAGATAGAACTCCAGCAATTCTACGCTCTGGTTGTGGTTGACTATGGTTATCTCCGCTTCGTTGCCGAGGCGACCGGAGAATGAGTTGAACAAGATCTGCTTATATACCGACAGCTTGTCGAATATAACAAGGACCTGCGGCCTGGCGCTGTCATTCTTGTCGGCGACATAGAAGCCTTTGCCTTGCTTTGGGACAATTATTCCTTTTGAGGTGAGGATGTTATATGCTTTCTTGACAGTTTCCCTTGAAATACTGTTGGAGTCGGCCAGATCGTTCATCGACGGCAGATGCTCCCCTGAACCCAGGGTCCCATCGTGGAACGAACGTTCGACTTGCTGAACCAACTGCTTGTAAATCGGTTCTTTGCTTGCTTGGTCAATTCTGATAGTCATAATCTACAAAGATAGCAAAAAACTGGCTATTCGTCATCAACGATTATCGGCACTCCTTCCGGAGGGAAACGCTGCATGCCGGAGCGTGCAAGCTCGGATTCGGTGTCCATGTCAAAGGGGTGGTAGCCCTTCTCGCGCCATACGTCCAGCAGTTTGCGCGCCCTTTTGCGGAAGCCCTTGTACTCTTTGCGCGCAGCCGGAGTCCAGGCGGTCTCGGCGCTTGCAAAGAGCCGGGGGTAGAGCATGTACTCTGCGTGCTCGGGATTGGGTATGAATTCGCACCACAGATTGGCCTGCACGCCGCGCACCAGCGATTCGTCCATTCCGGGGGCCACGGGTTCATATCCATAGGTGAAGCGCAGCGATACGAGCTGGCCGCATGCCGGGGGCTCCTTGCGTATAAGGTCTTGATAATAGTCGAAATAGCAGTGCGAGTTGGGCGACATCACCACTTCATGCCCAGCTTTGGATGCGTTGATGCCCCCCGTGATGCCTCTCCAGCTTTGGATGACGGCATCTTGCGGCACGCCGGTCTCAAGTATCTCGTCCCAGCCGATAATGCGGCGCCCGCGGCTTCGCACCATCTTCTCGACACGGCGTATCAGATAACCCTGAAGCTGCTTTACATCGGTATAGCCCTCTTCCTCCATACGCGCCCTGCATGCCGGACAGTCGTGCCATGTCTTCATGCCGGCCTCGTCGCCTCCTATGTGTATGAATGGCGAGGGGAAAATGTCCATGACTTCATTGAGCACGCTCTCCAGAAGTGCATAAGTGGCTTCCGAGCCCGGACAGAGGTCCCAGGCTCCGGTGCAGCGCCTCCCGTCCGGTGTGGTGCACAATACTTCCGGATAGGCATAGCCTACTTCCATGCTGTGCCCCGGCATTTCTATCTCGGGTATGACGGTAATGAATCGCTCTGCGGCGTAAGCCACAATCTCGCGCAGTTCGGCCTTTGAATAGTATCCGCCGCTCGCTTCAGGATTGTCCTTGGTGGAGAATTTATAACCTCCCCGCTCCCATGCGAAGTAGTCCCAGCCTATGCGCCATGCCGTTTTAGCCGTGAGATCGGGATAGGTCTCTGACTCGATGCGCCAGCCGGCCGAATCGTCAAGGTGCAGGTGAAGCACATTGAGTTTGAGGAGGGCCATGGCGTCGATCTGCTTCTTGATGAAGCCGACACCCTTGAAACTCCGGGATTCGTCGAGCATCAGCCCCCGGTGGGCGAAGCGCGGGTAGTCGAATATGACTCCGCAGGGCACGCTTCCCGTAGCTTGCATTTGCTCAATGCTCTTCCTGGCGCGGAACAGCCCTTCAGGAGTAAGCGCCTCAATCCGTATTCTCCTCGGACTGATGCTTATGCGGTAAGCTTCCTTGCGGGCAAAGTCGGGAAGCCCTGCGGCGGCTTTGCGGAGCGCTCTCCCGTTCATCCTTACAGTCGTCCTGCCGTGGGTGAATTCTCCTTCCCCCGGAGTATATTCGACCGGAGCCGGGATGAGGTTCAGCATGGCTGAAAGAATAAGAAGCAGGAAGGTCATAGAGCTTCGAATACTAGTACTGCAAGTCCGTTCTGCTTAAGTGTCACAGTGTTACCGCTGACATTGGCATCCCCTATTGTGCGGCTTGAGCTAAGTTTGTATCCAGGCGCTTCGATATTACCCTTGCGGCTGCCTTCTCCTGTGTAAACAGCGACTACTGCCATGCGCCCCTGAGAGCTGTAGCTACGTGCCGTGATGTCCGGCTCCGAACAAGTGAAGCCGTCGGTGGCAGAGTACCGGCCTTCCAGAAGCAGCTCGGGGAATTCGTGCCTTATTGCATTGACCCGGGCCAGATAATCCTGATACACAGGCGTCTGGTCAATGAGTCCGCGGCAGCGGAATACTTCAATATCGTTTCTCAGGCCTTTGAGCAGGGTGTTGCCCACCCGGCGTGGGACGTCGTTGTCGTCACGCACGCAGCGGTCGCTCCAGACCACCTCCGGGAAGGTGTAGCGGAACCACTCCGGGAAGCTCTCGGGAAGAGCGGTGAACTCTACAATGTGCACGAAGTCGCAGAAGCGGCTGGTGCAGTCGGAGAGCCATTCGGTGCCCAGGGCGAACTCGGGATTACGCGCCTTGATATGGTCGCGGATTTCCTGCAGGGCGTCGGCCTTGTACCGCCCGGTGAATATGTCCTGCACCGGATATTCGCCGCTCAGATCCCAGTTTGGGAATTCTTCGGCCACACCCAGCTGGTCGTAGAACACTGCGTCGGCACCGTAGTCCATTGCCCTGTCGGCCCAGCGTATCAGCTGGTCGCGCCATTCGCGCTTGCTCATGTCGGCTATGACGAAGGTACGGGAGTCATAATAGCCCAAGGTGGTGCCTTCGCCGGTAAACTTGTAGTGCTCAGTGAATTCGCGGCCTGTGTTGTCCTTGTTGGCCACGCGTGAGCCGCCTCCTGTGCGGTAGAAATCGCTTTCCACGTCGATCAGGCGGCCGTTGTAGTAGAGCAGCAGCCGGCCTCCACGCTCTCGGTAAGCAGCAATGGCTTCCTTCCAGGCTGTATCGCCTCCCTGAGTGTCATCAATGGTATAGTTGGGATAGCCATTGTCCATGCCTTCTTTCCACCAGCCAAATGCCAGCACCGCATTGCATCCTACGCTCTCTCCCACATCTGCGATATGACCCGGGAGGTCGGTGTATTTGTGCAGGTATTCTCCGTACTGATGCTTGAAGATGATGCGCTGCCAGCCGGTCATGTCCTGTACCCACTGCGGCACGGGGGCATGGTGCCACCATGTGTCGGCCCAGCGGCGGTAAATGCGGGATGTAGTTCTCCAGTCGCCCTTGTAAGGGATTATCACTGAGGCGTCGTTGCTCCAGCTGCCTCCGTACATGACGTTGGGATAGCGGTAGAATCCAGCCTCGAGTCTGTTGAAGTCATCGGTAACGTGACCGATAGGGTCTTGCGGGTAAGCCCGCAATCCATGCCAGGTCTGCTGAAGGGAGTAGTCATGCGAGCCGAAGTACAATCCGTGTTCCGTGCCGGTGAAAGCGAAACAGTTGGAGGCTGCGTTGCGGGGGTACTGAAGGTCGTACTGCCGGAACTTCTGAGCCGGGGTCATATACAGCGCGCGGGTATCTACGTTGGCGATCTTACCCACGGGGTCGTCGAATATCTGGCCTCCGGTGTGGGTGGTCAGCAGCTTGTAGCCTTCCGGTAACTTCAAGTCACCGAGCAGCGGGTACTGGAGCTCGCGTATGATGCTGTGCGGCTCGTGGTTATCCACTTCAGCCCCAAAGTGCACTACGCTTCCCTCTGTCCACACTTTCAGGTGCAGCTCGAAAGCCTTCCCCGACAGGGTGTTGTAGTCGAGGCGTATGGTGTCGCCCGTCCGTGTCACTTCAGGAGTGCAGTCAGCTCCGCAGATTTCTATTTCCTTGCGCTCCGGAGTGTTGTAGTACAGTCGCCACAGCGGCGCTCCGCCCGCATAGTTGCGTCCGTCCATGCAGAGTTTCTGCAGGCGCCCTGTGTCGTCTATTTCTATCTCGGTGGTCTCAAGTTCGCCCCTGTTACCCAGCACGAAGCGGCACAGCTCGTCGTACAGCGCCCGGTCCTGCGGGAGCGTCGATTGAGCCAGCTGCGTGAGAGCGTTTGATCCTGAGTATAAGGCGATTGAGCGTGCGCCATAGAAGCCTGCGTCTTTGAACTCCTGCATATAATGGCGTACGCGGTCCTGCAATGCAGGCACGTCGTCAGAGTTGAAAGTGAGCCTGCCATCTCCGTCAGGTCCCATGATGCCCGGCTTCATCTCGGCGGCAACTGAGGAGTACTCGAATTCCAGCTCCATGCCGCTCATGTCCGCGGAGCGTATGGCGTCGATGGTCTTGCTGAACGGGTGCCGCTCTCCTGCCTTGTGGTCCCAGTACCAGTTGGGCTGCATCCACGCCTGGTCGAATCCGAGTTCTTTCCAATGCTTGTAGCCCGGAGCCATGTGGTAGGGAATCCAGTACAGGCCCTGCCCCTGCTCGTGGGCATATTCGGAAATAGCGGGAATAATAGTCTCCCAGCGCTTGTACTGGCAGTTGAGGGGCTCGTCGTAGGGCAGGTGCAAGTCTTCCGAAGTGGTGTAGAAGCCCGCCAGCTCAAGATACTTGCAGTCAAGGCTCTTGAAGCGAGAACGCACTTCATCCATGTACCAGCGGTAAGCCTTAAGCTGGTCGTCCACAGAGGAGAAATCAAGTCCGTCGCCCCAGTATGTGGTAGATGAAGACTTGTCGGCAAAATTCTCCAGCATGATGGCGTCGGGGATGCCGATTATAACGCGCCGCTTGTTTGCAGGTGCGCCGATGCGTGCCGCCACTGCTCCGCAGGCCTTGTCAAGCTCCGCCACTCCTCCTTCGGGGCCCAGCCACAGACCAAGCTGGTACTCCCATACCTCTTTGTCGGCCGATATGCCTTGCGGGGCCAGTGCAAGGTTCTTGTGGTGCACCCAGTCCGACCCTTCAATGAAAAGGAACGCTCCGAACAGCCAATGTTCGCTGCCGTCGGGAGCCTTCCAGCTGACATGCGGGGCAAATCTTCCTGCGTCCCAAGAATGGGGCTCGCGGTGCCAGTAGCCGACCAGGTCCAGGTCGGTAATAGGCTCCGGGCCTGCTGTGGGCTGCTGCGCGACCTGACAGGCGCAGAGTAGCGCCAGACAAACTGATAGTATAGCTTTGCGCATCATTTTTTAAGCGGAGATTCGATTATGAAGTGACAGAGTTTGTGATACATTTCTATGTCGTCCGGCAGTGTGGACGTAGCTAGCTGATGCATGGCGTCGGTGCCGGAATAGAGAGCAATGGAGCGGCTTCCGTACACCCCGCTGCTTCGCGCCCAGTCCATATAGTCCTGGAAACGTGAACGATACATGGCTGCGGACTGGGCTCCGTTGACGGCTTCTACCATGGAGTATTCGAATTCCAGCTCCAGACCCATCTTGTACTTGTTGATCTCTGCGAAGGTCTTGCCCATGTCGAGCGAGGCGGCATCAGAGTCGTTGTGCCAGTACCAGTTGGGCTGCATGTAGGCTATATCTATCCCGAAGCTATCCCATGTCTTGTAGCCTTCGGCCAGGTGGTAAGGAATCCAGTACAGGCCTTCGTTGCACGCATGAAGGTAGTCCGCCAGGGCCGGCCACAACTCGTCGTACTGCTTGTATTCGGCCCTCCAGGTGGTGCTGAGCACTTCCGGGAGTATGTAAAAGCCCAGCAGCTCTATGTTTTCATAGCCCTTGCGGGCAAATGCCGCACGGGTCTCGTCTATGAACCAGAGGCAGGCTTTAATCCTGTCTTGAAGTTTTGAAAAGTCGAGCGTGCTACCGTCAAGCTTGCCCCAGTAGGTGGTATTGCCGGCGGCAGGATTCTTCACGGAAGCGATGTAGTTTTCGAAGTAGATAGGCTCCGGCAGGGCCATTATCACGTAGCGCTTGTGAGGCGGAGGGCCTATGCGGGCGGCAGTCTCCCTTATGCATGCGTCCAGGGCCGTTAGCTGCCCGTCAGCGAATGTGGGCGGGGGCGTGACCATGCGTCCTGTGTACCAGCGTCCGAATGTAGTACTGCCGTTACCCCAGAAGCTTTCCTGCTGGGGGAAAGTGCCTCCGTCGAACCAAAAATCAAGCAGTTGCTGCCACAATTCTTTCGGAGCGGACGGAACTGACGATTCGGTGAGCACGTAAGTGTGGCCCTGACTGCCGTATATGCCTGTCTGCTGGCCTTCTATCAGCAGGAAACTGTCAAACAGCCAGTGCTCCTTGCCGTTTTCGTCGGTGTAGCTCACGTGACTGCTCCAGCGCTCCTTGTCCCATCCCAAGGGCATCCTGTGCGAACTCGGGCCGGGGATAAGTGTCATGTCGGCTGGGCAAGGAACCCCGGTCCTGGCGCTCTCCCACGGATAGAAATCTTGAGGCCCGGCTGCAGAGGAGAAACGGAGTTCCTGCAGCTTGCTTTCTTCGCCCTCAGGTCCTATGGCCCGTGCTGCAAAGATGTAGTCTTTGTTAGGCTTGAGGCCTGTCACCGTCATCTCCAGGCGAGTGTTGGCCGTGGTCCCGGTCTGGAGAGTATCATGCAGCTCCGGGGAGCCCGAGGATGAATATCCCCAGGCTATCCGGGCGGCGTCGATGCATGTAAATTCCACTCTTGCCTGCCATGCCGAGACTTCCAGGAGGCTCACTCGCAGGGCGGGATCGGCCTTCTGTACAGGCACGGGCTCCCTGCCGCAGGCGCCTAGCAGCGGAATCAGCAACAGCAGTGAATGGAATAACTTCCGCATCAGTTAACACTCATTTTAAACAACGAAAGGCCAACGTTCTGCTTGACCACAGCGATATACATATCTCCTCCTATCTCTCTGGCGCATAGGTCCATACCGTTGTGGGTCGAAGCCTTGGGCGAGGCTTCCACCTCGCCTTCACCCTCGAAATCGTTCTGGATGGCGGCATGGTAGATGACATTGCGCTTGGTGACAATGCTCTCCCAGGTGTCGGTGGCTGCTCCTTCGAGCACGAACAAGCGTCCGTCATTTCCATCTACCTGGCGAGTGTATGCCACGTAGCGCTTGCCGGCGAACTCGATGTACTGGAATGCGCAGTTCTCAAAGTAACCGTCAAGCTGGGTCGATGTGGTCTCGTTGCCTCCGATTGCACTCCAGCTGTCGGACTGGAACTGTACCGAATAGGAATTGACCTTGTTACGCACGCCGTACATGCCGGCATTCTTGTTGTCCGGGAATGGCCAGTATGCTGCAGCTCCGCCGCCTACATCGGGCATCTCGAAGCGTCCCTGCAGCGAGTTGCTGCCGGCTACGCGCCCTTCCTGCTTGAAGGTAAGCAGGGCAGTGGCATTTTCGAAATCCTTCATGTAGAACATGCCTTTCTGCACGGTACCCCAGAATGTCCAGGTATCGCCCAGGCGGCGGTCCATCCATATATTGAATGTCACGGGCGAAGGATCGGCGGCTATGCCGTTGGAGTAGAAGTACATCATGAGCTTCTGCCCTGTGGCCAGGTTGGACACCACGAGTATGTCCTTGCCGTCGTTGAGGTTAGGGTCTTCGTTGCGGAGCACCCTGGGGCAGGTGAGATAGATGTCGGCAAGACCGGTAGATTCAACCGTACCTACAGGAAGCTTCTTGACATTCTCCGGGTTATGCAGGTCGATGGCCCAGAGGTTCTTGGTAGAGTTGAATTCGGCAATGTAGATATAGTCATCGTCCATGGCGAGGTTGCGGTCCGACCCGGCGCTGCCTCCGAAGTATCCGTTCCAAGAAGCCTCGGCGGTGGAGTAACGTCCCCATTCGCGTGTGATCACCACGCTTCCTGTGGCTTTGACATAGTGGATGCGCAGGTAGGTGACCATGTTGCCGTAGTCAAGCCCCTTGAGGCTGAAGTCTTCGCCCCTGAAGCTTGCTTTCATGTGCTCGGAATCTACTTTAAGAGGCACCACATAGTCGGGGAACTCCTGCAGTTTGCCGCTTCCGTCAAGCAGCAGGGCCTTGTTGATCTCGGCTTTGTAGGATGCGCTCTTGCCCCCTTCGGGGATGCTGACATTGTCGGCAAGCAGCTTCACGAGCCCGTCCGGGGCCTGCACTGCAGGCTCTTCGGCACTGGCGTTGTAAGCGGGAATGAGCGAATTGTCAATGGCTACGGGGAAATCCATTCCCACGTCCTTGATGGCGTTGGTGCACTCGAGGTCCATAGTGATGGTCTCGGTGAGCGAAGGCACGCGTCCATTGTCGTCCGGCTCCACGTTGCGCTTGCTTACAGAACGGAGAAGCAATGCCTGTGTGACCGAAAGGGAAGAACGTAATATGCGCACTATCACCATGTTCCTGTCGGGATTGACCTTTACCTTATCGTCGGAAGATGAGATGGTGAGCGGAATGACCATGTCGTCACGGCCGCCTATCAGTTCTGCTAGCTGCACGGCGTCCCAGCTCAGCGAGACAGTTTTGACCACATCTTCTGTCTCATAGCTGAGCGAGCTGTCGGAAATGCTGTAGGCGCTCTGAGGCAGGGCTTCATAGGAAGTGTTGTTCGCCTTGTTGTAGGCATCCAGCAGCGAAGCGTCGGAAGAAATGCTCACCGATGCGGCGCTGAGCCCTTTGCCGTTCTTGGCTATGCCCACAGGGCAGCTGCCGGTATGCACGGAGGTCACGATGACCGGCTCCTTGGCGGTGATACCGAAGGAGTCGTCCACCATGTCCTTGTTCCTGTCGTCTTTCATGCAGCCGCACAGGGCTGCGGTGAAAAGGAGGGCTAATGTAATCTTTTTCATAATCATGCGCGTTTTGCGGCTACCAGCCCGGATTGCGTGTAAAGTTAGTCATTTCGGCCAATTGATCGCTGCCGAAAGGGAAAAGATAGTCACGTGTCGTGAACACGGAGCGCCCGCCTATGTAGTCGTCTTTGACTCTGGTGTAAGAGTCTTCGTAGTTGTCGGCTGTTACGTGGAGGGTCCAGTTCTCGGTGTTGTACTCTTCGAGAGCGAGCATGCGGCGCATAGCGTCGTAGTGCCTCTGACCTTCGAAGGCGAACTCGCACATTTTCTCCTCAAGAATCATCCAGCGCAGCCATTCCTTGCCGCTGCGGGATACTTCGCCTATGGTGGATATGCCGTCGGCATTGTCGAAATCGATCTCCGGATAGGCTTCCCTGAGGCCGCAGAGCCCGGCGCGAGCCCGCACCAGGTCGATGTAGCGTATGGCTTCGGATGCATTGCGGGCTGTCATCTCATTGCAGGCCTCTGCATAAGTAAGGTACACTTCGGCGAGGCGGAATGCGGGGTAGATGTAACGCATGCTCTGATAGTCGGCGGTGAGGTCCTTAAGCGGGTTGCCTGCCTTGTAAAGGCGCCTCCACACATAACCTACGCGGTTGCAGGCGTCGGTGGGAGAGTAGGGCGACGTGGCCTCGGGCGAATTGTAGCAGGTAAAGCGTACGGGGCCGCCGCTGTTGGTGACGGAAGAAGGCCACCAGAAGCCGTTGGGAACGAAGTTGCAGTAGTACCTGGCATCGCGTCCAACCGTGGTAGCGTGAGCCTTGAAGGGTTTGGCCCACTGGGGATCGACGTCAATGACCTGTTGGTAGTTTTCGACCCATCCGCTTACGTCGTAGCCCGCCTCTTTGCAGACCGGATCGACTATGGGGCGTGAGTAGTCAGGCATGCCGGAGCTCTTCTCATAGCCGAGCACGGGGTAGCGTCCGTTGTCCCACATGGGATAGGCGTCGACGAGCTTGAGCGAAGGAGAGTTGAGGGAATAGCCGGCGAGCGCTATTTTGCCGCCAGAAGGGGCAGCATAGGCAATGTCGCAGCCTCCGCCCAGTGACTCGTCGCCCCAGGAGCGATACCACCAGCCCCAGATAATCTCGGTATTGGTGTCCCAGCCTTTGAACCAGGTGTCCTGATACGAGGCGGCTGCATTCTGGAAGGCGCTCTTGGCAGGATCGCTCTCTACCGCCAGGCTGTAGCGCCCCATGTTGATAAGCTGCAGTGCGGATTTTGCTACATCGTCCCACTTCGATGCGTCGTAGTCGGGGAAGAGCTTCTCGCCCCTGATATTGGTGAGGGAAGAATAAATGCCGCTGCCGTTCTGCCCGTTGTAGAGGGGTGAGGCGGCATAGAGCAGCACTCTTGTCTTGAGCGCCAGGGCTGCTCCCTTGGTGACACGGCCCTTGTTGGAAGCCAGGCTCAGGCCTAAGCCTTCGTCGTTCACTTCGGTATGCAGGTCTTCCAGGGCTTTGTCAAGCTCGTCGATGATGAAACTGATGTTCTGGTCGACTGTGTTACGGTCCAGAGTGGAGGGATCCACTTTCTGGTCGGCAGCCTGGTCGCCCCAGATAATCACCGGACCGTAGTGGCGGAAGAGCACGAAGTAGTAATATGCCCTCAGGAATCTGGCCTCGCCCTTCATCTGCTTCACCAGTTCGGGGGAGTCCTCCTTGTCCATGTCAACATTGTCGAGGAAAGTGGTGCACTCATTGATGGCCACGTAGTAGCGCTTCCAGAAGTTGGCGTTGCTCTCACCTGAAGTGTTGTCGGAGCCGTATTCGCCCCTGCGTACTTTGTACCAGTAGGTCTCGTACTGGCTCTTGGCGTTGAGCGACTCATCGCTGCGCAGCACCACTCCGCCCTCGTAGTTGCGGGTGTTCTCTTCGCGGGGAATATAGGCGTACAGATGCGCCAGGTAGCGTTTGACTGTGGAAGAACGGCTCATGGTATCTTCCAGGGTAGCCTGGTCCTTCAGGTTGATGTCGAAGAAGGAGTCGCAGGCGGCCGCCAGACAGACGGTTGCAAGAACTGCTAAGGTTTTGTATATCTTTTTCATACGCTCTGTCTTTTAGAAGTTTAGATTGAGTCCGAGGCTGACGTTGCGAGTCAGCGGATAGACATTGCCGTATGCTGATTCAAGCTCGGGGTCCCAGAGCTTGAACGCTGAGAATGTAAGGAGGTTGACTCCCTGCAGGTACACGCGTACTGTAGAGATGCCGGCCTTCTTGGTGAGGGTCTTCGGCAGGGTGTAGCCGAGTTCTGCGTTCTTCAGACGCAGGAAACTCATGTCTTTCTGCCAGAATGTGGATGCAATCTGGTTGTTGGCAGGCACTTCCACCGAGAAGCGGGGGTAAGGTGCATCAGACCGGTGGGTGACGGACCAGCTGCGCTCGGCCACGTCGGCGAATATCTGGCCCTGGATGAGCACGTTGGTGGCCGCGCCGCCGTAGAGGTTGTAGCCTCCGATGATGCGTGTCACGTGAGCCATGCCGCTGAAGAATACGCTGGCGTCGAAGCCTTTCCAGCCCAGGCTGAGGCCGAAGCCGTAGTTGATTTCAGGTATTGACGTGTAGCCGATGGCCACCTTGTCGAAGTCGTTCACTATTCCGTCGCCGTTGATGTCGCGGTACTTGATGTCGCCGGGCACCAGTGTGCGTCCGTACTGGCTATGCCAAGAGTCTATCTCGTCCTGGTCCATGAACAGGCCTTCGGCAATGAGTCCGCGCTGCTGGTTATTGGCAAAGCCGGCAGTGTTCTGGTACTTCCATACCTGGTCGGGCTTGTCGTCGTATACCCTGCGGTTGCGGTTGAATGTGTAGTTGCCGCGCGCTGACAGCGAGAGGCCGTTGTCGAACAGCCAGTCGAACTGTCCCGACAGGTCGAAGCCCTGGTTAAGCATCTCGCCAATATTGGTGTACTGGGTCTTACGCAGGCCCACGGCGCTTGGAAGGCTTTTTCTTTCAATGAAGATGCCGCTGCGGTAGTCGTTGAAGTAGTCGAACTGGAACTTGAGGTGGTCCCTGAAAAGGTTGAGTTCCACACCCACGTTGCGCTTGAGGGCTTCTTCCCATACGATATCGGGATTGCCTATCTCACCCGTTGCAACGCCGGTCACGTACGAAGGCTGCTTCTCGCCCCAGGAGAATCCGCCGATTCCGGTGATGTCCATGGTGGTGTTGTAGCCGAAACGGCGTCCGCCGCCTATCTGGTCGTTGCCGACCTTACCGATTGATGCTTTGAACTTCAGCAGGCTGATGGTGTTCTTGATGGGCTCCCAGAAGTTCTCGTTGGATACAATCCATCCGAGGGCCGCGGAAGGGAAGAATCCGAAGCGGTGCCCCGGCGAGAAGTTCTCGCTTCCGTTGTAACCGAAGTTGAACTCGGCAAAGTAACGGTCGAGGTAACTGTAGGTCGCCCTGCCGGCCACGCCCATGCTCTTGCGCGGGAATGTCTCCCAGTATTCGAATCCCGGGTGCGTGTTCTCGCGGTTGCGTATGTAGTATAGGAACATGGCGCTTACCCTGTGGGCGCTGCCGAACGTGCGTTCATAATTGGCTGATGCCTCAAGATTGAGGATGGTATAGCCGCTCTGGTTGGACGAGCTTACGTTGATGTAGCCGGCAGTATTGTTCTGAGGCACATACACATAGTCCTTGGCTTCGTCGTCCCAGGCCTTGTAGTACACCCTCGGAAGTATTCCGTTGGTGACCGAAGATGCAGTGCGTGCATCCCAAGAAAGCTGGACCTTGGCGGTAAGGCCCTCGGTGATGATCTCCGAGAAGTCCTGCGTCAGGGCTACGGTGGACTGTGCATTCTGGGTGTCGATGGTGGCGTAACCCATGTTGTTGATCATGTTGTACGGGTTGGAGCCGACCTCGGGATTGGACAGGGTGCCGTCGGAGAACACTTTAGGGAAGCCGATGGGCGTGATCTGCATCACGTAGTTGTAGATGTTTGACAAGGCGGTACCGGGCTGGTTCTTCTTGGTGAACTGGGTGCTGAGGTCCATTCCCAGAGTAGTGGACGGGGTGATGTTGATGTCCACGTTGGTGCGGAAGTTGAACCTGCTGTAGTTCATCTGGGAATTGTAGCGGTCGTTGCGCTCCACGTTGAAGATACCGTCCTCGAAGTAATACGAGCCGCCGGCATAGTAGCGAATGTTCTTCGTACCTCCGGTCACGTTGACGTTGGCCTTGGTGGTCATGGCCTGCTCCTTGAATATCTCATGGATCCAGTCCACGTTGGGATACAGGTCAGGATCTTCGCCCGACAGGTACATGCGGCGGGCGTAGTCATCGATGGTGCCGGGCTGCATGGTGTTGAGGTAATCGATGAACTGCTCTGCGCTGGCCATTTTGGGAAGCTGCGTGGGCGAAGTGATGCCGGATTCAAACTTCACGCACACCTTAGGCTTGGATTCGGCGCCTCGCTTGGTGGTGATGAGCACTATGCCGTTGGCTCCGCGTACGCCGTAGAGCGCCGTAGCCGTGGCGTCTTTAAGGATAGAGAAGGAGGCAATGTCTTCCACATCCACGAGGTCCATCGAGCGTTCCACGCCGTCCACGAGAATGAGCGGCGTAGCATTGGCTCCGAAGGTGTTGACACCGCGAATCCAGAATTCGGCGCTTGATCCGGGCTCGCCTGTATGCTGCACGGCCACGACGCCTGCCAGTTTGCCTGCAAGTCCGGTGGAGAGCTGGCCGATTGGAGCCTGGAGCTGGCCTGCGTCTATGGTAGTGATGGATCCTATGACGGAAGCTTTTTTCTGGGTTCCATAAGCCACCTTTACAACTCCTTCAAGTTCGTTTGCTTGGGGTACAAGCTTGATAATCAGCTCTTTCTGATCTGTTACTGTAATCTCTTCGTCGGCATAGCCAAGGAAGGATACTACAAGCACCTCTCCGCTTTTGGCTTTGATAGTGAAGCGGCCGTCCAGGTCGGTCATTGCGCCGCCTGTTCCGCCCTTGTGCTGGACGTAAGCCCCCGGAACTCCAAGGTCTGTCTCGTCCAGTACAACACCGCTGATTTCCCTGGTCTGGCCGGATGCGGGAATGTTTATCCCCATGCCAATCAGGGCTATAAGAGCGGCAGTGCCTAGTCGTTTGAGAATTGTCATATTATTTAGTTTGTGATGGTGTTTTTCTGAAATAAACTGAGCAGGCCTTCGTAAACGGCCCCTTGAGGTGCCGCTTCCATGCGCAGGCCGGGAAGCTTTGCTTTCAGCGGCTCTTCGAACAGGCTCATGGATTTGGAAATCTGTCCGCCGAACAATATAGTGTCGAGCTTGAGCTCGGCGCAGACTTGACCCAGGACTTCGCCGAGGCAGCGCCCCATGCCTGTAAATGTATTGCGGGCCAAGATGTCGCCATCCTGTGCTCTTTGGGCTATTTCTCTGGCACTAAGGGAGTTGTTTCCTCCGAGGCGGCCGTAAGCCAGCCTTATGCCCCTGGCCGAGACTATGTCTTCCGCTATTCCTTCTCCGTAAGGCTTGTCCCACAAGCTCACGGCAGGAGATCCGTTCGGGCCAAACTGCACCTTGCCCTTGATGGCGGCGGAGAAGCCCAGCCCAGTGCCGAGAGTGACCAGCGCTGTATTGTGCTCCTGAAGCCCGAGCATCTGCACAGCCCCCAGCAGGGGAGCATTTACGTCGTGCATGAATTTGAGTTGTGTGCAATCTGCTATTCCGGCAAGCTCCCGGAAACTCTTGCCGTACACCGATGCGAATTTGTGGCGCATCAAGAATATGCCATGCTCGTAGTCGAACGGCCCCGGTATGGCCACGCCTATGGCCTCAGCTTCACCAGCGGTGGCTTGGCGCAGGGCGCCGGCAATCTCTTCCGCACTCCCTGCCGAAGGCATGGGGATGCAGAGACCGTCGGAGCGTTTGATAAATGTGCCTCCGATGTCAAGCAGGATCATTCTCGAATCCATCTCTCAGACATGTCTTGTGTATGCGTATCGGCTCTTTGCCGAGGTTTTCAATCACATATTTGCCCATCGATGCGGGGACGCATGCAATCTCCATGAAGTCAAGGTCGAAGAAGCGCTCGGGATGCTCTGCGCTGCGGATGCGCACGTGGTCGCCGTCCACCAGGGTCAGCACGTGGAACTTCTCGCCCTTGGTGTCCTGTTCGCAATGCTGGTCGAATTCCAGACGACGTAGCGAGATGTACATCTGCGGGTTCTCGCCCAGTATGAATTCTTTCCACCCTTCGCCCTCGCAGTCAAGACGTGGCTGCTGCACTATGTAATCTTTGCTCTGCGGGTCGTGTATTACCGAGGTGCGGCGCTCCTGGTTGACGTTGAGCTCTCCGAGATGAGTGTGGATGGGCCTCTGCTTGCCGTCGAAGTCGAGCCTGAGGTAGTCGTACATCTTGTAAGTATAGGAGCCTATCGTCAGCGAACCTATCTCCAGAATTACCTGGTTGCGGCCGCTGGAATGGATGGTCCCGGCGGGAAGCATCACCTGCAGGCCCGGCCTGGACTCCTCATAGCTCACATACTTCATGTAGTCGCAGGGCTTGTGCTCCGTGTCCGCCGCTTCTATTTCCTTGAAGAAAGCGGGGATGTCGGCGTCGTCGCGGAAGCCTATAAAGGTCTTGGCCTCATGACCGGTGATCACTACGTAGTAGCTCTCGTCCTGACGCCCGAACTCATTGTAATTCTCAACGTTGAACTTGCCTCCGGAGTGGCACTGAATGCTCATGTTGCCGGTGGAGTGGTAGGAGTCGTCCCAGTTGAAGCGTATGGGGAAATAGCCCTTGTACTTGCGCACACATTTGTCGCCCATAAGGCTCACGCCTTCTTTATGGACGAACGAGCAGTAGTTGATGTCCAGCTTCTCGCTGCCCGCTTCGACCAGCACGCTGACCTCCATCGGGATGAAATCGAATACCCATGCGGCGTTGCGCATCTTCTCCGGCAGATGGCGCTTCTCTTTCATGTAGGAGCCGCCCCATACGCCTTCCAGATAGCAGGGCTTGGCCCTGAACGGATACTTAACCAGCTGGGCGCAGATGTCGCTGAACGCGCTGAAAGGCATCATTTGCAGATTGGCCCTGTCGTTGTCGAGGAAGTACCAGTCGAGTGCGTTCCCTGCGAAGAGTTCCTTTCGGAGTTGCACTGCATTCTCAAAGTCGCAGTAGTAGCAGCGCCTGATGGTGCGGTTGATGATGCCCGTGTGCTTTTTGCCAAGGTTGGCATATTCTCCGGCCCTGATACGGAGCATGGAGTTCATGGGGGTTATGTCAAACCAGCACTTCACATCGTACAGGCTGCGGAATGCTTCTGCAAGGCAGCCGTATCCGTACACCACGACTATGCGTCCGGCGGCTTTGTGAGTGGAAAGTTCTTTCCGGAATGCTTCCGCCTTTGCTTCATCTGTGAGACCTGCGTAACCTCCGTGGTAAACCTTGCCGTAGAGCAGCGTGGGGTCTATTTTGGTGTCCCAGATGAGCAGAGGGTCGATGATGGCGTCTATCTCCGCTCCGCTCTTGAGCGTGGCTGAGTTGAAGTCCAAGGTCTCGAGCTGCAGGCCGAGCAGGTCGCACTCTCTTGACATAAGGTTGATCAAGAGGTCCCATTTGGCGGTGGTGTAACCGTCCAAGGCGACTATCACGCCGTCCTTGCGGGCCGCTTGTGAGAGCGAGGCGACGAACTTTTTGGCTACGTTGGGCGTGCCGGCGCCAACTATTGATTTTACTGTCCCTTCCGAGAGCTCAGGCCTGTTCACGGGCTTGGGGTCGTGATAAGGGAAGGGGTTGTACATGAAGCTCATAACTTATCTATCTAATGTCGTAAAATTCAAATCCCATGATTTCGGCAAATGCCTTCAGCTGCGGCCTGCAGTCGCCATCGACAACTGCGAAATGCTGCGTCGTTCCTATGTTCAGTACTTTCTCGAACAGTTCCTTCACAGGGACCACCGGTTTGAAGATGGTATGTGTGTAGGTAGCGAGAATCTGGGTGCCGGGCAGGCTCTCCGCCTGGAATGTGACAAGCTTGTAGCGGCCGTCTTCTTCGAATATTCCGGCCACGGTCTTCATGCCGGGGCTTATGCGGTACCATGCGAACGGGGCTCCGGCGTACTTCCAGCTGGTCTTGGCAAAGCGTACGTCGCGGGCTATTACCACGTTCTGCTGCCAGGCAGGGTCGTTGTGGTCGTTGGGACCGGCGTGGCCTCCTGCGAAGGTGCCGAAGTCGTCTTCGATGTGGAAAGGTTCGATGAAGTTGACATGCTTGCCTGTGAGGAGCTTGAGGACGTAAGTGGCCAGGCCTGCGCCTATGTCGGCCTCGGGCACCAGGACGCTCACATTGTCGTTGAACCACTGCGGATAGAATCCGGCGCGGCATCCTGCCGTACGGAAAGTGGCCTGGTCAATGTCGTTGTACACGAAGCAGTCGATGTCGTTCTTCTGGGCCATCTTCTTAATGGCGAGTGATGCCTTGACGCAGCCTATGAACTTGTCGTACTCTACGTCTTCCATCATGCGGTACTTGGAGGTGAGCTCATCTGCGTAAGCCTTCACTTCTTCGTCGCTAAGGGCGTCTATCTCAGCACCGTAGTCGCTGTATGGCAGGTAATGTATCTCCGGCCCGATCTTGTTGAACAGGTCGTAGTTGTCAATGTAGGTGCTCCACATTGCCTCGTTCATGTTTGCCATAAGTCCAACGTTTGAATTACGCAGTATGGCGCGTGCCCGGGCGGCTTCGGAATATACCTTTAGCTTCTCGGTAATCTGCTCCCTTGTGCCCATGACGGTGAGGACATTGTGCCTTGGCACTCTCTTTATGCTTCCGGAGGCTTCCAGCGAGCCGACCAGCGTCCCTGCACACAGGTAGTCGATGAAATCGTCCTCGTCGATCGAGGTCTCGAAACTCATCCTGGACTTGGCTACATTGCAGAATATGATGGGGATGTCGGGGCAGTCGCGGAGGAACCTTATCCACGCGAAATCTTCGCTCCATGACAGGAACTCGGCGTAGATGAAATCTACTTTGGAGTTATAGAACAGGTCCATTGCGCGCTTGGCGTCTTCTTTCTCATAGATTATTCCCGGATCGGTTATGTCAAGGAATCCAAGCGTGCCTTTGATTTCCTCCACTGCTTTGAGCTTGCGCTCATGGTATGTTCCTCTCTTCGGTCCGCTCAAATTCTTGAACCGTGGTGAAGCTATGAGCAGGAGACCCGCCCGAGCTTTCCGTTGTTTATCTGTTGCTTTCATTATTTGTTGTAGATTTTTGAATAATCTTTGTTGTAGTGCTTATAGCTTACCCAGAGACATGCTATCCCGCATATCAGCCATATGGCGCCGAGTATGGGGAAGGTGGCGTTGAGGCTGCCCGTGGCTTCCTTGATGAGGGCGAGGATGTAGGGAGCGGTGGCTCCGACAGCGAATCCGGTCATGATCATGGCGCTTGAGCAGGATGCGTGCAGGTGTTCGGGGGTCACATCGTATAGGGCTGCGTAGATGTTGGCGTCGAAGAATGCCCTGAAAAAGCCCCATCCGGCAAAGCACAAGTACAAGATCCAGAGGCTCCCGGCGCTGCCCATGAAGGGAAGGAATATGGCTCCGAGTATCAGTCCGGCTCCCTGGATCACCATCCTGAGGCGTGGACTCCGGGCTGCCCATTTGTCGGAGAGCGAACCAGCCAGAAGCACTCCGGCGAATGCTGCTACGTATGTCCAGAGCATTGAATTGAGGCCGGCCTGGGCACCTGTCTGCCCGAAGTTCTCTTGAAGGAAGGTGGGGACCCAGGTCATGTAGCCGGTGATTACGAAGATGAACCCGCAGAAGCCTATGGTGACCATGAGGGCTGTGGGAGTGGTAAATACTGTCTTGAATCCGTCGAGCAGGCCTGGCTTCCCTTGGGCAGGAGCCTGCCCTTGGACGGCCCCGAGGCGACTTTGGCCCTTACGAACAGGAGCCCCGGGGCCGCCCGAGGACTGGTCCTGCCCCTCTGCAGCTGCGGCCGGTGCATCCTTGAGCCGCAGTGCCATGACCAGCGCCCATATTACGCCGGCGCCGCCGAAGATATAGAAGGCGTACTGCCACCCCAGATGGTCTCCGATGTAGCCGGCAAGCCATCCTGCAAGGATGACACCCACATAATATGATGTCTGGTGTATGGACATGGCGCGGGCCCTCGTGTCGGTGTGGTACTGGCCCAGCAGGGAGTAGTTGGCCGGCCCGAAGAACGCCTCTCCGCCGCCTGTGGCCACCGACCTGGTAAGTATCAGCATGAACACACCGTTTGCCAGACCGGTAAACATGGTGGCTATGCTCCAGAACAATATGCTCAAGGTGGTTACCCATTTACGGCTGAAGCGGTCTCCGACCCACCCTCCGATGGGTACCATCAGCGCGTAGAAGAGGTTGAAAAACACTGCTATAAGGCTGATGGAGGTGTCCGTGAGCGAGAGGCTGTCACGTATGAGGGGCAGGACGGAATTGAACACCTGACGGTCTCCTTGGTTGAGCAGATAAGCTACCCATAGGAGAGCCAGGACTTCCCACTTGTAATACTTTGAAAAACGTTTCATTTTCATCTGTGGTGTGCTGTGGTGCAAAATTATAAAAAATAATTGAAAAAGTTTGTTAATTTTGCGCTAGTTATGATAAGTCTGGCAGATAAATCCCTTGATTTGCTTCTGCATGCACCAGAGGACGGCTTTTACTGCGGCACGAGGTTCGACCGTTCGGGCGTCTTCGGAAGCGCCTTGTGGCGCGGTGTGCAGATGGCCGGCCAGTGGTATGAGAAATATGACCCCTGTGCTCACGATGCGGTACAGGGGCCTGCAGAGGAATTCTCCCCCGTAGGCTTTGAAGAGGCACGGGCGGGGGATACCTTCATCAAACCCGGGGTCGGCCGGCTGATCCGTCCCGACGATGCTCCGTACGACCGTTTCCGTCTGTACGAGATTTCCGACCCGGGGGCTTGGAGCACTGACTGCCGCCCATCGTCAGTGGTCTTCCGCCACATCCTGTCCGGAGTGTACGATTATTCCAAGGAGATTGTGCTGCTCGGCTCCTCCTGCTTTGAGATAAGGCACAGTCTGGCGGCTTTGGGCCCTCAGCTCACGTGCGAAGTGTATAACCATAACTTCTGGACCTTCGGCCGCTTGGCTGTCGGCCCTTCCCGCCGTATCGATTTCCCCTTCACTCCGGAAGGACATTGGCGTTCAGTCTATGACAGCGTGCGCTTCACCGGGGCCGGAGTGCGCTTTTCGCGTGCGCTTAATGCATGGGAGAGCGTGTACAGCGGCGATATCCACAAGGCGTCAGGAGACGGCATGCCATACGATATGTTCATATCTGACAATGGCGTCCGGGTCCATATAGAAGGCGACCTGCCCGTCACCCGCACCGTGCTTTGGGCGAACCACCGCATTGCTTGCCTTGAACCTTATAATACCATTCAAACCCCCGTCCGTTGGACAATACGTTATACTTATGATTAAGAAACTGCTTATAGTATTATCGTTCCTGCTGCCGCTTTCCGCCGCTGCGCAGGTGTTTAACCGTGAGCCTCTTGCCGGAGGCGACTATGCTGCCCTCCCGCTTGGTGCCGTCAAGGCAGAGGGCTGGCTGCGAGACCAGCTGCAGCGTCAGGCCGCAGGTGCCACTGGACAGTGGGACCTGATGTATCCCGAAGTAGTGGGTGACAACAACGCCTGGATAGGCGGCGACGGGGATACCTGGGAGCGAGGGCCCTACTGGATAGACGGTCTGCTCCCTCTGGCCTACTTGCTTGATGACAAGGTACTTATCGCCAAGGCCGGCAAGTGGGTGGAGGCTATGCTCACTTCCGCAACACCAGAAGGATATTTCGGCAACGGAACCGACCACCCTTATGTGGAGGGGCTCCAGAGGGGTAAGTCACATGACTGGTGGCCCAAGATGGTGGCCCTCAAAATACTTCAGCAGTACTACGAAGCTACTCAGGACCCGCGGGTGCTCGATGTCCTTGACGGCTATTTCCGTTATCAGCTCAAAACACTTCCCGACAAGCCGCTTGGACATTGGTCATTCTGGGCCGAGTGGCGTGCCGCCGATAACCTTCAGGTGATATACTGGCTGTACAACATAACCGGCGGGCAGCACCTTCTGAAGCTTGCGGAACTCATTCACTCTCAAGCGGTAGATTTTACTTCGATGTTCTGGGACGGCGGCGTTTTCCGCACCCAGAATTCGATTCACTGCGTCAATCTCGCTCAAGGCTTCAAGACCCCTCTCGTATGGTGGCAGCAGTCGCATTCCGACCGTGACCTTCAGGCCCCGGAAAAGGCGCTGGAGGCTATACGTACGACCATAGGCTTCCCCATGGGACTGTGGGCCGGCGATGAGTTGCTCCACTTCGGAGAGCCTACCAGGGGATCGGAGCTGTGTACTGCTGTGGAGATGATGTATTCTCTCGAAGAGATGCTCAAGATCAGCGGCAATCCCGCATGGGCGGATCTTCTGGAAAGGGTGGCTTTCAATGCCCTTCCTACCCAGGCTTCCGACGATTATCTCACTCACCAGTATTTTCAGCAGGTCAACCAGATAGCATGCACCGTGAACCGTCGCAACTTCGTCACTGAGCACTATGGCACCGACAATGTGTTCGGGCTCCTCAACGGATACCCCTGCTGTGCCTGCAACATGCATCAGGGCTGGCCCAAATTCACCCGTAACCTATGGTACGCCACACGCGACGGCGGTCTGGCGGCGTTTATTTACGCGCCGTGCACTGTGTCCACCGAGGTCTCGGGCAAGAAAGTCACTTTGGTGGAAGATACATTCTATCCTTTCGACGGCAAGGTCACAGTCACTGTGAAACTGGAGCGGAAATGCTCCAAGCTTCGCCTGCCTCTGGAATTCCGGGTCCCTTCCTGGTGCAAGGAGGCTGTGGCAGAGTATAAGGGTGGATCGGTCAGGGCTGAGGGAGGCACCATGCTCAAGATAGACGACAAGTGGAAGGACGGTGACCGTATTACCCTGAGTTTTCCGATGGAAATAAGTACCTCCAAGTGGTACGACGGCGCTACGGTGGTGGAGCGCGGACCGCTGGTGTATGCCCTCAAGATGCAGGAGACCTGGACCAGGAAAGAGTTTACCGGCGCCGATTCAGCCAAATACGGACCGTATTATTATGAGGTGACATCCAACTCCCGGTGGAACTTCGGTTTCCGCCGTTCCGACATGCAGTTCAGCGTGATGGAAGAGCGTCCCTACGACGGTTCATGGCCCTGGACTGTCGACAATGCTCCCGTGACATTGAAGGCCAAAGCAGTAGTCCTGCCCGACTGGAAGGAGTACAACGGCTCAGCAGGTCCCATCGCCTACTTCACTGAAGACGGCAAGGACACAAGCGAAACCGCCTGGATAGAACTCATTCCATACGGTTGTACAACGCTCCGTATAGCCGAGTTTCCTACCAGGCGGTAGCAGTGGCTGTGTAAGACTTTATCTGTCGAAGTTCCTGGATGCGAAGGGAAGCGCCATCCTAAGAGCTGTGTGCCAGTATTCCTGCACGTGGCCGCCGTCGCGGACGCGGAATTCGCATTTGATTTTGGCCGCTTTCATCTTGCGGTGGAAGTCCTCATTGAGTTCCAGCAGTTTGTCATCGTCTCCGCAGTCGATGAACCAGGCGACGGTACGCAGTTTGTCAATTGTGGCCTCGTCTGCATTGTCAAGGAAGTCGAGAGCCGAATGTTCGCATACGGACTGGCAAACTATGTAAAGCTTGTCGCCGACTTTCTGGTTGCGTCCCACCTCGTTCATCTTGTTGTCCAGCCAGGCGCTCATGGCGTAGCAGCTGGAGAACATGTCGGGATGCCTCTGGGCATATACGGTGCTTCCGCCGCCGCCCATCGACAGGCCCATTATGGCTCGGTGTCCCTTGTCGCCCGTTATCCGGTACTTGGTCTCGACCCAGGGCAGAAACTCCTTGAAGAAGAAGTCTTCGTAGTTCCATCCCGGCATGTTGAAATAGCCGTTCTGTACGTTGCGCGCATCGGGATGGCCGGCGTTAGGCATGATGATGACCATGGGCACTGCCTCTCCTGAGGCTATGAATTCGTCGGCCACGCCTTTCATGCGGAGCTGGTCAACCCAGTTGGCGTATGTGCCATACAACCCATGAAGCAGATAGACTACAGGATAAGTCCTGTCCGACTGTTCAAAACCGCTGGGGAGGTACACGTTGAACTTTACCTGGGCACCCAGGATCTCGCTGCGGAGGCTGTCTGTGACAACCCTACCCGCATTAACACGAACTGCCGGCAGAGCCAGCAGTACGAGTAAAACACAGAAGAAACGTTTCATATTTATTTGCGATACTTCATTTCGAACAGTCCGTCCTGTCCCTGGACCAGGAAACGCTTGCACTTGAAGTGTGCCAGGTCTTCCAACTCGCCGGTGGTGCCGAGGCTCATATCCAGCACTTCCACTGGACGCTTGTTCTTGAGGTCCCATACGAAGAGGTAACTGGGATATTCGGGGGTGCCGAGTCCGGTGGGCATCATGAGCTTGCCTTTCCAAATGCAGAGGCCCTGGCCTATGGTTGCGTATGCGAGACCATTGTCTTCAACGGTGTAGGTCTCGATGATGTCGTCATTGGTGAATACCACATCACCCTCTGAAATCTTGGGCAGGCGGAACTTTATCACGCGGTGCTTGTTGCCTTGTACGTCTTTGTCCTTGGTGGTGTTGCCAAAGCCGTACAGGTACTTGTGCTGACGGTCAACTACCCACTGGAGAGCATAGCCGAACAGACCGTCGGTATCTTCAAAGTGTATGGTCTGTACGAGCTGGGAACTCTGGAATCCGGGGAGTATGCGCTCCACGAAGAGCACGTCCTTGCGTCCCTGGTAGGGCTGTTTGTGGCACTGGCTCACATATATGACGGGCATGGGGTCCTTGCGGTCTGCTTTCTCCACGCCGAAAGAGCATACGTTGGAGTGGTTTACCGGATCATGGGTGGCGAGGTTGAATTTACCGAGCTTCTCCAGTCGGTCTTTGCCGTCGTATTTCCATACTGTAGCTACTCCGGTGTGCTGAAGGCTTACTACATAGTTCTTGTAGCAGTCCATGCCTTGGTAGTTGGCTTTCTCGTAACGTGTAATGTGCCTGTTGGCGAAACTGTCTGTACTCAGCGGTACCGACACGAAGCCTTTGTTCTGTGCGGACAGACCAAAGCTAAGAGCCAGACCGGCAACGATCAATAAGAATCTTTTCATAGACTAATTATTTCTGCATCCTTGACTATCCCCCAGGGGCCATAAAACATGGGGAAAAGGCCCCCTGGGGGATAGTCAAGGATGCTTATGTAAACGGATTAATGCTGGATTGCCATCAGGCGGAGGTACTTGAGGATAGTGTCGCACCACTCCTGGTCACCGGGGAATTGGTAACGGGCGTTGCCCTTGGGGTCGGGAGTAAAGATGGTCTCTCCCTTTGGAGTCAGCTCCACCCAGCCGCGCTCGGACAAGGTATAGAGGTCGTCACCCTCAACAGCATTGATGACGGCAAGCGGATCCCACATCTTCTGACCGGTATCGCACTGGATATTCTGGTAAACCCACTTGATGGGGTGGATGTCCGTCCAATTCATGTCGGAGATTACAAGCTCGGGATAATAGTTGAGAGGATCGCCTACTTCGCCGGGCGAGAAGATGATGTCAACCTCCTTGGGCCAGAGTTCGAAGAACTTGAGCGAGAAGTCAATTGCCTGGGTGAAGTTGTAGTCGGGCTCCACGGCCTCACCGAATACTCCGCCCATAGTATAGATGGCGTTCACCTTGCTGCGCACCAGCTCTACTCCGTTGAGGGGAGAATACTCGTCCGGACCGGACTGGAGCAGGCGGGAGAGGGAAGTGACGAAACCTACAGAGGCAATGGTCACGCTGTGGTCGGGCTGCTCGCTGAGGAGCTTGCGGTACAGTTTGTATCCCTCGGGATATTCGTCCTTGCTCTTGTAGCTCTGCTTGAACATGGGATCTGAATCCTCGGTGCGGGCGTATGCCACGTTGTGATAGGGGATAAATACCTTCGGATCCTTGATGCCGGCCCTCTCAAGCCCAACGGGTATGTCGGGGTAGCCGTAGAAGTTGTTCATGATGTCCACGGCATCGGCATTGGCCGCGCCCATGCGGTCCACCACCACTCCGAGGAGCGTGCAACGCTTCATGTCCATGTAGCGGTACAGCAGCATGAGTGCGAAGAGGTCGTCGGTCGAAGAACCCATGTCGCAGTCAAATATGATGCGGCAGTCTCTCTGCTCGTAGTTGGATTTGACGTTGATACCCTTGGCCACATCGTACACTGTATGCTGGCCGTTGGCGCGTGCAAATGCCACTGCGGCTGCGAGGCTGTCTTCAGGGAAGCAGCGTGTGGAGTCGAAATAGTACTTTCCGTTCTCGGGATTGTACCATCCGCCCACGAGTCCGTTGTGGGCCCTTGCGTGCTTTACCACTGCTGGTATGCTCTTCTTGTCGAAACTGTTCTGGGTATCGATATACGACACCATGATGCCCTTGGTGGGCTGCTGCAGGGTGTTAATGTCGAGGGTAAATCCATCGGGATACATTTGTCCCATGGCCCAGATGACATTGTAAAGCTCTTTGTCGGTAATCTTGTTCTGCGCGGAGGCGGCCACGCCGAGGCACAGAACGGCGATGGTTAACAATACCTTGCGCATGACTTATACTCTTTGTCCGTAGGAGCGGTCGCTGGTGTTGACGGTAATCTTGTCGCCCTGCTCGATGAAGAGAGGAACCATGATCTTGGCGCCGGTCTCGAGGGTGACTTCCTTGAGAGCGGAAGTGGAAGCGGTGTTGCCCTTCACTGCGGGCTCGCTGTATGTGACTTCAAGTGTAACGTATGTAGGAAGCTCGCAGGTGAGGCACTTCTCTTCGCCTACCACGAACATCATCTCCACATGCTGTCCTTCTTTCATGAGGTCGGCATTCTCAACCACGTCCTTGGGGAGAAGAATCTGCTCATAGGTCTCTTCGTGCATGAAGTTGAAACCGTCTTCCTCGGCATAGAGGAACTGATAGGGACGGCGTTCCACTTCGATAGTCTCGATCTTGGCGCCTGCGGTGAAGGTGTTCTCCAGGATGCGGCCGTTCTCGAGATTGCGGAGTTTGGTTTTCACGAAAGCGGGACCCTTGCCGGGCTTGACGTGCTGGAACCAAACAATCATACACGGTTTGTCGTTGAATTTCAGGTAAAGACCATTCTTAAAATCTGCTGTTGTTGCCATATAAATATTATTTAGTGTTAATCGAACAATCCTGCGAATATACTGAATCGCTGGAATTAATGCAAATTTTCGATAAACTTCAAAATAGTACTATAGTACAACATCTGGTTGTCAAATCCTTTGTAGCCGTGGCCTTGGCCCTTCATGACAAGGAACTCCACGGGGGAGCCCTGGCTCTTGAGGGCATCGTATAGCATCTGCGATCCGCCTATGTCCACACGGTCGTCATGGTCGCCGTGAATCAGCAGCATGGGGCCGCTTATCTTGTCCACGTGGCTTATGGGGGAGCGGTCCATCAGCTTGTCCCTCTCGGTCACTGGGTCGCCTGCTTCAAGGTAGTCCCAGTCGGGTATGTTCGAGTGATAGTGCTCCCATATTATGTCGCAGAAACCTGCTACGGCCACTCCGAATCCGAAGGGGAATGAGGCTTGAGTGCCGTTGACCTCTCCCGGGAAAGTCATGAGGCGCATAGTTTCATATCCTCCGTGGCTCATGCCGAAGCATCCCACTCTTTCCGGGGGTATATTAAGCATCTGGGATACGTAGCGGGCGCAATATATCATGTCTATGGTCTCGTTGCCTCCCAGGTCGTGGTCGTTGAGGGCCGCGAAGTCCCTGCCGAAGCCGCTCGAGCCCCTGGGCGATGCGCTCAGCACGTACATGCCTGCCGCTGTAAAAATCTGGTGCTCAATGTCGTAGGCGTTATCCCCGCCGTAAAACGACATGACCATAAGCCTTGCCTTGTCGGCCGGAAGCGGGTTGTCCGGAACCATAAGGTATGCATGAAGCATACGGGTGGAGTCGGTGGCGGGATCGATGTCGAATGTGGGGATGGACAACTTCTGAGCCCGGGATGCAATCATCGATTCCTTGGTGCTTTGGGGAAGATCCACAATGACTTTCTGCTCAAGATGGTTATCAGAATAACTAAGTTCCCAAATCTGGAAAAGCAAATCTGTGGCTCCTGCGGTAAAATACAATTTATTTCCGCAGCTGGTTTGGAAGTTGAGGGTTACAGGATAATAGCTTTGCGTGAGTTCTTTTCCGTCAGGGCTCAAAATACGCACAACGGAGCCTTCGGGGCTTGTGGATACGGCGGCGAGCAGTTTCTGCTGACCGTCGGTAATCCATTTGGCGTTAATGTCGGCCTTGTAGTCGGTAATCTGACGGGTCACTCCATTGGAACGGTTGTAGCAATACAGGTTGGCGTATCCTGTCTGGTCCGAAAGGAAATATGCCTCGTCCTCTGAATACCAGGGCGATACCACGGCGCAACCGCTCAGGCTCGCTTCCAGGGTAGGGTCGGTAATCACCGTGTAGCTTCCGCTCCCGAAGTCAAGATATGCCAGGTTGGTGTGAGTGCGGTTGACGTTCTTGAGTACCGTCAATATGGCGCCGCTGTTGTCGGGGCTGAACGACACTTCCGACCATGTCATACGGAATTCCGGTATGTCTTCGCACACCAGGCTGTCCTGACCAGTGGCAAGGTCCAGAATATGGAACTCGTCCACATGATCGTTCTCGCTCTGGGATGTACGGGCTATGTAGCCGATGAGGCTCTTGTCGTCGTTGAAGCTCCATCCGTAAATATATGGCACATCGGTGAAGCATTTCATCTGCCCGCTCTTGGGATCAAGACGGTACAGGTCGATTTTCTCATCGTTGGCCTTGTCGCCTATCCAGTACAGGCAGGAGTCTTTGTCGTTCCACTGCGGGTGCCAGAAATTCTTTGCCGACCAATCTTCATTCGATATGACCTTACCTTTCGATAAGTCGGTACTCTCTGCCAAGTCCAGCATGAGCATGGGGTTGCCCCCGGTTTGACGCACATAGAACAGCTTGCTGCCGTCGTCCGACAGGTGGAACCCCCAGGTCGAATATGGAAACCCGTTCAGAAAGGCTCCCACATCCACTTTACGTCCTTCAAAGGTCACTATTCCTTGCTCATAGGAGCAAGAATTGAAAGAGAATGCTGCCATTATCAGCAGCATTCCCGATATAAACAATCTTCTCATTTATTTCCTCCAATATTCGTTTTGGTCGGCGGAAGTGAGAGCTTTGTTGTAAAGCATCTCAATCTGCGGTATGGGGAGCATGAATCGCGGGCTGTCGGCAGGAAGGCTCTTGACGCTGGCCCAGTGCTCTGCATCTACGGTGCGATCAAGCGGCTGGTGCAGACGTTTGATGTCTTGAAGCCTGAAGCCCTCGCCGTACAACTCCTTGCGGCGCTCGTAATAAATGTTGTCGTAAGTGGCGGCGGTTGGACTGGCTCCACGGGCAGTCTGGAGGGCGTTCAGCGGTCCGGCGGCATCGCCTCCCAAATGAGCTTCACACTCGGCTTTGATAAGGTATGCCTCCGCTATACGTGCCAAAGGGAAGTCGGCATCGCCGATGTACAAGTCCCTGTGGCTGAACTTGCTGGTGAACCATCCGTCAGCGGCGTAGAAATAGAAGGGGAAGAGCTTGCGGCAGTCGCTGTCTTCAAATGAGTCGCGGAAGCGTTTGGTCCAGCGCACGGTGCTGTATCCGTACAGAGGCTCTTCGAAATAGTTGCTTTCCTGAGGCGTGTCCAGATATTCGATGTCGGCCGGATTGGCCTTGCCGGTAGCGTCCATATTCACAGCGCTTTTGGCCAGATAGTAGAACGAGGGGATTGACGCGTAGTAGTTGGACGTGGTCTGGTTGAAATTGTAGTACATCAGCCACTCCACGTTTGGATTCATGAAACCGGACTGATAGTCTGTCTGGCTCATGAGGTTGCTGCCGTCAAAGAGGTTTGATGCTGCTTCACTTGCGTACTTTGCAGCATTTGAGTAGTCGGCCATGTCAAGATAGGCGCGGGCCATGAACAATGCGCAGCTCTTCGGTGTGAAATAAGCGGCATTGTCGGGGCTGCAGTGCTCCCTGCCGTAGTCCAAATCTTTGATAATCTGCTCGTAGCAGTCCTTGAGACTGCTGCGCCCGATGGGCTCTGATGAGGCGTCCGCCGGTGAGGTGCGCAGGATTATTCCTGGACCGTCAGGATTGATTGTATATGTAGGAGCAAAGAGACGGGAGAGCCTCAGGAACATGAAGCCCCTTAGGGCATGCGCCTGGCCAAGTAGATTCTCCTTGCCGCTTTCTTCGGGCATGTCGGTTACATAGGCAATGATATTGTTGGCTGCGTCAATGCCTTTGTAGTCGTACTGCCAGATGTAGTTGGAATATCCGAACCACCAAGGGTCGTCTTCAGGTACCTGTGAATATGTATATGAGTACAGGTTCCAGTTGTATGTGTCTATGCCGTAGTTGCCGCTTGTCATAAGGGCGTCCTCTCCCATGACCTCCGACATGATGACCTGCAGGGAATTGGTAAGATAGTACCCTATCCACCCTATGCCTCCGTTCAGGGCAGTCTGCGCCGACTCCACGCTTGAGAATATCTGGACATCGGACACAGCGTTGGACGGAACCGGATTCAAGGTCTCCTTGGAGCAAGATGAAAGCCCCGCCAGAGCCAGGAATGCTATGTATATTGTTTTTTTCATAATCCGATTGTTTTAGAAAGTTATGTTCACACCCAAAGTGTAAGTACGGCTCAGCGGAATGTAGTTCGCGTAGGCGTCGTATCCTCCGATACCGAATATGTCTATATCGTCGTAACCCTTGTAGTTTTTATCGGCAAAGACTGTGAAGAGGTTGTCGGCGTTGATGTAGAACCTTACCGCCGACACAATGTCTGACTTCATGAGCAGCCGCCTCGGCAGGCTGTAGGAGAGATTGACATTCTTGAGTTTGATATATGTCGCGTCGTACAGAAAACGAGTGCTCGGGGAGTTGCTCTGGTTGTCATTCAAGTTGTAGAACTTGGGCACGTCGGTGCTGGTGTTGGAGGGGGTCCAGGCATTGAGTTCGTCAATATTGATGTTTTTGCCCGAATTATTGCCCTCGTGCATCATGTTGGCGTACAGACTGTCATAGAATTTGCCGCCCAGATTGTAGTAGAACATGAAAGACAAGTTGATGCCCCTCCATGACAGGTTGTTGGAAAGCGAGCCGAATCCCCATGGAGTGGCGCGGCCCTGAGTCTCATAATCGGCAAGGGAATAATTGTTGGTAGTGCCGTCGCCGAGCTTCCACAGGGGGTCACCGTTGGCGGGGTCTACACCTGCCCATGTGGGCATATAGAATTCATATTGGCTCTCTCCCACCTTCCAGATTTTCTTGGTGTCTCCCATGATGATGTCGTCATCGCCGGCGAGGTCAAGAATCTTGTCGGAGTTGTATGAGAAGTTGAAATCCAGGTCCCACACAAAATCTTTGGTCTGAACCGGTGTGGCGTTGATGGCAAATTCTACGCCTCTGTTCCTGACCTTGGCAAGGTTCATCATCACGCTGGTGATTCCGTACGATCCCGGCAGGGGAAATTCATACAGGAGGGCGTCGGAGGTCTTGTTGAAGAACTCCACTGAGCCGCTGATCCTGTTCTTTATGAATCCGAAGTCGATGCCTATATTGAGCATTTTCTGCTTCTCCCATCCCAGCTCTGGATTTGAGAGGCTGGTGTGCCCGAGGCCCGAGTTATATCCATATTGGTAGGTGTCGCTTGCTGTCCACAAGCCAAGGGATTGATAGCGGTCCAGGCCGGCGTTGTTGCCGGAAGTACCGTAGCTGACGCGCAATTTCAAGTCGCTGATAGCATCAACGTCCTTAAGGAAATCTTCCTGTTTGATACGCCACGATGCGCCGACGCTGAAGAAGTTACCCCATTTGTTGTCGGCTCCGAACACGGAACTGCCGTCCCGGCGGAAGGATGCTGAGGCAAAATACTTCTCCATATAACTGTATTCCGCGTGCCCCAGCCAAGATATTAATGCCGCCTGGGTGTACCAGGACGTGATTGACTGTGGTTTATTGGCACCGGCAAGTTCGGTCAGGAAGTCGAATGCGAAGCCTGTGGCAGTGCCGTCGAAGCGGCTTATTTTGCTCTGCCAGTATTCATAACCGGCCATGGCGGACACATTGTGTTTGTCGGCAAAGGTCCGGTTGAAATTCAAGGTGGTGGTGCTTGTGAACATCAAGTCGCTGGTCTGTGTCCTTCCGCCGCGGCCGCCGTAGGCCGGGCCGTCACCGTGGTACTTGTTCCAATAAAAAATATCGTACACGGAGACATAGTCGGGAGAGAATGTGGTTCTGGCTGTCAGTCCGTCCATGAACTTTACCTCTGCGTAAAATGATGCAAGCAAGCGTGCCGTATTGGCCTGGTTGGTGTTCATCAGGGGTATTGCCACGGGGTTGAAATCCTTGGATGCCGGATTAGTCCAGTTGAACTGTTTCTCTCCATTCTCGTCCAGGACGTATGCACCGTTGGAGTCAACCTTATATACAGGCACAGCATTGGGGAAAGAGAGCGCATTGTAGAGCGGGGAAGCTCCTGCGCTTTGCGAGACCTCGGAATTCTGTGTGGCATATGAGAACACTACATTCACCCCGCCTTTGAGCCAGGGTTTGATGCTGGCGTCAATATTGGCCTTACCAGAGTAGCGAGTGTAGCGGGCCGTGGGTGTGGTGCCAGTCTGGTCGAAGTAACCGGCCGAGAAGAAGTAATTAAACTTGTCGGTGCCGCCCGAGTAGCTGACGTTGTAGTCCTGGGAATAACCTCGTTTCATCACTTCGCTCTGCCAGTCGGTGTCAATGATGTTTTTGGCCCCAGGCACCAGATTGCCGTTGGCATCGAACGGGACCGCCGTGTTGAACGGGTTCCATGACAGGGTGCCCTGAGCCTGCTCGTTGGCCCAGATGTGATCTTTGCCTTCGCTGGCAGCAGTCTCCAAATAGCTCTGGTATATCAACTTATAATATTCAGTAGAATTGGCCATCCGGTACTGTGTGGGCACTGCGGACACTCCTGCTGCGGCACTGAAGTTCACATGACCCTGACCCGCTTTACCGCTCTTGGTGGTGATAATTACCACTCCGTTGGCGGCGCGGGACCCGTAAAGCGAAGCCGCGGCAGCATCTTTCAGCACGGTTATGGATTCAATGTCCTGAGGATTGATGCTGGACAGGATGCTGGTAGTAGTGTGGGCGTCTTCGGCATTCTTGGAGTAAGCCGTGTTGGTGGTTGCCACTCCGTCAATCACGTAAAGCGGCTCCGATGAAGCATTGAGCGAGCCGGTACCACGGATGCGGAATGTACTTGCTGCTCCAGGTTGACCGGAGGCAGTAGAAACCTGAAGCCCGGGGATTTTGCCCTGCAGGACCTGCTCTACGGAGGAAACCGGCTTCTGAGAAAGTTCTTCCGCCCTGACCATGGAGGCCGAACCTGAATAGGACGATTTCTTGGCGGTACCGTATGCCACGACAATGGTCTCGTCAAGGAACTCGGAACTCTGGGTCATCTCTACGTTGATGGTGTGCTTGCCTTGAACGGGGATCTGCACAGTCTCGTAGCCGATGGATGAGAATATCAGCACTCCGTCTGAAGGAGCATTGATGGAGAAGTTGCCGTCATAATCTGATATGACACCGTTGGCGGTGCCACTCAGAACTACGGCGGCCGACGGAACCGCATCGCCAGTCTGGGCGTCGGTGATTTTGCCTTTTACAGTAATGTTCTGGGCCCAGATGGAAGCGGGAACCAACAACAATACCAAAGACAAAAGAAGCCTAGTTTTTTCCATAAGCTTTTTTGAATTTAATTAAACTAAAATGTGGATAGGATTATATACACTACTATCCGCCTGGAGCTAACCTTCTCCTGACGGCCTCTGCACAAAAACAGTGAATTAAATTAAAAAAGCAAATTAATTATGTGATTTGCAATAAGTTCAAGCAGCCATTTCGGGGTCGATGTGGCTCCGCACACACCGGCCGAAGCAGCATCCCGGAACCATTCTGCCTGCAAATCCTGCGGGCCTCCGATGAGGTGGGTGCGGGGGTTGATGCTCTTGCACCACTGGTAAAGGACTTTGCCGTTGGAGCTGGAACTGCCTGATACAAACACTATTACGTCATGCCTTGATGCAAACTCGGCAAGCTGCTTGTGACGTGATGCTACCTGGGCGCAAATACTGTGGTGTACAGTAAGTTTGTCTCCGGCAAGGGCTTGCAGTTTTTCTTCCAGTTCCGAAAATTTCTCCGGGCTCATGGTTGTCTGGGAGAAAAGTTCCAGCGGCTTGTCAAGGTCTATGGCTCCCGACTTCAGCAGTGTGTCCAGCGAAGCGGCATCTTCAACCACTATGGCCCTTCCTTTTGCGCGTCCCACCAAGCCAAGCACTTCCGGATGGCCTATCTTTCCAAATATCAGTACCTGGGCGCGCCCGGCTGCTTCTTCTACCCTGGCCTGCAGGCGAAGCACCACGGGACAGGTGCAGTCTATGAGCCCGATACCGAGTTCCTTAAGCCTGCTGTAAGTGGCCGGCGGCTCACCGTGTGCGCGGATAAGCACCGTGTCGCCGGGGCCGAGAATCCCAAGCCCTTCGGCATCAGTCACCTTCAGACCCCTCTCTTCGAGCCTTGAGAGCTCTGATTCGTTATGGACAATGGCGCCGAGCGACCACAACGGGCCCTTACCGGCGGCAAGAAAACCTTCCGCCGTACTGATGGCCCGTATCACTCCGCCACAGAAACCGGAGTGAGGGTCGATGGCGACCTTTATCATAGTATGCCGAACTTGCCCTGGATGAGACCTTGTACCCAAGCCAGTTCTTCTTCGAAGCTCATATCTGAGTTGTCCAGCTCGAAGGCGTCCTCTGCGCGGCGCAGGGGGGCAGTCTCGCGGTGCGAGTCGATGTAGTCGCGCTCGCGCAGGTTCTTCACCACCTCTTCGAGCAGCGGGCTTTCGCCCTTGGACACCAGCTCGTCGTAGCGGCGCCGTGCCCTGACCTCCTCGCTCGCTGTCATGAATATCTTCAGCTGAGCCTCGGGAAACACTGCCGTACCTATGTCGCGCCCGTCCATGACGATGCGCCCGCGGCGTCCGAATTCGTGCAGCTTTTCATCCACCCACTCGCGTACGTAGGGGACTGCCGCCACCGGACTCACCTGCGAGCTCACTTCCATCGAACGGATCTGCTGTTCAATGCAGCGGGGCCCCATGCAGAGCTTGCCTTCGGCGTCGAAATGGAGCTCCAAGCCCTTCAGTGCCTCTTTGAGCGAAGGGTCTATGATGCTGATACGGTTGATGAGCCCTTCTTCCTGGGCGAAAAGCGTCACGCCCCGGTACAAGGCGCCGGAGTCAAGGTAAAGGAAACTGAACTTGCGGGCTATTTTTTTTGCCAGCGTACTCTTGCCAGTAGATGAGTAGCCGTCTATTGCAATAATAATGTCAGGAATCTTCATATCAGCACAAATGTAGAAAAAAATAACGATATTTGCCGTATGAAGATTCTGATTATTGATGACGAGCGGAGCATCCGCAACTCGCTCGGTGAAATTCTTTCCGACGAAGGCTATTCCGTGGATACTGCGGAAAATGGCTCCGAGGGCCTTGAGAAGGCGTTGAAGGCTCATTACGACATTATTTTCTGCGACATCAAGATGCCCGGCATGGACGGAGTGGAGGTGCTTGAGAAACTGGTTTCCGAGGGCACCGAAAGCGCCGTTGTCATGATATCAGGGCACGGTGATATTGATACCGCCGTGGAGTGCATCAAGAAAGGAGCCTTCGACTTTATCCAGAAGCCGCTGGATCTCAACCGCATACTCATCACTATCAAGAATGCCACCGACAAGACCAAGCTCGTGACCCAGAACAAGTCGCTTAAGAAGAAAGTGTTCGGCGGGGAGCGCATGGTGGGCGAGTCAGCGGCGATCTGCGCGGTGCGCGAGATGATAGAAAAGGTGGCGCCCACTCCCGCCAGAGTGCTTATCACCGGTGGCAACGGCTCCGGCAAGGAGCTGGTAGCCCGCAGCCTTCACGCTCTCAGCGACAGAGCCTCACAGCCTTACATCGAAGTCAACTGCGCCGCTATCCCCTCGGAGCTTATAGAGAGCGAGCTCTTCGGACACGAGAAGGGCTCTTTCACATCCGCTATCAAGCAGCACAAGGGAAAGTTCGAACAGGCCGACGGAGGGACTCTGTTCCTCGATGAAATAGGTGACATGTCGCTCGCCGCCCAGGCCAAGGTGCTGCGCGTGCTGCAGGAGAACAAACTGTCGCGCGTAGGCAGCGACGCTGATATAAAAGTGGATGTGAGGGTCATTGCGGCCACCAACAAGGACCTTCGTGCCGAAATCGACAAAGGCAATTTCCGCGAGGATTTGTATCACCGTCTGAGCGTTATCGTGATCAGAGTGCCGGGACTTGACGAGCGCAAGGAGGATATTCCTCTGCTGGTGGATTATTTCGTGGAGCGTATCTGCACCGAGACGGCGATGCCCCGCAAGGCGTTCAGCCCGGAGGCGGTGAAGATGCTGCAGGAGCGCAGCTGGAAGGGAAATATCAGGGAGCTGCGCAACGTAGTGGAGCGCCTGCTCATCCTGGGTGACGACGTAATCTCAGCCGCCAACGTACGCTCATACGTACTCTAGAGGCGTTCGATTTTTAGCTGCTGTATTTTGTAGCGTTTGTCCTTGCAGCTCAGGAAGATAGTGACGTTGAACGTCTCTCCTCCGGCCTTGAGGGTGCCGAGGGCGTATTTCATGTTGGCCCGGCCGGCGGTGTGCGTTATGTTGAAGCTCCGGGGAGTGTAATTGTCGAAGAAGGTCTTAACAATCTGCCGGGCCTGAGCGCGGCTGGCGTCGCTCTCCTTGGCCAGAACTGCGATTTCAAGATTGTCGGCAAACCAGGCGGACAAGGCCTCTGCATTGCCGGCAGCAATATATTTGCTGATTGGTACGAACACATCGTCACCTCCTTCGGGCACGGTGACTGTTGCCGGCTTGGATACCGGTTGCAGCAAATAATTCTGGGCCGAAGCCAGCGGCCCGGCAAGCAGCAGAGCTAAAACAGCAATGGGCAATATTTTCATACCGCTTTTTTTCTTTGCAAATATTAAGCCAGTTTGCTATTTTTGCAGACGATGCGAATGACCCTGCTCACAATGGGAAAGACCGACATCCGCTGGGTTGCCGAAGGTCTGGAAATGTATAGCTCCAGGCTCACTCATTATGTGCCTTTCAGCGTGAAGGAACTGCCCGAACTCAAAGGCGTAGGCGCCTTGAGCCACGATCAGGTCAAGCAGAAAGAGGCCGAAGTGCTGCTGAAGGCCGTCAAGCCGTCGGATATGGTGGTACTCCTTGACGAACATGGCGAGCAGTTCAGTTCGCTGGAGTTTGCCGCCCGTGTGGGGAAATGGCTTCAGGCGGGGCGCGATATAGTATTCATCATTGGCGGGGCCTATGGATTTGCCCCCGCGGTGTATCAGCGCAGCCAGGCCAAGATATCGCTATCGCGCATGACTTGCTCGCATCAGCTTGTGAGAACGGTTTTTGCAGAGCAGTTGTACCGTGCTTTTACCATCTTGAAAGGGGAGCCGTATCATAATGAATAGAAAGTGGTTCATACGCGATGCTCTCTGGCCGGCGCTTCTGGTGCTGAGTGTCGTGCTGCTGATTTTTGCAGTAGCGACTCCGCGTGCCGTGGGTGACACCGATTCTGCCGCGCGCAAGGTGGAGAGGCGCCTGGAGCGCCGCATGGCTGCACTGGACTATTACATCGCACGTCCCCAGCAGAAGTTGCCCGACGATATGGTAATCTATACCTATGCAGACGATACCCTTCAGTCGTGGCGCGGGCAGTTTCCTATTTATAACGACGATATAAGTTCGCGCGTGGTGGTGCAGCGCATCACTAACCCCCGCGTCAACCTGCGTTCTCCCCTGAGCTACGTTACCGAAGAGCCCTCATTCTTGAATATCGGGCCCAAATGGTACCTCGTGAAGGCCCAGGGTGCTGACGGGCAGCGTATAATAGCGGGCCTGGAGATAAGCAACACTCTGGACGAGAGCACCTACGGCGGGGTCAACCCACGCCTCCACCTGCGCCGGCGCTTCTCGGTGAGGCCGCTTACTTACAGCGGCGGGAGCCCTGTGCTGCTTGACGGCCGTCCGGTGTTCAAAATCCTGTATGATTCGCTCTCAGGCGTTGTCATGGCCAATGACAACCTGCTTTGGATAGCGCTCTTCCTATTCCTTGCGGCGGCAGTGGGCTTCGTGTTCAGCAAACGTACTGCAGGACGTGCCGCAATAGCGTCGGCGGGGATAATTTTGGCAATATCTGCTATGTATTTCTGGGGTCGCAGCGTCCAGTCGGAAGTGCCGGTTTTCTCGCCCATGCTCTATGCCGGAGGGTCTTTCCTGTTCTCCCTAGGTGCCGTGCTGCTGCTCAATCTCGCCCTGCTTCTGTGTGTCCTGGTGTTCTACCTTGCCAGGCGCAGCCTGTGGACAAAGGTCCGTACGCGCACTGCGGCAGTGTTTCTCACTGTGGTAGATCTGGTGCTGATCGTTATGATTATCCTCAACGTTCACATGACGCTGGGCAGCATTGTGTACAACTCCGGCATCTCATTGGAATTGTATAAACTGGCATCACTGTCGTGGTACACCTTGATAGTATATCTGTCGTTCATGTCGCTTCTGTGCGCCGTGCCCATGCTGCTTCAGATGCTCAGGCCGGTTCTTGTCTGCGTCGCCGGACGAGCTCCGGATTTCATGTCCCGGGGCTGGAGGGTGGCCTTTTCTATCATTGCGGCTTTGTACATGGTAGTTGCCATGGCGCTGCTGGGATTTGAGAAAGAAGAGGACAGGATGGAGGTGTGGGCCGGCAAATTGGCCGTTGACAGGGACGTGACGCTGGAACTTCAGTTGCTTAAGGTGGAGAGGGCTATTGCCGGCGATTCCGTGATAGGCTCACTCGCTATGCTCCACGGGAGTGAGGCGATCATTCGTAATAGGATTATAGATAATTATTTAGCTTCGGAGGCGCTGGACTATTCCATAAATGTCCAGCTGGTGCATCCCGGCACTTCTCAGCCTCAGCTGGTCCAGCATTTCGAACAGATTTCCCGTAGCGGAAGTCCCATATCCGAAGGCTCTTTCTTCGTAGGATCTCCCACGCCTGAGGGCCCTTCGCGCTATGACGGGGTGTTTACTTATTTCGACAATGATGCGCGTCCGGTCCATCTGGTAGTCGGCATAGAGCAGAAGACTATGCCGTCGGGCAAGGGATACGCCCGTCTGCTCGGATTCATGGCACCTGGCCGCACCGCCCTTCCCTCGGCATATTCCTATTCGCGCTACCAGGGCCGCGATCTCAGGACCTTCAGGGGCGAGTATCCCTATGCCACACGCATGGATGACTGGATGTACTCTGAAGTGTATGTTCACAAGGCCTGCCACTATTACCGCGACGGTTTCGCCCACTTCGTGAATGTCATCTCCGACAATGAGGCGATGATAATATCCCGCCGTCAGATCGGTGCTTTCAGTTATGTGGTGGCTCTCGTGACCGCCGGCCTGCTGATGTATCTTTTGCTATGGTGCCTGAAGCCAAGGCAGAGGAGGAAGAAGAACGGCGAACGAACCTATTTCCGTTCACGCATTTCCTGGACCCTTATGGTGTCGCTCATCCTTGCGCTGGTGATCATGGCGCTGGTGAGCGTGCTCTTCGTGTACAGGCGCAACGAGGCTAACCAGCAGGCTATTATGTCGGATCGTATCAATGCCATACAGATGCTTGCCCAGAACGGCCTGAGGGGGCTCGGACAGGAGGATGCTCTCAACTCCGCCGGCTTTGCTTCCATGATTCAGTCGGTGAGCGACAATACCGGCTCAGACATCAGCGTTTATGGTACCGACGGACACATAGTCCTCTGCACCAATCCCGATGCCCTGGACCGCATGCTGCTGGGCTTCCGCATCGACCCTGAGGCGCTGGACCTGATTATAGAGCGGCATTTACGCTATTGTACCGTCAAAGAGCAGGTGGGCTGGAGGCATTATTACACTATGTACATGCCGCTGATGGATGCCGGCGGCAAGATTGCCGCGGTGCTGAGTGCTCCGTATGTAGAAGAAAGCTACGACTTTGAGCGTGACGCCGTGATGCACATGATGACCATCCTCACCGTGTTCCTGCTGCTCTTTATTGTGGCAAGGCTCGCCGAATCGGCTGTACTCGACAGGGTATTCCTGCCGCTGAGCATGATGGGACTGAGCATGAGCAAGGCACGCCAGGGACTTGAGCATATCAGCTACTCGCGCCAGGACGAGATATCTTCGCTGGTCGATGCCTACAACCGCATGGTGGACGAACTGGCGGAAAACAGCAGCCGCCTGGCCCAGGCCGAGCGGGACAAGGCCTGGCATGGGATGGCGCGTCAGGTCGCTCATGAGATCAAGAACCCCCTGACGCCTATGAAGCTTCAGATACAGAGGCTGATACGTCTGAAACAGAAGGGCGATCCTTCATGGCAGGACAAGTTCGATGACGTGAGCAAGGTGCTGCTCGACCATATAGATATCCTTACGGAGACGTCCAACGAATTCTCGACCTTCGCCAAGCTCGACACCGAGGAACATACGCTTCTGAACCTCGATCTCATGCTTCAGGAAGAAATATCCATGTTCGACAACCGCGACGATGTGGAATTCAGCTACATGGGCTTGCGCGATGCCATGGTCCGGGGCCCCAAGCCCCAGCTTACGCGCGTATTCGTCAACCTGCTCGGCAACGCTGTGCAGGCGGTTGAGGGACGGGGCGGCGCCAAGGTATATGTGTCGCTCCGGAAGTCCATGCAGGAGGGCTATTACGATATCGTTGTGGAAGACAATGGGCCCGGCGTGTCGGAAGAGAATGAGCCCAAGCTGTTCACTCCCAATTTTACCACCAAGAGCGGAGGCTCGGGCCTGGGCCTGGCAATATCGCGGAGCATTCTTGACAGGTGCGGAGCAACCATCAGTTATACGCGTTCTTTTGTCCTCCAGGGGGCTTGTTTTACGATTCATTATCCGGGTATAAAGTAGTTCAAAAAATTTGTATATCTTTGTACTGAATTTTACGGGTAATGAAAATCTCTGAGGCCATATTTGCAGGAAGCAGTACAAGGGTGACCGGAAAGCCTAAGAGAAAACTGCCCGAATTTGCGTTTATAGGCCGCTCCAACGTGGGCAAATCATCCCTAATCAACATGCTTACCGGCAATCGGAAGCTGGCCATGACCTCCTCGACTCCCGGCAAGACCAAAGTGGTGAACCACTTTCTTATCAACGATAAGTGGTATTTGGTTGACCTTCCGGGCTACGGTTACGCCAAGCTGCCCGACCGCATGCGCCGCGAGCTTACTGCCACCATAAGGGACTATATTCACAATTCGGAGGAAATGCAGCTGCTGTTCGTGCTGGTGGATTCCAGGCACGACATTGGAGCGATTGATATCGATTTTCTGTCCGAACTTGGCGAGAACGGCATACCATGCGCCATCATTTTTACCAAGACCGACAAGCTGGGACCGATGGCACTCCAGGCCCAGATCGAGCGTGACAAAGAGATACTTGCACGCACTTGGGAAGAGCTGCCTCCCATGTTTACCAGCAGTTCATCGAACGGCAGCGGACGAGAGGAAATACTTGACTACATAAACTCTATATTATGATCCACACACATCGCATGGAACTATTCGCTTGCAGGGCTTCCCGGGATTTCGCCTGCAAAGTGATAGAGCATCTGAACGAGATCCGCAGACCAGAAGAGCCCCTCTCCCGTCTGGGAGATCTTCAGGTTACTCCTTTCAGCGATGGAGAATTCCAGCCTTGCTTTACCCAGAGCGTGCGCGGTGCCACCGTCTTTATCCTCCAGTCCACCTTCCCTCCGGCAGACAATCTGATGGAGTTGCTGCTCACGGTCGATGCCGCCAAGAGAGCCTCCGCCGACAAGGTCATTGCCGTCATCCCTTATTTCGGATGGGCCCGCCAGGACCGCAAGGACAAGCCGCGTGTAGCTATCGGCGCCAAGCTTGCAGCCAATTTGCTTACAGCCGCAGGTGTGGACAGGATCATGACTTGCGACCTACATGCCGACCAGATCCAGGGCTTCTTCGATATCCCTGTGGACCATGTGTACGCCAGCAAGGTGTTTATCCCTTGTATTGAGTCTCTGGGCCTGGACAATCTGGCAATCGCCGCCCCCGACATGGGCGGTGCCAAGAGGGCCAATTCCTACGCCAGGTCGCTCGGCGGCAAGCAGGACTGCGGCGTCATCATCTGCCACAAGACGCGCGAGAGGGCCAATGTCGTATCCGAGATCAAGGCCATCGGTGATGTGGAAGGCAAGAATATAGTAATTGTTGACGATATGATTGATACCGCCGGTACTTTGTGCAAAGCTGCCGACGTGCTCAAGGAGAAAGGAGCCAGGAGCGTGCGCTGCTGCGCTACTCACGGTATCCTGTCAGGCAATGCCCTGGAACGCATACACGAGTCTTCGCTGGAAGAGGTGTTCGTGACCGACACCATTCCTCATCCCGAGCTTGAAGGGGACCCGAAGATCCGCGTAGTGTCCATGTCCGCCGTGTTCGCAAGTATTATCGACAAGGTATATAACTACGAGCCCATAAGCCCCGGGTTCGTGTATTGATATGGGAGCCACTATCTTAGCTGCGGCAGTCATTCTGGGACTGGGCGTGTTGGGCATGTGCTTCAACATCATCTTCCGTAAGAAAGACTTTCCGCACTACGATGTAGGTTCCAACGAAGAAATGCGCAAGCGCGGCATCCGCTGCTTCAAGGATGAGGATGCCGCACTTCACCGTACAATCTGCCCCGGAGAGCAGTCCGAGGCTTGCAAAGAATGTAAACTTTATGAGTCTGGTAGCAATAGTAGGACGTCCTAACGTAGGCAAGTCCACCCTTTTCAACCGTCTGGTCGGAGCCAGGCAGGCCATAGTAGATGACACCGCCGGCGTGACCCGCGACCGGCATTACGGCCGCTGCGAGTGGTGCGGGCGGGAGTTCTCGGTGGTGGACACCGGCGGCTACACCAGCAACTCCGACGACGTGTTCGAGTCGGCCATACGCTCTCAAGTGCAGATAGCCATCGACGAGGCCGATCTGGTGCTCTTCATGGTAGAGGCAGCCACAGGTATCACCGACTACGATGCCGAGATTGCAGATGTGCTGCGCCGCAGCCGCAAACCGGTAGTGCTTTGCGTGAACAAGGTAGATACCGGCGAGAAGATGTTCGACGCCTACCAGTTCTATTCCATGGGGCTCGGCGAGATATATAGCATCTCCGCCGCCAATGGTTCCGGTACCGGCGACCTGCTCGACGCCGTAGTGGCCGCGCTGCCCGAAGAAACAGTTACCGAGGATCCATACAAGGACCTTCCCCGCATCACCATAGTGGGCAAGCCCAATGTGGGCAAGTCGTCGCTCACCAACGCCCTGCTGGGCACCGAACGCAATATCGTCACACCGGTGGCAGGTACTACCCGCGACAGCATTGAGTCTCATTACAACAAGTTCGGCCATGAATTCATGCTGGTCGATACCGCCGGCATACGCCGCAAAGCAAAGGTGAATGAAGACCTTGAATTCTATTCTGTGATGCGTTCCATTAGGGCCATCGAGCATTCCGACGTGTGCATCATGATGATTGACGCCACTACAGGCATGGAGGCCCAGGACATGAATATCTTCTCGCTCATCCAGCGCAACCGCAAGGGCTGTGTGCTGGTGGTCAACAAGTGGGATCTCTTCATCAAGGACTCCAACACCTTGAAGGAGTACACCCAAGCCCTCAGGAGCCGTATTGCTCCGTTTGACGATGTGCCCATCATATTTACTTCGGTCGTCAAGATGCAGCGCATCCAGGACGTGCTTAATGCCGCCGCCGAGGTGTGTGCCAACTTCTCCCAGAAGATCCCTACGGCCCGCCTGAACGAGGTGATGTTGCCGCTTATCGAGGAGACTCCTCCTCCGGCATGGAAAGGCAAGTACGTCAAGGTAAAGTACGTGACGCAGTTGCCCACGCGCTTCCCGGCATTCGCTTTCTTCTGCAATCTGCCGCAGTACATCAAGGATCCATACAAGCGTTTCCTGGAGAATAAGCTTCGCGAGAACTTCTCGCTGACCGGCTGCCCCGTCCAGATTTACTGCCGCCAGAAATAGCTCTCCGACAGCCTGGATTCCCGCTGTCCGGCCTTGCGGCTATCGGCATACAGAACCTTTGGCTCCCGAAAAGGGAGGGGACCCACGTAGTGGGGAGGAGTTCTGTATGCCGATAGCCGCAAGGCCGGACGCGCCGGCTCGTCACGGGAGAGTGGTTTGGGAAGAATCTGGGTGGAAAGAATTAAAAATATTGTTATATTTAGCGATAATTAGGAAATGTGATGTTTGAGCAGGATTACTTGGAATTGCTGGAGCTTCAGCAGATAATCAAAGGAGGCGTTGAAGATGCTGTCCCGGGGCCGGTTCGGGTGCGTGCGGAGGTGGCGTCGGTGCAGCAGAGGACCAATGGTCATTGTTACCTTGAGCTATGTCAGAGCGACTCCCGCGGCCTGCTGGCAAAAGTGAGGGCGATTATCTGGCGCTCCATGGCCGACGATATCCTGTCCCGCTTTGCCCAGGCTTCCGGCACCGCTCTGCAGCCGGGCATTGCGCTTGTGTTTGAAGTGCAGGTTAACTACAGCGAGCTTTACGGAGTGTCGTTGATCATCCAGGACATTGACTTCCAGGCCACAATAGGTGATGCCGAGCTGCGTCGCCGCCAGACCTTGGAACGCCTTGAGAAAGAAGGACTTCTCGATCTCCAGAAAGAATTCGCCCTGCCAAGGCTGCCATACAGGCTTGCCGTCGTATCGGCTCCCGACGCTGCCGGATACGGGGATTTCCGGCGCCATCTGCTTGAAAATGAGTTCGGATTTGCTTTTGATGTGACTCTTTTCGAGGCTACCATGCAGGGCGACAAAGCTCCCGCTTCCATAGCTGAAGCCCTGGAAAGGATTGCAGGACAGGAAGATGGCCGTTTCGATGCCGCCCTCATTCTCCGCGGAGGCGGGTCGATGCTGGACCTTGCATGCTTCGACGATTATGAACTCTGTGCAGCTATTGCGCGCATGCCTGTTCCTGTTTTTACCGCTATAGGCCATGACAGGGATGTGCATGCGGCTGATATGGTGGCGTGCACCTCAGTCAAGACACCCACGGCGCTGGCCGACCTTTTCATTGATGCGGTAGCGGCAGAAGACGAGCTGATCAGCAGCTTCCTGAGTCGCTTGAAGCTGGCCTTCATGGCCAAGCTCGCCGTACGCGAGGAGCGCGTGTCAAGGCTCGAAACCCGCATTGCTGCAGCTAACCCGCGTCTCCTCATGGAACGCGGCTATACCCTTGTCACCGGACCTTCCGGAGCCCTGTTGAGAAGTGCTTCCGGCGTAGTCCCGGGCGACACAATTAAAGTGCTTTTCCCCGACGGAATCTTAAATTGTACAGTTAATGGAAAAATTTGATTACGCAAAGGCAATGGCGGAACTAGAAGATATTGCCGCACGTGTCGAAGATCCCGCAACAGGGCTCGACGATATTGACAAATATATCAAGCGCAGCGAGGAACTGATAGCCGGATGCCGTAAGTATCTCCGCACGGCGAGGGAGAAGATTGAAGCCTTGGGCGATAAAGCAGAATAAGTTCATCATGAAGAAAATATATCAGACCGACCCGTGGCTTGAGCCCTTCAAAGATGCCATTGAAGCGCGCCACTCCCGTATCCTTGAATGCCGTCGAAAACTTGCCGGCGACGGCCCGCTCAGCAATGCTGTCAACAATCATCTTTACTACGGCCTCCACCATGACGACGAAGGATGGGTGCTCCGCGAGTGGGCTCCTAACGCAAGCCGCATCTACCTTATAGGCGACTTCAACAATTGGAAGCGCACCCCTGATTATGCCCTGCAGCCCGTTGGCTCCGGCAACTGGGAGCTGCGACTGCCGGATCTTTTCTTAAGCCACGGCGCCCTGTACAAACTGTGGGTAGAGTGGCCAGGCGGTGGGGGAGAGCGCATCCCGGCCTACGCAACACGCGTGGTGCAGGACCCCGATACAAAGGTTTTCTGCGCCCAAGTCTGGAATCCTGCTCCTTACCAATGGAAGCATCGCAGGCCCGGGACCAGGCCGCATCCGTTCATCTACGAGTGCCACATAGGCATGAGCGGTGAGAAAGAAGCCGTGTCTACTTTCGATGACTTCCGCCGTACCGTGCTGCCGCGAGTCAAGCGGCTTGGCTACGACACCTTGCAGATCATGGCGCTGCAGGAGCATCCGTACTACGGCTCCTTCGGTTATCAGGTGTCGAGCTTCTTCGCGCTGAGTTCCCGCTTCGGCACTCCGGAAGAGTTCAAGCGGCTGGTGGATGAAGCCCATGCTGCAGGTATAGCCGTCATCATGGATATAGTCCATTCGCACGCCGTGGGCAATGAAGCCGAAGGCCTTGGCCTGCTGGACGGCAGGGAAGACCTGTACTTCTATCCGGGCCCGGCGGGACATCACCCTGCCTGGGGCACACGCTGCTTCGATTATGGCAAGGACGAAGTGAAATACTTCCTGCTCTCCAACTGCAAATACTGGATGGAAGAGTATCACCTGGACGGATTCCGCTTCGACGGAGTGACCAGCATGCTGTACTGGAACCACGGCCTCGGTGCCGACTTCGGTGACTACTCGCTGTATTTCAACGAGGGCGTTGATGAGAACGCGGTGACCTACCTCGGGCTGGCCAATATGCTGATTCACGAGATCAACCCCAAGGCTCTCACCATTGCCGAAGATGTGAGCGGAATGGCCGGTCTGGCCGCTCCCTTCAAGGCCGGAGGCGTAGGATTCGACTTCAGGATGGCAATGGGCATTGCCGACCACTGGATCAAATGGATCAAGGAACTCTCGGACGAGCAGTGGAGCATGGGCGGAATATGGTGGGAGCTTACCAACAAGCGCGCCGATGAGAAGACGGTAAGCTATGCCGAGTGCCACGACCAGGCACTGGTGGGAGACAAAACCATAATCTTCCGCCTCATCGACAAGGAAATGTACTTCAGCATGCGCAAGGATCAGCCTAACCCAATAGTGGACAGGGGCATTGCATTGCACAAGCTGATTCGCCTTGTCACAGCAGCCACCTGCGGGGGCGGCTACCTCGATTTCATGGGCAATGAATTCGGTCACCCAGAGTGGATTGACTTCCCGCGCGAGGGGAACGGCTGGTCTTATGCCCACGCCCGGAGGCTCTGGTCTATCGCTGACGACCCGCAGCTCCGCTATCATGGCCTGGAAGAGTTCGATGCGGCCATGGTGCATTTCCTGAAGAAGGAAAAAGTGCTGAACGGAGCGCCCGAACTGCTGGTCGCCGATGAAGAGAAGAAAATATTGATTTTCCGTAGGGAAAACTGTATCTTTGCGCTGAATTTCAACCCCCAAGGCTCTTTCCAGGATTATGGATTTTCAGCTCCTGCGGGCGAATTCACAAAGGTCTTCGACTCGGACGAACTTCGTTTCGGCGGCTTCGGGCGTCTCGAAGGACCGCAGAACCATGTAGCACTAAACGGCCGCTGCCCCAATGGCAACCAGGCTTACGACCATACGCTATACTTATACCTGCCCAGCAGGTGCGCAATTGTATTGAAAAAGATTGTTTGATATGGCATTCTTGAAGTTTAACAAAAATGAGCTGGTCAATCTGGCATATTCGCTCAAACGCGAGATAATCTGCGCCAATAAGACGGGAGCTTACAGCAACACTACCATTGTAGGCTGTAACACCCGCCGTTACCACGGCTTGCTCGCCGTCACCCTGGACCGTTTCGGCGGTGACCACTATCTGCTGCTTTCGGCGCTTGACGAGAGCATTATCATCCGCGGCAAGCAGTTCAATCTGGGTATTCACTGCTACGGCGACATCTACGAACCCCGCGGGCACAAGTACGTGGTAGATTTTGCCGAGGATCCCGTGCCGAACATTACCTGCAAAGTGGGAGAGGTGCTGTTCCGCAAGAGCTTGATTCTTGTCCCCGACAAGGACCAGGTGCTGGTAAAGTATGAGCTGCTGGAGTCGCCGGCGCCTGTGACCCTGCTGGTCAAGCCCTTCCTGGCATTCCGTAACACGCATGCGCTCACAAGCCAGAACGACCACGCCAACACGTCCTACCAGGACATCCCCGGCGGCGTGTCGTTCAGAATGTACCCCAATTTCCCCGATCTTAATCTGCAGCTAAGCGACTCCAAGGCCGAATGGAAATACCTTCCTTGCTGGAACAACCGCATCACATATTCCGACGAGTTCCGCCGCGGCTTCGACTGCACCGAAGATTTGTTTACTCCCGGCATCTTCAGCCTCAAACTGGCCCCGGGCGGCTCCGTGGTGCTGTCGGCCGCTACTTTTGAAGCCAGCCCCGCTCAGCTCAAGCGCCAGTTTACCAACAGCCTTGCCAAGCTGCCGGAGGTAAGCGGTTACAGGGATCAGCTGAAGCGTTGCGCCGACTGGCTGATCACCCGCCACAACGGTGTGGCCATGATCAACGCCGGTCTCAGCTGGCTCAAGACTGGTCTTCTGCGCGAGACGCTCATAGCTCTCCCGGGCCTTACCCTGCACGGCGCAGGGCGGGCAGCCCTATTTGAAGAGATTCTGGACAACCTTATTGCTGCTGAGCAAGAGAGACTTACGGTGCGTACCACTCAGGTCGAGGCTCCCCTCTACATGGCGTGCACCCTTCAGCAATACATAGACTGGGGTGCCGATCCTGCCAAGGTGTGGAAGAAATACGGCGGCATCATCAAGATGGTACTCGACAGCTATCTGCCGGGCCGCCGCAAGGAGGTGACCATGCATCCCAACGGCCTGCTATGGGCCCAGGTGGACGGCGTGGCGCTTACCTGGATGAACGCCTACATAGGCGGCAGGGCCGTAACCGAGCGCGCAGGCTACCAGATCGAGACCAACTCGTTCTGGTACAATGCGATTTGCTTCGCCCTGGACATGGAGAAGCGCTACGGCTTGAAGGACAGCGGCTTCGTGACTCGCTGGACTCCTATAGCCGGGCAGGTGCGTACAAGTTTCAACGAAGTGTTTATCGACCCTGCCTCGGGCCGTCTTGCCGACTACGTTGACGCGTCGGGGCGCAACATGGATACCCGTCCCAACCAGATCTACGCGATTTGGGTAAAAAACTCCCCGCTGCCCGAGGAGATGTTCCCCGAAGTGCTGAAGGTCATTGACAACGAGCTCGTGACCTCCCGCGGAATCCGCACCCTGTCGCCGCGTGACGTCAAGTACAGGGGAGTGTACGAAGGTTCCCAGCTCGAGCGCGACCTGGCATACCACCAGGGCTGCACACGTCCTTTCCTGCTGGAACCCTATGTGGAGATGAGCTTCAAAGTCAAGGGACCGGCATTTGCCCGCAGGGCCGAATGGCTCATTGAAGGGTTCTGGGCCGACCTCAGCAAACATGGCGTGGGCACGTTCTCCGAGCTTTATGACGGTGATCCGCCCCACGAGCCGCACGGAGTGATATCTTCTGCGCTCAGCACTGCGGCCCTGCTTGCCGTAAGCGATATGATAGAAAAACATAAGGAGGCTGACTTATGAGAGTACTGATGTTCGGATGGGAGTTTCCTCCCCACATTGCAGGCGGTCTGGGAACTGCCTGTGAGGGCATAGTCAGGGGTCTGGCGCATAACGGCGTGGAGACCCTGTTCGTGATGCCCAACGCTTCCGGTGACGAGGACCAGAGCGCTACCACCATCATCAATGCGAGCGATGTGGCAGTGCGCAACGTCAGCAGCACCGTGGAAGAGTTCATCAACAAGGTCAAGTTCGTGTACGTCGATTCCAACCTTGTCCCCTACGTTGACCCGGACGAGTATTACGCTGCCATAGAGAAGATGAAGGCCGAGAGCCTTACGCAGACCACGGTGGGTTTCGGTCAGAAATTCCAGTTCTCGGGCAAGTACGGGGCCAATCTCATGGAAGAAGTGTCCCGCTACGCCCAGGTGGGCGGTACCATAGCCATGCAGCACAAGGACGAGTTCGACATCATCCATGCCCACGACTGGCTCACATACCTTGCCGGCATAGCCGCCAAGGAGCTTACGGGCAAGCCGCTGGTGGTACATGTGCACGCTACCTCCTATGACCGCGGAGACGAGAAGCATATCGACAGCCGTGTGCTGGATATAGAGACCCGCGGCATGATGGCCGCCGACCGTGTGGTGACGGTGAGCGACCTCACGCGCGGAATAGTCATCAACAAGTACGGTATCGATCCCGCCAAAGTGGTGACCGTACACAACGCCGTGGACTTCAGCGGCCGCGAAGATATAAGTGTGGAGCGCGGAGTCAAGGACAAGGTGGTCACCTTCCTTGGCCGCATCACTTTCCAGAAGGGCCCGGAATACTTTATCGATGCCGCTGCCAAGGTGCTCAAACGCACCAAGGGCGTACGCTTCGTGATGGCCGGCAGCGGAGACATGATGAACCGCGCCATACGTCAGGTGGCCCGTCTGGGCATATCTGACCGCTTCCATTTCACCGGATTCCTCAGGGGAGCCGAGGTCCAGAAGATGTTCGCCCTATCGGACGTGTACATTATGCCGTCGGTGTCGGAGCCTTTCGGCATCTCTCCTCTGGAGGCCATGCGTACCGGCGTGCCTTCCATCATATCTCATCAGTCAGGAGCAGCCGAAGTGCTCAAGTACGCCCTCAAGGTGGACTTCTGGGACGTGGATGCCCTGGCCGACGATATCTATGCACTCGTGACCTATCCCGCCCTTACCGAGTTTGCCTCGAAGCAGGGATATGACGAGGTAAATGAACTCAAGTGGAACGGTGCCACTGCCAAATTGAAAAAAGTTTACGAATCGTTATTATGAAAAAGTCAATCTGCCTTTATTTTCAGGTTCATCAGCCCACAAGACTCCGTCAGTATCGTTTCTTCGATATAGGCAAGGATTCTCATTATTATGATGATTTCGCCAACAGGACCATCCTGAAAAGAGTGGCCCAGAACTGCTATCTGCCCATGAATCAGCTTCTGCTGGAGGCAATAAAGGCAAGCAAAGGCAAGTTCAAGCTGGCTTTTTCCATCTCCGGTTCCGCTCTGGAGCAGTTTGACCGTTACGCTCCCGAGGTGCTGGACAGCTTCCGCGCCCTGGCGGCCACCGGCAGCGTCGAGTTCCTCTGCGAGACATACTACCATTCGCTTGCCGCGCTGGCATCGCCGTCCGAATTCATACATCAGGTGGAGAAGCACAAGAAGCACCTGGAAGGGGAGTTCGGCATCACTCCTACAGCGTTCCGCAACACGGAGCTGATCTACTCCGACGCGATTGCCCGCCAGGTATATGACCTTGGCTTCAAGACCATGCTTACAGAAGGCGCGCGCCATATCATGGGCTGGAAGAGCCCCGATTATCTGTACACTGCAGAGTCGCAGCCCAAGCTCAAGCTGCTTCTCCGCAACTACGGGCTCAGCGACGACCTGGCTTTCCGCTTCTCCGACCGTGGCTGGGGCGAGTGGCCCCTTACCGCCGAGAAATACACCCAGTGGCTCAAGGATGCTGAAGGTGATATCGTCAACCTGTTCATGGACTACGAGACCTTCGGAGAGCATCAGAAGGCCGAGAGCGGCATTTTTGATTTCATGAAGGCCCTGCCGGGGCAGGTACTTGCGGCCGGCCTCGATTTCGTCTCTCCTTCGCAGGCAGCCAAGAACATCAAGCCTGTGGCTTCCCTCAGCGTCCCCGATGCCATATCCTGGGCTGACGAAGAGAGGGACCTCAGCGCATGGCTGGGCAACGAGCTGCAGCAGGAAGCGTACAATAAACTCTATCGCCAGGCTGAGAAACTCGCCCTTATCGGCGATCCTGAACTTTGGGCTGACTTCGGCCACCTTCAGGAGAGCGACCACCTGTACTATATGTGCACCAAGTTCTTCTCCGACGGTGAAGTCCACAAGCGTTTCAGCCCCTATGACACTCCCTATGAGGCATTCATTAACTACATGAACGTGCTGAGCGATTTCATTATAAGGATTAACGCAAGGCAGTAGAGATAGAGAAAAAAATTCTATCTTTGCACCCATTATGCAGTACAATAGATTTGAAGTTGGAGATCCGGCTTGGAAAAGCGTGATGGTTACCCGTCACCTGCCGGAGGAACTCTCCGGGCTTGAGACCCTTTGCAAGAACCTGTGGTGGTGTTGGAACGAAGATGCCAAACTGCTTTTCAGGTCGATTGATTCAGACATTTGGCACACATCGGGCCACAATCCGATGGCTATACTCGACAAGGTCAGCCTTAAGAGATACAATGAGCTGGCCAAAGACGTATCCTTCCTGTCGCGCCTTGGCGCCGTCATGGAAGAATTCAACAGTTACATGTCCCTCAAGGACAAACGGACCGATCCGTCGATAGGATACTTCTGTATGGAGTACGGCCTGGAAACGTCCCTTAAGATTTATTCAGGCGGCTTGGGCATCCTCGCCGGCGATTACCTTAAGGAAAGTTCCGACATGAATGTGAACATGGTGGCTGTGGGCCTCCTGTACCGTTACGGCTACTTCACCCAACGTATCACGCCCCAGGGCAACCAGGTGGCGGAATACAACGCGCAGGACTTCCTTAAGATTCCGGCCGAGCCTGTGCTCGACGAGAAGGGCAATTGGAAGACCGTCAAGATGCAGATGCCGGGCCGCGAAATGTCCGCCCGTATCTGGAAAGTGGCCGTGGGCCGCACCGACCTGTATCTGCTGGATACCGATTTCGAGGCCAATGCTCCAGAAGACCGTCAGGTGACCCATCAGCTCTACGGCGGCGACTGGGAGAACCGTCTCAAGCAGGAAATCCTGCTTGGTATCGGCGGTGTAAGGGCTCTGCGCGAGCTTGGGCTGAATCCTACCATTTACCACCTCAATGAGGGGCATGCCGCATTTGCGGGCCTTGAGCGCCTTCGTGAATACATGCAGTACCAGCACCTGGACTTCAACGAGTCCATGGAGCTTATCCGTGCAAGCGGCCTCTTTACCACCCATACCCCCGTCCCCGCCGGCCACGATGCCTTCGACGAGGGCTTGCTGGCCAAGTATCTGGGCCACTATCCCGGGCGCTTCGGCATAGACTGGGACACCATGATGTCGCTCGGCAAGATTCACCCCGAAGATCAGGGCGAGAAGTTCTCCATGAGCGTGCTGGCTGCGAATATGAGCCAGAACGTCAATGGCGTGTCCATGCTCCACGGCAAGGTGAGCCAGGAGATATTCCAGGACATGTACAAGGGTTACCTGCCCGAGGAACTGCACATCAGCTACGTGACCAACGGAGTACACTATGCTACTTGGGCGGCTCGCGACTGGAAGGCCATCCACTACAAGGTGTTCGGCCCCGAGTTCCGTACCGGCCACTATGAGAAGAGCTGCTTTGACCGTATATACAAGGTGCCCGACGATGAGATATGGCAGGTGCGCAAACAGCTCAAGGCAGAGCTTGTGAAGACTGTCATCGAGCGCATTTCCGACCCTTCGCTCTGCAGTCACTACACTCCTACGCAGATGGTGAAGATAGGCGAGACCTTCCGTCCCGACGTGCTCACCATCGGCTTCGCCCGCCGTTTTGCGACCTACAAGCGCGCCACCTTGCTGTTCAGCGACCTGGACAGGCTTGACGCCATAGTCAACAACCCCGAGCGTCCCGTCCAGTTCGTATTCGCCGGCAAGGCTCACCCTGCCGACGGAGCCGGCCAGGACCTTATCAAGCAGATTATTGACATCTCCAAGCAGGACCGTTTCCTGGGCAAGATAGTATTCGTGCCCGGCTACGATATCCGTCTGGCCAAGAGGCTGGTGCAGGGCGTGGACGTGTGGCTCAACAACCCTACCCGTCCTCTCGAAGCCTCCGGTACTTCCGGCGAGAAGGCCGCCATGAACGGTGTCATGCACTTCTCCGTGCTTGACGGATGGTGGGTTGAGGGCTATCAGGAAGATGCAGGTTGGGCGCTCCCTCAGGAGCGTACATACGACGACCAGCACTACCAGAACGAGCTTGACGCCGCTACCATCTACGCTACCATCGAGAGCGAAATAGCTCCTGCATACTACAATTTCAGTGACCGTACCGGCATCTCCAAGGAGTGGATAGGCTACATCAAGAACACCATTGCCAAGGTGGCAAGCAACTTTACCACCAACCGCATGCTTACCGATTACTGCAAGCAGTATTACATTCCTCAGTCATCCCGTTACGAGAAACTGTCCGAAAACGGCAACGCTGTGGCAAGGTATATATCAGCCTGGAAGCAGAAGGTTCTCTCCGAGTGGGACAACATACGCGTGGTGTCCTGCAGGCAGCCTGACGCTTCCTACGTGGTGTCCAAACATGACCCTATCCGCGGCGAAGTCGAGCTCGATCTGGGCCGTCTGAAGCCGGAAGATATAGGCGTGGAGATGCTGCTGGCTACTTCCGATGCCAAGGGCGCGCTTCACATCCAGGAAATAATCCAGTATAAAGTGGTGGATTATACCGACGGGGTGGCGAAGTATGCTGTGTCGGTGGAGCCTGACCGTACGGGTATGTACCAGGTGGGCATACGTATGTACGCCAACAACCCTGCCTTGCCTCATCGCCAGGATTTCCCGCTCGTCAAATGGCTGTAATTGCTACCGGTTTCTTTGACGGAGTCCACACCGGACACCGCCTTGTTATAGACACTCTGCTCTCCGAGGCCCGTGCCAGAGGGGAGCAGAGCCTTATTGTCACCTTCTGGCCACACCCGAGGGCGGTGCTGCAGAGCGGCGCCGACAGCCTGCGCTATCTCTCTTCGCGCGGCGACCGGGTGACCCTCCTGCGGTCGCTGGGAGTTGATGAGGTGGAGACGGTGCAATTTTCCCGTGAATTCGCATCGGACAGCGCCCGGGAGTACATAAGCATGCTGTGCCGCGACTATCAGTGCTCGGAGTTGGTACTCGGCTACGACACCCGTTTCGGACGCGAACAGGCAGGCCCTGAAGAGATAGCTTTACTGGCCAGGGAGATGGGTGTGGGAGCTGTGATAGCTCCTCCGGTCACTTTTGAAGGCGCTCCTGTTTCATCGAGCCGTATCAGGACGGCACTTTCAGAGGGCGATGTAGTCCGGGCCGGTCAGATGCTCGGCCGCCCTTACAGGCTCAGCGGAGTGGTGGTAAGCGGCAACCGAATAGGCCGCAAAATAGGTTTCCCCACTGCAAACATGAAGCTTTACGAGCCACTGATGCTGGTGCCGCAAAATGGTGTGTACCACACGCGGGTAAATGTTCTGGGCAGCTGGTATGACGGTATGACCAATATAGGCACCAGGCCGACCGTGGACGACAGGGGCGCCCTTACCATTGAAACCCACATTCTGGACTTCAACGACATGATCTACGGCCTCGACATAACTATTGACTTCGTCAAACACATTCGTCCCGAGCAGAAGTTCCCTTCCTTAGAGGCTCTCCGCTTCCAGCTGGCCTCAGATGAAGCCTGCTGCCGCTAGCATCATTGTATATATAGCTTTTTTCGTATATTTGCAGGCTATGTTGACATCGAAAGAAATTCGCAGGAAGTTTCTCGACTTCTTTGCTTCCAAAGGACACACGATTGTGCCCTCTGCACCTATGGTGGTCAAGAATGACCCCACCCTTATGTTTACCAATGCCGGAATGAACCAGTTCAAGGATATCTTCCTCGGCAACAAGACGACAGCTTACAACCGCGCTACCGATAGCCAGAAGTGCTTAAGGGTCAGCGGAAAACATAACGATCTGGAGGAAGTCGGCCACGACACCTACCACCACACCATGTTTGAGATGCTCGGCAACTGGAGCTTCGGCGACTACTTCAAGAATGAGGCGATCGACTGGGCCTGGGAGCTGCTCACCGAGGTGTATAAGATAGACAAGAACATCCTCTATGCCACCGTTTTCGAAGGCTCCGAAGAGGATGGTACTGCCATGGACCAGGAGGCCAAGGAAGCCTGGCTGAGGCATCTTCCCGAGGATCATATCGTACTTGGCAACAAGCACGACAACTTCTGGGAGATGGGTGATACCGGCCCCTGCGGTCCTTGTTCCGAGATTCATATCGATATCCGCACTCCTGAGGAGAAGGCGGCAAGCGGTATCTCCGGCAGGGATCTGGTCAACCAGTCCGACCCTCACGTGATTGAGATATGGAACCTGGTTTTCATGCAGTTCCAGCGCTTTGCCGACGGGCATCTGGAGCCTCTCCCGGCCAAGAATATCGATACCGGAATGGGCTTTGAGCGCCTCTGCGCCGTGCTTCAGGGCAAGAATAGCAACTATGATTCCGATGTGTTCACCGGGATGCTTGCAAAGATAGGCGAGCTGAGCGGTCACCGCTACGGTGAGAGCCACCAGACCGACGTTGCCATGAGGGTCATCGCCGACCACATCAGGGCTATCTCCTTCTCCATCGCCGACGGCCAGCTTCCCGGCAATGTTAAAGCAGGTTATGTGATACGCCGCATCCTCCGCCGCGCCGTGCGTTACGGATACACCTTCCTCGGTTTGTCCGAGCCTTTCCTCTGCCGCCTTGTGCAGCAGCTGGTGGACGACATGGGCGAGGCTTACCCCGAACTTCCTGCCCAGCAGAAACTTATCGAGTCCGTCATACGCGAGGAAGAGCTCGCTTTCCTGCGCACCCTCGACCGCGGCATCAAGCTCCTCGACGACTGCATGGAGAGCAGCAAGGACACCAAGGTCATCGCCGGGTCCGACGCGTTCCGCCTCTACGATACCTACGGATTCCCTATCGATCTTACTGAGCTGATAGCTGCCGAACGCGGCTACAAAGTTGACCAGGAAGGCTTCCAGAAGGAACTCCAGCAGCAGAAGGACCGTGCTCGCAACGCCACTGCCAACTCATTCGGCGACTGGAAAGTGTACAACGAGGGTGAGGATGTGCAGTTCCTCGGTTACGATGCCGTGACCGTTGAAGGCGCGCTCCTGCTCAAGAGCCGTACCGTGGTGCAGAAGAACAAGGAGATGCTGCAACTCGTATTCGACCGCACGCCTTTCTACGGCGAGATGGGAGGCGAGATAGGCGATACCGGCACCATCACCACTGCCGACGGAGAGACCATCAAGATACTCAACACCGTCAAGGAGAACGAACTTACCATACATATCGCAGAGCGCATGCCTCAGAACTGCAACGGTGAATTCACCCTCAGCGTAGATGCTCCCCGTCGTCAGAAGATAGCCAACAACCATAGCTGCACGCACTTGATGCACAGGGCTTTGCGCGAGATTCTCGGCACGCATGTAGAGCAGAAGGGCTCCTATGTGTCCGACAAGGGCTTCCGCTTCGACTTCTCCCACTTCGAGAAGCTCTCCGACGAGCAGATAGCGGCAGTGGAGAAGAGGGTCAACGAGCTCATACGCAGCAATTTCCCTCTGGACGAGAAGCGTGACGCCACCATGGATGAGGCACGCAGCCTCGGAGCCATGGCCCTCTTCGGCGAGAAGTACGGCGACAGCGTGCGCGTGGTGCGCTTCGGCCCCAGCGTCGAGCTCTGCGGCGGTTGCCACACCTCGGCCACAGGCAACATCGGTTTGTTCAAGATAGTGGGCGAGTCCGCCATAGCTGCGGGCGTGCGCCGTATCGAGGCCGTCACCGGCGAAGACGCCGAAAACCTGGTGCTCGGCATGCAGGGCCTGCTCAAGACAGCGCGCTCGTTCTTCAACAACGTCCCTGACCTGGCCGGTGCCATCCAGAAGATGATTGACGACAACGCCACCTTCAAGAAGCAGGCGGAAGAATTTGCCAAGGCCAAGGCTGCTGAACTGGCTCGCCGCCTGAGTGAAATGGCAGTTGAGAAGAACGGCGTCAACCTCATCGTGCTGTCCCGCTCTTCTGATACCGAGATCGATCCCGCTATGCTGCGCAATGCAGCCTTTGCCCTACAGAAGGAACTCAAGAATACAGCGCTCGTAGCTGCCTACGAAGCCTCCGGCAAGCCTCAGCTCATGCTGATGTACTCCGACGACCTGGTCTCCGCCGGGCGCCATGCAGGCAAGGAAATAGGCGCAGCCGCCAAGTTCATCCAGGGCGGCGGCGGCGGTCAGCCCGGGCTGGCGACAGCCGGCGGCAAGGATATTGCAGGACTTGGTGACGCACTTGACGCTCTTGTAGCCACAGCTACACGTTAAATCAACGCACTCAGGATGAGGAAACTTGACAAGTTCACGCTGAAAGCATTTATCGGACCTTTCGTCGCGATATTGCTCATCGTGGTCTTCATCCTGATGATGCAGTTCCTGTGGCTGTACATCGACGAACTTGTGGGCAAGGGCCTCTCGTTCGGAGTGATCATGGAGTTCATGATGTGGGGCGCCTGCACCATCCTTCCCATGGCACTCCCGTTGGCCGTGCTGCTGTCGTCCATGATGGTCATAGGCCAGATGGGCGAGAACAAGGAGCTGATGGCCATCAAGGCCGCCGGTATCTCTCTGGGCCGCCTCATAGCCCCGTTGATAGTGGCGTCCGCCATAATCAGCATCGGTGCCTTCTTCATAGGCAACGACCTGGTGCCCAAGGCATACAACGAGATATTCACCCTTCGTGACGATATCACCAAGACCAAGGGTGAGATCAAGATACCTCCGGGGACATTCTACGACGGGATTGAAGGCTACGTGCTGCGTGTCGAGGGGCGCAACGACGAGACCGGCATGATGTATCACGTGCAGGTGTACGACCACACCGCGCGCCGCGGCAACAATTCCATAATCATAGCCGATTCAGCCCTGCTCAAGATTTCCAAGGCCAAAGACTACCTGACCTTCTCCTTGTTTAACGGGTCCAACTATCAGGAGACCAACGAGATGAGTTATCGCGACACCTCTCTGGCCCTTAGCCGTGTGGATTTCTCCCGGGAGGAACTGATCATCCCTCTCAAGAACTATTCGTTCGAGAAATCCGACTCTGCCCGTTTCTCCGACCAAGCCAAGTCTATGCGGCTTGACCAGCTGGCTGAGCAGAAGGACTCTCTGGACCGCTTCAATGCCGAAGCATTCGACAAGCACTATGCTCGCATGCGGGCCGAGAATACCTTCCGCGAGTACCCCCAGTTGGACACTGCCGTACGCAATCAGGACCTGAACATGTTCGCTTCCGATGACTTATGGAAGTGGGACAGCTACGACCAGGTGCAGGCTGCTTACGACCGTGCCGCCTCGCTCGGCGAAAGGCTGAGCGGCGACGTGCTCACCTACAATCACGATATTTATCAGTCCACTTTCTACCTTCGCCGTACCGATGTGGAGCTGTTCAAGAAGTTTGCCCAGGCTCTCGCCTGTTTCCTCATGTTCTTTATCGGTGCGCCTATCGGTGCCATGATCAAGAAGGGAGGAATAGGCATGAGCGCCATCTTCTCCATGCTCTTCTTCGTAATATACTGGATTGTGCAGATTACCGGCGAGAAAATGGCCAAGGACGGAACCTGGCTGGCTTTCCATGGAGTGTTCAGCCCGGCTTACATACTGGCGCCGGTGGGGGCGTTCCTCACCGTCAAGGCAGTCAAGGACGCAGAACTTTTCAATATGGATACAGTCAAGGCCGGATGGCGCAAGATACTCAGCCGCATCAGCGGATTCTTCCGCAAACCGCGCATCGTCTATATGGGTACGCCCGAATTTGCAGTAGCTCCTCTCGATGCGCTCCTTAAACGCGGCTACAAAGTGGCGGCTGTGGTCACAGTGGCCGATAAACCCAGCGGACGCGGGCTCAAGATGAATCAGAGCGCCGTGAAACAGTACGCAGTAGAGCATGGTCTGCCAGTGCTCCAGCCCGTCAAGCTCAAGGATCCGGAGTTTCTGGCGCAACTGGCTGCTTTCAAGGCAGATATCTTTGTGGTCGTGGCGTTCCGTATGCTTCCGGAAGAAGTCTGGCGCATGCCTAAGCTCGGCACATTCAACCTGCATGCATCCCTGCTGCCCCAGTACAGGGGCGCTGCTCCTATCAACTGGGCAATAATCAACGGGGAGAAGCGTACCGGCGTGACAACCTTCATGATCGACAAGAACATCGATACCGGCGGCATCATCCTGCGCGAGGAGTGCCTGATAGAGGACTCCGACAATGCCGGTACACTGCATGACAAGCTCATGGCTCTGGGCAGCAATCTGGTCTGCGACACCGCGGAACTGATAATCCAGCACAATGTCGAGCTCAGGGTGCAGCGCTCATTCGTCCAGGGCTCGGAGGAGCTCAAGCCCGCACCCAAGCTCACCCGCGAGCTGTGCCGTATCGACTGGACCAAGCCTTCGACGGATATACGCAACCTGGTGCGCGGCCTCTCACCGTACCCTGCGGCTTATACCGATCTGGTGTCGGAGACTGGTGAACGGGTGCAGCTCAAAGTTTTCGATTGTTCGCTTTCCAGCCGTTCCGGCGAGGGGCTGAAGCCCGGAGAGCTTGCATCCGACGGCAAATCGTATCTCACTGTAGGTACTGCCGACGGTGCCGTAGATATCACAGACCTCCAGCTCGCCGGCAAGAAGCGTATGGATGTCGGTGCTTTCCTTCTCGGATTCCGCAATCCAGCCTCATGGCACTGCGATGAAGAGTAAGGACCGTTTGCTTGCGCAGTTGCGGGGCGGTGAGCCTATGTCAGGCTCCGACCAGCTCCAGCTCACCCTGCTGCTTTCTATACCGGCCATACTTGCGCAGCTCTCTTCTGTCCTTATGCAGTACATCGACTCGGCCATGGTGGGACGCCTCGGCTCCAATCAGGCCGCTTCGGTGGGACTAGTATCCACTACCACTTGGATAATGGGTGGATTCGCCATGGCGGTGGTGACGGGCTTCTCCGTGCAGGTTGCTCATGCTTGCGGTGCCAAGGATTTCGGCAAGGCCCGGGGAATCATGCGCCAGGGACTTTTCAGTACCGCGCTGTTCAGCATATTGCTGGGATTGATCTGCGTAGGCATCAGCGGTCCGCTGCCGCTATGGCTCGGAGGAGGGGAGGAGATACATTCCGACGCCAGCAATTATTTCCTTATCTATTCTGCCTTCCTTCCGGTGTCCATGGTTGCATTCGCTTCGGCTTCCATCCTGCAGGCCAGCGGCAACATGAAGATACCGAGCATCATATACGTGTGCATGTGCGCTTTGGACGTAGTGTTCAACTACCTGTTCATCTATGCCCTCGACATGGGCGTGGCCGGAGCTGCGTTAGGCACCGGTATGTCGGAACTGGTGGCGGCAGTGGTGGCAGTATGGTACATGCTTTCACGCTCCGAGGAACTTAAAATAACAGGCGAAAAGGGTAGTTTCATCCCCACCCGGACGTCGCTCCGTACCGCTTTTGGAGTGACAGGGCCGCTATGGCTCCAGAACGTCGTCATGCGCGGCGCCCATGTCATGAGCACCATCATTGTGGCTCCGCTGGGCCCTGTGAGCATCGCCGCCAACGCATTTGCCATCACCGCCGAGAGCTTCTGCTACATGCCCGGCTACGGGCTTCAGGACGCAGCCACATCGCTGGTCGGCCAGAGCCTCGGAGCGCACCGCAATGACCTTGCGCGCCGCTTTGGCTGGACTACCATAGGTCTGGGTATGATCATCATGTCGCTGCTTGCAGTGGCCATGTACGCGTTCGCCCCGCAGCTCATGGGAGTTATGAGCAAGGATCCGGAGGTGGTGAACCTTGGCGCCCGCGTGCTGAGGATAGAGGCCTTCGTGGAGTGCTTGTTCGCCGTGTCGATAGTCGGATTCGGCGTGTGTGCAGGAGCGGGGGAGACCCTGTTCCCTACCATACTTAACTTCGCGTCAGTATGGCTCATACGTATAGTGCTGGCTCTGATCCTTACCCCCAGGATGGGACTTGTGGGTTACTGGATTGCCATGGCTTCCGAACTCGCCGTTCGCGGCATACTGTTCCTTCTCTTCATCAAGAGCGGACACTGGATGCGCAAATGGACTTTAGGTAACGCTGGCTAATCCGCCAAAAATTAGTAACTTTGCATCCTATGCGGCTTATTGTCTATAATCCGGAGACCCTGAACTACGAGGAGAGGCAGCTTACCGGCTGGAAGGCTGTGTTGCACTTTTCCCTCATGGCATTGGGTGCAGTATTGGTGGTGGGCGCGTTCTGCTGGCTGTGGTTTGTAAAGCTCGGCAACGACCTCCCCAAGACCGCAATCCTGAAGAAGCACAATGACGCATGGCAGGCTCGCCTTGAGGTCATACGGCACAAACTCGACGTGTATGAGTCAGGCCTTTCCGGCATTGAGGCAAGGAACAATGAGGTTTACCGCTCCATCTTCGCCCTCGACGAGATTGTGGATACCACTGCCGTAGATAGCAGCGCAACGCCTCTGCAGGCCTTGGATCAGCGTGTATATTCCTTCCAGAGGCGCATCGACACGCAGATGTCGGCCCTGGGTGAAGTGGCGCTGGTGGCCCGTGAAGCCGGGAATATGGTGTCGTGCATTCCTGCGGTGCCGCCCATCCTTCCCAAGAAGGGCACGTATCACCTCTCCAGCCCCTTTGGCACTCGTGTCGATCCGGTGTACGGAGGCCTGGCGCGTCACACAGGTCAGGATTTTGCGAGCAAGGTGGGCAACCCGGTGTATGCCACCGGCGATGGCGTAGTGGAGAAAGTTGATTTCAAGTTCTCCGGCTACGGCAACGAAGTGGTGATCAACCACGGCTTCGGCTATCAGACGCGCTATGCGCACCTCAATACAGTGGATGTGGGAGTAGGGCAGCCACTCAAACGCGGCGACAAGATAGGCGAGGTGGGCAAGTCGGGTAAGGCCACCGGACCGCACCTCCACTACGAAGTGCTGTACAGGAACACTCCGCTTAACCCCATGTCATTCATGGATATGGACATGCCGGTAGATGAGTACAGGGCCATGATAGTCAAGCGCCGCATGGAAAATGCCGGCACGCGTCCCACGGCGGCCACGATAGGAGAAAGACAAAAACGACAAGGAACCAATGGCAGGCAATAGACGAGTACTGTTGTATTATGCGTGGACGACACTCAAGTTTATACTTACGGTGTTGTCCCTGACTGTCGTCGCCTATGCCATAGTGGCGCTGGTGTACAGTACCGACGAAGAGAAGGAGCTCAAGCTCAGGCTGGAACAGTACCAAGCCATATACCCTTCGATGCACGAAAGGACCAGTAAGATAGGGGAGGACTTGGAGATGCTCTCGCACAAAGATGACATAATCTACAAAGACATTTTCCATTCCGAGCCCCCTCAGGAAGATCCCATGTCGTCTCTGGGCATATTTTTCGGCAGTGATTCAATACCCGATGCCAAGCTGGTGTTCTACACTGCGGCCAAAGCGGACAAGCTCATGGGCGACGCTGCCGGCGTGGACAGCCTGTTCAGGAGCATTGCTTCGTCGATACGCGGAGGAAAACTTGATGTGCCGCCCATGTCGCTCCCGCTGGAAAGCATAAGCTATACCAAGACAGGAGCCGGGATCGGGACCAAGATCAACCCCTTCTATACCACCATGGCCCAGCACAACGGCGTGGACTTCATAGTGGCCCAGGATACTCCGGTGCTCGCTGCTGCCGACGGCGTGGTGTCGGCCGTGAGCCACTCCCTCAAGGGCGAGGGCAACTCGGTGACTATCAAGCATAAGTCCGGTTACCTGACTCGCTACTTGCATCTGTACGAGATTAAGGTCTCCAAAGGGCAGAGTGTCAAGAAAGGCAAGGTAATAGGCTCGGCCGGCATGTCGGGCAATTCTTACGCGCCGCACCTGCATTACGAGGTGTGGAGGGATTCCACCCTGCTCGACCCGCTCAACTACATTTTCGCCTCCGTGACTCCGGAGGAGTATTCCAACATGGTCTATATGGCCCGATACACACAGCAATCAATGGATTAACTATATGGAAAAGCTCTACTATTCAATCAGCGAAGCCGCCGGGATACTCGGAGAATCCGTGTCCCTGGTGCGCTTCTGGTCCAACAGCTTCCCCGCTTTGCTTAAGCCAAGGCGTACCGCAAAAGGCAACCGCCAGTACACTGCATCCGACATAGAAGTGCTCAAGCAGATTCACTATTTGGTCAAGGACAGGGGCCTCACTCTTGAAGGCGCTGCCAAGAGCCTGTCGGCGGACAAGGCGTCGGTGAGCAATTCTGTCAAGGCTATTGACTCGCTGAAGTCCATCAAAGCACAACTAATAGAGATAAAAAATTCCTTATAATTAAAAATAATTCCTACTTTTGTAGTTCCCGAAATTTGAAAATATCTAGATATGGCCACAACAAAGAAAACCAAGAAAATCGTAACTCCGATCGACGAGCGCGAAACCTTCGTATCCCTGCAGAAGAACTTTGCAGATACCGAGTCCAATACCGAAGAGAAACTTAAGATCCTGTACGATCTCCAGAATGCCGACAACGCCATCGAGAAGCTCATCCAGCTCCGCGGCGAACTGCCTTCAGAGGTCGCCGATCTCGAGGCTCAGGTGGCTTCCTGCAAGGACAAGATTGCAGAACAGGACAAGGTCATCGCCCAGTACAACGAGAACATCGCTGCCATGAACGAGGATATAGTAAGCCTCGACGGCGAGATGGAGAAGTATCGTAAGCAGCTGGAGAACATCTCCAACAGCCGTGAGTTCGATTCCATCAACAAAGAGCTCGAGAACCTCGGAATCCTCCGCAAGATCGACGAGAAGAAGATTGGCGAGTCACGCGAGGCTATCGCCGACAGCAAGGCTGCCATACAGCGCATCAACGACAAGCTTGATGTGCTCAACATCGACCTCGAGGCCAAGCAGGAAGAGCTTGCCAAGATCGTGGAATCTACATCCAAAGAGGAAAAAGTGCTCGTAAAGAAGCGTGAAGAGCTGGCTGAGAAGCTGGACGAGCGCACCCTGAGCGCCTACGACCGCATCCGTGCCAGCGTGCACAACCACCTTGCCGTGGTGACCGTGTTCAACGGCGATTCTTGCGGCGGATGCTTCAATACCGTGACTCCGCAGCGCCTGATCGATATCGCCTCCGGCAAGAAGCTCGTTATCTGCGAGCACTGCGGACGTATCATCGTGGCCACGCCTGAGACCGCAGAATAATGCCGGAAGCAACTTCCAAGAAATCCAGGAAGCCGTCGGCTGCCAACCTGGACGCCATAGGGCTTGAGATGGGTAACAAACCGCCTCAGGCTCTTGACGTTGAGGAGGCGGTGCTCGGCGCCATGCTGCTTGAACAGTCCTGCGTGGATCAGGCCATGGAGGAGCTCTCTGCGTCATGCTTCTATGACCAGAAGCACCGCATGATCTTCGAGGCCATGTCTTCGCTGGTCATTGACCATACTCCGGTAGATATCATCACGGTGAGCAACCGTCTCAAGGAGAAGGGAAATCTCGATACCGTGGGAGGCCCGGCCATGCTTGCCGGACTTTCGGAGAAGGTGGGTGCGGCGGCGCATATTGAGTACTACATCAAGATACTCAAGCAGAAGACCATCCAGAGGGACCTCATCTCCGCTTCGTACGACATCCTGCGCGACGCTTACGACGAGTCGGTGGGCGTGGACGACCTTATCGACAAGGCCCAGACCAAGGTGTACGATGCCATACAGAGCAACGTGCGCAAAGAGGTCCAGGACATAGGAAGCATCATCAACGAGGCCATGGGCGACATCCAGGATCAGCAGACCTCCGAGGGCCTGAGCGGCGTGCCGTCCGGTTTCGTGAGCATAGACCGTATCACCAATGGCTGGCAGCGCTCCGACCTTATAATCCTTGCCGCACGTCCTTCCGTGGGTAAGACTGCTTTCGCCCTCAATCTGGCGCGCAATGCCGCCGTGGATCATCACATGCCCGTGGCGGTGTTCTCCCTGGAAATGTCTGCCAAGCAGCTTGTCAAGCGTCTGATGACCAGCGAGTCGGGACTTCCCGCCGACAAGATCAAGGGCAACCGCAAGCTCGAGCCGCATGAGTGGGAGCAGCTGGAGTTCAAGATCCGCAATCTGTCCAAGGCTCCGTTCTACATCGATGATACCCCCGGCATGCAGATAATGGAGTTCCGCACCAAGGCCAAGAACCTTGTGAAGAACAAGGGCGTGAGGCTCATAGTGGTTGACTATCTGCAGCTTATGCAGGGCCCTGTGGAGCTTAAGGCCGTGCGTGAACAGGAAGTTGCGGCTATCTCCCGTACCCTCAAGGCTACCGCCAAAGAGCTTGATATACCCATCATCGCGCTCTCGCAGCTCTCCCGTCAGGCCGTCACCAGGGCCGGAAGCAGCGGCAAGCCTCTGCTTAGCGACCTCCGAGAGTCCGGTTCAATTGAGCAGGACGCTGATATGGTCATATTTATCCACCGTCCCGACTACGTGGGACTGAGCGAGAATATCGAAGACCGCGAGAAGACGCAGATCATCATCGCCAAGCACCGAAACGGCGAGACCAAAGATATTGACATGGTGTTCAAGAGCGAGCAGATCCGCTTCATGGAGATGGACGAAGCCCTCGACAGCCTTGCCTCGCGCACAGTACCTTCCAGTATGAACGACGACGTGCCTTTTGAAGGTGCCTCCTACGACGGCTTCGGCCCTAATAACGAATTCTGATGGAGCAGATTACCCATAAAGGCCGTATAGTGGCCATTGATCCGGAGATTACGACCATAGAGATAATCGCCGAGTCGGCTTGTGCCTCCTGCCATGCCAAGGGTCTCTGTGGCCTGGGCGAAGAGAAGGTCAAGCAGGTGCAGGTGCGTACCAGCCCCTGGACCCAGCGTGCCGTGGGTGACGAGGTGGAAGTGGTGCTTAAGAAAGCCATGGGCTATAAGGCGGTATTCATTGCCTACGGGCTCCCGTTGGTGGTGCTGTTCGTGACTTTGATGCTGCTGGGCGCCCTGGGCGTGGGTGAATTGTACGCCGGAATCGGAGCCCTCGGTGCCGTTGCCCTGTGCTATCTGGTGCTGTTCCTCTTCCGTAATAAAATAAGTAAAGACTATTCATTTTTCCTAAAATGACCAACACGATAATCTGGACCGTTGCGATCCTCACCGTCCTTGGCCTCGTACTGTCCCTGATACTGTTCTGGGTAGCACGTAAATTCAGGGTTGAGGAAGATCCCAGGATCGACGAGATCGAAAAGACCCTGCCGGGAGCCAACTGTGGCGGCTGCGGATTCGCAGGCTGCCGGGCTTTTGCCGACGCTGCCGTCAAGGCCGGTAACCTCGACTCCAACTATTGCCCGGTAGGTGGTAATGAAGTAATGAAAAAGGTGGCGGACATACTTGGCTGCACTGTCAAGGAATCAGCGCCCATGGTGGCCGTGGTGCGCTGTAATGGCACATGCGAAGCCCGCCCCAAAACCAATGTTTACCAAGGCGAGATGAGCTGCAAGGTGAAGGCTGCCCTGTATGGCGGCGACACCCTCTGCATCTTCGGCTGCCTGGGCTGCGGAGACTGCGTCAATGCCTGTGCATTCGGTGCCCTGTCCATGGATCCCGCTACCGGGCTTCCCGTAGTGGACGAGAGCAAATGTACAGCCTGCGGCAAATGCGCAGCCGCCTGCCCCAAGCGTATCATAGAGCTGCGTCCCAAGGGACCAAGGGGCATGCGCGAGTATGTGTCCTGCATCAACAAGGATAAGGGCCCCTCTGCCCGCAAGGCTTGCGCCTCTGCCTGTATAGGCTGCGGTTTATGCGAGAAGACCTGTACTCACGGTGCGGTGACGGTGGCCGACAATGTGGCCTACATCGATCCTGCCAAGTGCAAGCTCTGCCGCGAATGTGAGGCGGTATGTCCTACCGGAGCTATACACGGGGTGAATTTCCCCAAGCCTCTGGACAAAGATGCAGTCAAGAAACGTATTGCGGACCGCAAAGCCAAGGCCGCTGAGGCAGCCAAGGCGGCGGCTGCTGCTCAAGAAGTGAAAAAGGAGGAAAGCAATGGCTAAACTTACATTCTCCATAGGCGGTATCCATCCCGCCGACAGCAAGCTTGCAAGAGACTGCAAGATAGAGACCCTGCCCCTTCCGCCCAAGGTGTATGTGTCCATGTTCCAGCACCTTGGCGCCATGGCCAAACCAATTGTCGCTGTGGGCGACAGTGTCAAGGCGGGCCAGATTATTGCCGAACCGGGAGGATTTATATCCGCTTATGTGCATTCTCCCGTGAGCGGTAAGGTCACGGCTATCGGCCCCCGCAAGGACCTGGCTGGTTTCAATCAGATGCACGTAGAGATTGAGGTACAGGGCGACGAATGGGCCGACGGCATAGACCTTTCGCCCGACCTGGTGACCGCTATTCCTGAGGATAAGCAGTTCATACTCGACCGCATCAAGATGTGCGGTGTAGTGGGACTGGGAGGCGCTACTTTCCCGACTCACGTCAAGCTGAATCCGCCGCCCGGCAAGACTGCCGAGTGCCTCATTCTCAACGGAGCCGAGTGCGAGCCCTTCCTCACCAGCGACTACAGGATACTGCTGGAGCGTACCGACGAGATAGTGGTGGGCGCTGCCATCATGCAGAAGGTGCTTGGAGGCTGCCCCTGCGTGATCGGTATTGAAGAGAACAAGCCCGGGGCCATTGCTGCTGTCAAGGCTTCCGTGGCACGTCTGGCATATCCCGGAATCCGAGTAGAGACGCTCAAGAAGCGTTACCCGCAGGGAGGCGAGAAGCAGCTTATCGATGCCGTTATGCACCGTCAGGTGCGCTCCGGCGGGTTGCCTATCGACGTGGGTGCAGTGGTGCAGAACGTGGCCACATCGCTTGCCGTGTATGAAGCAGTTCAGAAGAACAAGCCGTTGGTTACCAATACATTGACCGTTACGGGCGACGTTATCGATCCCGCCCGCCAGCACAATTACCTCTTCCGCATCGGCATGCCCCTGTCTTACATAGCCGAGTACGCCGGAGGTATCCCCGAGGGCACCGTGAAGATAGTGAGCGGAGGTCCCATGATGGGCAAGGCCATTGCCAATATGGACGCCGCTACCGTCAAGGGTTCTTCGTCCATCCTTTATCTGGGCGATGCTACCAAGCGTCATGCCGCTACGCCCTGCATCAGCTGCGGACGTTGTGCCGACGCCTGCCCTATGGGTCTGGAGCCCTTCCTGCTCAAGCGCCTGTACTCAGCCGGCGATGTGGCTGCGCTGGAGCAGAATGCTGCACAGGATTGTATCGAATGCGGCTGCTGTCAATACAGCTGCCCCGCTTACGTCCCCCTGCTTGACAATATCCGCATGGCCAAGGCCCAGGTGATGGGTGTGATCCGTGCCAGAAATGCCAAAAAATAATATTATGGATAAGTTGACAGTATCTCCTTCGCCACATCTGCATGCCCCTGCGTCCACCGCATCCATTATGCGGGACGTAATCATTGCACTCACTCCGGCGATGGTCGTTTCTATACTTTTCTATGGCTGGTCGGAAATAATGGTTCTGGCCGTCGGTGCTGTGAGCTGTGTGGCAATAGAATGGCTCATAGCACGCTATCTTATGAAGCGCCCCGATCTATTCAGCGGCTGGTCCGCCCTTGTGACCGGCATCCTGCTGTCCATGAACCTGCCTTCCACTTCTCCTTGGTGGATGATAGTCATAGGCGCTGTGGTGGCAATCGGCGTGGCCAAGATGTCTTTCGGCGGGCTGGGGCAGAATCTTTTCAACCCTGCCATCACGGCCCGTGTGTTCCTGCTTATATCCTTCCCTGTGCAGATGACCAACTGGAGCGTGCCTGACGGATTCATCGGCGGTGTCGATGCCGTGTCCGGCGCAACCCCACTCGGAGTTATCAAGGAAGGCCTAAAGGCTGGCGAGTCTATCTCTGAGGTGCTCAGCGCCAATGGCATGGACGCCCATTCGCTTCTGCGCGACATCGGCGGCTCCGGCGGTGAGATTTCGGCCCAGGCGCTGCTGGCCGGTTTCATCTACCTGCTTGTGCGTAAGGTGGTTAAGCCTTGGATCCCGCTCAGTATTTTAGGCACTATCGCCATCGTGGCCGCTATATTCCACGGTGTGGATCCCGAGCACTTCACAGGGCCCAACTTCAACCTCATGACCGGTGGCGTGCTGCTGGGTGCATTCTTCATGGCGACCGACTATGTCACCTCTCCTATGAGCAACTGGGGCGGAGTAGTGTTCGGAGTCGGTATAGGCTTGATAGTGATGATGATACGTTACTTCGGCTCTTATCCTGAGGGCATGTCGTTCGCCATCCTCATCATGAACTGCTTCGTGCCGCTCATCAACCGTGCGTTCCATCAGAAAAAATATGGGAGGGCATAACTATGGCAGCTAAATCGAATCTTAAGAATATGGCTCTCAGCCTCACGCTCGTGTGCCTCGTGTGCTCGGCCGTGCTGGGCTGCGTGTATGCAGTAACCAGCGGCCCCATCAAGGATGCTGAGATTGCCAAGACCAATGCCTCCATTGCCCGCGTGCTTCCTGCTTTCGAGGGGCAGCCCTCAGCCGAGACTGTCGAGGTGGACGGCAATATGTTCAACTACTACCGTGTACCCGGTGCCGGTTACGCCGTGATTTCCACTGTGGGCGGCTTCGGAGGCCCTCTTTCGCTGATGGTCGGCATTGGCGAGGACGGAATTATCTGCAATACGGTGGTGCTCTCTCACAGCGAGACTCCTGGTCTGGGTGCCAAATGCCAGACCGAGGCTTCTTTCATCGACCAGTTCAAGGGCTGGGATCCCGCGGCCAAACGGCTTGCCGTCACCAAGGACGGAGGCGATGTCGATGCCATTACCGCATCTACAATCACTTCCAGGGCATATTCGGCCGCGATTGCCAATGCTTACAATGTTTATTTAAAGTTGAGGGAGAATGAGTAAGTTCGGATTGATTACCAAGGGGCTTCTCAAGGAGAACCCTACATTCGTGCTGGTGCTCGGCATGTGTCCCACGCTGGCCACCACAACGTCGGCCATGAACGGCCTCGAAATGGGCCTTGCTACTATGTTCGTGCTGATTCTCAGCAATATAGTCATTTCCCTCATAGCTCCTGTAGTGCCCGACAAGGTGCATATCCCGGTGTATATCGTGGTGATTGCAACCTTCGTGACCGTGCTGCAGCTGCTCATGCAGGCCTTTGTGCCTCAGGTGTATGAGACTCTGGGCCTTTTCATCCCGCTTATCGTGGTGAACTGCATCGTGCTTGGCAGGGCGGAAGCTTTTGCCTGCAAGAACAGTGTCGGCGATTCCGCGCTGGACGGTATTGGTATCGGCCTCGGCTTCACGCTGTCGCTTACCGTTATCGGCATCGTGCGCGAGATTCTCGGCAGCGGTTCGCTCTTCGGCTGGAAGTTTATCTCCGGCGACGGCATCCTTGCCTTTGTCATGGCCCCGGGCGCATTCCTGGTGCTCGGATATCTGATGGTTTTGTTCAACAAATTGGCTAAGAGGTAGTTATGACTGAGTATCTGCTTATTATCGTTTCGGCGATTTTCGTCAACAACATCGTCCTGGCGCAGTTCCTGGGCGTTTGCCCCTTCCTTGGAGTGTCCAACAAGCTCTCTACGGCTACCGGTATGTCGGGGGCAGTGTGCTTCGTGATCACTCTTGCCACTGTTGTTACTTACCTTATCAATAAATACTTTCTGGTGCCGCTGGGGCTGACTTTCCTGCAGACTATCGCCTTCATTCTGGTGATTGCTGCGTTGGTGCAGATAGTGGAGATTGTGCTCAAGAAGATCAGTCCTTCGCTCTACCAGGCCCTGGGTATTTTCCTGCCCTTGATTACCACCAACTGTGCCGTGCTTGGCGTGGCCCTGAACGTGGTGACCAAAGAATTTACCTTCGGAGATGCCGCCCACATGCTCAACCTCGGCGAGGCTACAGTGTATGCTCTGGCTACTTCGCTTGGCTACGGGCTTGCCATGGTGCTCTTCGCCGGCATGCGTGAGCAGTTGGCTATGAACGATGTACCCAAGTCTTTCAAAGGACTGCCCATTGCCCTCATTACCGTAGGTATCATGGCTATGGCTTTCCTCGGCTTCTCCGGGATAGTGTAATTATTGAACCTGTCAGCGGCGGCGGCAGGTTGGGTGCAGCCGCTTCGAGCCTCTTTCCTCTTACGGAGCTGAGGGTGATTACTAGCAGGAGGTCGGCTATAGCCGCCGCTGACAGATAATATTGAATACAATGTTTAGAATAGGACAAGGATACGACGTACATCAACTTCGGGTGGGGCTGCCGATGTGGCTCTGCGGAGTACAGGTGCCTTCTGGAGTTGGCTTCGTGGCCCATTCCGACGGCGATGTGGCTATTCATGCCTTGTGCGACGCCCTGCTCGGAGCCCTCGCACTCGGCGACATAGGGCACCTTTTCCCCGACAGCTCCGACGAATTCAAGGGAATAGACAGCAAAATCCTGCTGCGCCGCGTCATGGAACTTGTCCGCAGCCATGGCTGGTCTATAGCCAATGCCGATATCACCATTGCCCTTCAGGCTCCCAAGATCGCCTATTTGGTACCTTCTATGCGCGAGTGCCTGGCATCAGTAATGGGCATCCCTTCAGACCGCGTAAGCGTCAAAGCCACAACCACCGAGCACCTCGGTTTTGTAGGCCGTGGCGAGGGCTGTGAAGTCTGGGCCGTGGTTCTCCTGGAAAAATAAGTCGAACGCATGCTTCAAGCTAGGGCCTTGGGTGATTCCCGGCGTCTTGCTTCTGACGTTTTGAAATGAACGGCCGGGACGATCCGCCCTGGATGCCGTCTGAGGCATGTTCTTCCGGCCGGTCTCCCCGGACAGCCGACACCGGCCGGGTGGTGGTGACCTAAGTCCTTGATAATCAGCCACGGCTGAGCGCCCGCCCCGGCCGTCCATTTCAAAACCTGGCCTCCATCAATCCCGCCCCGACCGTTTCCTTCATCTCTTGCTTGAGTGCTGCAGATTTTGCTGATTCTTTCTGTTTTATTTACGATTCTTAAAGCCTCTTTCGGAAAATGTTTGCACCTTTGAGGCCCATTAAACTGCGTTCGATGGCCTGGGCAGAAGGGCCGCCGACGCTAACCAAACTTATTATGGAAAACAAATCAACATTCGACAGCGGCACGTCAGGCCGCTATGCAGACATCCTGCTAGACTATGCTTTCAAGAGGTCGTTCAAGGAATACGGCAACGCCAAACGTCTGATGCTCCTGTTTCTTCAGGCCCTGATTCCCGAGCGGAAGATCGTCGGACTGAGCTACACTCCCGAGGAAAGCACGAATCAGAACCTGAACGGGAAAGGCGTCCGAGTGGACGTGGAATGTGTTGACGCGAGCGGGCAGCGCTTTGTGGTGGAGGTCCAGCGTGCGGAG
>JAGBNC010000017.1 GCA_017634595.1 Bacteroidales bacterium
ATATAGGCTCGTAGCTCAGTTGGTTAGAGCGCCACACTGATAATGTGGAGGTCCGCGGTTCAACTCCGCGCGGGCCTACTTTTTTTCTCTTAGGGGATATAGCTCAGTTGGTAGAGCACAACATTTGCAATGTTGGGGTCGCCGGTTCGAATCCGACTATCTCCACTTTTTTTCAAGACTGGTCGATGACCGGTCTTTTTTTATTCCCCCCCACTCCAAAGAAAAAGAGGCGCGTCCCTCGCGGGTCACGCCTCTTGAATTTTCAATTGGGTTGCGCGCTTAAGCAGCGAGCTTCTCAGCTACCTTGTCTATGGCATCCTTGACGGTTGCGATGGTACTGGTTTCCTCATCAGGAATCTTGATTCCGAACACCCTCTCGAATTCCATAAGGAGCTCGACGGTATCGAGAGAATCAGCTCCGAGGTCGTTGGTGAAGTTGGCCGTTTCGGTCACCTCTGAAGGCTCAATGCCAAGTTTGTCAACGATAATGGCCTTAACCTTGCTTACGATTTCTTCGTATTCCATAAAAAGTTAAAATATTGGTTTATTTAATTAGTACTTTTACGTCTAGCAGGCGACAAAGATAAATATAATTATTCAGATTTGCAACCTCCGCCGGAGAGGGCTATCTGCTCAGCCAGCTTAGGTCCCACCAGGGCGGCGACTTCCTGCTGCGGGGCGGCAAGCACCCTTGCCAATGAACCGAAATGCAGCAGCAGACGCTCTTCTGTGCGGGGTCCGACTCCCGGAATATCGCGCAGAGTGCTGTGCACAGCCGCCTTGCTGCGAAGCTGCCGGTGGAAGGTAATACCAAAGCGGTGAGCCTCGTCGCGCGCACGCTGAAGCAGTTTCAGGGCCTGCGAGTTGCGGTCCAGGAACAGAGGATAAGGGTCCCCTACCCTGATCACTTCTTCCAGCCGCTTGGCCAGGCCTACTACGGTCATCTTGTCCTGTATCCCAAGCTCGCAGATGGCCTGCCATGCGAAATTGAGCTGCCCTGCACCACCGTCTATCACCACCAGTTGCGGCAGATCTTCGGGAGCCTCGTCAAGCATGCGGGAATAGCGCCGGTTAACGATTTCCTTCATGGAGGCGTAGTCATTGGCGCCAATGACAGTCTTGACCTTAAAACGCCGGTAATCCTTCTTGCTGGGCTCGGCATCGCGGAACACGACGCACGACGCCACAGGATTGGTCCCCTGAAGGTTGGAATTGTCAAAGCACTCTATATGGCGTGGCAACTCCTTCATGCCCAGCGCCTTGCGCAGCTCCTCCATCACGCCTTGCCGGAAAGCGTCAGGGTCGGTGTGCTCACGTTGCTTCAAGGTATTGAAATGGAACTCTTTTGCGTTCTTGGCGCTGAGTTCGAGCAGCGAGAGCTTGTCGCCGCGAGCGGGGATGGTGAAGCTGACCGAGTCCAGTTCTACGTCGGGAAGGAACGGCACCACTATTTCACGCGCGAGCTCTCCGAACTTGGCTTCTATCTCCGCTATGAAGCTGCTGAGCACCGACGCCTGCTCCTCTTCGATCTGCATCTTGAAGCCCAGGTTGAGACTCTGGATGATGGCTCCTCCCCTGACTCTCAGGAAGTTGCCGAAGGCATCGGCACCGTCGAAAACCAGAGAGAACACATCCAGGTCACGCTCTCCCGCGGAAGTGATGATGGACTTGGCATAATGCTTCTGGAGGGCTTCGATGCGCTGCTTGCAGAACTGGGCCGTCTCGAAATCAAGCGCCTCAGAGGCTTCCAGCATCGCTGTTTTATACTTTCCGATAATCTCGCTCACACCTCCTTTAAGCAGATGCACTATCTCTTCGATCCAGGAGTCGTACTCCTGCTCAGAGATCTTGCCTATGCAGCAGCCCCTGCAGCGGCCTATGTGATAATCGAGGCAAGGGCGGTATTTGCCCCTCAGGATGGAATCGGAGTCAATCTTGAGACGGCAACTGCGGAGCGGCCAGTTGCGGCTGAAGAACTCCAGCAGGCTTCTGGCATGCAGTACCGAACTGTAGGGGCCGAAGTACCTGGAACCATTCTTCTCGACCCTGCGCGTAAGGTACACCCTCGGGAAAGGCTCCGAGGTGACGCAGATCCATGGATAAGTCTTGGAGTCCTTGAGGAGTATGTTGTAGCGGGGCTTGTACTGCTTGATCAGATTGTTTTCCAACAGCAGAGCATCGGCCTCGCTGCCCACCACTGAATATTGCACATCGGCTATACGGCTCACCAGGATACGGGTCTTGACATTGAGCCTGTCGGGATCCACAAAATACTGGTGGACACGCTTATACAGGTCCTTTGCCTTGCCCACATAAATAACCGTGCCCTGAGTGTCGTAGTAACGGTACACTCCGGGACTATGGGGCAGCAACTCTATTTTCTCACGGACTTCCATCTCAAATGCAAAGATAAAAGATAATTGATTATCTTTGTTTGCAATATTTTTATGATATGAAAAAGATTATTCTTACTACTATGATTTTGCTGGCTTCCCTTGGGATGTCGGCACAGGAAAAAGGATCACACAACTTCGAGCTCGGCCTTGGCGCCGGCATCAATTTTCTCAACAACCAGGAAGTTAGCCGTAAAATAGGCCCAAGAGCATATTTTGAATACCGCTACGGTCTGTCTGACAGCTTCGACCTTGGCGCCAGGCTCAACTATGCCTTCAGTACCGGAACTTACGATTCTGCAGGTGCCCAGAAGCCGGCGTTATTCCATCAGGGAGAAGCACTTATCGTGGCCGACTGGAATCTGCTGCCGGACTCTGACGTACGTCCTTTCATAGGTGCTGGCATCGGTGCCGGTTACGGTATGTACAAAAGTAGGGAGAGCGCTATGTCCCGCCAGTATGTATTGGGTGTGGCTCAGCCTCGCATAGGTGTTCAGTTCGGCGAGCACTTCCGCGCTGCAGTCAACGTCAACCTCGCATTTGAAAGAGCATCACAGAAAGAAATCAAGCTCTCCAAACCCTTCAACCAAGTAGCCGTGACCTTAGGCTGGGTATTTTAAGGGCGGAAAGCACTAGGGTAAAATTGGTTATTATGAGTCTTTAATATTAAGACCATAATAACCAATTTTATATCTATTATGAATAAACACATCGTTCTGGCAGCTTTCTGCATGCTGACCTTACTGGCTGCATGTGAGAAAGAACCCACCCCGAAACCGGGCCCCGAGCCCGAAAAAGAAACTATCACCAGCCTGGACAAACCGATAGCCAAAGCAACTGCCTCCGCAGCCACAGTCACCGTGTCCTGGGAGTCGGTCAAAGACGCCAAGGAATACCAGGTAGATTACCGCAAAGCCAGCGAGGCATCCTTCACATCGGCTCCCAAAACCAGCGGGCTTACATGTACTGTCTCAGGCCTTGATTATGCCACGGAGTATAAAGTCCGTGTACAAGCCATCGCGGGATCGGTCAAGTCCGAATGGTCCGACGAGGTGTCGGTAACCACCGAAGAGCTGAAGATCACTTATCCCCTGACCATCAGCGACGCAAGGCTCTTCGCAACATGGCTGGGTGAATACGCTGCTTCCTGCGGTGAGAGCGACATGGTGAAGCTCGGCGCCGATATCGACTTGGGAGGAGTAAACCTCACCCCGGCTGCCGGATTCGCAGGCACTTTTGACGGCGCAGGAAAGAACATACGCAACTGGACAGCCACGGCCCCCCTCTTCACAGAGGTTTCCGGCAACATCAAAAACCTCACGATCGATGAAAGCTGCTCGCTCAACGCCGACGACAAAGGAGACATAGCCCTGATTGCAGGCCACTTGCTCCCCGGAGGGACAATCAGCGGCTGCACCAACAAGGCGCCCATCAGCCGTGAAGACTCGTTTGCCGAAACTGCACGTCTCGGAGCGATAGTAGGCTTCCTCGAGGGCAGCATCAGCGGATGTACAAACGCAGGTGCAATCACACTCAAGATGGTGGCCGCTGGCAGCGAACATGTGATCGGCGGCGTGGCCGGTTACTTTGCCGGCGAAGCCACTCCCGGCGAGGTGCGCATATCCGACTGCCACAACACAGCGCCAATTACCCTGAGCTACTCGGAGACTCCAGCCAAGACTTTCCTGGGCGGCGTGCTGGGCACCAGCAAAGCTACCGCATTCAAGGATAAGGATCCCTTGAACAACGGAACCATCAAGGGCTGCACCAACACAGGAGCAGTGAGCTTCTCCATCGGTGTCGGCAACACCGGCACATATGGCAACGTCGGCGGCGTGGTCGGATACTTCGAGGGCAATGTAGAAGAATGCATCAACAACGGCGACGTAAGCTACATTGTTCCCGACAATATTGAAGCTGCCTGTACACGGCCCTCCGTGGGAGGTGTGGCAGGATATGTGGCATACAGCCTGACCGACTGCAGCAATTCAGGAACCATTACGCTTAAAGGCGCATTCGCCAATGCAGGCGGCCTTGAAAGAGGCGCCGGTGCCGATGCCGAAATTATGTGCGGCGGCGTGGCCGGAGGTGTCGCCGGAAAGGTATTCACGGAAGAGTACATGGTATCCGGCTGCCGCAATACCGGCAAAGTCGATGTTGACGTGTATCAGCCCGCAGCCAACTCCACCGGAGCCAATCTCGGCGGCGTTGTGGGTTACTGCAACATGCCGATGAAGGACTGTGTCAACGCCGAAGGCGAGATGCCTGTCCCCATCAGTTTCAAGTCCACCGCCCGCTGGACACGTTCCGGAGGAGTAGTTGGATTCCAAAATGCCGGCAACGTGACCGGATGCTCCAATGCCAAAGCCATAGTATTCGACGCCAACTGCCCTGTCCAGAACGGCAACTGCTCGCAGCAGACACGCTGCGGCGGCGTAATTGGACACCATCACACTCACAAATACACCATCAGCGACTGTACGAATACCGGAAACATCACTTTCAAGAACGCATGGCATAATGCCAAGGGCGCATCATTCCTGGGCGGTGTGCTCGGTTCGCGCAACGGCAACTCTGGACATGTCATGGACAACTGCCGCAACACCGGCACCGTGGCGTCAGAAGCAGCATGCTACATGATGGTAGGAGGCCTGTGCGGCGACCTCTTCGGTGAGCTCAACAACAGCACCAACGAAGGTGAAGTCAAGATCAGCAATGCCAAGGCTGACGGAGTGTATATCAGCGAGATCGGCGGACTCATAGGCTACACAGTATGCAATCTCAACGGCAACGTGAGCAAAGGCCCCATCAATATATATTCTTCAGATGTCATACGCGTGGGCGGAATGTGCGGCGGATCCCAATACGCCAAAGTATGGTCAGGTGACACTCTATCCTGCGCCATTGAGGCAGATGCGCCCTGCACTGCCGGAGCATTCCTCGGCGCTATACGCGCGGGAAGCATTGCTCTGGGCACTTCCGACAAGCCTGAGACCGTAACCGCCGACGCAAAGGTTCTCGGAACTAAAGCAAGCATGGACAATATCATCGGCGTTCAAGGAGCTATCACCGCTGATTTTGTGACTTTTAAGTAGGCATGAACGGCAATCAGGAAGCGGAATACATCCAACGTCTCTCGGGCGGATCGTACGAAGTATTCGATTACTTCTACCTAAAATATGCCCCGCTCGTAGAGGCTTTCGCCTGCGCCCTGCTCAAAGACAAATCGCTCTCGGAAGACATTTGCCAGGAGGTTTTCCTGCGCATATGGCAGAGGCGGCGGTCGCTCAGGGGCGTCATGTCTTTCAAATCGTTCCTCTTCACTATTGTCAAACATTCCATCTACGATTACTACGCACGCGGACATGTGATCCCCCACGAGCAGAATATACAACCGGAAGACCTTCCGGAACTGCTCGGCGGGGATCTGGCCCGCGAAGAAGACCTGCGAGATGTCCTGTCGCTGGCTAACCTGACTGTTGCAGCAATGCCCGAACAGCGCAAGAAAGTGTTTCTGATGCACCGAAGAATGGGCATGAACTACCAGGAGATTGCAGCCAAGACCGGGCTGTCGGTCAAAACCGTAGAATACCACATGTCCAAAGCACTTTCCCAACTCAAGTCACTGGGGACATTGCTTTGAACCGTAGTCTTATCACAATATTATGGGCAAGAAAAAAGATATAATAAGCCGCTACATGTCCGGCAGCTTCACAGATGAAGTAAGGGACGCCTTCGGCAGCTGGCTCAGCTCTCCTGAGGACCAGCAGGCCAAGGAAGATGCCCTGTACAGCGAATGGGAAGCACTGGCCGCCCGTGACATAAGCGACTCCACCCTCGACCGGCGGCGAAAGCTGAGTCTTATCCACCGCCATATAGAGCAGGAGCGCAAGCGCTCCCGCCCCCGTACCTGGGCATACATAGCAGCCGGGCTTGTATCACTTGCTCTCATCGCCGGGCTATTCTCCCTGAGCCATAGCATAAGGCAGAGCCAGCCTGACGCCGCGGCATCTTCCGTATGTCTCGTATCCTCAAGCACATCCAAGGGCGAATTCACACTGCCCGACGGCACCTCTGTATGGCTCAACATAGGGAGCACGCTGTCCTATGACAGCGATTTCGAAAATGCCGCCATAAGGGAAGTCAAACTGGACGGTGAAGCCTACTTCGATGTAACAAAAGACGGAAGGCCTTTTACTGTCAAAGCTGGAGATTTTGCAGTCAAAGTGCTAGGCACGCGCTTCGCGGTACGGCACACGCCTCTGTACGACCAGGACCTGGTGACGCTTGTGTCCGGGTCAGTCAATGTCAGCGGAGAGAGCCTCGGCGGCTTCACCCTCTCTCCGGGAGAGCAGCTGAGCTATGACCGCATGCTCGGCAAAACCTCGGTGCGAAACGTAGATACAGGCGACTTTGTAAGTTGGATACGTCCGCACCTCTCTCTGGAAGACTGTCCCCTGAGCAAGGTAATAGAAAACCTGGAGCACCGTTACCGCGTTAAAGTAAGTACCGTGGGCGACATTGACCTGAGCAGTCGCATCACGCTGAAAATCAACAACGAACCTAAAGAAAAAATATTCACAATATTATCCTTCCTCGCCGACTGCGAGCTCCGCATCATTGACGAGGAAAACGTAATTCTGATATGCACAAAATAGTCAAGACACTCGTCCTGCTTCTGCTGCTCGTCTGCATTCCGCTGACATCCCTGGGCCAGGAGCGGAAAATCACAGGACGCTGGCAGAACACCCCCCTGCGCACAGTCCTTCAGGATCTCGAAAAACAAAGCGGATTTACCTTTGCTTACCGTTCTGCGGAGATCGACCTTGACCGCAAGGTCACAGAAGAAGCCAAAGGCGAAGACATACTTGCGCTTCTCTCCCGTATGCTCGCACCCCAGCAGCTGACGGCACGCATAGAAGACAAGCACATAGTCCTCTTGCGCGCAAAGCCCGAAGAGCAGAAGAAAAACGATGTCCCGGCCGCGCCCAAACGCACGTTTTCCGGCACGGTGGTATCCACCACAGACCGTACTCCGCTGGCAGGCGTGACCGTGTACGTTAAAGACACATCAAACGGTACGCTCACCGACCTTGACGGCCGCTACACCCTCACCGTTCCCGGAGACACAAAAGAGATTACCTTTTCCATGCTCGGCTATCTCGACAAAGTTGTCAAGACAAGCGAGAACGACAACTACTTCCGCATGGTGTTCCTGGATGAGTCTTCCACAGCCCTAAGCGAGGCTGTGGTAGTGGCTTTCGGCACCACCCAGAAGCGGGAATCGATTGTGACTTCCGTGGAAAGCATCAATCCCGAGCAACTCAAGTCTCTTCACACCCCGACCCTGTCACAGTCGTTCGCCGGCAACCTCGCGGGCGTCATTTCCACGCAGTCGTCAGGCGAGCCCGGATCGGACGGAGCCAATTTCTGGATCCGCGGTATATCGACTTTCGGCCCCAACAGCAAGCCTCTCTACATTCTTGACGGCATTGAAGTGGGCGTGGGAGTACTGGACGGCATTTCTCCCGAGTCAATAGAATCTTTCGCCGTGCTTAAAGATGCAGCCGCCACGGCCCTGTATGGTTCCCGGGGAGCCAACGGAGTAATGATTATCACCACCAAGAGCGGACGCACGTCGGACAAGATGTCAATTAACGTGCACTTCAACTCCACGGTCAACACATTCACAAAAGTAGCCGAAATAGCAGATGGGCTCACATACATGCAGAACTACAACGAGGCTCTGCGCACCCGGGGAGGAGGCGACTACTACCTGCCGGACAAAATAGAAGCAGCCAAGGCTGGCGTCAACAGCTATGAATATCCCATGGTGAACTGGTATGACATGATTTTCCGCAATTATGCCACCGCGCAGAGCGCCGACGTGAATATCCGCGGCGGTGGCAACCGCGTCAACTATTTTCTGAGCGCCATGTTCTCCAACCAGAACGGTATGATCAAAAACTCACCGGAAGTATCGTTTGACACTGGGTTGAGCGCCCGCAAGTTCTCATTCCAAAGCAACGTTACCGCCAAGCTTACCAACAGCACTACGGCATCCATCAAGATGACGTCCATACTGTTCTACAAAGACATGCCATACTACAGCACTCAGCATTATTTTGCCGCAGCGCTGTACGCCAACCCCGTCAACGTGTCCCCCACTTACCCCAACAGCTGGCTTCCCGATGCCGACTACGTGGTTTTCGGCGGCACTGACGAATGGGACGGCACCATTTCCTGGACCAATCCCTACATGGACCTGTCGGAAGGCTACCGCAAGCAGTTTACGGAGAACACTACGACATCTGTCCGCCTGGACCAGAACCTCGATTTCATAACCCCCGGGCTCAAACTTTGGGGACAGGCTTCGTTCTACGCATATACTGCAGCCACGTTATCTTTCAACAAAGCGCCCTGGCTTTACCGCCTTCAAGGCATTGACTCCGATCCCGTGAGCGGAGAGAAGACCTATCATCTATCACAGCTCGGGTCGGAAGGATCAAAATACATTACCTCAGGCACTTCGTCCAGCGGCTACCGCGAGCTGAACCTCCAGACCAATCTGGAGTATTCCAGGACATTCGGGCCTCACGCAGTCAACGCCGTGCTGCTATATCACCAGAAGGAACATGTTGACAATCAAGCATCCAGCTACAATGCCCGCCTGCCCAGGCGCGAGCAAGGATTTGCCGGGCGCCTGTCATACACCTTGCTAGACCGTTACGTGCTTGAAGGCAACTTCGGTTACAACGGCTCCGAGAACTTCATGCGTGGACACCGCTGGGGCTTCTTCCCCTCTATGGCTGCAGGTTGGATAGTTTCCGGAGAGCCTTTCTGGGACAATCTTCGCAGCACCGTGGACCTGCTTAAGATTCGTTATTCCTACGGTCTGTCAGGTAACGACTACCTGTCATCGCGCTTCCCTTACATTTCCTCCGTGGCTATGAATGTCAACAGCGGATTCATGCAGGGTGCCGGCAGCGACGGATTCTACTCCGAGAGAGGAAATGTGGTGAATCTTTGGGGCAACGAAGACGCCACTTGGGAGGTCAGCCGCAAGCACGACATCGGTCTGGAACTCGGCATAAAGCAGCGTTTTAAGTTCATCCTTGACCTGTTTGACGAGAACCGTACAGGTATCTTCATGGCACGTCAGGTGCTCCCTGCATCGTCCGGCCTGGCCGGCGTCTCACCTATGGGCAACTTGGGCGCCGTGCACAACCGCGGCTTGGATATGAGTGCAGAGTACAAGCGCATCTTCAACCCCGACTTTTCCATAAGCGCCAGAGCTACATTCACTTATGCACATAACGAGATAACCGACTACGACGAGCCTGAAATCCAGCCCTACCCCTACCAGTCCAAGATAGGACAGTCGGTCCACGCTCCATACGGCCTGATTGCCCTGGGCCTGTTCAAAGATCAGGAAGACATTGACAACTCGCCTAAGCAGACTTTCAGCACCAACTATAAGCCTGGGGACATTAAGTACAAGGACATGAACGACGACAATGTGATTGACGACAATGACGCAACCTACATCGGTCTGCCCACAGTTCCTGAAATTAACTATGGCTTCGGAGCCACCATGAAGTACAAGAGTTTCGACTTCTCCTTCTTCTTCAACGGAAGGGACAGGGTGTCCATCCTCATGTCCGACGCCGTGCACCCCTTCGTGAACAAGACTCACCGAGGCCTCAACATGTTCAAGTGGGTTGCCGACAACCACTGGAGCGAGGACAATCCCGACCCCAATGCAATCTACCCGCGCCTCGACTGGGAATACAACCCCAACAACATCCCGGCGTCCAGTTTCTGGCTCAGGGACGGCAAGTTCCTGCGTCTCAAGAACGTAGAACTCGGATGGACATGGAAGGAAAAGCTCCGTATCTATTGTACCGGTACCAACCTTTTCGTTCTGTCGCCGTTCAAGTTGTGGGATCCCGAACTTGCCAATGGAGCAGGTGTGTCCTACCCTCTTACCAAGAGCGTACAACTGGGTCTTCAAATGTTCTTCTAAATCTGAGTTGAAATGAAAAAGATACTTTTGACACTTACATTGATCCCGCTGATGGCGGTTTCCTGCAACTTCCTGGATGTGGTGCCGGAAGATACGGCGACGGTGTCGGACTTATATTCATCGCCAATGCAGGCCGAGCGCACCCTCAACTCGGTGTACGGCTTCTTCCCTCACCACCTGGGATACCATACCTACCCCGACTTCTTCCTGGGCGGCGAAGCTGTATCGTTCTACAGCAACCCGGTCCGCTGGGCTATCTGGAAAGCCATGCTGCATGGCTATGAGAGCTCGAACAGCACCTATTACGGTTTCTGGTCCACCGACACAGCTACCCAGCCCGGCGCCATGAAATATGACCTGTATAAGGGCATACGAAACGCCTGGACTTTTATAAACAACGTTGACAAAGTCCCCGGACTGGACCCTGCCAAAGCTGAAGTGTATAAAGGTGAGGCTTATTTCCTCATAGGCCTGCTGCATTGGGTGCTCATGGAGCACTACGGCCCCATTGTGATCGTTGACCACGAAATATCTATGAACGAGCAGGTATCCAAAATCCTGGTGCAGCGCTCTTCATGGGACGAGTGCTCTGAATTCGTGTGCAAGATGTTCGACGAGGCAGCATCCAGACTTCCCGCGCACCGAGAGGACAAGGAAGTAGGACGCGCCACTTCCGTAGCAGCCAAGGCCATCAAAGCCAGCGTACTGGTATATACCGCCAGCCCTCTGGTGAACGGCAATACCGACCTGGCTGACTTCATCAATTTCGACGAGACCCCGCTGATTAGCCAAACCTACGACAAAGATAAGTGGAAGAAGGCTCTGGACGCTTTGACTGATGCCATCGACTTTGCTGAGAAAGAGGGCTATCACCTTTATGAAGACCCCTCAGGAAGCAGTCTTTCTACCAAGGAACGCGGCCGCAACAACTACTACAAGCTCTTCATACAACCTATGACTGACAACGGCAGCAAGTGTGAATATCTCTGGTCTTCAGCATACGACGACCGCACCAACACTCCAAAGGGCTACTTCAACTACATCATACAGCGCCTCGGAACACCCCGCGCATGGGATGGAGCCAAAGGCACCGACCTGGACAACTTCAGGCCTCAGAACGTACCTACTATGCAAGCTGTATGCACCTTCCTTACCGAGGATGGACTCCCCCTGTGGGCAGACCCCAAGACCAAGGACGAATATGCGGCAAACAAGCTTCTGACCATAGCGCCCGGCGACTCCACAGCCCGCCTGCATCGCGGACGTGACCCTCGTTTCTACGCATCGATAGTGTACGACAGGGGCAATATTATCTACAACGGCAAGGAGAAGAACACCATACGTACCCGTGCCGGCGAATACCACGGCTACTGCGGCAGCCGCACCCTCTACCATTCCTGCACGGGCTACTATTTTCAGAAATTCGTTTCCATAAGTTCACAGTTCGACCAGACCAACCGCAGCTTCAAACCGGTGTACTTCAGGGTTCCGTTCCTGCGCCTTGCAGAACTTTATCTGAACTATGCTGAGGCATACTTTGAACTTAACGGATCGCTCGATGCCAAGAGCTTGAGCTACATTGACAAAGTACGCTCACGTTCTGGCCTGCAGTCATTCAGTGACTCCTGGGCCTTGGCCGGGGGCATCCCCTCAGGAGACAAACTGCGCGAGGCATTGCATGCTGAAATATCGGCGGAAGTGTGCCTTGAAGGCCGCTCTTACGACAATTATCGCCGCTGGAAGGTAGCACACAAGTACCTTCAGGACACCCCGATGGAGCTGAATGTGTACGCCGAAGATTCTTCGGCCGAATCATTCTACACACTAGTTCCTCTTAAAGAGGTCGCACCACGATCCTTTACATATCCAAAGAACTATTGGTATGCAATTCCCATCACGGAGATGAAAATTAACTATAAACTTGTGCAAAATCCAGGATATTGATTTACTTTGCAGCATGAAACGAATACTTCCATTATTTATCGCTCTCGTCTGCGTCTCATGTGCAGGCGGTTATCAGGCACTGAACCGTCAGGCCGACAAAGAGTATCTCCAGCCTTTCAGGACCGATGTGCCGTGGAACAACTTTGCCAAAAAGTTCATGTACGCTCCGGCTTTCCATTTCGAGCCGGCAGACGGCGCCGCATCGTATCTGTTCACCCTCACCCCCGAACAAGGAGAGACGGTAAGCTTCAAGGCGTCAACGCCCCAGGCGGCACTGAGCCCGGTCTGGGACAAACTGCCGGAAGGCAATGTATCTCTGACCGTCGATGCTCTCGACAAGCAGGGCAAAGCGATTGCAAGGGTGGGCGAGCGCAAGTTCCTGAAGGACTTCCCATTCCAGGGACCATACGCCGGTCCGGCATGCGATTACAGGGAGGCGGCCATCAAAGGCGCACTGTACATCCATACCATGCCTGAGATCCAGCATTGGCGCACTTCAGACGTGCCCGACATGGCATATTCTCACAATACATATCCCTGCAAGATCATCGGTGCTACCGTGAGGGTCGAATGCCTGATAGCCAAGTTGCTGCCAGAGCGCAGGGAGAACGCGCTCGAGGTGGCTCGCGGCGCAGCCAAGTTCCTCGTCGACATGAGCCGCCCCGAAGGTGATCCCCTGGCATATTTCCCTCCCACCTACTACCTTGACAAAGAAGCATCCAAACGCGACTGGAACAAGGGCAAGACCATGACCCTGGAGGCGGCCAGCGCAGGACAGGCCTTCCTTGACCTGTACGATGTCACCGGCGAAAAGCAGTGGCTCGAGAGGGCTGTCAACATAGGTCGCACATACGTCAAACTCCAGCACAGCGACGGCTCGTTGCCTATCAAGGTGGACTTCGTGACCGGCGAGCCGGTAAACGAAGTAAGCGCAATGCTGCATCCCCTCCTCAGGTATTTCAAGCGTCTTGAAGGATATGGATATGGAGAATTCACCGCTCCTCGCGCCAAAGGCGAACAGTGGATGGACAAGGTGGCTATCAAGACTTTCAACATGACTGGCCAGTTCGAAGACGTGAACGTAAAGGATCTCCAGCTCTACCAGAATCTTACCAATTGTACAGCAGCTCCTTACGCCTCATATCTGCTGACCAAGGGCTCACCCAGCGCCGAAGACCTGCGCAATGCGGCCGACCTTATCCGCCTGAGTGAAGACCAGTTCGCTCACTGGGCCTACCACGAGAAGACCGCTGACGGTTTCTACAAGCGGCTCGCCCCCTGCGTGCACGAACAGTATCACTATGAGATGCCTGTTGACAACAGCGCTTGCAATGTGGCCAATGCCTGGCTCGACTGGTACGAGGAGACGGGCGACCTTCTCGCCCTCGCCAAGGCCAAGGCCATGATCGACAACATCACACGCATGCAGAGCCCCATCAGCGGCTTCACTCCCACCACATGGGAATGGCGTGATGCTGCCAAGAACCGCAACCGCACATTCTGGGTCAATTGCTCCCTGTCATCGGTGCAGATTCTGCTCCGCGCCGCAGACATGCAAGCCGACTTCGATAAGCTTCCCAAATAGCTCGTCTAATATTAGTACTTGGCACTGCCAAGGGCCTGTTACCATTCCTCACGGCCCCTGGCAGTGCCATTTTTTTTATATCTTTTTTTTACTACATTGCAAACGGACCAATAACACAACTAATAAACACTAATTAACATGAAAAATCTTACTTTTAAACTATTGTCGCTGCTCTCTTTGCTTTTGCTCTGGGGGTGTCCTGTTAAGGACGGTGAATATGCTACCCTAAATGGTTATTTCTATGTTGTAGAGGATACAGGTATTGTCGAACTAAACCACTACAAATTGATAATCCCTGCCGAAGGTGGAAGTATAGAAAAAACAATATTGTCTGTGAATGATAAGGTTGACTTTTTAAAACGAGGTAAAAACCCCGAATCCTTCCAGGCATATCTTTCTGAAATAGAAGGTGATTATACCAGCTATAACATAAACGGAAAGACTATAAAGGCATACAAACGTGTGTTAACGGTTGTTGCTGAGCCGAATAATACGCGGAAAAAAGAGGCCTGGTTAGATTTTGCAAACGTTTTTAACATTGGCGGGCGTATGATTGTAATCCAAGCTGCCGCAAAATAGCGAGTGCTTAAAGCGCAGAGACTTTTGGATTTTTAAGAATTTTCTGATACTTTTGTTTTCTGCATTAGTCAACAATTATGTATAAGAGAGTTCTTCTGAAACTTAGCGGCGAGAGCCTGGGAGGAGATGCCGGCAAAGGTCTCGATTCGGCCAGCCTCATCCGCTATGCCACCGAGATTGTATCAGCCGTGAAAGCAGGCCATCAGGTGGCGATAGTAAATGGCGGCGGCAATTTTTTCCGCGGCCTTCAAGGTCTTGAGAAAGGTATTGACCGCGTGACGGGCGACCGCATGGGTATGCTCGCCACCATTATCAATTCACTGGCCCTGGCAGGCGCCATCAAGAGCCTGGGTGTCAAAGCCGAAGTGTTCACAGCCACCCCCATGGAGCCTTTCGCCCGCTACTACACCCGCGACAATGCAGTGGCGGTGCTGGAGCAGGGCGGCGTGGCCATCATAGCCGGAGGCACCGGCAATCCCTTCTTTACAACAGATTCAGGAGCAGCTCTCCGCGCCCTCGAACTTGGCGCCGACGCCCTTCTGAAGGGCACCCGCGTGGACGGCGTTTATACGGCCGACCCTGAGAAGGATCCTACAGCCGTGCGTTACACCGAACTTACCTTTACCAAAGCCCTTGCCGATCACCTCAAGGTGATGGACCAGACAGCATACGCCCTGTGTGAGCAGGGCCCCGTACCCATAGTGGTATTCGACGTCACCCGCCAAGGCAACTTGGCCCGTCTGTTGCAGGGGGAGCCTATCGGAACAATAGTAAAAGCAGAATAATATGTTGAACGACAGAGCAAAAGAGATTGTGAACGGAGCAGAGGCCAAGATGGTAGATGCTCTTAATTTCCTTGAGGAAGACCTCAAGACCTATCGTGTGGGTAAGGCTAACCCGGCTATTTTCAATGGCTTGATGGTTGAGTACTATGGTTCTCCAACCCCTATTCATCAGGTATGTTCTATATCGGCTCCCGATGCCAAGACTCTTGCCCTGCAGCCTTGGGAGAAGAACATGATCCCCAAGATAGAGAAAGCCATCATGGATGCCAACCTTGGATTCACACCCCAGAACAACGGCGAGATAATCCGCTGCGTGGTGCCTGCCCTCACCGAGGAACGCCGCAAAGACTTAATAAAGAAGGCCAAGGCTACAGGCGAACAGACCAAGGTGGTGGTGCGCAACGCCCGCCGCGACGCCTTCGACATCCTCAAGAAGGCCCAGAAAAATGAGGGCCTTTCTGAAGACATCGAAAAAGAAGCCGAAGACGAAGTCCAGAAGCTCACCGACAAGAAAGTCAAGCTGGTGGACGAAATCGTCGCAGCCAAGGAAAAAGAGATACTTACGGTCTAGCTTCTGCAGCCGGTGAGAGTGTCAGCGTAAAGCTGTACTCTGCCGGATGAATCATGTACTCGTCGCGAGGTATCGCGCCCCATGAATTCACGCAGCCAAGACCCATCTGATACAGGTCGCAGTTGACGGCAGTAAGCCCGCGCGACCTGTTTTCTTTGTGCAACAGGGGCAGCAGCTCACGGCTGTGACGCCACTCTCCCACCGTCAGGTCAAGCGTCTGACGTGTAAACGGCAGGGCTGAGGCCGAGAATTCCATCGGAGAAGTAATCTGCAATCCCTTGCCGTCCGGAGCCAGAAGCTTGTAGCTCTTTATTCCCACATTAGTGCCGTGCTCCTGAGGGCGTGCGGCACCAAAATCGTAACGCTCAGTCACATCCTGGGTCCAATTGCCCAGACGGGCGGCGCTGCGGCGGTCGCAGTAAGTGTCGAAGGGACCTTCGCCATAGAAATCGACGGTGGAGAATTCGCCGGGCATTGCAAACTCGACTCCCACACGGAAGAGGTCGGGAGCTTCAGCCAGACGACCGTTGTCCTTGAGATCCATTGTCAAGCTAAGCAGTCCGCCGGGACGGGCAATCCAAAGCATCTGCACTGTAGCGTACTCCAGAGGGTATTTCACGCTCACCACAAAGCTGTCGCCGACCTGCTTGACGCTGAAGTCACGGGCGCTGAATTCGGGATACAGCCATGGCGCCATCTTCTTCTGGAGCTTGGCTCCCAGGTCGTTCTCAGTGACAGCCCTGCCAAAGCAAGGCATGAGCGGTATGCTGATATGTTCGCGCCTATTGGCGATATATGAGCACAGGGCGCCATTGTCCTTGCTCCACGAAGCCGACCAGCCGGCCCCGGACACCGTCCAGGCAGCCTCGCTCTCCTGCATTTGAAGCGCAGCGCCCTCTTCAAGGGCCACAGGCTCGCACACCAAAGAGCGGCTCAGCTCAATCTGGTCAGAAGCTACCTTGGCCCCGCGCTTTAGCAGTCCGTCGTCGCGTCTGAGGTAGAAATCCAACCAAAGCGACACATCGTGACCTTCGGTCTCAGGAAGCGATAGACCTGTCAGCTGAATACGGTCCATGGTCTGGGGCGCCACCGCCGGCATGTCCAGGCCGCCGCCGCGTATTGCATTGCCATCCTGAACCAGCTGCCACTCAAGACGATAGCGGCTCAGGTCAATGAAGAAGTTCTCGTTGAACACATTGACGAAGCCATCTTTGACGTCATCAAGCGTTGCGGAGCAAAGAATGCTCCTGTACTGGTAGCGGACCTCCTCGGCACCCGGATGGGGCACCCTGTCAGCAGACACTATGCCGTTGCAGTTGAAGGATTCGTTGGAGAAGTCGTAGGTATTGAAGTCGCCTCCGAACACATATATCCAAGAAGGCTTACCTTCAGCATCGAGTTTGGAGCCTGCTCCGTTAATGGCGCTCACCTTGCCCTGCTCAGGGTCGTAAGGCCAGCGGAGGGCCTGGTCCTCAAAGTCCCAGATGCAGCCGCCCTGGAACGAAGGATAGCGGCGCACAAGGTCCCAGTACTCGGCAAAGCCTCCGAGCGAATTGCCCATGGCATGAGCATACTCGCACTGGATCAGCGGTTTGGGAGGATTGTTGGAACTATAATTTTCGCAGCGCTCGTAGTTGGCGTACATAGGGCAGTAGATATCGGTATGGTCGTTCAGCACCGCCCTCTCGTACTGCACCGGACGAGTCTTGTCGAAGGATTTGGTCCAAGCGTAGGTCTTTTCGAAATTGGGACCGTCGCCTGCCTCATTGCCGAGGCTCCACACTATGATGCTGGGGTGATTGAGGTCGCGCTGTACCATACGTTGCATACGCTGCATGTGCGCATAGGCGTAGTCGTCACGCTTGGCAAGCGTCTTCTCGCCGTAGCCCATTCCGTGCGACTCTATATTGGCCTCGTCGATTACATACAGGCCATAGCGGTCGCAGAGCTCATACCAGAAGGGATCGTTGGGATAGTGGCATGTACGTACAGTGTTGATATTCAATTCCTTCATCACGCGCACATCACGCAGCATCTCTTCGTGCGTCACGCAGTACGCTCCGTCCGGGCTCATCTCGTGGCGGTTGACGCCCTTGATCAGCACCGGCTGGCCGTTGACCAGCAGCTGGGAGTTCTTGATTTCCACGCTGCGGAAGCCTACATTGATGCTGGCGCTCTCCACAGCCTTGCCGCGGCTCAGAGTCGTCACCCTGAGCTTGTAGAGATTGGGGGCCTCGGCGCTCCAGAGCTTGGGGGCCTCGAGCTTGCCTTTCCAGCATGCTCCGTCGCCGTACACCTTCTCTGTCTGCACAGTACGGGTGCCGTCGGGAGCGGTAAGCTCGTAACGCAGCTGGTCGGCACCGGGCCCTGTGGTCACATCAAAATCAAAGTTGCCGTGCATGTCGGCACGGGCGCGGATATCCACTATCGCCGCCTTGACGGGACGGAAATCGAGTTTCACTCCGCGGGCTATCCCGCACAGGCGCCAGAAGTCCTGACACTCAAGGTAAGTGCCGTCGCACCAGCGCATTATCTCCAGCGCTACGAGGTTGTCGCCCTTCTTGACGAAGCGGCTGATATCAAAAGCTGCCTCCAGCTTGCTGTCTTCGCTGTAGCCTACCATCTTTCCGTTGACCCACACGCGCACGTTCGAAGTGGCACTGCCTATGCGAAGGATCACCTGCGAACGTTTCTGATCCTTGGTGAGGGTGAAATGACGGCGGTACTGCCCCACGTGGTTGTGCTCGGTGGGCACATAAGGAGGATTGTTCTCAAAATGTCCCTGCCAGGGGTAAGGATGGTTGACGTAGATAGGATCGCCGTACCCGTTCAGTTCCCAGATGCCGGGAACGGGCATGCCGGCCCATGCAGAATCATCGAATTTGACGGCTTCAAAGCCGCATTCGCGGTCAGTAAAGTTGTCGAACCAACGGAACTTCCATACTCCGTCCAGGCTCATGGAAGGGCTCTCCTGCTGCATGCTGGCATGCATGGGGAGGCGGTTGATCTCTACAATCTCGGGAGCCTGCCAGTCGGCAAGGGCGGTCTGCGGCTCCTGCGCGGCGGCGCTCAGGCCGGCGGCAGCGAAGGCGCAAAGCAAAAGTGTATGTTTCAGCGTCATAATGAGGATAGTTTGTCAGCAAAAATGTTTCTCTCCTCGTCGGAGAAGAAATCTACGTTTATAGGGAAATAGAATAGTCTGGATTTGAGTTCCTGCGGCATCTTGGACAGGTCACGCAAGCGCTGTGCGTCTTTCTCGGTGGTGGCGAACGCAGCCGTAGGGTTGCGGCGCATGGCTCTGCGGAGAGCCCTGAGGTCGGAACGCGTATAGGCGTGATGGTCAGGGAAATGCAGATGCTCTACTATCTTGTAGGTATCGGAGAGATAACTACGCAGATGTGCGTCGTCGGCAATTCCGCTGAAGAGCACCAGCTTCTGAGAGTAGGTGTAGCGGCTGTCCCCCTCTTCGAATACAGGCACAGGGCGTTCATAATTGATGCCGGTAAAGAGCAGCAGCTGGCTGCGCCCTTTGTGGCTGGCAACGCAGGTAGCCGGATCGTATGACTCGAAGCCCAGGGTCTTGGCCATCCCGCACTTTTCGTATTCGTCCAGGGCATACGGACACTTGGTAACTATAACTATATCAGCTTCGTACAGGCGTGACGGAAGGTCCCGCAGGCGGCCTGTCGGAAGAAGCGAGTCCTCAGTCACCGGACGTCCGTACGGGCTCAGAACGATATTCAGGTCCGCTTTCAGGCGGTGGTACTGGAAGGCGTCGTCAAGCAGGATAAGCTCTGCGCCTTGTCCTGCCAGAGTATCGCAGGCGGCCACCCTGTCCTTGCACACAGCCACAGTCACCGGCGGGAATTTGCGCTTGATCTGAAGCGGCTCGTCTCCATAAGAGGCCGCCGTGCCATTGAAAGGCACTTCCTGGTAACCTTTGCTGCGCCGCTTGTAGCCCCGGGACAGCAGGGCTATGCTGCGGGACCCCCAACGGTCGCCGGACAGCAGCATGCGCAGGATCATTTCCGAATGCGGGGTTTTTCCCGTGCCGCCGACGGTGATATTGCCCACGCATATCGTGGGTACCGGAGCTTTGACGCTGCGGCGGCCGCCCTTGTAACGGGCGTTGCGTATCGAAAGTATCAGTCTATATATCATAAACGTTGGAAGATTCCAAGGGGGCATCGGCCCAGTGGGACGCAGTGTAATCGAGGGTTTCGAGTATCTCCTGAGGGTCGTTGGAGGTGACGAGCTTCATGCGTGTGGACTTGAATTCGGGCAGCCCCTTGAAGTAGCAGCTTAGGTGACGGCGCATCTCGTAGATGCCCCGAGGAACCCCTTTGTACTGCAGCGAGAGCGCGAAATGGCGTTTGGCAAGGGCTACACGTTCGGGCACCGGCAGCGGCGGGAGCTCTTCGTCGGTGTCGAGGTAATGGCGGATCTCGCGGAACACCCACGGGTGGCCGAAGGAGGCGCGTCCTATCATGATTGCGTCCACTCCGTAACGGTCGAAGGCTTCGCGTGCGGAGGGTCCGTCGGTAATGTCGCCGTTGCCAATGATGGGGATATGCATGCGGGGGTTGTTCTTTACTTCCCCGATGAGGGTCCAGTCCGCCTTGCCCCTGTAGAGTTGGCAACGGGTCCGGCCATGTATCGTAAGTGCTGCGATGCCGGCGTCCTGCAGGCGCTCGGCAAGTTCGACTATTATTTTGCTGTCGTCGTCCCAGCCCAGGCGGGTCTTGACGGTGACGGGCTTTTGGACGGCATCCACTACGGCTTTGGTGATGGCCACCATCTTGTCGGGCTCGCGCATCATGCCGCTCCCCGCTCCACGGCCGGCGATTTTGGACACCGGGCAGCCGAAGTTGATGTCGATGAGGTCGGCGCCATGCCCGCCCGCAAGCTCCGCGGCCTTGTCGGCCATACGCGCCGCATCTACCATATTCTCAAGTATATGGCCATATATCTGTATGCCTACCGGAGCCTCTTCGGGAAGGGTGCGCATCTTGGCTATAGCCTTGTCGGCATCGCGTATCAGGCCCTCTGAAGGGACGAATTCGGTATATACCATCGAGGCTCCCTGTTCCTTGCATAGTACACGGAAAGAGATGTCCGTGACGTCCTCCATAGGGGCAAGAAACAAGGGTTCATGACCAAAATCCAAATCTCCGATCGTCATAGTGTACAAAATTAAAAAATATTTACGAACTTTGCACCCGGAGAGATGGCCGAGTGGTCTATGGCGGCGCACTCGAAATGCGCTAAGCGGGCAAAACCTGCTTCGGGGGTTCGAATCCCTTTCTCTCCGCCATCGGCAACCAATCCCTGCAAGTGTCTGGCTTGCAGGGATTGATGTTTTCCTCGAGGCCCCTGAGGGTTAGGTCCTCGGCAGCGGTGTCCGACTGCAGGACGCCTTCCCACTGCGTGGGCCCCTGAAGCGGAGAAAAAACCCGGGACTAATCGGAGGCGAGGATGGCGAGGCCGGGACCGATGGCCCTCTCGGAGCCGTCTGAAGGCATATTCTTCACAAGGAAAGTCGCCTTGGCGCCAAATCCGGAAGCGCTGGCACGGGTATCCCGCACCACGAAAGTGGAAGAGCCGCCGCCGTCAAGATTGATAGCCACAATATTGCCGAGAGCCAGCATTATCCTCTGCATATCAGGGTAATTCATACCCACAGCCAACGTCTGGTTGCGACCGTCGAGCACCACCAGAGTCACATGAGAACGGTTCCGCCCCACCCCAATCATAGTACGCGGATGCACACCGTACACACTATCCTCTGTAATAGTTGAGAGCAAACCGTCCTTGACCAGATACTGCCCGCCGCTGAACGCCTCCTCAAGCTTGGTAGATGACTTAATGGATGCGTAATCAGCACTGGCAGCAATACTCACCTTCTCCTTCTGGTCCCAGTACACAAAGTTGCGGGGACGGGTCTTCTGAGAATTAAAAGTATCCTTAAAGCAGATGCCCTTGTGCCAGAAAATGCCCTGGGCCTGCCCTGCAGTAGCTCCCGCAGCAGTTATAAAGAAATCTGTATTGATTCCACCTATAACCATGTGACCCGGGGCGTCGATACGCTTGAACTGGGCGGTCAGCCTCTCGCGGCCTTCGGTAAAGCCGTTTGCGGCATCGCCGGGAACGGTATTGGTCATGCTGATAGTAGGATCGGACAGATCCACCTGCATCACGAAAAGGGCCTGAGGATTGGAAGCATAATCGGTATAACGCAGCTCCGTCACATCCATGCCGCTGTGAGGACTGTAATTCGAAGAGGATTTTACAGCAGACACAAGCCCGGCCTTGGTCAGCACTTCCACAACATCGACCGGATAATCCTTCTGGACCGGCTTCGGCTGGTTCTGCTCTTCCGGAGTCTTGCCCTGCTCCGGCTGCTCAGGATTGACCTTCGGAGTACATGCAATCAACAAAGCAGCAAATGCTGCAAGCAATAGTTTCAGTGTTATCTTCATACTCTATTCAAAACTTCTTGAGGCGAAAGGCAGCGCGAGCCTCAGCCCCAGGTGCCAATATTCCCAATTATGCACACCGTTGCGGACGCGAAACTCATGATGTATGCCGGCGGCTTTCATCTTAAAGTGATATGATACAGACAGATGCAGGAGGTAGTCATCGTCGCCGCAGTCGGTGAACCATGCCACCGTGCGCAGCTGCTCCAGAGTGGCGTCGCTGGCATTGTCAAGAAAATCAAGCGCAGAATGATCACGTACAGCCTGGCACACAAGGGACAGCTTGTCCTGAGGGTCGTCGGCGCCCGCCACCTCATGGCCTTTATCGTCGAGCCACGGGCTCAGGGCATAGCAGCTGGAAAACATGTCCGGATGCCTCTGGCAGTACACCACAGAACCGCCGCCGCCCATGGACAGGCCCATCACAGCACGCCTGCCCTTGCTTCCGCCGCAGGAGTATTTGGCCTCCACGGCAGGAATCAGTTCGCCGAAGAAGAAATCCTCGTAACGCCAGCCCGGCATGTTGAAGTAGCCGTTCCAAGTCTTGTGGACATCGGGACCGCCGGCATTGGGCATGATGATCACCATGGGTGCAGCCTCGCCGGAGGTAATAAGCTCGTCGGCCACTGTACGCATGCCTCCCCTCTCCCTCCAGGCAGTATAGGTATCGGTCAAGCCATGAAGCAGGTACACCGCAGGGTAGCTGCGTTCCGTCTTCCCGAAACCATCGGGCAGGTAAACATTGAACTTCACAGATACGCCGAGCACGCGGCTCCAAAGACTGTCGGTCACTATCTGCCCGGCTCTAAGGGGCAGAAAAGACACAGCAAGCAAGCTAATCAGAACAAACTTTTTCATACAACGCTAATTATGGTTCAGTCGCAGGCGCTTACGGTCATCTCGCAGCGCGCGCAATCAAAGCCGAGGGCAAGCCGGCGGCCGTTGTTAAGAAGATATAGAGGACCGGTAGGAGCAGCCTTCTGATAACGCGGACAGAGACCGAGCTCGTACCTTATGCAATAGCGAGTACGCATGAGCGGACTGCTTTCGGCAGTCGCCCCGGGCACTTCGGAAACATTTCCGGCGCCATTGTCCGCCCCCATAGGAGCAGCGTGCCAGGCAGGAATGTCCTCCGCAAGGAGCCGGCGCATGGAATTGATTGTAGAGGCGCTCAGCAGAGGCAGGGCGCCGCTGGCTTCGACAGATTTAACGGAGAACAGATACTCCCCGCTCCGCTTCGACAGCTGCTCCCTCAACATAGCTTCGGCCCGCTCGCGGTTCTCGGCCCGCTCTACATCGGCATTGAAACGGCTGAGCGCCGTCCTGCCGTCTTCGGTACGCGCCGAAAGCTCTATCACGAACGCTCCGCTCACCCGGACCTCAACATCCACGCGTACTTCCCTCTTCATCACGGCAGCATCGACAGCAAGCTCAAAAGCAGTGCTTATATTCCGGTAAAGGCGCACGCCGGGACGCAGGCCATCCACCTTCTTGCACCATATCTGGAGCCCCTCGCAGCGGTCGGCCCGGAAGCCCAGAACGGCCCCTGACGGCCCCTGGAAGGCAAATCCGTCACCGTTTGCAAGCTCAGGCACCTTGCCGCCGGAGGGTTTGAGACGCAGCACGAGCGAGCCGCCGCCCGCAGGACGCACCGAGGCCAGCTCACCCACGAATTCTCCGTTGGCAGCGTCCATGGCGGACCAGAAATCACGCTTGCCGTCAAGCCACCAGCTGGTATAGCCGCGGTTGAAAGTTCGGTCCGAATCGGGCACGAAGCCTCCGCTCACAGTGCCGAACGAACTGCGCCGATACTCATCGGGATGCTTCCTGCACAGCTCGTCAAGGGCCAGCGAATACTCCCGTACCACATTCTTGACATAGGACGAATTCTTCAGCCGTCCCTCGATCTTGAACGAACACACTCCGGCGGCGGCAAGGTCTTCCAGCCTGTCCAGTAGCTTGAAATCACGCATCGACAGCAGGGCTTTGTTGCGCACAAGCACTTTTCCGCGCGAGTCAACGAGGTCGTACAGCGAACGGCAGGCCTGTATGCATTCGCCCCTGTCGGCACTGCGCCCGTCAAGGTACTCCGACAAACGGCATTCACCGCTGTAGCAGACGCACAGCGCTCCGTGTACGAAAAACTCCACCTCGCAGCTTACCGCATCGCATATCGCGCGCACTTCCTGCAGCGACAGTCCCCTCTCAAGTATGATGCGCGCGCAGCCCATACGGTCGAAGTGCTGCGCCCTTTCCACGCTGCGTATTGAGCACTGGGTGGACGCATGCATGGGAACAGTTATGTCCGGAAATGACAGCAGCCGCTCCTCACGGAAAATGAATGCATCAACTCCGGCATCCTGCGCCTCAAGCATCATGGAGTGCACGGAGTCCCATTCATCGTCGTAGATTATAGTATTGACGGTCAAAAAAATACGCACGCCGAAGCGGTGCGCGTAGGTACAGAGTTCCCGTATGTCGTCAATACTGTTGCCGGCAGCCTTGCGGTTGCCCCAGGCGGGACCTGCAATATATACGGCATCGGCACCGCAGTCAATCGCCGCGATGCCGACAGCCTTATCTTTTGCCGGAGCCAGAAGCTCAAGCGAACGCATGCTACAGAGCTTTGAGAGCCTTCTGGGCGTCGGCTCCGTACTTAGGATCGCTGACTGCCTTGGAGAAATACTCCTTTGCCTTGGCGTTGTTCTTGGCCTGCTGGTACAGAGCACCTACGGTGTAGGCCACCTGACCGGCGTTCTTGGCAGTAGGTGCAGCCTCAAGGTACTGCTCGAAGTACTTGATAGCGTCGCTGTTCTTGCCGGCGAGCTGAGAGGCCTGACCTGCGATCTGCAGGGCCTGAGGATTGGAGATGTACTCGTAGCTGGAGTTGGCGTCGTTTACTGCATCGGCAAACTTCTTGGCCTTGAGGTTCTCGACAGAACGCTTGAGGTAGAACTTGCCTATCTGGGATTTGGCGTTTTTCTCCTGACCGTTGGCGGCGGCGAGCTTGTAAGCCTCGATGGCCTCGTCGTCCTTGTTGGCATTCTCGAGAGCCATACCGTAGCGCAGGGCGGCCACACCGTTTGCGGGCTGCAGCTCGAGCACCTTGGCGTACACTTCAGCGGCTGCTTCAAATTCCTTGGCGTTGAGAAGACCGCCTGCCTTCTTCATATATACCTGAGGGATAAGAGCTTCAGCCTTGGCCGCAGTCTCTTCGTCACCATATTCCTTAGCAACGGCGATAGTCTCGCCCAGCTTGGCGATGGCTTCGTCCAGCTTATCCTCCTGAAGCAATTGCTTGGCAATGGCGTTCATGGTCTTCGGGATAATATCCTTGCAAGTGGCAACAAGCTCGAGACCTTCGTCTCCGCAAGCTTCAGCCATCTTGAGGGCCTCTTGGAAACCGGCGAGAGCGGTCTCATAGCTACCTGCAGAAAGTGAATCATTTGCCAGTTTAGCTGTCTCCGTGGCATCTGCCATGTTCTGTGCTGAAAGCATAGCGGCGGCGGCAAACAGGGCCGCAATGGATACTAAAATCTTTTTCATCTCTTCAAACGTTTTCAGTTTCGAAATACAAATTTAGAAAAATTATTACATTTTGCGTGCCAAAGTTGCTATCTTTGTATTTAAATAGAAATTACACTATTTATGTCTGATCAGAAATTCAGGGTCGAAAGCGACCTTCTCGGCGAACTTCAGGTTCCGGCCGACGCCTATTACGGGGTTCAAACCCAGAGGGCTCTTGATAACTATCGCATCTCTACCACCAAGATGTACCATTATCCGGAGTACATCATCGCTATTGCATATGTGAAGATGGCAGCCGCCGAAGCCAACGCCGAGCTGGGCGTGCTGGATCGCGGGATTGCCGACGCTATCATCGCCGCCTGCCGCGAGATCGTGGACGGCAAGCTGCACGACCAGTTCCCCGTGGACATGATGCAGGGCGGCGCCGGCACATCTGTCAACATGAACGCCAATGAAGTGATAGCCAACCGCGCCCTGGAACTCATGGGACACAAGAAAGGCGAGTACCAGTACTGTTCCCCCAACGACCATGTGAACTGCGCCCAGTCAACCAACGACGCATATCCTACCGCCTTCCGCTATACCTTCGTGCGTATGAACAAGCACCTGGTGAACTCGCTTACGGCTCTCATTGCTTCGCTCCGCGCCAAGGGCCAAGAATTCAAGGACATCATCAAGATGGGACGTACGCAGCTGCAGGATGCGGTGCCCATGACCTCGGGTCAGGAGTTCAATGCGTTTGCCAACAATCTTGAGGAAGAGCTTGCCAACCTGGAGCGCAACGTAGTACTGCTCAAAGAGATAAACATGGGCGGTACAGCCATCGGAACGGGACTGAATGCCGTCCCCGGCTTTGCAGAGCTGTGCACCAAGAGGCTGTCGGAGTACACCGGCGAGACCTTCATCAAGGCGCCCGACCTGGTGGAAGCCACACCCGACACCGGAGCCTACGTGAGCTATTCGGCAGCGCTCAAGCGTCTGGCCATCAAGCTGTCCAAGATATGCAACGACCTCCGTCTCATGGCCTCAGGTCCCCGCTGCGGCCTGCATGAGATCAACCTACCGCCCATGGCTCCCGGTTCGTCCATCATGCCGGGCAAGGTGAACCCGGTCATCCCCGAGGTCACCAATCAGGTGTGCTTCAAGGTGATAGGTAACGATACCACTGTAGCATTCGCTGCCGAAGCCGGCCAGCTGCAGCTCAACGTGATGGAGCCGGTCATTGCCGAGTCCATACTTGAGAGCGTGACATGGCTACGCAACGCTATCGACACCCTGCGCACCCGCTGCATCGAGGGCATAACTGTCAATGCCGACCACTGCTTTGACATGGTCAAGAATTCTATCGGCATAGTGACGGCCCTCAACCCTTATATTGGTTACAAGACCTCCACAAAGGTTGCAAAAGAAGCCCTGGAGACGGGCAGGAGCGTGTACGACCTGGTGCTGGAGCATGGTTACATGACAAAAGAGATGCTCGACGAGGCCCTCGATCCCGCCACGATGACCAGCTCGCACGAGTTTTTTAAATAATAAATTATGAAAAAGTTTTTAATAGTCCTGCTGTTTGCGCTGGCGTCATGTGCGCTAGCTAAGGCCCAGGACATAGTGGTGCTTAGAGACGGCACCCAGATAGCAGCCAAGGTGCTGCAAGTCGGCACCTACGAGATTAAATACGTCAAGACCGACAACCCCAACGGTCCCACCTATGTGCTAGCTGTTAACGAGCTTGCACGTATCGTGTACCAGAACGGCACCGTGGATGAGTTCGCCCCTGAATACCGTGCATATGTACGTCCCGACCCCATAGACTACAGAGTCAAGTATTCCACCATCAAACATTCTTACAATCCAAGGATGTACACGGAGATGCAGGGCGATCCGTATGAACCATGGGCATGCGCCCTCGGTTCGCTGTTCCTGCCAGGCATGGGTCAGATGATTGCCGGCGAGACGGGGCGCGGACTTGCCATCATGGGCGCCAATGCGGGATTCTTTATGCTGGAGGTGGCTGAGCTGGTGCATACTGACGGCTTCTCGTACGTCTATAGTAACAGCACTAACCTCTTCGACAATGGAGGCGCCCTCTTTTTAACCGTCCTGGGGCAGCTAGCCTTCAACATCTGGGGCATTTTCGATGCTGCCCGCATTGCCAAAGTCAAAAATATGTATTTCCAGGATATGGAAGGGCTCCTGGGCGGAGTACAGGTCAAATTTCAGCCCGAACTTGCCATGATGCCCGCCGGAAACGGCTGCCTTGCCCCTGGAGCAGGATTTACACTTAGTTTCACATTCTGACGTAGTTTTTTGCGCCGGTCGCCGGTTGGATGGGGAAGGTTGAACGATTTATACAAGACTGGATGCTGCCAGGCGCTATTGTGCTGGGTATCAGTCTGTATTTCTTATACCGATGGCTGGACATCCTGCATCCCTACGGGCACATGCTGAATGTAGCAGCGTCTGAAGGGCAGCGAGTAGTCATTGCCTTTTTGCTGTTTTTCCAGTTCGTGAAGATATCCCCTCACGACCTGAAAATTTACCGCTGGCACGTCTATGCACTGCTGTTCCAGGTACTGTCGTTCCTGGGCTTCGCCCTGCTGCTGCCGCACTTCAGCGGCGTTCCGCTGATACTGCTGGAATGTGCCATGCTCTGCCTTGTATGCCCTACCGCATCGGCCGCCGGCGTCATCACCGACAAGCTCGGGGGCTCGCTAGCAGGTACGGTCACTTATCTGGCACTTATCAATACGGCCGCCACCTTGCTTATTCCGCTGGTTATTCCCGTCATCAAACCGTCTGCCGACCTGGGCTTCTGGAACTACGTAGGGCACCTTGCCATGAAAGTATTCCCCGTGCTGGTGCTCCCCGGAGCTCTGGCATGGTTGATTCGCTACACCACACACAAGCTGCAACGCGTGCTGATGAGGTGGAGCCGCTATTCCTTCTACATCTGGGGAGTGGGACTTACGCTGGCCATGCTGCTATCGACCAGGGCATTGGTTCTCAGCAACTTGAAGCTTGGCGACGTATGCCTCATTGTGCTGGTGTCCTTGGCCGCCTGCGCCGTTCAGTTTGCACTCGGCCGCAGCTTCGGCAACAAAAACGTAGAGGGAGAATCCATCACCGCAGGGCAGGCCCTAGGGCAGAAGAACACAGGCTTCCTTATATGGCTCGGGTACAATTATTTGACGCCTGTTACTTCCGTGGCCGGCGGCCTGTACGCCATCTGGCAGAATCTGTTCAATAGCTGGCAGCTATACCGCCGCTCCCACGGCAAATGAAACCCTATGGTTTATTATCCAAAAAAATCTTATTTTTGTAAACTATGATTAATAATCGGGATGAATCATCCCTTTGAATTTAAGATTTTCGGATATGAGTTTAAAATGCGGTATCGTAGGCCTTCCCAATGTGGGTAAATCTACCCTCTTCAATTGCGTCAGCAGCGGCAAGGCCCAAAGTGCCAATTTCCCCTTTTGTACTATAGAGCCCAACCTGGGTTCGACCAATGTTCCGGACCGCCGTCTGGAGGTCCTTACGGATATCTGCCATCCGCAGCGCACTATCCCTGCTACAGTAGATATAGTTGATATTGCCGGACTTGTGAAAGGCGCCAGCAGAGGCGAGGGCCTCGGGAACCAGTTCCTGGGCAACATTCGCGAGTGCGATGCCATCCTGCATGTGCTGCGTTGCTTCGACGATGGCAATGTGGTGCACGTCGATGGTTCAGTGGACCCGGTGAGGGACAAGGAAGTAGTTGATACAGAGCTTCAGATAAAGGATCTTGAGACCGTAGAGTCAAGGCTCGCAAAGTGCGTCAAGGCCGCCCAGGCCGGCGACAAGGAGTCCAAGAAGCTTGCCGATCTCCTGACCCGTTACAAGGCAGCTCTGGAGCAGGGCAAATCATGCCGCAGCGTCAAGCTCCTCAACGAAGACGAGGAAAAACTCGCCCACGACCTGTTCCTATTGACCAACAAGCCCGTGCTCTACGTGTGCAACGTGGATGACGCTTCGGCCGTTTCCGGCAACGCTTACGTGGATGCTGTGAGGGAGGCTGTAAAAGACGAGGACGCCGGCATCCTTATCATCTCCGCCCGTACAGAATCGGATATTGCCGAAATGGAAGATTACGAAGACAGGAAGATGTTCCTGGAGGAAATGGGACTGGAGGAATCGGGAGTCGTGCGTCTCATCCAGAGCGCCTATGCCCTCCTGGGCCTGCGCACCTTCTTCACTGCCGGAGCCGACGAATGCCGCGCCTGGACCATTCACGCCGGCGACAAGGCGCCGAAAGCGGCAGGAGTGATACACACCGACTTCGAAAAGGGCTTCATCAGGGCCGAGGTCATAAAGTACGATGACTTTGTGCAGTACAAGACCGAAGCCGCCGTGCGCGCTGCCGGCAAGATGGGCGTAGAAGGTAAGGATTACGTGGTGCAGGACGGTGACATAATGCATTTTTTGTTTAACGTATAATACTGATAACCAATGAAAGAGAAAGTTCACAGCAAGTTTGTCTCATTGTTCGGCGAGGGCGGCGTGTTCTATGCTGCCGCAGGACGTATCAACCTGATAGGCGAGCACACCGACTACAACGGCGGTTACGTGTTCCCCGGAGCCATCGACAAGGGTATTCTTGCCGAAATCAAAGAAAACGGCACCGACAAAGTAAGGCTTTTCGCCATTGACCGCGACGAGTACGTGGAATTCAGCCTTAGCGAGGAGAGCCTGCCCAGCCAGCACTGGCCCCGCTACATCTTCGGAGTGTGCCGCGAGACCATCAAGCGCGGCGGCAAAGTCAAGGGCTTCGACGCCGTATTTGCCGGCGACGTGCCTCTGGGCGCAGGACTCAGTTCTTCCGCAGCCCTCGAAAGCTGCTTTGCTTACGCCATCAACGACATGAACGGCAACGGACTCGACCTCTTCGAGCTCGCCCGCATAGGCCAGAGCACTGAGCACAATTACTGCGGCGTGAAGTGCGGCATCATGGACCAGTTCGCCTCTTGCTTCGGCAAGGCCGGCCACCTTATCCGCCTCAACTGTAAGACTTTGGAATACCAGTACTTCCCCTTCAATCCTCAGGGCTACCGAGTAGTGCTGCTCGACACCTGCGTAAAGCACATGCTGGCCGACAGTGCCTACAACAAGAGGCGCGAGTCCTGCGAGAAGGCAGCCGCCGAGATCAAGAAGAATCACCCCGAGGTGGACTTCCTCTCCGACTGCAAGAGGGTATGGCTCGACGAGGTACGCGGCAAGATCAGCGAAGAAGACTTTATCCGCGCTGAATACGTGATAGGCGAGGTGCAGCGCGTGCTTGACGTATGCGACGCACTTGAAAGGGGTGACTACGAGACCGTGGGCGAGATGATGTACCAAACCCACTTCGGCCTGAGCCGCCTGTACGAGGTGAGCTGCCCCGAACTTGACTTCCTGGCCAAACTGGCCCGCAAGATGGAGGTCACCGGCGCCCGCGTGATGGGCGGCGGATTCGGCGGATGCACCATCAACCTTGTCAAGGACGAACTGTACGACGGCTTCATAGCTGCTGCCAAAGAGCAGTTCAATGCTCAGTTCGGACACGACCTCAAGGTGTATGACGTGGTGATTTCCGACGGCGCCCGCAAACTGTAAACTCCATTTTATGAACCGGCGCGTGCTCTCACTTGCGCTGGGCCTTCTACTGACGGCCCTCCCGGCGGCAGCCCAATTCTATACCATGGGCAGCGAGCCGGCGAGGGTCGCTTGGTATCATATACGCACTACGGACTACGATGTGATCTACCCCAAGGGGCTGGACTCGCTGGCCCGCGTATATGCATCTATCCTGGAAAGGGTCAAAATGCCCGTCGGAGCCACTGCGGGATATTATCCTAACCAATTGTACAAGAGACAGATGCCTGTGGTGCTGCACCCGTGGACCGCAAACTCCAACGGCGTAGTGGTGTGGACACCACGGCGCATGGAACTGCTCACCACCCCCGACGCCGTGGCCCCCATGCCCCAGCCGTCAGAAGAGCAGCTGGTGATCCATGAGAGCCGCCACGTGGCACAGATGCAGTTTGTAAACGAGAAACGCTTCAAGCCGGTGTCGTACATTCTGGGCGAGCTCACCGCCGGAGCGGCAGCGGCGCTGTACTGCGGCCCGGCATTCTTCGAAGGAGACGCGGTGGCGGCGGAGACGGAACTGAGCCATGCCGGACGCGGACGAAATGCAGCCTTCCTGGAGTACTTCCGTGCCGCTTTCCGCGAGGGCGATACCCGTGACTGGTGGCGCTGGCGCTATGGTTCGCTAAAATACTTCACCCCCGACTATTACAAAGTCGGCTACGTCACCATGGCTGGAATGCGCAGCGTGTACGGCGTGCCCGATTTCACTGCACGCTACTACAAGCGCCTGTCGGAGAGCAAGTGGCCGCTCCCCTTCTTCAACATGCAGGGCACTGTCAGGGACGTATCGGGCAAACGTTTCCGCGAGGCCTTCGGGGAGATATGCGACACACTGCAGAGCCGCTGGAGCAGGGACGAAGCCGCCCGCGCCCCCTTCATGCCGTCTGAGGCCATCACCAAGAACCATCGTCACTTCACCGAATACAGTTCTGCATGCTATCTGGACGGCGCCCTGTACTGCGTACGGGGAGGCAGGACGGCGGCACCGCAGCTGATACGCATAGGCGAAGACGATAAGGAGACGACGGTCGCGCCCTTTGCCTACAGCACTTCCGCACTCAAGGAAGACAATGTCAGACACCGTATCTACTGGAGCGAAATTGTGCCCGACCCGCGATGGGAGCTTAAGTCCTATTCGGAAATATGGTACTTCAGCACTGACGGCAAGCGTCAACGCTTGAGCAGACGCACAAGGTGGTACAACCCCACTCCGTCGCCCGACGGTGCCACGGTGTCCGCCACGGAATTCCCTGCTGAGGGCGGTTCGGCGGTGGTGCTGATAGATGCTGAAAGCGGAGCGCAAATAAGGAGGATCAAAGCTCCCGACGGGATGCAATTGTCTGAGACTGAATGGATAGGCTCAGAGCTATATGCAAGTGCCGTGACTGCCGAAGGCCTTGGCTTGTACAGGGCACAGGGAGCCGGCTGGACAAGGGTGCTGGACTTAGGTTATGTCAACGTGAAAGGGCTCTTCGTCCATGACGGGAGGCTATGCTTCACTTGTGACTTGAGGGGCGTGGATGAGTTATATGCTTTCGATCCCGCTTCGGGGAGCACTGTAAGGCTGAGTTCGTCGGCCCAGGGCGGCAATGGGTACCGTTTCTCACCGGAAGGGGATCTGGTATTCTCGGTCCTCAGCTCCAGAGGCAGGAATCTGCATGTTACCGGCTCCGTGGATCTGCCGGCACCGGCAGAGGCCGACTTCTCTAAGCCCCACCGCTACGAATTCGCTGAATCGCTCAGCCTCGCTTCAGCTTCGGAGGCAGAGGAACAGGACGTCGCTTCGCGACCCTTCCCTAAAGGGCCCCTCCCTCTTCCGGTGCCGAGGGTGGCACGGTCCTGTTCCTCTGCCTCCGGATCTGAAGCGATAGCCGAACCTCGGCCCTACAGCCGTCTGGGCAACATCTTCCGTTTCCACTCCTGGGCCCCTATATACGTCGATTACAACGCCATAGCCGACATGAGCTTCGAAAGCCTCACCACCACCGCAGGCCTCGGAGCCACTGCCTTCTTCCAGAACCATCTCAACACCATGACCGGCGTAGTAGCCTACAACGCGGCGCCGGCCGAAAACAGCTGGGTACACAAAGCCGAGACCAAATTCACCTACTCAGGCTTGGTGCCGGTAATCGAAGCTACGCTCTCGCTCAGCAGCGCCAACCCCAGCCTCTATTTCCTGGAAACAGGCTTTTCCAAATTCTCTCATTACGTATCGCTGTCCAGCGAAAAGATAGATTACGTGCCCTCTTTCAACGCCGGTATCAAAGTCTATGTCCCGCTGCGTTTCAACTCCGGAGGATGGTACCGCGGGCTTGTCCCGCAGCTCAACTGGTCGCTGTCCAACAGCTTATTTACCCACGGCAGCCTGGCTCCCATGAACCGTTTGTCGCTGAGTCTCAGGGGCTACGCCGTCAGGGCAACGCCACCTTCACGCATATATCCCACCCTGGGAGGTGGACTCGAGGCCGGATGGAGCGGCAGGCCCTGGGCCCAGAATATCCTGTCGTCTTGCGCCTACCTCTACGGCTACACATATTTGCCGGGACTGATGGACACCCACGGAATACGCCTGAGCGCCACTGTGCAGATGCCCACTTCACAGGCTTTGTTCAACGAGCGCTACGCCGCGGTGCTGCCCAGAGGCATGGCTGCTTACAAGGACCTGCCGTCCCGCTATGCTGGGTATAAGTTCCAGAGCCGCATAAGCGCCGACTACGCCTTCCCGTTCGCACCGCTCGACTGGTCGGGAATGGGCCCCGTGGCATATCTTCGCAATCTTGAGTGCACCCTGCACGGAGACTTCTCCTACTTCAAAGATAGTAACAGGCAGAGCCGCCTGGGCAGCGTAGGGGCCGACCTTTGCGCCGTGCTGGGCAACCTGCTGTGGATCCCCGACGATACCCGCTTGGGTGTAAGCTATTATTACAATATCGGCGCACCCAGGGGAGAATCCCCCCACTACTGGGGCGCCGTATTTAACGTGAGTTTCTAATCGCAGACAGCTTCAGCGAAGTACCACCTGCTCGGCAACGGAGCGGAGAGCGGCAGCATCGGCCGGATCAAGACCGCATGACGGAACACTGGGACCGAATGGAAGGCCGCGGAGGACCAGATAGCCAACACAGGCTTTGAGATAGGAACCTGCAAGGTTCTGGTGCTTGTCATCGGAGCTCAGCAATGTGATGTGCGGATACAGCATACGGCTCAACCTGAAGGCCTGGCCAACCAATGAGACGTCGGTGCCGGCAGCGCGGGACAGCTTATCGCATCCCTTTTCAAGCAGATCATAGAATTCCTTTTCGGTATCAAATCCGCCGTTGGAAGCCCCTGGATACGACCAGGTATTCTCGAGGTAGATATGGCAGTCGGGGCTGCTGTTCCTGATGCTTTTGCAAAGCTCGCGTAGTGCCTTCTTGACGTCTTTCCTCTTGCCCGGTTCCTTGGCCCACTGGGCAGGTTCCTGGCTCTGGCCCTGCACGAAAGCATAATCATAAGGGCCCTCGGCAATCTTTAGGCTTGTCATCTCAAGCCCGCAGTGCTGGCGGAAGGTCTGACCGCCCTTAAGCGACAGGCCGATATTGAGGCACAGTCCCTGGGAGAATGCTATTTCCTGAAGCATGAGAGGCTCCCCGTAATAGTAAGTGAAGGAGTTGCCGATAAGCAAGACCGATTTGGTCTCCACCGGGGCGTGTACGCCAAGAGGATTGAGGTACGCACCCACGTAACTCTTGGTCTTGAGGGCAAACTTGTTGTCCGGATCATCCTTGACCAGCGGACTTCCGTCCGTGGCCAGTGCGCTGCTCACGCGGCAGCGGACACGGAGAGTGTCGCTCACCGCATTTGCCAGCTTGAAGATATGCAGGTAGCATGACGGGTGCTTGACGGCAGAGTCAACAGTAACGAAACTTCCGCCGCTCACCCATTGCTGCCCGTCAAGTATTTCCACCGTAAACTCGCCGGGCGCCTTGGGGCCTTTGGTCTCAAGGTTCACGCCGAATTGTACATAGGAACCGGCAGGCAGGGTGGTGACGGGACGGGCAAACTCTATGGCTTCGTCCTGTACAAGTCCTTGGAACACCTGCTCGCTGGACTTGGGAGTAAACCACAAGCCCGATCCGTCACCGGGAACACTTTGCGCCGGGAGGTTGAGTGCACAGGCGAGAGCCAGCGCCAGGCACGAGAGGAACTTCTTGATCATCATACCCGCAAGTTAAGTATTTTTTTCGTCACATGAAAACAGGCCGCACATTTAACCCGCAGCACCTGAGCGACCAGGAATGTAAAACTACATTGTTGAGGGTGGACAGCCCGTTAGCGGCAGACCGGCAATAAGAATCTGTTTCCAGACTTGAAGTCCATATTAAGGCTACCTCTCCGGGATATCTTAAATCGGCAGTCACATTTGACGATTCGATATATCCTGTGAAAGGGAAAAACAAAGTATTGCCGTTGACCTTGCTGGTCAGCAAGATACCTTTGACCCCGTTAAGCGTTTTGAAGCTGGATTTGCAGTTGGCTACCAATTCGCTGGCTTCTTCCTGGGTCGGCATCCTCCAGCTCCCTCCCCGATTGAACCATGCTGCATCGTGCTCGGGCTTAAGCTTGGTACGTTTGTCATAAGTGGTGTACTGGGTCATGGTGTAATTGGCACCATCTTTCCGGGCAAAATTGTAATGCTTCCAGTTATAATACTCAACATCCTTGGGCTTGACCTCGCCCCAGGCATAGTAATCGCCAATCTCGCTTGGCGAAGAAGCTCCCAGGTTGCAGTCGGCCCAGAGCACGGACACTCCCATATCCACACATCCTTTGGTCTTTTCCACAACGCGCACCACACAGCTTGCAGACATGTTGGCGGCATGGGCGGTTATAGTGGCCGAGCCAAGTTTTTCGGGAACCAGAAGCTTGTCATCAATTATCCTCACGATGGAAGGATCAGAAGATGTCCACACAAGCCCGCTTTCGGCCTTGGGCGGATCGACTGTGCAATGTACCGGAATACGCCTCGGAGAATCGATGAATAGCTCTATCTCCTTGGGAGAGAGCGAGAGGCTGGTGACAGTGACGGTACTCTTGACGTCGCCCTGACAGCCACCGGGAGTGTCAGTACTGCCAGGGGTATCCGTACCGCCGGGATTATCAGTATTGCCATTGTCCGGCTGTACCGGATAACAAGCGACTAGCCCAACAAGCGCCAGGCACGAGAGAAACTTCTTGATTGTCACAACTTTATATCAGCATAGTTAGGATAGTGGTCGGTGATGGCCACAGTGAAGCGGGCATATATGCGGCGGAAGACCAGCACTTCTACCGGATCGGCCACAGGACCGGGGAAAATCTCCCCTGCGCCATTGTAAATAAAGAACTGGTCTATGGCTCCGAGCCCGTCTTCATCGGTCCAGCTGCATGCACGGGAGAATCCCTTGGCGCTGCACATGTGATAGCCGTTGCGGGGATCGCCGTACACGGTAGCAGCCTTGAACAGAGGTGTGTAACCTGCAGCAAGGAGCTGCTTCATGGCCTTCGATTCCAGCTTGCAGTTCATATCGCCCATCATGAACACGGGGCAGCCGCGCTCCTGCACCACATCGTCCACCTCAGTCATCATCTTGCGGACCTGTGCGGTACGCGCCTCATCGCTGCCGACCTGTGCTTTCTCGCTCTTCCACCAGAGGTGGGTATTGATTACCATGAATTCACGGCCGCTGGCATTGAGGGAGAAAATGGCTGAGCAGTAAGACTTTGTGCCATGGTTGCACCAGGTCGCAGGCTCATATTTGTGGTACTTGACCCTGTGGAGGGTCAGCACTGAAGGCTTGTAGAAGATAGGTGTGTGGTTCCACACCGCATCAGGCTCGTAGGCTATGCTGTAGCCCTTCTCCAGAAGTAGAGGACGCATGATTTTGTCCATGTGCGAAGAATACTCCTGCATGGTGAGGATGTCGGGCTCGTAAGCATGTACCAGTTCAATAAGGCCGCGGGCGCGCACTTCGTCGCGGCAATCAGCGCCCAGAGCCTCCCAGGCCGGGGCGTTATCGGGCTTGCCGTAGTCCCAGATATTGTCATCGAGGATACGGAGGCTGGTACCTTCTTCCCTCGGGAAGAGGAATTCGCCGTATATATTGCCTTTCAGCGACTTACGTGGAATGCCTCCAGCGCGGAGCTCATCTGCTGCCTTCATGAGCGCCCAGCATCCGCCGCCGCACACCAGCACTTTGTTTCCGGAACGGCTAAGCTCCCAGTCGAAGCTGTCGGGGCCGGCCTTGTAGAAAGGCTGGGACTGCTTGCGCGAGGTAGATCCTACAAGGATCTCGTATCGGGTCTCGGGCTCAGTGTCAGAGACTATGGCAGGTTCAACACCGGTGCGCGAAAGCACGACTGCGGCAACCGCCTGAGCTACATCAAGGCCCTCTTCGGCCTCGGCTTGAGCAGAATAAACGACTGTGTACTTTTCCAGGCCGGGAAGGGCCCGGAGGGTAAGTGCCGGAAGAAGCACCGCCAGAAACATAAGAATCTTTTTCATAAGCTATTAAGGTACAGGATCATATCCGGAGCCACCCCAAGGATGACAGCGGAGAATACGTCTAAGCGAAAGCCAGCCGCCTTTGAGAGGTCCGTACTTGCGGAACGCCTCAAGTGCGTACTGGGAACAAGTTGGAGTGAAGCGGCAGCTGGGCGGGGTGAACGGCGAAATGCAAAACCTGTAGAAATGGATCAACAGGATGAAAGGCGCCGAGAGCACGCGTTTTATGATTTCTCCCGCTTTCATTGGGCAGAAATTCTGCTGAGAAGCGACGTCAGTTCGTCTCGGATAACGGCAAAAGGCACAATCTCCGACGAGCTGTACACAAACAAAATATCGTGACCGCCGGGCGTGCAAAGGTCCTTGTTGAGGCGGTAGGCCTCGCGCATACGGCGCTTGAGGAGGTTGCGCTTGACGGCACGCTTGAAGTGACGCTTGGGCACGGATACCATGATACGGTTGAAATCCAGCCCGTTGTCCGAAAGGCAACAACACCTTAGATGGAGGGTCTGGCTCCATCGGCCCCGGCCCATGAGGGCGGCTATCGCCGTCTTGCCGGAGAGTCGTTCCTTACCGGATAAAGTAGCAGCCATTGAAGGCTATTATTTGGTTCCCAAAAATATATCAAGTGCCTTTGCGGCAGACTGAATCTCTTCGGAAGGGCCCTGAACGGCTATCTTAAGTCCCTCTTTCTTAAGCGCTTCGGCGATACCGCGTCCGTAGGAGATGATAGCGGTATTGCCCTGCTCAAAGTCGGGGAAGCTGGCATGAAGGGACTTGAGGTCGTAGGGATTGTACATCACAATGGCGCCGTAGTCGGCCAGGTTGAGTGGCGTAAGATCCTGAAGTACAGACTTTACAAGGACCGACACCGTGAAGTCGAGACCGGCTTTCTCGAAAAGTCCGGAGATGGGGCCGGTATTAGCTTCGGCGGAAGCCGTGATCAGGAATTTCTCACCCCGGTGCTTGGGACCGATCTGGGCAACTATCGACTGGGGCGTACCGTCGCCGAAGAAAATCTTGCGCTTGCGGTACACAACATGCTTCTGTAGATACAGGGCAACCAGCTCGGTGGTGCAGAAATATTTCATGGTCTCGGGCACCTTGAAACGCATTTCCTCACAAAGCTTGAAGTAGGCGTCTATGGCGTGGCGGGACGAAAAAACGATTGCGGTATAATCGGGGAGGTTGATTCTCTGGCTGCGGAATTCCTTGGCAGAAAGGGGTTCTATCAGGAAAAAGGGGTGAAAATCCAGCGACACTCCGTACTTTTCTTCCAACGCTTTGTAGGCGTTGAGAGTGGAAGGCGCTTTCTGGGATATAAGTATCTTCATAAAGTACACGCAAAAATCAAGATGCCAAACGGCAAAATTTCAAGGGCGCAAAGATACAAAATTGTTGCCAAAGTTCCACAACGGGAGCGCAAAATTTGTCCGGTGTATATAAGGTGAACCAAGTAAAACACAATACATTCGACATACAGGACCATCCTTATCACGGAATCCTCAACCCTCAAGGCAACCAACAGCAACACGGTCAGTAACATAACTGACGTGAGCAGAATCAAGTAATTGTACAGGGTATGCCGCAGCGTCTGGGCATACTCACTGGTACGACTGCGGAACTTGCTGGCAAGATACAACAGCTGTCGCAGTATCAGGGTGCCGGCCACCATGCCGGACGTAAGCAGAAGATGCAGCTCGGGATTCAGGCGCATCTTGAAACTCGGGTTGACCAGCTCCCAGCGGTCGGCTATAAGGCAGCACACCAGACCTGTCACAAGAGCGATGGTATTGCGTGTGCGGGCAAGGCTTACGCTGTGTTCCAGGTCAAGATTTCCCTTCCATCGGCTCAGGCAGCGCAGCAGGTGGGGATAAAGCCGGATAAGATCGGAGAGTTCAAGCACAAAGAGTACGAGCGCCAGGATCACGGCCCAGTGGTTGACCGCGCTGTCACCCCACAAAAGGGGCGCTCCCGAAGGCCCCAAAGGCTCCGTGGACATATTCAGTACCCCATCTTTGAACAGATCCGGCATCAGTTTCCTCGTTTTGCATTGTACCCCATGGACTGGAGCAGAGATGTTACTTTATCACGTAGGTCTCCCTGAATCGTTATTTCGCCGTCTTTGGCTGTCCCGCCCACTCCACACTTGGTCTTCAGCACTTTAGCCAGCGCCGCCAGGTCGTCGTGCGTGCCGGTGAAACCTTCCACAAGGGTCACCTGCTTGCCGGCCCTCTGACGCCTGTCGATGCGCACTATAAGGCGCTGCTTTGCTGGAGGCAGGGTCTCCTGCTCCTCAGGTGCATCTTGAGTATATTGGAAGTCGGGGTTGGTGGAATAGACCACGCCCAGACGGGATTTCCAGTCATTGTCGTTCATAGCAATATTTTTTACAAAGTTATTATTATCTTTGCTAAAAGTGGTTTTCTTATGAAAAAATTCGTACTTGTTCTGTTTGCCGCCTGCGCCCTGGTATCGTGCGGGCCTAAAGAATTCACATTCATCCAGTTAACCGACACCCAAGTGGGCTTCCACGACAAGACCGAAGGCTATGCCCAGTCCGACTCGCTGTTCAAGCTTGCCGTTGACGCCGTCAACCGCATAAAACCGGCCGTAGTAGTTATTACAGGCGACCTGGTCAACGACACCGCCGACTCGCTCCAGAAAGTCATCTATAAGAAGAACCTGGCTGAAATCGACCCGTCGGTCCCCGTGTACGCCATCCCCGGCAACCACGACCTTCGTCCCTGGACCCAGGAGAACTACGACGCATTCATCGAATTCAACGGATACGACCGCTTCTCCACCAAGATCAACGACTGCGCCTTCATAGGCTTTGACAGTTGCTGCATCAAAGACGGTATAGCCGACAAAGAGGCGGAGCAGCTAGCCTGGCTCGAGCAGGAACTCAAAGCGGCCAAAGGTTCAAGGTACATCTTTCTCTTCACCCACTGCCCCATATTCCGGGAAAGCATTGACGAGGAGGAAGACTACTTCAACTTCTCCAAGCCCAAACGCAAGGAGTATCTGGACCTGCTTGCCAAATACAAAGTCAACGCTCTCTTTGCCGGGCACACCCACAAAGACTACCGCGCCAGCTACAACGGCATAGAGCTCATCACCGCCGGTCCCGTGGGTTCACCGCTCCACGGAGGCTATTCTGGCCTCAACACGGTGCATGTAGGCAAAGACGGATTCTCCAGCAACTATTCTTCAGCCCTGGATGCAAAATAGCTGCGGCAAGCCATTGCTACAGCCCCCAGCACCAGCAGGATAAGCAATATAGAACAGGCCCGCGACACGGCCTCGCCGCGTCGGTAAGACTGCGGCTCGAAGCTCATTGTCAGAGTGTGGCTGCCGGCAGGAAGTTCAATGCAGCGGAGCAGGCCTGAGGCCACTGCTCCCGATGCGTCGGAGCCGCCTTCGTAGAGCCCAACAGGAAGCTGCGTGCCGTCTTCAAGCCTGGCAGTCCATCCGGCAGGATAATAAACCTCGCTGAAAACGGCCTTGCCGCCCTGTTCCGACTCATAACTGTACTCCAGGACATCCGGAGAGTACGATGTCAGGCTTATGCTGCCCTGAGCCCCGTCAAACCATGCGTTGCCGCGGGCATAAGGATAGACGAGGGGCGGATTATCCGCCCCGAGTATTATGTAGCGGCAGTTCAGGGAGGCGAGACTCTCGAGGTAAGGGAGCTTGTCCTGCGCTTCAGAAATGGTCTGCACTCCTGACAGGGCCTTGGAAAGGGCCTGAATATCGGGAGAGATGCGTTCGTCTATGTATTCCTGATAGATCTGCAGCTTGGCTGGCGAATAACCTCCTATGTTTTTGTGCCAATATGACGGATGGGAGTCGTTGAATACGTTGACGGTTAAGTCGAGCACGCGGTAGGAAGGGTCGGGATCGGCGAGTATGGCTTCATCGACCGGGCGTTTGTTGAACTGGCTGGAGAAGTTCTTTGGGGTGATGAAGTCGTCGGAGTTAAGGTAGCGTTTGTCCACTATGAACAAGTCGGCCAGCACCAGCACGCATACCAGCATTGCAGCGACGAAATTCTTTCGGCCGCTTCCGGCGCTATCGGAAGCACTGCCCCAGAGCAGCACCAGCACTGCGGCTACTACCAGCAGCAGCGAACGGAAGGTATCGTTCCAAAGCAGCTGATGACGGTCGGCGGCCAACGCATCGACCAGGATATCGGGCTGGCCGGCATCGGCGGCACCGGTGAAGCTGCCGAACATGCTCTGTAGCAGCGCCAGAAGCAGCATCAGGCCAGCCGTCACTCCGCCGGCTATAAGCACTTCGCGCCTCTTCTTTTTGGCATCGGTACTGCTCTTTACGTAAGAATCGAGCGCCAGAAAGCCAAGCACCGGCAAGGTAAACTGCAGCACGACAAGCGCCATGGACACCGTCCTGAACTTATTGTACATGGGAGCGAAATCGTAGAACAGCTTGGTGAACCAGAGGAAATGGCTCCCCAGCGCAAGCAGCACGGCAAGCAGCGATGCGGCCACGGCCCACCATTTCTCCTTGCCCTTCCAGTACATGAGTCCGAGGATGAAAAGGAAGATGGTGATGGCGCCCATGTACATAGGACCGGCGGTAAAAGGTTGAGGTCCCCAGTACAGAGGCAGATGTTTGCGTACCTGCTGCAGATTGCCCTGTCCGGCCTGACGGAGCAGCTGCACGGTCTCGGACTTCATGCCGAGGGGACCGGAAGATGAGCCTCCGTTGTAGTTGGGAATGGCGAGGTTGGGGAGTTCCTCCCAGCCGTACGACCACGCTGTGGCGTAGTCGATGTCGAGTCCTTTGCGTTCCTGGTCAGGGGCGGTACTGCCGCCGCGCATGGAGTAAGGGGTGTATTCCCAGGTGGGCAGCAGCTTGATGGCGTTGGTGCCTATTCCGGCGAGGCCCATGACAAGCAGCAGCGCAGAGGCTATCCAGAAGCCTTTGAGGGACTGTTTGTGCTTGAGGATGGATATGAATAATACCAGCACATAGATAAGAATCATAAGCGCCAGGTAGTACGATATCTGCGGGTGGTTGGCCTTGACCTGGAAACTGACCGTGAGGCCGAACAGAGCCGCCCCGAGTATAATCCCAGCCCAATTCAGCTTGGAATTAGCTCTGCTGACCCTGCCCGTGGCAAAGCGGTATGTCATTACCAGCGCTGCCATGACCCAGGGCAGGAAGGCCAAAGCCTGCATCTTGGTATTATGCCCGACCTGAATAATCTGAATATTGTACGAGCAGAAAGTCACCGCTATGGCGCCTCCCGCCGCCACCAGAGGATGGACTCCGAATGCGAGCAGCATAAGAAATGCCCCGAGCAACGAAATAAACAGATATGTGGCAGGACGCTTGCCCAGCAGCAGGAAATCATAGATCTTCTGCGTCCAGTCGCCCTTGGAAGAACTCTGGATAGATGCTGTAGGCATGCCGCTGAACATAGAGCCGGTCCATGCCGCATTCTGCCCCGGATGTGCCTTCTCCCATTCCGACTTCTCGTGGGCCATGCCCCTCCAGCCGGAGATGTCGCTCTGATTGACCACCTTACCGCCCAGAACCTCGGGCACAAAGGCGTAAGACAGCGCCAGGAACCCCAGCACTATACCCAAACATATCCACAGTTTCTTCTTCATAAATGTCTAGCGTAAAAATTGTTCCGCCCAGTCACGGTCAATCCTCACAAGGCCCTGAAGGCCTGCCGTCAAGGCTGGATTGCGCCGCACTATGGCACAGCAGTCTTCATATACATTAAAACCCACGGAGAGCATCTGCATAAGCCCGTTCTCCGGATAGGTGAATATTATATCGTGGTCGGCACCCTCGAGCCGGAGGAATTTGAGTTCGGCATCTTTACCCATCTCCTGTCTCGTCACGAACTTGCAGAATTCCATAGGAATATCATCAAGGCCGGCATCGAATATCTTTACCTTCTCTATCAGCGAGCCCACGTCGCCCACCCATCGGCCATGCACGCCTTCAAGGCCCTCAACGGAGAGTTTACGGTCCGACAGGCACGCCAGAATATGAGCGTCGCGATAGATCACAGGCGTACCTACCAGCTCGCGCTGGCCGCATACGGGACACTCGCGTACGAACAGGCTGCCGTCCTTGACCTTCTCTTTGAGCGAAGGATCGGCCACTGCATCTATCATACGGTACACCGATACTTCGTAGGAGGCTCCGCAGCGCGAGCATTTGAACTGGACAGGTGAAGAAACGGAACTCATAGCAGTCTGGATAGTTTTTCAGTCAGCGCCTCACGGGAGAATTCAGACACATCGGTCTGCAGCGGGCCGTCATCGCCGGCCAGATGCTTCTCCCATGCGCTGTCAATGTAGTTGCGGAGCGGTTCAACCCTGTCCCAGCCGTACATGACTCCCGATCCTGTACTGCCCAGGAGCTTTGCGGCCGCACCCCCTTCCTGCCCTATGCCGAGCACAGGACGGCGTGCCGCCAGATATTCGAAGATCTTGCCTGGAAGAGCCTTGGCGTACTCGGGTTCGTCGCGCAGAGGGAGCAGCAGCACGTTGGCCGACTGCTGCAGATCCGTGGTCTTGAAGTGCGGAAGGTACCCGAGATTCTCGACATTGTCGGCAAGGCCGCGCATCCTGAGTGCCTCTATGATCTCAGGGTCGGTCTTCCCTGCCAGACGTATTCGGAGTTGTTCCTTGAAGGAGCGGTCCTCTGAACACTTGCGGGACAGTACGTCCCACAGGCGCAGGGGGTTGCCATCCGAGGCAAAGAGCCCTGTGTGCACAAGTGAGAAAGTGCTGCGCGGCAAGGGGTGAGGGAACGAGGCGAAGTCGTCGGAGTCGAACCCGTTGGTAATCAAGTACACGGGCGTTGAAGTACGGGCCTGAAAATCGTCCCGCACGGGGGCGGAAACAGCAATTACGGCGCTGGCTTCGTCAAGCACCCTCTGCTCCATGCGGCGGTGCTTAGCTGCAGTCCAGGGCAGCAGTCCCATGTGCTTGAAATAATGCATCTCCGTCCACGGGTCACGGAAATCGGCTATCCAGCGCACTCCGGTCTGCTTGTGCAGACGCTGTCCTATGAGATGCATAGAGTGTGGCGGGCCGGTGGTGACTATAGTATCTACCGGGTTCTCCTGAAGATACTTTTTGAGATATCGGACACTGGGGCCAACCCAGCCGGCACGTGGGTCGGGGACAAAGAGATTGCCCCTAAGAAACACCGCCAGACGCTGTTTGAAGGTCTTTTTCTGCTGGTTGAGAGGATTCACCCCGGCGCCCTTTCCTTCTGTCCCGCCTCCGAAGAGCCTGCGGTACAGGGCATAAGGCTCGCTGATGCGGCGCTTGAGCACGGTCACGCCTGATGGCACTTCCGCCATGAGGCTCTCGTCCACTGCAAGCTGCTCAGGATTCTTGGGCGTATAGATCACCGGTTCCCATCCGTAGCGGCCAAGATACTTCGTGAACTTTACCCAACGCTGTACGCCGCTGCCTCCGGTGGGCGGCCAGTAGTATGTGATTATCAGTACTTTCTTCATCGTTTATAACCTCTAATGTTAGCTTTGACCGTCTCCCAGTCATAGTAGGGCCCCGTGACGCTTTCCAGATTGCGCAGCATGCGCTCCTGCTCCTGGTAGAGGAACTTTACCAGCACCTTTCCGGCGCGGTTGCGGTAGAACACCATCTGGAGGTTGGACGCCATGCACAGCTCTTTCCATCCGAGCCAGCGGGAGTCGATCTGATCGAAATCGAGCTTGCTCCCGGGGCCTTCGACTCCGAGAAACGACACCAGGGAGATCAGAGGGTAGTCGTGCCCGAAACGCAGGTCGGCACAGTACTCCCCTCCCGCGATAGCCTCGTCTGCCTTGTTCACTATGTCGCTGACCAGCAGCGACAAGGAGTCGAAGCGCGCCGTGCCCGACTCGGTGCAGTTGCCGTAGCGCGACACAATATAGTGGCAGTCGTAGGAGTAGAAACGGTAGATGTATTCCGGTTGAAGTACGGGGAAAATATGGTCTTCAATGTCCCAGCAGCCGCTTATCCCGGCTGTGCGGAACAAAGCCTTGTGAAAGCGCCTGAGCGAGGGAATGAGGGCCCTGCCGGCCTCGGGGTCGGTAAATAGCCGTCCAAGAAGGAGGGTACTGTCGCAGGGGGCATCGAATATATTGTCCATCATGGCGTTGGTGAGCTTGCGGCAGGCCTTTGCCGAGTGCCCGGTCTCGCCTACGTAGTCCATTACCCTCTCGCCGGTATCAAGGTACCACCGTGTGCGGGGACGTTCGGAGCTGACGGCAGTAGTAAAGGCGTTCATGCTGATGATGCAGCGCTGTACGGTGCTGGATACGGCACGCACTTGGGGTTTGCCTTTGAACACCGAAGGGAAACGCTTCACCATGCGGCGGGCTATGCCGTCATGTTCGCGCACGCCCCTCTGCGACAGCCTGCCGTCCATGCCGTCCCAGGCACGGTTGACTCTAATCGTCTGCTCAAGCACCGCACGCCCTTCGGGTGTAAGGATGCCAAGGCTGTCCGCTTTTTCAAGACTTCCGATGATCAGGTCATAGTAGCTACCGCCCCAGCTGTGGCGGCTTCCGTGACGGCCGTAATGGCTGATATAGAAAGCTTTAAAGCCGGCAGGCGGCTGGGTGTCATGCATGTCTCCCGGCTCATAGGGACGATGATTGGTGGCAGAACGGGTCGGATCGTCCTTAAAAGCCTCCATCAGAGAGGGCTCGAAACCGCCCTGTCCGTAAGCGAAAGCGAAGGTCAGTAAGACACTTGTTATAACTGTCAGGATTCGTCTCATCGGATTCATTGTTTATCGGCCCCAACTTCTTCTTTGAGCTTTCTCAGCAGGTCGAAGGCCTGGAGCGGAGTCATGTTGTCAAGATCGGCGGCATCCAGCTGCTCCTTGAGCGAGCTGAGGGTGGGGTCGTCGAGCTGGAAGAACGACAGCTGCACGCTTCCGTCGTCATGGGTGTCGCGGCTCAGGGCTTCGGCGTTCTTCTCACGGCGCTCCAGATCGCGGAGGGTCCTCTCCGCCGACTGTATGACCTCCTGCGGCATGCCTGCCATGCGGGCCACGTGGATACCGAAGCTATGCGCCACTCCGCCTCGTTCGAGCTTGCGCAGGAATATCACGTCGTGTCCTTCTTCCTTCACTGAAATGTGCCAGTTGTGGACCCTCGGGAAGCGGTTTTCCATGTCATTGAGCTCGTGATAGTGGGTGGCGAACAGGGTCTTGGCCCCGTGACCTTTCTGATGCACGTACTCGATGAGGGCACGGGCTATGGACATGCCGTCGTAGGTGGAAGTGCCTCTGCCTATTTCGTCCATCAGCACCAGCGAGCGTTCGGACAGGTTGTGCATAATCATGGATGTCTCCAGCATTTCCACCATGAAAGTGGATTCGCCGCGGGAAATATTGTCGGTAGCGCCAACGCGGGTGAAGATCTTGTCGAACACGCCTATTCGAGCCTTGTCTGCGGGCACCCACGAGCCGGCCTGGGCCATAAGCACTATGAGCGCAGTCTGGCGCAGGAGAGCGGACTTTCCGGCCATGTTCGGGCCTGTCAGCACCATGATCTGCTCCTTGCGGCTGTCCATGGCTATGTCATTGGGCACATATTCCTCTCCCGGACCCATCATGGTCTCTATTACAGGATGACGGCCGGCCTTGATGTCGAACGACAGCGACTTGTCCATCTCGGGACGGCAGTAGTGGCGGTCAATGGCCTGACGTGCGTAGCCTTGCAGCACGTCCAGGGAGGCGATTATACGGCAGTTGGTCTGTATATCCTTAATGCGGCGCTGGATGTCGGCCACGAGAGAGGCATAGAGCTGAGACTCAAGGGAGTAGATAGAATCTTCGGCCGTGAGGATGCGGCTTTCGTATTCCTTCAGCTCCTCGGTGATATAGCGCTCAGCCGACACCAGGGTCTGCTTGCGTATCCATTCGGGGGGCACCTGGTCGCGAAAGCTGTTGCGCACCTCTATGTAATAGCCGAACACATTGTTGTAGCCTATCTTTAAGGAGCTTATGCCGGTCCGCTCTATCTCCCGCTGCTGCATCTGCTGCAGGTAGTCCTTGCCGCCTCGGGAAATGGAACGCAGTTCGTCCAGTTCCTTGCTCACGCCCGCTGCTATCACATCTCCCTTGCCTATCTGTATCGCCGGATTCTCCGCCATGGTGCCCAGAATGCGTTGCAGCACAGGGTCTGTGTCTTTCATGCCCTTAACTAGCTTGTCAAGAGCGGCTATGCCTGTGCCGGAGCAAAGGTCCCGTACCGGGGTCATCTGACCCAGTGAGCGGGAAAGCTGCATCATCTCGCGCGGATTGATCTTGCCGGTGGCAGCGCGGGCGGTGATGCGGTCCAGGTCGCCAATGTCGGAGATGCGGGAGCGTATTTCTTCAAGGACCTCCTCATTGTCGTAGAAGAACTGGACCACGTCGTAGCGTCCCTGGAGGGCGTTTATGTCCATTATCGGCAGCGAGAGCCATTCTCTGAGCAGGCGGGAGCCCATCGGGGAGGAACAACGGTCGAGGACATCCACGAGGCTAGTGCCTTCGGAGCCTGCGTTGGATTGGAAAATCTCGAGGTTGCGTATGGTGAAGCGGTCCATCCATACGAAGGCGCCTTCGTCGATGCGACCTATGCTGCAGATGTTCTTGAGGCCCGTGTGGTGGGTCTGCTCGAGGTAGAATACCAAAGCTCCTGCCGCCTGGATGGCCAGGGGGTAGCGGTCGATGGCAAAGCCTTTGAGGCTGGTGGTGCCCATCTGCTGGGTGAGCTTTTCGACGGCTGCTTCCTGTACAAAGGCCCATTCGTCGAGGGCCGTGACGTAAAAGTCGGGATATTTTTCTTTGACGGGACGGAAGATATCGCGCTGGACCACTAGTTCTTTGGGGCGGAAGCTGTAGAGCAGTGTGGAGATGTAGTCGGTACTGCCCTGAGCTACTTTGAAGGTGCCTGTAGATACGTCCAGGAAGGCGGCTCCGCATTCGGGGCCGTCGAAGCTCAGGCCAGCGAGCCAGTTGTGCTCCTTGCCCTCGAGCATGGTCTCCCCGAAGGCGACTCCAGGAGTAAGTATCTCTGTGACACCACGTTTGACAAGTTTGTTCTGGGCAAGTTTAGGGTCCTCCAGCTGGTCGCATATGGCCACTTTCAGGCCGGCCCTGACCAGCTTGGGCAGATATGTATCAATGGCATGGTGGGGGAAGCCAGCCATTTGGGTATCGCCTTTTTCGCCGTTGGAGCGGCGCGTAAGCACGATTCCAAGGACCTTGCTCAGAGTGACGGCGTCGTCGGAGTAACATTCGTAGAAGTCACCCACACGGTAAAGCAGCAGGGCCTCGGGATAACGGGCCTTGGTGGCGAAGTATTGCTTGAGAAGCGGGGTATCTTCCAGTGTTTTTGCCATTTTTGTAATTCTTGGTACAAGATTTCAAATTTAGGGATTTTTGCTGAGAATGGCAAACGCTGCCTCCGTTCCACCCGCCGAGGACCTACGGAAGGGCTTGGAATGGAATATCCCTGCTGCAGGTTGGTCTTTGGATGGGCGGGGCTGAGGCATTTTCGTCGGTTTTCGCTGCAGGTCCGCCCAAATCTTAACCAACCTGCGGCAAGCCGGAGTCCGAAGGGCGGGCGCCGATGGCCAGACTCTGGAGGCTTAATTCAGAAGGCCGGGGTCTGAAGATAGCGGCGTTGGAGGAAACGTACGGGATGGGTCAGGCGGAGGGCCTCCTCTTCCAAAGTTCGGAGATCTCCAACATCCGAGGCTAAAGGACTTCCGTCTCGAGGGGCCGGAGATCTCCAACATACGGGGCCGGAGGCTTCCGATTCCGAGAGGCCGACTGCGGGACCTTTGGCTCCCGAAAAGGGACGGGACCCACGTAGTGGGGAGGCGTCCCGCAGTCGGCCTCTCGGAATCGGAAGCACTGAAGGTTGGGAAAGTTGAAAGATGATAGAAGCATACTTGGTCAGAAGTACATGGGAATGAAGGCCTGGGGGTAATACTCTATGATGGGGGCGGGCTCCTGGAAGATGACGGTGAGTACATCAAATTGGACTTCGAGGTCAGCCGGAAGTCTGCTGCGGACGGGGGCTGAGAGGAAGGCTCCCGCCGCCTGGACAAGATGTCTTCGTTTGGCATAATCCACCTTGGATTCTGGAGCTACTGATGTGCGGCCGCTGCGGGTCTTGACCTCAACGACGTGTAGGGTCCGGCCGCAGAATGTGATCAGGTCAAGTTCGAGATGACCGGAGCGCCAGTTCCGGCTCAGTATCCTGTGTCCGAGCCCGGACAGGTAAGAGCAAGCTTCTTCCTCTCCTCTTCGGCCGATAATTTGGTTTTTCGTTTTCATAAGTGTTTCGGTTCTTTTCAGACATAGAAGCAAACATATACAACAAATCCACCGCAGGCAAGAGCCAAGTGGCAGATTTTGCTGATTTTTAAAGAAATATTTACGATTCTTTATACTCTGACCGGGTGGAGTCCAATGAAAGTAAATCTACATAGACCTGTCGTCAAGATGCTTCCAGAGACGCCACATCAGGGCGCCCCAGCCAAGAAACAGGAGTAGGTAAACCCAGAATGGCAGACGATCTGAATAGACGTCCCAGTCCAGGGTCTTTTGGTAGTCGGGGATGTCGGCATAGTAGTAGGCGCCGGCCCCGAAGTCAAGGTCAGGGTTCAGCCCAAGGCCGTTAATCATGATATACACGGCCGCCGCCAGCACCAGCACTCCCACCACAATTGCCGCAACGCTGCCAAACGAGACGGATGCTCCTGGCCGAGCCTGACCCTTACGAATGTGAGCTTGGGAGCTGTAGTCTTCGGCGGTGACGGGAGAGACGGATGCTCCTGGCCGACCTTGGCCCTTACGAACGGGAGGTCGGGAGCATCCGTCTCTCCCATCACCATCAAAATGCTTCATCAGTCAAGCGTCGGGATAGGGAACACGGCTCCGGAAAGCAGGAACCACACCATAGCGAAGGTAAGGATGATATTGAAAGTCTGACCTACAATATAAAGCCACAGAGGCTTACCGCCCTTCATCTGACGCGCAATATCACGGAAATTAGTATCCAGACCAATACTCACAAAGGCCAGCACGAAGCACCAGTTCTTGTACTGATCGAGCACACCGTTGACGGCCTTCACCTGATCAGCTCCGGCAAGCGGCAGCACCACGAAAGAAGCCACAAGAGACGCCACGAAGAAACCGATGATAAACTTTGGGAAACGGGTCCAGATCTCGCCTGCGCCAACTTTCTGACCATTCTTCTTATCGACCCTGGTGGCAAAGAAAAGGGCAACGAAGAAAGCAATGAAACCAATCAAGATGTTCTGTATCATCTTCACCAGCACAGCAGCCTTCTCCGCCTCGCCGCCGAGCACGGAACCCGCCACAGCCACGGCGCCGGTGCTGTCCACGGTACCACCGATGAGCGCACCGCCCATGATAGGGCTCATACCGCAAGCCTTGATGATGACAGGCTCAAGGACCATCATCAGCACGGTGAATATGATGGAAATGGAGATGGTCATGGTAAGGTCGTCCTTCTTGCAACTTGATGCGGCGCCGGAAGCTATGGCTGCCGAAGTACCGCAAACGCTTGTCGCAGAGGCCATTGTGATAACCAGCGGCTTATTGTCAATCTTGAGCACGCGGGTACCGAACCACCACATAAACAAGATGACGATAGGAGTCACAACCCAGGCAATGCCAAGGCCGTAGAGGCCGAACTTAGCAATGTTGGAGAACAGCACGGAGAAACCCATTATCACCAGGCCGGTCTTGATATAGAACTCGGTACGCACTGCCGGCCTCATCCACTTCGGCGTGCCTATCGTATTGGAAATCAGCATGCCCACTATCAAGGCCCAGAAGGCCCATTCAAGGTAGCGGTTGAGGGTGAATTCCGCACTTATAAGACGGACCACCACAGAAATCAGGAACACGGCTATGAACGCCGGGATGAATCTGGAAATCTTCTCCCCCGTAAGCTTGGCGCCCGCTCCGAACAGCACGGCAAGCACTCCAAAAGTCAAAAGCATCTTGCCCCAGAAGGCTCCGGATACAAGCTGCTGCCCGAGAGGCACAACCTTGGCGGCAGCGGCCCCGGTGAGGTTCTCGCCCCAGGTCCAGGTCTTGAATTTCAGTGCTGCAAAGTCAAAAGAGCCGGTAAGCACGGCCACAAGTCCAACGGCAATAATAATGAAACCGATCCAGACGGCAAGCCAGTCTTCGGTATGCAAGAGCTTAGAAGAAGAATTCTTCGACATTTCAGTTAATGATTTAGCGTTTGAGATCTCAAAGATAACAATTCCTTTTCAAAACGAAGCAAGATTTTCACATTGCTATCATTTTAATAATGATTAGAAACGATTGCCATATGAAAACATTATTCCGCACCCTATTTTTTATTTTCACCTTAATGCTGACAGCGGCTTCGTGCACCAAGGATGGATTCGGAGGCCTAGTGTTTGAATCCGCGTCCATGAGCGGAGAAAGAATCGGTGGAGGTGGAGGTGGAGGCGAAGGAGGCACCAATGGACAGCCGGAAGGCATTGCCGGCAAAATCACCGCAGGCGAGTGGAACGACCTCGACAACTGGCCGTTCTGGGGTGACCTTATGACACCGCAACAAGACGGTGAGGACTATGCCAAGATGGTCATGGACTGGGGCTTCAACACCAAGTGGAGAGTCGCCGTCAAAGTGACCGACAACGCCGGCAAACCCGTCCCGGGCGTCTCCGTACACCTTATGCGGGGCAAAAAGACCCTGTGGATGGCCCGTACCGATGTTCTCGGCAGAGCTGACTGCTGGCTGGGAATGTTCAACGACGACTCGACCATTAACGGTCTGAGAATATCATTGGACGGATGGATTCTGCCTGACGAACCGAAGATAACGACTTTGGATAGCGAAGTCATGATGAATGAATATACCGTCAAGGCAACTGCCGAAGTACAACCCAAGGCCGATCTGCTCTTCATTGTAGATGCCACAGGGTCAATGTCCGACGAGATTGCTTTCTTGAAAGCCGATTTGATGGATATCCTGAATAAGGTCCAGAGCATGAAGAGTAACATAGCTATCCGCACCGGGGCCTTGTTCTACAGAGACGAAGGCGACGCATATCTCACACGAGTCTCCCAGTTTACCGACAACATCAACGAAACGATTTCATTTATCGGCAAACAAAACGCCGACGGCGGCGGAGACTATCCGGAGGCCGTCCATACCGCCCTGGAACATTCCATTCAGAAGCTGTCATGGAGGCAGGACGCCCGCACAAAACTTGCCTTCATGTTGCTGGACGCCCCGGCACATCAGGACCAGCAAGGAGTTGTTGAAAGTATCCATAAATCAATAGAATACTACGCTGCACAGGGAATCAAGCTCATCCCCGTGGCTTCCAGCGGCGTGGACAAGAGCACCGAGTTCATGCTCCGCTTATTCTCCATTGCAACAAATGGCACTTATGTATTTATCACCAACGACAGTGGCATAGGCAACGACCACATAGAGCCCACTATCGGAGAGTACAAGGTAGAAATCCTCAGCGACCTGTTGGTGCGCCTGATTACCAAGTATCTTGGCTGACAGGACAGCGGATTACTGAGCTTAAATGTTTGATGATATGAAACTAATGATAGTTTTTACAAAGGGCAACGTGATGCTGTACAGCATCCTCTTCTTGATATTCTTGTGACATCAAGAGAAGGCTCAGACCAGAGTGCTGACGAAGATAATGATGATTGCCGGCGGAACAACCCAGCGGATGAAGAAATAGAGAGGCTTGAAAGCCTTCCCGCTTAAGCCAAGCGTGCCGCCGTTGGTCAGTTCGTCACGAACATCGTCTTTCTTCATATACCAGCCCACGAACAGGGCGAAAGCGAGGGCCCCGAGGGTCATCAGCACATTGGAGCTCAAATAATCGCAGAGGTCGAACACCGTAAGGCCGAAAATCTTGAAGCCGCTCAGGCCGCCGAATGACAGCACACACGGCACTCCCAGCGCCAGAATCGGTATCAGAAATACTACCGCCGCCGTCCAACGTTTGCAACCGAAGCGATGGACGGCGTGCTCAATGCACACCTCCAGCATCGAAATCGACGATGTAAGCGCAGCAGAAAGTATGGCGAGGAAAAACACCACCGTCATGACAAAGCTCAGCACGGGAGCCTCCGCCCCCATTTTGGCAAAAATATAAGGCAGAGTCTCGTACACAAGCGAAGGACCGGCAGTAGGTTCGATGCCCGCAGAGAACACGGCAGGCATGATGGCAAATCCGGCGATAATTGCAAACACCGTATCGGATACGGCCGTCCAGAGTCCCCCCTTCAGAATGCTGTCTTCCTTCTTCATGAACGACGAATACACCAACACGGTGCCCATACCAAGCGACATGGAGAAAAAAGCCTGTCCAAGGGCGCAGGCCCAGCCCGACGCGTCAAGTTTGGAAATATCAGGCTGCAGCAGATACTTCACACCAGCCATCGCCCCGGGCAGCGAAACGGAATAAATCACCATCGCCACCATCAGGAAAAACAAAAGCGGCGTAGTGATCTTGGTAAAACGTTCGATACCTTTCTTCACTCCGCCTACTACTATGATTGCCGTGGCTAAAAGGAAAGCCACATACATCGATATAGGTTCAATGGTGCCGGAAGCCATGCGCTGGAATACTCCGGCGGCAGCTTCAGGATCCCCTTGCGAGAGATGTCCCGAAAGCGAGCGCACCAGGAAATCCAGCGACCAGCCGCCAACGACACAGTAGAAAGATACGATTATAAACGAAGCCAGCACCGACACTCCGCCCATCCATTTCCACTTAGTGCCGGGAGCAAGATGCTCGAAAGAGCCGTACACGTCACGGCGTCCGCGACGCCCGATCATGGCCTCACAGATAAAGCAAGGGACTGCCAGGAACAAGCCGCAAATGATGTATGCAATGATGAATGCACCGCCGCCATGCTCCCCCACCATATAGGGGAAGCGCCATATATTGCCGAGCCCGATAGCGGACCCGGCCATAGCCATTATGTAAGTAAGGGAACTGCCGAATTGTTCCCGGCCTGAAGAGGACATCTGCCAACTAACCGTTTGATCCTCTCAAATATCGGCATAATTTTTTAAAAAACAATGATTTCAGCGGCGCTCGTACACAACGAACTCGAAGCTGAAGCCTGTTTCGGGGTCAACATGCGTCTCGGAAGTACTTACCCGTTTCCATAATTGAGGGTCGATCTCGGGGAAAAATACATCGGCCCCTTCAACTACAGTATGGACATGTGTAATATACAGGCGGTCCATGTCGGGCAGCGCTGCACGGTACACGGAGGCTCCTCCCATCACGAAGCACTTGTCCTTGCCGGCGGCCGCGGCCTCGCGGTATGCCTCGTCGAAGGAATAGACGCAGCAGACCTCCGGAATAGGCTCCCCGCCTAGATTGAGGACTATATTCTTCCTGTCCCTCAAGGGCCTGAAAGGAAGGGAGAAATAAGTTGTACGGCCCATTATCACCGGGTATCCGGCAGTAACTGTCTTGAAGTATTTAAGGTCTTCGGAAATATGCCAGGGGAGCTGTCCCTTGACTCCGATACCATTGTTGTCGGCAATGGCCACAATAAGGCACTTGAGCATACGCGGGCGGTGTTTTATGGTAAATGTCATACTGCAACCGGCGCTTTGATGGCCGGCCAAGGGTCATAACCCTCGAGGGTGAAATCTTCGTAACGGAAATCGAAAAGACTCTTCACGTCCGGATTGAGCTTCATGACAGGAAGAGGGCGCGGAGTCCTTGAGAGCTGCTCGGCCACCTGGTCAAAGTGGTTAAGATAGATATGAGTATCGCCCGTGGTATGTATGAACTCACCGGGCTTCAGGCCGCAGACCTGTGCCAGCATCATGGTGAGAAGGGCGTAGGAAGCTATATTGAACGGCACCCCGAGGAAGGTGTCGGCGCTGCGCTGATAGAGTTGGCAGCTGAGTTTACCATCCGCCACATAGAACTGGAAGAGGCAGTGGCAGGGCGGCAGGGCCATCCTGTCTATATCGCCAGGATTCCATGCGCACACCAGCATACGCCGTGAATCGGGGTGGTTCTTGATAAGGTCGATGACCTGCGACAACTGGTCGATGCTGCGCCCGCCGGGGGCTTCCCAGCTGCGCCACTGATGGCCGTACACGGGCCCCAGATCGCCGTTTTCATCGGCCCACTCATCCCAGATGCTCACTTTATTGTCATGCAGATACTTGATGTTGGTATCGCCGGCAATGAACCACAAAAGCTCGTGTATGATGGAGCGGAGATGCACTTTCTTGGTGGTAAGCAAGGGGAAACCTTCGCTGAGGTCGAATCGCATCTGGTATCCGAAAATACTCTGGGTGCCGACTCCGGTACGGTCGGACTTTATGACCCCATGCTCGCGTATGTAGCGCAGAAGATCGAGGTATTGTTTCATATTATCGTATCAAGAAATGCAAGGACGGATGGAGTAGGAGCGTCTTTCATCAGCACACGCTTCTTAGCATCAAGCAGGTACAGCGACGGAATGGCCCTTATGTCGTATGCCCCGCTGTCACGCAGCGAGAAAGTATAATCGTAGCCGTTTATCCAGCAGCTCGGGTAATTCGGGGAATAGTCGCGCCACTTGGACACTTCTTCATCGATATAGATATTGACGACTGCCAGCTTCTTATTTGCAATCAGCGACTCAATATAGCCCCTGGACATCACGTCATTGATGATTTCCTTGCAGGATGAGCAGCCGGGATTGCTGAAAAACAGCATGGTATATTCGGCCTCCACGTCATACAGACGCCCCTGGCGGCCTTTGATGTCCTTGTAACGTATGTCGGGCACCTTGCTCCCGAAGGGGTTGGTGCGGCACATCTTGAGCTCGTGGCGGTATGCAGTGCGCATATCGTCGCTTGTACACGGACTCTCGGCCATTGCCTCTACGAAAGGCAGATACAGGTCTTCGTCGCGCTGCGGGGCGTTGGGGTCGTAGAGGTAGTGCGACACCATCTCGGTGAGCCTCAGATAGGTATTGGCGGTGGTATCTTGCTGCTGGCGAGCCTCCAGTTTTTTGAAAAAGACCTTAACGCTCTGCTGCGCCTTGCGTAAGGGCGTGGGATCGTCGGGAGTGGCCGACGTCTTTATATTCTGCAGAAGCTGGATATAATCGGCCAGAGCCTGCTCTACATTCTTGTCGGCGACTCCAAGCACAGCATCGGGAGTGGTGGCGCCTTGCGCTTTGAAAAATGCATCCCAGTAATGCTCCAGCACATAATCTAACTGTGCATCCGCATTGTCGCTGTACACTCTCGGTACGGACACCATGGGGAAATCCTGCGAGGCGGCGGCTTCCTCCTCGCCGGCTGGGGACTTCTGTGTGGACGGACCGCCGCAAGCGTACAGCAGCACCAAGGCCAAAGAGGCTGCAAGAATAATAGCAATTCTCTTCATATTGTACAAAGATATAAAAACTTGGCAATGTTTGAAATATCAAAATAAAGTTCTATTTTGCGCCAATTACTTAAATGACTATGAGACTTCTTATTATTCTTCTGCTGCTCGCTCCCGCAAGGGACAGCCTCCTGCTAGTAAGCTGGAACGTTGAGAATTTCCTCGACTACCGCTGCGACTCCACCGGCCGCTACACGCGCAGCCGCTTCTACAACAAATGCAATTCCCTCTCCAAGACTCTCCTCTTGATAGCCGAGCGCTCGGGGCGCCTTCCGGACGCAATAGCGCTCATGGAGGTGGGCGACCGCTACGTGCTGAAAAAGCTGCTGGACACCACCCCGCTACGCAAACTGGACTACGGCATAGTCCACTACGAATCCCCCGACAGGCGCGGCATCGACTGTGCACTGCTGTACCGCCGGAGCCGCCTGAAACTGCTCAATTCGGAGGCCAAGCATCTGTATGACAGTGCTGTAAGTCCTCCGGCGCTGATGCACACAAGGGACATTCTGGTGGCCGAATTCGAAGGCCTGGACATATTGGTCAACCACCACCCTTCAAAGGTGGGCACCGACTCCGAACGGCGCAGAGCCATAGCCATGCAGCGCATGTGGGATGTCATCGACTCCCTGCAGGCGGCCGGGCACCGAAGTATCATTTCGGTAGGCGATTTCAACGACAATGTGTGGGGTCAGGAGGCTACCAAAGGGACTATCAAGTATAACGGCGCATGGGAAAAGATAGACGGGTATTTCGCCCGGGGGCTCAAGGTCGGCGAGCGTGTGTTCGACGACCCGCTGCTGTCCGAAGCCGACAAGTCCTTCGGAGGCACAAAACCCCGGCGCAGCTTCATCGGCCCCCGCTTCAACGGCGGAGCCTCCGACCACTATCCAGTAGTGCTTTGGATAAGTACACAATGACCCGGAGCTGCTGAATGCCCCTTTGATGGCGGTGGTGGCAGGGATCCGTGAGGTTTTTTTACGGTCCCGCCCCGCCCTCAAAACCGGCCCCTGGTGAGGACGAGACACACAGCGTTTCCCTTAGCAATTTGAAAGTCAGCACCATACGTTTTTCGGGTGCTTCAAACAGAGCACCCGAAATCTGCAAAAGCCTCCTGCTCAATGACTAACGCAAAACGGTCTTTTCAGACCATATCCTACTCGACTTCTCTGAAGACGAAAAAGCTGCTAGTTTTTAGTCCTCGCTGACAAGGAATGGGGGAAAAGATGGCGGCAGGCAGCGGCGAAGACTAAAAAGCCGCCGGTTATTAGTCCTCGCTGATAAGGAGCGAGGGAGATGGCAAGGGCGGGGTGTTCGTACCGGTGCTGTTGAATGCCCCTTTGAGGGCAGTGGTGGCAGGGAGCCGTGTGGGCTTTTATCACAAAAAAGAGGATGACCTCAAGTCCTGAGACTTTTGAGTCATCCTCCTCGATAGAATAATTCGCTTACCTGGAATCCTAGAAGAAACGGGCGCGATTGTCTTTTACGTCGTCGTACTCCATCATCACGGGGACGATCATCTGTGCGGAATAACGAGCCTTCTGCTTCTCGTTATTGACAGCATCCTCCTCGGTGAAGAAGGAACCGGTCTGACGGTTGCTCACCTTGAACACATACACGCAGGCCTCTCCGGCCACGGGACCGCAAATCTGGCCCTCGGGTGCTACAGAAGCAGCTCCGAGCAGTGCGGGCTCCACGGCGGGTGCGCCTGTGGTGTTGAAAGCAACATCCTCGCGGGTGTTGGTAGATGCCTTGCAGGCCTCTGCTACCTGCTCCAAGCTTGTCATGCCCTGAATCTTGGCGGCAACCTGAGCCTTGGTAAGCTCGCGGAGCTTCTCGCTCTTGAGAATCTCATTGATCTCGGGAGCGGCATCATTGACAGACCTGTAGCCCTCCTCGCGGGCAGCCTTGACAGCCACCACGAAGAAGTAATTGTTGTTGACAGTGATGATGTTGGAAGCCTTGCCGGGCTTGTTGTCAAAGACCCAGCGGGTGATCTCCTTGGCCTGGCTGATGGCGCCGTAGCTGGAGGTAGCCTCGCTGACATTGTTCATAGGGTGAGAGTACACGCCGGTAGAATCGACTGCCCTCTTGTAGCCCTCGTAGGTACCGCCGGTGATGGAGGCGAAACGATTGGCCTTGGCATAGAAGTCGTTGAAGGTCTCCTGGCTTGCAAGTGCGGTCTTCTCGAGCACGGCCACCTGCTTCTTGGCAACGGGCTTGGTGCGCTTTGATACCAGCACTACATGTGAACCATACTGGGTATTGAGCACGAAAGGCTTGTTGAGGTCGGCTGTAACGACACTCTCGAATCCGGGGATAGTGTAGGTCTGGGTGAACCAGCCAAGGTTGCCAAGCTCGCCTCCGTCGGCGGAAGACTTGTCAACTGAATAGAGGGCTGCGAGGTTGGAGAAATTGCCGCCTTTGGCAACAACGGCGCAGAGGCTGTCGGCCTGCTTCTGGGCATTGGCTCCCTGAAGCAGAATGTGCTTGACATACACGGAGTCAGGAACCATGGCGCTTGCCATAGTCTTGACGGCACGGAACACATTGCCGCTCTTGTACACAGGAGACACACCCTCGGAGCCGCTGAACACGAATTCAGCAATGTCGGAGGACAGGTTGCTTGCAAGCTCGTTCTGGGTGTACCAGTGCTCGGAATAGGAGCGCTCGGAGTTCCTGAGAAGGAAAGCCTTCATGTTGCCGGTAGAACCGAACTCTGCAAGACGGCCCTCGATGTCCTCGTTGGCGGCTGTGATGTCAGCCTCGGAAGGAACAACCTCATACACCACATACTCAATGTCGCGGCCTGCATTCTGCTTGTAGTTCTTCTTATGGGCATTGTAGTATGCCTTGATCTCGGAAGAAGACACAGTGACAGTGCTGTCGTTGTAGTTGAAAGGAACCATCACATACTCAACAGTAGCGGTAGTGTTGGCCTCGGCTACAGCCTTGTCGGCAAATACCTTGGGCAGTACGTTGGCGTTGATGAACAGGGCGCCGTACTTGTCGTAGTACTTCTGGGTCAGGACAGAATTCTGCAGATAGTTCCAGAAGAGCTTGCCGCGGCCGCTTTCATCGGCCTCGGTATTCTGCACGAAGCTTCGGAGAGCCTCGGGAGAATAAAGCCCGGTCTCAGGATCCTGGAATGCGGGATTCTGGGCAAGGACAGGGGAAATGTTGTCTCCGGTGGTAAGGTTCACCATTTCGTCTTCACCCACGCGCACACCTGCGTTGCGGGCGTTCTTGGTGAGCATATACCTGTCCAGATAGTCCTGCCATGCAGCATTGCGGATCTGTATCTGGGTCTGCTCGTTCTGTACTGAAGAACCGGTTGCAATCTGATGAATGGTCGTAAACTTGTCCACATTTTCCTGGAAATCGGTGTAAGAAACACGCTTGCCTGCGATCTGGCCGACATCATACTTGGACGACATGGACTGCAGGGCGGAACCCAGGGTATTTGGATCAATAATAAACGAAAGGAGGGCCAGGGCGATGATGATCGAGATCGCCAGGCCGAATTTTACGCGAATTTTTTGAAGAACCGCCATTTTGTTATTTAATTTTAGTCTTTTATTCCAAACTAATGAGCCGCGAAATTACAAATTTTTTGGGAAAGCACCAATAAAATTCACAGAATCAATCACAACAAGGGTAGAATCCTGCACTGTAACGCCATATCCGTTGAAGGTCTTGTGGAGTATAGCATTGCGCGCATGGTCGTCGGAACGCATGCCGTAACCCTGCAGGAAACCGTCCGGAGAGTACATCTTGATGTAGCAGTCCGTCCATATCTCCTTCTTGAACTGATCCCAATAGAGAGTGTCGGTCTCCATGGTCTCGCGCTTTATTACGTTATGGATGAGAACATTACCGAATGCCGACCATATATCCTCGGTCTTGCGGGTCTTGTCCACCTTGTGGCTGGCCTGGTCGGAAAAAACCAGACTTTCCAGCAGGCCTTCGTCGTTGTAGGAATAAACCGAAAGGCCATTGGGGAATTTGTCAATTTTAACGGTATCGTTCTCAAAGGTCTCCATCAACGGAGCCTCAATCCGCATCTCCACCTTGCCGTTCTTGGTCTGTACGGTAAACATGTCCGTTATCATCTGTACAGGAGTCTGGCTCAGGTCGAGTGTGTCGGCCTGAGCCAGTTTGCTCTTGCAAGAAACGACAATACTGGCAAGCGCTAAAACGCTTGCCAGCATCGGAATAAAGTCGGATTTACTTATCAAAATTACTTGTTGGTACGGACTGTGGTGGTGGCCCTCATGCCGCCGCACACTACGGTGTATGACTGGCCGTTGGTGACATCGTACATGAACGCTTCGGCCGCCTGAGGGAAGTATCTGCTGTACTGGCCTATGTAGCGGTTGGCCTCCTCAGCGAGTGAAGGATCGGCCGCCTTGGCCCTGTTCATATAGTCGCAAGCCACCCAGTAAGGAGCCCTGCGGGCAATCTCGTCGCCGCCGCAGCTGGTAGATCCCCAGATAGTACCGATCAGCAAGTATGCCTTGCCTGCCAGGCTCTCATCCATCGAAGGAACTTTGCTGGCTGCCTCGAATGCGGAGGCGGAACGGCCGTTCTTGAAGGAATATACAGCAAGCTCATAAAGGTAAGCAGCGTCTTCCTTGACATCGGACTCTTCCTTGTCGATGGCTTCCTGGAGGTACTTGACTGCGTTGGCCACGTTGCCGCGGGCTGCGTGCAGCTTGTACAGATAGTAGGCAGCGTCGGCTGAAGGATCGAGTGTGTACATGGTGGTCACGGCGTTGAGGAACAGCTCGTTGTCGTTGCAATCCTCAGCCAGGCTGAGCATCTTGACTATGTTGGTAGCCAGCTCGAGGTCGTTGGGATTGGCCTCATAGCGGGGGCCGAACAGGGCGAGCAGGTCTTCGCAGCTTGCCACCTTGCTGGAGATAAACAGGTTCTCGATATTGGTACGGAACTCGCCTATCTGCTTCTTCTCAATCTCGGAAGAAGGCTCTATGGCGTTGAGCATGCCGAGGTTCCTCTGATATATGTTCAGCACTTCTTCGGTGCCGATACCGCCGTCACCGTACAGGTCAACAGCAGCCTTGAAATCATTGAATACCACGGAGGCCTTGGTCTTTTCACCAAGGGTGCTGATCACACTCTCGTAGATACCAAACACACGCTTATGATCGGACTTGATGTAGTTTGCCGCATAAGTAGCCTTGTTGTTCAGGGCTGTCACCGCGTACTTGGGGAAGAACTCGGCCCTCTGGTCCTGCAGAGTAAGCAGGGTATCCACCAGACCCTCCACGGCGATGGGATTCTTGGCGTTCTTGGTTATGAGCCTTTTGACCAGCTCGGAACCCTGGATAAGCAGGTTCTGGCTGCAGGAAGGAGGACATATCTTGTACGCCTGTCTCCAGTTGGGGATAGCATCGTCGTAATTCTTCTGCTTGTAGTAATCAGTGTAATACGAAAGGTACTTGATGCACTCTTCTGCGTTCTCGCCATACTTGCTCATATCCTGCTGTGCAAAAAGATTTACACCTGACAGGATCATCATTAGGCTCGTAGCCGCTAAAAACACTTTTTTCATATCTCTCATTATTTGTTGTTACTGGTACTGGTGCTTCTGGAACCAGATGTCGAACAAATTAAATCCGATGGAGAAGTTTACATACGTCTCGCGGATCATATTGTCCTTCATAGATCCCCTCTGTCCAAAATCCATACCAATCGTGATTCCGTTGTATCCGGGGAACACTGGAAGAGTGGCTCCGAGGGTTATTCCGTAAGCATTTATCTTATTGTTATCCAATGTATAATAGTCATTTTTCCAATACACTCCGGCACGATATGCAATTTTTCTGTAGTAGTAACGTATATCGTTGCGGGCGGGTACGAATTCTACGCCCAGGCGGTATGCCTCACAGACCGAAGCGGCAAATGAAGAGAGGCCAGCGCCGGTGCTCAGGTTGCCGGTAAAGCCCTCCCTGGTGTCTATGCCGCGGCCGCGCCAGTCGGAACGTGTATAGTCGGCTTCGACCATGAGTTTGTCTCCGTAACGGTAGGAAAGTCCTACTCCGATCTCGCTGGCAAGCGACACATCGGGCGCACCGCTCTTGAAATACAAGGTATCGGATGCGGCGGTGCCGGTAGAGAAACGGTAGCTCGTCACGTTGCCTTTCAGATTGGCGGCTGTCTTGTACGTGGCGCCAATGATCATGGAGCTGCGTGCTCCCATGGGCTGCTCGTACTGGACGCCGAACTTGCCGGCCGGTGCAGTTAGCTGAAGCGTGTGCCCGTTGGAGGCTCCGTTGTAAGACGAGTTGCTGAATGTCTCCGTGAAGGTCTTCTCAATCTTTCCGAAATGATAGATAAACTCGGCGCCGATGGAAAGGCGGCGCCAGAAGGTTACTCCGGCGGAAGCGAATATCTGGTAGATACTTCCCTTTCCGGTGGCCGTGTAAGCCACATTTCCAGCCTGACCTATGATATTAGGGTCGGTAAAAGAGTAGCCGTAACCGTACCCTGTATCGCTGTACGGCTGAATGCCTAACATCATGGCAGAGGAGCGCCAGATGGGAAAAGAAATCATGGCTCCCGACATATTCATGGTATTGGATCCTGACCTGAGATCTCCCTGACGGAAGATTTTGTTGTCCTGGAGCAAAGAGAAATCGGCCATGAATGCCAGGGAATCACGTGCAGTGACCGCTGCTGGGTTGAGCGGATTGAGGAAGCGGTGGCTGCGTCCTGCAATACCTACTCCTGCCATGGATTTGTTGTAAGCCGTACCGGGCGAAGCCAGGTCGCCGACGGCAAAAATGGAATAAGGGGTATAGCTGCCGTATGTCTGGGCGCTCGCACCCACACAGAACAGGGCCAAAATGGCCGCTGAAAGCACTATACTACTGAATATTCTTTTTGACATAGTCATCAGTAATGATGGCCAATCCCATCAAACCCAAATTACAAACGACAAATATGGAGTTTTTCATCCTCTTAGCAAAATAAATTGCATCGCCACCTGTAAAAATCACGATGTTTTCAGGGTTGGTCCGTATATACCCGTCTATTTCAAAGATTATACCTGAAATGACTCCGGACTCTATTGAACCTGTAAGCGAATCTCCAGGGAACTTCTCTTCGGACGGCATATCCACCAGCGGCAGAGACTTGGAATAGCGGTTGAGAGCCTTGAAGCGAGTACGGCATCCGAGGGAAATGTTGCCTCCCAGGTAACGTCCTGATGAGTCCAGATAATCTACCGTGAGAGTGGTTCCAAGGTCGAATACAGTACAGGATTTACGCTTGAAAAGGTATCTCGCAGCTACTAGTGAAGACGCCCTGTCGTAGGACAGGTAATCGGGAATACCGTAAGGCGAAAGCACATCGGGGTGAGCAGGATCGAGCAGTATGAGGTACTGGCTCACGGAGTTCAGGAACTGTTCTTCCTCAGCGTTGATTGCCCTTGCCGATACTACCGCCATTACCAGGGGTAACTGTTTATCAGTCAGGGAGGCTATGAATTCCATAACCTTCTCGCCCTGATAACGGAAGGTCTTGCCGAGCACAGAACCGTCCGACCACGCAGCCTTCACAGCAGTATTGCCTATTTCTATTAAAAGATTCGCCATTTTGCAGCTCCTGAAAGCCGTGGGTATCCGTACCGCGTCCCATAATACTTGGGCAAAAGGGGCGCGGTACGGATACCCCCGGCTTTCAGCGATAATCAATTTGCAAAGTTAAGGATTTTTATTCTAATTTAGTCAAGATGGAACGCGCTTTTTGGAGCGAATCCACTTTACGGGTAATCAGTTTGAGCTTTCCCTCGCTCTGCTTGATTTCCAGATTGCACACTCCGGCGTTAACTCGCTCAAGTATAGTAGAGAAAGTATCCGAACGGAAATACGGCGACATCTGATTGGATATGAAGAAAGCGATGAACATCCCGTTCTTGATAATAATCTTCTCGAACCCGAGTCTAGCTCCGGCGTTTCTTATCTTGACAACCTCCAGCAGGTTCTCCACCTCCGGAGTCATGGTTCCGAAGCGGTCACGCAGCTGGGCTGCGAACAGATCTACTTCCTTGTCGGAGAACAGCGAGTCGAGCTGCTTGTAAATCCTGATTTTCTCGGCAGTAATGTCGATATAGCTGTCAGGTATCATGGCCAACTGATCGGTCTCTATGGTGCAGTCTGTACTGAAATTACCGCGTCCCTGCTTCTGGATGATGCCTGTCTCTACTCCGAGTTCCTCCATTGCCTCGGAAAGTATCTTCTGGTACGTTTCAAAGCCCATGTCCATTATGAACCCGCTCTGCTCGGCACCCAACAGATTACCGGCGCCGCGTATATCCAGATCCTGCATGGCTATGTTGAAACCGCTGCCGAGGTCGCTGAATTCTTCAATAGCCTTGAGTCTTCTGCGTGCGTCGTCGGTAAGGGTGGTTAGAGGCGGCACTATCAGGTAGCAGAAAGCCTTGCGGTTGGAACGTCCTACGCGGCCGCGGAGCTGGTGCAGGTCGCTCAGTCCTATGTTCTGGGCCTGATTAATTATAATCGTATTGGCATTTGATATGTCAAGTCCGTTCTCGATAATGGTAGTACACAGCAGCAGGTCGTAGTCGCCTCGTATGAAGTCGAGCATACGGTTTTCCAACTCTTTCGATTCCATCTTGCCGTGGGCTACACATATCTTCATGTCAGGGATCAGACGGTGCAGAATCTCCTGTATAGCAGGAAGTTCTTCAACTTTGTTGTGAAGGAAGAACACCTGTCCGCCGCGATTGAGTTCGTACTCTATTATACTCTTTATCTCGTCTTTGTCGAAGAGTATTATTTCCGTCTGTACCGGTATGCGGTTGGGCGGGGGAGTGTTGATGATGCTCAAGTCGCGGGCTCCGAGCAGCGAGAACTGCAGGGTACGGGGGATAGGAGTGGCAGTGAGGGTAAGGGTGTCAACCGACGCCTTGATTTTGCGGAGTTTCTCTTTAGCCGACACTCCGAACTTCTGTTCCTCGTCGATTATCAGCAGTCCCAGATCCTTGAAGGTGAAGCTGTCGGAAAGTATCTTGTGTGTGCCTATAAGAATATCTATCTTCCCTTCTTCCAGACGTTTCTTGATGTCGTTTATCTCTTTGGCCGTACGCAGGCGGCTCACGTAATCGATCGTGCATGGAAGGTCCTTCAGACGTTCGGTAAAAGTATTGTAATGCTGGAGTGCAAGTATAGTGGTAGGCACGAGCACTGCCGCCTGTTTGCCGTCCACTGCCGCTTTGAACGCAGCCCTGATGGCTATTTCCGTCTTGCCGAACCCTACGTCTCCGCATATCAGACGGTCCATGGGGCAAATGCCCTCCATGTCTCTCTTGACAGCCTTGGAGGCAAGTTCCTGGTCGGGAGTATCTTCATACATAAACGAAGACTCCAGTTCCTCCTGCAGGTAGGTATCGGGTGAAAAGGCGTAGGCTTTTGACGCTTTGCGTTTGGCATACAGCTGAATAAGGTCTTTTGCTATGTCTTTGACCCTTGATTTGGCGCTGTTCTTGAGAGTTATCCAGGTCTTTGATCCAAGTTTGTTTATCTTAGGTTCGTCGCCGTCTTTGGAGCGGAAACGGGATATTTTGTGCAGGGCGTGGACGGAAACGAACACCACATCGCCGTCGCGGTAGATGAGTTTAACCACTTCTTTCATGCGCCCGAAGTCATCTTTAAGCCGCACCAAGCCTCCGAATACACCCACTCCGTGGTCGATGTGTACGACGTAGTCGCCTATGTTGAACGAATTCAGGTCGTTGATAGTCAGCTGCTCGGTCTTTTCAACGCTGCGGCGGAGGTTGACCCGGTGGAAACGGTCGAATATCTCGTGGTCGGTGTAGCAGCATATCTTGCTCTGCCTGTCGATAAAACCGTTGTGTATGTTCTTGCCCTTGACGAAATTGGGTATAAGTCCCCCATTCTGGGAGAGAATGGACATTATGCGGTTCAGCTGGGTCTCTTTTTCGCCGTATATGTAAACTTCGTAGGAGTTTTCTATTTTCTGGCGTATGTCTTCTGTGAGAAGTTCGAAGTTTTTATTGAAAACCGGCTGGGGGGCAATGTCGAATTCTACTGCGTCGGTGTTCTGCTTCGACAGGGGAGTGTCAATAAATACTCTTTTGAAGTCAGAAGTGAGTGCATAGAATGCTTTATCCTTATACATATCCGAAGAATCCAGCCACAGTACAGTCTCACGGGGGAGTATCTGAAGAAGGTTCTGACCGCTTTCAGTATCTTCGGATACTATATCAGATATGATTTCTGCAGAGGGGCACTCTTCGATGGATAGTTGGGTATTGCAGTCGAAAAGGTGGATTTTCTCAACCTCGTCGCCCCAGAAGGATATGCGGAAGGGGTGGTTGCGTGAGTATGAGAAGATATCTACTATTGATCCTCTTATTGCTATCTGTCCCGGGGCTGATACGAAATCGACTTTTTCGAAACCTCTGGAGGATAGGCTTTCGAGTATGGTTTCGTATTTTATGGTATCTCCTGTTTTTATGGTAAACAGGGAATCTTTTATTCTGTCTGTGCCCGGAACTATTTCTTCTAGTGCTTCGGGGTAGCTTACTATATAGAGCAGTGATCCGTCGTAGTTGAGGATTTTTTCTATTGCTGAGGTTCTCTGGACTCCGAGGGATGATTTATAGTTGCTTCTTTCTATGTTTTTGCCAGAGGATGGGAGATAGAATACCCGGTCTCCTTCGGTAAGTGAATATAGGTCGGCAGAGCAGTATTCTGCTGCTTCTTGGTTGGGTAGGATGATGAAATGGATGCCGGATTGGGCGGCCTGTGTGAGGACGAACCATCTGGCGGAAAGAAACAACGAACGGCAGAAAATCTCGTTTTCACTTGATAATCTGCTTATAAGTTCCGATGTCGATTTATCGTTAATTAACATCTTTATATGTTTATAAACCTGTTGAAAACCCTGTTTAAAGAGCTGTTTATTTAGTTTTTAAAACAAGGTTCCGGAGTTTTTCACAGGTTTTTAAGGTGTGCTATAACAAGCTTTTTAACATTCTTTTAATATATAATTATTTGATAATCAGTATAGTATTATACTTTTAAACAAATTAACCGAAGTAAAAAACATCATCAAATTATAAATTAAAAGAACTATATTTGTAATTGTAAAGGATATGCGAAATGTCTGATTTCAATCCACACAATACAAACGAAGACAAAGATAAGGATTTAGACGGAATAATCCGGCCCCGGGAACTTGAAGATTTCACTGGACAGTCTGAAATAGTGTCCAACCTTAAAGTTTTTATCCAGGCTGCCAAGATGAGAGGCGAACCGCTGGACCATACACTTTTCCACGGCCCTCCTGGTCTGGGTAAGACTACCCTGGCCCACATCATCGCCAATGAGATGGGGGTTAATATGAAGATTACTTCGGGCCCGGTGCTCGACCGTCCCGGAGATCTGGCAGGTCTGCTTACTTCGCTCGAACCGGGTGATGTGCTGTTCATTGACGAGATCCACCGTCTGTCTCCTGAGGTTGAGGAATACCTGTATTCGGCCATGGAGGATTACGTGATAGATATTATGATTGACAAGGGACCCGGTGCTAGGTCGGTACGTATATCACTGAATCCTTTTACTTTGGTGGGAGCTACTACCCGCTCCGGTCTTCTGACCGCTCCGCTGAGGGCCCGTTTCGGTATCAATGCGGGCCTCGAATACTACGACACCGCCCAGCTTGTGAAGATTGTCAAACGCAGCGCCTCTATTCTCAATATAGGTATAGACGATGATGCAGCGAGCGAAGTGGCTCTTCGCAGCCGCGGCACCCCCCGTATTGCCAACGGCCTGCTGAGGCGCGTGCGCGACTTCGCCCAGGTGGTGGGTGACGGTCATATCAATCTGTCCATTGCAAAGTATGCCCTGGACAAGCTGAACATCGACACCCGTGGCCTGGATGCTATTGACAACAAGATACTCCGTACCATTATCCAGACTTTCAAGGGCGGTCCAGTGGGCGCCAATACCATAGCTACCGCCATAGGCGAAGACCAGGGCACTTTCGAGGAAGTGTACGAGCCTTTCCTTATCAAGGAAGGGTTTATTGTCCGCACCCAGCGCGGCCGTATAGCCACCGAGCTTTCCTACAAGCACCTGGGCATCATAAAAGAGCCTGAGGAAGGTACTCTGTGGGGGCAGTCATAATGGCTAGTCAAAGTAATTCAGACTATTCAACATATTGAACATCTGATCCATATAGTCAGATGTGGTGGGACTCCAGTGGAAGTCCATGCGCATGAGTATCTGAATAGTAAACTGCGTTGAGGGCCAGTTAAGCACCTGCGGTTCCTTATCCGGAGCCTGGTTGTATGCCACAAGGGTAGATAGGTAAGGCGCCTGTGCAGGATCTGACATGGCCTGTGCAAGTGTGGCGTTGAATTCCTCAAGCTCCACATATTTCATTAGCTTATCACCTATCAAGGAAAGCCGGTTCAGCACATCCTCCATAGGGATGAGGTGGTTGTTGGACACATGCAGCACGCAATTCTCCCGCGGCGTCGTGCTCAGCAGGACTACAGCACGGGCAGTATCGTCGATGGGAGAGAATTTCATCCTTGAGGTGAGCGTAGCGTACGGTACCACTCCCAAGCGTTTACAGGCTTTCAGGCGTCCCATAGCCGCATTGGAGTTAAGGTTCATCTGGAACTCGCCGTCAGAGGCGCGCGGAGACAGGTTGCCGGCACGCATAATCTTGGCATTGATTGTTCCGGCGGCCATGTGCTCCAGAATCAGGCCCTCCGTGCTGCCACCTACGCTCTCCGTTGAAATGTGCACCAGTCGTGCTTGAATCTGTTCGCAGAAAGCCACAATGTTCTTTACACCGCCGTAATTTACATCTTCGATGTCCGTACCCTTTGAGAAGTGCTTCACATTGGCAGCGCTGTTGATTACCATGTCGATAGGAGTGCCGGAACTCAGGATGGACTTGAATACTTCCGGCGCGGTGATATCGCCCTGGATGATGCGTATGCGCTTCCCAAAGAACGGGAAGAAGTCTTCCTTGAAGTAATACACCAGCATCTCTTTGAGCCAGCCGGTGGTGGATCCCTCTTTGCGCGAACGGATAAGACACCAGATAATGGTATCATCGGGCGTATTGAGCACCAGTTCCCGCAGGATATGGATACCCAGGAAGCCGGTCACGCCGGTGAGAAGGATATTCTTCCCAAGCGGCTGCCGTTGGCCTTGCAGGAAAGCTTCCAGCGTATTTGAGGCCAAGAGTTTGTTGATGGCAGTATAGTCATAATCCTTAACGCTTACCTCGGTCTGGACAGCGCCTTCGCTCAGGAACTCGGCAAGGCTGCGTGCCGTTGGATGCGCAAATACATCGGCATAGGCAAACGTTAGAACGGCTTTTTGTGCCGATACCAGCACGTTAGTGACCACCAGCGACGTTCCGCCCAGGTCGAAGAAGTTATCGGTAGCGCCTACCTGGTCCATCTCCAGCACCGATGCAAAAATGTCGCACAGAGTCTTTTCCAGCGGCGTTTCCGGCACCATGTATGGCGGTTTGCGCTCGCGTATGAAGGCGCCGGCGGCCTTGGCGTCCAAAACGCCGTCCATAACCATGTATGCGGCCAGGAACTTGCCTCCGGATGGCTTGTCGAAGGCCTGTACAGTGACATCTTTCACTCCAGGCATCTCCCGCAGCACGGCCTCTACTTCCTTTGTCTCAATACGGAAACCCCGGACTTTCACCATAGAGTCCTGCCGGCCCACGAATTCAATGTTTCCGTCGGCCCTGTAACGTACAATATCACCTGAGCGATAGGCCTTCATCCCCTTGCAGAAAGGATTGTCGATAAATATATCCGCTGTCTTCTCCGGCTGGTTAAGGTAACCGCGCCCCACACCGGCACCGGCAATGATCAGTTCACCGGGCGCACCCACCGGAAGGCGCCGTAACTGGTTGTCCACCACGTACAGATGCCAGTTGTCAAGCGGATGACCGATAGGGATTTTATCCTCCCGCTGCTTAACTCCTCCTACAGACAGGTGCTTCAGCGAAGGATTCTCCGGGAAGTACTTCTCGTACATCACGCTCACCTGAGTGGTCATGAAACTGTGTGTGATGCCATTATCGGTAATATAACGGTCCAGGGCTGTCATGTCGTGACGTGTCTCTTCCGGGATAATATACACCGCAGCACCGCTGGTGAGGGCTGGATACATGTCCATCATGCATGCGTCGAAGCCGTAGCTGGCATACGCAGCCACCTTGTCCTGCGGCTTCAAGTCATAGTAGTTCTGATACCAGGCGCAGAAGTTTACCAGATTGCTGTGCTCCAGCATAACTCCCTTTGGAACGCCCGTGGAGCCGGAAGTATATAGCAATATAAAGAGGCTGTCAGGGGCCGGACCCTCCGGCAGCTTACCGTCCTTAAGAGCCATGATATCAGCCGTTTTAAGTGCCGGTCCATGGTAATCTTTCATGATGGGCAGCAAGTCTTCGTCGGCAATAAGCAGCTTTGCCGATGCATCCCCAATCATGAAGTTGAGGCGTTCCTGAGGGTAGGAAGCGTCTAAGGGCTGATAAGCACAGCCAGCTTTCAAGATACCCAGCGAGGCCAGTACCATCCACTGATTTCTGCCGATAAGAACCGATACCACATCCTCGCGGCCCAGACCCAAACCTGCAATGTAAGAGGCCAGGCGGTCAGTTATGCGGTCCACTTCCGCATAAGTCCAGATCTTGCCACCGGCTGCCACGGCAGCCAGCGTTTTGGCCAGGTTGCGCATAAGGCCCTGGCTGAAGAGCTTGTCGTCGTAGGCCAGCACAAATCGCTCCTTGCCTTCTTCGCCATCTACAAAGATGCTCACGGGGAACTTAGGATAGCCGGTTTCCATCACTTCGCTTGTCATGCCGGCATAGTTTTCCACCACGCCAACCTCGTAAGCGAGCATAATCTGGGGCTGGAAACCAAAATCCGACGCTACTTGAGAGAATGGATAATTCTCATGCTGGAGCGTCTCTGAGAAGCTAGCATGGACAACCTTCAGGTAGTCTTCCACAGTGCCGTGGCATACATCCCCGTACAGGGCCAGGGTGTTCACGAACATGCCCGTAGTGCCCGCCGTCTTCAGGTTGCCGCGTCCGTTGGACACGGTGCAAATGTACACCTTCTGCTTACCGGTGAAGGCCGATATTGCTATGTACGTAGCGGCGAGGAAATAGCTGGCCGGGGTAATGCCCAGTTCCTTGCAGCGCCGGGCCACGTCGGGCGCATTGACATCTTCGGACAAATACGCTTCCCTGCCTTTATCCTCGTGGGAAGGCATGTCGGAAAGAATTACGGAGGCCTCCTCCAAGCCGCTCAACTGCTGGGCAAAGAATGACTTGGCTTTCTGGTATGAATCGGAGCCTACATCCGCCTTCTGGGCGGCGGCATATTGTGCATAAGTATATTTCTCGACCTCCGGCTGAGTGCCCTGCAGGGCCGCCGCCCCCGGCCTCGTCAAATGCCTGTACGGTAACGTCTTTGATACCCTCGAATTCGCGTATGACTGTCTCTACTTCCTTCAGCTCTATGCGGAAACCGCGTATCTTTACCTGAGAGTCCTTGCGGCCTATAAATTCTATATCTCCGTCGGCACGGTAACGGACCACATCGCCGGTGCGGTACAGGCGCCTGTAGGCCTTATCGTCTTCATATTGATTATCAGCGAAAACCTCCGCCGTCTTATCCGGGCGTCCCAGGTAGCCGTCACCCACCTGCTCGCCGGCCACCAGCAATTCGCCGGCGGCTCCCGCAGGAACGCGCTGGCCACCCTTGGCCACTACGTAGGCGTGGATGCCAGGAATAGGCTTTCCGATAGGTATTTCCGTCTCTGCCTGGACCTCCTTGCAAATCACATAGACCAGGCTCTCGGTGGGAAATCATGCAGCCTTTCGGCGTGCCGGTGGTACCTGAGGTGTATAACAGGACAAACAGGTCGTCCGGCTTAGGCCTGGCATATTGCAGGTCCTCACCTTCTATCTGGAAATTACCCAAAGAGATGACGGGACGATCCCCTACGAAGTTGCCCTGGAAACCGAAGTTGATGCCGTTGGTCAAGCCAAGGTCGCGGGCGCAGTCTGCAAATGAATAGAAGCCGCGTGCACGTATGCCCAGGGTCTGGTCTTTTGCGGCATCCAGAATGTCCTTGAGCGGTCTGTCCGGCTGCGCTTCCACATACACGGGAATGGTATGTACTTGCATGCCAATGCCTCCTGAAAGACCCTTGCGGCCGTTCCAAATGCTGGTGAAGGTGGCTTTGTCATCTGCGTTCCAGGCTGCTAACGTAAGGCCGAAAGCCGTGGAGAATATGATACTGTCGGCATATCTATAATGTGCCAGGACATCCTGCATGGCGTGTTTGTCCAGTGCCAGGTCCACATCCAGTTTCTTATAGGGACTGTCTTGCCCGTCCTTGTCCGGGATAATGCGGGACTCGGTTTCCGCACCCGGGCCTAAGGTTTTAGCATACCATTCCTGAGTTTCTTTGTAGGCGTCAGAGTTACGTTTCTCCTGCTCTTTAAGTGCCACGTCGGCACCGCTGACTTTCTCTTTTTCAAGCGTTTCTACGTTGTATGCTTTATTCAGGTCCGAGAGGAAAAGGTAGGCGGAAGCACCGTCAAAGAGGATATGGTGGGCGTCAATTAACAGGAACTTGCCCTCCTCAGTATCATACAGTTCCGTTCGCATGAGAGGGCCGCTGGGAGCATCTAAAGGCATGGCCTTGGACAGTTTATTCCGGTCCAGCGTCTTGAGTACCGGCACCTCCGCCGCGGGCTGGTCCGGGGTCTCCATACACGGTTCTCCTTCATGGATTACCAAGCGCGAGAGCATGTAAGGATGCGCCAGCTGGACCGCCTCCAAGGCTTTTTTAAGTCGATTCATGTCCAGGCTGTCAGGCAATTTGAACAGTGAGGCTATCTGATAGTTTCCGTCTTTTTCTGTAAGACCTTGACTAGCAAGGTAAATGCTAAGTTGAGCTTGGGACAGAGGAGAAATCATAGCTTATCTATACTTTGCTGAATAGCAAATATACAAAAAACTCTCGCATATAACTGGACGACACATCAACCTAACATCTGTTTTTAGTTGTCATTTTTTAGTTGTATCTTTGCCCTATTATAGAATACCAATTAATTTATATACAAATGGCCGATAAATTTACATCTAAAATTCCCGACGGACCTTTAGCCCAGAAATGGACCAAGAGGAAGTCGGAAATTCATCTTGTGAGTCCCAACAACAAGCGCAAACTTGAGATTATTGTGGTAGGTACCGGACTTGGCGGTGCATCCGCAGCTGCTTCTCTCGGCGAGTTGGGATACAACGTTAAGATCTTCTGTATCAGCGATTCACCGCGCCGTGCGCACTCAATCGCCGCTCAGGGCGGTATCAATGCTGCCAAGAATTATCAGAACGACAACGATTCTGTGTATCGTTTGTTCTACGATACTATCAAAGGCGGTGACTACCGCGCCCGCGAAGCTAACGTCTATCGTCTGGCAGAAGTGAGTGCAGCAATTATCGACCAGTGCGTGGCCCAGGGTATCCCCTTTGCCCGCGAGTACGGCGGTTATCTGGCCAACCGTTCTTTCGGTGGCGTGCAGGTGAGCCGTACCTTCTATGCCCGAGGACAAACCGGACAGCAGCTGCTCTTGGGTGCCTATGCATCCCTCAACAAAGAGATTGCAGCAGGTACCGTTAAGTCATATCCCCGTCACGAGATGCTTGACCTGGTAGTTATCAACGGCGAGGCCAAGGGTATCATCACCCGCAACCTTGTCACCGGTCAGCTCGAAAGGTTTGGTGCACATGCAGTTATCATTGCCACCGGCGGATACGGAAACACCTATTTCCTGTCCACCAATGCTATGAACTCCAACGGCTCCGCCGCACTGCAGTGCTACAAGAAGGGTGCTTATTTCGCCAACCCTTGCTTCGCCCAGATCCACCCCACATGTATTCCTGTTCACGGTGACCAGCAGTGCAAGCTTACGCTTATGAGCGAGAGTCTCCGTAACGACGGCCGAATCTGGGTGCCCAAGAAACTCGAAGATGTGGAGAAACTCCGTAAGCACCAGATCAAGGCCTCCCAGATTCCTGAAGAGGACCGCGACTACTATCTGGAGCGCCGTTATCCGGCTTTCGGTAACCTGGTTCCCCGCGATGTGGCCTCACGTGCCGCCAAGGAAAGGTGCGACGCCGGCTTTGGTGTAAACGAGACCGGCAAGGCTGTTTTCCTCGACTTCTCCGAGGCTATCCAGCGCCTTGGTCATCAGAAAGTTGCCGAGCGTTATGGCAACCTCTTCGAGATGTACGAGAAGATCACCGCTTCTTCTCCTTGGGAGGAGCCTATGATGATATATCCCGCCATCCACTATACCATGGGCGGTATCTGGGTTGACTATGACCTCCAGACCACAATCCCCGGCCTGTACGCCATCGGCGAGGCCAACTTCTCCGACCACGGCGGAAACCGTCTCGGCGCTTCTGCTCTGATGCAGGGTCTTGCCGACGGTTATTTCATCGTGCCTGTGACTATTGGCGACTACCTCTCCAAGAAGTTCTCCGAGCCTAAGACCGACATCAACCGTCCTGAGTTTGCAGAGGCCGAGAAGGCCGTCCAGGCCCGTATCGACAGGCTTCTGTCCATTAACGGCAAGGAGACAGTGGATTCCATACATAAGGAACTCGGACACATCATGTGGGAGTACGTGGGTATGGCCCGCGACAAGGCAGGTCTCGAGAAGGCTATCGGCCTCATCAAGGATCTCCGCAAGCGCTTCTACGAGAACGTGAAGGTCCCCGGAACCCAGTTCGAATTCAACCAGGAGCTTGAGAAAGCTCTCCGCCTCGAGGATTTCTTCGAGATTGGTGAACTTATGGCCCGCGACGCTCTGAACCGCAATGAGTCTTGCGGCGGTCACTTCCGCGTGGAAAGCCAGACCGAGGAAGGCGAAGCCAAGAGAGACGATGCCAACTACATGTATGTTGCAGCTTGGGAATATAAGGGAGATGGTGTTGAGCCCGAACTCCACAAAGAACCCCTCGTATATGAGAATATAAAAGTTATTACCAGAAATTATAAAGACTAATATGGAATTCAATTTAAAGATCTGGCGTCAGAAGAACGCTAAGGCAAAAGGCCATTTCGAAACATATCATATTTCTGGTATTGAGGAAGATGCGTCATTCCTTGAGATGCTTGACATCCTTAACGAACAGCTGATTCGCGAGGGATGCGACCCCGTGGCCGTAGAGCGCGGCTGCCAGAGCAGCGGTCCTGTTTCATTCGACCATGACTGCCGTGAGGGTATATGCGGAGCATGCTCCTTGTACATTGACGGACGTGCACATGGTCCGGACGATCATGTGACTACCTGCCAGTTGTTTATGCGTCATTTCAAGGATGGTGCTACCATCACCGTGGAGCCTTGGAGGAGTGCTGCATTCCCTATCATCAAGGACCTTGTGGTCGACCGCAGTGCTTTCGATAAGATTCTGCAGGCCGGCGGCTTCATCTCCGTGCGTACCGGTTCCGCTCAGGATGCCAACAATATCCTTATCCCTCACGACAGGGCAGAGGACAGTATGGATGCTGCAGCATGCGTGGGATGCGGTGCTTGTGTGGCTACTTGCAAGAACGGTTCGGCTATGCTGTTTGTGGCAGCACGTGTCAGCTCCCTTGCTCTGCTTCCTCAGGGACGTCCTGAGGCAAAGCGCAGGGCTAAGGCCATGGTGGCTAAGATGGACGAGCTTGGGTTTGGTAACTGTACCAATACCCGTGCATGCGAGCTGGAGTGTCCTAAGGGCATTACGGTGTCGCATATCGCCCGCCTGAACCGCGAGTTCCTTAAAGCTAAGTTCTCAGACTAATAGTCTGTTATAACTAGCTCAGGCTTATATATTTGCTGTGGACGTCGCTTCGCGACCCTTCCCACTTTGTGGGCCCCTCCCTCTTACGGAGCCGAGGGTGGCTACGGTCCACAGCAAATATATAAGCCTGAGCTAGTTTATAATTGTTACCAGAGGAAATTGTTGAAGGGCCAGCGGCCTGCGTGGATCTCGGCCACCATCTTGTAGATGTCGCTGCGCAGCTTGGGCAGCCCCTCGCGGCTGAGGGCGGACATGAAGATGCAAGGCACCTTCTTCTCGTTGATCCACTCTTCCTTGATCTCATCCAAAGTCCTGTTTTCCTTGGACTTAGGCGTCAGCGAAAACTCATCGTAGGGGACGAATTCGTAGCTGTCAATCTTATTGAAGATTACGTACTGCGGCTTGTCCCCCGCGCCAATATCGCTGAGGGTCTTCTGCACCACCTCCATCTGCTCCTCAAAATCGGGCGCAGACACATCTACGACATGCACCAGTATATCTGCCTCCCTAACCTCGTCAAGCGTGCTTTTAAAGGCCTCTATGAGCTGTGTAGGGAGCTTTCGTATGAAGCCTACCGTATCGCTCAGAAGGAAGGGACAGTTCTCTATGACGACCTTGCGGACGGTGGTGTCGAGGGTGGCGAAGAGTTTATTCTCGGCAAACACGCTTGATTTGGACAAAAGGTTCATTAGCGTGCTTTTGCCCACGTTGGTGTATCCTACAAGCGAGAGCCTCACCAGACTGCCGCGGTTGCCCCGCTGTGTGGCCATCTGTTTATCCACCTTTTTGAGCTGTTCTTTGAGCCTTGCTATCCTCTCACGTACAATTCGCCGGTCAACCTCTATCTGGCTCTCTCCCATGCCTCCTCTGGTGCCTATACCGCCTCTTTGCCTCTCAAGGTGCGTCCACATACCTGCCAGGCGGGGGAGCATATAGTTGTATCGCGCGAGTTCGACCTGCATTTTGGCGTAGGATGTCTTGGCGCGCTGTGAGAATATCTCCAGGATGAGGCTGGTGCGGTCTATTACCGAGGCGGTTTTTATTACCTTCTCAACGTTGCGCTGCTGCATTGCTGTGAGTTCGTCATCGAAAATGACGTAGTTGATGCAGTTCTCTTCGCAGTATGAAGCAATTTCAGCGAGCTTGCCGCTTCTGATATAGGTAGCTTTTTCCGGTTTGTCCAGCTTCTGCACAAACTTCTTGTCGCCTATGACCCCGGCGGTGTCGGCCAGGAACTCCAGTTCGTCCAGGTATTCTTTAACCTTTCGCTCGTCTTCGCCCTGGCGTATAATGCCTACGAATATTGCTCTTTCTTCCATATTATTAGTTAATGAAAAACGCGCAGGCACCCCTCGGGGTCCTTTTCCCATGTTATATGGACCCCGAAGGGGTGCCTGCCCGTTCTTTAAGAAACTCTTATATCAAAAAAAGGCCATCGTTTCAGACGGCCTTCGGTATAATTGGATATAGTTCTATCGCAGCTGGAAGATAACAGGGAAGGTGTATGTAACCTTGACCTTGCGGTCACGCTGCTTGCCGGGAGTCCACTTAGGTGACTGTGATACTACTCGGACAGCTTCCTTGTCAAGTGAAGGGTCAACGCCACGGAGCACTTTGACGCCGGATACGCTTCCGTCGGTTCCCACCGTGAACTGAAGCATCACACGGCCCTGTACGCCGTTCTCCTTAGCAACCTCGGGATAAACAAGCCTCTGGTTAACCCACTTGGAGAATTCGTTGGCGTCTCCGCCCAGGAATTTTGGCTTCTCTTCTACGAGCTGGAAAGGAATGGTCTCTTCTTCTACCACCTCTTCTTTGACCTCTTCTACGTAGTCCTGAATCTCAACACCCAGGTTGGAATCGTCCTCAAGGTTGAGGATGTTGTCGTTGACCTTGATGTCGTCATCAATAATGTCGATCTGGTCGGAAAGAATAGGGACCTTTGCAAGTTCGGGCGGCGGGGGAGGAGTCTCCTGAGTGATAGGAATGATCTCTTCCTCAATAATTTCCGTATTCTCCGCAAGCAGACCTGAATCTGCTTTCTCCTTGCTGCTCCACTCGAATGCTTCGAGAACAGCCAGGAGTGCGACCACGAATCCTATCTCGACGAACAGCAGACGCTTGTTTTCGAGACTGGCCTTTTGTGATTTCTTGACTTCCATATCTAGTATTATTTTGTTTCGTTCAGTCGGTAAAGATATGAATTATTAATTTCAATTCCAATTTTTGTTGTAGATTTGCGGCGTTTTTATCATTATTCGCAAATGGTACGCTATTTTTTTGAGGATATTAAGTTTCAGTACACAGGCAGGCGTCTGACTAATAATTGGCTTAAAGCAGTAGCAAAACGGGAATCGTGCCGCCTCGGCGACATCAATATTATTTTTTGTTCTGACCCGTATCTGCTGAAAATTAACTTGCAATATTTAGGCCACGATTATTATACTGATATTATTACTTTCGATTATTCGGAAAAGCCGGTGGTGTCTGGTGACCTTTTTATCAGTATTGATTGTGTCAGGGACAATGCTTCTTTCTATAGCGTTCCTTTCGAAGAAGAACTTCACAGGGTTATAGTTCACGGATTGCTCCATTTGATAGGTTACGATGATCATTCTGAAGAGGATATTGCGGTTATGAGGTCTAAGGAGAATTCCAGTCTTGAGTTGAGATGTTCGATGTTATAGTCATAGGTGGTGGACATGCCGGATGCGAGGCAGCAATGGCTGCTTCGGGTCTTGGTGCTTCCGTCTTGCTTCTTACTATGGACACTCTGTCTTTTGCCAAGATGTCCTGTAATCCGGCAATCGGCGGAATTGCCAAGGGACAGATAGTCCGTGAGATTGATGCGCTCGGTGGTTACACCGGAATCGTGACCGATGCCGCTACCGTCCAGTTCCGCATGCTCAACAAGTCAAAGGGACCTGCTATGTGGAGTCCGCGCGCTCAGTGCGATAAAATACGTTTTTCGCTGATTTGGCGCGAGTTCCTTCTAAACCGTTCTAACTTAACCATTTACGAGGATTCTGCCGAATCTTTCCTCTTTGAGAATTCAAAAATCTGCGGCGTACGTACTCTTGGCGGTCAGATTTTTAAGTGTCGGACGCTTATTTTGACCGCCGGGACCTTTTTGTCCGGGCGTCTTTTTGTGGGGCGCACCCAACTTGTCGGGGGACGGATTGGGGAGAAGAGCGCCGACAACCTAACTGCTCAACTAGTCGAACGGGGCATCAATACCGGACGTATGAAGACAGGTACTCCGCCCCGTATTGATATTACCTCTGTAGATACTTCTGCTCTCACCAGGCAGAAGGGAGACACAGAGCCGGAACGATTCTCTTATCTTGATATTCCTTCCAGGGTGCAGAAGTCCGGCGAGCAGATGGATTGCTACATTCTTCATACTAATCAGGTGGTTCATTCATGTCTTCGTGAGGGCTTCTCCGATTCTCCGCTCTTCACTGGCATTATTCATGGCAAAGGTCCACGGTATTGCCCAAGTATTGAAGATAAGCTTAGGGTGTTCCCGGACAATGATGCCCATCAGCTTTTTCTCGAGCCGGAGGGGTGGGGGACTAATGAGTATTACCTTCAGGGATTCTCATCCTCTCTTCCTTTTCAGGTCCAGATGAATGCCCTGCATGCCATCAAGGGACTTGAGCACGTACGCGTTTTCCGTCCTGCTTATGCTGTAGAATATGATTTCTTCGATCCTTCACAGCTTAACCCTACACTTGAATCCCGCGTTGTCCCTGGCCTTTATCTTGCCGGTCAGGTCAATGGCACTACCGGCTATGAAGAAGCTGCGGCGCAAGGCATAATTGCAGGTATAAATGCAGCTCTCGCGGTTGCGGGCAAGGAGCCTTTTGTGCTACGTAGGGACGAGGCTTATATAGGAGTTCTTATTGACGACCTTATCACCAAAGGTGTTGACGAACCTTACAGAATGTTTACTTCCAGGGCTGAATATCGTATTCTCCTGCGTCAGGACAATGCTGACCAGCGCCTGACCGAGCGCTCATATAATATAGGGCTTGCAAGTAAGGAGCGTTATGCGCGTATGGTTGAGAAGTACGATTCTGTCCGACGTCTTTCAGATTTGTGTTCCTCGGTTAATGTTAAGCCGGAGTCAGCCAATCCTTATTTAAAGTCTCATGGGTCGGCTGAGTTAAGTGAGTCGAAGCGGATCTCTGATGTGGCTACTCGTCCAGAGCTGGCGCTGTCGGATGTGTTGGGACTTGTTCCACGTGGAACACTTTCTCGTTTTGGTTTTGCTTCTGTGCCTTCAAGGGAAGTGATAGATGCTGTCGAGATCAACCTTAAATATAAAGGTTATATTGACAGAGAATATCAGCAGGCTGAGAAGATTCGTAAGTGGGATGATCTCATCATTCCTGACGGCTTTGACTTCGATAAGTTAAGCGGGCTTACAATCGAGTGTCGCCAGAAGTTTAAACGTTATACCCCGCATACCATCGGTCAGGCATCCCGCATCTCCGGAGTCTCTCCAGCCGATATTTCCGTACTTTTAGTCTATTTCGGGCGATAGTCGCTGCTTGTTCCACGTGGAACACTTTCTGTTATCAAAGCATCTGCAGTGCAGACTTAATTATCTGCTCCACGCTGGCACGAGGATTCGCTTTTAGAATGGCCTGAATAGCTTTGTTGATATTAGGCTTTGAGAACCCGAGCATCTGCAGTGCACTTGCAGCTTCGTCCGCCGCAGCATTCTTGTCGCTCTGGAACAGAGCTTCTGAACTTGCGCCGTCTCCTTTGACTATCTTATCCTTCAGCTCCAGGATCATCCTCTGCGCACTCTTCAACCCAATACCCTTGACTGATTTGAGAGCGCTCACATTCTCCGACAGAATAGCATCCCTAAGCTCGTCTGCAGTCAGAGACGACAGAATCATCCTTGCTGAAGCGGCACCCATACCGGACACACCGGTAATCAAGCGGAACAGTTCCCGCTCTTCTTTGCCGGCAAAACCATAATCTACCTGAGTTCCGTCGCGCTGATTGACCTGGCTCTGAATATAGATCGTGGCCTCTGTTTTTCCTTCCAGCGCTTCATAAGTTTGAAGAGAAATCTCCAGGCAGTATCCAAGTCCATTATTATCCACAACGATACGTGTCGGAGTAAGTTCGGCTATGCGGCCGGAGACGTATTCAAGCATATACTTAGTCGTTTAAATATCCATTGCAAAAATACTTATTAATTTCCTAAAACACCTATTCATCGTCTTTTTTATTAACTTTGTCCTTACTTATTAAAGTGTAAACAGTCTGCAGCCTCGCCTCTGACGGCTGTGCCACCCTCGGCACCATAAGAGGGAGGGGCCCACGCAGTGGGTGGGGTCGCGAAGCGACGCCGTCAGAGGCGAGGCTGCAGACTGTGTCACCCAGCAATAAACTTTTAGGTATGGACAGAAGACAGTTTATAGGAACTTCTTTAGCTGCGGCAGCGGCCGCAAGCCTGGGAGCATGTTCGTTTCCTGGAGGCAGGCAAGTGTCGCTGCACCCTGGCAAGATGACCCTCCGGTTCTATCCCTATGAACTAAAACTTGCCCACACATTCACAGTATCGAGCTATAGCCGCACCACCACACCGGACGTACAAGTGGAAATAGATTTCGACGGCTATACCGGCTATGGCGAAGCATCCATGCCTCCGTACCTTGGCCATAGCACAGAAAGCGTGAGCAGCTTCCTCTCTAAAGTGGACCTCAGTCAGTTCAGCAGCCCATTTATGCTGGAAGATATCATGGAGTATCTCGACTCGCTTTCCGATTCGGATGCCCCAGCCAAGGCCGCCATCGATATAGCTCTTCACGATCTTACCGGCAAGATCCTCGGTGCCCCATTGTATCGCATCTGGGGCTACAATCCAGACAAGGCAGGCCCTACCACTTTTACCATAGGTATCGACACTGAGGATATCGTACGCGAGAAGACTCTCGAGACCGCAGGCAAGTACAAAATACTAAAGGTAAAAGTTGGCCTTGACACCGACGAGCAGATGATTCGCGCCATACGCAGCGTCTCCGACCTTCCACTTGCCGTAGATGCCAATCAGGGTTGGAAGGACCGCAGCAAGGCTCTGGACGAGATATTCTGGCTCAAAGAGCAGGGCGTTGTACTCGTAGAGCAGCCGCTTGCCAAGGAGCGCATCGACGACACTGCATGGCTGACCGAACGCAGTCCCCTGCCAATCATCGCCGACGAGGCCGTCCAGCGCCTTAAGGACATCCCCAAGCTCAAAGGGGCCTATTCAGGCATCAACATAAAACTGATGAAATGCACCGGCCTGCTGGAAGCCCGCAAGATGATTGCTTATGCGCGTGCCGAAGGCATGACGGTTATGTTGGGCTGCATGACGGAGACCTCCTGCGCTTGCACCGCCGCCGCACATCTGGCACCGGCAGCCGATTTTTGTGATATTGACGGTAATCTATTGATAACTAACGATTTATTTAAAGGCATGATAGTCCGTGACGGCGATATGGTCCTGCCGCAGGGTCCCGGGCTCGGCCTCACCAAATTATGAATATCAGAGAGCAGTTCCCGCAGTTGGAACGCAAAGTATATGGCAAACCGCTGGTTTACCTTGACAATGCAGCCACCTCGCTCAGGCCCCGTAGCGTGATCGAGCGATGGACTGAGATATCGTCCCATTCGACTTCCAACCTTCACAGGGCGGTGCATCATATCGCAGCCGAGGCGACGGAAGCCTATGAAGCAGCCCGCGACGCCGTCAGAGATTTCATCAATGCCCCTCAGAGAGAGGAAGTTATCTTCACCTCCGGCACTACCCATGCCATAAACCTTGCCGCCTGGTCCATTGGCGAGGCGTTCATAGGCGAAGGAGATGAGATCATAGTCGCTGAGAGCGAGCATCATTCCGACCTTGTGCCCTGGCAGATGCTCTGCCGCCGCAAAAACGCCGTGCTCAAGCGCCTGAAGGTCGATGACAGCGGACACATACTTACGGACGCTCTTAAAGAACTCATTACCCCTAGGACCAAGCTGACGTGCGTAGCTCACATCTCCAACGTGCTCGGCCTTATCAATCCTATCTCCGAAATCGCAAGCCTCTGCCACCGGAACGGCGTGATGCTGTTGGTCGATGGGGCGCAGGGGATTGTTCATCAAAGCGTTGACGTTCAGTCACTTGGCTGCGACTTCTATGCTTTCTCCGGACACAAGATGTACGGAGCTCCGGGCACCGGCGTGCTCTGGGGGCGAAAGGACCTTCTGGAGCAGATGCCGCCAATGTTCGGCGGCGGCGAGATGATAGAGACCGTCAGCTGGAGCGGCAGCACCTGGGCTCCCCTTCCCCGCAAGTTCGAAGCCGGCACGCAGGATATTTCCGCCGTTCCCTGCTTTGTCCAGGCCATAGAGACCATGAAGCAGATGCCTCAGGACACACAGGTACGTGACTTTGTGTACGAGTCCCTGATGAAAATGGACGACGTTACGCTGTTCGGCACGACGGACGATCTGAACGAAAAGGTGCCGCTGTTCTCGATAGCGGTGAAAGGCGCCCACCATGAAGACCTCGCGCTCATACTCGACAAGATGGGAGTGGCTGTGCGTTCCGGGCAGATGTGCGCCGAGCCTCTGATGGACCGTTTCGGGGTTACAGGCATGCTGCGGGCATCATTTGCCCCCTATAATACTATGAATGAAGCGGAATATTTCTTATCTTCGCTGCGCAAGGCGATTACGATGCTCAAATGACTCTTAAGGAAAAACAAGAACAGATAATAGAAGATTTCTCCTTGTACGATGAGTGGCTGGACAAGTACGAATACCTCATCGAACTGGGCAAGGCTCTGGAGCCTTTCCCCGAGGAGAAGAAAACCGACGACCGTCTTATAAATGGCTGTCAGTCAAGGGTATGGCTCGACACGCAGATGTCCTCAGGGCGCCTGGTGTTCACCGCCGACAGCGACGCTATCATAACCAAAGGCATCATAAGCCTGCTTATCAGCGTCTATTCGGACCGTACCCCGGAGGAGATTCTGCAAGACGACTTCTCCTTTCTCGACGCCCTCGGCCTCAAGGAGAACCTGTCTCCGACCAGGGCCAATGGACTAGTGTCCATGATAGAAACGATTAGAGCTAAAGCTGCTGAAAATGAATGAGAAAGAAGTGCTGACCCCGGAAGATGTAAAGGCGTTGGCTCCATTGTACGACGACGTGATTCTCTCCCTCAAGCAGGTGTACGATCCGGAGATTCCCGTCAATATCTACGACCTTGGGCTTATCTATGAACTTAACATCAGCAAAACGCATGATGTGTACATCAAGATGACCTTCACCGCACCCAACTGCCCCATGGCTGACGAGGTGCTCTCAGAGGTTAAAAACAACGTAGAGAGCACTCCTGGCGTGAGGAGTTGTGAGATAGAGCTCACATTTGAGCCGGTGTGGGACCAGAGCATGCTTTCCGACGAAGCCCGCGTGGCGCTGGGCTGGGACCCCGAGCTTTAAGTTAAAAAGATAGATTATGGACACCACCAGCAAGCTTTTGTACTTCCCTCCGGAACCCGAGGAGGTAAATGCTGCTATGGCGGCAATACTCTGTGCGAGCCCCGACGAGGGCTATGTTGAAGATATCGAAATCGAGGATTGGGTTTACTAGATGGATGCGCTTATGAGAAAGTATTTATTCATGCTTGCAGCGGGCGCATTAGCCATTTGTGCCTGCACAAGGGAGATCAATGTAGAGACTCCCGTGGAAGAGGGTGAGGAAATGACCTTCACCGCTTATGCCGAAGATTCCGAACAGCCTGACACAAAGACTGTTGTGCGTAACCGCACCAAGATTTACTGGAGTGCCAAGGAGCAGGTAAGTCTCTTCTATGGCAACGGTTCCGGCGGCGGTACCAAGTTTACATCTACCAACACTTCGCCCAGCGCCGTAGTAGATTTTACCGGTAAGCTTGCGTCAGTCGGCACCGCCAACGGCTCCACTTATTATTGGGGAATATACCCATACAGCACCGCCAACGCCGTTTCCAGCAACGTAGCCACGCTGTCGGTTCCTGCTTCGCAGACCGCCGTTGCCGGGTCGTTTGCCGCCGGATCGTATCCTTCGGTGGCCAAGAGCTTGACCACCGGCCTGCGTTTCTACAATGTCTGCGGCGGCTTGATACTTAAGATTTCCGACACCAGCATTCAGTCCGTAAGCATCAAAGGCAACAACAATGAGACACTTGCCGGTACCGTCAAGATAGCCTTCAACAGCAGCAACCGACCTGTAGTGCAGAGTGTGATCAGCGCCGCCAAAGAAGTTACCCTCAAAGCTCCGGCAGCGGGTTTCTCGGCCTCGGCTGAATACTTTGTTGCGTTGCTCCCCTGCACGCTCAGCAAGGGATTCACGCTTACCTTTACCAAGAGCTGCGCCACTGCCAGCAAGAGCAGCAGCAGGTCGCAGACTATCAAGCGCTCCGTGTTCGGCAACCTGGGCGTTTGCGACAAGAACATCTCGTGGCCCTCAGATACTTCATCGCCAGTCGATCTGGGACTCAGCGTCAAGTGGTCATCCAAGAACCTGGGTGCTTCGTCCGAGTCGTCGCTTGGCTTCTATTATGCTTGGGGCGAGATTTCCAACAAGTCTTCCTATTCGTGGAACAACTACAGGTATTGCGCAGGCCAGCGTAACTCGCTTACCAAATATTGCTTTAATAAAGACTTTGGCTACGACTACTTCATCGACAACAAGGATCGTCTGGATCCCGATGACGATGCCGCCCAGTCGCAACTAGGGGGCAATTGGCGTATGCCTACCCAGCTGGAAGTTATCCAGCTCAAGGAAAACTGTACGTTCACATGGACCACTCAGGGCGGTGTGGCTGGTGTCAAGATAACCGGACCCAGCGGTAAGAGTATTTTCGTCCCTGTGGCTGGTCATAAGGAGTCCTCGTCGGTTATCAGCGGCAGCACTGATGCCGATTTCTGGAGCGCAACCGGACCTTGGAGCTCAAGTTCTACCCAGTCATCGGCAATCTATTGCGGTGGCTTCTTGAACAGCAGCAACAAGGTCACATTGGGTTATTTTACAGTGGACCGCTGTTACGGACTACAGATACGTCCAGTCAAGGAAAAGTGAGACTGCAGGAACTATATCTTTTGCTCGGTACCAATATGGGCGACCGGGCTTCCAACATAGCTACGGCGCTGGAGGCCCTTGACGGGGCTTTCAGCGGCCGGCGTTTGCGGATGTCTCCTGTCATGGAGACCGAAGCCTGCGGCTTCAGCGGACCTCCGTTCCTCAATGCAGTGGTGGTGTACAGCAGCGCCCGTCGGCCGGAAACCATCTTGCGTATTATCAAGCGCATAGAGCGCTCCATGGGGCGTACCGACCCTCCGGAGTACGACGCTGCAGGCCGGCGCGTCTATCACGACAGGATCATTGATATTGACATATTGTTCTACGGGGAACACTTCGTCCACACTCCCGACCTTACTATTCCCCACCCCCAGGTCGAGACCCGCCCCTTTGTAAAAAAACTGCTTACAGCGGTGCAAGATTGAGCATAATGGTGTATTTATTTCTAAAAAACACTGATTATGAAAAAGCAATTACTTGTTCTCTTATGTCTCTTTGCTACTCTTTGTAGCTGCACCAAAGTTCAGTATGATATCATCAACGGGCCCACATTGAGCGGATCGATTTCTGAAAAGGAATGGTCGGATATTGATATAACCAATGGGGAGTGGCACTCAGGATCAGATTGTTACGTTCTGAGCAATAGCGGAAGATGGGAGAGTGGTAAACTTGGTGACGGATCGGGAGTCAAGTATAATTTCTCTGACGATTCCACAGTGTCTGTAACTAATCAGGACAAGGTTAGTGAGACTGTAGCATGGTCTTTTGACGCTGCCTCGTCTGTGCTAACTATCGGTAAAACTAAGCATAAAGTGATAGGCGTCGAAAAGGACAAGCTATATTTGGACTATAAAAACAACCACGAAAGAATAATCATCCTTTCGCGGCTATAGATAACATCTACCAAGAAATATAGTCATTAGCTTTAACAAAAGCAACTGGATTTTGTGGCCGAAGATATCAATTATTCTCGTATCTTTGTGCTATGGCTTTTGTTCATCTGCACGTTCACACCCAGTACTCGATACTGGACGGTCTGTCCGACATAAAAACACTTTTCGCCAGGGCCCGCGAGCTCGGCATGCCCGCCATTGCCATTACCGATCACGGCAACATGTACGGCGTGAAGGAGTTTCTCAAGTGGGCTTGGGACAAGTCCAATCTCGGACCGGACGGGCAGCCCATAGTCAAGCCTCTGGTGGGCTGTGAGGTGTATGTGACCCGCCACTACGACAACCGCCTTAAAGACAACGAACACAAGAACTACTACCATCTCATCCTCCTGGCCAAGAACTACAACGGCTACAAGAACCTGATGAAGATTTGCTCCGAGGGCTTTATCGACGGGTTCTACTACAAGCCGCGCGTGACCCACGAGACGCTTGAGAAGTACCATGAAGACTTGATATGCAGCTCGGCCTGCCTCGCCGGCGAGATATCCCGCAACCTTATGGCGGGCGACTACGACGGCGCGCGCAAGGCAGCCCAATGGCACAGGAGCGTGTTCGGCGATGATTACTACCTGGAGGTGATGCTGCACAAGACGGAGGTGGAAGGCCTCGCCCCAGAAGTATACGACAAGATATACGACGTGTATCGCAATCAGGTGCTGGTCAACGAAGGCATATTCAAGCTGTCCGAGGAGCTGGGCATAAAGGTGGTGGCTACCAATGACGCCCACTTTATCAAGCGTGAAGACGGACCTGTACACGACAGGCTTATCTGCCTGACTACCAATGCCAATGTGAGCGATCCCGGGCGCCTGCGCTATACCCAGCAGGAGTTTATCAAGAGCGAGGAAGAGATGGCCGCCTTGTTCCCCGACCATCCCGAAGTCCTGGCCAACACCCTTGAGGTGGCGGACAAGATCGAGGCGTACAAGATAGACCGCCCGCACGTGCTGCCCAAATACGAGATAGACCCTGACTTCCTTGCCATCATCGACTCCAAGATGGAGCAGTACAAAGACATCATCGACGAGGGCCGTTATGACGAGCGCAAGGAGTACCGCGGCGACGAGTTCTGCCGCTCCGTGGCCTACCTCTGCGAGCTGACCTACCGGGGGGCTCACAAGCGCTACGGCGACACCCTCACCGACGAGCAGGGCGAGCGCATCAGCTTCGAGCTTAAGACCATCAGCAAGATGGGTTTCCCGGACTACTTCCTTATTGTACAGGACTACATTGCAGCCTCGCGCGCTCATGGCTACATGGTCGGTCCGGGGCGAGGCTCGGCGGCTGGTTCGGTGGTGGCTTACTGCCTTGGAATCACCAATTTGGACCCTATCAAATACAACCTCCTGTTCGAGCGTTTCCTCAATCCCGACCGTATATCCATGCCTGATATCGACGTGGACTTCGAGAACCTGGCCGACGCTCACGAATATGTAGAGAAGACTTACGGGCTGGACCACGTGTCGCGAGTGATTACCTTCGGCACCATGGCCGCCAAGAGCGCCATTAAGGACGTGGCCCGCATCAGCGAGGTGAGCATCGAAGAGTCAAACCGCTTGTCCAAGATGGTGCCCGACCGCCTCAGCGAGAAAGTTGAGAAAAAATATCCCTTCAACCCCAAGCTGGACGAGCTCAAGCCCGGTTTTAAAGTGATAGAGGAGGACGGCAAGACCTTCCAGAAGGGCATGGAAGACACCGACGTCAAGATCAACCTGGCCAACTGCTACAGGCTGGTGCCGGAGTTCCGCAACGAGCTTGAGAACGGCCCCGAGATCAACAAGGAGGTCCTCTACTACGCCCAGAAGCTGGAGGGATGCATACGCCAGGTGGGCGTACATGCCTGCGCTACCATCATCGGCCGCGGCAACCTTACCGATTATATCCCTATCTGCCTTTCAAAGGACAAGGAGACTGGCAAGGACGTGTGGACATCGCAGTTCGACGGGCACTACATCGAAGATGTGGGCATGCTCAAGATGGACTTCCTGGGCCTCATCACCCTGTCCATTATACATGAGACTCTGCGCAACATCAAGCGGCGTCACGGCATCGACATTGACATAGAAGCAATTGACATTGCCGACAAGCCCACGCTTGACCTCTACGGCAGGGGCGACACTACCGTGGTGTTCCAGTTTGAATCCGAGGGCATGAAGAGCTGGCTGCAGCGCCTCAAGCCCGAGCGTTTCGAGGACCTGATTGCTATGAACGCCCTTTACCGGCCGGGTCCTATGGACTACATTCCCGACTTCGTTGACCGTAAGCAGGGGGTACAGAAGATAGAATATGACCTGCCGGAGATGGAGGAGTTCCTTTCCGAGACCTACGGCATCACTGTCTATCAGGAGCAGGTGATGCTTCTGAGCCGCAAGCTGGCGGGCTTCACCAAGGGCGAGGCCGACCGCCTGCGTAAGGCCATGGGTAAGAAGAAGATCAGCGAGATGATGGTCCTGAAGGACAAGTTCATGAGCCAGGGGCAGGCCAACGGTCACCCGGAGAAGACTCTGGACAAGATCTGGAAGGACTGGGAGAAGTTTGCCCAGTACGCATTCAATAAGTCGCACGCTACCTGTTATGCCTGGGTCAGCTATCAGACCGGGTGGCTCAAATGCCACTATACTGCCGAGTTCCTGGCGGCCAATCTGTCCTGCAATCTGTCCAACATGGACGAGATCAAGAAGATCATGGCAGACTGCAAGCTCCACGGTATCAAGGTGCTAAGTCCTGATGTGAACGAGTCGGAGGCGGGGTTCACGGTCAACAAGGAAGGCAACATACGCTTCGGCCTGGGAGGCCTCAAGAGTTTCGGTTCCAATGTGGTGGACGCTATTGTGGCTGAAAGGGCCGCAAACGGGCCTTTTTCGGACGTATATAACTTCGTGGAGAGAATGGCCGAGCGCAGTGCCAAGGACTCTAAAAACGTGGTTATAACGGCTAAATCGATAGAAATCCTAGCTCTTGCCGGAGCTTTCGATTCATTTGGCTACAAGCGGAGCCAGTTTTTTGCCTCGGTGGCGGGCGGTGAGCGTTTTATCGACGCCCTTACCCGCTATATGGACCTTTACAAGAACGACAAGATGGACAACAGCCTGTCGCTGTTCGGCGAGGTTGAGGAGCTTAAGCCCCAGCGTCCGCCTATGCCGGAGGTGCCGGAGGAGGAGAATACGCTTTCGCTGCTTCAGGAGGAGAAAAACTATGTGGGTATGTATTTAAGCGCGCATCCTCTTGACCGTTATTCCTTTGAGATAGAGAATTTTACCAATATTTCCATAGGCCGTCTGGCAGACAAGATCCAGGAGCTTGAGACAGAGAAGAAGAAGGCTTCCGTGTCCATGGCTGGTATTGTCACGGACGTTAAGTCTATTACCACTAAGTCGGGTTCTCCCGGAGCTCGTGTCACTATAGAGGATTATCAGGGTCACTATGAATTTGCCTTGTTCGGCAAGGATTATGAGGCTTACATGGCCTATATGAAGCCCCATGAGTACTTGTATCTGCAGGGCGATATAGAGGAGCGCTATTTCCTTAAGCCCGAGGAGAGGGCTCAGGGCAAGACAGCTCCCTATGCCTTCAAGATCAAGAAAATCATCCTTCTGGGCAATGTGGCGCAGACTTTTATCTCCGGTATTACCCTGGAGTTGGATACTGCCCTGCTTTCGCCTGAGTTCCGGGGGCGGCTCAGCAGCCTGCTCAAGGACAACGCCGGCAAGACTCCGCTCGGACTGCAGCTCTACGACAAAGCCACGGGTTACAAGCTGGACTTCCACTCCAAGAAGTACTTCGTAAGCGTCACCAGCGACTTTGTGGAGCGTGTCCGTCACCTGGGCATGAATTACAGCCTCCAGAAGAAGCCCGCCGCTTAGGTTTTCCTCCCGCCGGAGGGGCTCGTCAGGGAGAACCGGTACCAGCCGTGGAGAGAAGCCGAGCTCCGGGCAGCAAAAAGCCCCGGGAGGAAACCCCCCGAGGCCTTCGATCAAAAAATGTCCCGATACGGCGATTTACTTGCTGAGCTTAAAGCCGAGCTTAAGGTCATCGACATTGGACAGAGCGCTCTGAACAGCGGAGATGGTAGAATTGTTAGCCACCTTGTTTACAACCTCCAGAACCTTCTTGACAAAGTCAACAAACTTACCAGACTCAAACAAAATCTCGCATCCGTTAGCGGTAGTCTTGATAGTACCAACGAGCTTGAATGTGAAGAGCTTAGCAAAGTTGATAGTGAGCTTGTCGCCTTCCTTTGTCCAAGTACCGGGCAGATTAATCTTGCCGGCATTGAGAGTGAAAGAACCATCCTCCTTGAAGTTGAACTTGGCAGCACCAGCCTTGATGCCTGCCTTGGCCAGAAGGTCGTCGCACTTTTTCTCGATAGTGCCGGTACCGGCTGAAGCGGCAAGGCTTGCAAGCACATTCTGTGAGCTGGCGCCGATAGCCACACCCTGATAGTTCCAGGTACCCTTAATGTCAAATGTGGAGGCGGAAGAAGTGCCTGTGATCACATCACCAACCTTCTCGGTAGCAACCTTAAGGAAGTCCTTGAGCCAGTCCTGAGCGTTGGCGGCAGTGGCGCAGAGAGTCAGCGCGCTGAGAATAACGATAAATTTTTTCATTTTTTATAAATACTTAAAGGTTGTCTTTAGAAGGCCATCCGGGGGCCGACACAGGATGCTCCAAGCCGTCCGGCGACACCAGCACCGCGCCCACGTCGCTCTGGGCCAGATGCCCAATGATATCGAAAGTCTGGAAATCACGCCGCAGCGACTCATAATCGGCAATAGGCACAGCCAGCAGAATCTTCCAGTCTTCCCCGCCGTTCATGGCAGCCGACACCGGGTCGATGTCCAAAGCCTTGCCCAAGTCGAAACTGCCGCCCTCAAACGGGATGCGGTCGGCATACACCTTGGCCCCCAGGCCCGTGCTTGAGCACAGACGCAGCAGGGCATCGGCAAGCCCGCGGTCAACCAGCAGCGACGCTGAAGGCCTGATACCGGCCTCCTTAAGCTGCTGCGGGAGGCTGCCCGGAAGCTCCGGCTTAAGATACGCAGCCACCAGCATGCGGTAGCGCTCCAGCTCCTCCCTGTTGTCCTCGCCCTTGTCGAATTTGGCACGCCCCTTTTCCAAAACCTGTAGGCCCAGATAAGCAGCCCCGAGTGCTCCGCTCACGCAGAGCAAGTCTTTGGACTCAGCCGCGGGACGTTCTCCTCCCGCCGCCGTGCCTGTAGCACACACGCTGATAGTAAGACCATTACGTGAAGGCTGAAGATCAAGACAGAGCTTATCGAAGCCGAATTCTGAAGCCGCGGCCAGCACTCCGCTCCACAGCTCCTTGATCATGTCGAAGCCGAGCTTGGCGGATATTCCGAGCACAACACTCAAGCTGCGTGGACGGCACAGCGAAGCGTACAAAGAGCCCGTAGCTTCCACTACGCTCTTGTAGCCCAGATGCTTAAGAGGGAAATACACAAGGTCGAAGTCAATTCCTTCGAGCAGCACCTTAGAGGCGCTGACTACACGTTCGCCCTCACATGCTTCAAAGCTGCAATCTGCAAACGGCTCGAAGCCTGTCCCCTCGAACAGTTGCTTGATAGCCTCACGGCGGCCCAGTTGACCAAAATCCTGCATAATGCAAATATATAAAAAAAAGCTGAAGGAACACCCTTCAGCTTTCTATGATTAGCTAAGTTAGAATTTATTTCTTGTTAGCCTTCTTGAGGGCCCTGCGGGTGCTGTCGTACATGACAGGAGTACCGATCATGATGGAAGCGTAGGTACCGACGAGGATACCAAGGCACAGAGCGACGGACAGACCCCTGATGCTCTCACCACCGAAGATTGCGATTGCAAGCATAGGCAGGAGGGTTGACACGGAGGTGTTCACCGTACGGGTCAGAGTCTGGTTCAGAGACTTGTTGACCATATCCTTGAAGTCTTCGTTCGGGTGCAGCCCGAGGTTCTCACGGATACGGTCGAAGATAACCACGTTATCGTTGATAGCGTAACCGATGATGGTCAGGATAGCTGCAATGAACGTCTGGTCCACATCCAGGTTGAACGGAAGGATGCCGCTGAACAGGGAGAAGAAACCGATAAGGATAATAGCAGTATGTGCCAGAGACACAACGCCGCCGAGACCCCAGCTCCAGCCCTTGAATCGCCATGCTATGTAGGCGAAGATGATGAGCAGTGCGAGGAGCACGGAGATGATAGCGGAACGCTTGATGTCGCTTGCGATGGATGCACCCACCTTGTCGGAGGAGATAATACCGTTGGGGTTCTCCAGCGTGGAGGTGAAATCGGCCTGAGTCAGATCTTCCTTGAAGAAGCCCTTCAGGGACTCGAACAACATGCCTTCAATCTCGGTATCCACTGCGGAAGACTCATCCTTTACCTTATAGGAGGTGGTGATCTTCATCTGGGACTCGCCGCCGAACTGCTTCACTTCCACGGAAGATTCGGGATCGGCTGCATTGAAGGTGGCGCTCACTGCAGAACGAATCTGCTCGGCGGTGACAGGCTGGTCGAAGCGTACCACGTAGGTACGGCCGCCGGTGAAGTCAACACCATAGGTGAAGCCCTTGAATGCGATAGATGCGATGGAGATGAGGATCAGGGCGCCGGAGATGATGTAAGACCACTTGCGTGCGCCGATGAAGTCTGCGTGAGTATTCTTGAGGAAGTTCTTGGACCACTCCCACTCGAAGCTGACGCTCTTGCCCTTGTTCACGCGGTCGTCGATAATGAGACGGGTGATGAAGATACTGGTCAGTACGGAGGTGATGATACCGATGATGAGGGTGGTAGCGAAGCCCTTGATAGGACCCGAACCGAAGAAGAACAGCACAAGACCGGTGAGCAAGGTGGTCACCTGACCGTCGATGATGGCGGAGTAAGCGTTGGAATAACCGTCATGTACGGCCTTTCCGAGGCCCTTGCCAGCCTTGAGCTCTTCCTTGATACGTTCATAAATAATAACGTTAGCATCCACTGCCATACCCAGGGTCAAAACCAGACCGGCGATACCGGGCAGGGTAAGTACTGCGCCGAATGCTGCCAGAGTACCGAAGAGCAGCAGAACGTTGGTCAGAAGTGCTGCATCGGCCACGACACCTGCTCCCTTGTAGAAGAGGATCATGTAGAGGAGCACGAGCAAGAATGCTATCACGAAGGAGATGAGACCGGCCCTGATGGACTCGGCACCCAGTGAAGGACCTACGACCTGCTCCTGCACGATGGTGGCGGGGGCGGGAAGCTTACCGGACTTCAAGACGTTGGTAAGGTCGGTTGCTTCCTCCATGGTGAAGTTGCCGCTGATCTCGGAAGAACCTCCGCTGATCTCGCTGTTCACGGTAGGATAGGAATATACGGTGCCGTCGAGCACGATGGCGATCTGCTTGCCGATGTTGTCCTTGGTCAGACGGGCCCAGATGTTGGCGCCCTCTGCATTCATGGTCATGGATACGGTAGGAGAACCGCCCCTGCGGTCATTGGTGGTCACGCGGGCGTCGGTCACCACGCCACCGTCCAGGGGAGCCTTGCCGTCACGGCTGGAAGCCTTGATGGCAATGAGTTCGAATATGTTGTCGCTGCCCATGAACTCCGAAGGCTTGACGCTCCACATGGGGCGGAACTCTGCGGGGAACAGGTCGGCGACCTCAGGCATGTTGAGGTAACGGTTGACAGCTGCGGTATCGGCTGCTGCTGCATAACCGATGCAGGCGTTGCCACGGTAGTTGGAGGGCTGGAGCACTGCAAAGAGAGGGTTGGCCTTCTTGTACACTTCCATGCCTTCCTCAAGGCCGCTCTGGCTCTTGAGCTCCTCTGCCACAACGTCTTCGCCCTCGGTCTTCTCGGGCTCGGCAGTCTCGGCTTCGGCTGCGGCATACTGGGCCAGGAGAGCGTTGGCTTCCTGCAGGTAAGGAGTGATCTCAGCAGCGTCGAACGTGGTCCAGAACTCAAGGGATGCGGTGCCCTGGAGGAGCTTACGCACACGCTCAGGCTCTTTGACGCCAGGGAGTTCCACCAGGATACGGCCGGTATTGCCTATCTTCTGGATGGAAGGCTGGGTCACGCCGAAGCGGTCGATACGGTTGCGGAGCACGTTGAAGGAGTTGGAGATTGCGCTCTCGGCCTCGGCCTTGATAACGGACACAACCTGCTCGTCGGTGGATTCGGGCTTGATGCGGTCGCGCATCTCGTAGGTGCCGAACACCTGAGAAAGCCTTGTGCCGCCGGTAACTTCCTTCCAGGCTTCTGCAAACAGGGTGATGAAATCGGTCTGTGATCCCACCATGCGCTGCTTTGCGAGGTTGATAGCCTGCTGGAATTCAGGGCTCTGGTTGCCTCCGGAGAGGGCGCGCACGAGATCCTCCAACTGGACCTGCAGCATGACGTTCATACCGCCCTTAAGGTCCAGACCGAGGTTGATTTCCTTGGCCTTTACGTCCTTAAATGTGTTTCCGAAATAAACTTTCTGGGAAGAAATAGAGTCTGTGTACCTCTTTTCTTCGTTCTTCTTGAGTGAATCAAGGAAATAAGCTTGATCCTCCGCGGCTACCTTGCTGAAATCAGCGCTCCGGCTGAATGCCTCGGCCTTGGCGGCCGCGGTTTTGGCGGCTTTCTTCTCCTGGATGCTGGTCACAGCAGTGAAGGAGAGCTGCCAAAGGCAGGCAAGTGCGAGCAGGATAGCTACGAGTCTGATTGCTCCTTTACTTTGCATAATTATCGATAATATTAAATATATTCAAAAATAGTTCGCAAAGATAGTATTTTTATTGGAACAAACCAATTTGCTTCGATATTTTCAGAACTTGCAGACATTCGGCAGTCTTTCCCCACACACGCTTTCTACTTTCCGGATAATCTCAAGACATCTTTCTTTGGGAATATATATTCCAGTCCCGGCTCTCAGGACTTGTTCGAGTTTTGGATTCCCCTCATAGAATAAAGATGTTGCGTGTTCCCCGTTAGATCCTTTCGGGGAGTAGGTGATATCATATGCTGGAGCAAGTGACCACTTTCCGCCATGACAAAGGAAAGAGAAATTATTTGCGTGGTCGTCTTTGTTCAGGGCCACATTATTCATGACCATTCGCCTGAACATTTCTTCTACCTGCTTCGGGTCTTGGGTAAGATATCCTGTAAGAGCCAGAAGGTTCGTATAGTCCACATTCTGTTTTCTGAAGTCCGTTTTAAGTAGCGCTGCGGCGGTCAAAACATGAACAGGCTCCCCCTGCGTAGTGATATCGAACCGTTCAATAGCAAAATACTTGTCATTAATAAGAGCGATACGGGGAATGCTAATCCCGCATTCCTGAGCCGTTTTCATGTATAAATATTCCTGACGGCCTATGTCCGGAGAATCATAAATATGCCTGAATTTTACTATCCAGTGAGAACCATCCTGATTAGTTATTGTGGTTTTTGGCCGGGCACCTCCGGAATTGGCACTGTAGTAATAAAGATATTCAGGGTCGGCGGTATCTTTTTCTGAAAGCACTTTGAGCGCTTCTTCCTGTAATCCGTCAAGCAGGTCGCTGTTTTTCAGTTCGTTTTGTTTTCCTATGCCTGGCATCATAGGAAGATATGAAAGTGCTCCCATGCCAGCAGTTCCTATTATGGACAATCTTTGCAGAGGCGACAGCTCTTTAAGGGAAGAATACCTCTTTTTTAGCACTCGGTCAATAAGATAAAGGCCGTATCCGTCGGGCAGACTGTTTTCAAATGTGGCGAACGATCCGCCGAACAGATTTTTGTCGGCGTAAAAAAGGCCGCTCTGAAGCGGTAGTTCGGTAGGGGAAAGTGAAAACCCGCTTGCAAGCCAGGATTTGTCATATTCGAAAACACAAACCCCGCTTGACGGATCCATTTGCAGTATCCCGGCGGGTTCGTCTCTGTACAGTACTCTGATTTTTCTAATGTCAGTTATCATCGACCGTGTTTTCTGTTGTGATTTTTGTTGATGGCCTCAAGTTCCAATGATGTGCTGTACTTTGTATGATTCATGATAGTGGTCATTTCTTCAAAGTAGTCGAAATGAATGGCCAACTTGCAGAAAGACTCCAGGGATAGTTTTCCGGTTCTCTCGAACCTTTCAATAGTTGGAGCTGGTATGCCGGTCATCATTGAGAGAGTCTTTCGGCTGTAACCTTTGTCAAGCCTTCTGGCTTTGCAGTTCCTCGCAAGAGTGTCGAGCAAAACCTGGGAATTCCTTTGATAATTATCTAGTCTATATTCCATACTATGCTATGAGAATAATACGGTTTTACCATCTAATTCATATTATTTTATGTAAATATAAACAAAATTATGGTAATCACCAAAAATAATTCCGGACTTTCGGTCTGGACGGCAGTGCATGCCGCGAGTGCCATAAATAAGAAAAAAACAATACCTTTGCAATATGTATGTTTTTATAAACAACTAGTTACTGCTTATCGGGCCCCATAAAACATGGGAAAAGGGGCCCGATAAGCAGTAACTAGTGTTTCAATTGCAGATGAATTTGGCAACGGCAATCGTATTGGGCCTAGTGCTCGCAGCAGCTGTTGCGGCGGTGGTCTTCATGATCCACCGCCGCAAAAAGTCTGGCTCATCTGTTTGCTCCGGCTGCTCCCTCAGGAGCCTCTGCCAAAGGAAGGATAAGTAAAAAAGCAGCACTCCCGGACCCTTTTACCATGCTTTACGGGTCCGGGAGTGCTGCTTTTTACTTACCCTAAACCTTAAGGAATACCTTTTTCTTGTACAGGAAGTAGAGCAGCAGCCAGTTGAGCGCCAGATATCCAAGCCACCATAGAGCCTTGGCCCACAACGGACTCATTAAGCCGCACAAGCCCTCCAGGAAAAAGTCCGTAGCGTGCCGGAAGTCAATAATCCGCGGCAGCATGAATATGGCTATCGAGTTCATTCCCACCACAATAAGCGGGAAGGCCCATTTCTTCCATCCCTTCACGTCGATGATCCAATAGAACAGCGCGAACATGGCCAGCGAGTAAGCCCCCACCACCAGCACGAAGCTGCTGCTCCAGAGCTTCTTGTTGAGAGGGAACCAGCGGGACCACACTAGCCCGAGCACCAGCATCACAGCAGCAGCGACGAACATCCAAAGCACTTTCTTTCCGCCGCTCTGGCCCTTCTTCCGCACCCATTCGCCGGTAAACATGCCCAGCATGGCAGTGACGATAGCAGGAACCGTGCTAAGCGTCCCCTCGGGGTCGAACACGCCCCCGTCACCCTTGTACAGGTGCCCGGGGAACAGGCAGCGGTCCACATATCCCACCAGGTTGCCTTCGAAGCTGAACGGCCCCGCCCCAGCGGGAGCGTCCGGCGCCGGCACGAAGCGCAGCAGCAACCAGTAGCCCACAAGCAGCACCACTGCTATCACGGCACGCACCGAAGGCTTGAAGTTGATGAAGAGCAGCGCGGCAAACATCCATGCCAAACCTATACGGCCCAGCACGCTGCAGAAGCGCAGACTGTCGAATTGGAACTTCAGCAATCCGTTGCAGATCAGACCAAGGAGCACAAGCACCAGAGCCCGGCGGAAAATCTTCAGGTAGGTCTTCCACCGCGGCACGCCCTTGCTCTGCTGCTTTGCAAAAGAATAAGGAAAGGATATTCCTGCAATGAAAAGGAACAGCGGAAATATGGTATCGTGATGCCGCAGCCCGTCCCACTCCACATGATGCATCTGCTGCAGAAGCCAGCAGTCCTCACCCCCCGGGAACAGACGGCACACCGCCGCAATAAGGGACGCAAGCCCTATGATGAAAAGCATGTCGAAGCCCCTCAGGGCATCGAGACTTGCAAGGCGCTGGCTGCTTGGATCAGTTTTCATCGATCTCCGGTTTACAGGTTCCTCAGTAAGTTATTAAGGTTGACCCTCTTGTCGATGAGGGCACGGAGGTCTTCAATCTTGACCCTCTCTTGGGCCATGGTGTCGCGCTCGCGCACGGTTACGCAGCCGTCCTCAAGGGACTGATGGTCAACGGTAATGCAGAACGGAGTGCCGATGGCATCCTGCCTGCGGTAGCGCTTGCCTATGGAGTCTTTCTCTTCGTACTGGCAGTTGAAGTCGTACTTGAGTTCATCCATGACTTTCTGCGCAAGCTCGGGCAGCCCGTCCTTCTTGACCAGAGGCAGCACTGCGGCCTTGACAGGAGCCAGAGGAGCGGGAATGCTCAGCACTACGCGTGTCTCACCGTTCTCCAGTTTCTCTTCCTTGAACGAATGGCTAAGCACTGCGAGCACCATGCGGTCCACGCCGATGGAAGTCTCCACCACGTAAGGAGTGTAGGCCGCGCCTTCTTCGGGATCGAAATACTCGATCTTGCGGCCAGAGTACTGCTGGTGACGGCCGAGGTCCCAGTTGGTGCGGCTGTGGATGCCTTCCAACTCCTTGAATCCGAAGGGGAACTGGAACTCGATGTCGGTGGCGGCGTTGGCGTAGTGGGCCAGCTTCTCGTGGTCGTGGAAGCGGTAGTTCTCGGCGCCCATGCCGATATTGACGTGCCACTTCATACGCTGCTCCTTCCACTTCTTGAACCATTCCATCTCGGTGCCGGGCTTGATGAAGAACTGCATCTCCATCTGCTCGAACTCCCTCATACGGAAGATGAACTGACGAGCCACAATCTCATTGCGGAAGGCCTTGCCTATCTGGGCTATTCCGAAAGGAATCTTCATGCGTCCGGTCTTCTGCACGTTGAGGTAGTTTACGAATATGCCCTGTGCCGTCTCGGGACGCAGGTAGATGGTGTTGGCGCCCTCGGAGGTGCTGCCGATGGAGGTGCTGAACATCAGGTTGAACTGACGCACGTCGGTCCAGTTGCAGGTGCCGCTGATGGGGCATACAATTCCGCAGTCAACTATTATCTGCTTGTACTCGGCGAGGTTGTTCTCGTTCTCAGCCTTGACGTAGCGGGCGTGAACCTCATCGTAGCGTGCTTTCTCGCGCAGGACATTGGGGTTGGTAGCGCGGAACTGCTCCTCGTTGAAGGCGTCGCCGAAGCGCTTGCGGCCCTTCTCCACCTCCTTGTTGATCTTCTCTTCAATCTTGGCGAGGTAGTCCTCTATGAGGACATCGGCGCGGTAGCGTTTCTTGGAGTCCTTGTTGTCGATGAGGGGGTCGTTGAAAGCTCCCACATGGCCTGAAGCCTCCCAGATACGGGGATGCATGAATATGCAGGAGTCAATGCCCACAATGTTCTCGTTCAGGCGGGTCATTGCGTTCCACCAATACTGCTTTATGTTGTTCTTGAGTTCAACGCCCATCTGGCCGTAGTCGTACACGGCTGCCAGACCGTCGTAAATTTCGCTTGACGGGAATATGAATCCGTATTCCTTGCAGTGTGCTACCAGCACTTTGAAAAGTTCGTCCTGTGTCATATTTGTTCTTTTCTTGCCGCCGGAGACACTCCTCCAGGGGTCATAATACTTGGGACAAAGTCCCCCGGAGGAGTGTCTCCGGCGGCAAAATCAATGATTATATCTTCCGGAATCTTTCAGCATTCCGGCAATTTCGGTATTGAGGCCGGTGGCCTTGGGCAGCTGCTCTGTGCTGATGTGCATACGCCAGCGCCAGTGGTGATTGGGATCGGCCGGCTGGTTAATCCTCTCATTCATAAAGTCTTTGCGGCGCAGCGCACCGTCGAGCCCCATCCAGTCCTGCAGGGGGAAAATGGCCAGCATAGGCGCAGCATTGAGGTGATCCCAGAGCGTACGCCTGAGCTCCCACGGCTCCATATCTCGCCCGTGCTCCTCCTCGAACTGCATACGCAGCGTAGCCATGTCATGGCTCGAGGTCGCACATACCGCGAGGTACGGCCAGGGCCTTCCCTTGTCCATATTTGCCATCTCAAGCGACAGAATACTCTCGTGCTCCATCACTCCGGGCACGCATTCGGGCACCATTCCCAGGTCCTCGCCGCATGCAAGCATACCCGTGGCGTTGAGCAGCTCCGGCAGCTTGCGTTCGGCATTGCGGCGCCACAGTTCATCGTTGCGATGGTAGAAAAAGTCGTTGTAGATGGCACCGAAGGCCTCCTGCTGCCACTGGGGCAGCTCCGACGACTGCGGCAGGATGCGCGGCTGCACGCACCCGGGATTGCGCGGATCGGGCAGGAACAGACCCTCGACGGGCAGTCCCGCCGCCTCAATCTCCTCGCGCTTGTAAGGCAGCGCGGGGTTGAAATGCCCCATGGAGCCGCTGCTGTATTCCAGAGGTATCTCCCATATGCGGAAGAAACCAAGTATATGGTCGATGCGGAAAGCATCGAAGTATTCGCTCATCTTGCGCAGGCGGCTCTTCCACCAGGCATATCCGTCCTTGGCCATCTCCTCCCAGTTGTAGGTGGGGAAGCCCCAGTTCTGGCCTTCGGCGCTGAAGAAGTCCGGCGGCGCACCGGCGCTGGAGTCGAGGTTGAATAGCTCCGGATGGTAGAATGCGTCGGCGCTGTCGGCACTCACGCCAATGGGAAGGTCGCCCTTGAAATGTACGCCCTTGCTGCGTGCGTATTTCACTTCGTCAGCGAACTGACGGTCCAGTTGCCACTGTATCCAGCGCCAGTAGTCGGGCTCGTTGGAGTCGCGCTGGGCGCAGAAATTGGCGTATTCGTCAAGCCAGTAGGCGTTGGACTTGCTGAAACGGCGGAAAGCAGCGCTCTTGCAGTCTTCCGCGCCATGGTCGGCCCAAGCCTTGCGCACGCGCTTCATCTTCTCCTTGAACACCCTCGGATAGTCAATCTCCGGCAGGGCGTTAAGCTCCTTCTGTGCCTTGCGGAAAGCGGCGTCCTGCGGCACTCCTATCTCCTGCAGGCGCAGGTAAAGGGGATGCAGGGCAAACGATGAGATGGGGCTGTAGGGATAAGAATCCTTCCACTCCCCTTTGCGTGTGGTATCGCCCACCGGCAGCAGCTGGATGATGCATTGTCCCGTAGCCGCAGCCCAATCGACCAGCGGCCTGAGGTCCCTGAAATCGCCTATCCCGAAGTCGTCCTCGCTGCGGAGGGAGAACACCGGCACTGCGGTACCTGCGCCCCTGAAACCGGGCCTGTCGAATATCTCAGCGCTGTGCTTGCGCACAAACGGGCTTCCGGGTATCGGGCAGTCTTTCCAACTGTCCTGGATAGCAGCTGCGGGCGCGGCGCTATGGTGCTCCCACTCGCTGCGTACGCTCAGGCCGTCGCGGAGCACTTCGTACCAGTAATCTTTAAGAGCGGTGGCCGATACGTTGACACTCAACGTCCACAGGCCGCCCTCGTTCCACTGCATGGGATATTTCTTGTCCTGAAGGACCACGCACAGGCTCTCGCCCCACTGCGTATTGTACTGTATCGAGAATGTGGTTTTCACTTATAAATGGTAATAGCTTCCTAGTATCGCCGCAAACCAGCTCGGCGGCAGTATGGCCTTGAGAAACACCGACAGGCGCTGCTCCAGGGTGGATATTATATAGTGGTAATTGGGGTTGCGTTTGCTCACTATGCGGCTTATCATGGCCGCCAGATACTCGGGCTTGAGGCCTGTGGTCTCGTCTTTTTCTATACTCTTGAGCGAACGTGCGTAGGAAGGGTAGGCCTGATGCACCTGGGGGGAGTCAACGCTGTTGCGGCTGGCGGTGAACGCCGTGGAAAAGTCGCCTGGCTCTATCACTACCACCTTGATACCCAGCTTCTTGACTTCAAGCCTCAGGGCTTCGCAGTAGCCTTCTATCGCAAACTTGCTGGCGGAATATAGCCCCTGGAAAGGAAGTCCCATGAGTCCGCCTATGGAGCTGAAGCAGATGATTTTGCCGCTTTTCTGCGCGCGCATGGCGGGAAGCACCCAGTGAAGGCACCTTACCATACCCATCCAGTTGGTATCCATCTGCAGGCGGGCTTGCTCCAGGGTGCAGAACTCCAGGGGGCCGCCTATTCCCATACCGGCATTGTTGATGAACACGTCTATACGCCCCTGCTCGTCAAGCACTTGCTGCACGGCACGCTGGCAGTCTTCGTCGGAGCACACGTCGGCTTTTATGTAGTGTACGCCTTTCATCGGCTCTACATCGCGACGGTGCGTACCGTACACCGTGTGGCCGTCGGCGGTGAGCTTCTCGGCCATTGCCTTCCCGAATCCGGAAGTGATGCCGGTTATGAGGATAATCATATGATTTCCAGCTGCTTGAATATCTTGGTGAGTTTATCTACGGCCTCGTCTACCTGCTCTTTGGTATGGGTGGCCATGAGGGCGAAGCGTATGAGCACGTCCTTCTCAGGCACTGCGGGGGCAATGACGGGGGTGATGAACACTCCGGCCTCGTAGGCCATCTTGACCACTGTCATAGCCTTGATGGTGTCGCGTACGAACAGAGGGATGATAGGCGATTGGGTGTGGCCCGTATCGAATCCGGCGTCCTTGAATGCCTTCTGGGCGTGGCGGGTGATGTCCCACAGGTGCTCGCGGCGCTCAGGCTCCTCAATCATGATGTCCAGAGCCTTGCTGGCTGCTGCCACGGCGGCGGGAGTCATGGAGGCGCTGAATATCAGCGAGCGGGAATTATGCTTGAGGTAGTTGATCACAGCATGGTCGCCGGCGATGAATCCGCCCAGTGAGCCGAAGCTCTTGGAGAATGTGCCCATGATGAGGTCCACCTTGTCGGTGAGGCCAAAGTGGCTGGCGGTACCTGAACCGTTCTCTCCGAACACTCCGAGGCTGTGTGCGTCGTCAAGCATAAGCGATGCGTTGTATTTTTCGCAAAGCTCAACAAGCCTTGGCACCGGGGCCAGGTCGCCTTCCATTGAATACACGCCGTCCACCACAATGAGCTTGTTGGCACCTCTCGGGGTGAGCCAGAGTTTCTTTTCAAGGTCGGACATGTCGTTGTGACGGAACTTGCGTACCTCGCTGAAACTCAGGCGGCTACCGTCTATGATGCAGGCATGGTCGAGGGCGTCGAGGAATATGAATCCTCCCCTGAATCCCAGGCATCCTACTACACCCAGATTGACCTGGAAGCCGGTGCTGTAGGTCACAGCTTCTTCCTTGCCGGTAAACTTGGCCAGTTTCTCTTCGAGCTCTTCGTGTATATCCAGCGTGCCGTTGAGGAAACGGCTGCCGGAACAGCTTGTGCCGTATTTCTTTATGGCTGCTATCGCGGCTTCCTTCAGACGCGGGTCGTCAGAAAGTCCGAGATATGAATTGGAACCGAACATAAGCACTTTGGTGCCGTCGGCCATTGTGACCAGCGGGTCCTGCCCGGAAGAGATAGGGCGGTAGTAAGGATATACGCCCTGTGCTTTTACCTCATCCGCCAAAGTGTATTTGGCGCAGGTCTTGTTCAATAATTTCTCCATTTTAGGCTTAATACTTTAATCTGCAAATATAGATATTTTCTAGAAAATACTATAAATTTGCAAAAGTATGGATAACGCTAAAATAATAGACCTCATCAAAAGGGAAGTGGTGCCGGCTGTTGGCTGCACCGAGCCGGCGGCCGTAGCTCTCTGTACGGCTTATGCCGTAGAGGCCCTGGGCACCCGCCCTGAGAGCATCATAGTCAAGCTCAGTCCCAACATGCTCAAGAACGGTATGGGAGTCGGCATTCCCGGCACCGGCATGAGCGGGCTTCCCATTGCCGTGGCCCTCGGCGCCCTGGTGGGCAAGAGCAGCTACGGACTGGAAGTACTCAAGGACTGCAATCCTGCCGCCGTGAAGGAGGGGAAACGCTTCATTGCCGAAGGCCGCATCAGCATTGGCCTTGAGCGCGACAGCAAGGAGATTCTTTATATAGAGGTAGAGTGCAGTGCCGGCAGCGCCCGTTCCAGGGCAGCAATTGCCCGTGACCATACCCGTCTGGTGATGCTTGAGGGCCCTGCCGCCAAGTCTTTTGACGACCGGGAGTCCCTCGGCGCCCCGGAGCATGTGGAAGATACCGAAGAGCTCACGCTCAAGCGCGTGTACGATTTTGCCACCACCGTTCCGCTGGAAGATGTGGCGTTTATCGACGAGGCGCGGAGGCTCAATGAGGCCGCTGCCGAGGAGGCTCTCAAGGGCAATTACGGTCACGAGTTGGGCAAGACCCTCTCGCGCCCACTTGGCAAAGGTATTTTCGGCGATACTATTTTCAGCCATATCCTTAGCGCTACGTCCAATGCCTGCGACGCGCGTATGGCGGGGGCCATGATACCCGTCATGAGCAACTCCGGCAGCGGCAATCAGGGCATTGCGGCCACACTGCCGGTAGTAGTGTTTGCACGCGAGAACCACAATACCGATGAGGAGCTTACCAGAGCCTTGGTGCTCAGCCACTTGACGGCAATCTACATCAAGCAGAGCCTCGGGCGCCTAAGTGCCCTGTGCGGCTGCGTGGTGGCATCGACCGGCAGCAGCTGCGGGCTTACCTACCTGATGGGCGGGTCTTATTCTCAGGTGGCGGCGAGCGTGAAGAACATGATTGCCAACCTGACCGGCATGGTGTGCGACGGAGCCAAGCCTAGCTGCGCCCTCAAGGTCAGCAGCGGCGTGTCCACGGCTGTGCTCAGCGCCATGCTGGCCATCCAGAACCATTCGGTGACTGATGTTGAGGGACTTATCGAGGACGATGTGGACAAGTGTATCCACAATCTGACCCGTGTCGGATCGGAGGGAATGAGGGAGACAGACCGCCTCGTGTTGGATATTATGTCAAATAAACACTAAAAAAATTTGGCGATTCAAAAAATCTTCTTACATTTGCAGTCCCAACGCGGAAATAGCTCAGTTGGTAGAGCGCAACCTTGCCAAGGTTGAGGTCGCGGGTCCGAGCCCCGTTTTCCGCTCACAGTGAATGACCGTCCTTGTGGCGGTCATTCTGTTTTGAATGGCAGCAGGTACGCAACCCGCGACCTCAACAGCCCCCCGAGGGGGAAAGCGGCGTAGCCGCAGGGGGGTAACGTAATAGCAAAGACGCAGCTTGCTGCGTCGCGGGTCCGAGCCCCGTTTTCCGCTCACAGTCAAGCAGTCAGCCATCAGAATCACTCTGGTGGCTTTCTTGTTGTATGTAGCTAACCTGCTCACCCTCAACCAGTTGACCGGTTCCCGAATCTAACCCGGCGTTTCCTGTAAACGGTCCAGCGTCTTCTGGAAGCAGCCGTTCAGTGCCTTCATCTTAAGATTACTCTTTTTTTGGTAATGAGCTGACTGAGCTGACCCTTTTTTCCGGACGAGACAGTCAGCGTTTTTCATAGCTGATTGATAATCAGTGTAATACATAATCAGGGTGCTCTTCTCGGAGCACCCTGAATCTGCAATGGCCTTATGTACAATCACTTCCGCAAAACAATTAACTTCTCATATCCATATACCGCCCGACTGCAGCGAGGACGAAAAATAGGCCCGTTTTTAGTCTTCGCGTACATGGAAGGTGGTGCAAGCTGGCTGTAAACTGCGGCGAAGACGAAAAAGAAGTCCGTTTTTAGTCTTCGCGCGCAAGGAAGGTGCAGGGCGGCAAGACGAGTGACGGGTGCTGAGCCGACTCGGCCCGCACCCGTCACGGTCTTGTACGCAGAATTTACGTCGTCTTCTGGAAACTCGCCTTAGTACACAAGTACGGGCGGCGGGAGAAGAGGATACTCAGTGTAACTCGCGTGTTCGATTTCCATGCCTGCGGCTGCAGGGGCTCCAGAAGCCTTGACATCGCGCAGAGGATCCACGGTCACGTCTTTGGCAAAGAAGTCGTCGATACTGAAAGTCTCCCCGGCAAGCGACATAATCCTCTTGACTATCAAGCACCTCTGCCATGCGGAGAAGTACTGGCGGTTGTCTATCATGCAGCTTATCTTCTCGCAGCGCCAGCGGTTGCAAATCATTACATCTCCTCCCTGGAACCGGCCCACGCGGGAATAATGATCGTCGCGGGCCACAAGCTCCGCCTGCCTGTCAAGCAATTCTTCTTGCCAAGGGACTTTGTCGTAAGTGCCGGAAATATTCAGGCCCATAGGTACCGGCCAGTCGTGTCCTGTGACGTAAGTGCCTGTGGAGTAGCTTGTACCGTACCAATATTCATCTGACAGACGGCTGAAGCCGTGGCCTCCGAATTCATGGAGAAAAGTATTGCGCCAGTCGCCGCGGCTGCGGCCGAGTTCGTCACGTTCGGCATTGGTAACAATGCGTACCGACCCTACAACAGCATCATCAGCTGCCACATTGTCGGGATAGCTCCAAGCGAGGCCTCCTCCATTGTCTGTATAAGGAATATGTGCAACGCAGCGGCCGCTGGAGTTGGAATAACACCTGCCGCCGTAACGGCTGTCGTTGATGATCATAGCTACAGCTACCTCATTGATGGTCTTCTCTCCGCTCAGGATCTCGGGGCAGCGGGCGCTGACAAAGCCCCATACCTTGTCGTAGTTGGATGAAAGGTCGTTGTATGAATTGGCGCCCCAACGCGCTTCGAAGTAAGAGTCCCTGCGTGTGGTGATGTTGCCATTGCCGTCGGTGATCGATGCTCCTGACTCCTTGGATACGGCCTTCATCAGATACACGTTGAAGTAGTCTTTGTAGCTCTTGAAAGGCTCAGTGCTGAACAAGAAATCAGTGGCACTCTTGGCCAGGGTCACAAACTTGTCCTGCTCCGAAGCGGTGAATCCTTCACCCACTATCGCTATGGTCACCGGCTTGCTGCCCTTGCTGTGGCTCATGTACTTGATGACGTTGGGATTGGGCTCCCCGAAGGCCTCGTCAAGCCTGATGGTCCCCAGGTCGACAATGTGCGAGCGGGTAAGAGTCAGGTTCTTGTCGGAGTAGCGGGCTATCATTTCATCTGCCGCATCGAAGAACAGCAGCGAGAAGCCGCTGCTAGTGCAGGGCAGGGTCGTAAAATAGTAATCGGCCCCGTCCTGGAAATCTCCGGTGAGTTCGACGTTGCTCATAGGACCATATTCCTGAGGCAGGAACCAGCGGTTGGTGTCGAAGTCGATGTATTGCCTGTCTTCCGATACATAGGCCATGCAGTCTCCGGCAATGGTAGCATTGGCGACAAGCTTTACTTTCTTAACCTGTGATGCCGAAGCTCCCGTTATGCGGAAGCGCAGCATGGCGAGGGCATTCTTGAAAGTAATGTTGCCGGACATGTCGGTGGCGTCGCCTATTGCGGAGAAAGAACGTATGAGTCCCTTTTCTACTCCGCCTTTGACAGCCTGCTGCACTGGAGGCACAACAAGCCCGAAAATGAAACCTCTTGAGGAGTCGTAGCTGAATCCTTTGAATTTGTCCGCCGGGTAGATTGCGGCGTACAGACCGTCGTTGACCGGGTTCCAGCTATGGCAGGAGAACTCGCCCACATTTACCCCTTCATCAGCGGTAGTGAATACGCTCGATTGGTAACGCCCTCCGCTGTAAGCAATTATGCGGATGGCGTCACCGCTGTTCCATACAACCTTTGCAGAAGAACTACTGCCGTCGAAGTCAAGTGAAGTCCTGGTGCTACTGTTGTCGATACCGGCGCGGATAACCATCGTTGTAGTCTCCGGCTGAATGTCCCTGGTGCAGGCCGCCAATGCTGCAGAGGCGAGTACTGCTAATATAAAGTACTTTCTCATCACATTGAAAATTCAGGGTCAAACGGATCAATCTCGTAGCCTTCGTTGCTTGCTGTGAGCAAGCAATCCAGTGGCGTCAACTGTTCCTTTTCTAACAGAGGGGCGAAGTAATTTAGTTTCATTTGGATTATTAATGTGTAACAATTTCAGAGAATCCGTAGTCGGCGACTGCGGGAGCGTACTCGGCGGCACAACCGGCCGGAACGCTGAGTTTAACTGCAGAAGTTTTATTGCGTATTTTCGAGAAAATGCCTGCTATCCAGCCTCCGTCGTCAATCCTGGCCCTTGAGAAACGCGATTCAAACTCGACATAGGTAGGCCATTCCACCACTATCTCCTCAAGATTTGGGAAGGTGCCTCGGAAGTGGTTGACAAATACACCTTCTTTTAAACCGGCCGGAAACGCAATTCTGGTGGCAAAGCTGTTGTACAGACATCCGGAGCCGGAGCCTATGTATGTTACGGCGTCACTTATCTTGTTGGTGCCGGTGGTCTTTTCACAAAGCCACAGCAATGTGTTTTTATACTCAATGAGATTTCCCGATTCGTCAACAGTGTAACTGCTGGATTCGGAACTTATGCTGAGCTTCGGACAATTGGCAAACAATGAGTTCCCGTTGGCGTTAATTAAGCTGCTGAGACTCTTGGGCAGATTGACGCTCTCAAGGGAAGTGCAGTTGTTAAATGCGTGCGAGTAAATATAACTGACACCCTCCGGGATTATTACTTGCGTCAGGTCCTCGCATCCATAGAAGCAATACTGGTCAATTCCTTTTACGGTATAATTATTACCATCTACATCTATGCTGGCAGGTATGGTCACAACGCCGGAATAATCTCCCGGGGAGACATCTCCGAGCTTTGAATTGGTGACTACAGCTTGCCCTTCTTCATCCAGGGTAAACCAAATTCCGTCCTTCTTGATGCCGCAGAAGTTGAACCAGACATCGAGATAAGCGGCCGGATTGACAGCCGACATGACTCTTACTTTGCCACGGGCGATTCCGCTGGCGCTTACCTTTCCGTCTTCCGAGACATGTATCTTATCGTGCATGGACAGATACTTGCGGTCCTGAGGCACATATCCTTCGGGTGTAACCAAAGTATGGGCTGCAAGGTCGTACTCTTCTCCTATAAAAACTTTCTGGGCGTAGGAGGATGATGATGTGTATGAACTCAGTCCGTTGGTTGTTCTTATGCCGGCAGGTGTGTTGTATGAAAAATCCATTCCGGAGAACGTCCCCAGGGAGTACACTTTGCCGGCCTCCACTTTCAAGGGCTTGGACGAAGACTTGGAATAGTATTTGTCCCCCTTGCCGGTCATAATGCAGATGCCGTTCAGTTCGAAGGGAAGGCATGCGACATAGTATGGCTTCCCTGGTACGAATGTCCCCTCTGACGGATACACCGTCATCCTTGGAACTCCGAATTCGTTCTCTGTCGTCCCGTCTTCCTTTATTGTGATGCTTGCATAAGTGCTTTCATATGACAGGTTCACCGAGCCGTCGTAGGGAGCCAGAATCAGCATATCCACCCCTTCGTCGGCCACCACAAACTTCAGCAGGCCTACCAATGGCCTGAAGTTCAATGAATAGCGTCCCTCGCCCCAGAGCAGCAGGTGCGAGCGGTCCACGCCCTCTGCGGGAACGGTCTGTGTCTTAGAAAATGCCAGTATCCTGTTATTTGCCGACATACGGAAGTCCGTCTCGTTGGGGTAGAAGGCGTAGAAAACCTCGTCCGGCTGATAAATGACCGAGCCCTCAAAACGAGCGGTTTTGCCCGGGCTGGCGGACACATTGGTAAATACATTCTTGCTCCCTATATGCGAGTCGGGAATGACGCATATATTGTCGCCCGGCTCCCAAGTAAGCACGAGATTATCGAAAGCTACCTTTGTTGATGCATCTTCGATCGTGGCTTCCAGAACGATAGCTTCTCCTTGAGGAATCCGCACAGGTTCTACCCTGCACGCTGCGGCAGCTAGAATGACCATGCCTGCTGCAAGTAATTTCTTACCAGACATAGTCACCTCCTTCTTCGAAGTCGGGCAGTCCGCCCTCGTTCGTTATGAGGGAGTCGCAAATGACTTCCTGCAGGAAGCCCGGCAGCAACTCAGCCTCGGGTTTTACGTAGAGCGCTTTCATATCGAATGAAATTTGAGAAGTCCGTTGATGGGCTCTGCTTCAAAGCTCCCTAGCCTCACGCCTTCCTGCTCGCAGAGGCGGCTGAATATGTCACGGCATGCGCTGCCAAGGCCGCCCACGACTCCCACCCGGTAGTGAGTGAAGTCGTAGCGGAGGAGCGAACGCCGGATAAATGAACGGAAGTTACCGTCCACAAGTTCCTTGATATAAGGATCGGAGTAATGTGAAAGGATAAACGGGGCAAGACGGCCCAGAGCTGCCGCCGGTGCCTCACTCCTGTACACCAGGGCCACGATTCCTTCGTAAGACGCGTCAAAGCGGGACGCGAAGTCGGCTGCTACCTCGTCGGGCACAAGCCCTTTGATGTAGTCGGACAGGAACAGCCTGCCCAGAGTGGCTCCGCCGCCTTCGTCGCCCAGGATATATCCTCCGGAACGCACCTTGAAACTAACCGACGAGCCATCCCAGAAGCAGGCGTTGGATCCGGTGCCCAGTATGGCCACTATGCCGGGCTGCCTGCCGCAAACGGCGCGGGCGGCTGCTATCAGGTCGTCTTTTATCTCCACTTCGTCCACCTGTATGAGTGAGCGAATGCGGGCTTCGAGGTTCTGGCTCACCTGCGGAGTGACTATGCCGGCGGTGTAGAGGTACAGACCTTCCAGCTGCGGGCGCCCGAGTTCATCGAGGGCATGCGTAAGCGTGTCCAAGTTGTGCTCCATGGCGATTGTGGACACATTCATGCCCGGGAACAGTTGAGATTTCAACTGCTCTGAACCAGAGATGAGACGCCAGTCGCTTTTGGTGGCGCCGGCTTCGATGATTATCTTCATGCGGTCTCCTCCGAGGCCTCTTTATTGTATGCTTCCACCGCCTTGCGCACGCTGCCGTGGCCAAGCAGCAGGTCGCGCGCGTGTGAGTAGTCGTCAATGCCAGTTGCTTCCATGACCATACGTGTGCCGCGGTCCACAAGTTTGGCGTTGGTGGGTTGCATGTCCACCATCTTGCTGCCGTGCACATGGCCCAGGCGTATCATGGTGGCGGTGGATATCATGTTGAGTATCAATTTGGTGGCAGTGCCTGCCTTCATCCTTGTGCTGCCTGTCACGAACTCAGGACCCACTACGGCCACCACCGGGTATTCGGCTGCTAATGTGACCGGAGTCCCTTCGTTGCAGGTGATGCACCCCGTGAGCAGACCTTCGCTGCGGGCCGCTTTGAGCGCACCCAGCACGTAGGGCGTTGTGCCCGATGCGGCTATGCCTATAACGGTATCGTCGGGAGTGGGATTGAAGGCCAGAATGTCCCTCCAGCCCTGCTCCGAGTCATCTTCGGCACCTTCTACGGCGGTGCGTATGGCTCCGTCTCCTCCTGCTATCAGACCTATGAACTTGTCCCTTACTCCGTAGGTGGGAGGTATCTCCGATGCGTCCACCACGCCCAGACGTCCGCTGGTGCCGGCGCCGGTGTAGAATACCCTTCCGCCCCTTTGCATGCGTTCCACAATGGCGTCCACCAGCTTCTCTATGGAAGGAATGGCGTCGTGGACGGCCCTTGTGAGCACGCGATCTTCGTTGTTGATCCCCTTAAGCAGGGCCAGAGTGCTCATCTGCTCAAGGTGTGCGTAACGGGAATCCTGTTCGGTAGAAAGCATCAGACTTCGGGTGCAGTTGCAAATTCATGCAGGAAACGCATGTCGTTCTCGAAGTAATGGCGCAGGTCGTTGACCCGCCATTTGAGCATTGCTATACGCTCCAGACCCATTCCGAATGCGAAACCGCTGTAGCGCTTGGAGTCTATGCCGCTGGCTTCCAGAACGTTGGGATCGACCATGCCGCAGCCCAGGATCTCCAGCCAGCCGGTTCCTTTGCAGATGTTGCAGCCCTTGCCGTGGCAGATGTTGCAGCTCACGTCCACTTCGGCCGAAGGCTCGGTGAAGGGGAAGTAGCTCGGGCGCATACGAATTTGCGTCTCCGGTCCGAACATCTCGCGGGCGAAGAGCAGGATGGCCTGCTTGAGGTCAGCGAAGGTCACGTTCTCGTCGATGTACAGACCTTCTACCTGATGGAAGATGCAGTGTGCGCGGGCGCTGATGGCCTCGTTGCGGAATACCCTGCCCGGGCAGATAACGCGGATGGGCACGGGCATTCTCTCCATTGTGCGCACCTGTACGCTGGAAGTGTGTGTGCGGAGCAGCAGCGGGTTGAGGTGCCCGGCGCTCACGAAAAACGTGTCCTGCATGTCACGTGCGGGGTGGTTCGGCGGGAAGTTGAGAGCCTCGAACACGTGGTAGTCGTCTTCGATCTCAGGTCCTTCCGCCACGTCGTAACCGAACTTGCGGAAAATGTCCACAATCTCCTGACGCACAATGCTGACCGGGTGGCGGCTGCCCAGCTCGAACGGGTCGCCCGGCATGGACAGGTCCATCTTGGGGCCGTTCTGGGTGTCATCGTTGCCGGCCTGGGACTTGAGTTCATCGATGCGGGCGAGGGCCTTCTGCTTGAGCTCGTTGAGCACTTTGCCGAATTTGGCCTTCTCCGTGCGGTCTATGTTACGGAAGTCCTCGAAGAGGGCAGTGATTTCACCTTTCTTGCCAAGGAGCTTGACCCTGGCTTCCTCGACTTCTTTCTGCGTTTTGCACTTGAGAGTATCAAGCGCTTCCGCAATGCGATCTATATCTTCTTGTCTCATAATTACTTATTCTTTTTGGCAGCACGCTTGTCACGGGCTTTCTTGTCACGGGCTGCACCTGACTTCAGGTACTGCTTCCACTGCTCCTCGTTCAGCACTTTATGGAGTGCCTGGTACATTCTCTCGGACCACTTGTCCTGCACATCATAGAAGAGATCGGTATTGGTAACCTTGGCGGCGGACATGGCTTCGAACTCCTGCTGGAGGGCCCTGTAATCGTGGGTCAGTATGCTGTCCACGTAAAACACCTGGGCAAGGTCCAGTTTGAGAGACTCGGTCATCTTGTCCACCTGCGCCTGCACTGCCTCATAAAGCTCTTTTTCCTTCTGCTCGGGAGTCTTGACTTCCTGGCAGAAGGCCGCAAAACAGCAAGTGCACAACAGTGCTGTGAGAATAAACTTTTTCATATAACTTACAAAGTTAATAAAAAACCTGTGAACACAAAAATTGCAGGTCGTCGCACTTTGAATAGCCAGCGGAGGGGGGTAGGGCACCTCCCGTTCACGTGGCCACGGGCGGCCACGGGCCCGTCCGAGATTTGCCCAGCTCCGGGGCCGGCCCTCGGTGCACTTTGCGGCACCTGGCAGGCTTTGGAAACTGCCGTTGGACAGGAAATGGCGGGAAACTTGTCCGAACAGCCCCAGGGTGCCACTGAGGGACAGGAATTGGCGTGGATCCTGTCATGGTAGTGGGTGATGGCCGAAGACCGTCCGGCGTGAGTCCGCACTACCCGGCCCGGCTGGGGGTGCCATTGAGAAAAATTGAACATAATGCAAAAATTCATTAGTTTTGTAAGTATGAAACGCTGTCAACTTATCATCGCGCTCGCCGTAGCGGCGGCCGCGCTCTCTGTCAAGGCCTCTGCCTGCACCAATGTTATTGTCACTCCGGGAGCCAGCGCCGACGGTTCGTCCATCATTTCTTATGCTGCCGACTCCCACTGGCTGTTCGGGGAACTTTATTTCCACAAGGCAGCCCGCTGGAAGGCCGGCACCATGCTCCCCATACGTGAGTGGGACACCAACAAGCCTCTGGGCAGCATCGCCCAGGCCCCGTTTACCTACCAGACCGTAGGAAACATGAACGAGCACCAGCTGATCATAGGCGAGACCACCTGGGGAGGACGTGAGGAACAAGTTGACCCCAAGGGCATAATGGACTACGGCTCACTGATTTACATTACGCTTCAGCGTGCCCGCACAGCTCGCGAGGCTATACAGACCATTGTAGCGCTTGCGACCGAGTACGGCTACCCCTCGGAGGGCGAGACCTTCAGCATCGCCGACCCAAAGGAGGCCTGGATAATGGACCTCGTGGGCAAGGGGACCGACGAGAAAGGCATAGTGTGGGTGGCGCGCCGCGTACCTGACGGCTATATCTGCTCGCACGCCAATCAGGCGCGCATCACCCGTTTCCCCTGGAACGACCCCGAGAACTGCCTGTTCTCGCCCGATGTGGCTTCATACGCCCGCAGCAAGGGCTGGTACAGCGGATCTGACGCCGAATTCAACTTCCGCGACGCTTACAATCCCCTCGACTTCGGCGGCGCCCGAGGCTGTGAGGCCCGTGCCTGGTCGGCGTTCAACATACTCTGCGACGGGCAGTTTACTTACATGGACGGCGGCGACGAAGTCACCCGCCCCGCCTCCGACTGGCTCGACTACGCCATGGGATATGATCTGGACGGCGAGATGCCGCTGTTCGTGAAGCCCTCGCGCAAGGTAAGCGCCAAAGATGTGGCCGACGTGATGAGGGACCACTATGAGGGCACCCCGATGGACATGAGGGTAGATATAGGCGCCGGCGGCAATGCATGCCCCTACCGCTGGAGGCCCATGAATTTCAAATGGGACGGCAAGACCTACGTCAATGAGAGGGCCATCGCTACCCAGCAGACGGGGTTCTGGTTCGTAGCCCAGGCCCGCGGCTGGCTGCCCGACGTGCTCGGCGCCTTGGTATGGTTCGGCTGCGACGATGCCGCAACATCTTACCTCACACCGATTTATGTCAATACTACCGCAGTGCCAGAGTGCGTGCGCGAGGGCAACGGCGACCTTCTGCACTACAGTGCCACCTCGCAGTTCTGGATCTGCAACAGGGTGGCGAATTCCTGCTACCGCATGTACGATGTGATGGAGCCGGTGGTACGCGAGTCGGCCGACCTGTTCGAGAACGCCATGATGGGCAAGGCGGTGCCGGAGCTTGACGCAAAACTGCTGGCAGTGTACAACGGCAACGGCAAGCCCGGACGCCCCGGTGCCGTACGCAAGGTGGTGCGCGAGCTTACGCGCTTCACGCTGCAGACCGCGCAGGATCAGTTCGACCGCTGGACGGCGCTGGAAGAGATGCTCACGGTGAAATTTATCGACGGCAATGTGAAGGCCCAGGATGAAGCCGGCCGTTTCCTGCATTCGGAATACTCCGAGGGCATACCCGACGGCCTGAAGCAGCCGGGCTACAACGACCGCTGGAAGGCGGCTGTGGCCCGTGACCACGGGGATGTGCTGGAAGTAAAATAATTTTTTATTGTTTTTCAATAATTATTTACTATATTTGCAAAAATTAAATTGTAAATCGATATGATTGAATGGTGGAATTCCCTTAGTGTGATGATGCGTGTGCTGTGGGCAATCACCCTTTCGGCCTCGCTTATCTTCATCATCCAGAGCGTGATGACTTTCCTGGGGGCCGACGGCGGCTCCGACTTCGACATCAACTCCGATGTTGACCTGCCCGAC
>JAGBNC010000018.1 GCA_017634595.1 Bacteroidales bacterium
AACTAAAAAAGTCTAACAACAGCAACTAGCTAATTGTTAGACTTTTCCAATCTTAAGAAATGCTTGAAAAACCTCAAAAACATCTCTAGGTGCCCCGGGCGGGAATCGAACCCGCACGGCCGTTTCGGGCCAAGGGATTTTCTTACCACTATGGCTTTCGCCACTAACAACGCTTATATGCGCCTGATTTGTGGTCTGGACTATTCCTTCACCATGGATACAAAATCTTTAGGTGTGTCGTGTCTAGTCTCTGCACCTTCCTTCTCGCGAAGGCTTGGCTCAAGATTACCATCGGCTTTATCCGTTAAGGCTTCCTTGAATTTACGACATTCTACATCCCTCTTTTCAGAGAGTGCACTCAATTATTTAAGTCCCTCGTGTCTACCATTTCACCACCAAGGCATGTCGCGGGGTTCGCACCCGGCGTCCCGGCTGTAAGGCCAGGAATGCAAAGATAAGTTTTTTTCTTAACTTTGCGCACTGAATTATGATTAAAGCCATCTTTTTCGACATGGGAGGGGTCCTGGTGGACCTTCATCTCGACCTTTGTGTGAAGGCATACAGAGATATTGCCGGGTTCAAAAATATCAGCGACTTCATTGATCCATGGCACCAGCGGGGTTTTATGAAGGACCTGGAAAGGGGCGCGCTCGATTTCGACGGATATATGGAAGAATGCAAGCGCCACTGTGCACCGGGCACCAACACAGAAACGATTCTTTATTGCCACAGGCAGTTTTTCGGAGTGCCTGCACCTGAGACCGTAAAGCTCATACACGATCTGTCAAAAGACTTCGACCTCAGTGTGCTGAGCAATAACAACAGCGTATCCATGAGCATTCTCTTCCCGATTTTTCAGGGCGCAGGACTACCGTTCGAAACCAGCTTTAAGCACCTCTTCTTCTCGTACGAGATGCGAATGCTTAAACCGGATGCCGAAATCTTCCATGCCGCCATAGCCCAAAGTGGTTACAAGGCTGATGAGATTCTTTTCATCGACGATTCGGCCAGCAATGTCGAGGGCGGAAGGGCTGCAGGCATGAAGAGCGTGCTCTACACTCCCGGCACGTCTCTCAAGTCTCTGGTTGAAACAAGCATCGCCGAAGGCTAGAAATACTTCTTCTCCTGGCGGTCCAGGGCGATGAAAATAAACAGCATCGCCGTGAACGCCCAGAGCGACGAGCCCCCATAGCTGAACAAAGGCAGAGGAATGCCGATAACCGGCATCAGTCCTAAAGTCATGCCGATGTTGATGAACAGGTGCATAAACAAGCACGAAGCCACGCAGTAACCATATATTCGCGTAAATGCAGTGCGTGCCTTCTCGGCATCCCTGACAATCCAGAAAATCATCAGCCCGTACATGAGTATCACCACAAAGGTCCCGAAAAAGCCCCACTCCTCCCCTACAGTACAGAAAATGAAATCGGTACTCTGCTCCGGGACAAAGCCGAATGTGGTCTGCGTACCCTTAAGATAGCCCTTACCGAACAAGCCGCCTGAGCCAATGGCTATAAGGGACTGATGCACGTTATAGCCGACCCCCTTCAGGTCTTGCTTCATGCCCAGAACGACCTCAATTCTCTCCCTCTGATAGTCCTTCAAGACCTTATTGAAGATGAGGTCCGCAGCAAAAACCAGCACCACTGCAGCCACAACTGTGATAATGCCGTTCCTTACGACCCGCCTGCGGAGCCTCAGCGACGAAGTCCGACGAAGGGAATGAATAAAATAGAACAGCGCCACCACAGCCACGACGATGAGCGAAACCCACCAATGGGTAGTGATTGTCACAATAAACAGCAGCACGGCAAGGCCCAGCAGCGCAAGAATCCACCCCGACATGCCTTCGCGGTACAGCACGAAGATGAAGCCTGCGTACACAAGGGCCGATCCTGTCTCACTCTCAGCCACAATCACCAGCATGGGCACCAGCACGATGAGGGCGGCCACCAGGAAATGCTTCCAGTTGTTCATCCTGAAAGCGGGGCGGCTCATGACCGATGCCAGCAGCAGCGAGGTCGTGATCTTGGACAACTCGGCAGGTTGGAACTTCACAGGTCCCAATTCAAACCAGGAATGGGAGCCTTTGACATTGTTGCTTATGAAAATGACAAGCACCAGCAGGAACAGCACCACCAGATACGCAGGAGTGCTGATGCTTTCCCAGAAATATGCGTTGATGACAAAAAGAATCAGCGCCGCAAGCACAATTGCACCGGCAATCCACAGAGCCTGCTTGCCTGCGTTACAGCTCAGGTCAAAGATGGAGGAAGGCTCTCCCGACTGCACCGCAGCATAGATATTCACCCAGCCGAAGAGCATAAGCGCAAGGTAGAGCACGATGAGCTTCCAGTCCACCGTTTTCTTCAATCCTCTGTCAAGTGCATCCTCCTGCATCAGCGTATCAATTTAGTAGTGAGCACCCTGCGCTCGAGGTCCTGGCGGCCGGGGGATATTTCTCCATTGAGATACTTTTCTACCAACAACGATGCGATAGGGCACGCCCAGCTGGCACCGAACCCGGCGTTTTCGATATAAGCAGCCACCGCAATCTTGGGGTTGTTGCGTGGAGCGAAGCAGATAAAGACCGAATTGTCCTTTCCGTGCGGGTTCTGGGCGGTACCAGTCTTGCCGCAAATATCTAGCCCGTCAACGTGGGCTACGTTAGCCGTACCGCCTTCGCCGAAGGCATTGACTGCCTTCCACATGCCGTGGATGACCTTGGGAAACTGCAGCGTATCCACCATGGTGTACTGCTTCTGATAATATACAGGGTCAATCTCCACACCCTCGGAAGCCTTGACCACATGGGGGATGTAGTAGTAGCCACGGTTGGCCATAATAGCAGCAAGATTGGCAATCTGAAGGGGCGTAGTGAGGATTTCACCCTGTCCGATCGAGAGCGATACTATGGTCGGAAAACGCCAGTGCCCTTTGCGGTAATAGCGGTTGTAGTATTCCGCCGATGGAATGTTGCCGCTCAACTCCGAGGGGAAATCGCTGCCCAGCTTGCGCCCGAAGCCGAAACTCATCACCATCTCGCGCCAGTGGGTGAAAGCCTCTTCGGTAGAATGATATTCGGGATTCTCCAGGATAGACTTGAACACGTAGCAGAAATAGCCGTTGCAGGACATCATCACAGCATCTTCAAGATTGAGAGGAGAGCGGTGGGTATGGCAACCCAGCTTGCGGCCGCTGGAAGTGTATACGTAACCGTTGTAGCAAGGATACTGCATCCAGGGCTGAAGCACTCCGTCTTCGAGGCCGATCAGACCATTGACCAGCTTGAACACCGACCCCGGGGGATAAGAAGCAGATACGGCCCTGTTGTACAGGGGCTTATTCTTATCCTTCGACAAGGTGCCGTAATGCTTGCCGAAATCGGCCAGCACCTCAACATCGATTCCAGGGCTCGACACCATCGCCAATATTTCTCCGGAAGACGGTTCAATGGCCACGAGGCTGCCTTTCTTGCCGTTCATCAGATTCTGACCGTACTGCTGCAAGTAAGCATCGATAGTGGTAGTAATATCTTTGCCCGGCACCGCCTCCACATCGAAATCGCCGTCATGATACGAATCCTTCTGGCGCCCGCGCGAATCACGCTGGTAGATATGCCAGCCCTTGCTTCCGCGCAGTTCGGCCTCCCTCGCCGCTTCAAGCCCCGTGCGCCCGTAATAATCGCCCGCCTTATAGTCAGGGTGGTCTTCCAGATACTCGGGACTGACCTCGGAGATGTAGCCCAGAAGGTTGCCGCCGGCATTGAAAGGATACTCCCTCAAGCTGCGCACCTGCGCCTTGAACCCCGGGAAAAGGAACTGTTCTTCGGCAAAGTGGAGATATGTTTCGGACGGGACATTCTTGAGGAAGGTAAGTGTCTGCCAGCCAATGCGTGAGCGGTATTTGTGATAATACTGCATGCGCTCGCGTACAAACTCTACCGTCGTATCCAGGGCATTGGCAAGAGAGACTGTATCCAGGTCGTGGACCTCCCGCGGCGTCACCAGGATCTCGTAGCATATCTTATTGCCCACCAGCAGCTTGCCGTTGCGGTCGTAGATAACTCCGCGTGGAGGATATATCATCTCGCGGGTCATGGAGTTGTTGTCGGCGTCGGTCTTGTAGCTCTCGTTGATTATCTGCACATAGAAAAGACGCCCCAGCAGCAGGACAATCACAACGCCGAGGCCGATGAGCAGCTTGGTGGAACGGTTGTTACTCTCCATGGCTCAAGGTCTTAGCAGACGCATGACGAACACACACACGGGCACGCTCACCAGCACTGAAAGGGCAAAGCGGAGCGCTCCCTGCCAGAAAACCACCGTGCCGGCCGAATCGGCCCAGATATACACAAGGAAGAACAGCGAGCACAACAGGATCAGGGCAAGCGTCATCTTGGGTGCTCCGAGTCTCTGGAGAGAAAGCTTGTCGCCGCGCGAACTCAGTTCGTCGCCGAAAACCATCCTTATCACGGGGCCGCGGACGAGCCCCGCAGGCACAAGGGCAAGCGATGTAAGCCCCAGCATGCCGTTGGAAAAGAAATCCACCGCAAAGCCGAGTGCGAAAGCAAGCAGCATAGACAGTATGGCCCGGGTATCCAGAGGCAGAGCCAGAAGCAGCGCCGGCAGCAACGAAATGAGCACCCAGCGCGACAGCGGGAAGAAATTGCCCAGAAGAATCTGGACTATCACCATCAACAGGTAGAGAAGTATGTAGCGGTAGTTCTTCATTCCTCCATCTGTTCTATGATCTGACGGTCAGGGTTTTCGGCAATTATGACATAACGGAGCGATGCAAAGTCCACGAAGAGCTTGACATCCACCACGTTGACGGCTCCGTCGATAAGGCGCGAGCCGGTTGTTACGCCTATGGGAATATCCGGAGGATACACTGCAGAGATGCCGCTGGTGCGCACGGTGTCGCCCTGGCCCACCGTAAGGTGAAGCGGTATATCCTTCAATATGGCATGGTCCGAGCCGCGCCCGTCCCAGCTCAAGGGAGCCACAAGCCCTTCCCTGCCGATCCGGGCGCTTACGCTCACTTTGTCGTTGAGCAGCGACAGGCCGTAAGAATAACGCTTGTCCACGGCGTATATCATGCCGACCACCCCGTTTGGCGTTATTATGGCGCTCTGCGGCTTCACTCCGTGTTCGCTGCCTTTGTCAAGTATGATGTAATTGTGGCGGGAATTGGTACCCATGGCCGTTACTTCCGCCGGGATGTAGTTGAAACGCGACGGCAGCTTGGCCGAATCGAGTTTAGCCATGGCCTGGACGGCCTTTTCAAGCTCCTTGTAATGCTGCAGTTCCTTGAAAAGTTCGAAGTTCTTGCCCGCAAGTATCTCGTTCTGCTCCTTCAGGCCGAAGTAGTTGCGAACCTTGGTCATGCTCCCCCAGTTGAATGCCATAACATTGTGGGAGATGCGGTTGATCCAGATGTTCTGGAGGGTGGACGAGCGGTCCAGCAACGAGATCGCGGCAATCTCCAGCAAAATGAAGATTACCGCGGTTGTCAGGCCTAAGTAGAACTTCCCCGCCCGCGCCATCTATCGCATCAGGAAAGAGTAGCGGTCGGTATTTTTGAGAGCTTCACAGGTGCCGCGGGCCACTGCGTGCAGAGGATCTTCGCACACGTGGAACTGGATGTTGACCTTGTCGGTGAAGCGTTTGGCAAGTCCGCGAAGCTGTGCGCCGCCGCCGGAAAGCCAGATTCCGTTCTCAACTATATCGGAATACAGCTCCGGGGGTGTGTTTTCAAGCACATGAAGTATCGATGTCTCTATCTTGGCGATGGACTTGTCAAGGCAGTGGGCTATCTCCTGATGGGTGATGGTAGCCTCCACGGGATGCGCAGTCATGAGGTTGGGGCCGCGTACCACAAAAGGTTCCGGTTCCTCGTCCAGGTCGGGAATCACGGCGCCTACTGCGATCTTTATCTTCTCTGCGGTGATTTCGCCCACGCGGATATTGTGCTGCTGGCGCAGATACTGCTGGATATCAGCAGTAAACACGTCTCCAGCGGTACGTATGCTCTCCTGGAACACGAGGCCGCCGAGGGAAATAACCGCAATCTCAGTAGTACCGCCGCCTATATCGACCACCATGTTTCCTACAGGCGCCTCAACCTCAAGGCCGATACCGAGGGCCGATGCCATGGGCTCGAAGATGAGGTAAACGTCACGTCCGCCGGCGTGCTCGGTAGAGTCGCGTACGGCCCTGATTTCCACTTCGGTAGAACCTGAAGGTATGCCTACAACCACTTTGAGGTTAGGGGTGAACAAGCTGCGGTGCTTGTTGTTTACTTGCTTGATGAAGCCGCGGATCATCATCTCCGCAGCGTTGAAGTCGGCAATAACTCCGTCCCTGAGGGGGCGGATGGTGCGTATGCCGGGGTTGTTACGCTCATGCATGAGCTTGGCCTTCTGACCAATGGCGATGCACTTGCCGGTATTATTATCAATGGCAACGATACTGGGCTCGTCAAGCACTATATTGTCATTCTGGTAAATGACAGTATTGGCGGTGCCGAGGTCGATGGCCAATTCTTGGTTTAGGAATGAAAATGCCATATTCTTACACAATAACGGATATTCCTACAAATTTAACAAAAATCCAAGATTTTGCACTAAATTTGCTCAGTAATAATAAAAATTCTCATCGTTTTGTCTATGGCCAGAGAAGTTTATGCGGTGATCGTAGCGGGGGGCAGCGGAACCAGGATGGGGGGAGATGTCCCCAAACAGTTCCTGCCGCTTGGAGACGTCCCCATACTGCAGCGTACGGCAGAAGGGTTTCTGGATGCATGGCCGGAAGCGCATATAATTATTGTCCTGCCCGAAAGGCACATCGACATGTGGCGCAGCCTGTGTATTCAGCACGCCGTAGCGTTTCCGCAGACCATCGTAAGGGGAGGGATGACGCGCTTTCATTCGGTCAAAAATGCCCTTGAAAAGGTACCTGATGGGGCCATTGTATCGATTCATGACGGAGTCAGGCCTCTGGCATCGGCGGGAATGATACGCGGCATGATAGATAAAATGCTCTCTCCGCTCGGGCCCGACTGCCTCATTCCGGCAGTCCCGGTGACCGACACGCTCAGAAGCATCGCGCCCGACGTCCCTGCGCCGGACCGGAGCAGCCTCGTGGCCGTCCAGACGCCGCAGATGTTCAAGTCGGAAGTGCTTAAAAAGGCCTACGGACAGCCCTACGACACCTCTTTTACCGATGATGCCTCAGTGGCGGAGCGCGCCGGTTTCAAGGTTGAAATCGCCCCTGGAGAGAAGTACAACATCAAAATCACCACTCCGGACGACCTGCGCCTCGCCCATCTCCTGCTGAAATAGCCTTACCCGCCGTCAGAGAAGGCGGAGATTACTTAAGGAATACGAAGAAGACTGCCAGCACCAGGCAGGCGAAGGCAGCGATGTGGTTCCACTGGATAGTCTGTCCCTTGAAGACGAACATCACGATAACAGTGAACACGGTGAGGGATATGACTTCCTGTATAACTTTGAGCTGCAATAGGTTGAAAGGGCCCCCGTTGGCCTGGAAGCCGATTCGGTTGGCGGGCACGGTGAGACAATATTCAAAGAATGCTATGCCCCAGGAAAACAGGATGACCAGTATCAGCGGCCATCCTGTTGATATTTTCATCTCACTGAGCTTGAGGTGCCCGTACCAGGCAAAAGTCATGAAGATGTTGGAGAACACCAACATCACCACAGTCCAGATTCCGTTCATTTACATCTCCGGGATAAACATCACCTTGCTGTAGAACTCTTTACGGGCAAGGATCATGTCGAACGCCTGCTTGTAGTCCTGCAGGCCGAAACGGTGGGTTATCAGCGGCCTGACGTCCACGATGTGCTTGGTGATGGCATCAAGCGCCGTGCGCCAGTCGTTGTGGGCATCGTTGTAGCTGCTGTTCCAAGTGCCGCGAATCGTGAGCTGCTTGCGAAGGAGCTGGCTGTAGGTGCCCTGGCTGAGGGTCATGTCGCCGAAAGGATTGCCCATGCACACCACATGTCCGAAACTCTTTACGGCCTTGATGCAGCTCTCCCATGTCTGGGTGGCTCCGGCACCTTCGATGCATGCGTCAGCGCCGCGGCCGCCGGTAACTTCGCGTACATACTCGGCAGCATCGGTCTTGGCGCTGTTCACTGCGTCGAATCCCATCTTGGCGGCAAATTCTACCTTGGCCGGGTCGATATCACACAATATCACTTTGGAGGCTCCGGAAGCTTTGCACCACAAGGCCAGCATCATACCAATCGGACCTGCGCCGAACACGGCCACAGTATCCCCTATCTTGATGTCGGCCAGGCCTACTGCATGGAGCGCCACAGCTGCGGGCTCACACATGGCAGCCTCTTCGTAGCTTATGCCCTCGAACGGCACCAGATTCCATTCTTTAACCGCCAGATACTCAGCGTAGGCTCCGTCACGACGCGAGCCATAGTAGTCGTAGTCAGAGCACTGAGCGTACTCGCCTACCTGGCAAGATGCGCACTGGCGGCAGGGAATCAGCGGGAATACCGCGGCCTTCTTGCCTATCAGCTCGGGCTTGTCGGCATCTATGATCTCACCGGCAAACTCATGCCCGGGGATAGTCGGGAAATGGTATGTACCTTTTTTGAAAATCCGTGGAATATCGCTGCCGCAGATGCCGCAGGCCTTGACTTTCAGAAGGACTTCGCCTTCGCCTCTTACTGGATCGGGGACTTCTTCGTAACGGAGATCGCCCACAGCGTGTAGATTGAGAGCCTTCATTTCGCTTGATTTAGAAATACAAATTTATAAAACTTTTTTATTTTTGCGCTAATGAACCGCGAAATCCTGCGCCTGTCGCTGCCAAGCATACTTGCCAACATCACCGTCCCGCTTGTGGGAATGGTGGATACTGCGCTGGCAGGACACCTGACGGGCGATGGCGGAGCGGCTGCCTTTATCGGTGGAATATCGGTAGGCTCGATGCTTCTCAACCTGCTGTATTGGAATTTCTTCTTCCTCCGGACCGGCACCGGCGGACTTACCGCGCAGGCCTTCGGAAGGGAAGACTGGCACGGCTGTGCACGCATATTTGCACGCGGAATAGGCTTTGCCGCCTTGGTCTCGGTGCTTGTACTCGCCCTCCAGTATCCTCTGATGAAGCTGGGCATGCTGCTGGTCGATGCTTCACCGAGGGTGAGTGAACTTGCCCTGCGCTACTTTTTCATCCGCATCTGGGCGGCCCCGGCGACCATTGGACTGATGGTGTTCAGAGGCTGGTTCGTGGGCATGCAGGATTCGATGAGCTCTATGTGGACCGACTTGATAGTAAACGCAGTAAACATAGGAGCCTCAGTTCTCCTGACCTTCGGGGCAGGAGGATGGACAGGGCTGGGATTCAACGGCATTGCTGCCGGCACTCTGGTGGCACAGTATTCTGGCCTGCTGTACGTGGTTCTGGTATGTATCTTCAAATACAGACGTGTGCTCGGCACTTTGGAACGCGGAGACCTGGCGGAGCTTTTGCGTCCCTCTGCGCTGAAGCCGTATCTGAAGATGAACGCCGACCTGCTGGGGCGCTCCTTGTGCTTTACCACGATCTATATGGGCTACACCATCATTGCCGCCGGCTTCGGCGACATGCTGCTGGCGTGTTCGTCTATAATGATGCAGCTCCTGATGATTTTCTCGTACTTTACCGACGGCTTCGCTTATGCCGGGGAGGCGCTGACCGGACGTTTTATCGGTGCACGCGACGAGGCAAACCTCAGGCGCACAGTGCTTTACGTTTTTATCTGGAGCATGAGCATAGCCGTGCTGTTCGTGGGCTTATATATGTGGCTGGGCACAGCCGTGATAAGGCTTCTGACATCGGACATCGAAGTGGTGGAAAGATGCCGGAGCTTCCTGCCCTGGCTGCTGATCATGCCGCCGCTGGGCTGCGCTGCTTTCACCTGGGACGGCATCTATCTAGGGGCCACTTCCTCCCGCAGTCTATTTATGGCTATGGGCTTTGCCATGCTCGGCTTTTTCGGCTGCTGGTGGCTTGGGCGGCTACTGTGGCCTGCAGCTTCAGTTGCGGGAGCTGACGCCTGCCTGCACCTGCTGCTGGCCGCTTACTTCGTGCACCTCGGCGCCCGGACCGTTTATCTGTCGGCCGTTTACCGGAGCCGTATCCACATCTGAGCACACGCGCTGATTCAGTCCAGTTCGAAGCTCGCTTCCACATCGCCGAAACGGCCCCTTACTATATCAGCTTCTTCAAAAAACCTCGCCGATAGTTGCCCGCGCCATACAATGTCGTCCTTTTCGTTGTAGGGAAGATCTATGGAGAAGCCGTAAGTTTTGGACTGGATTTTTACCACTGCATCGGCTTTCCAATTGGTGAGTGTGCCGCCGTCGTCTTCAGTTATCATGAACACTATTTTGTCGAGCTGGCTTGTGAAATCGCCCACCAGGATAGCTTCGAAAGGAAGGTCCTGGTTGACCAGACGCCGCTTCACCACTATCATGAAATCGGTGACGCTGGGATAGAAGAGTTTGAGCTCGGCATCGGTGGTGGCATTGAAGCCCTCGACACTTCCGCATTTTACCCAGAACTCGCTTGCCCCGCCGAACCAGGAGTCATAATTGCGTTTCATCTTGAAGTTTTTCAGAAGCAGCCTGCGGTGTCGCGCGAGGGGAACATAGTCCCTGCTGCCTGCAGCTTGTTCCAGCTTGAGAGGCGTAAAGGAAGCATCGGAGTTGCTGTTGAAGACCCATACCGGCTGCTTTGTGGCCAAGGCTTCATCTACAAATACTGAATCTACTACATGGAGACCGTCGGGGCCGGGTGAAATGCGGTAGCCGTAGTTAGTCTCAGCGCCAGAGCCAGGGTCGAAAGTGATGATGGGGAATGATTCGCCATCCCAATTGTCGGAATAAGGCCAGTAGAGCTGAAAGTCGCTCTGCGACAATTGCTTGAGCATATCGTCAACGTCTCCTCCCTTAGTGGCAGGGTGCGATTCAAGATAGTCCCTCAGCAGGTCCCTCAGCGGATTGGAGTATGACTGTGCCGATTCAGCCTTTGACGACGGGCTGTCCCCCACCCCTGCTCCAGGACTGTCGATCAGGCATCCCATTGTGTATTCTTCATCATAACCGTTGCCGGATGACTTCCCCACGGCGTTGTAAACTTCCTTCAGGTGGCCTTTATCCAGTGGAAGTGATGAAAACATTTTGGCCAGTCCGGCCGGAGAGAAGTCAGCAGTGTACTGTACCGGCTGAGGTTCAGGTTTGCTGCCCGGGGTGCACGATGACAGGAGGACCGGCAGTGCTAAGCATAAGATCTGATAGTTTTTCATAGTCACTTTTTGGAGGCAAAGTGACAGAAAACTATCCGTTTATAAAAGTGTTGACACTCTTATTTTGAAAAACTTACGAAACGGTCCTTGCCACGGAAGTCACTAAGTACCTGTACGCCAGACAGGCCGGCACCTTGGAATACGGCCGATGTGCTGCTGCCCAGATCTTCGTTGATTTCTACGATTCCGGCGCCTCCTTCATCCAGGAAGCGAATCGCCCAGAGGGCAATGGTGCGGTAGAAGACAAGCGGGTCGGTGTCGGGTACGAACAGGGCCAGGGATGGTTCGTGTTCCAGCACGTTGGTGTGCATGAAGGCCCGCTCGCTTTCGCGTATGTATGGTGGATTGGCTGTGATGAGGTCAAAGGGGGCGCCGGGGAAGCTGTCAGGGACCTGCAGCACATCAGCCTGCAGGAACTTCGGCCCGGGGGCAGGGGAGGGAGAGGGAACCGTGGCCGCCCGTGGCCGCGTGAACGGGAGGGGCCCGGCGTCAGCCGGGAGGGATGAGCGAAGCGAAGTTCCCTCTCCCTCCCCTGCCCCCGGGCCGAAGGACTGACGGCGGGCGACCCCGAGTGCCTCTTCAGAAATATCAACTCCGGTCACCATGGCCCCCGGAACATCCAGGGCCAGGCTCCAGGCAATGCATCCCGAACCGGTACACAAGTCCAGCACGCGAGAGCCAGCCTCGATCCTGCCTTCCGCCCACCTCACAAGTTCCTCAGTCTCAGGCCTTGGGATCAGCACATCAGGACTCACCGAGAAACGCCGCCCGCAAAACTCCTGGAAACCGGTGACATATTGCAGCGGCTCACCTCCCTGGAGCCGCTTCAAAGCATCTTTCAGCAGCGCCAGCTTGTCCCCGGGGACTTCCAACTCAGGATTGACAATATGAGCATAGGACGTCACGCCCAGCATGTCACCGCACAGGCGCTGCACAATACCTGCCGCCTCCCTTGGCTCATACAGCCCTCCGAGAGCGGCAGTCCATTCACGTATGAACTGCGTAAGAAGCACTAAGAATTCTCGATGATCTGCGAGAGGAATTCAGTGACGCTCAAGCCGGCCTCACGTACCATCTTCGGTACCAGCGAAGCGCTGGTCATGCCAGGTATAGTATTGACTTCCAGGAACACAAGCCCTTCAGCGGTAGCTATGTAATCCATCCTCACCACGCCTTTGCAGCCAAGGAATGAGTACAGCGAGCAAGTGGTGCGCTGAAGTTCAGAAGTAAGTGCTTCGTCGATGGGTGCTGGGCATATCTCGCGACTGTGGCCGTTGTACTTGGCATCGTAGTCGAAGTACTCGTTGTCACTCACAATCTCAATGGGCGGCAAAGCGCGGACGGACGTCCCGTCAAAGTATGCGGCGCAAGTAAGTTCGCGCCCCGTCACGCCCTGTTCCACCAGCACCATGGGGCCTTCAGTGAAAGCAAACTGTATTGCGGATATGAGTTCCGATGCCTCTGCGACCCTGGTCACACCGAAGCTGGAACCGCCCTGAGTGGGCTTGACAAATACCGGGAACTTAAGTTCCTTGACAGCTTTTGCACAGAATGCTTCCAAGTCATCTCCTTGACGCACAAGCAGATCCGGAGCGCAGCGGACTAAGGTGCGGACGTACGATTTGCAGGCGTACTTGTTGAAAGCAATCATGCTGGAATAGGACCCGCAGGAGCTGAACGGAATCTTGAGCATCTCCAGGTAGCCCTGCAGCTGCCCCGTCTCCCCGGGAGCCCCGTGCTGAACTATATAGGCGTAGTCGAATTTTACCCTCTGCCCCAGAACGCTCACGGAAAAGTCAGTCTTGTCGATTTCGGGACGTGCTTCCTCGGGGAAGGTCACACGCATGGAATTCTTGCGGCGGCAAGCCACAAGCTGCCAAAGCCCGAAACGGGCGAAAATCTCGTACACATCATATTCCGTATCATCTATTGCGGACGCTACGAACTCTCCGCTGCGGCATGATACTTCCCATTCGGAGGAATCGCTGCCGTATATGACTGCTATCGAATTGTACTTAGCCATATCAGTTGAAATAATAGTCTGTCTCTTGATTGTTAGTTGTTTCGGTCACATCATTCATGTCTTCATCGCCGCCGAGGAAAGTGCCGGTGCTGGCACAGTCGAGGCTGAAATCAATGCTGGGCGGCGCCAGGAAGGTGTCGGATTCATTGAACAGACCTGCGGCAATGCACTTCTTCATCCATATACCCCAAATCGGAAGCGCCATGCGCGAACCGTCGAGGGAGTTGAAATGGATCTGCCTGTCTTCGCCTCCAATCCATGCGCCGGCGGTTATCTTGGGCGTGTAACCTATGAACCATCCGTCGGAACAATCGTTGGTAGTACCGGTCTTGCCGGCAATCTCGCCTTTGAGGTTGTAGGCGTAACGCAGGCGGCTTCCGGTACCTCCGTTCACCACTCCCTGCATTAGGTTGGCCATGAGGAAGGCCGATGAGGCGCTGATGGCCTCGCGCTTGCTGTTGGTGTGTTCGGTGATGACGTTGCCCTGATTGTCCTCGATGCGGGTCACATACAGCGGCTCGGCATATACACCCTGGGACGGGAAAGTATTGTAGGCCGCCACCATCTCGTAGAGCGCAATATCGGCAGGGCCTACGCAGAGCGCGTACACCTCGTCAACATGGCTGTGGATGCCCATCCGGTGCATCATCTGAGCCATGGCCTGAGGTCCGAACTGCTTCATCAGAAATGCCGAAATATTGTTGGAACTATTGGCAAGGCCCCATTTGAGAGTCACGGTCTTGCCTATCATTTCTTTCTTGTCGGTGGAACGCGGGGTCCAGGTGGAGCCGTCCCAGTTCACAAAAGTCTGAGGTGCGCACACCACCCTGTCGCAGGGAGTCATGCCCTCCTGCATGGCAAGGGTGTAGAGGAAGGGCTTGATAGTAGAACCCACCTGACGTTTGGCCTGGCTGACGTTGTCATATTTGAAATAGCGGTAGTTGGGCCCGCCTACGAAAGCCTTGACATTCCCCGTCTCCGGCTCTACGGCCACGAAGCCGCAGCGGAGGAATGATTTGTAGTAGCGTATGGAATCGTTGGGCGTCATGGTAGTGTCGATGTAGCCCTTCTTGTTCCATGAGAACACACGCATCTTGACCGGTTTGTCGAACTGCGACAGAATGTCCGCCTCGCTCACGCCGGCCTTCTTCTGGAGGCGGTAGCGGTCGCTCCATTTGCGCGCCTGAGCCATGAGACGGTCAACCGTTTTCTGGTCTATGTCGTTGGCGAACGGCTTGTTGCGCTTGTACTTAAGCTCCTTCTCGAAGGCCTTCTGGAGATAGCCTCCCAGATGCTCGGCCACCGCTTCTTCTGCGAATACCTGCATCTTGTAGTTGATGGTCGTATAGATGCGCAGGCCGTCTTTGTCCAGGTTGTATGAACTGCCGTCGGGCTTGCGGTTCTTGTTGAGCCAGCCGTACACTGCGTCGGAAGCCCAGCGCAGCGAGTCGGCAGAATAGTCTTCCTCGAACTGATAGTCGGAGCGGCGCGGCTTCTTGGCGTTCATATCGCGCCTGAGCATGTCACGGAAGTAGGGGGCGTGGCCGGAGTTGTGGTCCATCACATGATAGTCCAGGAGGATGGGAAGCTGCTGCAGGGAGTCCCTCTCGTGCTTGCTTATGAAGCCGGCCTTGGCCATACGTCCTATCACGAAGTTGCGGCGGTTCAGGGCGTTATCGGGATTGAGCACCGGATTGTAACGGGTGGGCTTGTTGACCATACCCACAAGCATCGCGCTTTCTTCTACGTTCAGGTCGGCAGGAGCCTTGGCAAAAAATGTCTCGGCAGCCGATTTGACACCGAAGGCTCCGCTTCCGAAAAAGATGGAGTTCAGGTACATGGCCATGATTTCGTTCTTGGTGTAGTCGCGTTCAAGGCGGACCGCAGTGATCCATTCCTTGAACTTGGTGAACACCAGCTCCAGCTTTCCCGCTTTTTCGTTGCGGGGATAGAGCGTCTTGGCGAGCTGCTGGGTGATGGTACTGCCGCCGCCCTGGCTGGAGTCGCGCAGAAGGAGAGTCTTGATAGCCACGCGGGCGAGACCCTTCATGTCCACGCCTGAGTGTTTGTAGAAACGCACGTCTTCCGTAGCCACGGCTGCATGCACCAGATTGGGCGAAAGCTCGTCGTAGTCGGCGTAGGTGCGGTTCTCAATATGGAAAGTGGTGAGCACTTCACCGTCTTCGGCCAGCACCTGTGTGGCCAGTTTATTGTCGGGATGTTCAAGTTCCTCAAAGGAAGGAAGTTTGGCAAACAGGCCCACCGCCAGCAGAAGCAGGAATACCAACGCGAACGGAGCGATGAGCAGAATCCAGAACCATTTGGTTATTGTGTGTTTTGTCTTGTCTGTCATTTTTTTCTCTTGAAAACACAAAATTACGATTAATTTGGAAAAACACCTTAAATTTGTAGCCGATATTGTGAAATTATGGAACCGAATTTAGTGATAGTAGAGTCGCCCGCCAAGGCGAAAACAATTCAGAAGTACCTGGGAGAGGGATTTATAGTCAAGTCCAGTTTCGGGCACATCCGTGACCTTCAGGACAACAGCCTGAGCATAGATATAAACCATGGTTTTAAACCCGAATACGTAGTGCCGCCCGACAAGAAGCGTGTCGTCAACGAGCTTAAGAAGCTCTCGGATTCCGCCTCTGTAGTGTGGCTTGCATCCGATGAAGACCGTGAGGGAGAAGCCATCTCCTGGCATCTTACAGAGACCCTTGGCCTCGACCCCGCAAAGACCAAGCGCATTGTATTTCACGAGATTACCAAGGATGCCATCCTGCATGCAGTACAGAATCCGCGCTCTCTTGACATGGACCTTGTGAATGCGCAGCAGGCCCGTCGCGTACTCGACCGCCTGGTAGGCTTCGAACTGTCGCCTATACTCTGGCGCAAGATCCAGAGGGGACTTTCCGCAGGTCGTGTGCAGTCGGTGGTGCTCCGTCTGGTGGTGGACCGCGAGAGGGAGATCAATGCCTTTGAACATGCGCCATACTATCGCGTAGAGGCTGTTTTCAATGTTGACGGCACTAAGGTCAAAGGCTTGCTGGACAAGCGTTTTGCCGGCAAGGAAGATGCACGCTCCTTCCTCGAAGGCTGCGTAGGTGCCGTATATTCCGTCGGTGCAGTGGAGAGCAAGGAGGGGCTCAGGGTCCCGCCGCCGCCTTTTACCACATCCACGCTCCAGCAGGAAGCCGCCCGCAAGCTTCATCTGCCGGTAAGCACCACGATGCGTCTCGCCCAGTCGCTGTACGAGCGGGGTCTCATCACTTACATGCGTACCGACTCCACCAATCTGTCCAATCTTGCGGTCAGCACGTCCAAAGCATTCATTACCGATAACTTCGGTCCCGAATACTCACGCCCGCGCCAGTACAAGACACATTCAAAGGGCGCCCAGGAGGCGCACGAGGCCATACGCCCCACCTTCGTTGCCCACACCGATATCGAGGGCACGCAGCAGGAGAAGAAGCTCTACCAACTCATCTGGAAGCGTACGGTTGCGTCGCAGATGGCTGAAGCCAAAGTGCTCAATACCAACGTGCGGGTGGATATCAGCACCCGCCCCGAAAAGTACTCGCTGCAGTCGCTGCAGGTCCTGTTCGACGGATATCTGAAGCTCTACCGCGAGGGTTCGGACGACGAGGAGGAAGGCTCCGAGCAGGATATTGTACTGCCTCCTTTCGCTGAAGGCCAGGTGCTTCAAGTGGCCGGGGTCGATGCAGTGTGCAAGTTTACCCAGGCCCCGTTCCGCTATTCCGAGCAGACCCTGATCAAGAAAATGGAGGAGCTCGGCATCGGACGTCCTTCCACCTACGCACCTACCATCACCACCCTCACCAAGGCCCGCGGCTATCTGGTCAAAGGAGACAAGGACGGGCGCAAGGTGCCAGTGTGCGACATGTCGTTGAAGGGTACTCAGATCAAGGAAAACTCCAGAACCGAAGTGATAGGTGCCGAGAAGGGCAAGCTCCTGCCTACAGACGTCGGAATACTCGTAACAGACTACCTCACAGGTAGTTTCTCCGACATCATGGATTATGACTTCACGGCCAAAGTGGAGAAAGATTTCGACAGCATAGCCGGCGGCGACAAGCGCTGGAACGATGTAATCTCCGCGTTCTACACCCCATTCCACCACAAGGTTGACGAAGCTATCAGCAACCACCAGTACAGCCATATCGAAAGGGAGATTGGGGTGGATCCTTCCGACGGACAGAAGATTGTGGCCCGCCTCGGCCAGTTCGGCCCCTATGTGCAGAAGGGCGAGGGCGAGAACCGTCAGTCGGCAAGTCTGAACAAGGGACAAATAATTGAAAATCTGACGCTTGAAGAAGCCGTCAAGTTATTCAACCTGCCTCGCACGGTGGGTGAATACGAAGGCGTAACGATTATAGCCACCAAGGGACGCTTCGGCCCCTACCTCAAAGCCGGCGACCACAACGTATCCATCCCCAGAGGAAAGGATCCTTTGAATATTACGCTCGACGAGTGCGTGGCCCTGATCGAGGCCGACAAGGCCAAGAAAGAAGCTGTCACAGTGCCACTTAAGGAGTGGCCTGCAAGCGGAATCAGTGTCATCAACGGCCGCTACGGCCCTTATCTCAAGCAGGACGGCAAGAATTACAGAATCCCCAAAGGTGTTTCTGCTGAAAGCCTTACCGAAGAACAATGTAAGGAAATAATATCCGGCGGTACACCTACCGTACGCCGGAGCAGACGTTTCATAAAGAAGAAGTAATATGGCTAATTATCATCTGGATGACACAGACAGGAAAATTCTGTCTTTCCTTGTCAACAATGCGCGCATGCCGTTCCTTGAGATAGCGCGTGAGTGCGGTATATCGGGAGCTGCTGTGCATCAGAGGGTTAAAAAGCTTGAAGACAATGGCGTCATCACCGGGTCCCAAATGCTTGTAAAGCCCGGCGCCCTTGGGCTGAACGTATGTGCCTTTATCAGTATTTCATTGTCGGAAGACAACAAGTACCAGGAGGTTACCGAGGCTCTGAAGCACATTCCCGAGATCGTGGAGTGCCATTTCGTGACAGGACGCGCCGCACTGCTCCTGAAGGTGTATTGTATTGACAACGACCACCTTATGGAGACCATTCTGAACACCATCCAGCGTATCCCCTACGTCCAGTCCACGGACACCATGCTCTCCCTGGACCAGGCCTTCGAGCGCCAGGTGTGGGTCAAGAACTTCAAGAGTACTACTTTCAGGAACTTGTAGATAGGAAGAATCTCAATCGGCACCGGGTCCGAGTACATGATCCGCTGCCGCACAGAGGGCCGTATAGAAATCTTCACCGAAAGTCTCGGTCAAGGGGCGCTTCAGGAACTGGTATGCCCTCACGCCTTCTCTGCGTCCCTTCTCGAAAGCAGCCTTGCAAATATCCCATTTGTGCAGGTTAAGCGCCATGCCGCCGCCCTTGAAGCGCGTCACGCGTATAGGGTAGAGTGAGCAGGACTCGGGCTTGCGGCAGCCGCATTTCTCTATAGCACAGAGACATGCGCCGTCGGGAGCGAAATGCGCGAAAGCGCAGGCCGAGGAGCCGCAGACCAGCGGAGTCACCAGGTCCCCTTCGGGATCGATTTCAAAAAATCCGTTCAGCTTAACCGCCTCACGCCCAGCTTCCAGCATCTCGGAACAGTAGGAAGGATATTCCCTCTCAAGGCCCTCCAGTTCCGACTCAAGCAGGGGCGCTCCGGCATCTCCCTCTATGCAGCATATACCGCGGCAAGCCTCATAGTCGCAGGCAAAGTATTCACTCACAACATCCTCAGACACAAGGATGTCGCCTATCTGGATTATAGTCCCGAAGTCAGATGCTTTCATTGCACCACGTACTCGCAATTGCACGCAGAAAGGGCCTTGAACAGTTTCTGCACATCAGAAGATTTGATTGACTTGATGATATCTTTGCGCGCGCCCACAAGGTCACGGCCCGTGGAATTGCGGTATAGGATGGCATCGCAGAGCACCTTCGGGTTGCCGTCCGCAGCAGCCAGACGGTTGGTGAGGAGCGTCTTACAGCGGGCCATGGTAGCAGCATCTATCTCTTTTAATGACAGACGGTTCACCACTTCGCGCACCGACTCCAGCATGCTCAGCGGCGTGGCGGGCACCACATCGGCAGGCAGCCCGGTCCTCGGGCACGCCTTGCAATTGATGAACACCGTAAGCTGCTCAGTCGGCAGCAGTTCAGCAGCACCTGAGACGCTGCAATGTACCCCTTTTGACGCCATAGCTCTTGCCAGTTCAGTCTCAAGCACGGCGCAGGCAAGCTGCAGTGTGGTCTTGCTCTCGGCGCTGAATGGCAACAAGGCGCTCAGCGACACGTTCACGCCAATTTCTCTCCAGCTGCCGTGATCGTATGAAGTGGACCAGCACTCGCGCAAAGGGTAAGGCAGGCGGGGCCTGGACACACGTTGCTGAAGGGTGCGGAAGTCGCCAAGAGTGTGCGTAAGCTGCTTAAGCACAGCGTTTTCGTCCAGATCGCCGACAAGCACTATCAGTCCATTGCGCATGGTGGAGCCCTTCTGTGCTAAATACTCGCTCATGCGGACGGGGAAATCGCTCCCTGGCAGCTCTGGAAGGCTTCCGGCGGCATATCTGTACGCCGGGCACATGGTACTGTCAAGCACGGCACGTGTCCCTTCCAGCGAGAACTTGTCCCTCTGGAGGCGTATCGCCTTCTCCTCGCGGTAGCTCTGGTATGCTTCAGGATCGGGAGCGGTCATATTTGCCAAAGACAGCATGGCCTTCAGCACAAGTGACAGCGACGAAGATGACGCAGCGCCGGTGAAGCGCACGTCGGACAGGGTCAGCTGAGGCTGTATCGATATCCCGTTCATGGCCAGCAGGTCGCGGAAGTGCTCCCCGCTCATTCCGGCCACTTTCTGCAGCTCCAGCACATCGCAGGCGACTGCTGATTCGGCGGCATTGATATCCTTGATTTCCGCCCATCCTCCTTTGACCATGAATCCGTAGCGGAACGAGCCCTTGCTAGGCATCTTCTTGAAAACTACGTTGATACCATTAGAGAAGGTCCACATCTTGCCTCCGCTGAACGAGTCGGGCGATGTAGTCTTGAGCCTCACTTTCCTGCGCGGTGAAACGAGCTTGAGCGTATCCTCCGGTGTGGGAACGCCGCTGTCAACGGAGAGCGGATTGCGCCAGCCCTGACGGAACGCCTCCTCAAGAGCCGCAGCATCTGGCTGTACCGGTGCGGCAAAATGCAGGTGCATGTTGCGCTTGGGCGAAAGGAACGAGGCAATGTAGCGGTTGAGCAGCTCCGTCTCCCTGCCTATATCCAGCTTGCGCCCGGTAAACAGTGAGCCTATTGTCGCCGACGAAGCCAGGTTGGAGCCATACAGATAGGATGCGATGCACTTGTCCACCCACTGGGCGTTCGACATCACGGAAGTCTTGCTGTCACGGGCTGAGGCGCTGCTGATAACGCTGCGCGCAAATGCAGTCTCCTCTTCATTTACGCCTTCGTCGTCGAGTGACGACAGCACCCCGGCCACAACGGCAGTAGCCTCGGAAAGCCTTGATTCAGAGGTGTATATACGTATCAAGAAGAGCTCGTCGCCGGCAGACTCGTCGCTGCCTATGTAACGGAAGCGGTAGTCGGCAAGAGGGATTCCGGCCTGACGGAAGGCGCCGCGCAGACGCTTCTGCAGAATAAGCTGGAACTCCGATGCAAGCACCCGGCTCATCACCGGCTGTATGGTATTCATGAGTTCCCTGTCGGTACGGGGCGAACGGTAGCTCACCGCAATCTCGCCCACCGGCGAATTGCCCGAGGTCACCCTGAGGTCGTCCTGAGGCTTCCATGCATAAGATACGGCATCGGTAACCTTAATGCGCGACGACAGGGTCATGGACAGAATCCTTATCCTCTCCTGAATGGCAGCTACGTCAATGTTGCCGCTGACCACCAGGGCCTGCTCATGTTCGGAGGAGCGGGCTATGTCGAAAATCATCAAAAGGGTGGAGTCGGACACCTCTGGCACCGCCACAGGCACGTCGGCGAAACGGAACACAGTTGCACCGCGCGTGTTCTGTATCCACCCCCTCTCTCCGTAAGATATAGAATTGTTGGCCAGGAAGTTATAGGGTTTCCGGCTAAGGAAATGAGGCAGGCTCACCAGATCCTCACGCGGTGAGTTGTCCTTACCGCGCAGGGGCTGCACAAGTGCAAAATCGGCAAATCCGGGCGATGCAGTATTCTTGACCAGATAGTAAGAAATACCGTCCGGGAGCTTGCCGGTGGTAATCTCCGGCGCCTTTGCAAGCGACGGCAGTTCCTGTGCGCACAGTGCAGCCGCTTCCAGCAGCCCCGCCAGAGCCAATAATATGTTCCGGAAAGCCCTCATATCAAATTACTCCCCGAACACTTCTGCAAGTTTAGCGCCAAGAGCCTCTCCGCGCAGGTCGCGGGCCACTATTATGCCCTCAGGATCGACCAGCATGCTGGAAGGAATGGACTTGATGTTGTAGGTATCGGAGGCCACAGTCTGCCAGCCTTTAAGATCGGAAAGATGGATCCAAGGCATCTTGAGCTCCTTGATGGCCTTTACCCAGGCCTCTTTGTCGTTGTCGAACGACAGGCCCACTATCTCCAGTCCCTTGGGATGGTACTTCTCATAAGCCGCCACCACATTGGGCATCTCAGCGCGGCAAGGGCCGCACCAGGAGGCCCAGAAATCTACGAACACCCACTTGCCCTGACCCAGATACTCACTGAGTTTGTGCATGTTGCCGTCCGTATCCGGCTCTTCCAGATCGGTAAACTTCTTGCCTATTGAAGCTTGCTTGGCAGCCTCTATTTCAGCCATGCGCGCCTTCTGAGAATCGAGTTCTTCCTTTACGGCAAGGGTCGCGGGATGCTTGGCATAGGGAGCGTCGGCAGCGAAGAATGCCTCTGTCTCTGACTCGTCGAGAGTCTGGGCGATCAGGTTAACGAATGCCGCGGGGATGAGATTATCCTTGTTGTCGTTCACAATTTCCTTGATCTTGCCTTCGTACTTGTCGTCAAGAGCGGCAGCCTTGGCACGGAAATCCTCCACTCCGGCCTGCTGCTCTTCGGGAGCAAGGGCGCGGAATTCGGACACGAGCTTGTCGTAATCGTTGTCAATAGCGTTCATGTCCAGATCATAGGCGGTCAGCTTCTCATTCATGGGAGAGCCCTTGAGACTGCGGTCTGCCAGATCTACGGTAATGGGCGTGCCATCGTTGAAGAATAGGGTCTGCCAGCTGTCACCCTCTTTCTGGACTGCCAGAAGGGCGTTTTTGTCGGCTTTGCCGGCCAGTGGAAGCTCATCGTTCTCAACATCACCGGCAAGGCTCACGATAATATCGCCGCTGGCAACATTGATAACGTTGACGGTAGCACCTTCAGAATGAAGCACTTTTACATTAAACTTGGCTTGATTGCCGGTACAGGCACTCAGGAGCAGCATGGGCACCAGGGCCAAAAGAATTGTCAATTTTTTCATATAATATTTTTTATACTTTCTCTTTCCTTCCGCTGCGACGGCTGCGTTCAGCGGCAAATCCCATGACGTGGCTTTCGATCGACACGTCTATAGTGCTGGACAAGCGGCCGGGATCATGTGCCGCCACAGCCTCGACGAAGTCACGTGCGAGAGGATAGTCTCCGCCGCCGTGCCCCGAGCCCTTGTACTCAGGAATGTCGCTCACCTTGACGTTCCACACCTTGGGGGTGCGGGTCTTGAAATCCCAAAGGGTGAAGCTCGTGCCGTCACCGTCAATGTAACCCATGGTACCCATGATGCGGGTCCTGCGGCCGCCCGCGGGGGCAAATGCCTCCATGGAGAAACTAGCAGTCTGACCGCCTTCGAACACCATTTCGGACACATAGTGGTCGGGTTGGTCGTTGTCGCAATGATACACGCAGCGCGCATAGCTGTCGTAGGGCGGCGTAAGGAGACGCTGCATGATCACTTCAGGATCACGGTTGCCGTCAAGGTCGAACACGTTGAGATGACGCTTCTGCCTGGTATAGATGTCAATGGCAGAATAAGGGCACTCCGACTCGTGCGGGCATCCGTCGGTACATTTCAGCGGCGCGCCCTCGGGGGCGTTCTCCGGCTTGAACAGATGCAGCGAGCCGTCGGCTACGATGCTCTTGCACGGAGAATCAATAATCCAGCGCAGGATGTCGAGGTCGTGGCACGACTTGGCCAGAATGATGGGGGTAGTCTGCTTGGAATCCCTCCAGTTGCCGCGCACGTAGGAATGGGCCATGTGGGCGTACTGAATGGGTTCCATGTGCTGAACGCTCACCAGCTCGCCTATGGCGCCGCTGCGCACCACTTCGCGCAGGGCGATGAAATACGGCGCATAGCGCAGCACGTGGCACACCGCCACTATCCTGTTGTACTTATGGGCTTGCTTGAGAATATTCTTGCACTCCTTTTCAGTGGGCGCCACCGGCTTTTCGAGCAGGACGTCGTAACCCATGGCAAGGGCCTTCATGCAAGGGGCGTAGTGCACGTCGTCCGGGGTGGAAATAACCACCGCGTCGGCGAACTTGGGCACCTTGAACACTTCGCTCCAGTCGCCGAAACGGTGCTCTGGCGGCACTCCGTGGGCATCGGCCATCTTGCGGCAACGGTGCTCAAGGATGTCGGACACACCCACAACTTTCACAGCCTCGGGATACTTGCCGAAGTAGCCGGCGTACACATTTCCGCGACTGCCGGCACCGATGACGACTACAGTTATCTGCCTCTGCACATCCGGCTTGAGGGAACGAATTGGCAACGGCATCTTGTTCAGCGAACCTTCCCCGTCCGGGACCGGTACGCCGGCAGCTTTCGCTGCAGTAGTGGCGGCAGGCAGTCCAATGGCCGCTCCGGCCGTGACTGCTCCTATGGTCTTAAGGAAATCTCTGCGTATCATAGGCATGTGTTTAAAACCTTCAAATATACAGAATATCTCCGAAAAAGACAACGGCATTGCCGCCGTGCTATTTACGCTTGTAAGCGGAGAAACGCCAGGTCAGGCCTATGTCGAAGTTGTGAATGCGATCGTGATTGTCGCCGAAATATGCGAGGTGGATACGAAGTTTTTCATTCCCCAGGGGGAAATACTCCAGTCCGGCCCCTCCATACAGGTAGTCGTTCCCGGCAGGGAGCACCAGGTCATAGGAAAGGCCCGAAGCGTCCACGTTTGCGGCGTCATTGAGCTCGTATCCAACTTTAGTACATATATTCCACTTGCCGAGGGTTAGAATGGCCTTGACTATGAAGGACCAGTCGGTGAACGGGTTGGCCTGCTGGAAGGCGAAGCGGTCTATCATATCTACGTCAACCACCAGCTTCCCCATGTTGAATTTATTGCCGAGGATGATCCAGTTCATCTTGCGGTGCAGTTCATCTTCTACCAGATTATAGCTCCAGATGGTTTTCCACCAAGGCCAGAAATGTCCGTTCCAGTAAAGGTTGTAGGAATAGGCGTTCTGGGTCACCGGCGATATCGGGGACGGGATAAACTGAGCTGAGAGGGCCTGTCCTTCGGCAGGGCTGAAGGTGGCGGTGGCCCCGAAAGCATAGTACTGGTAAAGCCTGTTGCTGAAGGCGCCGTAATAGTACACATCGATGGGCGGAGAGTCGATCTCGTAGCCACCTGCGAGGATAGGCTGCTTGCCTGCAGTGAATGACCATTTGGGTGACGCCTGCCAGGTCAGCCACAGAAAGTCAGTGGCGTTGAACGGGTTGGCGTCTTCGATTTTCTTGTTGAAGCGTTGACGCACCCGGAAGGTCAGGCCGTCGGCCAGCTGTCCCTTGATGTGCATATTGAAGTAATCTCCCTGGAAATGAGAGTCATACACTCCGTCGGTAGTCTGCTGATGGAATGTGGCCCTTGCTTCGAAGGATATCTCATCTACATGAGTTTGTTGGGCGGCGGCGGACAATGCCCCGGCGAGGAGAACCAGGCTCAGAATAGTTCGTTTCATAATCGGTCGCAAAGTTGGCAAAATTCCCACACATACGCAACCCCGCAGCCGGCTGTCCGTCCTCGTTTCGGGCCTCCGGTGAGGACGGCCTGACGTTTTCAGCCGCCCCGTCCTCAAAACGGGCATCCGGTGATGACGGCAAGGTGCCGGGCGGAAGAGCTGCTGACAAATTGTCAGTGGAATATAATTTGACCGGACTAATGCGGGTCCTTGAAGGGCCCGGGTACTAACTATTTGATTGTTATGGATAATAAATATGAATTCTTAAGTAAGTATGCTATCGACCTGAATCAGGCCGCAGCATCAGGCAAACTCGATCCGGTCATCGGCCGTGACGACGAGATCCGAAGGGTCCTGCAGATTCTGTCCCGCAGGACCAAGAACAACCCTATCCTCGTGGGCGAGCCCGGCGTGGGCAAGACCGCTATCTCGGAAGGGATCGCGGCAAAAATCGTCAACGGGGAGGTGCCTGAGAACCTTAAGAGCCGCAGAGTGTTCTCGCTGGATATGGGCGCGCTGATCGCAGGCGCCAAGTATCAGGGCGAGTTCGAGGAGAGGCTCAAGGGAGTGGTCAAGGAAGTAGTCGATTCTGACGGAGAAATTATCCTCTTCATCGATGAGATACACACCCTAGTGGGTGCCGGACGGAGCAGCGGCGCAATGGATGCTTCCAACATCCTCAAGCCGGCCCTGGCCCGCGGCGAACTGCGGACCATAGGCTCCACGACACTCGACGAATACCAGAAGTACTTCGAACAGGACAAGGCTCTGGAGCGTCGTTTCCAGAAAGTCATGGTGGACGAGCCTTCGCCCGCCGAGAGCATTGCCATACTGAGGGGACTTAAGGAAAGATATGAGACTCACCACCGTGTGAGCATCGAAGATGACGCACTCATTGCGGCAGTTAACCTCAGCCACCGCTACATCAACAACCGTTTCCTGCCCGACAAGGCTATCGACCTTGTAGATGAAGCGGCGTCCAAGCTCCGTCTGGAGATGAATTCGGTGCCGGAACCTATCGACGATCTGAACGCACGCATACGTCAGCTGGAGATAGAGAAGGAAGCTATCAAACGGGAGGGCACCTCGCTGAAAAGCGAGAAGATAGATTCGGAGCTTGCCGAGGCCAAGGAGAAGAAAGCAGAGCTGGAGAAGCGCTGGAACGAGGAGAAAGGCATTGTGACAGAGCTCAATAACCTACGTTCTCAGATAGAAGACTTCAAGCGCGAGGCTGCCATTGCCGAGCGCTCTGGCGACTACGGCAAGGTGGCTGAGATACGATACGGCCGTCTGGCGGCCGCCCAGCAGCGGCTCAAGGAACTCTCTGCCCAGCAGGCCGCAATCAAGAACCCTATCATCACCGAGGCTGTGACTCCGGAGGATATTGCCGAGGTCGTGGCCCGCTGGACCGGCATCCCCGTGAACCGTATGCTGGAAAGCGAGAAGGAGAAGCTTCTGCACATGGAGGAGCAGCTCCACAAGCGCGTGGTGGGTCAGGACAAAGCAATCGAAGCTGTGTCCGACGCAGTCCGCCGCTCGCGTGCCGGCCTGAGCAACGAACACCGTCCCATTGGATCGTTCCTGTTCCTGGGAACCACCGGCGTGGGCAAGACGGAGCTGGCCAAGGCGCTGGCTGAGTTCCTGTTCAACGACGAATCCATGATGACCCGTATCGACATGAGCGAGTATCAGGAAGCGCACACCGTATCCCGTCTGGTGGGTGCGCCTCCGGGATACGTGGGCTACGATGAGGGTGGCCAGCTGACCGAAGCCGTACGGCGCAAACCTTACTCGGTAATCTTGCTGGACGAGATAGAGAAGGCGCACAGCGATGTGTTCAACATCCTCCTCCAAGTGCTTGACGACGGACGTCTGACCGACAACAAGGGGCGTACTGTCGATTTCAAGAACACCATCCTCATCATGACGTCCAACTTGAAGGAAGAAGAGTTGAGGCTGCGCATGCGCCCCGAGTTCATCAACCGTATTGACGAGATCGTCAAGTTCGACACCCTGACGCCTGATGACATAAGGCAGATCGTACGAATCCAGATGTCGCTGCTGCAGAATAAGTTGGAAGACGATAACGTGATGCTTGAGTACACGCCTGCGTTCGAAGACTACGTGGTGCGTAACGGCTACGAGCCCGATTTCGGTGCACGTCCTGTCAAAAGGCTGATCCAGCGCGAGTTGGTGAACCGCCTGGCCAAGGAGATCCTTGAAGGGCACATCCACAAGGAATCCGCCATCAGCGTCGATGCCGGTCCTGACGGCATCGTCATCCGCCAGAAATAATCCTGCCTCTTCGTTCGTCCTCAAAAAAGCCTTGCTTTGAGGACAAACTGCCGGAAAAACATCATTCGTCCTCAAATTCCCGCCATTTTGAGGACGAATGTTTGTTGTATTAAGGTTTTTAGGTATTTTTGTGGAAAACTAAATGATTATGAAAAACTTATCCTTTTCAGACAAGGAGTTCTCTTGTCAACAGAACTTTGAGAAACAAGGTCCCTACTGGCATATTGCCACCCCCGGTACAACGACCGAAATCCTTTTTACCAACAACGAAGAGTATGCCTTCGGAATGACCCTGATGGCAGAAAGTTTGTATGTGTGCGGAGTAAAATCCTATGCGTTTTCGCTTATGTCAAACCACCTCCACAACATTGCGGAGGCTGTTAAAAAACAGCAATGCATTGATTTTCTTGAACATTACGGAACTCGGTTAAGGCGTTTTGCAAAGTCAAAAGGAAGAAGCCTTGATTTGGATGGATTCGTGTGCGAGCCATTGCCTATAGACAACTTGTCCTCGTTGAGGAATAACATGGTGTATGTTGACAGGAATCCCTATGTAATTAATTCAACCCAAACTCCATACTCTTACCCATGGGGATCCGGTTTCCTGTACTTCGGGTATAGCCCTGCACTTATTCCGTCGGTACCGTATTCATCGCTGAACTTGAGAGAAAAACGGGCCCTCACGCATTCAAGAGACGTAGTTCTATCTGATCAATATACCGTAAGGAACGGTTTTGTCGCTCCGGAAAGTTTCGTTGATTGGAGAACTGGCCGCAGCTTTTTCAGAGACGCTCACCAGTATTTCAATCTCCTTACGAAGAACAGGGAATCATATTCCGAGTTTGCCGCCCTGCTTGGCGACAGGGTAGTGCTGACTGATGAAGAAATGTATGGTGCCGCCGTCTCAATCGCATCAAAGGAGTATCAGATCTCAAGACTTGCTGAACTTACTGATTATCAAAAGAAAAATATAGCCGCAAAACTCCATTTCGAATACCGCGCCGGCAACGCGCAGATATGGCGAATTCTCAAGATTGACAAGGCAATTCTTCAGGAACTCTATCCCGAAGCCAGATAACCGACAAAGCCGTCCTCAAAAACGCCTTATTCTGAGGACAAACTGCCGGAATAAGATGAATGCAAAAAAAAGAGGGTGACGGCTGTCTTGCGACGCGGTCACCCTCGTAGATTATTTCGGAGAATACTACTCAGCAGCGGGAGCTTCCGTACTGGGCTCGGTCTGATCGACGGGAGCGGTAGGGAAAGAAGGCTGCTCGGTGGAAGCGGCATTCTCGATCCTGTCGGTGACATCAACGCCGGTACCATTGGTTCCGGTGGTGAAAGAAGCAACTACGGATACTACGATGATGAAGGCAACGAGGCCCCAGGTAATCTTCTCGAGGATGTCAGCGGTCTGGCGTACACCGAAAGTCTGGTTGCCCGCCACAAAGTTGCTGGCCATTCCCTGTCCCTTGCCGTTCTGAAGCAGCACCACGAGAATCAACAGGATAGCTGCAATGACTACGAGCACGGTCAATGTTGTGAATAATGCATTCATATCTCAGTTTTTGTCTAATTTTTCAATAAGGGCTGCAAAGTAAACACTTTTTTCCGGATATCGCAAACTTAGTTTGGAATAAATTTGCTTTGCTTCACTCAGATAGCCCTGCTCGGCATAGATCCCGGCCAGAGTTTCAGTACACAGGTCAAAGCTGTCATCGGGAACCTCCTCCGTAAAATCCTCCCTGTCGGAAGAAGCAAAAGAAGGAAAGATAGAGTCGTCGCTCCGGCGCACTTCCTTGTACTGGGCAGCTGAAAAATAATCTCCACCCACTACGAAAATACGCCCCGGATCGGCTTTAACGCGCGGTTGAAGCAGGGTACTCACCTCGCTGTCGGAATAATCGCGGACAGGATTGTTGACCAAATTGTAAAGCATGCGCCTCGACACCACGTACAAAGCCGCCTGACCTGTCTGCTGCGGACTCAGACTGCCGCTTTCAGCCATCCTGCGGCACAGCTCCATACGCGCTCCCGCGTACCAGGGATAGATACTCACCACCCCCAGCAACTCCTCCATGTTCAGGCGCTTTATGTCTATGCTCCTTACCATTGTGCTACTGCGGCGTTGAAAATATCTTCTACAAGCTTCTCCACAATCTCGGCGCAAAGGCCGCTCTCCACAGCGTCAAGCGTATTGGTGGAATCGTATTCTGAATAAGCAGTAAAACTCTTATCAAAGTTTTCCTCGGGGTGCAGCTTGTCGGTAAACTGCACTTTCACGGTGACTGTCAGTTTGTTGCGGGCCGCCACTTCGTCGGCTGTCACGGCCGCGGGAGTCACATCGTAACCAGTGATCTGCCCCGACAGTTCCATATCCCCGTCAAGATCGACCTGCTCCAGACGCGTCATGCGGCGGAACTGATTGCGGATGGCCTCGGTGAGGTCGTTGCTCAGCGAAGGGTTGACCCTCAGCGCCCTGTACTCGAAGAAGTTGATAGTAATAGTGTTAACGTCCGGCTGTATGGAAGTCCTGGAGAAGGAATAGATGCCGCAGGAGTTCAGCACGAACAAGGCGGCCAGCAATGGAATCAGCCGTTTCATAAATTCTTCTTTTTCTCAGCGAGCTTGCGGTAAATCGTACGCTCGGAAATACCGAGCTCCTTGGCGGCCTCCTTGACCTTGCCCCCGTGCCTCTGCAGCGCGCGCTCAATCAACTCTTCCCCCATGTGGCGCATGTTGAGCTCCTGCGGATGCTTGACAGGCTCATCATAAATCTGCTCTTCGGGCTCGTCAGCCACCGGCTGCACCACCATGGCCGGGGCAGGCGCAGGCACTGCGGCCGGAGCTCCGGAATGGACTATGCTCTTAAGCGTGTCAACCTCTTGCTTCAAGTCAAGTATCGCCTTGATTATCATCTTCTTGTCCTCGTCACTGAAGGCACTCCCGGCGGCTGTAGCGCCAGGTTGCGCCGGAAGCAGCGAGTCCTGCTCGTCGGGCAGGTAACGCGACAGCACCTCCGGGCCAAGTTCCACCCTGTCGGTGCCGCCACGGGAGGGACGGCTCTCAATGGCGCTGATCGTCTCGGCAACATTCTTAAGCTGACGCACGTTACCGGGCCAGCGGTAAGAAGACAGGCGGGAGATGGCGTTGAGATCAAGCGTCACCCTGCAGCAGCCGTACTTCTGCGCAAAGTCAGCGGCAAACTTGCGGAACAACAGATAGATATCGCTCTTGCGCTCGCGAAGGGGCGGCATCTGTATCTGTATCGAATTGATGCGGTAGTACAGGTCCTGACGGAATTTACCGGTGGCCACGGCGTAGGAAAGATTGACGTTGGTAGCGCAGATAACGCGCACATCGGTCTTTTCCACCTTGGACGACCCCACCTTCATGAACTCACCGTTCTGCAGGACCCTGAGCAGCATTGCCTGAGTCTCCTTGGGCAGTTCGCCTATCTCGTCCAGGAAAATAGTACCGCCGTTGGCCTCTTCGAAATAGCCCTTGCGCTCGCCCACGGCCCCGGTGAAGGCTCCCTTTTCATGCCCGAACAGCTCGGCATTGATGGTGCCTTCGGGAATGGCGCCGCAGTTCACAGCGAGGTAGCGTCCGGTACGCCTGCGGCTGTGCTGGTGAATAATCTGAGGTATGTTTTCCTTTCCTGTACCGCTCTCTCCCTCAATAAGAACCGTAAGATCGGTGGGTGCAATGGCCACAGCGGTCTCGAGGGCACGGTTGAGAGAGGGATCGTTACCGATAATGTCGTATCTATTCTTTAATGTCTGAAGCTCTTGTGCGTCCATAACTGTGCAAAGTTATGAAAAAATCTTATCTTTGTAGTTTTACAGTGCAACATTTATATAATTATGAAAAGGATTCTTACTTATGTAGCGCTAGCAGCGCTGGCACTTATCTCATCGTCTTGTGCAAAATCAAGGCTCGAGCAGATGCAACTCGCCAAAGATGTTGACATCAAGTGCACCCCCGAAGTGCTTGAGGTAGTGGCCGGAAAGATCCCCGCCACTGTATCAGTCACTTGCCCCAAGGGATATTTTCATCCCAAAGCCACAATGGATGTAACCCCTGTACTTGTGTACGAGGGCGGCGAACTCAAAGGCAAACTCCTCAGCTATCAAGGCGACAAGGTCAAAGACAACTTCAAGGTTGTATCGTCCGACGGCGCCACCATCACCGAGAAACTCGTGTTCCCTTATACCCCCGGATGCGAAAAAGCCCGCCTGGAACTGCGCGGCGTCATCCACTACAAGGATAAAGAGTACCCGGTAGGTGCCATCAAGGTAGCTGACGGATGTCTTAACACCTACATGCTGGCCGACGTGAACGGCGTGTACGCCCCCAAGCCGGATGGATACCAGCCCATTCTCTACCGCACTACGGAAGGACGCATTCTGTACGATGTGAACTCCGACAGAGTCAAACAGGACCAGTTCGAGACCAATTCCATGGTCAACTACAAGAACTCCCTCGAATACCTCAAGGAAGACGAGCGCACCACCATCAAAGGCACTCAGATTGTTGCTTACGCATCACCTGAGGGCGGTAAGGAATACAACGCCAAACTCTCCGACAAGCGTGCCGACACAGCTCAGAAGGCCCTCGACAAGGTAGCCTCCGACGTAGAATTCACAGGAACCGAAGTCAAGAGCGTCGGTCAGGACTGGGACGGCTTCCAGGAAGCGGTGTCCAAGTCCAACATCGAAGACAAGGACCTCATCCTACGCGTACTTTCCATGTACAGCGACCCGGCCGTACGCGAAAGCGAAATCCGCAACCTCTCGCAGATCTACTCCGAAATCAACAAGAAAGTCTTCCCCGAGCTGCGCAGGGCGCGCCTTGTGACCAGCACCGAATTCCGCAACTACAACGACGAGGAACTGGTGAAGATGGCTGAAAAAGGCCTCGACCGCTTCGACGAACCCTCAGTGCTGAGGCTCGCCACCATAGCAGAGACCCCCGAGAGCAAGGAGACGCTCTACAAATACGCCATCAGCAAGTTCAACTCCGACGTGGCCCGCTACAATCTGGCGATGGTGTATCTCGACGAGGGCAAGACTTCGCTCGGCGGTGCCTACCTGAGCAAGATCAAGGAGCCCGATGCCGAAGTGCTCAACGCCACCGGCATTGTGGCCATGCGCAACGGCGACTGGGAGCAGGCAGCCGACTGCTTCGAGAAGGCTGGCGGTATATCCAAGGAGAATGAAGCCGTGATGGACATCATCAAGGGCGATTATGCAGCTGCGGCCGCTGCAGCCATGGGTCTCAAGGGCGACAATGCAGCTTTGGCCATGCTTCTCAACGGAGACCTGGACGGTGCCTCGGCAGCCCTGCAGGGCGAAGGCGCCAGGACCAATTACCTGCGCGCCGTCATTGCAGCACGCAAGGGACAGAACAGCGAGGCCCGCAAGTGGCTCGACGCCGCCTGCGAAGCCGATCCGGCCCTTAAAGAACGCGCTTCTAAAGATATTGAGTTCGCTGCGCTTGCTAATTAATGATTTTTTTGTAACTTTGCAGCCCCTTTTTTAAAGGGTAAAGCTATATTTTATTTATTAACAAACACTTATGCCAACAATTCAACAATTGGTCCGCAAAGGACGCGAGTCTGTCGAAGTAAAAAGCAAGTCTCGCGCGTTGGATGCTTGTCCTCAGAAGCGTGGCGTATGCCTTAGGGTTTACACAACTACCCCTAAGAAACCTAACTCAGCAATGCGTAAGGTTGCCCGTGTACGTCTGACTAACACTAAAGAGGTCAATGCCTACATCCCCGGTGAGGGTCACAACCTCCAGGAGCACTCCATCGTGCTCGTTCGTGGCGGTCGTGTAAAAGACCTTCCTGGTGTACGTTACCACATCCTTCGTGGCGCATTGGATACCGCTGGCGTAGAGGGCAGGACCCAGTCCCGTTCCCTTTATGGCGCCAAGAGGCCCAAGAAGTAGCCCAGGGTGTTTTAATTTTTAATTTTTCACAAAAATGAGAAAGTCAAAGCCTAAGAAGAGGATTCTACTTCCTGATCCTAAGTTCCACGACACGATGGTTACCCGTTTCGTGAACAATCTTATGTTGCAGGGGAAGAAGAGTATCGCGTATTCTATTTTTTACGATGCCATTGACATGGTAGGCGAGAAGATGAAAGATTCTGACAAGGCTCCTCTCGATATTTGGAGGAAGGCTCTCGAGAACGTGACCCCTCAGATCGAGGTCAAGAGTCGCCGTATCGGTGGAGCTAACTTCCAGGTGCCGACAGAGTTGCGCCCGGAAAGGAAGATTTCGCTCTCGATGAAGAATATGATCAACTTCGCCCGCAAGCGTTCCGGCCGCTCTATGGCAGAAAAACTTTGTGCAGAAATCATCGCTGCTTACAACAACGAAGGCGGCGCCTTCAAGCGTAAGGAGGATATGCACAGAATGGCAGAGGCCAACAAGGCATTTGCACACTTCCGCTTTTAGTTAACTCCGGATGGCAAAGAGAGATCTCAAATACACAAGGAACATCGGCATCATGGCCCACATTGATGCGGGCAAGACAACTACGTCCGAGCGTATCCTTTACTACACCGGAAAGACCCACAAGATCGGCGAGGTCCATGAGGGCGCTGCCACCATGGACTGGATGGTCCAGGAGCAGGAGCGTGGTATCACCATCACCTCCGCTGCTACCACTGCCTTCTGGCACTATGGCGGCAACACCTATCAGATCAACCTGATAGACACTCCCGGTCACGTGGACTTTACGGTAGAGGTAGAGCGCTCCCTGAGGGTGCTCGACGGCACGATAGCCACATTCTGCGCTGTCGGCCGCGTGCAGCCCCAAAGCGAGACCGTCTGGCGTCAGGCCGACAAATACGGCGTTCCCAAGATCGCGTACGTCAACAAGATGGACCGAGTCGGCGCCGACTTCCTTGCATGCGTTGAGGAGATCAAGACAAAGCTTGGCGCGACAGCAGTTCCTATTTGCCTGCCCATTGGAGCCGAAGAGAACTTCAAGGGCCTGGTGGACCTGATTTCGCGTAAAGCTATCTTCTACAACAACACCGACGAACTGGTCAACTACGAGATCGGAGACATTCCCGCCGACATGGTGGATGCCGTCGAGGAGTGGAGAGGCCAGCTCGTGGAAAAAGCCGCCGAATTCGACGACGCCCTGATGGAGAAGTTCTTCGCAGATCCCGACTCCATCACCGAGGACGAACTGATAGCCGCCCTGCGCAAGGGAACCATCTCAATGCAGATTGTCCCCGCCTGCTGCGGTTCATCGTTCAAGAACAAGGGAGTCCAGTTCCTTCTGGATGCAGTGATGCGTTACCTCCCCTCACCTCTGGACGTCAAAGAAGTACATGCAACCAATATGGCCAACGAGCAGGACGTCCAGCTGCCGCCTTCGGCGAGCGCTCCGTTCTGCGGACTGGTGTTCAAGATTGCCACCGATCCTTACGTGGGCCGTCTTGCATACATCCGTGCCTATTCGGGCCACCTGGATGCCGGCAGCTACGTCATGAATTCCCGTACCGGCCGCAAGGAGCGGGTGTCACGCCTGTTCCAGATGCACTCCAACCACCAGAACCCCATCGAGTTCGTGGAGGCGGGAGACATCTGCGCGGCAGTAGGATTCAAGGACCTGCGCACGGGCGATACCGTGTGCGCCGAGAACCACCGCTACAGTCTTGAGTCCATGGACTTCCCCGATCCCGTCATCGGTATCGCAGTGGAGCCCAAGACCCAGCAGGACCTTGACAAGCTCGACATCGCGCTTGCCAAGCTGGCGGAGGAAGATCCTACGTTCACCGTCAAGTCCGATGCAGACACCGGCCAGACCGTCATCAGCGGCATGGGCGAGCTGCACCTGGATATCATTGTTGACCGTCTGCGCCGCGAATTCGGCGTCGAGATCAACCAGGGCGCGCCGCACGTCAACTACAAGGAGGCCATCACCGGTACTATCCAGCACCGCGAAGTCTTCAAGAAGCAGACCGGCGGACGCGGAAAGTTCGCAGACATTATCGTGGAGATAGGACCTGCGGATCCCGGAGTCGTGGGACTTCAGTTCGACAATCAGGTCAAGGGCGGCAACGTCCCCAAGGAGTTCGTTCCAAGTGTTCAGAAGGGCTTCGAATCGGCCATGGCCAACGGCGTACTCGCCGGATTCGAAGTACAGTCTCTCAAAGTCACTTTGCTGGATGGCTCGTACCATCCGGTGGATTCTGATCAATTATCATTCGAGATGGCCGCGCGTATGGCTTTCCGCCACGCCTGCCGCAAATGCTCTCCCGTGCTTCTCGAGCCCATCATGGACCTTGAGGTAGTCACGCCGGAAGAGTATATGGGAGAGATAGTCGGTGACCTGAACCGCCGTCGCGGTCAGATCACGGCTATGGATTCCACATCCAACGGCGCAAGGATAGTCAAAGCGTTCGTACCGCTCTCCGAGCAGTTCGGTTATGTGACCGTGCTCCGTACCCTTTCATCCGGAAGGGCTGCCAGCACCATGTCGTTCGACCACTACTCAGAGGTGCCCACGGCACTTGCCAGGGACATCGTGGAGAAGAGCGGGTACAAGTTCACTTCGGATGATGAATAAACAAATGATTTTAAACAAATTAGTTATATGAGTCAGAAAATTAGAATTAAACTCAAGTCTTTCGATCACATGCTCGTCGACAAGTCGGCAGCAAAGATCGTTGACACGGTGAAAGCTACAGGCGCGAAGGTGAATGGACCTATTCCTCTCCCTACCAACAAGAAGATCTTCACCGTCAACCGCTCCACCTTCGTCAACAAGAAGGCCCGCGAGCAGTTCGAGCTCGATTCATACCGCAGGCTTCTCGACATCGAGGAATCCAACGCCAAAACCGTTGACGCCCTCATGAAGCTCGAGCTGCCCTCCGGCGTTGAAGTCGAAATCAAAGTGTGAGGATAGTAGCTTTTTAACAAAAGTTTACTAAATTTGCATCCCCGGCCAATCGGGGAACCGGTCCCTTAGCTCAGTTGGTTAGAGCACCTGACTCATAATCAGGGAGTCGCAGGATCATGCCCTGCAGGGACCACAGAAAAGCCTGGCGCAAAAACGCCGGGCTTTTCTTGTATCGGCTTTTTCATGAAACATTGCTATATTTGCAAAAATAGCTAAGGTATGAAAAAGGTTATTCTCTGGGTTGTAGGCATAGTGGCGGCAATATGCATAGCCGTGGCCTGCATATGGGGAGGCGAGATAGCTTCCATCAACACCATCTCGCAGGTAGGGAACAACGAGTATCTCTACCAGATGAAGTACAAGGCCGCCTATGACCTTGACGACCTGATCTCCCGCGATATTGATTCCAACGCAAAACTGCTTGACTATGTCATTGGCAAAATAGGTAAAGGTCTGCCCATCAAGATCAAGAGCGCCCAGGTAGCCGATGAAAACGGAGAGCTCGGTGTCTTGAATTGCACCAGTTTCCAGGCCGCAAAATCAGGAGGCGACGGTTTCTGGTTCGGACGCAACTACGATTTCTTCAAGAATCCGACAATGGTCACGGTATCCAGCCCCAAGAAAGGCTATGCATCCATAGCCGTCAGCGACATGTCGCACTTCGGATACGGCCTGGACAAGCTTCCGGATAAGTTCTTGTCCAAGCTCAACTGCCTAGCCTCCATCTATGCACCCGTGGACGGTATCAACGAGAAAGGCCTCTGCGCCTCTATCATGGCCCTGCCCAAGCAAGCCGCTCACCAAGACAGCGGAAAACACAAAGTGGGCACCACGGTCATAATCCGCCTGTGGCTCGACCGCTGCGCCACCGTCCAGGAAGCCATCGACCTCACGGCAAGCCTGGATATCTGCCACGACCAGGTGGTAGGCTCCGGGTATCACTATTGCGTAGCCGATGCCACAGGAGACTGCGCTGTGATAGAATTTGACAAAGAAGACGGATGGAAGACCATGGTGGTACGCAAGAAAGCCGACGAGAACGCTATGCACGTCACCAACCACCTGCTCTCCGAGAAATACTATACCACTGAGCCCGATCCCGCCGTCGGCAACATCCACAGCCGCAGCTGGTGGCGCTACGACACTGTGAAAGAATATCTTAACGCCCGCGACGGCATACTTACTTTCGAAGAAGCCCAGGAATGCCTGGCCAAAGTGCATTGGGAAAACCTGCGCTGGGAGAACGGTACGATAGAAGACACCCAGTACAGCAATGTCTATGACCAGCAGAACATCAGACTTGCCCTCCGCAACTGGAACGACTACGGCACGACCTGCTACTTCAGCCTGAAGAACGAATAACAAGAGTATGAAAAGCAGCATTCTTGACGGCAGGAGCGAACTTGCCGCATGTATATCAGAGTGCGCCGAGGTGGCCTGCTACCTTTGGGAAAAGGGCTGGGCCGAAAGGAACGGCGGCAACATGACATACAACATCACATCGTACGTGGACGCAGCCATGCGTTCGCTTCCGGCCCTTGAATACAAGGGTGCCGCAGCATTCCCGACCGGCAAAGTGCTGCCGCATCTGAAAGGCTGCTGGTTCTATGCCAAGGGCACAGGGCGCCGCATGCGTGACCTTGCCCGCAAGCCGATGGAAAACGGATGCATCATCCGCATTACCGACGACTGCGCTCACTATGAGATGGTAGCCGACTCCCCCGTGATGCCGACCTCCGAGCTCCCCTCGCACCTCGCCCTCCAGGACTACCTCATAGGCAGCGGCAGCAGCTATAAAGCCACCCTTCACACCCATCCCATAGAACTCGTAGCCATGTCGCACATACGCCGCTTCTGCTCTTCCGAAGTGCTCACCAACACTCTATGGTCCATGATTCCCGAGACTCTGGCCTTTGCCCCGCTGGGCATAGGATTCATTCCTTTCGCCAATCCCGGCACCGTAGAACTTGCCGACGAAACTCTCAAGCTGATAGGCAGTTACGACGTAGTACTCTGGGAGAAGCACGGCACCGTAGCCGTAGGCATCGACATGATGGATGCCTTCGACCAGACGGATGTCCTCAACAAAGCCGCCTGCATATACAAGTCCGCTTGCCAGATGGGAAACGCCCCCGAGGGTATGAGTGAAAAACAGATGAAAGGCATACAAGAACTATTCAATCTGCCAAAGAAACGCGTAAAATAAAGTATTTTTCATATCTTTGCTTTTCAGTAATTACTAATAATTCATAGGCCTATGAAACCGTCCAGACTATTCTCCGCCATCGCGGCAGCTGCACTGCTCTTCGCGAGCTGTGTCAAGACCCCCACGGAGGTTGCAGTAACGAGTGTAAGCGTCATCCCGACGAGCATGGAGCTCACCGTGGGCGACACCCACTCCATCTCCGCAACCGTAGAGCCCTCAGACGCCACCAACAAAGGCGTTACTTGGAAATCTTCCGATACCGGCATAGCCACCGTCAATGACGGGAAGGTGACTGCCGTAGCTCCCGGCAACGCCACCATCACCGTCACCACCACCGACGGAGGCAAGACTGCTACCTGCGCCGTAAAGGTCAATCCCAAGCCGGTGCCCGTAAGTTCCGTCAGCCTGAACGAAACCGAGCTCAAGCTCACGACAGGCGACAAGGCCACTCTCAAAGCCACCGTGCTGCCCGAGGACGCTACCGACAAAAGCGTCAGCTGGAGCACCTCTGACGACAAAATAGCCACCGTCAAGGACGGAGAAGTCGAAGCGATTGCCCCCGGCAAAGCGACCATCACCGTCACCACCAACAACGGAAGCAAGACTGCCACCTGCGAAGTGACCGTCGAAGCCCCGGTAGTGAAGGTAAGCTCCGTGACCGTGTCTCCCGAAGCTGTTGAGCTCGTGGAAGGCGCCAAGGTCAAGCTCACAGCCACCGTACTGCCTGAGGACGCCACAGACAAAAGCGTCAGCTGGAGCACCTCTGACGAGAAAGTGGCCAAGGTCAAGGACGGAGAAGTGGAAGCAGTTGCCATCGGCACCGCCAACATTACCGTCACCACCACCGACGGAGGCAAGACTGCCGTCTGCAAGGTAACCGTCAAGGCAAAAGCCGTTGCAGTGACCGGTGTTAAACTCGACAAGACAGAACTTACGCTCAAGGTAGATGAAAGCGCGACACTGACCGCCACCGTCGAACCTGCGGGCGCATCCAACAAGAACGTAAGCTGGTCGGCAGATCCCGCGAGCGTGGTCAAGGTAAGCAATGAAGGCAAAGTAACCGGAGTAGCTAAAGGCACCGGCACCGTGACCGTCACCACCGAAGACGGCGGCTTCAAGGCAAGCTGCAAGGTGACTGTAAGCGAAGGCTACGTTGCTGTGACCGGCATCAAAGTAACTCCAGACGAGATCAATTGCCAAGAAGAAGACGAGATCAACCTCACGGCCGAAGTGGTTCCCGCCACCGCGACCAACAAGAAAGTCGATTTCGTAATAGCCGATGAATCAATCATTACCGCGGCAGGGTCCGGCGATAACCTGGTCAGCCTCAAGGCAGTCAAAGCCGGCACCACCAAGATCACCGTCAAAGCAGCCGACGGCATAAGCAAAGAAGTTCCCGTAACGGTACTGCCCAAGCCCGTCATACCTCCGGCAGTGGTGCTTACAGTCGATCTTGGACTTCCTTCAGGCAACATCTGGTCCACCACCAACGTAGGCGGTACTTATCCATGGGATATCGGCGACTATTATGCTTGGGGAGAGACTGTGCCCAAAACAACTTTCACCGCTGACACTTACAAGTGGGGCATAGAAGGCGCATTGACCAAATACTGCATGAGCGATGCCGACGGCAAGCCCGACGGACGACTGAGGCTGCTCAAAGAAGACGACGCAGCCGCCGCCAACATGGGCGGAGACTGGCGCATGCCCAACAGTTTCGAAGCAAAGGAACTGATTGACAACTGTACCTGGAAAGAAGTCACCATTGAGGGAGTGAAAGGTTTCGAGGGAACCGGTCCAAACGGACAGACGATATTCTTCCCCAACAATGGATTCATGGGTAAGTCCCTCCATTATACAGACAGACCATACATCGCCACCTCCGACCTTCAGTTCATACAGAATCCTTCTTCATCCTGCACTCAGATACTGCGAATCGGTACCAATGACTCATATGTTGTTGGCCTTTATCAATTCAACAGAATAGCCAACGGACTGGGTATCCGAGGCATAATCCCTGCCAAGACCATCGCCGTGACCTCTGTGTCGCTCAACAAGTCTTCCATCACTATTGAAGCGACTCACCGGCAGCAGTTGATTGCCCATGTATCACCGGAAAATGCCACTGACATATTTGTCAAATGGAGTTCAAGCAACAACTCCATTGCAACCGTCGATGCAGCAGGTACCATAACCGGTGTCAAAGCCGGCACGGCCACCATCACCGCCACAACCAACGACGGAGCCAAGAAAGCCAGCTGCACAGTGACCGTGGTGGAACCGGTTATCTTGCCCGCCTCCATCAACCTCAGCCAGACAGAGATTCGCATGGAGCCCATGAGGACCGCATTCGTGTCGGTTAATGTGTTGCCTAACAATGCTACCGACAAGACTGTCACATGGACTTATTCCAACGACCTGGTGGTCGTGGACAACGTCGACGACAAGGGCGTTGCACGTATCAATTCCTTCAACTCCAAAGGCACCTGCCTCATCACATTCAAGACTGTCAACGGCCTCACAACTTCCCTCAAGGTAATTGTTGGCGATGCCCCTAAAGAGCCAGAAGCCATAGACCTCGGACTGCCTTCAGGTACACTCTGGGCAAGCTATAACGTAGGTGCAACGAAGCCGCAGGAACCCGGTACATATTACGCTTGGGGCGATACCGACACCAAGACCGAATTTACTTGGGCTTCTTATTACTACTATAACTCTTCATTATCTCCGACAATCTTCAAATACAATAAGGATGACAATAAAAAACGTCTTGACTATTGGGACGATCAGGCATGGTGGATCTACGGAGGAGAGTGGAGAGTTCCTACGGTAGCTATGTACCAGGAACTGAAAGACAACTGTACCATCACCGTCGAGACTTACTTCGGAGTATATGGAGCCAAATTCACCGGCCCCAATGGTATGAGCATCTTCCTGCCGTTTAATGGTTACATGGACGGCACTTCTACTGTAGAGAAAAACTCGCAATGCTTCTACTGGCTCTCCGATTTGGACCCGTCTAACATCGGTTCTGGTTGCTATTTCTATGTAAGGAGATCTGACAACGCGTCTGAAGCCTACGTCTGCGGCAGAAATTACGGCCTCCCTGTACGTGCTGTCAAGCCGGGCAACAAGCAGCCTAAGGTCGCAAATCCTTCCATGGGACACGAATGGGTTGACTTGGGGCTTTCTGTACTCTGGGCGACCTCGAACGTAGGCACTAATTCTCCTTATACTAGCGGTCATTACTTCGCCTGGGGAGAGACCTCACCTCAAAGCAGCAACACCTACGACTGGTCAAGTTATAAGTGGTGCCAAGGAAGCGAGAATTCTATGACAAAGTATAACAAAGATCCTAATTACGGCAAGGTTGACAATAAAACTAAGCTTGAGCTTACTGATGATGCAGCACGTGCAAACTGGGGAGGAGAATGGCGTATGCCCACTACTTCGGAGCTTAATGAGCTTTACAATAATTGCACCATGTCTAATACCACTATGAGCGGCCAGCCTGTTACGGTATTCAAGAGCAAGATTAACGGCAAATCCATTACAGTGGCCCGCGCCGGATACATGTACCAGGGAAGCACAAGCGAATCAGAGGCTTATGATTCTCCATTCATTTGGTCATCCGAACTGAACGATAATCCTTTCGCAATTAAACTCTACAGTAATGGTATATCTGGACTGAAGCGCAGAGTGGGTGCTTCTGTACGCCCTGTCATCACTGCTCCGGAGCAGAGTCTGCTCAAGGCTATTTCCAGAAAATCTTCCCCGGACGGAAGGCCAACCGCCGGTAATCCCACACCGAGAAAAGCCTCCGGCAGCGTCAGGACGGCACCCGGAAATGAAAATCAATAATAATGGTACGTTCTCTTAGCAACAACGTTTTATACATAGGTTCAGATGATCTGGCTCTCGATTTGTTCGAGAGCCAGTACATCGTACCTGACGGAGTATCATACAACTCCTATCTTATCAAAGACGACAAGACAGCAATCCTCGACACCTCCGATGCACGCAAGGGAGACGAGTGGAAAGCAAGCCTGATTGAAGCCCTGGACGGGCGTAAGCCGGATTATCTGGTGGTTCACCACATGGAACCGGACCATTCTGCCCTCATAGCTTGGACTCTTGAGCGTTTCCCCGGCATCAAGCTGGCCGCAAGCGCTCAGGCACTTAGGATGCTTCCGCAGTTTTTCCCCGGCATCGCACTCGAAGGCCGCACCATAAGCGTCAAAGAAGGTGACGTGCTCGAGCTTGGAGAGCACTCTCTGAGGTTCATTGCCGCTCCCATGGTGCACTGGCCCGAGGTTATGGTATCCTTCGACCAGACCGACGGAGTGCTCTACAGCGCCGACGGCTTCGGAAAATTCGGAGCACTGAGCAAATGCGGCTTCTACGGACGTGAAGACAATGACTGGGCCTGCGAAGCCCGTCGCTATTACTTCAACATCGTGGGCAAATACGGCGCCCAGGTGCAGCAGCTGCTCTCCAAGGCAGCCTCGCTGCCCATCAAGTCCATTCGCCCTCTGCACGGTCCGCTTCTGGAGGATAACTTGCAGGAGTACATTGGCTTGTACGACACCTGGAGCCGGTATGCACCAGAGAGCGAAGGGATATTCATAGCTGTAGCATCCATCCACGGAGGCACTATGGAAGCCGCTCAAATGCTGGCCCAGATATTGCGTACCAAGGGTGCCGGCAAGGTGGTGGTGAGCGACCTCAGCCGCACCGATATTGCCGAGAACGTGGAAGACGCCTTCCGCTACCCTAAGACAATACTTGCCGCTGCATCATACGACGCCGGCCTGTTCACACCTATGTATGAATTCCTGCATCGTCTGCAGATAAAGGGCTGGTGCCGCCGCAAGGTGGGACTCCTTGAAAATGGATCCTGGGCACCTTCTGCCGGGCGTGTCATGAAGGAGATGCTCGGAGCCATGAAAGAAATCGACCTGGCGGAGCCTGTGGTGACCATACGCAGCCGCATGCGCAGGGAAGATTTCCCTGCCCTCGACGCCCTTGCTGATGCTATTTTGAAATAGTTTTTTTTAAAAACCAATATCTTTTTTATGAAAAAATTTGTTCTTATTCTTGCTGCCGTATTTGGCATGGCCATCGCAGCAAACGCAGCCAACTACAAAGTTGACAACAACGCTATCGACGCTCTTATCGAGAACGCAGAGGAAGTATTCACCCTGGACGTAGCAGAAGCCGCTCCCGCAGCAGCCAACCTGCCCGCAGTGAGCCAGAAGGAAGTCAAGCCCGTCGTGGCTCTCGTACTCAACTGGTTCCTCGGTTTCTTCGGTGTTCACCGTCACTACATGGGCACTGCTCCCGGCATGTGGGCGCTCTACACTTTCACTGTCGGAGGTATTTTCGGTATCGTTGACCTTATCGACTTTATCATGCTGGTGATTGGTACGGTTGACAATGACATCAGCCGCTACATCAACAACCGCAAATTCTTCATGTGGGCATAAAGACATACCCAATTCCCTTGACCTGCATTAGTCCAAAAGACTTTTGCAGGTTTTTTGCATTTTATTTTCTACCTTTACATATTTACTGAAGAAGGACAATAATATGCAGAAGCGGTATATAACAATATTTTTGCTTTTCCTCACATCTCTCGCGGCCCTGCCCCTGCATGCACAGCGTAAGGTCAGCGCCGACGTGCAGGTCAAAACTGTCATCAACGGCAAAGTCTCCACAGTCACCAAAAGCATCTATTGCAACAACAACGGACGCCTGGTGACATCGTTCAAGAAGCCCACGACTTACTACGTAGTAACGAACTCTAAAGGCGAGATGCAGTTCTATTATCCCGCCACCAATGAGGTGTACACCCAGATTGACCAGGCTTTCAGTTCCACAGGCGAACTGGTGTGGCTCTTCATGAGCGGACGCATAGACGACCTTGGACTGGGCGCCTACGGGCTCAAACAGACATCCACCTCGCGTGAAGACGGATACATCAAGAAAACATTCTCTTCATCCGATCCTACCAAGCCTGTGGTAGAAATAGTCTATGAGAACTACCTCCCGATATACTGCGCCTACACGTCCCCTGAAGGCAAGCTTCTGAGCAAAAAGTACTTGTCTGACTATCAGCGCTTCGGCCGCTTTACACTGCCTCTGAGAGTTGTCGATATCAATTACGGGAGCAAGAAAGACTCTTCCGTAGTGCGCACGCTCTATTCTTCCATAAAGGTCGATGAAGACGCACCCGAATTCAGCTTCGAAGTGCCCTCTGACGCAACTCCGCTACAGCTTCCCAAACCAGGCGAATGAGACTCAGGGTCCTGATCAGCACTGTCTTGCTCATGCTTTCGGCCTCCGTCTTGCTGGCTCAGGACAGAGACCTAATGCTCGGGGCGGCTTTCACGCCCGAGGCCCCGCAGCCATCTGCCGACAGCACAACCGTGGCAGAGCGTGTGGCCGGCGCCATAGGAAAGCAACTGGGCAGCCGCGGCTTCTACGACCCGCCGACATATCTGTTTTTCCGCAAGGCTGTTAACAGCCTTGGCTTTTTCGGGGGCTCGCTGGCTACCGTGGACAGGATACTGAGGGCCTCACGCATAGGCACGGCCACATCTGCTGTCCCCGCAGGTCCGAACGGCATAGCTGAAGGGCCCGAAGCGTACCTGCCGCGCCACAAGGAGATAAAGATTCTGCCGCAGAAGCCTGCCGCCCCGGCCGCACAAGCGCACGCCTTCAAGAGTATAGGTCCTGACTATGAATTCGTTGAGTACCTTATAGACAACGACCTCAAGAAGGATGCACTCAAGCTGGTGTCGGACCCCGGCTACATCGCTTCGGACACCCTTATTTTCCTCCGGGGGTGGGTGAATTACCAGTTAAAAGAGCTTGAGAAAGCCGCAGGCTACCTGACGGCGGTCCCCGACGGATCTCCGTTCAAAGAGAAGGCCCTGTTCTATTCCACCGCCGTGTCCGCCCACATGGGCGACTACTCATCACCCGTCCGGGCTCTCGAGGCCTACAGCGGTCCCTATGCCGAACTAAAAGGCGTACAGCTTGCCGGCCTGGCCCTCCTGCGTGACGATCCGGAATCCTTTAAGGCTGCTGCCCAAGCTTTTGAATATAAGGATTATAACCTTGCTCCCGTCGAGACCGAGCTGGACCAAATCTTCGCTCAGCGCTTCGAGCAAAAAGGCAAGAGCCCTGTGCTCGCGGCAGCGGCATCGGCACTGGTACCGGGGCTGGGACGCATCTACGCCGGCAATACCGGCGAGGGTATATCCAGCCTGCTGCTTATAGGCGCCACGGGGGCCATAACCGCAGAGCACTGGATCAAGGACGGGCCGGCCGACTGGAAGACCATCCTGCCCGGCATCATTACTGCGGTGCTGTATATTGGCAATATCTACGGAAGTTATATGTCCGTAAGCATATATAACAACAATCTTCGCAATGCTCAAGACACGGCTATTTTGTATAATATCCATATTCCTCTGCGCTCTGTATTCAAGTAAGGCGCAGGATTTGGATTCGCTTGCCGTGCAATACGAACGGCAGGTTTACTCCGGGGCTTCCCTGGAGGAGGTGAATGCCGCCCTCATGGGCAAGGCCGAGTGCTATAAGATGCTCGGCCGCTATTCTGATGCTTCTGCGACGCTTGCCCGGGTGAGGATGTTTGCACTCACCCCAGAAGAGAGACAGGAGTTGCTGTTCCAGCAAGAACTGTGCTGGTTCATGGACGGGGATTTTAAGCAGGCAGCGTCGCTGGTGGAAGAAGTCGGCGACGGCTCACAAGATGCACTGCTGCTGCATGCGCTGGTGCTGGCATATGCAGGACGCTATGATGAATCGGAAATATATGCTGCGCGCTGCGTGAGCTGGGACGGGCCCTGCGAGCGGCTTGGGGAACTGCTCAAATACTATGGAGCGCATCCCAGGGTGCGTTCCGCCCAAACCGCCATGGCTCTGGCTTTCGTGCCGCCGCTGGGGCACCTGTACAATGGGGCATGGGGCGAAGGTCTTCTGTCTCTGGGGCTTAACAGTGCCGCAGCCGGTTTTACGGTGGCCAATTTGCTCGGAGGCTACTGGATCACCGGTATAGTGGGCGGAGGCATTTTGCTCAACTATACATTCATGGGCAATCAGCAGCGCAACGCTGAGCTGGTGTCCAAGCACAACCGCCGGGGTCCGATGGAGTTCGGTGACGGCCTCCGCGCCCTTCTGTCCGACATTCTCTCCTCCGGCCGCCAGCGAGGGGGTGGCGGGGAAACCGTGGCCGCCCGTGGCCACGTGAACGGGAGGGGCCCAGCTGCAGGCTGGGAGGGATGAGCGAAGCGAAGTTCCGACGCTACCCCCTCGCTGGCGGCCGGGACAGATAAGGTACAAAACGATGACTAAGACACAAAGATATGAAGCCGTAGTGGCCTGGTTCAAGGCCAACATGCCGGTAGTACAGAGCGAACTGGTATTCTCCGATCCGTTCCAGCTGATAGTATCGGTGATACTGTCGGCCCAATGCACCGACAAACGAGTGAACATGGTCACGCCGGAGCTGTTCAGGCGCTATCCCGACGCCCGGGCGCTTGCCGCCGCATCGGAAGAAGACATCCTGGACTGCATCCGCAGCGTGTCCTACCCCAACAGCAAAGCCCGTCACCTCAAAGCCATGGCATCCAAGCTTTTGAGCGACTTCGACGGGCAGGTGCCAAGCACCGTGGAGCAGCTCATGACCCTCCCCGGAGTGGGCCGCAAGACAGCCAACGTAGTGGCATCTATCGTGTATGACGAACCAGTGATAGCGGTAGATACACACGTGTTCCGCGTAAGCCACCGCCTCGGACTCTCCAGCGGCAAGACACCCTACGATGTGGAGCGCGACCTGGAGAAGCACATAGCGCGCAGCGACCGCCCCACGGCCCATCACTGGCTCATTCTGCACGGCCGCTACGTGTGCACGGCACGCGCCCCCAAGTGCGGGGATTGCGGCCTTAAGGATTTTTGCGTATATTTTGCCCGCAATGCAAAAGATTAAGAACATTGTAGCCGCCCTGCCGGAGCCGGAAACCATAGACGTAGAAGCCCTTCAGCAGGATATCAGCAGAGGCGTAATAGACATGATATGCGTCCTGGGGCCCACGGCATCAGGCAAGACACGCTATGCCGTTGAACTGGCACACCGGCTCGCGCCCGCAGCGAGCTGCGAGATCATATCAGCCGACTCGCGCCAGGTATACAAAGGGATGGACATCGGCACCGGCAAGGACCTCGAAGAATACGGCAGCCTGCCCTATCACCTGATAGACATAGCCGAACCGGGCACTCAGTACAACGTGTACCGTTTCCAGCAGGATTTCCGCGCAGCATACCACGACATACGCTCCAGAGGCGCCTTCCCAATACTATGCGGCGGCACAGGCCTGTACATAAGCGCCGTCACATCGGAATACAATTTCAAAGAGCGCAAGCCCCTCTCGCAGGAAGGCGCCGAAGCTGACATCCGCACATTTTTCATCGGCACCCTCGTATCCCGCGAAGTCCGCAACAGCCGCATCGACGCCCGCCTGGACGCCCGCCTGCAGCAGGGCATGATACAAGAAATCAAAGGATTGCTGGACAGAGGCATACCAGCCGACACCCTCATCAGCTACGGCCTCGAATACAAATTCGTCACCCTCTACCTGCTCGGGCAGATAGACTACGACGCCATGCGCGAACACCTCGCCATAGCCATACACCAATTTGCCAAACGCCAGATGACCTGGTTCCGCGGTATGGAACGCAGCGGCATCTGCATACACTGGACTAACGTCAACCAATGAAAACAGCCTTAATCATCGGCGCAGGACCCGCCGGCCTTACCGCCGCCTATGAGCTGCTCAAGCACACCGACATCAAGCCCACCGTACTCGAAGAAGAAGATTTCTTCGGAGGCATCAGCCGCACAGTCAACAACTCCGGCAACCGGATGGACATAGGCGGCCACCGCTTCTTCTCCAAAGACCCGTCAATCATGCGCTGGTGGACAGACATCCTGCCCATCCAGGGCAAGCCCGGCCCCGACCCGGACAAGGAAGACCGCGTCATGCTCGTACGCAAGCGGGTGTCACGCATACGCTTCCGCCGGACTTTCTTCGACTATCCCATCTCCCTCAAATGGAGCACCTTCAAGGGCCTCGGCCTTGCCAACACGCTCAAGGCCGGACTAGGATACATTGGGGCCAAGCTGCGCTCCCTGCCGGAAGATTCGCTTGAGAATTTCTACATCAACCGCTTCGGCAGACCCCTGTACCAGATGTTCTTCGAAGACTACACCACAAAGGTATGGGGCGTGCACCCCTCGCAGATAGGCGCCGACTGGGGTGCGCAGAGGGTGAAGGGCCTGTCCATCACGGCGGTAATCAAAGACGCCCTGGTGCGGCCCTTCCGGAGCAAGGATTCCACCAAGGTGGAGACTTCCCTCATTGAACAATTCATCTACCCAAAATACGGCCCCGGACAGCTCTGGGAGACCGTAGCTGAAGAGGTGGTCAAAATGGGCGGGACCATAATCAAGGGTGCCAGGGTAACTGCTGTCAACATAAGCGGCGGCAGGGCAAGCAGCGTCACGGCGGAGACCAAAGACGCCCCCATGACAATCCCCTGCGACTGGCTGCTGTCCAGCATGCCGCTGAAGGAACTGGTGGAAGACCTCTGCGGCATCCAGGTGCCGCAAAAGGTCATGGACACGGCCTCGGGGCTTCCGTACCGCGACTTCATGACCGCCGGCATCCTGGTCCGGAGGCTGAAGCTCAAGGACATCCCCGATACCTGGATCTACGTGCAGGAGAAAAACGTCAAGGTGGGGCGGCTCCAGATCTTCAACAACTGGTCGCCATACATGGTGGCCGATCCCGCGGGCACAGTGTACGTGGGCATGGAATACTTCTGCAACGAAGGTGACGAGCTATGGAACTTGAGCCCGGAGGCATTCGAAGCCATGGCCACGGGGGAGCTGGAAAAGATTGGCATGATAGACAAGTCCGAAGTTATCAGCACCTCCAGCACCAAGGTAAGGAAAGCGTATCCCGCCTATTTCGGCACCTACAAGGACATAGCGGAGGTCCGCAGCTTCCTTGACGGAATCCCCAACCTGTTCTGCATCGGGCGCAACGGGCAGCACCGATACAACAACATGGACCATTCCATGCTCACCGCCATGGAAGCCGTACGCAATATCAAAGAAGGAATAACCAGCAAGCACAATGTCTGGAATGTCAACACCGAACAATCATACCACGAGAGCAAGTAGCTTCTGGCGCTTCTGCATCAGCCGCCCGCAGCTTCCGGACTGGCTGCTGATAGTGCTGTGTACCATAGCCGGATGCATGTTCATGCTGTGGTTCTTCCCATATCCAAGCACCACCAGCGACTCCGGGGGCTACCTGTACGCCGCCATTCACGACCAGTTCATAGCATACAGGCCCTTCGGCTACTCGTTCTTCCTCCAGCTCTGCCACCTGCTCTCGCACAGCATCTTCTCCGTCATCGTAGGCAACGCCATACTCTACGCCCTCTCGGCGGGCCTCCTGCTGATGGCCGTCAAGAAGTATTTCCCGCCGCAGCAGGCATGGACGTTCCGGCTTCTGGAAGCACTTATAGTGCTAAGTCCCAACGCAATAGCCATGCTCGACACCGTACTGTCGGACACACTGTTCTGCAGCATGGTGTTCGTGATGACAGCCATGGCCCTGGTGATGATACACGAAGGCTCCTGGACCGCCCTTGCCGTGTACGTCCTGGCATTTTTCGCCGCCCTGCACACCCGCTATTCGGCCATGTTCTTCCCGCTGGCCTTCCTGCCGGTGCTGCTGATGAGCGGGAAAAAGTGGCTGCGCATTGGAGCCGGAGTGCTGACGCTGGCTGCATTTGCCATCTTCTACGTGCAAATTAGCTCCAACATGGAGCAGATACTCGGCCGGAGGCAGTTCTCCACCGGCTTCGACGGGTGGCAGATAGCCAACAACGCCATGCACGTCCTGCCGCACATCGACCGCGGGCCTGACGCTCCTATGCCCGAAGACGAGGAGATAGCGACCATACACAGGTACTGCTGCGATCCGGTGTACATACGAACGATAGAAAAAGACTTAGGCGACGGCTGGAGCGTCAATGCCCGGTTCCTGTGGGAGGATTCTTACCCGCTGAAGAACGTGCTCAAAATATACATGATCAAATATGACCTCCCGAGACAGGAGACATGGGTACGCCTGGGCTCCGACCAGTTCGGCCGCTACGGCAAATGGCTCATACGGCAATACCCGCTGGAGTTCCTGCGCTATTACCTGCTGCCCAACATCATCAACGCCTTCCTCCCCAATCCGGCATCGTCCGAGGTAATAGGACGCCATTTCGACCCTGTGCACGCCCCAAAGGAGTTTGAGCAGTATTATGGCTCGCTGCCGGTGCTCAAGACACGCCAGGGATTCAACAAATACTTGCTCCCGCTGCTTCCGTGGATAGAACTGCTCACATGGCTGGCGCTGATTGCTGCGGCCACAGTACTGCTGGGCGGCCGCATGCTCAAGGGCATGACCCGCGAAGCAAGGCTCTCGCTGCTGCTCCTTTTCCTCTTCGGATTCATCTACTACGGCACCACGGTGTTCGCAAGTCCTATTGCCATACGCTACTGGATGCCCATGCATGCAGTCAAACTCATATTCATTTGGATAGTACTAAGCGGTTTTGTATCTTCAGGCAAAATGCGTATTTTTGTAGGTTATGAAGAAAACAGTACTTGTGTCAGGAGGAGCCGGGTTTATCGGGAGCCACGTCACCGTAGAGCTTGCCCAGGCCGGCTATGAAGTAGTTATCGCCGACAATATGTCCAACTGCGACGATACCAACTACAAAGGTGTATGCGCCATACTCGGTTTCGAGCCGGAGTTTGTAAAGATGGACTTTTGCGATACTGCAGCGGTGGAGCAATTGTTTGACAGCCACAAAATAGACGCAGTTATTCACTTTGCAGCCTTCAAGGCCGTAGGCGAGTCGGTTAAAGAGCCGCTGATGTACTACAAGAACAATCTTGGATCGTTCCTCAACGTGCTGGAGGCCGCCAAGGCCCACGGGACAAATGTACTGTTCTCGTCGTCCGCCACCGTGTACGGAGAGCCGGACGAGACTCCCGTGACCGAGAAATCGCCCCGCAAGAGCGCCACTTCTCCCTATGGCAACACCAAGCAGATGTGCGAGGACTTCCTGCGCGACAGCGTGGCAGCCTATGGCATGCACGGCATCGCCCTGCGCTATTTCAACCCCATTGGAGCCCACCCTTCCGCACTTATTGGCGAGCTGCCGAGGGGAGTGCCCAACAACCTCGTACCGTTCATAACCCAGACCGCTATTGGCAAGCGCGAGTGCCTGAGCATTTTCGGCAACGATTATCCCACTCCCGACGGCACGTGCCTGAGGGACTACATAGATATTGTGGACCTGGCCAAGGCCCATGTGTGCGCCGTACGCCGCATGATTGACGGGCTCATGGACGAGCCCTACGAGATATTCAACATCGGCACCGGACGTCCCGTGTCGGTGATGGAGCTTGTGACTGCATTCGAAAAGGTGAACGGGCTCAAACTGAACTACCGCATAGCTCCGAGGCGCGCCGGCGACGTGACTGCTGTGTGGGCCGATCCTTCCCTGGCTGAGTCCAAGCTCGGGTGGAAAGCCAGCCGTACGGTAGAAGAGACCCTCGCCGCAGCGTGGGCATGGGAAAAACATCTTGCCGCCAAGGCGCAATAATTGTGGAACAAGCTTTGCAAACTATTCTGCTCGTATGAAATTTAGAATCACAACCATAGCACTCTCGCTGCTCCTGGCCGCACCGTTTGCCTCGGCACAGAAATACCAAGGCGTCATCGACAAGTCGGTGGCTGTAGTCGGCGGCGAACTCATTACTCTTTCGGACGTAGAACAGGAAGTGCAGATGATGAGCGCCCGGGGCTACGCTTCGGACCGTAACATACGCTGCGAAGTCCTGGAGAACATGATGCGGGGCAAGCTCTTCCTCATGCAGGCCCGCCTCGACTCCCTCTCCGTCAACCAGGAGATGGTGGAGGCCCAGCTCGGCCAGCAGATGGACCAGGTGCGTACCGCCCTCGGCGGCGACGACGGAGTGGCGTCCTACTTCGGCAAGCCCCTGTACAAGCTCCGTCAGGAATGGCGCAAGCAGATAGAAGACAACTCGTTGATGCAGGAGGAACAGCAGGAAATCGCAAAGCAGATTCCTGAAGTGACTCCCTACGACGTCAAGCAGTACATCGACAGCTCGGCGGCCTACCGCCTGCCCGTGGTGCCTATCAAGTACAAGATCAGCCAGATATGCATCTATCCCGACAGGGAGGCAGCGGCACTGGCAGTCAAAGAGCGTCTGCTCAGCATCCGCGAGCGCATACTCAACGGCGAGAAGTTTGCCACCCTGGCACGTCTGTACTCCGAAGATCCCGGCAGCGCCCGCAAGGGAGGCGAGCTGGGCATGGCTTCCAAGTCTATCTTCTGGCCTGCGTTCTCCGACGCCGCCATGTCACTCAAGCCCGGTTCTATCTCCCAGATAGTCGAGACCCCCGACGGCTTCCACATCATAGAAGTGCTGGAGAAGAGGGGCGACATGTTCAATGCCCGCCACATCCTGCTCAAGCCCAAATACACCGCCGACGACCGCGAGAAGGCATTCAAGACGCTCGACTCGCTGCGCACCGCCGTCACCGACTCCCTCATAAGCTTCGAGCTGGCGGCACGCTTCTACTCCCAGGATCCGGCCACCCGCACCAACGGAGGGCAGCTGGCAGACCCGCACACAGGATCGGCCTACTTCGAAATAGACCAGCTCAAGCCGCAGGACTACTCGGCCGTCAAGGACCTGCAGCCCGGACAGATCTCCGAGCCTGTGGAGTCGCTCGACAACGAAGGGCGCGACGGCAATCTGGTGTACAAGATACTCCGTCTCGACAGCATCGTACCTGCCCACACAGCCTCGTTCGAGCACGATTACACCGAACTGCTCGCAGAAGTCAAGCAGGCCAAGCAGGTGCAGGCGATAGACAATTTCGTGACCGGCAAGATTAAAGAAACATACATCAAAATCGACCCGCTGTTCAAGGACTGCGAGTTCGAACTTGAGGAATGGAAGTCCAAGTTCATAAAAGAAGACTGACGCTGCTCCTCGCTCTGGTCGTAGCTGTACTCACGGCCGCGCAGCCGCTGTGGGCCGGTCCTCAGAACAAGAAGGAACGGACCGACAGTCTCGTGCGCATCATGAAGGCGGAGTCGCTCCAACAGCTTGAGAAGAATGGCATACAGTACCGTAAGGCCATTGCATCCACCTTCCTCCACAACGGTACATACCTCATCAGCGACACGGCGCTCTGGAACATGCAGAGCAAAGTCATCAACTGCTGGGGACATGTCAAGGTGATCCAGGACGAGACGATACTGACTTCCGAGAAACTTGACTATTACATCGACGACAACTTGGCGCAGTTCCGCGGCACTCTGGTCCAGCTCCAGAACAAGAAACGCAACACGTTGCGCACCCGCTACCTCGACTACAACACCCAGGACAGCCTTGCCGTGTTCCGCAGCGGCGCGTCCATGCGCGACGAGAAAGGGCAGGTGATAGAGAGCAATTCCGGCACTTATAGTTCACGCGACAAGAGGTTCCAGTTCAACGACAACGTGAATATGTTTTCCGACTCTGTGTTCGTGAAGACCAATCAGTTGCTCTACGATTCGGAGACCGAAGTGGCCACGTTCCCCACTTTCATCGACTTCTGGAAAGGAGGAAACATGCTGTCGGCCGGCGAGGGATGGTACGACCGCAGGCAGGAGCTGTTCTTCTTCCGGCGCAACGTGCACGGCCTGAGCCCACAGCAGGAAGTGTGGTCGGACTCACTCTACTACTATCAAGCCATAGGAGACGTAGTGCTGAAGGGCCTTGCACAGGTGCAGGACACCAGCCGCAAAGTCACAGCCATGGCTGACTTCATCCATTTCCAGGATTCCATCTCCCAGGTCACTCTGCGCAAGCGTGCAGCAGTGGCACTCGAGACCACTAGCCAGGGCAAGCGTGACACCATATACATAGGCGCCGACACCCTCATATACAAGACTATCAAGATGTGCGACATCCCCGAGGGCACTATATCGGCAAGCAAGAGCAGGCTCACAGACATACTTACCGATGCGGTGACTGAATACCGCCGCAAGGCCGCTGCGGAAGCAGCTGCAGCCAAGGCCGAGGCCGAGAAACAAGGCCAAATGCAGCGCGGGGTTCCCGCCCGCGGGGGCAAAAACGAACAGCAGCCCGAACAGGAAGAAGCTGCCAAACCTGCTGAGCCGGCTAAATCAGCTGAACCGGCAGAGCCCGTTGTGCCAGCAGAGCCTGCCGAGGCCGAAGCTGCCAAGGCAGCGGCCGACAGCCTGGCCCGCCGCGACTCGCTGATGGCTCCTCTCCACAAAGCCGTAGCCGCAGTGGACAGCCTCGTGGGAGCGGTGCGTGATTCCACTGCTCTAGGCATACCCGAAGCCCCCGTGGAAGAAGACATGGATATCGACGCTGCAGCAGACACTCTTGCCGCCCAGGACAGCTTGGCAGCCGCTGCCGACACGCTTTCCGCCGCCTCTGACAGTCTGGCATCAACACCCAAAGACACCACCAAGATAGGATTCGCCTACGCCCTGCACAACGTCAAAATATTCCGCAAGGACATACAGGCCAGATGCGACTCCCTGTGTTACTGCGACTTAGATTCGGTGGCCCGCTTCTACCTCGATCCCGTAATATGGAACGAAGGCAACAGGCAATACACTTCCGACAGCGTGTTCGTGCTGGTAGGAGCCGGCGGCCCGCGCAAAGCCAGCCTCCAGGCCAACGCCTTCGTGATAACCCAGCAAGACTCCATACGCTACGACCAGATCAAGGGTGCCGAGATCATGGCATACTTCGATACACTCGAAAATACACTGCGGCGCTTCGACGCCCTGGGCGGCGCCTCCGCCCTGTTCTATCTCGAAGAGAACGGCTCCCTGGCCACCGTCAACAAGGTTGAGACCAAGATGCTCTCCGCCATAATCAAGGACAACAACATAGACCAGGTGTACTACTTCGAGCAGCCCAAGAACAATGCATACCCGGTAGTACAGTTGCCCAAGGAAGACCATTCCATGAAGGGATTCAAATGGCGTCCCGACGAGCGTCCTGCGACTTCCTCCGACGTAGCACCCCTGAGCATCAGGCGCAGCCAGCGCAGCTACTTCCTGTCCAAGCCAATGGCCGATTTCCGCCAGACGGAGATTTATTTCCCCGGCTACATTCCCAATATACGCAGGGAGATAGCAATACGCGACTCGCTGGCCAAGATTCCCAGGCCTCACGACAGCTTTACCATCCGTGATTCGCTGGCTCTGGCCGATTCTCTGGCAGTACTGGATTCGCTGGCACAGTCCGACACTCTGGTGGTACGTGACTCGCTGGTCCACGAAGCTGTGCCTCAGCAGCGCGACAGCACCGCTGCTGTCACCGCCACTCCAGACGAAGATCCACTGGCTGTACCTACCATAGATCCCAAGCACAAGAAGAAAGAAGAACAAGAGCTGAAGCGCAAGCTGCGTATCGCACGGCGCGATGCCCGCATTGCCGCACGCGAGAAGCGCTGGGAAGAGCTGGACAGGCGCGATTCGCTTAAGGTGGAGGCCAAGAAACAGAAAGCCTTGGAAAAGGAGCGTGCCAAGAAGCTTAGACGCCTGCTGGCCATAAAGAAGCAGGAGGCCAAAGACCAAGCCCGTCTGGAAAAGTACATTGAGAAATACAGAAAGCAGTATGAAAGAAAACAAAAACGTGACGCTGCCCGAAAACGCTCACAGGGAGCTCCGGAAAGGGGAGAAGTACCAACCCCTCCTGAGTCCGGAGAAGCGCCCGCTGGAAGTGACGCCGTACTCAGTAACGATGGGACTGCTGATGACAGTCCTGTTCTCGGCGGCAGCAGCCTACCTGGGACTTAAGGTAGGCCAGGTATTCGAAGCTGCAATCCCGATTGCAATTATCGCCGTGGGCGTGACCGGAATCCTCAAAAAGAAGGACGGTCTGGCCCAGAATGTCATCATCCAGAGCATTGGAGCATGCTCCGGCGTGGTGGTGGCCGGTGCCATTTTCACACTGCCCGCCATCTACATACTCGGGCTGGACGTGAATTTCTGGCAGATGTTCCTCAGTTCCCTGCTGGGTGGCGCAATTGGCATACTGTTCCTCATTCCTTTCCGCAAATACTTCGTGCAGGAGATGCACGGCAAGTATCCTTTCCCCGAGGCCACAGCTACCACACAGGTGCTGGTGAGCGGTGAATCCGGCGGAAACAGCGCCCGCACCCTGGTTGCGGCAGGTCTCATCGGAGGCCTGTACGACTTCGTGGTGGCCACATTCGGGGCCTGGGCGGAGACGCTGAGCACCACCGTCATGCACTGGGGACAGGTTGTCGCCGACAAGGCCAAGCTCGTACTCAAGCTCAACACAGGAGCCGCAGTGCTCGGCCTCGGCTACATCATCGGCCTCAAATACGCCTTCGTGATATGCTGCGGATCGTTCCTGGTGTGGCTTATCATCATACCGCTCATGAACCTCATCTGGGGCGGACAAGTCATTGACCTCATGGGCACCGGCATCACCGCCACCGTGGGTCAGATGGCTCCGGAGCAGATTTTCAAGGAATATGCGCGCCATATCGGCATAGGCGGTATAGCCACCGCCGGCATCATCGGCATCATCAAGAGCGCCGGAGTCATCAAGAGCGCCGTGGGCCTCGCAGTGGGCGAGTTCAAGCGCAAGCCGGGCCAGGAGGCGTCGGCCGCGGGTGAACGCACCCAGGAAGACCTGCCCATGCGCACCGTGGTCACCGGCATCATCATAGCACTGCTGTGCATCTTCGCTTTCTTCGCCTTCGGCGGGGTGGTGGAAAATGTCTGGCAGGCTCTGATCGCTCTCCTGATCGTGGCGCTGATCTCGTTCCTCTTCACCACCGTCGCCGCCAACGCGATTGCCATCGTGGGCAGCAACCCGGTGAGCGGAATGACCATCATGACACTGATAATCACCGCCTTGGTGCTTGTGGCCGTGGGCCTTAAGGGCAACGCCGGCATGGTGGCCGCAATGGTCATCGGCGGCGTGGTCTGCACCGCGCTCAGCACCGCCGGAGGACTTATCACCGACTTCAAGATTGGTTACTGGATTGGCACCACCCCGCGCAAGCAGGAAGCCTGGAAGTTCGTGGGCGTGGCAGTGGCCGCCGCCACCGTGGGCGGAGTCATGCTGGTGCTCAACAAGACATACGGATTCACCGGAGACGGAGCCCTGGTAGCGCCTCAAGCCAACGCCATGGCCGCCGTCATACAGCCCATGATGAACGGGGGCAGCGCTCCCTGGCTCCTCTACGGCATCGGTGCGCTGATAGCAATTGCTCTCACCGTGTTCAAAGTGCCTGCGCTGGCCTTCTGCCTTGGTATGTTCATCCCCATCGACCTCAACCTGCCTCTGCTGGTGGGAGGCGCCATCTCGTGGTTCGTGACCTCGCGCAGCAAGGACGCCGAAGTTAACCGCAGCCGCGGCGAGAAAGGTACCCTCATTGCAAGCGGATTCATTGCTGGCGGTGCGCTCATGGGCGTTGTGTCCGCCATCCTTAAATTCGCCGGCGTGGACTGGTACCTCGGCAGCTGGAACGAAGCGGGAGCCGCCGGTGCCGCACCCGCAGAGATGATTGCCTTCGTCCCCTTCCTGGGCATCTGCGCCTACATGATTTTCACATCACTCAAAAAGACTGATTCTCAATAACTTACGCCCTACATCTGTGGGAGTTTTTCCCACAGATAAATATATTAAAGCACTGATAGACAAATGAATAGCATTCTTGACCGTTTTCTGCGTTATATCGCAGTCGATACCCAGAGCAACGAAGAGTCTGAGTCACAACCCTCTGAGGCTAAAGAACTTGTGCTGTTGGAGATGCTCCGCGATGAGCTGCTTGCCATGGGAGTTCATGCCGAGCTTGACGAATTCGGTTACGTGATGGCCAGCATCCCTTCGAATATAGACAAGAAAGTTCCGGCGGTGGGCTTCATTGCCCACGTGGACACCGCTCCCGACGCTTCCGGAAAAGACGTCAAAGCCCAGATAATCAAAGACTATGACGGCAGGCCGATAGAGCTCAAGGGAGTGCCCGGGCTCAAGCTCGACCCGGCCGTGTTCCCCGAACTGCTGTCGCACAAGGGCGAGACCATTATCACCACCGACGGCACCACGCTGTTGGGAGCCGACGACAAGGCCGGAGTGGCGGAAATCATGGATGCCGTACAGTACATTGTCGAGCATCCCGAGTTCAAGCACGGCGAGATCAAGATTGGATTTACCCCCGACGAAGAGATAGGCCGCGGCGTGGTAAAGTTCGACGTGAAACGCTTCGGCGCCGATTTCGCCTACACCATGGACGGAGGCGAAGTGGGCGAACTGGAGTTCGAGAATTTCAACGCAGCATCGGCGGTGGTGCGCATTCAAGGCTGCAATGTACACCCCGGATACGCTAAGGGCAAGATGCTGAATGCCATATTGATAGGCAACGAACTCGCTTCCCTTCTGCCGGTTGAGCAGAGGCCGGAATACACCCAGGACTACGAGGGATTCTTCCACCTGGTAGGGTTCAAGGGCAGCGTCGAAGAGGCCACCCTGACATGGATCATCCGCGACCACGACAGGGCCAAGTTCGAGCGCAAGAAAGCGGTCATGCAGGAGTGCTGCGACTTTATAAACGCCAAATACGGAAAGGGCACCGCGACACCTGTCATCAAGGACCAGTACTACAACATGCGCGAGATGGTGGAGCCGCATTACCACGTGATAGACAAGGCGGTACGTGCCATGGAGATGGCGGGCGTGAAGCCCCACATCCAGCCCATACGCGGAGGCACCGACGGCGCCAACCTGTCATTCAAGGGCCTCCCCTGCCCGAATATCTTCGCCGGCGGGCTCAACTTCCACGGCAAGTTCGAATGGGTGCCGCTGGAGTCCATGCAGAAGGCTTCCGCGGTGATTCTGAGCATTGTGCATCTATTTGCCGAATAGGGTCTCATGGGCCACGACAAACTGCGCAAATTCGCAGAGAACGAGACGTTCCCGTGCCTGCTGCAACCGTCTGCCGCTGAATTGCTTGCCGACGGATACTTCGCCCTGCGCGACCACGAAGTCAAAGGGCACTGGGGCGAGCGCTTCTCTTCTCCCTCCGCCCCCCTTGTGCTGGAGCTTGGCTGCGGCAAGGGAGAATACACCACGGCACTGGCCGAACGGGAGCCCGCCAAGAACTATGTCGGCGTGGACATCAAGGGCGCAAGGCTATGGAAGGGCGCAAAATACGCCACCGAGAAGGCTCTGGGCAACGTCGGATTCCTGCGCACCAGGATAGAATTCATCACGGCGTTCTTTGCTCCGGGCGAAGTGTCGGAGATATGGCTCACCTTTTCCGACCCTCAGGTGCGCAGCGAAAACTCCAGGCTCACATCGCCCCCTTTTCTGGAGCGCTACAGCAAGTTCCTGAAAGACGGAGGGTTAGTGCACTTGAAGACAGACTCTCAGTTCCTGTATCAGTACACGCTCGCCGTATGCAGGGCCAATGGCCTTCCGGTGCTTGCTTCGTCAGAGGACATCTATGCCGAGCCGGAGCGTTTCGACCCCAGCCTCACAGAAGTGCAGACTTTCTACGAGAGCATGTTCAGGGAGCAGGGATACCCCATTAAGTATCTGTGTTTCAGACTGGAATCATCTCCCGCACCGCGTACGTTCGTAAGCCCGGCAGACTTTGACCCGGACTACTGGCGCTCCGTCGAGGGAGACCGCACCCTGTTCGGGCGCGACACCGCCGAAACGAGACGGCAGAAACTTCACCGAAAGGTCTAATCTACTACCACTTTTCGTAGTGGATATTCTCCGGCTTCCACTTGTCCTTGGGCTTGTCGCTGCCGGCAGGATGGCCTATGGGCACTATGCAGTACGGGCAGATCTCTTCCGGGAGGCCAAGAGCCTCAATAGCAGGCTTCATCCTGTCTTCATAAGGGTAGCAGGCAGTCCAAACGGCGCCAAGACCGAGGGCCTCGGTGGCAAGGAGGAGATTCTCGGTGGCTGCGGCGCAGTCGGCCGTCCAGTTCTTGTTCTCTCCACCCATCTTGCCTGTGGTTTTTCCGCAGACGATGACCACGACGGGGGATTTGGCAATCATCTTGTTGAAGCCTCCCGCGAGTTTATCCTTCGTGGCCGGCTCCCTGACCACAACAAAGCGCCACGGCTGAGCGTTCATCCCGGAAGGAGCCGCCATGGCGGCCTTGAGGATGGTTTCTACCTGCGCCGGCGTCACATCTTCGCTGGTGTAGGCACGTACGCTTTTACGGGAGTGAATGTTGTCCAGAGCGGCCTTGCAGGCGTCTTGATTGTTCTGGGCGAATGCAGACATCGATAACATGGTAACCAGAGTTACGAGAGCTAATTTGAGATATTTCATGATCGTCCTGCAGCTGCAATAATCGTGCTAACCTGCTGGCTTTGGCTGGATAAGACATTTATTGTATATTTGCTTCCGATACCGACGCTTATGTTCAAAATCCTCCTGCTGCTCGTGGCTTTTCTGCCACTTCGTCTCTGGCCCGCCGTGGAGCCCGAGATGCAAGTGATTGAGTCGGAGCAGCGCAACGGATACGTTTGTTCCCTGGTCGAATACAACGCCGTCGGCGAGGAGCGGGTGCAGTCTTTTCTGCTGGTGCCCGACGGTGCCTGCGCCGAGAATCCGCGCCCTGGTTTGGTGCTGCTGCACGACCATGGCGCCCGCTTCGACATAGGCAAGGAGAAACTCGTCCGTCCCATGGTATCGGCCCCCGAATACATCAAAGCATCTGCGGAGCAATGGGCCAGCGGGCGGTGTATGACAGCCTCTCGCGCCGGGGCATCGTTTGGGCGGAACAGACGCTGAACGAAGATGCAGCGGCAGCACGCCTGCTATCCGCCCTGCCGTGCGTCGATTCCTCCCGGGTGGGCTGCTTCGGCTGGTCCATGGGGGCGCATCGCGCCTGGCTGCTGGGAGCATTCTGCCCGCAGATAAAGGCCGGAGCGGCTCTGTGCTGGATGACCCTCAAGCGCACACAGGCAAATCCGCCCACGGCGTCCGACTATTCGATGATGATTCCCGCCCTGCGGGAGCGATACGACTTTCCCGACATTGCCAAGTGGCTGGCGCCCAAGCCTTTCCTGTTTCTCAACGGCACGGCAGACCGCCTGTTTGCGGAGGCTGAAGTCAGGCAGGCGTTCGCCCGGATGCAGCAGATATACGCCTCCAAAGGGGCCCGGGGGCAGCTTCGGACCGAATTCTTCGACGGCACCCACCACTGCGGCGTGCGGGTGCAGGATACGGTTCAGAGCTACTTCGATAGCTTGTGGGAAGGCTCTCCCGGCTTCTGAATCATAAAGACGACTGCAGCAATGCAGATGGCAACCCCTATGCCCATCTTCCAGGTCATAGGCTCTCTAAACATCAAGGTACCGATGAGGATGGCGGTAAGCGGCTCAAATACACCCAGGATGGAGGTCTTGGTGGGGCCGATAAAGCGTGAAGACACCGCCAGGGTGAGCATGGAAATCATGGTTGGCACTATTGCCAGCCCAAGGAGATTCGCCCAATCGGCCACAGAATCGACTCCTTCCGTGATGCTGCCGCCCTGGGCCAAGCGTAAGGCTGCGAATAAAAAGGTACCCACAACGAGCGCATAGAGCGTGAGCGTGTGCTCGGAGACTTGTTTGATCCGGCTGCTCCTGTTCACGATGACCAGGTAGGACGCATAGCTAAAAGCCGACATTACGGCAAGGACGATGCCCAGAGGCTTGATTTCGGCCCCGCGCGAAGGGCTCGACAGCAGGATGATTCCGCCCAACGTTGCGACAATCGACAGCCATGTCTGCCAGCTGGGATAAAAGCGCAGAAGCACCATAATCAGCGCGACGAACACGGGGTACAGATATACAAGCGTCGTGGCCAGGCCGGAGGGGATGAATTCGTAGGAGGCAAACAGGAACAGGCTGCTTCCGGCAAAAAGGGCGCCCAGCAGCACCAGAAGGCCGAATTCGTTCTTCCGGACAGAGAATCTCTCTTTCTTCAGGAGCATCAACAGGCTAAGGAGCGCCGCTGAAATGCCATATCTGAAAAATAGCATCACGAGCACCGGAACTCCGCTTTGCAGCAGAGGTTTAGCGAACAGCGGATTGGTTCCGTAGGAGACCCCGGCCACCACGCCGCATACAAGGCCTATAATTCTCCGGTCCGAGATTGCGTATGCATGTTTTGTTGCCATATACAAAATTTGAGGGCGCGAAGATAGGCATTTTGGGCCGGATTACCACAAATTTGCGGCATAATTTTCGGTGGCGGCTAAGCACCTGCCACTTAGCCACTTGCACGATTTGCCTGCATCATTTTTCGTGCAGGCAAATTGCGGAAGTCGCTGAGACGTAGCGCATTACGCGCCACCGTCCTAATATTTGCTTAGTTCTGGCTGGTGGAGGGGGCTTTGATGGTCACGTCAACATACACCGGAAGGTGATCGGAGGCGGTTTTGACGTCGCCGGACTTGAATTCTGTGGGTACTTTGGCCGCATGGAGTTCAACCCGGGACGAGGCATTCCGGTACACCATTATGTAATCGATGCACTTGGTCGGACTTTTGGCAGGATAGGTGAAGTCGAGTGGCGAGAGGATGGTCCACTCCTGCTTCATGTAGGCAATGGTCTCGCTGTTCGGCAGGGCGTTGAAGTCGCCGCACAGAATCACCGGCTTGTCCGTGTTGCCGTATGTCTTTCTTATCCAGTCGGTTATAGTAGCAGCCTGAGCCTTCTGGGCATTCTTGGACGTGTGGTCCAGGTGGGTGGAGCAGAACACGAAATCCCGAAATTCGCACACCGCGAGGGCACGCTGTTCGGAGCCGTCGCCTTTGTAATTTAGGGCCTGCGCAAATGTGTAGTCCCAACCGCCCATGGCCTCGGCGAATAGCTTTATCTGAAAAACGTTGTGACGGGTGTTGCAGCTGTCCAGTTCGTTCATGGATAAAGCGCTCACACCCAGCTCCTTGGCCATAGCGGCCACCATGTTGGTGGTGTTGGTCCCGCTCTTGCTGAAAACGCCCACGTTGTACGTTGCCAGCCTTAGCGTGTCTTCGGTCTGAGCCTGCTCTTCTCCGGGCGACGGGATTTGGTCCGAAGGAGCGTTATCACATTGACAGAACAGAAACATGGCGCTCAATAGCGCAAGAAACAATGCTTTCATAGGGCAAATATATTAAATTATTACTTTTCCCACGTGATTTTTGTAAATTTGCGGTATGAAACAATATATCATGCACTCTATTATCAAGATAGCCGGCATGTTGGTCATAGCCGCAATGATGGGAACCGCATGCTCGGATGTTAATCCCGAAGAAACAGATCCACAGGACAACAACGGGAAAAACGAGGTGAAACCTACCCCTGCGATGTATGATTATCTGCTCCCCGAAGCAGTAGATTTGGGCCTTTCTGTTAAATGGGCATCAATGAATCTGTTTTCTTCCGAACCGGTTTCCGTAAAAGGTTTTTTGCCCTGGGGTGCTTATTATAACACTTCCTGTAGCTGGCGGGATTACAGGTTATGCGAAGGCTCTGAGAAGAGTCTGACCAGATACAACAGCGATAAAGCATACGGAAAGGTTGACAACAAGAAAGAGTTTAAGGAGTATAATTACGAAGATGATGCCGCCAGAGCATATCTTGGCGGCAAATGGCGCATTCCTACTGAGGCAGAATGGAAGGAACTGATTGATAATTGCACTTGGAAATGGAAATATACCAGTATTCCAGACACATCCAAGCCGGGAACCACTACGACGGTGGGAGGGTATCAGATTACCAGTAAAATTAACGGCGCCAGCATAATCCTGCCTGCTGCGGGTAAGAAAAAATATAATAACGACAAATTTACCGCTGAATTTCTGTATCAGGGTCAATTGGGCTTTTACTGGACTTCTACGGCCTCGTCAGGCGCCAATGCCAGAATGTTTCATTTTTCCGGCTATGGCGAAATGACTTTACGTTATACTTTGCGCTGTGAAGGTCTTTCTATCCGCCCTGTAACAGATTAGATATTTCGGTCGTTCTATTTAACCATCTTTGTGGTGCCGGAGGTTCCATTTACGGAGGAATTCGGCAAGCTCGGTGTTTTTCAGTATCTTTTCGTAGCAGCTCATAGGGAACTCGTCGGAGAACTTTTCCAGATCGCAGTCCACCAGAAAGTCCATCGGCAGATCTTCGTCGAATTCTCCGCCCATGCAGCTTCCGGCAGAGATGCCCGGAGTAAATATTTCCTTGCGGATATAAGGCTGGCCGGAATCTTTGAAGCAGAGATAGTAAACCCTGCTCTCGTATCCTCCCGGATTTTCAAAATGAGTGCTCGCAACCCTAATTTTGTCGTGAATGAACGTCAATCCGTTTTTGCGGGCATATTCCTCCTCCGGAGAATCATAAACGCCACGGATAATTGTTTTACTCTGTTCTGACATATTTATTGCATTTTTTATACCGACTATACGCACCCACCGGATAGCCTTGTGACAAAAGCGACGCTCGCTGAGGTGGATATTTGCAGCGACATGATCAATGGCCGGGCAAGAATAAGTATATTTCGGACATTCAGGAGTTTCGGTATTCGGAAGGCGTGAGGCCGGTATGGGCCTTAAAGAACTTGAAGAAGACGGACTGGTTGGTGAAATGAAGCTTATAAACGATTTCTTTGATGGCCAAGTCGGTATATTTCAGGAGATTTTTCGCCTCCAGAATGACGAAGTCGTCAATCCAGTCTGGAGCGGAGCGGCCAGAGGCCTGCTTGATGAGCCTGGACAGGTATTTAGGAGTCAGGCACAGTTTGTCCGCATAGAAGGCCATACCCCGCTCGGAGCAGTGATATTCGTTGACCAGGGCGATGAAACGCTCGAATATCTGATTCAGCCGGGCGGAGCGTTGGGAATCGATATTCTTCCGGGCTTCGTCTACCTGATGCACCCAGACGTCAGTGGACAGATAGGTCAGGGAAGTCAGGAGAGAGCCGATGATTTCCCTTTTGTTCGTGAAAGGGGCGCCGACGATTTTCCGGGCCAGGTTGAAGTAGTCGTTGGCCAGTGACATCTGGAATTCATCCAAGGTGATGCACGGATTGTCCAGCAGGCGCAAGCTGTCCTGGAAGACTTTCAGCAAGTCGAATCGGATGCCGGACATAAAATCCTTGGAGATCAGCACGAAAATCATTTCCATATCACCGATCCGTTCTTCATCGTAGTGGGACAATTTGACAATGTTCCCTGGAGCCTGGATTATGAGGGATTTTTCCCGAACTTCATACGAATTGAGGTTTATGTCCACCGTGAAATGTCCCTTTTTCAAATAGAAGATGCTGATCCCGTCGAAGCGGACGGGATATTGGAGCATACGCAGGATGGCTTCGCTCTTTTCCACCCGTTTTCCGCTCACTTCGCCGATGACTAAATCATCGCCGATACTCATTTCTTCAATGACAGGGGCCAGAGCCTTGATTCGCTGGAGGTCGATGGTCTGGGGTGCTTCGGTCATGGTTGGTCTTTTTTTCGCTTTTTGCAAAGATAAAGAATTTCTTTGATAATTCGCAAAAAATCGCATAATTCGACCAAAAGATAAATAGTCTAGGCCATTTTATACACAAAATGGCGCTAAATGGCAATATCTTTGCAACCGCTTTCGACGAAATGAAAATGATTGATAAAATGTCAAAAGGTACAAAGATGAAAAAAATAATCCTCGTACTTGCCTTGTCCCTGCCGGTCTTTCCATTGACCGCCCAGCCGCAGCGCCTCACGCTGGATGACTGCCGTAAAATGGCCCTTGAAGCCGACAAGGATCTCCAGCTGGCCCGCACCAGTATAGACATGGCCGGCTATGATCGGAAAATCGCCCTGGCGAACTATTTCCCCACTGTCAGCGCCACGGGAGCATATCTGTATAACAACCGCGACATAGCCCTTGTCGATGAATACCAGTCATCGATGCTCCAGAACGCAGGCTCTATTATGCAAGGCGTCATAGAGGGTGCGGCCGCTTCGATGGAGGAACAGATCTCCGGGGCAATGTCGCAGGCTATGACCGGTACGATGACCCAGCTCATGACTGCCATCCAGACCAATCCGGCGCTGGCGAAGGAATATTTGTCCAGCCCTATGTGGCAGACGGTCCTCGGAATGCTCCAGAAGATGGATCCTTCGTCACTTGGGCAACTGCAACTTCCGGATATTGCCGAGCCGGTGAACGCCATCGGCGCGGATATCGACAAGGCGCTCCATCCCGACCTGCACAACATCTGGATGGGAGGCGTGACTGTGCAACAGCCGGTGTTCGTGGGTGGAAAAATCTTGTATTCCAACAAGATGGCCACATTAGGAGAGGAACTGGCGCGGTCCAAGTATGACCAGGAAGAGGCTCGGGTAGTCCTGGACGTGGAACAGGCCTACTGGCAGATCGTCTCCATCGCCGGCAAGAAACGCCTCTCGGAATCCTATGCGGACCTTCTCCGCACGCTCGAATCCGATGTAAACGCTTCCGTGAAAGCCGGTATTATGACCGAATCCGACGCCCTCCAGATCAAGGTCAAGGCCAATGAGGCAGATATGCTCCGGACCAAGGCAACGAACGGCCTTACCCTGGCCAAGATGCTGCTGTGCCAACGAATCGGCCTGCCGCTGGACAGCGACATCTCCCTGGCCGATGAACATCTGGATATGGTCCCGCTTCCGGAATGCCCACAGGACAAATCACTGGATGACATCTATACCGACCGCCCGGAAACCCGCAGTCTGGAACTTGCCTCCCGCATCTATGACGCCAAAGCGAAGGTGATACGCGCCGATGGTCTTCCGAAGGTCGTCCTGACAGCGAACTGGATGGTATCAAACCCTAATCCCTTCAACGGTATCCAGAACACCTGGAACGGTGGGATGCTGAGCACCGGCATGATGGTGAACATCCCGCTCTTCCACGGGCTCGAGAATACGAACAAATACCGCAAGGCCCGGGCGGAGGCTTCCCTTTACCGTACCCGGCTGGAGGATGCGAAAGAAAAGATCGAACTTCAGGTCACCCGTGAGCGCAAAGCCTATGACGAAGCGCTGGAAAAATTGACAATGGCACAGTCCAATCTCGACAGTGCCGAGGAGAACCTCCGCACGGCCACCATCGGTTTCGAGGCTGGGGTCATCTCCACCAGCACCGTCCTTTCAGCCCAGACCGCCTGGCTTTCCGCCCACAGCGACTGTCTGGATGCCGGCACCGAACTACAGATGGCTGCCGCCGCGCTCCGCAAAGCAGAAGGGATAAAATAATTAATCAGAAATAAGCAAAATGGCAAAGAAAAATTACAATCTCCTCATCGGAGTCGGCGCTATGGTGGGCATGGTGCTACTGATCGCCCTGGTGGGATATCTGGTAAGCAAACCCCGCCCACGGGTGATTCAAGGCGAAGTCGAAGCGACGGAATATCGCATTTCCTGTATGGTTCCCGGCCACGTGACTGAACTATACTGCCGGGAAGGGCAGCAAGTCCATAAGGGAGATACGGTAGCGTTCATAGATTCGCCGCAGATACGGGCAAAACTTGCCCAAGCTCAGGCCGCACGCAGTGCTGCCAAGGCGCAGAGCGCCAAGGCCCGTAATGGAGCCCGCAAGGAACAAATTGCCGGGGCCTATGAACTATGGCAGCAGGCACTGGTGCAGGAGGACGTGATGAAGAAGTCCTTCGAACGCGTAAAAACACTCTACGACCAGAAAGTAATCTCCGCCCAGAAATATGACGAGACCAAGGCTCAGTACGATGCCGCCGTCGCGCAGGCGAAGGCAGCCAAGAGCCAGTATGATATGGCCCTGGACGGTGCCCGGGCCGAAGACCGCGCCGCTGCTGCCGCCCTGGTCCATCAGGCCGACGGCGCCATCCAGGAGGTAGATTCCTACCTGCAGGAACTCTATCTCGTCTCCCCGGCGGAGGGTATCATTTCCAATGTTTATCCCAAGCGTGGCGAATTGGTGGGCCAGGGCTCTCCGGTCGCGACCGTGACGGACCTTTCGGACATCTGGTTCACCTTCAACATCCGTGAAGATGATCTTCACAGTATGCAGACGGGCGACGTACTGACAGTGAAAGTGCCTGCCCTGGATGGCCGGACGCTAAAGGCTCGGGTCATTTATATGTCCGTCCGCGAATCCTACGCCACCTGGAAGGCCACCAAGGAGACCGACCAGTATGACGCCAAGACCTTTGAAGTGCGTGCCGTGCCCGAGGAGCACGCAGAGGGACTCCGCCCCGGAATGACCGTCCTTGTGGTAAAATGACCTTCTTCAATAAAATAGACAAAGTCATCCGGCGGGAAATCCGCATCTGGGCGCGCCGTCCCATCTATTTCCTGGGTTCTGTCGCGGTAATGTCCTTCTGCACGGTCTTCTACTTGACCTTCCTGGGGCAGGGCGTGCCTTCGGACCTGCCAATTGCCGTGGTGGACCAGGACGGCAGTTCAACGTCCCGAAATTTCTGCCGGCAGCTGGATGCCACGCAGCTTGGAAAGGTGATCCATTACGGGTCCTTCTCCGAGGCACAGGCCGACCTTCAGGGCGGACGGGTAACCAGCATCTGCGTGATTCCCAAAGGCTTTGATCGGGACATCCGGTCACAGCGTCAGCCAACAGTCAGTTTCTACGTCAACGGGCTGTACTTTTTGGGCGGGTCCCTGGCCTGGAAGGACATTCTGACGATGGTGAACCTGACGGCGGGTGCCGTGCAGCGGGAAGTCCTGCGGCTGAAAGGTGTGCCCGAAAGCGAGATGGCCGGCCTGCTTCGCCCCGTGGACGTCGATGTCCATCAAATCGGCAATGCGACTATGAACTATGGTGCCTATCTGGCAAATATGATGATTCCGGGTATGTTGCAGATGGTGGTGATCATCGTCCTGATCTATTCGCTGGGTGCGGAACTGAAATACGGAACCGGTCGGCACCTGCTGGACACAGTCGGAAATGACATATATGCCGCGGTGAGCGGAAAGGTGGCCCTCTATACGTTGTTGTTCACCCTCATCGGCTGGACCGTTGAGCTTATCCTTTACAAATGGATGCATTTCCCGCTGGCGGGCCGACTGGGGCAGATGCTCCTGGCCTGCTTACTGTTGGTCCTCGCATCTGAAAGTGTGGCTGTTTTCATCATCGGCTGCGTCCCGGTGTGCCGCTTTGCGCTGAGCATCGGTGCCCTGTACAGCGTGCTGGGCCTGTCCCTTACGGGTTTTACCCTGCCGGTGGAAGCCCTTCCTGCCGGCCTGCGCGGCCTGGCGATGATGTACCCACTCCGCCAATATTACGAACTATATGTGCAAGTGGGCATTTTCGGCAGCGATTTCGGGCAGTGGTACGTTCATATCATCGCACTCCTGTTATTCTGTTTCTTGCCTTTCCTGGTGATGGGGCGCCTGGGCAGGGCCTATACATATATGGATTATGAAAGGAATTAGTGAGACATACATCGGGCGCTGGATGGGCGACGTCCTACGCATCTTCAACCTGGAACTGCGGAACATCCTCAATGACGGCGGTGTGATGATCATTTTCGTTGTCGCCGGATTCTTGTACCCGATCCTGTACAATTTCGTGTACAAGAACGGCATCCTTGAAGAAACGCCCATCGCCGTGGTCGATGACGCCGCATGCAGCGACAGCCGACGTATGATCCGGGAGATGGATGCGACGCGGGAAATGGACATCGCTTGGCGATGTACAGACATAGAGGAAGCGAAAACCCTCCTGCAGCAGCGCAAGGTGAACGGAATCGTGTATTTTCCGTCCGACTTCGGCGACCGCCTGGCAGCGAAGGAAACGGCGACCTTCAGCATCTACGCCGATATGAGCAGCTTCCTCTACTACAAGAACCTCCTGATGGGGTCCGAGTTCGTGATGCTGAATGAGATTAACCGGATTAAGATTGAGCGCCTGTCCCTGGAAGGACTCACGGACCAGGAGGCTGATGCATCCGTGCATACCGTCCGGTACGAGGATGTCAATCCCTACAACCGGGCCTTCTCCTACAGCATCTTCTTGATATCGGCCATCCTGATGCTGATCATACAGCAGGTAATGTTCTATGGAATGGGTATGTCCGTAGGGACGATGCGCGAGGAGAACCGTAGCTTCGCTACCCTGCCGGATATCCTGACGGGAAAGGGCGTGGGCCGTGTGATCATCGGACGGGGCGCCGTGTACTGGCTGATTTTCATGGTTATAGGCATCTATGTGTGCTGCATCGTGCCGTCCATGTTCGGTTTCCCGCAACGGGGTCGTTTCCAGGACATCCTCCTGCTGCTCGCCTTGTTCGTCACTGTGTGCATCTTCTTCTCTATGACCTGGACGACTTTGGTGACGCGGCGAGAATCGGCCTTCCTACTGTTCCTGTTTATGTCGCCGGTGTGTGTATTTCTGACGGGTTTCAGCTGGCCGACAACGGCCTTTCCAGGCTTTTGGAAGCTGTTCTCCTATCTGTTCCCGTCCACCTTCGGCTGCCAGGCTTTCATCAACCTGAACACGGCAGGTGCTCCGCTCCAGGTCGTCGCTCCGCAGATCCGCGCCCTGTGCATCCAAGGGGTAGTTTATTACATCCTTGCCTGCGCGGCGGTGTATGTGGAGAATTTCGTATACCGGAAGTCCAGATTTCGTCCCGTTCCACCAGCTTGACATCTTTGCAGCGTCTGCAGCCGACACGGCTTTCAGGACTTGAATGAATACACTTCGATACACCAGGAAAAGGCCGCTGGAAGCGACATTTTAAAACGAAAAAGTATTTGATTCTCCTTCTGGATGGAATTTTACGATTAAAAACTGAGGGGAAAGAGTAGAGTGCCTTACGGCACAAGCTTCTGCCTATCCTACGTTAAGCACCTCTAATACTTGCGGTAGTGGCTTCGAATCTTCACGACTTTGCCTCCGAGATGGCGGACATACGCCTCCACCTTTGCGATATAAGGCTCAACATCTTCCTGCGCCCAATCATACCGATTGTTCCTTCGTGCGTCTTTGCCGTGTAACCTGCACTTACGAGCAACCTGCTGGCCGCAAGAGTCCTATGACCCATAGAAGCGCAGTCTTTTGCTTCCACAAAGGCATCCTCAGCTTTTTCAAGACGATAGACGACAATTGCTTTTCTTTCTTCTTCCGTTAATGGCATAGACTTATTCCTTCAGATTGAACGTTCTTGTAGAAAGGAGTGATGCTGCGCTTGTGCCAGTCCGAATCGCCTCGGGCATCCCCTTGTTCCCGGCGCCCACACTTCATCGTCGCCGCTGCGCCCGAAGAGTCCGACGGAGATTACAATGTTGCCTTCGAGGGTCAGTCGCTTCTGCGCCTCAAGAAACTGTTCCTTGAAACGCGTGCTGCCGCAGAGTGTTATGACTTTGTATTTGCCGACCATATTTAGTTTACTGCTATTCTTTGTAAAAATAGCTATTCTTTCTTATAACATAACACATTGTGGCCGAAACGATACAAAAGTGATAAAAAAGACTGAATGTGATGGCATTGACAAAAGTGTTTATTTATTATTTTTGTAATGAATCAAAAAACGATGCATATGAAGAATATAATGTTAGTTATATTGCTGTCTTTTTTTATTCTATGTGGCTGTTCTGTTCTTCAGACAACAGACTATATGCTTGATCAAGCTTATGCTTTGTCTGAAGTAGAAGTGAATAATGTTGTTATGAAGCCGACAGTTATTAACTCTTTTAGCGATTCCAATATTACCGTTGCGGCTGAAATGACGAACCGGTATTTCAATGTAACCATAAAAAATGTGACAGACTGTGCCATTAAGGTGATTTGGGATGATGCGGCATTTATCGATCAAGCCGGTGAGGCACATAGAATTATTCATACTGGTACTAAGTATATTGATAAAGAAAAGCCACAGGTTCCGAGTTCAATACCGAAGAATTCACGTATCAGCGAAACATTAGCCCCTGCAGACTACATAGAGTATAATGGTTCAAGCGGTTGGCATTATTCTCCTCTTTATACCCCAAATACAATTTATGGTTCGAAAGAAGAACTACAGCAAATAGTACAAGACAGTAAAGTGTTTAAGCTGATGATTCCTATCGAGATTGGTGGGAAGATTAACGAATATACATTATTATTCAGTTTATCTCAACCCCAGTATAAAGAGTTTAAAAGACTTAGCGGATGGGGAATTGCCGTTGTTTCGGTTGCGGGTATCATTGCAACGACTGCATTCATGTTATTATCTGGAAATGACAAAACTTGAAGTTTAAAATTCTGGTGCTCGCAAATCTCCTCAACGTGCATTCACAACTGCATGCTCGTGGAAAAGAATATCGACTTACATCTTCTTTCTTGAAATCTAAGATGCAGCATAGGCTCCTTAAACAAGTTTTAGCTGAGGAAGGTGAGTTTAATTAATCAAACGCCTCCCAGGCCTGTGACGGACAGGGAATTCCTGGCGGTCACCTACCGACTTCCCAAGGGTACCGGCAGTTGTAGCTCCGGGGACTGGGATAGTCCCCGGGCACGGATAGATTGTGGGAGTATACTTAACTGATAATGCGGAATTTTCCAATGAAGGGCAGTTCCTTGGCTTCGCCCTTGGCGGCATTGATAATGCCGATGATAGCAAACACAGCTATTGCGATATTCAAGAGCCAGACTAGTAAGTCAATACCGGGAATCCTGCCGATAAAGAAGATTACAACTTCGCAAATAAGCAAGATCAGGCCTTGATTGGCGTGGAAGCGGGCGAACTTGGAGTCCTTTGCAGCGAACAGGGGAACAAGCACGAGGATGCCGAAATACGCAAGTATAGCCATTACCTTGTTGGCGCTGGCATCGGCGGAATCGACTTCAACTGGGGCCGCTTCTGTTGCAGGTGCAGCCTGAGGCTCTGCTGCTGGTTCTGCTGGTTCTGCTGGTTCGACGTCGCCCCTATGGGCCTCGATTGCGGCGGTAATCCCGTCACGCATCTTCCCGCTTACGTTGGTAAAACGGAGTTCCTTGCCGCTGGTAAGCTTAATGACGAAGCCTGCTAAACCATATTTGGAGCAGCTTTCGATTTCAGATACATTTATCACCCAGCCCTGGTCTATAATAGCCATGGGAGAATCAGGTAGCCAGTAGACTTTGCCGGTGGTAAAGGCAAGCCGGCCATTGGAAGAATTGATCTTTGAGATGTTAAATGCCGGATTGAAGCATTCCTGAATGTACTGCTCGACCGTCGACTGTACGAAAGTAAGGGGCAACTGTTCCATAAGAAAAGATAATTAATTGTTAATCAGCTACAAATGTACACTTTTTTTTGGGGATTCATGTCATGCAATTGCAATAATCAGCCAGGAAGCGCCGGCAGTGCTCCCAAGGGCACGGTGGCTGGCACCCTTGGGAGCAGGAGTCCAGTTATTGTGCGGAAGATAAGGGCCGAACATGGCAGAAATCTTTTTGATAATACGAAATTTCGTCGTATATTTATTGGAACAAACAATACACTAAGACATGGGAAATACAATAATCAAAGAGACGCTAAAAGACATCCTCCTTGACATCAACATTGCCAAATTATCCAACAGGTATTTTGGAAAATCATCCTCGTGGCTCTATCACAAGTTTGACGGAACAGACGGAAGAGTCAAAACAGAGTTCTCTACAGAAGAACTTGAGCAGCTAAAAGGTGCTCTTTATGACTTATCCTCAAGAATAAGAAGAGCGGCAGAAGCATTATAACGATAATTACGTTCTTAGGTGCGGCAGGTTGGTCGTCTGATGGGCGGACCTGATGCGATAATGCCCCTTTTTGATGCAGGTCCGCCCAACTTCTGACCAACCTGCTGCGGCCTCCGCTGCCCTCCGGTCAGGGCCTGGATAAATAATACGAGGCCGACTAAAGTGCCGGCCTCATCGCTTTTGTTTATTCCAATATTACTGGTTCTGATATGAAGAATAAGCTTTCACAATTTTTTCAACATACCTGTCTTGAGCATAAGAGGGGCCGTAGTAAAGCTTGGCAAATGTGGTCCAATCTTTCTTTCGGAGTGCATCAAGCATTGAGGCCGATGATTTCAGATAGTCGGCAAAAACTTTAAGCTGTTCCAGCTCGCTGGTTTTCATTCTGCCCACGAACTCGGCTACCGTATTGCATCCGCACTTCTTGTAAAGGTATCCCATTGTCTGGAGCATACCCCAGCTTGCAGAAGAAAGCGCCGCATCTTCATTGATTGCCACAGCCCTGTCCAGACGGTCCCATTCGCCGACTCCACCCACATACTTTGTTTTATCGAATTTTGGATAAAGGATATCTTCGTTGCCTTTGGCATAATTCTCCGGATTTATTCCCCGGGTCCTGAGCTGCTGCCAGAAAATGTGGCCCTGGAAAAGGATAACAGGCTTACCGTTCGGCAAAAAACCGCCTCTGCCGCCGGTCTCTACCTTGACCACAGCCTTGAGAGCCGCAATCTCGCCGTAAGAGAGGATTTGATTGCAATCATCGGCCCTTTCGGAAATGAGAATCTTGCGGCTTTCGCCCCTGCTTGCCAGAGATCCGGCAAACCGCTCATTACGCCCACTGCCACCAGCGAGGACGTCATACGCCGGTATGCCGTGACAACCAGCGGCATGAGAATCAACCGGGATCCTTTCCTATGGTCCCTGACCGAGAGCGACGTCTCTTTCACCGGGCTGATTATGAGCCGCTATGCTTCTATGTGTAAGTACTACGACAAGATCATCCACAATCCCTGCGCGGCATTTTTTTCCCCTGATGATGCATACGGAATGACCTTCAATTACTGGGCGCCGTTCTATTCGCTTCAGGTTGATATCAATCTTCAGCAAAACCTTCAGTATCAAGGTACGGAAGATCTCCTTTCAAAGTTGGATGCCTACCGCAGAATAATGGATGGGCAGAGCAAGGCAGCGTCTGCTATCTTCTGCGTGGCAGAGACAGCAAAGCAGGTTTACGACGTTGCCCGGGCCAACCGGGTGGCGGCAATGAACGACGAGTTCTGGAAGATGTTTCACGACAGCGACGATCCTGATGACCCGGCAAATGACCAAGATTGGCAGCTATTCAAGTCGAGCTACAGGACATACTTCGCCACCCCGGGAGTGCATGAAGAAGACCTGGATGCCATAGGCCCTCGATCATGGAAAATCCTGCAGGGGTATGAGGGCTTTTCCCCCTATGCTGATCCTTCCACCGGCTTCGAACTTAGCTACGAAGTCCGCTTCGGCTGCAAGCCGGGCTTTGAAGAATGCAAGTTCTACGATGCCCTTATGCTCTCGGGCTTTGCCGCTTGCTATGTGGCTCACACTGCAGGCAGCGCCGACAACAAGTCCGTCAACCAGGCCATTATCAAACTTACCATGAATGCCGACGGGGCCGAACTCGGCGGTGCTGCCTGGAACGCCACGTCGATGGAAGTGTACCTTCATGCCCTTGAGAACGGGCAGTTGCTGCACTTTGCTGGAGCCTCCGGAGAAATCAGCTTTGACAAGGACACTTACACGGCAGCTACCTCAACCACCTACGTCCACTGGCAGATCCTGGACGGGAAAATTCATCACCGCAACTATTTCGGCGGCTCCGGCAAGCGCACCTCCGATGCCAATGCGGCCTGGATGTACCTTTACAGCGAGCAGCAGGCTAGGGCCGATTTCGATGACCAGGCAGGAGGCGGCACCGTAACGAATTATCCCGCACTCACGGACCAATATGCCGTTCTGGTTCAAGGCAGCAGCGGTTTTGACAATTACCGGCACCAGGCAGATGTGCTGGGTATTTATCAGATGCTCCGGAGCGGCGGTTTCCCTGACGACCATATCATTCTCGTGCTCGACAAGAATATGGCTTCAGATATAAACAATCCGGAGAGAGGCGTAGTCCGAAACGCAGAAGACAGTCCCGACCTTCTTGGCGGTTCCGACAGCCTGCCTGCCGCCATGGTCGATTATGACAGCAAGGATCTTTCGCCTCATGACATTACCGATATTCTGCTGGGCAAGGGAAGCGGACGTCTTCCGACAGTCCTGCCTCAGGATGCCGGGGCGAATGTCCTACTGTATTGGAGCGGTCACGGCAGTAGCATATCCACAGGTGAAGCAGATGAATTCTGCTGGAGAGACTACCCGCCCGGCAATGGTTTCGGGGCCGGACTTCTTAAGGAAACCGTCGGAGGCATGAAATTCCGAAAGCTGCTGATATGTGTAGAGCCCTGCTACGGAGAGGCCGTCATACGCCCTGTGGAAGGAGTCCATGGGGTGCTTGGCATTTCCGGAGCCAGTGCCGGCGAAATGTCATGGGCGGACCACTGGAACTCCAGCGCGCGAATGTGGATGTGCGACAGGTTCTCCCTGAATCTGACAGAGTATCTTTCTTTGAACCCAGACACCAGCTTTCGGGACCTTTTCCTTTACTGCGCCGCCCACACACTGGGATCGCACACAAAGATTATAGGCGCCGCCACCTACGGAAACTTATATTTAGAAAGCCCCGGAGAGTTTGTCCGCTATGCCCGCAGCCTTTGATTAGGCCCCCTCGCCGTGGCGGAGGTTCCACTTACGGATAAACTCGGCAAGGTCACTGTTCTGAAGTATCTGTTCGTAGCAGTGCATAGGGAACTCATCGGAAAACTTCTCCAGGTCACAATCCACAAGAAAGTCCATCGGCAGATCTTTGTCGAATTCTCCACCCATGCAGCTTCCGGCAGAGATGCCCGGAGTATAGATTTCCTTACGGATATAAGGCTGACCGGAATCCTTGAAACAGAGGTAGTAAAACCGGTTCTCATACCCCCCGGGATTTTCAAAATGAGCTCGTGCCACCAATATTCTGTCGTGAATGAACGTAAGCCCGTTCGTGCGGGCATATTCCTCCTCGGGAGAATCATAAACTCCGCGGACAACTGTTTTACTCTGTTCTGACATAATTATTGTTCCCTTTGTGTAAGTATCCGGCACATTTAAAATGGCGGGGCGCCGGCAGTAATTGCAAACATTTCAAATTTACAACTTTTTCGCCGTCATCCAAACTCTGCGGGCCCGAAATAGGTTTTCACGGGCCGAAACAAGGGGAAAAACTGTCATTTTGGCCCGATAGCGCCAATTTCAGGCCGGACATCCGGACCCCTCCGGCCGCCAGGCCAGAAGAAACAAAGGAGACAAGCCCTTTCGAACTTGTCTCCTTGTGCGGTAGGTGAGACTCGAACTCACACAGGCCAATGCCCACTACCCCCTCAAAGTAGCGTGTCTACCATTTCACCACTACCGCATTTATCGGGACTGCAAAAATAAGCATATTTGCGGAATTAGCAAAAATATTTTTGATAACTTTGTGGAAAATTTCGCAAATGTTGCAACTGAGCGTCCCGGGAGGGCACCAAGACATACTTCTTCACAGCTGCTGCGCGCCGTGCTCGGGGGCAGTGATTGAGTGTCTGCTGCAGAACGGGCTCAGGCCGACGGTGTTTTTCAGCAATTCCAATATTGTCCCGCACCAGGAGTATGAGCTGCGGCTGTCAGAGCTGCGGCGCTACTGCGAGTCTTTGGGCGTGCCGCTGGTGGTCGATGAATACGACCACGAGGCTTGGCTGGATTATGTGCTCGGGCGGCGCGAGGCAGAGGCCGGTGAGCAGAGGCGGCTGGCAGAGATGCCGGAGAGGGGCGAGAGGTGCCTGCGGTGCTTTAAGTTCCGCTTGCTGCGGGCGGCGGGGTATGCTGCCGCGAATGGATTACCGGTGCTGACCACCACCCTGGCGTCGTCGCGATGGAAGAGTCTGGAGCAGGTGGACGAGGCCGGCCGCTTCGCGACAAACGTGGTTCCACCAGAGGACAGGGTCCTCTGGTGGAACCAGAACTGGCGCAAAGGCGGCCTGCAGCCACGGCGCGGCGAAATCATCTGCGAACAAGGATTCTATAACCAAAGCTACTGCGGCTGCGAGTTTTCACAAAGGCATGACTAAGATTTACAAGAATATGAAAATGGCAGAGCTGGTGGAGTCCAACTACCACCTGCTCAGCATCCTGTCCCGTCTGGAGTTTAACGGAAGCTTTGCCGAGCGCACGGCAGAAGAAATATGCGCCCGCTACTCTTTCGATGCCGACACGTTCATCCTGATATGCAACGTGTACACGTCGAAGGGCTACAAACCGACCGAAGAAGAGCTCAGGCAGTGCAGCATCTCCGACATCCTGCGCTATCTCCACAGCTCCCACAACTACTATATCGATTCTGCGCTGAGCCTTCTGTCCCCATCTCTCAAAAGCCTCATAGCTCCGGCCCCGCAGGTACAGCAGAAGGTTATCTGGCACTTCTTCGACAGCTACAAGGAAGAGCTCCTCAAGCACTTCTCCTACGAGGAAGATACCGCCATTCCTTATATACAGCACCTGCTCGCAGGAGCGCGTCCGAGCAATTTCTCAATATCCGTGTTCAAGGAGAACCACTCCAACATCGAAGAATCGCTGTCGGACCTTAAGAACCTGATAATGAACTCGCTGCCGGCCGAGTGCAACGGCGAGAAGCGCATCGAGGTGCTGTCCAACATTTTCCACTTGCAGGAAGATCTCAAGCACCACACCTACATCGAAGACCGCATCCTCGTGCCTCTGGTGGAAATGCTGGAAGGGCGCGAGCCCAGCCCCACATTCATAGCTCCGGCACCAAAGGAAAACGAAGACGCCGAAGTGCTGAGCGAGCGGGAAAAGGAAGTGCTGGCCGAAGTGGCCCACGGCTACCTTAACAAAGAGATAGCTGACCGACTCAACATCTCCATCAACACCGTCATCACCCACCGTAAAAACATAAGCCGCAAGACCGGGATCAAAACGACCCCAGGTCTTACGGTCTATGCCATCCTCAACGGATTGGTGGATATCAGTTCGTTTGAGTAGCCTCTTCAGGCTCGCTGCTTGTTCCTGCAGCCCAGTCGATTAGCTTGGAGAAGGCTCCGGTGAACTTGTCGGCCATCTCTTTGTCGCCGCCGGCCTTCATGACATCGGCAAGGTAGTAGATATAGCTTCCGCACAGGTCGAATTCGTTCTTGCCGAACTCAAAGAACTCCAGATAGAAGCGTGCGCTCTCCAGCAAGTCGGCAGCCATCTGTGCACCAAGCTCCCGGGCCTTGTCGGTCTCGCCAAGCTGGTAGTACGCCTCCACCATACCTATCACCAGATAGTCGTTGGTGGACATGTTCAGAGGAATAGACTCCAGCGGGAAGCGTCTCATGACTTCGCAGCTGCGGTCAAGCATCTCCACCGCCCTGTCGTTCTGCCCCTCCTTCATGAATGCCTTGGCGCAGTTGAGGAAGATGCTGCGCGGCGCCATCACGCCGAGGTTGGTGTAGATATTCTGATTGTCTATGAACCAATCGTCGGCGGCAAGTGCGTCGAAGCTGTACACATTGGTCATCTTGTGGTACAGGTCCTCAGTGTCCACGAAGCCTATGTCGGTGGTGCTTATCTTGTTCTTAATGGGCACGAACTTGTAGGAATAGCCCACGTACATAAGATAATCCTTGATGCCCACGTTGAGGTCGCCGCCCATATTGAGCATGTGTAACGGGCGGTCCCACTGGTAGTTGCTCAGCAGGTCGAGGAGGAAGATCTCGGGCTTTGTGAGATAATCCTTGCCCTTGGGGATCTGGAGCACTATGCTCTCCGGAATCATGTCGGCAAAACGAGCGTCGAGTATGCCGTACTTGATGACGTTCTCCTTGTTCACAGGCACGACAATCTTCCTGGAGGCTATGTAGTCCATCTTGCGGCCGCTGCTCATGGGCACCTTGACTTCCGGATGGCGGAAGAGGGTCATGACGTCGGCTATGGGCATCTCCTGCTCGCGGTTGTCCACGATGGGCACGTATTCGTTGGTGCCGTAGAGGTACTGCTCCGGACCTACGCTCAAGGCCAGCGGAGCACTCTCGTTGCAGGCCCATTTCATCTGGTCGATATGCCAGTCGGTTCCGAGCAGCGAAGTGTTGCAGATACGTACGTCGGTGCGCACATTCTCCACCTCCTGAGCGTACCACACCGGGAAGGTATCATTGTCGCCATGAGTGATGAGTATGCCGTCGGGGCCCACGGATTCGAGGTAATTGCGGGCCATCTCCACGGCGGTACGGCGTCCGGAACGGTCGTGGTCGTCCCAGTTCTGGGAGGCCATGAGGGCAGGTACGCACAGGCAAGCTGCGGTGAGAGCAGCTGCCGTAGCCACGCCGTAGCGCGACTTGAGGGCAGACTGCAGCCAGCTGTACAGCGCAGCCACGGCCATGCCAATCCACACGCAGAAGAAATAGAACGAGCCGGCGTAGGCATAGTCCCTCTCACGCACCTGGTAAGGAGGCTGGTTGAGGTACAGGACTATAGCGATACCGGTCATGAAGAACATGAGGAAAGTGAGCCAGCACCCGCGTTTGTCGCGGTCGAACTGGAAGAAAAGGCCCAGAAGTCCAAGCAGCAGCGGCAGGAAGTAATAGTGGTTCTTGCCCTTGTTGTCGGCCAGGGTGGCGGGAGCTCCGGACTGGTCGCCGAGGCGGAACTCGTCGATGAAATCTATGCCGCTCTCCCAATTGCCATGGAAAATGTTGCCGGGAGTGGGGGAATGAATCTCATTCTGGCGTCCGACAAAGTTCCACATAAAGTAGCGCCAGTACATCCATCCCAGCTGATAATCAAAGAAGTAATAGAGATTGGCGCCCATGGTGGGCTTGCGGTCGTTGGCACCGGCAATCTTCTTGCCCTTGCCTCCCGTGTATGCACGGTAGAAATCTTCGTACTTGCCGTCGGGCGAGCTGCTCCACATCCTCGGGAAAAGCATCTTGCCGGATGCCTTGTAGCGGGCATCCACAGGACCGTCCACCTTCTTGTACTTGCCGTCCAGCGGCGCCCAGTAGGTAGAAGACTTGAGGTCATAGGGGGCGTCGTAGTACTGTCCGTAGATCAGCGGAGTGCTGCCGTATTGCTCGCGGCTGAGGTAGCGCACCAGCGTGAATGCATTGTCCGGCTGGTACTCGTTGGTAGGAGTCTTGGCGCAGGAGCGGATGATGTCGATACTGAACACCGAGAAGCCTATGGTGATGACGGTGAAGCACAGCAGCACCGTATTCGCAAACACCTTGCCCGTCCTCTCGCTGGCAAACAGGCCCCAGAAGCACAGGGCAAGCAGCGCCGCGAGGAAGAATGCCGCGCCGCTGTTGTACGGAAGCCCAAGCACGTTGACGAAGAAAAGGTCGCAGTAGGCTGCAATCTTTGGCAGATAGGGCACGTACAGGAATACCAGGAAGCCCAGTATCACTACACCCACAAGGAATATCTTGACAAGCTCCCAGAAGCCGAAGCGGCCGCTCTCGCGCTTGCGGTAGTAGAACATGAACACCAATGCCGGAATGGCCAGCAGGTTAAGCAGATGGACACCGATGCTGAGGCCCATGAGGAAGGCGATGAGCACTACCCAGCGCAGCGCGTGGGGCCGGTCGGCACGGTCGTACCACATGGTCATGGCCCAGAACACCATGGCGGTGAAGAGCGACGACATGGCGTACACCTCGCCCTCCACTGCGGAGAACCAGAATGTGTCAGAGAAGCAGTAGGCCAGAGAGCCCACAAGTCCGGAACCGATGACGGCAAGAGCCGCTCCGGTGGTGGCTGTGCCGATGAGGCGCTTAGTCAGCCAGACTATTGTAAGGTACAGGAAGAAAATGGTGAGGGCCGAGCATATTGCGCTCATGGCGTTGACCAGGATAGCGGCGTGCATATTGTCGCCGAACATGGTAAAGAAGCGCGCAATAAGTTGGAACACAGGGTTTCCCGGCGGATGTCCCACTTCCAGTTTGTAGGACGATGCTATAAACTCGCCGCAGTCCCAGAAAGACGCGGATGGTTCTATGGTAAGGAGATATGTAACAGCCGATACGGCAAACGCCACAAGAGCCGCCACACGATTCCAAAGATTAAATTTCTTATCGTTCATATATCTATTTTAACTTACAAAAGTAAAAAAAATATCGCCACTTCATGCAAGATTTTAATAATCTATGGATTTAAAGGGTGAATATTGGTTTAGCGTTACACTGAGACTATGCGAGGGCTTCAGGCATTTTGGCCGGTCATTCCAGGGGTGGCCGGCCTTTATGTATAAAAAATTCGTACCTTTACGGATATGAAAACCCGCCTCCGCATAATCTGCTTCCTGGGCCTTCTGTCCATCTGCGCTTCAGCCCAAGACTATTCATCCCTTAAGCAAGGCTTTACCACTCCTCCGCCCAAAGCCAGGCCGCTCGTATGGTGGCACTGGATGAACGGCAACATCACCCCGGAAGGTCTGAGCAAAGACCTCGAATGGATGCATCGGAGCGGTATAGCCGGGTTCCACGTATTCGACGCCAACTTTGCCACGCCGCAGATAGTGGAAAAGCGCCTGGAATATATGTCGCCGGAGTGGAAAGACGCATTTGCCGGCATGCTGAGGCAGGCGGACTCACTGGGCATGGAAGTAAGCATTGCCAGCTCGCCGGGCTTCAGCGCCACGGGCGGCCCATGGGTGAAGCCCGAAGATGCCATGAAAAAGCTCGTGTGGCGCGAAATGCCCCTTGAAGGAGGACGCCGCTTCGAAGGGCCTCTCCCGGAGCCATACAGCACTACCGGGCAGTTTCAGGACCTGAAGAGGAATGCCAAATACCGCTGGTACAGCGACATAGCCGTACTCGCGGTGCGCGAGCCCAAGGCCTCACGCACCCTTGCCCAGCTCGGAGCAAAAGTCAGCTCCAGCGGCGGCAGCTTCAGCCTTGAGCAGCTCACCAACGGCAGCCTCACCGACTACAACAAGCTCCCCGACGGCAACGACGGATTTGCCTGGATCCAGTATGAATTCCCTCAGCCTGTATGCATTAAGGCCATGACTTCCATGACTGAATACGCAGGCCGCGGCCCACATTCTCCGGAGCGCCAAGCCCTCGACACGCTGCTGGTAAGCAACGACGGCCTGCACTGGCAGGTGGCGTCTCCTGTGTACAACAGTTACTGCCACCAGCAAACCTTTGATTTCGAGCCCGTCAGCGGACGCTTCTTCAGATGGAAAATCCACAATATCCCCGCCAAGTACCATTACTCCAGCATGACCACAACCCCGGCTCCGGGCTTCACACGCGTGTCGGAATTCCGTCTGCACACGGTGTCAAAGGTGCAGCACGCCGAAGAGAAAGCCGGATTCGGCTCGGTATGGGACATTGAATCATTCCCCACCCCCGACGCGCCGCAGTGCGATATATGCTCGGAGGTACTGGATATCACGCACTTAGTGCAAGACGATAAGCTCTGCTGGGACGTACCTGAAGGCCGCTGGAGAGTGCTGCGAATAGGGGCGTCGCTCACGGGCAAGCAGAACCATCCGGCATCGCCGGAGGCTACGGGGCTGGAGGTCGATAAGCTCGACCCGGATGCATGGACAAGGTACTTTCACAATTACATAAGCTTCTTCAGCGATGCGGCTGGCGGCAGGATGAACAGCATACGCTACCTGCTTGCCGACAGCTATGAGGCTGAGTATCAGAACTGGACGCCGGAGCTGCTACGGGAGTTCAAAGCGCGCCGGGGCTACGATGCACTGCCCTGGCTGCCGGCGATCACGGGAACGATAGTCCAAAGCTCCGCCCTGAGCGACCGTTTCCTCTGGGACTGGAGGCTTACGATCGGCGAACTGTTCCAGGAAAACTACGCCCGCATGAGCGCCATTGCGCGCGACGAGTACGGGATGGAGGGCTGCTACATCGAGGCCCACGCCAACGGGCGCGTGTTCAACGCCGACGGCATGTCTATCAAGCGCAGTGCCTCCTGGCCCATGTCGGAGATGTGGGTGCCAGGCGCCGTAAGCTCCAGGGACAGGGTCCCTGAAGGGCAGTCAGACATACGCGAATCGGCCTCAGTAGCACATATCTACGGTAAGGCCGAAGGCGTTGCTGCCGAATCACTTACCTCCATCGGGCTGGAACGCCAGGCCTGGACGTACTGCCCCGAGAACATCAAACGCACCGCCGACCTGGAGCTGGCCTCCGGCGTGACTCGATTCGTAATCCACGACTCGGCCCACCAGCCGCGCGACGACAAGTTCCCGGGCCTCGGCCTGGGCGTGTACGGGCAATGGTTCAACCGCCACGAGTGCTGGGCGCAGCAGGCAGGAGCATGGACTGATTATCTCGCCCGCAGCTGCTACATGCTGCAGCAGGGACGCTTCGTGGCCGACATACTCTGGTACTACGGCGAGAATACCAACATCACAGCGCTGTACACACACAGCCAGCCCGACATCCCCGCCGGATACAACTGGGATTACATCAACCCCGAGGCGCTGCTGTCGGTAGTGGGCACCAACGGCGCCGGAGAGTTGGAAACCGCCTCCGGCATGCGTTACAGAGTGCTTTGCATCGACCCTTCGGTACGCAAAATGAGTGTCAAGATGCTCCGGAAGCTGGTGGAACTTGCCGAGGCGGGAGCTTGCGTGTGCGGCCCTCTGCCGCAATGCAGCCCGTCTCTTTCCGACAGCAGTGCTGAATTCGAGTCGCTCAGGCAGAGGGCTGCCCGCAGCTGGTTCATATCTGAAAAGAATATCTGCGGCACCGCGCTGGTTGCGGCAGGGATAAGCCCCGATGTGGACTGGGGTGACGCCCGTGACCTGTATTTCGTACACCGCAGCAGCCCCGAAGCGGAAATATATTGGATAAACAACTCCAGCTATGAGCCAAGGCTTGTTGAGCTCTCGTTCCGCCTGAACGGGATGATTCCGGAAATATGGCACCCGGAAGACGGGCGCATGGAGCCCGCCGGTTGGAAGACCGTTGACGGCAGAACGGCCATGGTGCTTGATCTGGTTAGCAACGATGCTGTATTTGTAGTTTTCAGAAAGCCTGAAGGGGAAGCCGCACCTGCCTCATACGAGCTGCCGAAGCGCGTCACCACGCAGCTTCTGGACATACAGGGGCCATGGGAAGTAAGCTTCACCGAAGGACGAGGAGCGCCCGGAGGAACACGCATGCAGCAGCTCCAGGACCTTACAGAATCCAGCGAGCCCGGCATCAAATACTTCTCAGGCACAGCGACTTACACCACTACATTCCGCATGCCGCGCATGGGCAAAGGCTGCCGCATCATGCTCGACCTCGGCCAAGTAAAGAACATAGCCGAGCTGTACATCAACGGTAAACCCTGCGGGACCCTGTGGAAGCCGCCGTTCCGGGCCGACATCACCGATGCCGTCAAGAAGGGACGCAACGTGATGGAAGTCAGGGTCACTAACCTCTGGCCCAACCGTCTCATCGGTGATGCCCAGCCGGGCGTAACCAAGCCCATAACCTACAGTCCCATAAAGTTCTACAAGGCCGACGACCCACTCCTCCCCTCCGGCCTCCTTGGACCGGTACAGGTGCTTAGAATAGACTGACCTGACCTCAGCACCGAATCTATACGAGGCTTTGGTTCTGATATGACATTAGAACTGAATCTATACTCTGATTTGGTCCTGTTGTTTCTTTGGTTCTTTGAATATACTTATACCTCCGGGGCCCTTTTACCCAAGATTTACGGGCCCCGGAGGTATAAGTATATTCAAACATTAGTCAGAAGAAATTCAGAACATCGGCCTAATCGGGCCGGTACTCAAGAATATCACCGGGCTGACAATCCAGCGCAGCACAAAGAGCATTAAGGGTGGAGAATCGAATCGCCTTGGCCTTCCCCGTCTTAAGAATTGATATATTAGCCGGCGAGATGCCCACTTTCTCCGAAAGCTCCCCGGAGGACATCTTCCTCCGGGCAAGCATCACGTCCAGGTTCACAATAATCATCTTACTCTTCCTCCGGCTTTACCTCTGCCTCAGCCTTGCTCTCGCCCTTCAGATAATTGGGAAGCTCCATACCGGCCATCTTAAACAAGTCCTGCAGAGGGGGAACTGACTGCATAAGACCAGACACGAAGTTAGCAGTAGCGGTCTTACCGTTCTCGCCCTTGCCTCCGTCCCATACGGTCACCTTATCGATATTAATACCCTTAACGGCCTCAACCTGAGTCTTGACCAGCTCGGGCAACTTGTCGGCAATCATCATAAGCACAGCCTTCTGGGCATCGCCCTCAGCCGCACCAACCAACTGCTGGAAACCAGTAGCCTGCTTGGTAAGCACCTCCAGCATACCACGTGCCTGGGCATCCATCTTGGCATAGATAGCATCGGCCTCACCCTTTGCCTTACGGCGGATCTGCTCGGCCTCAGCCTCAGCATCGATGATAGCTTTCTCCTTCTCAATCTGTGCAGGCACAACCACATTGGCCTTACGGGTAGCCTCTTCACGCTCGGCACGCGCAAGCTCAGCGTCACGCTCACTCTTGTACGCCTCTTCCAGAGCCTTTGCTGCCTGCACCTTCTCGGCGGCTACAGCCAGACGGGCGGCCTCCGCCTCCTTCTCGCGACGGGTTGCATCGGAATTGGCAATGGCAATCTTGGCGTTGTTCTCACCCTGGACAGCCAACGCATTGGCATCGGCGGTCTTGATACGGGTATCCCTGGTGGTCTCGGCGATACGGATATCCTTGTCCCTGTCGGCCTCGGCCTTACCGATCTCACCATAACGGTTCTGCTCGGCCACGGACTTCTTGGCATCGTTGATAGCCTTGGCGGCGGCCTCCTTACCCAGAGCCTCGATGTAGCCCGACTCGTCACGTATATCGGTGACGTTCACGTTGATAAGCTTGAGGCCAATCTTACGGAGCTCGGCCTCCACGTTGGTGGACACATTGGCCAGGAACTTGTCGCGGTCGGCATTGATCTCCTCAATATCCATGGTAGCGATGACAAGACGCAGCTGACCAAAGAGAATATCGGTCGCAATGTTGCGGATGTCCTCGGTAGAGAGGCCAAGCAGACGCTCGGCGGCGTTGGTCATGCTGTCGGGCTCGGTTGAAATACCAACGGTGAAGCGGCAGGGCACATCCACACGGATGTTCTGCTTGGACAGGGCGTTGGTAAGGTTACATTCGATGGAGATAGGTGTAAGGTCCAGGAACGAATAGCTCTGGAACACAGGCCAGATGAAGGACGCGCCGCCATGGATACATTTGGCGGAAGCGTGACGTCCTGTCTTACCGTAAATAACCAAAATCTTGTCGGAGGGGCAGCGCTTGTAGCGTGCAAGGATGGCGGCGAAGGTCACAAACAGGACCACCACCAGAATAAGGATTAGATAAAGGGACATAATTTGTGTTATTTATATGATTAAAGATTCGAGAGGTTCCACCAGAAGCGTGTCAGCACTGAGCACATCAACCACTTTGATGGATGCGCCTGTAGGGAGGGCGTCACCGTCGGTGAGGGCCTCATATTCGCGCACGGAATTGTTGATGGTAATCTGCACCTTGCCGGTGCCGCCGCGCTCCCCGGGGATGCGCAGGTACACCTTGCCCTCGCAGCCGGGAGCAGCTTTGAACACGTCAATATTGCCAGCCTGCTGCATGCCGCTGAGCCACTTGAAAAGCATCATCACGGCAAATACCAGGGCCACGCCGATAAGTATCGACACGACCATCAGCAAAGGTGTGGAGGAGATGCTTTCGCGCAGAAGGATAGCGGACCAGCCGAAGC